>CAUPJC010000026.1:0-81777 GCA_963511475.1 uncultured Flavobacterium sp.
GATATTTTATCGGACAAACCAAATGATAAAGCAATAAGCTTTTATTATGCCGTTTGAAAATATGTTCACTCATCAAACAAATATACTAATCTTTGCGCATGACCCCGAGGCAGAGCCTCGAGGAATTCTTTTGATTAAAGATATGGAAAGTAATAATTTAGGTTCTAAAAAAATCAATAACAAACAAAATTCTGATTCTGAATGTGCTGATAAAAACTCGAATCCAGAAATATCAAAACTTAAAGAAGAAATAGAAATTGATACACATGGAAATGAAAAAACAGTACAAAGAACACGAAATGCCGACGGAACTTTGGCAAACGCTTCAGATGAAAACGAGAATTTAAACCGTGGTGTTTCTACTGAAGAAGACGTAAAAAAAACAACCGAAAACAGAGACAGAAATTCCGACATAACACCAAACCGCTATCCAAATTCAAATCCGGATAATCATATAGACCGTGGGAATCAGAAATTGGATGAATAATTAGGTATTCCCATTGATTTTAAAGTAAATAATATTGCAGATAGTGTAGTGTCTTCAAAAATTAAAACGAAACATTCAGACCTACATTAAACATCCATTGAAACTGATTGAATGATTGGTTTTCCAATGGGTTGATGTAGTAATTCATTCCAGGTTCTATAAAAAATTTGGTTTTTTTATAGAATTCATATTGTAAAGTACTGCTCAATAAGGTTCCGTAAACAAATTCATTTACATTTTTATTTTCTCCAATAGAACTTCCATTCAGTAACACTTCATTGGAAATCAACCTGCCTACAAAACCTCCGGTATTCATACTGATACTGGTTTTCTTTTTGCTTAAAAGAGCGTAAGAAACCTCCACTGGCAACTCAAAATATTTTAAATTCTGAGTTACATTTCCTGTTTCAAATCCTGCACTGCTCTTAGAATTTGGTGAGAACAAATAATTTTCATTATTGGAAACAAAAAGTACATTATTATTTTTAGAAGGGCTGTCCTGCAATATATTATTGTTAGGCAGTATCCCAGAAGTAAAACTTAACATACTTCCTCTCTCATAATAAGCGACTCCATTGATTTTTTGTCCAAGCTCATTGATTTTGAAACCTGAACTTACTGCCCATTTTTTGTTCAATTTATAGTTTGTCTTCACTCCATAACCATTAGACTGCATGGAAGCGACAGTATTCCCCAACTCTTTTTCATTATTGAAATTTTCAGATCCCATAACTCCTGCAAAAACCTGAAGGGACCATTTATCAATTACTTCGGGCTTGTTTTTTTTCTTAGTTTTATCTTTATCCAATTCGGCCAAAGCATTCTCTAATTGAGCTACTTCCTTTTTAATTACACTAGCTGAATCTTTAGCATTCGTATTTTCGGCAATTGCTTTATTACTGTTGAATCTAGAAACCCCGGAATTTTCATTGGTCACCGCTGGTTTAGATTTTGTAATTATATCACTTTCCTTGTCTTGTTTCGATTCAGAAACTGAACTATTTTCAGAACTTGCAATCGGTTTTGTATTTCCGTTTAAACTGTTTTTTGAAGAAAAACTGTTAAAACCTACAACTGAAGCTTTATTAAAACTGTTAACATTTGCTTTTTTGTTGACAGCAATTACAGCCAATTGTGATTTATCGTTGCCCTCTGCAATTAACTGATTATTATTTTTTCCATTTGAATTTTTAAAACCTTTAGATTTTTTCACCTCAGAAGAAACTGTAGGAATTATTGTAACTGCTACTGAATTAGCATTAGTTAAAGAAATGCTGGCTTCTTTATTATTCAAATTATAATTCTTTGCCTCACTTGCGCTATTTCCTTTTTCATCTGCAGATGCTTTCCTATTAGCGCTTTCGTTTTCACCTGCATTCGTATTTACATTTCTGTCTTCTTTTGAGTTATTTTGCAAAACAACCCCATTCGCATCATTTTCTATAATTAACTCCTGATTATTCCCTTGATTAAAATTAACATACCAAATAGTTGGCAAAGAAAGTCCTGCTACTAAACATGCAGCTGCCCACCACCAAATAATGGGGCGTTTTTTCTTTTTGGGTTTATCTAATTGAGCTTCAATATTTGCCCATAACTCGGGCGGCGGATTACTTGAAAAGTTATCCAATGAAGAAAAAATAGATTTTGCTTCTTTATTTTTCATGCATCATTATTTTTTTTGAAATCAATCTGGTCTTTATTTATTTTACCTCGACAAAATTTCAATTTTATGCTGTTTTAGAATTTACGATCATCAATATTTTTTTTTTCAAAATACTCTTAGCCCGATTTAAATTTGATTTGGATGTGCCCTCACTTATTCCAAGTAATGCAGCAATCTCTTTATGTTTCATTTTTTCGAAAACATATAAATTAAAAACCATTCGGTATTGATCTGGTAATTCTTGAATATATTCTAATAATTTTTCCTGTTCAATGGGTTCTAATTGTAATTCTTCTTCTTCAGCAATATCAGTTTCAAAAACATCCAAAAACAAAACTCCTTTTTTCTTTTTCTTTAATGTTTCTAACAATTTATTGATAAAAATACGCTTGATCCAACCTTCAAAACTTCCTTCAAATTTGTATTGTTCCATTTTTTGAAAAGCAATTAAAAAGGCTTCCTGAAAAACATCTTTGGCATCATCTTCATTCCGCATATATTTTAAGCACAGACCATAAAGCACAGGAGAAAACAACTGATAGATTTTCAGTTGTGCTTCCCGGTCATTATCGGCACATTTCCTAATATACTGGTCTAAGTTCTCTTTCAAGAATTTTGGTGTTGGTTTATTATTTTTTCTTGGCTATTTCGATATTTCCATAATCAGTTTCATCTTCTAACGCTACTTCATGATGTTTTAAAAACAAATCATCTTTTAGATTCATTTTCCAAATATCTTCTACAAAAATAGTCTTCCCTCTAGTGATATCATTAAAATTACTTAAAGCTGACTGTCTAGGCAAAGCCTCACCTTCGTCTGTAAAAATAAAAATTTTCCAAGCCCAGCTTTCCATGAGTTCTTTTTTAGATTTTTTGTTAAAACTTGTATCCTCGTAAGTACAAGAAGAGACTGTAAAAAATATAAAAAAAACAAAAAATATTTTCCTCATACACTGGTAATTATTTGGTTCATTGCTTGTCTAAAAGCTATTGTGAATAATAAAAATAACATCATTCTGTTTAATAACAAAATGATGCTATGTTTATTTTAAAATATCTTTTTTTAATAAAAAGATCAATACTAAATCAATTTATTAAGACTTAGTTTTTAATAAAGCTACTTTATCCTGAATCACCTTCTTGAATGCAACTACATCTGTAGTTTGATCTGTGGTATTTTGTGTATCTAAATAAATTTTAGTTACTACACCTGCTTGACTCAACTCAAAATAAACACCGCTATGATCATCAGTTCCTGGTGTTCCATAAGTTTTAGTCTGTCCTTTTAAATTTTTAATTTCTGTTGGAACTTTTAAAAGAAAACCAGCATAATCATCTCTATAAACTAATGATTTATAATCTGTCTTATTAAACTCTATAGGAAAATTACCCATTTTTGGATATTTGATTACTTTGTAATTTTCAATTTTATAAAACGTATTGCAATCTCCAGCACATTGCGTAGTAGCTGGATTTGCAACATAAGTCCCAACAACAGCATAATCAACAGCTTCAGTCACTTTTGAAAACAAAATAGGCTTATTCGATTTTGGAAGCACTACATAATCCGCAGGGTAACTAACCGCCTGAGTTACGTCATCTCCAGTGGCAGGGGCTTTTTCAGAATACTCTACTAAAATTTGACAATCATTCTCAATAATAGATTGAATTTTTATAGTAAAACCTCCTGTTGGTTTTGGCCCTGCCAAAAGTCCTAATATCCTTTTTTGGGTAAAATCTGGCAAAGGATTAGAAGATGTACAAGCGGTAAAATGCTTTTGCAATTCTTCATTTGAGTTTATAAGTACATAAATAGGCTTCGTTGGATTCTCTTTTGCCTGACTGCAATAATTAAAGCTCTCATGAGCAACATTTCTAACATCCCCACAATTTTGGGTAGCATCATTATCAATAGAATCCGTACAGGAATAAAAACTAAGAGCCATTAGTGCTATTAAAATAAAACGTTTCATATTTACTTTTTAATTAATTTATATACTAGTAAGATGGCTCATTTCTAAAATGGTTGCGTGATGATATAAAAAAAATTGAAATTGTTGATTTAGCATTGGATTTTTAATAATTCGTAAAATTTCATTTTTTAAAATTAAGTACTACGTATTAATGCGTACTTTTACATTTTAAAAAAAAGAAATATCTATGTTAACTATTCTTCCTTTATTAGTGGTTTTTATTATCGCGCTTGCAATTGGCGTTTTTATTGGGAAACTCCTGTTTTCTGCTCAATTTCAATCGGAAAAAGTAAGTCTGGAAGAAAAATTAATAGCTCTGAATTCTCAATTAAACCAACAGAAAGAACAATTTCAATTGGATAAAAATGCATTCGAAAAACAACTGGAATTATCCAATTCTGAAAAAGAAAATATTCGGAACGAGAAAGATAGTTTAGCAATTCAGCTTTCAAAAAAAGAAGTCGATTTTGAAAATCTTTGGGAACGCAACAAGGAACAAAAAGACGAAGTCGAAAAACTTCAAGAGAAATTCACCAAAGAATTTGAGAATCTTGCCAATAAAATATTAGACGAAAAATCGAATAAATTTACCGAGCAGAACAAAGAAAACATGAAAAATATCTTGACTCCCTTACAAGATAAAATTCAGTTATTCGAAAAGAAAGTCGAAGACACCCACAAAGAAAGTATTGACTATCATGCCGCTTTGCGCCAGCAGATACTTGGCTTGAGCGAAATGAATGCTCAAATGAGTAAAGAAACCCTAAATTTGACTAAAGCACTAAAAGGCGATAGCAAGATGCAAGGTAACTGGGGCGAACTGGTACTAGAACGTGTGCTCGAAAAATCGGGGCTAGAAAAAGACAGAGAATACCATGTACAGCAAAGTCATACCACAGAAGAAGGCAATCGTGTTTTCCCTGACGTTGTTATCAATCTTCCTGATGGCAAAAAGATGATTGTCGATTCTAAAGTTTCCTTAACTGCCTATGAAAAATTTATTAACGAGGAAGATGAGATTTTAAAGAAAACCTTTTTAAGAGAACATGTCAATTCGATAAAAAACCATGTAGATCAATTAGGAGGAAAAAATTATCATGATCTATATCAGATAGAAAGCCCTGACTTTGTTTTACTTTTTATACCTATGGAACCAGCTTTTGCAATGGCACTAAACGAAGACCAAACCCTATACAACAAAGCTTTTGAAAAAAATATTGTAATTGTAACTCCTTCTACCCTACTGGCAACCTTACGCACGATTGACAGCATGTGGGCAAACCAAAAACAACAGGAAAATGCATTTGAAATAGCAAGGCAAGCAGGTGCTTTATACGATAAATTTGAAGGCTTTGTTGCCGATTTAATCAAAATTGGTAAAAAAATCGAAGAAAGCAAAGTCGAATATCAAGGCGCCATGAACAAACTCGTGGAAGGAAAAGGAAACCTCATCACAAGCGTCGAAAAACTAAAAAAAATGGGTGCCAAAGCTAAAAAAGCACTTCCAGAAAGCATTCTAAAAAGAGCCGAAACTGACGAAAATTCACTTTTAAATTAATTTTAACATGAAAAAAATTGTAGCAATAATTGTAGCATTAATCGGCATTGGATTCCTATGTTATTTTGCATTTATCTATTATGTAACCGTTAGCGAAGGCATCCGCTCTGGAGAATTGATCCGATTAAGTCATAAAGGTGTTATCATAAAAACATGGGAAGGAGAATTGAGTCAAGGAATCTCTGGAGCACAGATTTTCAAGTTTTCAGTATTGGATAGCGACAAAGAGGTAATCGAAAAAATGAAAACCTTGCAGGGACAATATGTCAAACTTACTTATGTTGAAAAATACAGAACCTTTGTCTGGTGGGGAGAAACCAGATATTTCATTAAAACAATACAAAAGGAAAAATCCCCTTTCAATCAAAATTAAATAAATGGACAAAATTTACAAAACAGTATCTTCATCTCATGTCAGCATATCAGTATTAATGCTTCCCTCACATACCAATTTTAGCGGAAAAATTCACGGAGGATATATTTTATCACTTTTAGATCAAATAGCATTTGCCTGCGGTTCCAAATTTTCCGGAAATTATTGTGTAACAGCTTCGGTTGATACTGTAAATTTTTTAAAACCAATTGAAGTGGGTGAACTTGTGACGATGAAAGCTTCTGTAAACTATGTTGGAAAAAGTTCGATGGTTGTTGGCATTCGAGTAGAAGCCGAAAACATTCAAACCGGCATAAAAAAACATTGTAATTCCTCCTATTTCACGATGGTTGCCAAAGATGACGAAGGCAACAGCGTACCCGTTCCTGGTTTAATTCTGTCTAATTTTGAAGATGTAAAACGTTTTTGTAATTCATTAAAACAAATCGCACTGAAAAAAGAACGCGAGTTACACGAAGAAGAGTTTAATTACACTTCAAAAGAAACGCTGGAAGGACTAAAAAAATACAATATAAAGCTTGAATTGGATTAGTTTTTGGAGCAGAAACATTTGTTGTGCCTATTCGCTATCGCTCGAACTGACGAAGTAATCTTGTAAGCCGAACCTCGGCTTACAAGAATTTTCATTACCATCAGGCCAAAAGAGTTAATATTTTGATTTTTAGCACTATAAAAAAGTTCAACCTTTTTCAACCTTTATTGTACACAGTTTTTCAAAGCCTTTGCCAGATTTTTAAATTGAAATCTAAATCCCAGTTTTTTAACTTTATCCGACGAAACTCTTCTTCCCGTCAAAAGCAGTGATGCCCTTTCTCCTAGCGCCAGTCGGATTAAAAAACCTGGGACATTGGGAAGCCAAATCGAAAAACCATAAGAATTCGCTAATTCTTTAGAGAAAATTAAATTTGTAGTACTATCATTAATCGTAGCATTATAAGAACCAGTCATTTTTTTATTTTCAATAGCTTCAATATACATCATGCATAAATCATGTACATGAATCCAAGGCATATACTGATTTCCCGAACCCAATACACTGCCAAAACCCCTTTTAAAAATTGGGCTTAGTTTTTTTAATATTCCTTCGTTTTTCCCCAAGACCAAACCAGTGCGGATTTTTACAGTGCGAATGCCCAACCCCACCATCAAATCGGCCGATTTTTCCCATTCCTGACAAACAGTACCTACAAAATCATTGGCTGGCAAAGTACTTTCGGTACAGATACCTTCACCATTAACCGATCCATAATACCCAATCCCTGAAGCAGATACAAACGCATCAACTCTTTTATTCAGTTTTTTTAAAGTATCATAAATCAATTGCGCAGATTGTGTCCGGCTGTCTTGAATTGCAACTTTTCGTTTGGAAGTCCACTTTTCTTCAGCAATATTTTCACCAGCTAAATGGATAATATAATCGGCTTTACTAACCGATGATTCCTCAATACTTTGTGTATCAGCATCCCAAATATAATAGGATACATTTTCTATATTTGGTTTACTGTTTCTGGTAAGTATTGAAACTGTATAGCCTCTTTTCACTAATTCTTCGGTAAGATACCTTCCAATAAAACCAGTACCGCCTGTTATCAAAACATTCTTTTCCATTACTTTATAAATTAGGGGCAATCAATTATAACTATACAAATATAAGTTAATATTTTGTTTAACATTATTAAAAATACGTTAAACATCACTACCTTTATATAAAAATAAAACTTAAAAACATGGCAACTAAAAAAATAACTTTATCCAAAGAACTCCTTGTGTCAATGTATATGAATTATACTTTAGAACATAATGAAAAACCGAAATCTGTATTCCATTTTTCCAAAGTGAATGGTTTTACAGAATCTGAATTCTATTCCTTTTTTGGTACGCTAGAAAGTATCGAAAAGGAAATATTCAATATCTTTTTTGACAAAACAATTGAGCTTTTGAAGAAAGATGATAATTATGAAAGTTACGACATGAAGAGCAAACTCTTGAGCTTTTATTTCACTTTTTTTGAATTAATTACTGCAAATAGAAGCTACGTTGTGATGACTTTGAAACAGCATCAAAATCAACTGAAAAACCTAATGATTTTGTCCGAGTTTAGAAATAAATTCAAAGACTACATCTCCGAGATAATCACAGATGATTTCCGAATTAAAATTGAAAAACTACAGCAATCCCAAGAAAAAGTATTAACCGAATCGTTTTGGATTCAATTTCTATTAACGATTAAATTTTGGATGGAAGATGCTTCTCCTTCGTTTGAGAAAACGGATATCTACATCGAAAAATCAGTGAAAGTTTCTTTCGAATTAATAGATATCAAACCAATTGACAGCCTGATTGATTTTGGGAAATTCATTTTCAAAGAAAAAATAAACAACAAATAATGAAAACAATAGACTATATCCCAACTTCCAAAATCGAAAGAGCTTCAAAACTAGTACAAACCGGTGCCAAAGTAGGTGTAAATTACTTGAAATATTACGGAGAAAAAATGGTCAATTCTGATTTGACCCGTGACAAGCTTAACGAAAATAATGCAGAAGATATTTATGATGGGTTAAAGAGTTTAAAAGGAAGTGCTCTCAAAGTTGCACAAATGCTGAGTATGGACAAAAGTTTCCTGCCACAAGCCTATGTTGAGAAATTTTCGTTATCACAGTTTTCGGTCCCTCCACTTTCGGCTCCATTGGTTTTGAAAACCTTTAAAACCAACCTAGGAAAAACGCCTTATGAAGTTTTTGACGAATTCAATGCTAATTCTGTAAACGCAGCCAGTATTGGTCAGGTGCATATTGCTATGAAAAATGGCAAAAAACTAGCGGTAAAAATTCAATATCCGGGCGTTGCCAATAGTATTTCATCGGATTTAGCTTTGGTAAAACCCATTGCCATCAGAATGTTTAATTTACAGGGAAAAGACTCCGATAAATATTTTAAGGAAGTAGAAGATAAATTGATTGAAGAAACCAATTATCTGCTCGAACTAGAACAAAGTCAAGAAGTGGTTGCTGCCTGCAAAAAAATTGAGTATTTAGTTTTTCCGGAATATTACCCTGAATTCTCCTCCGAAAAAATCATTACCATGGACTGGATGACAGGGATTCATCTTTCTGAATTCACAGCTAAAAATAAAAATAACGAGCTGGGAAATCAATTGGGGCAAGCTTTATGGGATTTTTACATGTACCAAATTCACATTTTGAAGAAAGTACATGCCGACCCTCATCCTGGTAATTTTTTGGTTAACGAAAACCATCAATTGGTTGCATTGGATTTTGGTTGCATGAAAAAAATCCCGAATGATTTTTACATTCCTTACTTTGAATTGGTAGACCCAAAAATACTTGACAACACGCAATTGTTCAACAAGAAACTTTTTGAATTAGAAATTCTAAGACCAGATGATTCTGCCGAAGAGATTGCTTATTTCACTCAAATGTTTTATGATTTATTATCACTTTTTACCCAACCATTTCAAGGAGAAACATTTGATTTTTCGGATGCAGAATTCTTTGGAAATATTGCACAGCTTGGAGAGCGATTTTCAAAAGATACCAACTTAAAAAAAATGAACGGCAATCGTGGTTCCAAACATTTTATCTATATGAACCGAACCTTTTTTGGTTTATACAATTTATTATTTGATTTGAAAGCCAATATTATAGTGAATCAATATAAAAAATACGAGTAGCGATTTGAAGAAATCAGAATTACCGTCTAAAATATGTTTGGTGTGTAAACGTCCCTTCAATTGGCGTAAAAAATGGTCGCCCGTTTGGGATGATGTGAAATATTGCAGTGAAAGATGCAGGAGAAATAAAAGCAATTAGCAAAAAATGAACACTTATAAAAGTCATATCAATATTGTTTGGTTCAAAAGAGATCTCCGTTTGCAAGATAACGAAGCCATTTTCAATGCCATTCAGTCCAATAAACCAACCTTGTTATTGTATGTTTTTGAAAACTCATTACAAAATGATGGCCATTACAGCGAAAGACATTGGGACTTTATTAAACAATCTATTAAAGACATCAACCAGCAGCTTGTCCCTTTAAATACAAAAGTTTTAAGCATTTCGGGCGAAGTAATTTCAATTATCAATTCCATCCAAGAAATTTACAACATTGACACTGTATTTTCACATCAGGAAACTGGCATAAAAACCACTTACGAAAGAGACAAATCCTTTAAACGCTTTTGCAAAAACAATTTTATCAATTGGAAAGAAAACATCAATAACGGCATTTTTAGAGCATTAGAAAATAGAAAAAACTGGGTAAAACTTTGGGAAGATTACATGAATTCAAAACAATTTCCTTTTGAAGCGTCTACTCAGAATTTCTTATCTATCGAAAGTATCCAATTTTTAGAAAATAATTTTGATACCGTTTCATTAGAAACCATTCCAAATGATGTTTTTCAAAAAGGAGGAACTAGTATGGGCAATAAGTATATGGAAAGTTTTTTTGCCAATCGTTATCAAGATTACAATAGGAATATTTCAAAACCATTATTAGCAAGAAAAAGCTGTAGTCGCTTATCTCCTTATATTGCTTGGGGTAATTTATCCTCAAGACAAGTATTACAGCAGGCCGCCAATTTTCGATTGATCAGTAATAACAAAAACCAAATCGACTCGTTTGTCTCAAGATTAACGTGGCAAGCCCATTTTATTCAAAAATTTGAAATGGAAGAAATCATGGAATTTGAAAGCGTAAATAAAGGATACCATACTTTGAAAAAGAAAATAAATCATTCTTACATTCAAGCTTGGCAAACAGGACAAACAGGATTCCCAATAATAGATGCTTGTATGCGATGCCTGAGCCAAACCGGTTATTTGAATTTCAGAATGCGAGCCATGGTTGTTTCCTTTTTTACCCATAATTTATGGCAGCCTTGGCAAGAAGCAACGCAGCATTTGTCTCAAATGTTTCTGGATTTTGAACCCGGAATTCATTATCCGCAACTGCAGATGCAAGCGGGTGAAACTGGAATTAATATGTTACGTATTTACAATCCATTAAAAAATAGTTTAGAGCATGATCCTAATGGAGAGTTTATAAAAAAATGGGTTCCGGAGTTACAAAATCTGCCTATTCCATTTGTTCACAATCCTTCTAAAATGACTTTTTTGGACCAAAAATTTAGCAATTTTGATTTCGGAGTAGATTATCCCAAACCAATAGTTAATGTAGACCGAACTAGAAAATATGCAAGCGATTTTTTGTGGAATATGAAAAAGAATCCACTAGTGAAAGAAGAAAATAACAGAATCTTAAAATTACACACTATGGCCGATGTCGGAGATAGTGACTAATACCAAAAATTGTATAAGATGAATTTACAAATTACACTAACACCAATAGAAATAGACCGAATAATAGAAATGGCTTGGGAAGACCGCACCACTTTTGATGCAATTCAGCTACAGTTTGGTTTAAAAGAACAAGAAGTTATTAACCTTATGCGTGCCGAAATGAAGCCGTCAAGTTTCAAAATGTGGCGCGAACGTGTGCAAGGCCGAAAGACAAAACATGAAAAATTAAGAAACTTTCAAGAAGGCCGATTCAAATGTTCGAGACAAAGACAAATCAATAACAATAAAATCTCAAAAAGATAATTCAAGAAAAAATATGCAAAACATAGTAATCATTGGCGGAAGCAAAGGAATTGGAAGCGCAATCCTGTTGCAGCAATTGGAAAACAATAAAGTATATAACATCAGCCGAACAGCTCCTGATATCTCACATCCTAACTTAATTCATTACCCAATTTCGATTCTTAAAGATGATTTACCCGAAATTGAAGCGGTAGATGTTCTTATCTATTGTCCTGGTTCGATTACATTAAAACCCATTTTAAGTTTGAATCTGGACGATTTTAGAAATGATTTTGAAATCAACGTAATTGGCGCTGTAAAAGCGATTCAGAAATATTTGCCTGCCTTAAAAAAAGGGAATAATCCGTCAATTGTGTTATTCAGCACTGTTGCCGCCAAATTAGGAATGCCTTTTCACGCCAGTATCGCTACCGCTAAAGCGGGAATTGAAGGATTGGTCAAATCCCTTGGTGCCGAATTGGCTTCGGTAGTTCGCGTAAATGCCATTGCTCCTACTATCACCGAAACTTCGCTTTCGGCAAATATCCTTAGAAACGATCGCATGAAAGAAAACATGATGGAACGCCACCCAATGAAAAGTTACTTAAAACCCAATGAAGTTGCCGAAATGGCGAATTATTTAATCTCCGAAAATGCCAAATCTATTTCGGGTCAAGTTTTTGAAATGGATTACGGAATCGTAAGTTTTAAATTGTAATACTATGAAAATTC
Source organism: uncultured Flavobacterium sp. (assembly GCA_963511475.1). GTDB lineage: Bacteria > Bacteroidota > Bacteroidia > Flavobacteriales > Flavobacteriaceae > Flavobacterium. The sequence continues at coordinate 12,417 of CAUPJC010000026.1, forward strand.
TTTTAACAGGAGCAACGGGTTATGTAGGCAAACGACTTTTACCTATTTTGGTAGAACAAGGTCACGATGTTATTTGCTGCGTTCGGGACAAACAGCGTTTTTTCTGTCCAAAAGAATTTGAAAAAAATGTAAAAGTCATAGAAGTTGATTTCTTAAAAAAAGACACTTTAGAAAACATACCAAAAGACATAGATGCCGCTTATTATTTAATTCATTCCATGTCAGGATCGGCTAGCAATTATGATGAATTGGAACATATTTCGGCTTTACATTTTGTAGAACAAATCAATCAGACAAATGCCAAACAAGTCATTTATTTAAGCGGCATTGTAAATGACCAGTCGCTTTCTAAACACCTTTCGTCACGAAAAGCCGTAGAAGATGTTTTGAATACGGGAACCTTTGCCACCACTACATTGAGAGCCGGAATCATAGTAGGTTCCGGTAGTGCATCTTTTGAAATCATTCGGGATCTAGTTCAAAAGTTACCTATAATGGTTACTCCAAAATGGCTCAATACCAAGTGCCAACCCATAGCCATCGCCGATGTTTTGGAATTTTTGACAAAATCACTCTTGAACCCATTAACTTATAATCAAAGCTTTGACATTGGTGGTCCCGATATTCTCACTTACAAAGAAATGCTTTTGGGCTTTGCCAAAGCCATTCATCTCAAAAGGTATATTTACACCATACCCGTAATGACACCCAAATTATCGTCCTACTGGCTGTACTTTGTAACATCAACCTCCTATAAATTAGCATCGGCATTGGTTAGTAGTATGAAAGTCGAAGTTATTTGTAGAGACAACAGCATTAATTCGATTTTGCAAATTAACCCAATGCCCTATGAACTGGCACTTTCGAAAGCTTTAGTAAAAATTGACAATGACACTATTGCTTCAAGCTGGAAAGACGCTATGATTAGTGGTCAATTTGTAGGCAACGTAAGCGACTATCTCAAAGTACCCAAGAAAAACTGCTTTATCGACCGAAGAAAAATGGAAATCCAAGACCGAGCTTTTACCATTAATCAAATTTGGTCCATTGGCGGTGAAACCGGTTGGTATTACGGCGATTGGCTGTGGGAGTTACGCGGATTTATTGATAAACTTTTTGGTGGTGTCGGTTCTCGAAGAGGACGCACCAATAAACACGACATTCACGCTGGTGACGCATTAGACTTTTGGCGGGTTTTGTATGCCAACAAAGACGAAGGCAAACTCATTCTCTATGCCGAAATGAAACTACCTGGCGAAGCCTGGCTTGAATTCAAAATCATCAACAACACTTTATACCAATCGGCAACTTTTAGACCCGAAGGCATTTGGGGAAAATTGTATTGGTATTCTGTTTTGCCTTTTCACGGGTTCATTTTTAAGGGAATGCTCAATAAGTTGATTCGATAATTTTCTCCTTTGATTCAAAATAAGCACCAATTTTTAAAATAATTTAGAGTAAGGGCTGTCTACAGTATCGCTTACTAACCACTCACCCACTTTCTCAAATGCTGTCGAACAATCCATGCTACTTCAACTGCTTATTTCAAATGAAATTCACTTAACTCCTATCGAAATAAATCCCTAGTGAAGTAATTCCTCACCTAATACCTTCATGGAAAATGACATAATTTTTATTTTCAAAAAGGAAAGAGTTACTCTTGATATTGAGTTTACATATTTCCTAACAATGACTTTGCGCATGTCCATGCAAGAAACGATGCAATTTCACTTGATATATAGGCTTGAATAAATCAGAAGAATCACTCCGAACACACAACTATAGTTACCAATTACCCACAAGCTATTTTGAACCCACAATAAGCTAAAAATGATTCTCCTAAAAAATAAATAAAGTAAAAAATGCGATACGTTTTTAAAAAAGTAATTACTTATAAAAATAAAATAAAAACACATTTAATCGATTATTTTCGTAACTTTAACGAGGTAAAATTAAAAGACATACCAAATTGTTATTACGAATAGAATACCATACAGATACTTTATAAATAATTAAATTCAAAATTATGTTAGTAACCTTATATTTTATTTTCACTTATTTTGTAGCATTAGGATTTGCATATAGTAAAGCAAAAAATGAAGATGGCTGGGATATGCAACTATTGCTAACAATTATTGTTTTTCCTATAGTCTTGCCATTGATAGTAATGATGGAAATGCATAGTTACTTAAATAAAAAATGTACGTTTTAGTAATTCTAAACTTCAAAAATACAGCCTTACTATATAAAATTTGGTTGCCTAAATCAATAGATCATTTTAAAATCCCTGCTTTATATGTTGCTATAGCTCTGTCTCTGGCAAATGCATGATCTATAATTGGCTGTCCGTAGCCCAAATCAAATTCAGTAATCCATTTGCGAATATAAATTCCTTTTTCGTCAAATTTTTTGAGCTGGATATCAGGATTAAAAACCCTAAAATAAGGCGCCGCATCGCAGCCCGTTCCTGCAGCCCATTGCCAGTTACCCACATTGGCAGATAAATCATAATCCAACAGTTTTTCGGCAAAATAAGCTTCGCCCCACTGCCAATTGATCAGTAAGTGCTTGCACAAAAAACTCGCCACTACCATACGAACTCTATTGTGCATATAGCCCGTTTTGTTGAGCTGACGCATTCCAGCATCGACCATGGGATAACCTGTAGTTCCTGTACACCAACGCTTGAAATCTTCTTCATTGTTGCGCCACTCGATGCCATCATAAGCCGATTTGAAATTATTGCTGATCACTTTAGGGAAACTAAATAGAATTTGCATAAAGAATTCTCTCCATATCAATTCGCTCAAAAAAACATCGTTTTTACGAACCGCCCAATTGACTAATTTACGAATGCTCACAGTTCCAAAACGCAAATGAGGAGACAAATACGAAGTGCTGTCTACAGCAGGAAAATCTCGGGTTTCATGGTAATTGGAAATTTGAGTAAGATTATGCGGAATTACTATTATATCACTTTGTTCAAAACCTATTTGTTGTAAAGACGGGAAATCAAAATTGCTTCTATAAAAATTAGAAAAGTAACTTTTGGTATCGTATTCCACAAGCGGCGCCAAGGATTTGTATTTTTCCAACCACTTATTTTTGTACGGTGTGTAAATGGTATAAGGCAAACCATCGGCTTTTGTGATTTCGAGTTCTTCAAAAACGACTTGGTCTTTATAAGAAAAACAAAGCGCATTATTATCTTTTGCCAATTCTGAAATGGCTAAATCTCTCTTAATAGCATAGGGTTCATAATCTTTATTGAAGAATACTTCCGAAATGGTAAATTCTTTAAAAAGTGATTCCCATACCGCTTTTGTTGTTCCGTTTTTTATTAAAAGTGAACTGCCAAGATCATTTAATTGTGCGTTTATTTTACTAAGCGATTCGTGTATAAAAGAAACACGGGCATCGTTTTTTGGTAAACTATTCAAAATATCCGTATCGAAAATAAACAACGGAATTACAGGATATTTGGATTGCAGAGCATGATACAGCGCCACATTATCTTCGAGACGCAAATCTCGTCGGAACCAAAAAATAGACACTTGCTCTTTTGCCATTATTTTGAATTGAAAAGTTGATCCACTTTTACACAACGATAATCAAAGATTTCTTTCAGTTTATTCTTCACCAGTAATCCATTCATAATCCGTCCCAAAAAACCAAAAGGCAGTGCATAATGCACCACATCGGTCATTTTTACACCGTTTGGCGTTGCTTCAAAAAAGTGTTTATGATGCCAAAAACTATAGGGTCCAAAGCGCTGTTCGTCTATAAAATAGGCTTTGTCTTTAACTTTGGTAATCTCAGTGACCCAATTTAATTTTAAACCCAAAAGCGGCGAAACCTTATATTGAATGATTTGCCCCGCATACATCGATTGGTTATCAAAATCAGTGATTTGAAACCCCATTGTCTCTGGAGTTATTTTTTGCAAATTGCTTGGAGTCGAGAAAAAAGCCCAACATTCCTCAAGCGAAGCATTGACGTATTGAACCGTTTCTTTTTTATATACTTTCATTTTTTCTATCAATTATTTTCATCAAAATTAAACTCATCAACAACATTGTAAAAGCATAACCAATATCTTCAACAGGTATGGTTCCTAGTCGAATGCCTAAATTCTCATTATCATTATAAAAAACAACCGGTTCATCAATGAAACTCCCCGTAAGAATTCCGTTAACTATTAAAAACGGAATCAAAATGATTAAAAAAGTAATAAAATAGGTATTGAGAATTTGTTTTACTTTAAAAACAGCAATTGTTATAACAATTACAAACAAACTAAGATTTATAAAAGTGTACCATTTATCATAATTAATTGCAACAATAGGAATCGTAATAACCATCAAAAACCAATAAATTCTTTTTACCGCAGTATTGCTCAAAGCCGTATTTGGAAAGAAATACTGAAAAGAAAAATGAATAAATATACTGGCATACGGAATGCAGATAAAAAAAAGCCATTCCTCTATTGGTAAACCAAAAAATTCTATTCCAGCATGATACCTTGGATTAAAACTCCAAACTCCCATTTGAGTAAAAATAATATCCCAAATAATAAAAAATAACGCCGTTAGAATCAAAGAAGGGAAAAGGACTTTCCAACGCCTAATGTATTTCATTCTTTTTTCGAAACTGTACAGGAACGGAATTAAGAACGAAGCAATATTCAAAAAAAGGTATAATGACATATTAGATTTTATAATATTTGAAAGGCACAAACAGCATTCCGAAACATTCACCGTGCTGTTTCCCTAAATGTTTGTGATGTACTTTGTGAGCCTTACGCAAACCAACTAAATATTTATTTTTAGTTTTTTTGAACCACTTAAAACGCTGATGAATCAATACGTCGTGTATCATAAAATAACAAAATCCGTAAGCAGTTATTCCAAGACCAATAAAAAACAGATAATTCATTCCGTTTTGCACGCCAAAATAAAAAAGTACGATACTAGGAATTGCAAAAATCGCAAAAAATATGTCGTTGCGCTCGAATGTATGCTCGTATTTGGGCTGGTGATGATCGGCGTGAAAATACCACATAAGACCATGCATGATATACTTGTGTGTAAGCCATGTAACACATTCCATGATTAAAAAAACGCCTAAAAAAATCAGAAAGGAAATCATATTCTTTTTTTATTAAATTATTTGAGCAATTAGTGATTAGTGTTAAATCAATATTTAAATTATAAATTCATTCAAAATTTAGAAGGAAATTATACCAATAGTTTTAGAGCAATTAGTTATTCCATTTTAGAATACTCACAAATATAATTACTAATAACTATTCACTACTTTTTATACTAATTTCAGCTTATAAGATACGAAAGACTGCGCCAACAATCCTGCTTTGGAATAATTGGAAACCCGAATTCTTGTATTTCCAATTTCGTGACAAGGTGTATTCGCAAGTTTTTTGAGCAATTTTTTATAATAAACAAAGGCCGTATAAACTCCAAATTTAGCTTCCAAAGGCAATTTGATGATTCCTTCATAGGCTACTCTAAAATCTTCTTCGATTTCTTCAATAATTGCTTTTTTTGAATTTTCATCAAACGATTTTAAATCAACGCCGGGAAAATAATTACGGTTCAACAGTAAATTGTCGTCCTTTAAATCACGCAGAAAATTTACTTTTTGAAAAGCCGAACCCAGTCTCATCGCTTGGTCTTTTAGCTGATTATATCTAGCTTCATCCCCTTTGACAAAAACTTTGAGACACATCAATCCTACCACATCTGCAGAGCCATAAATGTATTGGTTGTATTCCTCTTTACTTTGATAATCAGATTTGATTAAGTCGAGCTTCATGCTTTTGAGAAAGGATTGTATCATATCATCCGATATGTTATACTCCTTGACCGTGTGCTGAAAGGAATTCAAAATCGGATTCAAACTGATGCCCGATTTCATGGCTTTGTAATACTCCGCTTCAAAATCAGTGATTAGATTTTCTTTGTCATAACCGTGAAAAGAATCCACAATCTCATCGGCAAAACGTACAAATCCATAGACACTGTAAATAGCATCGCGAATGCTGGGGGCCAACATATAAACTGCCATAGAAAACGAAGTACTGTAATTTTTGGTGACTAATCTACTGCACTTAAAGGAAACGTCATCAAATAATTGCTTCATATGTTATGATTTAAAAAGTTGTTTATCTATTAATTCGGATACCAGTTTCCCGGAAATCAATGCTGGAGGAACGCCCGGACCAGGAACTGTTAATTGTCCCGTAAAATATAAATTTTTCACTTTGGCACTTTTGAGTTTTGGTCTCAAAAAAGCTGTCTGCAAAAGCGTATTTGCCATTCCGTAAGCATTTCCCTTGTATGAATTGTACTCTGAAACAAAATCATTTTTACAAAATGATTGCTTAAATATAATACTTTTTTTGATTTCTTGTTGGGTTAAAAGTTCGAAACGTTCTATAATTTTATCGAAATATTCATTCCTTAAATCCTCTGTATCAATAATTCCAGGAGCCAACGGCACTAAAAAAAATCCAGATTCCATACCTTCTGGAGCAGCAGTTTTATCTGTCAGCGATGGGAAATTAGCATAAAACAAAGGTTCCTTTGGCCATTGCGGTTCATCATAAATATCTTTGGCATGCTGTTCAAAATCGACATCAAAGAACAAAGCGTGATGCGAAATATTTTTTATTTTTTTATTGAATCCCACATAAAACAATAATGACGATGGAGCAAAAACCCGGCTATCCCAATAATTTTCTGAATAAGCTCGATGTTCTTTATCCAATAAAGTTTCGGTATGATGGTAATCCGCACCGCTCAAAATGATATCGGATGAAATTGTTTTCCCATTAGCAACAATTGAACGGGCTATTTTATTTTCGACGTTAATTTTTTCAATATTGGCATTGGTCACAAAAATTACGCCCAATTCTATAGCCAAACTTTCCATAGCAATAACGACATCAAACATTCCTGTTTTAGGATGCCAAGTACCCAAACCAAAGTCTGCATAGTTCATGAAGCTGTAAAAAGAAGGCGTGTCCGACGGTTTTGCACCAAGAAACAAAACAGGAAATTCCAGTATGTGAATGAGCCTTTCGTTTTTGAATTTCTTTCGAATGTCTTTACTGATATTGCTAAAAAACTGACCAATTTTCTTAGCGGTTTCTAAAGTTACCAATTCTAATGGAGAAACACCCGGACGATACACTAATTCTTTTATTGCAATATCATAATTACTTTTAGCCTCAGCCATAAATTCCTTTAAGATTTGACCGCTGCCTTTTTCGATGGCTTCAAAATCAGCCACAATTTGAGGCAAATTATCGGCAATAGCAATAAAATCGTCAATACCATAATAAACACGGTAGGCTGGTGAGAGTTTTATAAGCTCATAATAATCAGTTGTTTTTTTGTCAAAATCAGCAAAAAAACGTTCAAAAACATCGGGCATCCAATACCAGCTTGGTCCCATATCAAAAGTAAAACCTTCGGTTTTCAATTGCCTAGCCCTTCCTCCTATTGAAGCATTTTTTTCATAAACTGTTACTTTATGACCACTTTTGGCCAAATAGCAAGCTGCAGCCATTGCAGAAAATCCAGAACCTATAACTGATATACTTTTTTTCATTTGTTCAACAAATATATAAAAAGATTAAACAAAAAAAATTAAATATTTCCGATTAAATCAGAAATGGTATCAAAAACTTTAATTTCGGGAGAAATTAAAGTTTGATCAATATATTCGGTCATCTTACCGATCAACCAAATTTGAGAGCCATCGCCCAGTAATTCCGCACCCATAACACCCACATAATCATTAATATTATCTCTCTCAGGCTTGACAGTAAAATAGGATAGAAAAATAATTGAATCATAATGTTTCTTTAAATCTTTCAAATTTTCTATCGGCATACTTTCACCCAAATAAATAACTCTATATCCTTTTGAAACAATCTCATAATGCAAATACATTAATCCCAATTCATGAATTTCATTGAGAGGAAGTGACAATACGTAAACTTTGTCTTTACTAATTGGCTCAACAGCTTCCACTTTTTCAATATTCACTAGCACTTTTTTTATTATCAAACAACTGATGAAATGCTCGTGGGCAGGAGTAATAGTATCTGTTTGCCACAACAAACCAATTTCCTCCATCAAAGGAACAAACACTTGATGAAAGATTTCTTTAAAAGATTTTTCTTCAAGCAACCAATTGTAAGTGTTAGAAAAAAGACCGTGATCAAAATTTATCATCGCCATCTTAAAAGCATTGATAGCGTGGTTTTTTGCATTTTTATTCGAAACAATCTGACGTGTCATTTCGACTATTTTATCATCTGTAAAGGTAGAAATTTTAGAAATTTTATAACCATAATCATGCAATAGTACAATATTCAATAATTTCTGAAGGCTTTCCAAAGAATATAAACGTATGTTGGTATCAGTACGCATTGGAAGTAAAACATTATATCGCTTTTCCCAAATCCTAATAGTATGTGCTTTAATTCCCGAGAGGTTTTCAAGATCTTTAATGCTAAATATATTTTTTACATTGTTCATTAATTCGTATTATTTATTAAACAAATATACAGTTTTTTCAATTATTAAAACCTGATGCCTTTTCGATTTTAAAAAAAAGAATATTAGGAAATGGATCGTACATACATATCATACTTAAAAAACCAAACAACTTAAACCTTTTAATATCACTAATTTCTTTATCAAACCTTAAATTTCGTAACCTCAAATCGCTAAATTCTCTTTATATTTGTGCCTTTCGAAAAAACAACAAAAAATGACTACTCTAAACGAATTGAATGCTATATCACCAATCGACGGTCGTTATAGAAATAAAACATTATCGCTAGCTCCTTTTTTCTCAGAAGAAGCATTAATCAAATACCGCGTATTAATTGAAATCGAATATTTCATTACTTTGTGCGAAACACCTTTACCACAATTAAAAAACGTAAACCCTAATTTATTTGAAAGTTTACGCAACATTTATAAAAACTTTTCTACCGAGGACGCACTTTGGATTAAAGAAACTGAAAAAGTAACCAACCACGACGTAAAAGCGGTTGAGTATTTCATCAAAGACGCTTTTGAAAAACTGGGTTTATCCGAATATAAAGAGTTTATCCACTTTGGACTAACTTCTCAGGATATCAACAATACTGCGATTCCTCTTTCGACTAAAGATGCTTTTGAACAAGTGTATATGCCATCATTAATTGCTTTGACATCCAAATTAAAAGATTTGAGTCAAGAATGGGCAGCCATTCCTATGTTGGCCCGCACACACGGACAGCCAGCGTCTCCAACTCGTTTGGGTAAAGAAATTGCTGTATTTGTAGAACGTATTGAAGAGCAAATGCGTTTGTTATTCAACATTCCTTTTGCTGCCAAATTTGGCGGCGCTACAGGAAATTACAACGCACATCATGTGGCGTATCCGCAGATTGACTGGAAACAGTTTGGAACAAAATTTGTTCAAGAAAACTTAGGATTGCACCATTCTTTCCCAACAACACAAATCGAGCATTACGATCATTTTGCAGCCTTTTTTGATGCTTTAAAAAGAATCAACACGATCATTATTGATCTAGACAGAGACATTTGGACGTATGTTTCAATGGAATATTTCAAACAAAAAATTAAAGCAGGAGAAATTGGATCATCTGCAATGCCTCACAAAGTAAACCCGATTGATTTTGAAAACTCTGAAGGAAACTTAGGAATTGCTAATGCCATTTTCGAACATCTATCGGCTAAATTACCCGTTTCAAGATTACAGCGTGATTTGACAGACAGTACCGTTTTGAGAAATATTGGTGTGCCAATGGGACATACTATAATTTCTTTTGAAGCAACTTTGAAAGGTTTGAACAAATTATTATTGAACGAATCTAAATTCCACGAAGATTTAGAGAAGAACTGGGCAGTTGTAGCCGAAGCTATTCAAACTATTTTACGTCGTGAAGGGTATCCAAATCCATACGAAGCTTTGAAAGGTTTGACAAGAACCAACGAAGCCATAACCAAAGATTCTATTCATGCTTTTATAGCAACTTTAGAAATTTCGGATGAAATCAAAGCAGAGTTAATGCAGATTACGCCAAGCAATTTCTTGGGAATTTAATAAAACATCAAATACTTAATCAAAAGCTATCTTTTCTAGGATAGCTTTTTTTTGTGGTTATAAATTAAATATCGAAAAAAGCAAACCATAAAAAATTTTCTTTTTTTGTAAATTAGCCATTAATGGTGTTTTCATCATAACATTTTACATAAAAGCATAATTTCATGAGCCTATTAGCCGAATCATCAGAAACAGCACAACACCTTGAACCATTAATAACCGATTTAGGATTAATACTAATGACGGCAGGAATTGCAGTTTTAATCTTTAAAAGACTAAAACAGCCGTTAGTACTTGGTTATCTGATTGCTGGTTTTTTGGCAGGAAATCATTTTGATTTTTTTCCATCGGTAAAAGACATTAAAAGTGTGGAAGTCTGGGCCGAAATTGGAATCATCATTTTGCTGTTTAGTCTGGGACTGGAATTTAGCTTTAAAAAACTGATGAAAGTCGGCGGTACTGCGTCAATCACTGCCGGAATTCAAATTATAAGCATGTGTCTCATAGGGTATAGCGTAGGACAATGGCTCGGCTGGCCAACGATGGACAGTATATTTCTGGGCGTAATTCTTTCTATATCCTCGACGACCATAATTTTAAAATCATTTGACGAACTGGGCGTTAAAACTCAAAAGTTCGCCGGAATAGTTATTGGTTCACTTATAGTACAAGACATTATTGCTATTTTAATGATGGTATTATTATCGACAATAGCGGTGAGCAATCAGTTTTCTGGAAGTGCACTTTTAATGTCTGTGCTCAAACTGGTATTTTTCCTTGTGCTTTGGTTTTTGGGCGGTATTTTCATTATCCCAACCTTACTCAAAAAAACCAAACACCTGCTCACAGACGAAATGCTGCTTATTATTTCATTGGCACTTTGCCTGATGATGGTAATTTTAGCAGCAAATGCCGGTTTCTCACCAGCTTTAGGCGCTTTTATAATGGGATCTATTATAGCCGAAACTACACAAGCTGAGCATATTGAACATTTGGTTAAACCAGTAAAGGATTTATTTGGAGCCGTTTTTTTTGTATCTGTTGGAATGCTAATTAATCCTGAAGCATTGTACGAGCATGCTATTCCTGTTGTAATACTTTCGGTTGCAACTATTTTTGGACAATCCATCAGCTCTACATTTGGCGCAATATTATCAGGACAACCCTTAAAAGATTCGATACGAACCGGAATGAGTTTATCCCAGATCGGAGAATTCTCATTTATCATAGCGACTTTGGGAGTCACTTTAAAAGCTACCAATTCTTTTTTGTACCCAATAGTAGTTGCGGTTTCGGCCGTAACCGTATTTACAACTCCGTTTATGATTAAATATTCGCTGCCTTTTTCAGAATATTTGGCGCATAGCTTACCTCGTAAATGGACTAAACGAATCGAACGCTACTCAGCCAGTACCCAAGCCATAAAAACAGTTAGTTTATGGCAAACAGTAATTAATGCTTTTTTAATACAAGTTATTGTACTTATTGTAATCATCCTTGCTGTCATCCTGCTGTCCTCTCGTTTCATACTGCCGTTAGTAGAAGATTATCATTTTGGAAATGCAATGGGAGCATTAATAACATTAGCGATTGTATCTCCTTTTTTATGGGCACTTGCTTTTAGAAGAGTAGCCACTGATGAGGTAGAACAATTAATGCAGGACCGCAAATCACGCGGACCATTAACCATGCTGTTCTTCATCCGTATTGTGCTGTCAATTATCTTTATTGGTTTATTACTAAATATATTCTTCTCCCCTATAGTTGCTTTGATTACATTAATAATTGCAGTTATTATTTATTTGCTTTTTCAAAAGAAACTCCACATTCAATACCATAAAATTGAAAATCATTTTCTGGCCAATTTAAACGACAGAGAAATTGCCAAAGCTAAAAGAAGCAGAAGTGATTTAACACCCTGGGATGGGCATATGGCCACTTTTGACATTGCGGCAGAATCCAATATAGCCGGAGAATCTTTGAAAAAACTTCAAATAAGGGAAGACTTGGGGATTAATCTTGTTTCGATAAAACGTGGTGACGTTATGATACATATTCCCGATGCCAACGAGCGCATTTTCCCTGGTGATGAAATATGCGTTATTGGAACCGATGCACAGGTGCAGGAATTTAAAAAATATTTGGACCGTCACGAAATGGATGTGTCTCCCGAAATAGTAGAACCAGATATTGTTTTGCGCCAAATTGAATTAAAAAATCATGTTTTTCATGGCAAAAGCATCAAAGAATCTAAGCTTCGTGAAAAAACAAAAGGTGTAATTGTGGGCATCGAAAAAAGAGGACAACGTTTCCTAAACCCAGAATCGAATGTTATTCTGGAAAAAGACGATATCCTATGGATTGTTGGTGATAAAAAGCTATTATGGGATTTGGTACATGATTAAATAATTAAAACAAGAACACCGGTCGAAAGGCTGGTGTTTTTTTTTAGGAGCACAGTTGTAGTTTTTCATAACAGCTTCACTCCCGCTTTCCATTACAAACGAAGTTCACTGAACTCCTATAAAAATAAAAGTACAGTGAAGTAATCTTACAAGCCGAACCCCGGCTTATAAGGATTTCCACTTCTATCGGGGCTAAAAAACAACATTGCTGCTTTTTAGAGATTATCAAAAGCTAAAAAATCAATAACCCAATCAGGTATGCTCAACGGGTTTAGAAATATTTAAAATACAGTAATTTGTAAGAATTATCAAATTAGTTGTAAGTATGCCACTATTAGTTGAGGCGAAGTTACCATTAGTTGAAGTAAATTTGCAGTTAGTTGTAGTAAATCTGTTGTTATTTGTAATCAATCTGCAGTTAGTTTTTGTAAAGTCTCTAACATTTTTATAACTAACGACCAGTTTACTGCAAATGACAGTCAATTACAGTCTTCTGACTGTAAATTGTAATCTTTTGAAGCTGTGGTATGGTTTTCAGAAGATAAAATAATAGCAGGTCGAGTAAAAAAACCTTTTATAGGATTATTATTTTTTATATTTGGATAAAGTGAATTATAACGGTTTATCATACCAAGCCATCTTGATTTAGGTGTATTATGATAGTTTCGTTGCGCATATAAATGTGTTATGGCTCATTTAAAACAACCAACGATAAAAATGATGTTTCTAAAATGAAAACGGAAAATATAACATCTGAAAAAATTGAAAAAATAATTCTTGAAAAGTACACTGGAAGCTTTATGAATAATTCCAAGTGGGTAAAATTAATTCAAAAAATTGTTGAAAATTATGACGTTATTAAAAAGTGTTATGTTAAGCTTATATATGATGAAGAGGTCAGATTATTAAACATAACTGGAAATGAACAATACGATTTAGATTTTTATTCAAACTCAATGGAAGGAATGTTAACTAATCCAATCGTTCCTGGATGGACAGTTTATAAAGAAATCGAGTGGATAAGTTTTCCTTCCGATACAGAAATAGTTCAGGACATCTTGAAGATAAAGCAACAAATTGAAACACTTGGTAAATTTAATGACGAATTAACAGATAACTATTATCGAATTTATGCCTACAAATAAACGTGCCATAACACACGCTACAAGCAATTTGGGTATTAGTCTTAATTTAAAGTTGGTTTTGTATTTGGAAGTTTTGGCAAATCCGAATAATGGGCTTAATTTAGTCCCAAACCCGCTGTCGTACCAGAACGTTGGCAGATATTTTTCGCACAGAAAACTGAAAATGAACAATATGAAAAAAGCTATTCTAATTTTTATTTTATGTTTAACACATGGTGCTAATGTATTTGCCCAAGATAGTTTGGAAATTAATAAAAATTGGAAAATGGTAAACCAACAATTGATTTTACGAACTGAAATTACTTTAGCATTAACTAAAGAACTCCAGAAATCAAAAACGATTGATAAAGTCGAATTAAAAAACACTAAACTTTATGCAAAAGAATTAAAACTTGTATGTGAAAACAAAATTCTAAGTAAAAACAATGTTGATTTAATAAAAGAAAAAAATGCAAAATTAACAACATCTCTAACTCATACTTTAGTTAATTTAGAATTTGATAATAAACTAAAAATCAAAAAAGAGACACTATTGTTAATTGATCAATTGAGCAAGATTGAAACACAGCTTTTTACCGAAATTAAAAAGTACAATAAAAGTTGTAAAAAGTATAACAAAGAAGAATTAATTTTCATCACTCAATACGGAAATGAATCTCCATAAGCAATAGTAGAATAAAAAACTACCCAGCTAGTGCGAGCTAAATGTCATTAAGTTAAGGAAATCCAGCGGATTTCAATGTTTATAGATACCAAGATATCACAAACCACCAACCCCAGCGGGGTTGTATTATGTTAGGGAATATACGACCCGTCTGGGGTCGTTGTGAAAATTGAAACATTATTTCTATAAACATTTGACCTCTCCGAGGTCAATATAATATTAAAGAATTTCAAAATAAAAAAAACATCTCAAAATTTATAAATCAATGAAAACCGACAATTTATTAAAACAGGTAAGTTTCATAAAAGAGATTGACAAGCTGAAATACATTCAGCGTAAAACTAAATTATTCAACAGCGACAGATGTGAAAATGACGCTGAGCATAGTTGGCATTTAGCAATGATGACAATTGTATTAGCGGAACATTCGGACAAACCAATTGACGTTCTTAAAGTTTTGAAAATGGTTTTAATCCATGACATTGTAGAAATTGATGCTGGCGATGTTTTTCTTTACGACACTACAAAAAACCACACAAATACAGATGAAGAGCTTATTGCTGCAAAACGGATTTTCGGACTTCTGCCAACAGAACAAGCAGCAGAATTTATTGCAGTTTGGCAGGAATTCGAAGATGGAATTACAGATGAAGCAAAATTTGCAAAATCGATGGATAGGTTTGAACCACTATTACAAAATACATCAAACAACGGCGGCACATGGGCAGAATATAATGTTCCGTATCAAAAAGTTTACGACAAGAAAAAGGTAATTAAAGACGGTTCAGCAACGATTTGGAACTATGCAGAAAATTTAATTAACGAAAGTGTGGACAAAGGAATCCTGAAAAAATAATTGATTTAATTGTTCAAAGCTACTCTGCGTAAGGGATTACAGTCAATGTCATTAAGTTAAGCGTTTTTCATGTCATTTCGACGAAGGAGAAATCACATAACGTGAGTCACTAGTGAGATTCCTCATTCTTCGGAATGACAAAACGATGACTTTATTTCCTTAACTTAATGACATTGGGATTGCAGTGGAGCTCTTTTTTTATCCCTTTTTTTAAGGGATAAAAAAAAGCGGGAACGGAAAGCCCGACCCGTAGTTTTTCACGAAGGGTCACGCCCAAAAAACATCAATAGTTATAAAACAAAAAAGGTGCAAGAACTGAATCCTGCACCTTTTGTCTTTTAGGCTTTCGCCTTATTTTATCTCGAATAATTCGGAGCTTCTTTTGTAATAGTTACGTTGTGTGGGTGACTTTCGTTGATACCACTAGCAGTGATACGAACAAAACGACCTGTATCTTGTAAAGTTGCAATATCCTTAGAACCGCAGTATCCCATACCTGCACGAAGTCCGCCAACGAATTGCTGCATGCTTTCGTTCAATTCTCCTTTATAAGGCACACGTCCAACAATTCCTTCTGGAACCAGTTTCTTAACATCGTCTTCCACATCTTGGAAGTAACGGTCTTTCGATCCTTCCTGCATAGCTTCAACAGAACCCATTCCTCTATAAGATTTGAACTTTCTTCCTTCAAAAATAATAGTCTCTCCCGGAGATTCCATTGTTCCAGCTAATAAAGAACCTAGCATCACACAATCAGCACCTGCAGCAATGGCTTTAGGAATATCTCCAGTGTAACGGATTCCGCCATCGGCGATTACTGGAACTCCTGTTCCTTTTATAGCATCAGCAACTTCAAGTACAGCCGAAAATTGAGGAAAACCAACACCTGCAACGATTCTAGTAGTACAAATAGAACCAGGTCCTATTCCTACTTTTACACCATCGGCACCATTTTCCACCAAATATAAGGCAGCTTCTGGAGTGGCAATATTACCAACGATTACGTCAAGATTTGGGAATTTAGCTTTCACTGCTTTCAATACATCCACCACACCTTTGGTATGTCCGTGAGCTGTGTCGATAATTACAGCATCTACACCAGCGTTTACCAAAGCTGTAGCTCTATCAACAGCATCAGCAGTAACACCCAAAGCGGCAGCTACTCTCAATCGGCCAAATTTATCTTTATTAGCGTTTGGTTTCTGGGTAAGTTTTGTAATGTCTCTAAACGTGATCAAACCAACCAACTCCTTTTTATCATTTACTACTGGCAGTTTTTCAATTTTGTGACCTTGCAATACTACCTCAGCTTGTTCTAATGATGTTCCCTCGGCAACAGTTACTAAATTTTGGCTGGTCATTACCTCAACAATAGGTCTTGCTCCATTTTTTTCAAAACGTAAATCCCTGTTGGTAACAATTCCTTTTAAAATTCTATTTTCATCAACGATTGGAATACCGCCAATACCGTATTCTCTCATAGCCGCTTTTGCATCGGCAACGGTTGAATTCAGTAATAAAGTAACAGGATCGATAATCATCCCAGACTCAGCGCGTTTTACTTTACGTACTTTGGCAGCCTGCTGTTCGATAGTCATGTTTTTATGCAAAACACCTATTCCGCCTTCTTGTGCCATAGCGATTGCCATAGAACTTTCGGTAACTGTATCCATAGCTGCAGATACAATAGGAACATTAAGTGTAATATTTCTGGAAAATTTAGATTGAATACTCACTTCGCGAGGAAGAACATTTGAGTAATTAGGAACTAATAATACATCATCGTAAGTTAAACCTTCGCCGATAATCTTAGAGTCGTGTGCTTTCATGTTGCAATTTGTAGTTGAATTGCGTGCAAATATAGACAATCTTAAGCTAAAAAACACTTTACTCCTTTTTTTTATTTTTAAATTGCATGTTGAAAATAAGTTAAAGTCTTATTTTTTTTATAACTACACTTCGCAATTATGTCAGCAAAAAACGACTCTATTTCAGGATTAAACAAAATTGAAGTTGAACAATCCAGAACCAAAAACGGCTTAAATTCCATAGAACACCAAAAGAAAAACAACTTACTTTCTTCGATAATTGAAATGATAAAAGAACCTATGTTCTTATTATTGCTTACCGCTGCGAGTATTTATTTTATAACTGCCGATTTTGCTAACGGGATATTTATGGCTGTCGCAATTTTATTAGTATCGACTATTTCACTTTATCAGGAATCGAAGAGCAGGAATGCCATTGAGGCTCTGCATAAATTAACACAGCCCAAAAGCAAAGTCATTCGAGATGGTGAACTGATAGAAATTCCTTCCGAAGAAATTGTTTTGGGTGATTGTATTCAATGTGAAGAAGGAACTTTTATTCCTGCTGATGGTATTATCATTCAGTCGAATGATTTTTCAGCAAACGAATCGATAATCACAGGAGAATCTTTGGCAGTTTTTAAAAATGAAAAAAACGAAAATAATCAAGTTTTTCAAGGAACAATTGTTGCCTCTGGGTTGGCTATCTGCAAAGTAACCGCAATTGGAAGCCAAACTCAATTAGGCAAAATCGGAAAAAGTCTGGACGATATAGCCGAAGAAAAGACACCTCTGCAAATTCAGATTGGAAATTTTGTTACCAAAATGTCTCTTATTGGTTTAGTGGTTTTTCTTCTTGTTTGGGGAATCAATTACTATAATTCAAAAATTATTTTAGACAGTCTGTTAAAAGCATTAACTCTTGCAATGAGTATTATTCCAGAAGAAATTCCGGTAGCTTTTGCCACATTTATGGCTCTGGGCGCCTGGCGGTTAATAAAAATGGGGATCATCGTCAAACAAACAAAAACTGTAGAAACACTGGGAAGTGCCACTGTAATCTGTACAGACAAAACAGGAACTATTACTGAAAACAAAATGAGTCTGGCACAATGGTATTTATTAGAAACTGATTCTATCAATGACAATCCCAATAACAATGTCAATGAGAAAAATAAAACTCAATTAAATACAGATGAAGAGGAGTTATTAAGTCTTTCGATGTGGTCCAGCGAACCCATTCCTTTTGATGCTATGGAAATGGCGCTGCACGATGCTTACGCAAAAATGGAAATCACTGATGAACGCCCTAATTACTCGATGGTGCACGAATATCCTTTAAGCGGAAAACCGCCTATGATGACTCATATTTTTGAAAACAAAAAAGGAGACCGAATCATAGCCGCCAAAGGTGCTCCCGAAGCCTTAATTGCTTGTTCCGCTTTATCCGAAAAACAAACCAATCAGATCCTAAAAGCCATGCAATCGATGGCTGAAAAAGGGTATCGCGTTTTAGGTGTAGGCATAGCCAATTTTTCAGGAAGTGATTATCCAAAAACCCAGCAAGAATTTTTGTTTGATTTTAAAGGGCTTGTTGCTTTTTATGATCCTCCAAAAGCGAATATTAAAGAAGTTTTCGAGACTTTTTACGCAGCCGGAATTCAAGTAAAAATCGTTACTGGAGATAATGCCTTAACAACGGCGACCATTGCTAATCAAATTGGTTTTAAAAACTCTGAAAAAATTCTAAACGGAGACGAACTAATGACAATGGATGATGCCACTTTGAAAGAAAAAGTTATGGAGACTTCTATTTTTACACGAATGTTTCCCGAAGCCAAATTAAAAATCATAAAAGCTTTAAAAGAAAACAACCAAATAGTAGCCATGACAGGTGATGGAGTAAATGACGGTCCTGCATTAAAATCGGCTCATATTGGTATTGCAATGGGGAAAAAAGGAACTGAAATTGCCAAACAAGCAGCCAATTTAATCTTGATTGATGATGATTTCTCTAAAATGACAGAAGCCATAGCCATGGGACGAAAAATTTATATCAATTTAAAAAAAGCGATTCAGTACATTATATCCATTCACATTCCTATTATCATGATTGTGTTCATCCCATTGGTTTTAGGATGGATTTATCCCAATATTTTTTCACCCGTTCATATTATTTTTCTGGAAATCATAATGGGACCTACTTGTTCCATTATTTATGAGAATGAACCAATGGAACCTAATTTAATGAAACAAAAGCCACGTCCTTTTACCAATACTTTTTTCAATCTAAAAGAAATTACGATTAGTATTGTACAAGGACTTGTAATTACGCTTGGTCTATTATTTGTTTACCAATACAGCATAAAGAATGAATTTTCAGAACCACTTACACGAACTATGATTTTTCTAACATTGATATCGGCCAATATCTTCCTAACGCTTGCTAATCGTTCTTTCTATTATTCGATATTTACTACATTAAAATACAAAAACAATTTAGTTCCGCTCATTATTGGATTAACACTGTTAATAACGGCTTCTTTATTAATTGTTCCTATCTTTAGAACTTTTTTCCTGTTTGAAACCATTACTTTTTCACAAATAGGGCTTAGTACTCTAATTGGATTTGTATCTGTATTTTGGATTGAAATTTTTAAACTTTTTAGAAGAAAAAATACAAAAAAATAAAACACTGCTTATTTATTGCTTCCTCCCGAAATAATATTAAATCCTATCTGAAACGTGAGCGAATTTGCTTTAGAAATGTCTTTGTATAACAAAAGATTATCGGCCATAGCATAAAAATTAACAACACCAATTTTGGTCGTCAGTCCTAATCCTATGTTTTTAGCAGAATACGAATCGACAGTATAAGTCGCTTTCATTTGTAATCCTTCAAGGATTCTTCTTCTGTAATATCCGGTCAGAGCCAGCATAGGTTCTCTTGGAGTAGTCATTACAAATAACTGCAATCCTAATGCACTTCGATACCATGAATCCTCATCAACGGTACAATTACATTCTTCCGATCTGTCTTCTTCAAATGAATATTGAAATGAAGAATAAAACTTCAGAGGACGCATTGTTGTATATTTATGATACAATGTATCTAAAGGAATCGCTTCTTTAAAGTCTTCGTATGCATCTCCTACAGTTCCTTCCGAATTGAAATCAGTAATTACTCCTTTAAAATTATATTCTCCTTTTAAGGTATAAGTTTCAACATCTTTGGAATGGCTAATGTAGCCTATATCTACTAAACTGGCGGTTAGCTGTATATTCCTTTTGGGATAATACGTAAGTCCTAAGTCTAATCCTAACCCTAGATTTCCACCAAAAAAAGCTCTTTTGGTAATATCATCCTTCATATCACTGGCAATATCCCCATCATAATTCTCATCTAAATATTTAGCTATTCCTGATGTATTTAGTTCCAGATTAGACCATATTGACTGATTATAAATCAAATTTTCGTCTTGAGCAGTGACAAAATAACCTGAGTTATGCGTTGATGTTCCGTTAAAAATACTGGAATAAATTTTTGCCCGAGCTCCAAGAATAAGCTTGTCATTCAATTGTTTATTAAATCCAACATGAAAAACTGATAAAAGCTCAGCTTTCACATTCAAATCACCCAAATCAAAGGACTTTCCTATATAATCCTTGTTACCATACAAAGACAATATTGCCAAATCAGTTGGGATATAAATAAAGGAATCCAGTTCCTGATACATTCCAAAAGAGACGTAGGATTTGCTTTGCTCTCCTCCTACCCGAAATCCAGCGGTAAATATTTCGAGTTGCTGATTGGCAGTCACATAATCGTTACTATTGGTTGAAGCAACTGTATTCTTAACTTTGGTAGAAAAATCCACACCATCATCTGCAAATAAACTGTAAGCATCAAATCCTGTCGAACCCACATTAGCCGAAATACCAGATAACAAAGGCACGCCAAAAAACCATTTATATTTTACATCTGCGCCAGGGTTAGTCAATAAACTTTGTGGCTGAGGAGTGAAATTATACAAAATCTCTTTGTTCTGAGAAAAACTGTAAAAAGAGAAAAAGAAGCTCAAAAAGGCAATTGTTTTTCTCATTTGATATCGAAATAAGCGGTTATACTTGAACTCAATTCTATTCTGCCCGGCGTTTCCTCTGAAACCGGAGTACCATTGAGCATCAAAATAGAGAAATTCATCTGGCTGGTATTCTTCAATATATCAATATTAGCTGCAGTAAAGATTTCTGTTTCTTTTACAATAACTTCTGTTCCATTACCCGCAGGAACATCCATTATTAAATTATAAACAGGCAATCCATCGCTGTCTATAAAAACGATGTTAAAAATAAAAGACCTATTAATTGTATTTTTAATTCTAAAGTATAATTCAGTTTTAACCAAATCTTCTTCAACAAAAGAAGTATTCAAAAAATTAACATTGGAGGTAAAAGATAAAAGTGGGGATTCTGCTCCGTTTGAAATAAAATCTGAAGCATTTGCTTTAATATAAGCAAGATTGGTTGTAACTACAGGCTGTGTATTAAAGTTATTTGCCTGTTCAAAGTCCAAGTCACTGCTACATGAAGAAAAACAACTTCCCAAAAAGGTTATTAAAATAATTATTTTAAAAAAAGTAAATCTCATAATTGCAGATTTTAATAGCAGTATAGCTGACTCTAATAATATTACAAATACTAAAGTACTCCAAAAAACTTAAAACCTATAATTATCAAACACTTAATTATAAAAATTAACCTTTATCAATGAAATTCACCAAATAGCTTAGAAGCCTCATTATAAACACTTTCAAAACTCATTGGACTGCAGTTGGTATTTTCTTTTTGAACTGTAAAATAGGAAAGTAATTTCTCAGTAGGCATATTTCCAGTCAGATTATCAGAAGCCATAGGACAGCCTCCAAATCCCTGAATTGCTCCATCATAACGGCGGCATCCTCCCTTATAAGCAGCATCAATTTTTTCAAGCCATTTATCGGGTGTTGTGTGAAGATGTGCTCCAAACTCAATTTGAGGATATTGCGAAATTAAATTAGAAAATAAATATTCAATCACCTCAGGAGTAGAACTTCCGACTGTGTCAGAAAGGGATAGAATTTTCACACCCATCCCAGCTAATTTTTCGGTCCATTGGGCTACAATTTCAACATTCCATGGATCTCCGTAAGGATTTCCAAATCCCATAGAAAGGTAAGCAATAGCTTCTTTGTTCGTTTTGTGTGCTATATTTAAAATCTCATCCAACGCTATCAAAGATTCGGCTATTGTTTTATGAGTATTCCGCATCTGAAAATTTTCTGAAATCGAAAAAGGGAATCCCAAATATTGAATTGCACTATATTGTGAAGCTAAAGCGGCACCTTGAACATTGGCAATAATAGCCAATAATTTGCTTTTTGTTTTGGATAAATCAAGAAGTTCCAAAACTTCGGCAGTATCACGCATTTGAGGTATGGCTTTCGCCGAAACAAAGCTTCCAAAATCAATGCTGTCAAAACCAACTCTTAGCAAAGCCTGTATATAAGCGGCCTTTCTTTCAGTGGGAATAAAGGCTTTTATACCTTGCATAGCATCTCGCGGACATTCGATAATTTTTATAGCCTCCATAACTTTCTTCCGAAAAAGTATTTAAATTTTGGTTGTCAGGAAAACGCTTTTTCATCTCATCGGAAGAAAAACCTTTTTTTATGTGGGTTTCAAATATATAAAAAGGTTTTGAGTTACACAGAAAGAAAATCGCTATCCAAGTTATTTTTTTGCTAAAATCGCTTTATTTATTTCCTTAACCAATGCCGGTCCTTCATAGATAAAACCAGTATACAATTGAAGAAGACTAGCACCCGCTTCTAATTTTTCTAAAGCATCTTCGGCAGAATGTATTCCTCCTACTCCAATAATTGGAAATGCTTTATTACTTTTTTCAGAGAGAAAACGAATCACTTCGGTAGATCTTGATGTTAACGGTTTACCTGAAAGACCACCTGTTTCGGTTTGATCACAAGACTTTAATGCCTTGCGAGAAATGGTTGTATTGGTTGCAATTACACCTGCAATCTTTGTTTCCTTTACTATATCTATAATATCCAATAATTGTTCATCTGTAAGATCTGGAGCAATTTTAAGCAATACAGGCTTTTGTTTTGGCTTTGCCAAATTCTTATTCTGTAAAGTCTGCAGTAATTGAGTAAGAGGTTCTTTCTCCTGCAATGCTCTAAGGTTAGGAGTGTTTGGCGAACTTACATTGACAACAAAATAGTCAACATGATCGAATAATGCATCAAAGCAAACTTCATAATCAGCCGTTGCTTCTTCGTTTAGGGTTACTTTATTTTTTCCAATATTTCCGCCTATTAAAACGTCTTTATTTTTCTTTAAACGCTCAACTGCATCAAGAACTCCGCCATTATTAAACCCCATTCTGTTAATAATTGCCGAATCTTCTTTCAAACGAAATAAACGTTTTTTATCATTACCAGGCTGTGCTTTTGGAGTTAAAGTCCCAATTTCAATAGAACCAAAACCAAAATTAGAAAGCTCATTATACAAGGTAGCATCTTTATCAAAACCAGCAGCTAAACCTACCGGATTTTTAAACTTTAATCCAAAAACTTCTGTTTCTAATCTTTTGTCATTTACTTGATATAAAAATCGAAATAAAGATGGAAATCCTGGAATTTTTGAAACTATTCTAATTAATGAAAAAGTAAAATAATGCACTTTTTCCGGATCAAAACAAAAAAGAATAGGGCGTATAAAAATCTTGTACATAGTTCAAATTTTGGTTGGCACAAAAGTAAAGAAATGTTTTCAGTTATTAAGCATAGAAACCTGCTTAAAGCCATTCTTTTAGCAAATACTGAACAAAATCAAATGAACTTTAAAGCAAGTCTGATGTGTTTTTGATAAGATTTTTATTTTACAAAAAGTTTGTGTTTAAAGTACTTTTGAAATATCCCTTTTTAACAAAATACTAAACGCTTTATGCTTAAAATAATAATCTATATAATTGTAGTAATCAGTACCTTATTTTACAACAATTGCCATGCACAAGTAAGCCCAAAAAGAGGGGTAGCTTATGGTCATCATTCTGTTGCAGACATGAATGCTTTAAAGCCTGGTGTTTCCTGGTGGTACAATTGGTCGCCCACACCCGAATCTGCAATTAACGCCGATTATGAAACTCTGGGAGTAGAATTTGTACCAATGGCATGGGGCAAAATTGACAATCCAGATGCTTTTATTGCTACTATAAAACCTAGAGCCAAATATTTATTAGCCTTTAATGAACCTAATTTTAATGATGGAGCAAGATTAACGCCGCAGGAAGCCGTAAATGACTGGCCAAATATCGAAAAAATTGCAGTATCAAAAGGTTTAGAAATCGTAAGTGCTTCTCCAGCTTATAATGGACCTTCCAACTATGGAGGATATTCGAGTCCAATTGCTTGGCATGATGAGTTTTTTCGTCTTTGCCCAACCTGCAAAGTAGATTATATTTCTTTTCACACCTATGATGCAACTGCAGGAGATATTGTTGGAGTTACTTCGTTATTAAAAAAATACAACATCCCAATTTGGGTAACCGAATTTGCCAACAGAATGGTACAATCTTCCACAGAGAAAACTAATTTCATGAAACAAATTGTAACCGCTTTTGAAGATGATCCTGACATCTATCGTTACTCTTGGTTTACTTGCAGAGTTCCTGCAAACTGGACAGATATGCTGGAAGGACAATTGCTTGGCGCATCCAGCGGAACAATCAGGCCTATAGGAACTACCTATCTCAACGTTCCTTATAACACTAAAAAAATGAATGTCCCAGGCCGAATTACTGCTAACAAACATTACCGCCGCAGAGGAACTGGGTTGCAAAACACAACTGATGGCGGCACTTCTCAAAATGTATGTTTTACTAACAATGGTGATTGGGGCGAATACATGATCAATGTAGCAAAAAATGGTTCATACCAAATGACTTTCAGAGTTGCTTCAGTAAATAAAGGCATATTTGATATTAGTATAAATGGTGTGATTATAAAAGCAGAAGAAACTTTTGAAGCTACTGGAGGTTTGCAAATCTACACTGATAAAATCGTTACTGGAATAAACCTGCCACAAGGTGAAAATTACATCAAAATCCACTACAAATCAAGTTTCAACTTCAATTATATAGATACTGTTGATGAAAGTACTCTTGGAATACCAGATAAAACCACAGGAAATAATGCCGTGTTTTTCTATCCAAATCCATTTACATCCCAGACAAAAATCCAAATAAAATCCCCAACTACTGAATCTATTCAGCTTAAAATAATTGATATGAAAGGAGTTGTCTGCTTTTCCAGCAATGATTTTTATACCAATCAAAATATTGAGATTGACAATAATCTAGCCACTGGAATTTACACAGCAGTTGTTACTTATGGAACTACAGAGAAAACATTCAAAGTGATTAAGAATTAAAACTAAATTTTATAATTTACAGTTTTGGATTATACCCAATTTTCTTTATTGTAGCTGCTTGCGTGAGGGATTAAAGTGGAGCTCTTTTTTCTTCATCAATTGCCTCGGGTCTGAACACGAGGCAATTGATGAAGAAAAAAAAGCGGGAACGGAAAGCCCGACCCGTAGTTTTTTTTACGGAGGGTCACGCCCAAATTGTAACTGTCTTTTTTAATGCAATATATTTAACTGTTTATCTTTCAAAAATAAATAATCCGAAAAACCGCAAGTAAAATCAAATTACGCTCCTAACGGTTTTTAATAGCGTACATTAGACAAAAAATAATGTCTATAGAGCACAAAGTTCAATTGGTTGAAGAATTATTTGATCGTCTCGAGAATGAAATAACTAATTTCAAATCTGAAACTAATTTGCATTGCAATAACGGCTGTGGTCAGTGCTGTTCAAAACCTACTATTGATGCTTCGCCTCTGGAATTTTTACCGTGGGCGTTTTATTTATTTTTAAATGGCAAAGCCGAAATCACTCTAGAAGAACTCAATTCCAAAACTAATACTTTTTGTCATTTATACCAATCCCTTTCTATTGTGGACAATACAAAAGGCAGATGCTCTAATTACAAATATCGAGGATTAATCTGCAGGCTTTTTGGATATGCTGCCAGTAAAGACAAATATGGCAAACTGCGGTTGAACACCTGCAAAATCATAAAAGAGAATCAGCAGGAAAGCTACAACAATACCGAAGAAGCTATCAGCAAAGGCCTTTATGTTCCTATTTTCTCCGATTATTATATGCGCCTTTCAACTATAGATCACAGACTGGCAACAATCCTGCTTCCGATAAATGAAGCTTTAAAAATGGCTATCGAAGAAGTTTTACATTATTACGCCTACCGCCCTTTCCCTGGCGGATTAGAAAATATTGCTTAGTATCGAAAAGAACCTCATAGCTAAAGCAACAATACTAAAACCGATTGAAGAAATTGCAAATACTTATTCTACCTAAAGAATCGTTTTTGAACTGACATAAAAAGTCAACTCGTTTTTGAAACATCTTTTAAAAATAACCCACGAAAGATTATACTTAATAATCTATTGTGTTTTATTTTGATGAGATGCTAATTTATTTATTTTTGCATCTGGACAATCCTAATAAATAAATCATAAAACGACTTTCATTGAAAAAAACATTAAAAATTACTCTCAAAATATTTTTAGCATTCTTTGGATTTATATTTCTATACATATTAGCAGTATTCTCCCTTTCTAAAATCACAGTAAATCAAGAACCAGACACAAAACCTGAAGTCGAAGTTTATATTTTGACCAATGGCGTTCATACTGATATTGTAATGCCTACAAAAAATGATCAGATTGATTGGAGTAAACAGATCCAATTCCAAAACACTAAAGCTGCAGATTCCACTTATAAATATTTGTCTATGGGCTGGGGTGATAAAGGTTTTTATCTGGAAACTCCCGAATGGTCAGATTTAAAAGCTTCGGTTGCATTAAAAGCAACCACGGGTTTAAGCACTTCGGCAATTCATGCAACCTATTACAAAAAAATGACCGAAGGTGATGATTGCAAAAAAATGATGATAAGCAAAGAACAATACGACCGCTTAATAAAATATATTGACAAAAGTTTTCAAAAGGATGCCTCTGGTAATTTCTTAAACATAAAAACTGATGCAAATTACGGAAAGACAGATGCTTTTTATGAAGCAAATGGAAGCTATAGCTTATTTCATACTTGTAATACTTGGGCAAATAATGCTCTGAAAGCAAGTGGTCAAAAATGCTGTTTTTGGACGGCTACAGATTCTGGAATTTTTTCAAAATACAAATAACACATCGTCACTAAAACATAAAAAAAAACTCCATAAATTATGGAGCTTTTTTTTATTATCAGGATTTGAGGTTTTACTTACTCAAATACATTTTTCTTCTAGAGTACAATTCGTAGAATTGGTCGTCTTTCAAGTCATCGATAAACAAGATGCTTTCTCCTGTTGATTTCATTTCTGGCCCTAATGCTTTGTTCACATTTTGGAATTTGCTGAAAGAGAAAACTGGTTGTTTAATCGCGTATCCTTTCAATTGTGGATTGAAAGTAAAGTCAGTTACTTTATTATGTCCTAACATTACTTTGGTAGCATAGTTTACATATGGCTCTCCATAAGCTTTTGCAATAAATGGAACCGTACGAGAAGCTCTTGGGTTCGCTTCAATAATATAAACTGTATCGTCTTTGATCGCAAACTGAATATTAATCAAACCAACAGTTTTTAAAGCTTTAGCAATTTTAAAAGTATGATCTTTGATTTGCTGCATCACAAATTCACCCAAGTTAAACGGTGGCAAAGTAGCATTACTATCTCCCGAATGTACTCCGCAAGGTTCGATATGCTCCATAATTCCTATGATATACACATTACCGTCCGCATCGCAAATTGCATCAGCTTCGGCTTCGATTGCTCCTGCCAGATAATGATCTAAAAGCAATTTATTACCTGGAATCTGTTTTAATAAATTGATTACGTGCTCTTCTAATTCTTTCTTGTTGATTACGATTTTCATTCCCTGACCACCTAACACATAAGAAGGACGAATCAATAATGGGAAGTCTAAAGTATCTGCTAAAGCTGAAGCTTCGTCAGCCGTTTCAGCAATTCCAAATTGAGGGAAAGGAATGTGTAATTCTGTTAATAAATCAGAGAAACGTCCTCTGTCTTCGGCTAAATCCAAAGCATCAAAACTTGTCCCTATAATTTTCACTCCATATTTAGACAATTTTTCGGCCAATTTCAAGGCAGTTTGTCCTCCTAATTGCACGATAACACCTTCTGGTTTTTCGTGCTGGATGATATCGTAAATATGTTCCCAGAATACTGGCTCAAAATACAATTTATCAGCTGTATCAAAATCAGTCGAAACCGTTTCAGGATTACAGTTGATCATGATAGTCTCATAACCGCATTCTTTTGCAGCAAGAACCCCATGTACACAAGAATAATCAAACTCGATTCCTTGTCCAATACGATTTGGTCCTGAACCTAGAACTACTATTTTCTTTTTATCAGTTACAATACTTTCATTATCTACATAACGTTCTCCGCTAGCTTTTTCAATTTCAGCTTCAAAAGTAGAGTAATAATAAGGTGTTTTGGCTTGAAACTCTGCAGCACAAGTATCAACCAGTTTAAATACACGGTTAATATTCATTATCATACGCAAAGAATGCACTTCACTCTCCTTAGCCCCCATCATGTGTGCAATCTGTCTGTCAGCGAATCCTTTTTGTTTCGCTTCAAGCAATAATTCTTTAGGTAAAGATTGTACTGTATAATTAGAAATTTCTTTTTCTAAAACATAAAGCTCTTCATATTGTTTCAAGAACCACATATCTATTTTAGTAATTTCATGAATACGGCTCAATGGAATTCCCATTGCGATAGCATCATAAATCACAAAAACACGATCCCAGCTAGCAAAAGTCAGTTTCTCGATAATTTGCTCGTAGTTTGTATATCCTTTTCCATCTGCACCAAGACCATTTCTTTTGATTTCTAATGATTGAGTAGCTTTGTGTAAAGCCTCTTGGAACGAACGTCCAATTCCCATTACCTCACCTACCGATTTCATTTGAAGTCCCAAAGTTCTATCAGCTCCTTCAAATTTATCAAAGTTCCAACGTGGTATTTTTACAATTACATAATCCAAAGTCGGCTCGAATAAAGCTGAAGTAGATTTTGTAATTTGGTTCTGCAGTTCATCAAGGTTATATCCTAAAGCTAGTTTAGAAGCAATTTTTGCAATTGGATAACCTGTTGCTTTTGAAGCCAAAGCAGATGAACGAGATACACGCGGATTGATTTCGATTGCAACGATATCTTCTTTTTCATCTGGGGAAACGGCGAACTGCACATTACAGCCTCCTGCAAAGTTTCCAATGCTGCGCATCATCAAGATAGCGTAATCACGTAATTTTTGAAATGTTGTATCCGATAAAGTCATAGCAGGTGCTACAGTAATCGAATCTCCAGTGTGGATTCCCATTGGATCCATGTTTTCGATAGAACAGATAATCACAACATTGTCGTTTTTATCTCTCAACAGCTCAAGTTCGTATTCTTTCCATCCTATCAAAGCTTTGTCAATCAAAACTTCGTGAATAGGTGACATTTCTAATCCGTAAGTAAGTTTTTCGTCAAATTCCTCTTTGGTATGTACAAAAGCCGCTCCAGTTCCTCCAAGAGTAAAAGAAGGACGAATTACTAATGGAAAACCAAATTCCTGTGCAATTTCTTTTCCTTCTAAGAAAGAAGTAGCAGTTTTTGCAGGTGCAGTAGGAACATTTATTTTTTGAAGCAATTGTTTAAACTGCTCTCTGTCTTCAGTAATATTGATGGCATTTACATCAACACCTATTAATCTTACTCCGAAATCCTGCCAAATTCCTTTTTCATCAGCTTCCAAACATAAATTCAAAGCTGTTTGTCCTCCCATTGTTGGCAAAACGGCATCAATTTGAGGATGTGCTTTTAGAATTTCAATAATTGATTTTGTCGTTAAGGGCTTTAAATAAACATGATCCGCCATTGAAGGATCTGTCATAATTGTAGCTGGATTGGAGTTAATTAAAATTACTTCAATTCCCTCTTCACGGATCGAACGGGCAGATTGTGATCCAGCATAATCAAATTCGCATGCTTGACCAATTACAATCGGACCTGAACCTATTATTAAAACGGACTTAATGGATGTGTCTTTTGGCATTTTTCTTATTATTGTAGTTATACTTTTATCACTTAGAATTTGAAATTTGTTAGGAAAAAATCAAATATCAAACTTTTTAACTGCAGTACCGCTTGGGTATAAAAAAAGGCGATACTAAAAAAAGTAACGCCTTATAGATGTTTATTCAAACATTATTTTTTGTGTCTAGGTTCGCTAGAAACAGTCAATTTATGTCTTCCTTTAGCTCTTCTACGCGCTAGAACTTTTCTTCCATTAGCAGAAGCCATTCTATCCATAAATCCGTGTTTATTTCTTCTTTTTCTTTTCGATGGTTGAAACGTTCTTTTGCTCATTGCTTTGTATATTTAAAATCTTAATTAAGTGTCTGTTTATTTTTGAATAACCGTTATTCTAAAACCGAGTGCAAATATACAAAGACTTTTTTTTCTGGCAAGCAGTTTTTAAAAAATATTTTTAATTCCTTTTACTATCTTTGCAACCTTAAATCTTTATACATTATGTTTCACAAAAATATTAAATTTATTATCGCTGGACTTATTATAATCACTGGTATCTGGCAATTTACTGAGAGCAATATAGGAAACGGTATTTTCCTCATTTTATTATCCGGAATCCCTATTTTTTTATATTTCAAAAACGAATTTATTTTACTGGCTTTCTTAAAACTGAGGAAACAAGACTTCGAAGGAGCTAAAAAATGGTTAGCTTATATCAAAAATCCAGAAACTGCCCTAGTTAGAAAACAGCAGGGATATTTCAATTACTTACATGGAATCATGCTTTCGCAGACAAACATCAATCAAGCTGAGAAATATTTCAAAAAAGCAATCGAACTTGGTCTGTCTATGGATATGGATTTGGCTGTTGCCAAATTAAATCTGGCGGGAGTTGCAATGTCCCGCAGAAGAAAACTTGAAGCCACTACTTTATTAAACGAAGCAAAAAAGCTGGATAAACAAAACATGCTTAAGGAGCAAATCACTATGATGAAAGAGCAGATGAAAAAAATATAATTTACAATTTTTTTCACAAAGAAGCGTTCTAATTGAATTTAGAACGCTTTTTTTATACCTTATAATCCATTTAAACGGATTTATTTATCTTTAATCGGTAAAGTTATCAAAATGTTATAAACATTTCTATTTTTGTTAGTTACCTAAATACCAATACCTTATGCGTAAGACATTACTTACTTTATTATTTGTACTTAATCTGTATTCCTCATACGGCCAAGATACAATTGTATATTTCAGCGATGCAATTAAGGAAAATATTAAACCTTACAAAAAGGCATCCAACAAAGCCTATGAAAACAACGATATTAAGGAAGGTAAAAAACTTTTTGATTCTTTAGTAAAAACAAAACTCATTGGAACAAAATTCGATGATTTCAATCTTAAAGTTTACAAAGAAAAAAACGTAAAAATCAATCGAATCAACAAACCTATATTTATTATTACCTACGCTTCATGGTGTGTAATTCCAAAAGGTGAAATTCCTGCGCTGAATATACTTGGTAAAGAACACCGTAATGATATGCAGTTCATTGTAGTCTTTTGGGACAAAAAAAATGATTTAAAAAACATCGCCAACAAATTCAACGATTATATAAAGGTTTGCTATGCAAATGAATATTACTCCAAAGACTCACATATAGTTTCCACTATCAAGCACACACTAGGTTTTCCTACTTCTATATTCATTGATGAAAATAAAAATGTTGTCAACGTTAAACATTTTGAGAATAAAATAAAATTAAAAACTCCTATAAAAGAAGCGATTATAACCAGCTACAATTACTTCAGCAAAGACATTAATGAAAACCTTGTTAATGCAATACCTAAAAACAAAGGCTTTACCACAAACTAGTAATTTAGATTTAAAGAAGCTACTTTCTTTTCCTCGTTTCCTAAAATAATCTTAGGTATATTAGCATTTAACCATCTGTATTTATTAAGAATCATAGCATGAGTTCCTCCTGTAACAACAATGCAGCCTTTAATATATTTAACAGGAAAAACATCATCAGCATCTCCATGAATGTGGACTACATCAGCATTAACAACTTTTCTTTCCCATAAAATCACCTGCTCAATTGCCCAATCCAAATAGCGCTTATTTCTTACAGAAAGAAACTTTTCATACAATTTAAGCCTTTCATTTACTTTTTTTCCAAATGAAAATTTAGCAAGGCTTTCTATATTCTGAACCAAACTCATTGGAATCAGTTTATACGCTTTCGTACTTTTGGCCAAAGTCATTCTTTTAGGAAATTCCAGATTACTCTTTACACTGGAAATAATTATGATTTTGCGTACCGAAATAAAATCCGCCATTTCCTGCACCAAAATACCCCCAAAAGAAACTCCTATCAAAACTGGATTTTCATGTACAATATTCAGAGTCATCCGTTTAGCATATTCCTGTAAAGTCTCTTTCTCATTTGGGATTTCCCATTCCAAAAAAAACATTTCAAATTCTGATTCAGGAAGTTTTATTCTTTCAAAAATTGCAACACTAGCTGCCAAACCTGGCATAAAATAAACTGGAATCTTATTCATATTAACTTATTTATTTAGAGAAATCAAAGACAAGATCTCCCTTTACAATCCTTAAAGTTAATTTTTTTTATTCTCATCTATCACCCACTTAAGATACTTTTAATAAAAATAAAATCGTTTTTTTACAAAGCTTAAAAAATAGCCTTACTCTTACCAGAAAACACACCTCAAAATTTAGTTTATTAAGTTAATCACAAAAATGATCATCACTGAATATCAAATCATTACCTTTGCATTTTATTTAAGCAAATTAAGCACCAGCAATATTTACAAATCATTTCACCAACGTACCAAATGGAAACGACAAAACGATTAGAAATTAAAGACAATGCTTTTGCCAGACAATTTGAAACAAAAACAGAAACTGGAATAGTTTCTTTAGAATATTCATTTCAAGATAAAAAAATATTTTTAACTAAAATTAATGTCCCTGAAAATTACCATGACGAAGAATTTATTTCTAATTTTCTAAAAAACATCATGGAAATTGCTATTGAGAAGAAATTAAAAGTAGTCCCAATTCTTCCAAAAATAGCAGCCTTTTTTAAAAAAAATCCAATCTACAAAGAGTTACTTCCGCCAGGAATACGCATATAAAAAAGAGGCTGTTTTTGCAAACAACCTTTTTTGTTTTTTAAACCTAAAATTTATTTTTCAATCTCTTTCATACTATCCATTTTCTTGTGAGCCAAGAAACCGGTAATATCTTCAAAATGCTCTACAACACGTTTATTTCCAAATTCAAAAACTTTAGTAGCCAATCCGTCAAGAAAATCTCTATCGTGAGAAACCAGAATTAAAGTTCCGTCAAAATCACGCAATGCATCCTTGATAATATCTTTGGTTTTCATATCCAAGTGATTTGAAGGTTCATCCAGAATTAACAAATTCACTGGTTCCAGCAATAATTTAATCATTGCCAAACGTGTTTTTTCTCCCCCGGAAAGCACCTTAACTTTCTTGGTAATGTCATCTCCATGAAACATAAAAGCTCCTAGAATATTCTTTATTTGCGTTCTTACATCACCAACAGCAATATCATCTATAGTTTCAAAAATAGTAGCATTTTCATCCAATAAAGCCGCTTGATTTTGAGCAAAATACCCTATTTGAGAATTATGACCAATTTCAACAGAACCGCTGTCTGGAGCAAACTCCTTCATTATAGCTTTGATCATTGTTGATTTACCTTCACCATTTTTTCCAACAAAAGCAACCTTCTGACCTCTTTCAATTACAATATTGGCATCTTTAAAAACCACATGATCTCCATAAGATTTAGACATATCTTTTACAATAACAGGATATTGCCCAGAACGTGCTGCTGGCGGGAATTTTAATTTCAATGCCGAAGTATCTACTTCATCAACTTGTACAATAACTAACTTCTCCAACATTTTCACTCTCGACTGAACCGCATCTGTTTTAGAAAATGTCCCTTTAAATCGGTCTATAAAAGTTCTATTATCAGCAATCATTTTTTGCTGCTCATCATAAGCTTTCTGCTGATGAATACGGCGGTCTTTTCTTAACTCTAAATAATGAGTGTATTTGGCTTTATAATCATAAATACGTCCCATTGTCACTTCAATAGTACGATTGGTAATATTATCTACAAAAGCTCTATCGTGTGAAATTACCACAACAGCTTTTGCTGAATTAATTAAGAAATCTTCAAGCCATTGAATACTTTCAATATCCATGTGATTGGTAGGCTCATCCAGCAAAATCAAATCGGGTTTTTGCAAAAGAATTTTAGCCAATTCGATTCTCATTCTCCAACCTCCAGAAAACTCAGAAGTCTGGCGAGAAAAATCTTCACGAACAAAACCAAGTCCGATTAGAATTTTTTCTACTTCAGCTTCATAATTCACCTCTTCAATGGCATAATATTTCTCACTCAGGTCAGAAACTCTTTCGATCAATTTCATATACGCATCACTTTCATAATCGGTACGGATAGTCAATTGCTCATTAATTTCATCTATTTCTGCTTTCATACTAAAGATTTCGCCAAAAGCTTTGGAAGCTTCTTCCATCACCGTAGCACCGTCAGTAGTCAATAAATGCTGTGGCAGATAAGCAACAACCGCATCTTTTGGTACTGAGACATTTCCAGTAGAAGGTTTTCCCTGTCCTGCAATAATCTTTAAAAGTGTTGATTTACCAGCACCATTCTTACCCATAAGGGCAATTTTATCATTTTCATTTATTGCAAAAGAAACATCACTAAAAAGAGTTGTACCCCCAAATTGAACCGAAATATCGTTAATTGTAATCATTTTAAAGTTTAAAGGTTTATAAAGTTCAGAAGTTTAGATTCCAACATTTTTTGAAGCAGCAAAGATAGATTTAATTAAGAGAATGTGCCAATTAGATAATTAGATAATTTTCGTTACATCCAAAAATCTGTTTTTAAACAAAAAAGCTCCGCAAAAGCACAAAACCTTTACGAAGCAATTCATTTTAATTATCTCATTGTCAGATTAAAAAATCATCTAATTCTTTTTCACTCTTTTCTCCACTTCTTAGATTCCTCAAAAATATGCTCTAAGATTGCTGCTTCCTTTTCATCAAAATCCACATTTCTGCGGCTCATTACTAATCTTGCGGTTTCAAAAGCTTTTTTGGTCACATAGGTTGTAAATCCAGTTGCTCCTCCCCAAGAAAAACTTGGTACAAAATTACGGGGAAAACCGCTTCCAAAAATATTGGCACTCACTCCTACCACGGTTCCTGTGTTGAACATCGTATTGATACCGCACTTACTGTGATCACCCATCATCAGTCCGCAAAACTGAAGACCTGTTTTGGCAAAACTTTCGGTTTCATAGCTCCACAATTTTACTTCCTCGTAATTGTTTTTTAAATTTGAGTTATTGCTGTCGGCTCCAATATTACACCATTCTCCCAATACTGAATCTCCAAGAAATCCATCGTGTCCTTTATTTGAATAAGCAAAGAGAACCGCATTTTTTACCTCACCCCCAATTCTGGAATAAGGTCCTACGGTTGTTGCTCCATACACTTTGGCCCCCATTTTTACCTGTGCATTTTCGCATAAAGCAAATGGCCCGCGAATGATAGATCCTTCCATAATTTCAGAATCTTTACCTATATATATAGGACCAGAAGAAGCGTTCAAGGTTACAAACTCTAATTTAGCTCCCTCTTCAATAAATATATTTTCGGGCGCGATGACGTTTACGCTTTTCGGAATTGGCTGTGATTTTCTGTCTTCTGTCAAAAACTCAAAATCTTCACGAATTGCCAAATCATTTTTGGAAAAAATATCCCAAGTATTTTCTATCGTTATACAATCGTCACTGTATTCTAGAATTTCGTAAGTATCAAAATCTACTTCCTGCTGATCATCCGCATAAAAAGCAATAACATTATCCCCTTTGAAAATTGCCTGATTTGGTCCAAGATTGCTAACCATTTCAGCCAAAACATTATTTGGCAGAAAAGAAGCATTAATCATTACATTCTCCTCCAACTCTACCATTGGAAATTTCTCTGACAAATATTCCTCAGTTACCGTTGTCGTTGTGGATCTCAAATGCGCTTCCCATTTTTGGCGGATTGTCATAATTCCAACCAAAATATCGGCTACAGGACGGGTAAAAGTAAAGGGTAACAATGCATTTCGAGCGGGGCCGTCAAAAAGTATATAATTCATAAATTAAATTGTAAATTGTTAAAATGTGATTTGGTTATCACAGCAAAGTTACAATTATTTTTAATTTTTGCTGAGCCATAACATCTCATAACAAAAGAAAGGAAACTTCATTTCATAAAAAAAGCCCCGCAATTTGCGAGGCTTTAGAAATATTTAAAAACCAGTTAAAATTATTTAACGTGTTTAGCGTATTTAGTTTTGAATTTATCAATACGACCTGCAGTATCGATAAGTTTAGATTTACCTGTGTAAAAAGGGTGAGAAGTTCTAGAAATCTCCATTTTTACAACTGGATATTCAACACCTTCGTGAATAATAGTTTCTCTAGTATCAGCAGTAGATTTAGTGATAAAAACATCTTCATTTGACATGTCTTTAAAAGCAACTAATCTGTAATTTTCTGGGTGTACACCTTTTTTCATCTTGAATCTTTTTTATTTGTTAATTATAACTTGTCTTGAAGCTTTTCTTCCAACAGAAAAGGTATAAACCCGCTATAACTTTTTGTTTTACAATATTATTTTGAGTTTGCAAATTTACACTTATTTTTTAATATACAAACCTTTGCATCACTTTTTTTATATAGCCGTAAAAATCATTTTATACACGCCATTATATTGGGAATTGCTATATTTGTAAACTAATAAAAAAGAGCTTTTATGGAAAAAAATACATCCCCAGCTAAATCTGGAATTATTTATGGTGTTTTGTTTGGTGTTATTATGGTTTTAGAATTTACAGTTATGTATGTAATTGGAATGAGATCATTGGTAAACACTCCTTTTGGAACAATTGTAAACATAGCCAATTACCTTATTCTTCCTATTCTCTTTATATATTTAGGCTGTAACAACTATAAGAAAAACTTAAATGACGGCTTCATTTCTTTTGGGCAATGTCTTAAAATTGGGGTTTCCATAACATTTATAGCTGGAGCAATTTATGCTATTTTTAGTATCATTTTTAATTTTATTTTTCCTGAATTCGTCGATGAAATGGTTTCAATTGCTAAAGAAGGTATGCTAAAAAGCAATCCAAATCTTACCAGCGAACAAATTGAATCTGGTCTGACAATGATGAAAAAATTCACAAATCCTTTTATTGTTTTTCCATTCACAGTTGCAATGTATTCCTTCATTGGCTTATTGTATTCGCTTATAATAGGTATAATTTTTAAAAACGAAAAACCGCAAAGTCACTAAATTAATGAATTTATCCATACTCATACCGCTTCTTAACGAAGAGGAATCTTTACAAGAATTGTACACTTGGATCATTTCGATAATGAAATCTAACAATTATAGTTACGAAATCATTTTTCTGGATGACGGAAGTACTGATGAATCCTGGAATATTATAGAAGGATTTGCTACTGAAAATCCTAACGTAAAAGGGATTCAGTTCATGAAAAATTTCGGAAAGTCTCAAGCTTTACACGCCGGTTTTGCTAAGGCAAAAGGTGATGTGATTATCACTATGGATGCCGATCTGCAGGACAGTCCGGACGAGATTCCTGGTTTATACGAAATGATTACCAAAGAAAAATATGACTTAGTTTCGGGCTGGAAAAAGAAACGTTACGACTCTGTTGTAGCCAAAAATCTTCCATCGAAGCTATTTAATTGGGCAGCCAGAAAAACGTCGGGAGTTGAATTAAATGATTTTAACTGCGGATTGAAAGCATACAAAAATGTGGTAGTAAAAAACATTGAAGTATCTGGCGAAATGCACCGATACATTCCGGTTTTGGCAAAGAATGCCGGTTTTGGTAAAATTGGCGAAAAAATTGTACAGCATCAAGCGAGAAAATATGGAGAAACCAAATTTGGAATGGAACGTTTCATCAATGGTTTCTTAGATTTAATAACGATTTGGTTTCTTTCCCGATTTGGAAAAAGACCAATGCATTTATTTGGCGCGATTGGTTCCTTTATGTTTATTCTAGGGTTCTTATTAGCTGGATATATTGGAGTTTCAAAACTATATCATATGTATATGGGAATGCGCTATAGCTTGGTTACTAACAATCCTTGGTTTTTCATTGCATTGACAACAATGGTTTTGGGAACACAATTGTTTTTGGCGGGATTTCTGGGGGAAATTATTTTAAGAACCAAAAACAACGAGGAACGTTACAAAGTTTCGACTGAGGTGAATTTTTAGACCCTAGCTCTTTACGCATGCCGAAACTTTCTAAAGCAAAGAATAACAATAATTTTGGGTGTTAAATTGTCCCTATTTAGGACAAATAAACAAAAACAAATAAAATAAATTAAGTTATAAGAACTAATTTTCCTCCTTAACGGGTTTAGCCCTAATAGCAGCGGAAATCCTTTTTTGAATAAATTTATTTTTTCCTGAACGGGCAGAGCGACCAGAGGAAGCTCCTGACGGTTCTTGGAAAAAAAGATTTAAGAGAAAAAGATTATAGCGGATAGCAGGATTAGCTCCTAATAAAACAGATTAACAACTTAAACTAAATATATAATGCACATAGCACAAAACATTTTAGACGCAGTAAACGAATGGTTAACACCTACGTTTGATAACGAAACTCAAGTTGCCGTAAAGGAATTAATGACAACTTCACCGAAAGAACTAGAAGAGAGTTTTTACAAAAATTTAGAATTTGGAACTGGCGGAATGCGCGGTGTAATGGGAGTTGGAAACAACCGAATTAATAAATACACCCTTGGAAAAAGCACTCAGGGTCTTTCAGATTATTTAAAAATTGCATTTCCAAACCAGCCTTTGAAAGCTGTTATTGCTTTTGATTGTCGTCATAACAGTAAATCTTTAGCTAAAGTAGTTGCAGATGTTTTCTCTGCAAATGGTATTCAGGTGTATTTATTTTCGGATTTGAGACCTACTCCAGAATTGTCTTTTGCCCTTAAATATTTAGGCTGTCAATGCGGTATTGTACTAACAGCTTCTCACAATCCTCCAGAATATAACGGTTACAAAGTGTATTGGGAAGATGGAGGGCAAATTGTTCCTCCTCAAGATGGAGATATCATTAATACCATTGAAAAATTAAATTACAACCAAATCAAATTTGATGCAAACGAAGATTTGATTCAATATGTTGATGCCGAAGTTGATCAAGCATTTATAAAATCGACTATCGAAAACGCTAGTTTTGGAACTTCGCAAGAAGCGAAAGACAATCTGAACATTGTATTTACTTCTCTTCACGGAACTTCAATTACTGCTGTTCCTGAAACTTTTAAACAAGCAGGTTATAAAAACGTTAACATTGTTGAAGAACAAAGAGTTCCAAATGGTGATTTCCCGACTGTAAAATCTCCAAATCCTGAAGAGCCAGAAGCTTTAGCAATGGCATTGGCATTGGCAGACAAAACCAACTCCGATATTGTTATTGGAACTGATCCAGATTGTGATCGTTTGGGTGTTGCTGTTCGAAACAATGAAGGCAAAATGACTTTATTGAACGGAAACCAAACCATGATTTTGATGACTGCTTTTTTATTGGAAGAATGGAAAAAAGCAGGTAAAATTAATGGGGAACAATTCGTTGGTTCTACTATTGTTTCTACTCCAATGATTATGGAATTGGCTTCAGCTTATGAAGTTGGATTCAAGGTAGGTTTGACTGGTTTCAAATGGATTGCCAAAATGATTAAGGATTTCCCAGAATTGGAATTCATTGGCGGCGGGGAAGAAAGTTTTGGATATATGGTAGGAGATGCTGTTCGTGATAAAGATGCCGTTGCAGCCACTTTATTAATTTGTGAATTAGCCGCTCAAGCCAAAGCTAACGGAAGCACGGTTTACAAAAAATTACTTCAGCTATATGTAGAACACGGTTTTTACAAAGAACACTTAATTTCTATTACTAAAAAAGGAATGGAAGGATTAGCAGAAATTAATAAAATGATGATTTCTCTGCGTGAAAACCCTTTGAAAGAAATTAATGGTCAAAGAGTTGTATTGGTGGAAGATTACAAATCATCAATTGCCAAAAACTTGTTTACCAGCGAAGAAGAAACTATAGATATGCCAAAAGCTGATGTATTGATTTACTACACTGAAGATGGATCTAAAATTTGTGCCAGACCAAGCGGAACTGAACCTAAAATTAAATTTTACATCAGCGTAAAAACCGAATTGGACAGCGTAGAAAATTTCACTAAAGTTGAGCAGGTGTTAGACGAAAAAATCAAAAATATAATTACTGCAATGCAGTTGAACTAATGGACGAAAATTTAAGAAAAATATTTCCCTTTATAAAACCTTATAAATCACATGTCACTATGAATGTGATTTATAATATTTTATATGCACTTTTCAGCACGCTTTCATTTATATCATTAATACCTATGATGCAAGTGTTATTCGACAAAACTGAAAAAATAACCACAGAGCCTGTTTACACAGGCATTTTTGATATAACAAAATATGCTAATGATTATTTGTATTATTATATCACCCAATTATCTGAAAAAAGCGGTCCTCAATATGCTTTAATTTTAGTTGTTTCTTTAGTAATTTCAACTTTCTTATTTAAAAACATCTTCAATTATTTAGCATCAAATCATTTAATGCACTTAAAAAATGGAGTTTTAAAAGATTTGAGAAATACGATGTATAACAAAATTATTGAACTTCCTGTTTCGTATTATTCTGAAAAAAGGAAAGGCGACATCATGGCTCGTATGCTGGGAGATGTCGGTGAAGTTCAAAACTCTTTCTTTTCTATTTTAGAATTAATTATAAAAGAGCCAATGACAATAGTATTTACCATTATTGCCATGTTTGCCATTAGTGTTAAATTGACAATTTTTGTCTTCATTTTTATACCAGTTTCCGGATATCTAATTTCAATAATAGGAAAATCACTTAAATCAAAATCAGAACAAATTCAATCCGAAGGCGGTCATTTAATTTCAATTGTAGAAGAATCCCTTTCAGGAATGAAAGTTGTAAAAAGCTATAATGCTGAAAACAGCTTCAAAAATAAATTTAATGATTCTGTAACAAGGTTATTGAAACTTTCAAACAGTATTGGCAAGAAAAACAACCTTGCTTCACCAATGAGTGAATTTATGGGAATTGTTGTTATTGCAATTTTACTTTGGTATGGTGGTAACATGGTATTGGTTGAAAAATTCGCAAATGGAGAACCTTTATTAGAAGGAGCCAAATTCCTTGCTTATATGGGATTGGCATATAATATTTTGACCCCAGCCAAAGCAATTTCAAAAGCAACCTACTCTGTAAAAAGCGGTATGGCAGCTGCACAGCGTGTATTTGAAGTTTTGGAAGTTGAAAACACAATTACGGACAAGCCAGATGCAATAGTTAAAAAATCATTTGACAGTATTATCACCGTTGAAAATATCAATTTTAAATATGAAGATAAAAATATTTTACATGATTTTTCAATAGAAGTTCCTAAAGGTAAAACCGTGGCTCTTGTTGGTCAGTCCGGCAGCGGCAAAAGTACCATTGCCAACTTATTGACTCGTTTTTATGATGTCCAAGAAGGAAATATAAAAATTGACGGCATTGACATTAAAGACATGACTATGAATTCTTTACGTAGCTTACTTGGCTTAGTAACTCAGGATTCTATTCTTTTTAATGATACCATTAAAAACAATATCCTTATTGGAAAACCAGATGCTTCTGATGAAGAAATTACAGAAGCATTAAAAGTTGCCAATGCGTATGAATTTGTCAAAGATTTACCTGAAGGAATTTACACCAACATTGGCGACAGCGGCAACAAACTCTCTGGAGGACAAAAACAAAGATTATCAATTGCTCGTGCCGTATTGAAAAATCCGCCAATTATGATTTTGGACGAGGCGACATCAGCTTTGGATACCGAAAGCGAAAAATTTGTACAGGTCGCTCTCGAAAACATGATGCAGAATAGAACTTCAATCGTGATTGCACACCGTCTTTCCACTATTCAAAAAGCAGATAAAATTGTGGTAATGAAAAAAGGAAAAATTGTAGAGCAGGGAACTCACGAAGAACTAATTGCATTAAAAGGTACATATAACAAATTGGTAACTATGCAATCCTTTGAATCGTAATTAAAACAACTTAATTTCACTCGAGTCATAGCGAAATGGCAAAGCACTTAAAGTTTTTTTGACTAATCTCAAATCTTTAAATTATTTCATTTTAAATCAAAACGCAATGTATCTCGACAACAAAAACATAACACTTCCAGATGATCCAGACACAGTTGTCTGGAAATATCTGGACTTGTCAAAATTTCTAGATTTATTGCTTTCGAAAAAACTCTTCATGTCTCGTTCGGACAAATTTGAGGATCAATACGAAGGCACTTTTAGCGAACCTACATTTGAAGAAATCAAAAAACTTTCCATAAACAATCCCGACTTTTTAAGTTACTACAAAACACATCGGGAGAAAGTCGCTGTTAGCAGCTGGCATATCAATGAATATGAATCGTTTGCTATGTGGCAGATTTTTACACAAAACAGCGAAGGATTAGCCATTCAATCTACAATTGGAAGGTTACAAAAGGCATTAAATCCTGAGAATAATTTTGATCAGTATATTGGCGAAGTGAATTATATCGACTACAAAAAAGAGTACATTCCGTTTGATGATTTTTTCTTTCCCTTTCTTTTCAAACGAAAAAGTTTCCAATACGAACGCGAGGTACGAATCATTACCGATGTGACCGACAGCAATATCAAATTAAATGATGGTCTAAAAATAAACGTAGATATAAACCAATTGATTGAGAAAATCTACATTCATCCCAAATCCGAGAATTGGTACAAAAATCTAGTGATCCAGTTGGTAAAACAATTGGGATTTGATTTTGAAATAGAGAAATCAGATTTGGAAAGTGATATATTGATATAAGGCTATATCGGATTATAACTTTCCACTTTCCAGTCTTTATCAGCCAAATTGATATAGTTGTAATGCACTACATCTTTACTGTCAAATTTTCCATTTTTGTTAGTATCTTCAACAGTTCTAAAATACAGACGGTTTTGTGATTCAATTAAATTCCAATCAATCAGTTCCTGAAAATCGGTAGAAACTTTGGTGAATTTTTCTCCGCCAATTTTGCTCAAATACAATGTTTTGATATCGCTTACATCAAGCTTTCCGTCTTTATTGGTATCCATATCCATCATCGAATAGACCATAATTTGGTTTTTGGTTCTGTCCGAAACTGTTTTTAAATAAGTCGCTGTTTGAATCAAAACAGGTTTATCCGTTAATGCTTTTATGGAATCGGAACCTATTTTTTGAAATTTAAGATTCTGCAGATAGCCTGTAATTTCATATTCTGAAGCATTTGATATCGTAAAACTCAAATCATTCACACTCGAAGACCCATACTTATT
This sequence comes from uncultured Flavobacterium sp., assembly GCA_963511475.1. Classification (GTDB taxonomy): domain Bacteria; phylum Bacteroidota; class Bacteroidia; order Flavobacteriales; family Flavobacteriaceae; genus Flavobacterium. The sequence continues at coordinate 56,311 of CAUPJC010000026.1, forward strand.
TTTAGATCCTTTTTCATAAATGCTTAAATCACCTACTGGATGAATAAGATAGCCCGTCCCTTGCATTTGTATTGGTAAATCGACAATTTTTATTTGAGTCGAATCGGCTTTAGTAAGTTCACGCCCCGCTTTTGAAGCATCGTAAGTCACTTTCGGCTTTTCTACTTCTTCCTTACATGCCGTTAAAAGCAAAAGCGAAATCCCAATATAGACCAAATGTGATGTTCTCATAATTATTCTGATATTAAAAAATAAACTCAAATGTAATCATTTTTAAAAATGGAAAGGAAATATAAAACAGATTTATTCATTCTGATAAATCTAAAAAATAAACTATAATCTTCAGTATACACGTATGAATTATTTTTACCGCAGATTCGCAAATTTTAATAAAAATGTTACAGCAATTATAAACTTTCAGGGGAATTTGCCCAAATAGTTTTCTAAAAACTTCAGAACTCAGGTTTTAAAAAATAAATTTACGACCCGAGCGACTACCAATAGGAAAATCAATCTGCGTTATTTTTAAAATCATATGTTTAATCTGCTATAACCTCGCATTCAACTTCAAATTAAAAACTCGGGTTGTCATATAATTAGGAATCGCATATTCTGTTTTGGTATACACATCCCGAACCCAAGTATTAGTAATTGCATTCTGATTATTAAAAAGATTGAAAATTTCAAAACCTAAAGATAACTCTTTTAAACTCTTTAAAAATTTCTTACCCGATTTTCCAATATTTTGATCAATAAAGACTTTAGAAAAACCAACATCTGCTCTGCGGTAATCATTCAGTCGATTTTGGTACAAATACGGATCAGCATAAGACGGTGAACCTCCTGGTAATCCTGTATTGTAAACTAAATTAAGATACAGTTTTAAACTCGGAATCTTTGGCATATAATCCTGAAACAAAAGACCAAACTTCAACCGTTGATCCGTTGGTCTTGCGATATATCCTTTTTCATCAATATTCTCTTCAGTTTTTAGATAACCAATACTAATCCAGGAATCGGTTCCAGGAACAAACTCACCATTAAGCCGAACATCTAGCCCCTGTGCATACGCAACAGCGTTGTTATTGGCAGCATATCGGATTCTGACGTTGTCCACTGTATAAGTGTTTACATCTGTCGTATTTTTATGATAAACTTCAGTCACTAACTTAAAAGGACGCTGCCACATTTTGAAACTATAATCGTTCCCCAAAACAATATTTAGCGATTTTTGTGCTTTAGTGTCAGGCAGAACTACTCCGCCATAATCCCTTAACTCCCTATAAAATGGAGGCTGATTGTAAATACCAATCGTAAATCTGAAAAGCATTTCTTTTTCCCAATCTGGTTTTATAGCGAATTGCGCTCTTGGACTAAAAACAGTTTGAATTTTACTGTTCAAATTATCACCGGAAACTTCCCAGCTTTGCATTCGTACGCCCAAATTGTACCATATTTGGTCTGTTCCTAAACTACCTTTTCGACTCCATTGAGCATAGGCTGAAAATCGGTCAATATTGGTGAAATTAATAGCTTTTACTGACTGATACGGAATTAACAATCCAGAAAAAGGCTGATAGGGTTCATTGTTTTTAGGTAATATAATTGGCGGTCTTATTGAAAAACCTGCAGAATCAATGACTTCCCATTCCGAAATTCGGTCACGAATCGATTCCCGAGTGTATTTTACTCCCCATTCGATTTGATTTTGTTTCCAATTATTTAAACCTTTTACTTCAAAATTGGCAATTAAAGCATCCAAATCGTTACGCGCATGATTGAGCTGCGAACCAGCTCCTCTCGAAAACTGGATATCTCCATAGGTATCAGAACCAATATTCGTATCTACTTCGCCCAATCTATATTGTGCATAAATGTCGAAATACTCCTGTTCAACAGTATGAAAAACAGACCCAATAAATTTTAAAGAAAAAGAATCATTCACTTGATAAGCAGTTTTTACTGCTCCAAAATAAGTCTTGTACAAATCTTTCTCTTTACCTTGATAATAAACAGCAAGCGCCATAGGTTCATTAACCGTACCAAAATTAGTCTGCCGTGTAAGCGGTTCATATAAATACTCGTTTTGAGAAATATTCCCCAGAAAACTCCATTGCCATTTGGCGGAAGCCTGATAATTGATATTGGTCTGAATATCTGCAAAAGTTGGAGTGTAATTCGTTTGGGTATCTTGACTATTAACCAAAAGACTGTTGTTTCTATATCTGATTCCAGTAACTGCAGACCATTTTTTATCTTTGGAAACTGCATCAACAGCAAAACTTCCTCCCAGAAAACTCATTTCGAGCGAAGCTCCAAACTGTGTTGGATTTCTATAAGTTATATCTAAAACGGAAGACATTTTATCACCGTATTTCGCTTGAAAACCTCCTGCTGAAAAATCAATATTCTGAACCAAATCTGTATTCACAAAACTTAAACCTTCCTGCTGTCCTGAGCGTATTAAAAAAGGACGATACACTTCGATCTCGTTAACATAAACCAAGTTTTCATCATAATTACCACCTCGAACACTGTACTGAGTGCTTAGTTCATTATTAGAATTGACTCCCGGTAATGTTTTCAAAACGTTTTCGATACCAGCATTGGCACCAGGAATAAATCGAATGTCTTTGGCTTCAAAAGTAAGAATGCCTTGAACCGATTTTTTATTATTATTTATAACAACCTCTCCCATCTGTTCTGCCTGATCATTCATATACATATTAAATATATATACTTCATTGGGCTGCAGAGAAATTTTCAGACTGGATTTTTTCAACGAAACATGAGTAAATTCGACTGTGACGCTTTGATTGGATGGAACAGCAATCTGATAAAATCCATTTTTATCGGTTTGAGTGCTATTATTGGCACAAATCACATTTACGCCTTCAACAGGAACATTTTTTTTGTCCAAAATAAGTCCTTTAACAAAAGCCGTTTGAGCAAATGAAGTCATTCCCATCCACAAAAAAATAAAACAGCACAGGGATTTAAAAATATTCAATTGGTTTTGTTTTTATTATTTTTGATTTCTTAAAAAATGCGTTTCAAAGGTAGCAGAATTCCCTACATTATCAACTACAGCCACCTTTAATTCATTATCGCCCTCTGCAACAATTCCATCACTGAAATAATGAGTCAAAAGATTAGTTTTATTATCGTATTCCATCAAAATCCATTTTCCATTCAGATAACCATTATATGATTTTATACCAGACAGGCCATCCGAAATTTTTACTTGAAGAACCTTTTGATTGTCCAATCTTTTACCTGCAATCGATTTTGAAACGGTAATCACTGGAGCAACCGTATCCAAAACCAGTTTATACTGACCCAACGTTTTAACTCTCGCTTCATAAACATTATTCTTTTCACGAGTTGAATTATAACTTACTCCGCTACCTGATATTCTACCTATAAAAACTTTATCTTTTTTAGCAGCATAACCATCATTCTCCATCGAAATTGTAAAATTAGAATGAGCAGGAACGGTATCATCATGTACTGTCATTACATTATTTTTTACCTCAAAATTTAAATTAAAGTCATCATAAAATGTTCCTGCAGGAAAAAAAACAGAACTTTTATCTTTCTCAAAAAAACAGTCCTTACCTGCTTTCACAACATAATTTGCTACCACAGGCTCTTTTTCGATTACTGTAGAAAGTGAGTCATACTCAACCGGAATAGCAATCACCGTTATATTTCCGTAAAAGTCTGAAACTTCCAATCGGCAGACATTAGCCAAATTTGGAGTCACATTAATAATACCGTTAGATTCATCCGTTTTTATAATACTCAAATTATATGGTGGATTCATGAACAGCTTTTGAATTCTTTGACTTGTTTTTTTATAAAATGAATAATCGATTAACGCATTTATATAACGCATTTCATCAAAAGCATAGGTATTGAATTGGTATCCGAAAACAGATTTTCCGTTACTGGAAAAATCTACATTAAACACACCGTTTTTATTAAACGACACATCATCATAATCATAAGCTCCAATACCAAAACCAATTTTACCATTGGCAGTCACTTTATCTGCCAAATAAGTTCCATCTTTTTGCAGAGACAAATTAATTGGAATGCGGCGCTTGGAATGATTGACAGTTGTTTTAGCATCCAGCGGATAAACATACAAATTAGATACTATCGGTTTCTTACTGTCTTGGAGCAAAGCACCAAATCCAAAAAACATTGGATTTATTATTTTCTCCGTTTTAGTATCTCTAAACTCGAAATGCAGATGAGGACCTTCAGACGCACCGCTGTTCCCAGAAAGAGCAATGATTTGACCCTTTTTTACAGGCATCTGATTAGGTTTGAAATACATTTCAATCTCAAAAGACTTCTCTTTGTAATGCGTATATTTTATAAAACTTTCGATCGAATCGTTAGCTTTCTGCAAATGCCCGTATACCGAAGTAAAACCATTTGGATGATCAATATAAATCGTTTTTCCGTTACCAAAAGTAGAAATTTTAATTCTGGATACATAACCATCTGCAACTGCATAGACGTTCAACCCTTCCCTTTGAAGAGTTTTCATATCAAAACCAGCATGAAAATGGTTGGGTCTCAACTCTCCAAAATTTCCAGATAATTTCAAAGGAATTTCAAGAGGCGAACGGAAATAATCTTTTGGATAATCTGTTTGAGCAAAAAGTGATGTGGAAAATAATAATAATAATAATAATAAAAATAAAAAGGAAAATTTCATATGCCGCTGTATATTGTTTTTTGTTGACCAAATGCAATCTGTATATCATCAATGATGTTTACAGGCAATTTTTATTCCTGCAAATTTTATGGAATACATTTTTGCTAAGATAAAAAAAGCAAGCAAAACCGACAAATCAAAGTATGTTTATTAATTTTGGAGGCAAAAAAACAAAGGATGCTGTTTTGATTAAGGTTAAAGATAAACATTAGCCATTTTTGCAGACAGCAACATATACAATCGGACTCCGTTCATATGCAAAGCCAGATCAAAATACAATAAACTGATTATTAAGTAATTGATTATTTTAACGTAAAAAAATCAATAAAATATTGTAATAATAAAAAGGAATACTAACTTTGTAAGATTAAGTAATGAATAGGAATTATAATGAGTGTGATTGCAGAAATAATTGATACTCTTGAAAATAAGATTGGAAAACTTTTTCTAAAAATAGAAAGTTTAGAGAAAAACAATCAAGATTTACGCTTAGAGTTAAAAAATGCTGCAGTGTTAATACAAAATCAGTCTAAAGAGGCTGAAGCGATAAAAGCACAATTAGAAACACTCAAAATGGCCAATGCATTACTAGGCAGTGACGACAATAAAAGAGATACAAAGCTTAAAATAAATTCAATAATTCGTGAAATTGATTACTGCATAGCCCAGCTATCAGACTAATAAAAGACACATGGACGAAAAGCTTAAAATTAAAATATCAATTGCAGACAGAGTTTACCCGTTAACGGTAGACATCTCTCAGGAAGAAGGATTAAGAAGTGCTTCTAAAAAAATTGATGCGATGATTAAGCAATTTGAAGAAAATTATGCTGTACGAGATAAACAAGATGTGTTAGCCATGTGCGCTTTACAATTTGCTTCTCAAGCGGAACAAAAACAGATTGACAATGCTATAAATGGTGAAGAATCCATTGAAAGATTAAATAAAATCAATTTGCTTTTAGACGAATATCTCGAAAATTGAACGTTCTTTACAAAGACTAAGATACTGCCTACATTAGTTCATATTGGTAAACTCAACACTAACAATTTAGAATGAGCAAATCATCACTACTAAAGCATGCCACGCTTCGGCGAGGAAACTTGAACAGTGAGTTAGCTCAAAACTTGTCTTTTCGAGTTTATACAACTTCTAATGTAGGCTTTTTTTATATATAAATTTTTAATAAACATGGACATCATAACAATAATTATTTCAGGAATTACAGGTATTGCACTCGGATTTGGCATTGCCAAAATCATAGAAAAAAGCAACATCTCTAATTTAATTAAAAGCGCAAAAAAAGAAGCGTCTTCTATACTAAAAGACGCCAATCTTGAAGCAGAAAACATTAAAAAAGATAAAATTCTTCAAGCAAAAGAAAAATTCATTGAATTAAAGTCAGAACACGAACAGGTAATTTTAGCCAGAGACAAAAAAGTAGCTGAAGTAGAAAAAAGAGTTCGTGACAAAGAATCTCAGATTTCAAATGAATTATCAAAAGCTAAAAAAGTTAACGACGATTTTGAAGCAAAAACTGAAGAATACAACTCTAAAATCGAAAATTTAGAGAAAAAACAGCAAGAGGTTGACAAACTGCACAAAAGCCAATTACAGCAACTGGAGGTTATCTCTGGATTATCTGCTGATGAAGCCAAAGAACAACTTGTTGAAGGCTTAAAAGCCGAAGCTAAAAGCAAAGCGATGTCTCATATTCAAGATACTATTGAAGAGGCAAAATTAACTGCACAACAAGAAGCCAAAAAAATCATCATTAATACAATCCAAAGAGTTGGAACTGAAGAAGCTGTAGAAAACTGCGTTTCTGTTTTCAACATTGAATCAGATGATGTAAAAGGCCGAATCATTGGACGTGAAGGAAGAAACATCCGTGCGCTTGAAGCCGCTACTGGAGTTGAGATTATTGTTGACGATACTCCTGAGGCAATTATCCTTTCTTGTTTTGACCCAGTACGTAGAGAAATTGCACGTTTGGCATTGCACAAATTAGTTACTGATGGACGTATTCATCCAGCTCGTATCGAAGAAGTAGTTGCTAAAACCACTAAACAAATTGACGACGAAATTATCGAAGTAGGAAAACGTACTGTTATTGATTTAGGAATTCACGGATTACACCCAGAATTAATAAAAGTAGTCGGAAGAATGAAATACCGTTCTTCATATGGACAAAATTTACTGCAGCACTCTCGTGAAGTTTCTAAACTTTGCGGTATCATGGCTGCCGAATTAGGACTGAATGTAAAACTAGCAAAAAGAGCTGGATTGCTTCACGATATTGGTAAAGTGCCGGATGCAGAAAGTGATTTACCGCACGCTTTGTTAGGAATGCAGTGGGCAGAGAAATTTGGCGAAAAAGAAGAAGTTTGCAACGCTATTGGAGCTCACCACGACGAAATAGAAATGAAATCATTATTATCACCTATCGTACAGGTTTGTGATGCTATTTCGGGTGCAAGACCTGGCGCAAGACGACAAGTTTTAGATTCTTACATTCAGCGTTTGAAAGATCTTGAAGAAGTAGCTTACGGATTTAGTGGCGTGAAAAATGCTTATGCAATTCAAGCTGGTAGAGAACTTCGTGTAATTGTAGAAAGCGAAAAAGTATCTGATGATAATGCAGCTAATTTATCTTTTGAAATTTCTCAAAAAATTCAAACTGAAATGACTTACCCTGGTCAAGTTAAAGTTACTGTAATCAGAGAAACCAGAGCAGTGAATATAGCCAAGTAAAATCTTAAATTCCAAATTTTTAAAAATCCAAATTCCAATAATTCATATTTGGGATTTGGATTTTTTTTATTTTATTAGTTTAAAAAAATTAAACTAACTTTGTTTTCAAAGTATATAACATGGGACTTCCTGAAATACAGTACACAAGCGAAAAAGAATATTTGGATGCTGAACGTTTGGCATTGGAAAAACACGAATATTACAAAGGGGAAGTTTTCGCTATGAGCGGAGCTTCAATTCCGCATAACAGAATTTTTGCGAATGCTTTTTCTGAGATAGGCACGAAATTAAAAGGCAAAAAATGCCAGCCTTTTGGGAGTGATCTAAGAATTCATATTCCTAAAAACACATTGTTTACGTACCCCGATATTAGTATTATCTGTGGTGAAATAGAAACTACAGACGACAAATTTGACACTATAACCAATCCAGCGGTAATTATAGAAATTCTTTCCTCTTCGACAAGAAATTATGACAAAGGAGAAAAATTCACTTTATACAGAGAAATAGATTCTCTGCAGGAATATATTTTGATTGACTCAGAGCGCATTTTGGTTGAAAAATTCATACGGAATTCCGATAATAGCTGGCAGCTTACTGAATACAAATCTATCGAACAAAGCTTCAGCATCACAACCGTTGCTATCGAAATGCAATTGCTTGATATTTATGAAGGTTTGGCTATTTCTAAAACATAGTTTAAAACAATCTTCATAATTTTGAAATTGAATGATTATTCCTTTTTAAAATAAACCTTGAAAGTTGTTCCCAAATTAAGATTACTTTCCACTTCAATTTTACCGCCCATATTTTCAATCTGATTTTTGGTTAAATACAGACCAACTCCTCTAGCATCATTATTTTTATGAAATGTTTTATACAATCCAAAAATAGAATCTTTGTGCTTTTCTAAATCAATTCCCAATCCGTTGTCAATTACATTCAAAATTACAAATTCATCATTTGTTTCAGCAGTAAATACGATTTTAGCCTCTTTATTTGGATCTGAATATTTAATCGCATTGGTCACTAAATTCAGCATGATGCTCTCTAAATAAGCGGGTATACATAGTGTTTTTACCGAATTTGGAACATAATTCAAAACTTGAATCCCTTTTTGTTTAATAGACTCATATAGAACATCCAAAACTTTATCAATAAAGCTGTTGATTTTTAGAAGCTGCATATTATTCTCTCTCTCTGTATAAACACTAACCAGATCATTCAGACTTTCAATTGTAGAGAAAAGTTCGTCGGACACAATTTGGATATTATTCAAAGCATCGGATTCTGACAAAAGAGCTTCTTTGTGCAAATCTAATAATGATTTTATATTCCCGCTATGCGTTCTTAAATTATGAGAAACAATATGAGCAAAATTAAGCAGTTTATTGTTTTGGACATTTACAATTTCGAGCATTTTAGCTAACTCAATCTCTTTTTCTTTTTGTACAGAAATGTCAGTATGAGTTCCAACAATACGCAAAGGTTTGCCTTCTTCATCTCTTTCAATAACTTTGCCTCTATCCAGAATCCATTTGTATTTTCCTGAACACAAAACCCGGTGGCAGGTTTCATAAAAAGGAATTTTATTGTCAAAATGCAAATTGATATTTCCATAATAATCTTCACGGTCATCAGGATGAACCCTTTCGTCCCATTCTTCTGGAGAAGCAACCAAATCAGATTCTGTCAGCTCCAATATCTTCATCGACTCGGAAGAATAATACACTTTATTGGTAATTAAATCCCAATCCCAAACTCCTCTATCTGATGCCTGCACAGCAAAATGATATCTTTCATCGGCCACTTTCAATCTGATTTCCTGTTCTTTCACTATCGTTATATCCGAAATTAATCCATAAAAAACTATTTCGTTATGATCATTCTTTTTGGGTGTTGCATCAATACGAATCCATTTATAACCACTTTCGGGCATCAGCAGTCTGAAATCAATCTCCCATTTTTCATTGCTCGAAATCGCCTTTTCGTATGAATCTAAAAACATTTTTAAATCGGGTTCATAAATTTTATAATGAGACAAGTTATAGGAATCTTCCAGAAATTCGTGTATCGAAAATTCATCAAGAATTTCAATTGGTTTACTCAAAAAATCAACTGTAATCTGTTTAAGAGAATTTACCCTTATCTGAAAAATTATATTAGGAAGCTGCTTTATCAGACTTTCGTATAATTTATTTAAATCTTCGGGGTTTTTATTTCCTGTAAAAATCATAATTCTTGAAACTTCTTTGATGAATTAACAAAAATATCGAAACTTAAACAGATATTATTACAAAATAACAAAATATTACAAAATTACTTTCTGGGATGATAGGCATTAATAACTTCGGTTAGATATTTCCTATCCAAATGAACATAAATCTCTGTTGTGGTGATAGATTCATGACCAAGCATTAACTGTATGGAACGCAAATCGGCTCCATTTTCTAACAAATGGGTTGCAAATGAATGACGAAATGTATGCGGGCTGATTTTTTTATTAAGGTCAATTTTTACTGCCAAATCTTTAATAATTATAAAAATCATGGCTCGTGTCAATTGTTTTCCCCGTCTGTTCAAAAACAAAGTATCATCAAACCCTTTTTGAATATTCAGATGAACTCTCACGTCATTTTTATAAATGGCAATGTATTTTTGAGTCAAATCCCCAACAGGAACAAAACGCTGTTTATTACCTTTTCCAGTAATTTTAATAAACCCTTCTTCAAAAAACAAATCGGATATTTTTAAGGAAACTAATTCGGAAACCCGCAATCCGCAGCCATACATAGTTTCAAGTAATGCTCTATTGCGCTCTCCTTCGTTCGAACTTAGATCAATAGCAGAAATAAGTGCATCTATTTCCTCTACAGTCAAAGTATCTGGCAGTTTACGTCCCGTTTTTGGAGATTCTATTAATTCCAAAGGGTTGTCATTTCTAAAATCTTCAAAAATTAAATAAGAGAAAAAACTTTTCAAACCTGAAATTATCCTTGCCTGAGATCTTGGATTTACTTCTTTGGAAACCGCATAAATGAATTGCTGCAATATTTCTTCACTAATGGCTATTGGAGAAACTGAAATCGAATTTTGAGATAAAAACGAACACAAACGTTCAATGTCGAAAGTATAATTGTCAACAGTGTTTTTTGACAAACCTCTTTCAATCTTAAGATACGACTGATAATTTTTTATATACGATTCCCAATTCATAATGACAAAGTAAAGACTTTTTGACACATAAAAAAACCTCCCGAGTTGGGAGGTTTAATTTTGGTTTCTAATAAAATATTAGAATTTATATCCTACAGATACTGAGAAAACTCCGTTTTTAGCAGAAGCATCTCCTTCTTTGTTTATATTTGACAAACCAAGGTTATATCTTAAACCAGCAGATATGTTTTCAGTAAAATCATATCCAGCTCCGAAATTAAAACTAAAATCAACTGAATTAAAATTATCTTTTCCATCAACTTCTGCAGAAACCCCTTCTTCTTCAACTTTATATTTTGCGCTAGTTAAAAAACCAATTTGTGGACCTGCTTCCAAACTAAATGATTTAGCTACATAATATTTAGCCATTACTGGAATATTGATATATCCTAATTTAGTAGTTAATTCTTCACTAAAATCTCCTCCTTCATACTTTTCTTTTACACCTTGAGCAGAGTACATTAATTCTGGCTGAATTGCAAATTTTTCGGAAAGTTTAAATTCTGCAAATCCACCTACTTGAAAACCAATTAATGAAGATGAACCTTCAACATCTCCAGTAAGGCTAGCAATGTTTAATGCAGCTTTTGCTCCAAATTTAACTTCTTGTGCATTTGCAAATCCAAATGCGAATACAGCAACTGCTGATAAAATAATTTTTTTCATTTTTTTGTTTTTTTTTAATAGTTATTTTCTACAAATATATCATAAAAAGTTCATATCCAAATAAAATTAAAACAATATCTTTCTTACTTTTCAATACAAAAAAAATAAACAACTGAATACCATTTGCATAGTAATTAAACTTTTGGTTTTCGAAAATATTACTAAACAAACCGATACCGATTAAAAACAAAAGAGCTTCTGACATAATTATCAAGACATTTTCAAAACCTGCATATTTTATCAAAATTACACTCAAATTCAATAGGGATTTTTTATTTTTACAAAAACTAAAATTATGAAAATTGCCATCCTTAATGGTCCAAACTTAAATTTACTTGGAAAAAGAGAGCCCGAAATTTACGGTTCCCAAACATTTGAAGATTATTTTGAAATTTTAAAAGACAAATTCCCTCAATTAGAATTAGTCTATTACCAAAGCAATATTGAAGGAGAATTAATTGGAAAAATACAAGAATTAGGATTTAGCTATGACGGCATCATCCTTAACGCTGGAGCTTATACACATACTTCAATAGGAATTGGAGACGCAATAAAAGCAGTAACAACTCCTGTAATCGAAGTTCATATATCAAACACTTATGGCCGTGAAAGCTTCAGACATCAGTCCTATATTTCTGGAAATGCCAAAGGAGTTATTTTAGGTTTTGGCTTAAAAAGTTATGACTTGGGCATTCAGTCATTTTTGTAATACTTTTATACAAACTTTAACATAATCGGCTCAATTTTCACGTAACATACTTACAAAAAAGCGTCAAACATAAAAAACTAAATTTATGAAAAACGCTTTTTTGTACTTTCTACTATTTTTATCCTTTTATGCCACTTCCCAAATAAAAGGCACAGTTACTGATGAAAAAGGGAATCCGCTACCGTTTATTAACGTTTTTGAAGAAAACACCTATAACGGAACAACTACAAACGAGCAGGGAAAATATCAGCTCTATTTAAAATCTCCTGATAAAAATAAAATTGTTTTCCAATATTTGGGTTTCAAAACTCAAAAAATAGAAATTCCTACAGATAAATCAGTATCTCTCTTGGATGTAAAAATGATTGAAGAAAGCTACTCACTTAACGAAGTAGTGATTAATACAAAGGATAATCCAGCTAATGCAATCATAAAAAAAGCAATTGCCAGCAAAAAAGAAAACACCAGCAAAACATCACGCTTTAAAGCCGATTTTTATTCGAAAGGTATTTTCAGACTAAAAAATGCTCCTAAAAAAATATTCGGACAGAAAATAGGCGACATGAATGGTGCCTTAGATTCTACCGGAACAGGGATCATATCGCTTTCTGAAACCTTTTCTAAAATTGTTTATGAAAAGCCAAACAATCTGAAAGAAGTTGTTACGGCTTCAAAAGTAAGCGGAGACAACAAAGGATATGCTTACAATACCGCAAGATCTTCCTTTTATGACTTTTATGACAATACGATCCGTTTTGGCATTAATATGATTTCGCCTATTGCTGATAATGCATTCAACTATTATAAATATAAATTAGAAAGCACTTTTACAGACGAAAACAATCAAACTATTAACAAAATAAAAGTCATTGCCAAAAGAGATAAAGAACCCGTCTTTGAAGGTTATATTTACATTTTAGACAATTCTTGGGCTATTTACGCCATCGATTTAGACATAAAAGGCTATCGAATGAAAGAAGAATTTATCGATGTAATGACGTTGAAGCAAAACTTCAGCTACAATGAAAACAATAAAATTTGGGCAAAAAACACCCAAAGTCTTGAATTTAGTGCTGGAATATTTGGAATCAAATTCAACGGCAAATACACTTACGTTTACAACAATTATGAATTTGTTGATTCCTTTGCAAAAAAAACATTCACAAACGAGATTACCACCGTCGATATAAATTCGAATAAAAAAGACACTGTTTTCTGGAACGCAAACAGACCCGTTCCGTTAACAAGCGAAGAAATCACCGATTATACAAGGAAAGACAGCATTCATAAAGTTCGTAACTCTCCCAAATACTTAGATTCAATTGATAAAAAAGAGAACAAGTTTAAATTCTTTGACCCTATCACTGGTTATACCTACAGAAGTAGTTCAAAAAAATTCTCTTTGGGATATAATGGATTACTAGATCTCAGCTCTTTAAGCTTCAATACCGTTCAGGGATGGAACTTTGATACCGGTTTCTCCTATTCCAACTGGAAGCAGGAAGAAAAAGGACGCCGAACCAACATGGATGTGAAAATCAATTATGGCTTTTCTGAAGATCGACTTCGAGTTAGCGGAAAATATTGGCATCAATTCAACAATCAAAATTATGCGAATATAAAAGTTGCTGGAGGAAGCACAGTACAGCAGTTTAATCGGGACGAACCCATCAGTCCATTTATAAACTCCATCAGCACTTTGTTTTTTAAGGACAATTACATGAAGTTATATAATTTGGAATTTGCCGAAATTGAGTATGGTCAAGATGTTGCAAACGGTGTTTATCTAAAAGGAAAAATCGATTATGAACAGCGAAAACCGTTATTTAACACGACTGATTTTTCTTTTTTCAATAAAGAGGACATCTATTTTTCAAATAATCCCTTAGATCCAAGTGACAATATAAACCCTGGTTTCGAAAAACACAGTTTAGCTAAATTGAATTTGAATGCCAAAATAAATTTCGGTAATAAATATGCTTCAAGACCAGACGGAAAACACAACATTAGAAGCAATAAATACCCCACTTTATATTTAGGACTGGAGAAAGGATTTGCCGTAACCGAAAAAAAATATGAATTTACCAATATCAACACACAACTAAAATACAGCCATACTTTTGGGAACAAAGGAGATTTTGGACTGAATCTAAAAGCTGGAAAATTCTTTAATGCCGAAAATATTGCTTTTATGGATTACCAGCATTTCAACGGAAACCAAACGTATGCTGGGCTATCCGGAAATTATCTGAATGTATTTAATTTAATGCCTTATTACAAAAACAGCACCAATGACAGCTATTTGGAATTCCACTCAGAGCACAATGACAGAGGTTTTATAATGAACAAAATCCCTTTGCTGAACCTGCTTAAATCAAACTTAGTTGTGGGCTATCATTTACTGGCGGTCCCAAATACTAATCCTTATTCGGAGTACAGCGTAGGTTTGGACAATCTGGGTTTTGGAAAATTGAAAATGTTCCGAATCGATTATGTTCGTTCCTATCAAAACGGATTCCAAAATGATGGTGTAATTGTAGGGATAAAATTCATGAATTAGATTAAAAACCACTAAAATTATATGGGCGTACCCCTCCGTCTCGTCCCAAAAGACGAGACTACGGGTCGGGCTTTCCGTTCCCGCTTCCCGATGAAAAATCGGGAGAGCTCCACTATAATCCCTCACGCGAGCAAGTGCAAGCCAGCAAAATTAGTATAAATTAAGTAATTCAGTTTTCAAAATCAAAGCAGCAATAAAAAAACCAATACTTTTAAAAACAGTATTGGTTTTATTTTTTTTGTACTAAAATCTACTTAATTAGGCTCAATATGAATTAAAACATGACCCAATTCAGGAATTTCCTCCCGCAGCGTATCCTTAAGTTTATGAGACAAATCGTGACCTTCTTTTACCGATATATCCCCATTTACACGTGCATGAAGATCCACATGGTATTTCATTCCGGCTTTTCGGATAAAACATTTTTCGGTATCAATAATCCCGTCAACCTGATGTGAAACCTCCCTAATTTCCTCAACCAAATCGTCATACAAATGTTCGTCCATGATTTCTCCCAGTGCTGGTCTAAAAATCAAGTAACTGTTATAAAGTATAAAAACCGAAGCAAACAATGCAGCCCAATCATCAGCTGATTCGTATCCTTTTCCGAAAAACAATGCGATCGAAATCCCTATAAAAGCAGCAACCGAAGTCAGCGCATCACTTCTATGATGCCAAGCATCAGCTTTTAGAGACGAACTATTGGTTTCTTTACTCCTTTTCATCACCAGCCGAAACGAATACTCTTTCCAAACAATAATTGCACCAAGTACAAAAAGTGTCCATGGTTTGGGCAATTCATGCGGCGTTTGAATATTAATTATGCTTTCATATCCAATAATTGTTGCTGAAGTGATCAAAAAACCAACAACCAAAAAAGTTATTAATGGCTCGGCTCTTCCATGTCCATAAGGATGATTATTATCCGCTGGCCTATTGGAATATTTTATGCCAAATAGCACCAGCAAAGAAGCAAAAATATCCGTTGTTGATTCGATAGCATCTGCAACTAAGGCATAGGAATTTCCAAAAAAACCAGCCACCCCTTTTATAACAGCCAAAGAAGTATTTCCAAATATACTAAAATAGGTCGCTTTTATCGCCTTTTCTTCGTTAGACATATTTCCTCTTTTTTATTATAAACTAAACAGTATAAAAAAAACGCTTAATTTTATTTAAGCGTTTTTAAATTATTATAATTCTTTATTGTTTTTCTCGAACTATTTTAGCTCCAATGGCTCTTAATCGTTCGTCTATGCGCTCGTATCCTCTATCAATCTGCTCAATATTCTGAATAGTGCTAGTACCTTTTGCAGAAAGCGCAGCAATCAATAATGAGATTCCGGCACGAATATCTGGAGAAGACATTGTTGTTGCTTTCAGCACTGATTTAAAATCATGCCCAATAACAACAGCTCTGTGCGGATCACACAACATGATTTTTGCTCCCATGTCTATCAATTTATCGACAAAGAACAAACGGCTTTCAAACATTTTTTGGTGTATTAGAACATCGCCTTTCGCTTGTGTAGCAACTACCAAAACGATGCTCAATAAATCAGGTGTGAATCCAGGCCAAGGTGCATCCGCAATAGTAAGAATCGAACCGTCGATATCCGTTTTTACTTCATAACCGTCTTTATGTTCGGGAATATAGATGTCATCTCCTCTTTTTTCAAGAGTAATTCCTAATTTTCTGAAAACATTTGGAATAACTCCAAGATTTTCCCAGCTCACGTTCTTAATAGTGATTTCACTTCTTGTCATAGCTGCTAAACCAATCCAAGAACCAATTTCGATCATATCCGGCAGAATTCTATGCTCACATCCACTTAATTTTTCAACTCCTTCAATTGTCAATAAATTAGATCCAACACCTGTAATCTTGGCTCCCATCGAATTCAGCATTTTACAAAGCTGCTGTAAATAAGGCTCGCAGGCGGCATTGTAAACTGTTGTTCTTCCTTTGGCCAAAACAGCTGCCATTACAATATTAGCAGTTCCTGTTACCGATGCTTCATCTAGCAGCATATCGGCACCTATAAGTCCGTCTGGAGCTTCAACTCCATAAAAATGGTCTTCTCTGTTATATCTAAATTTTGCTCCAAGATTGATGAATCCTTCAAAATGGGTATCCAATCTACGGCGTCCAATTTTATCTCCTCCTGGTTTCGGGATATATCCTTTTCCAAAACGGGCCAAAAGTGGTCCAACAATCATAATAGAACCACGAAGCGAACCACCTTCTTTCTTGAAAGCTTCCGTTTCTAAGTATCCTACATTTACTTCATCACATTGAAAAGTATAAGAACCATGTCCTAGTTTTTCTATTTTAACTCCCAAATTTCCCAACAGCGTTATCAGTTTATTGATATCGATAATATCCGGGATATTGTTGATTGTTACTTTTTCTGAAGTTAAAAGTACTGCACACAAAATTTGTAATGCTTCATTTTTAGCACCTTGCGGTATTACTTCTCCTTTTAATCGTGTTCCTCCTTCAATTTTGAAAACTTCCATGCTTTTGTTTTTAGATTCTAAGTTTCTAAGTTTCTAAGATTTTAAGTTTCTAAGATATTGGACTAAGATGTTCCTATAATTCTTAGAAACTTAGGATCTCAGCGTCTTAGCTTCTTTTTTTATTTACTTTTTTTGAAACGGTTTTGGTTTTCCGTTTTTATTATTATTCTTGTTGCTTTGAATTTTTGGAGGCCCTGCAACACTTATTTTATTAGAAACCCTTTTATTGGTTCTTAACAAATCGGTAGTGTTTAATAATTCTTCTGAACTTTGCAGTAAATTCAGCTTCCCGTCAGATAACTCAAAAAGATGTTCGAAAATCACATCGTCTTTTACGGTATCTTTATTCCAGCTCAAATAGGATTTTTTCATGTGATTGGCAATTACTTTTACCAATGCACTTTTCATTTCGCCTTCTTCCCATTTGTTGGCTACATCTATCATATATTTGATATTGTTTCCATAATATCTGTATTTAGGAAAATTTTGAGGGTACTTTAAAACATCTGGCTTGAGCTGCAGTACTTCTCTTGAAGGTATTGGGTAAGGAGAATCAGCGACTAATTTAAAATCAGACATGATAAAAAGCTGATCCCAAAGTTTATGCTGAAAATCGGGTACGTCACGCAGATGAGGATTCAAACTTCCCATTACCTGAATGATGTATTTTGACGCTTTGTTACGTTTTTCATCATCTTCAATAATAGTAGCCTGCTCAATCAGTTTTTGCAAATGTCGGCCGTACTCTGGAATAATTAAATGTTCTCTTTCAGAATTGTATTCTAAGTTGAAAACAACATCATTCGCATTTTCTTTTTTATATTTTTCGATCATAATTATAAGGAAACTATACCTTCTATTGTGGATAATTCTTGGTACTTATCTATTATTTCTTGAGAATCTTTGACCGTTACATCTACAGAAATACTGGTGAATTTACCGGTTTTGGATTTTGTTGTTTTGATTACAGCTCCCATACAGTTGAAGGCATTTTCCACTTTCAGGATATTTTCCTCGTTTGTTGGTACTATAAATTTAAACAAATATTGTGCAGGCCAAGAATTACTGTTGTCTAATTCGGTTTTCAGTCTTTCGTAAAACTCAGCAGTCTTTTTTTCGTTGTCGTCGCTCATTCTTAAATAAAAATAAAGGCAAATATACGTTTTAGATTTTAGATTTTAGATTTTATGCTAAAGAATATAGCAGGACAAACTCATGAGTTGTTTTTACCGCAGATTCGCAGATTTTAATAAAAAACTCCATCTAGATTAGCCTGGTTCAGAGTAATTAGCCCAAATTAGTTTCACTATAATCACAAAATTCAGTTTTACAAGAATCAAATCTGTGAATCTGCGGTCGTTTTTAAAGCACATGCGAATGTTTTTAAAAAATTACAGAACATATAATAAAGATTTTAGCACCAGCTTTTTGTACTATGTTTCCAAAAAAAACACCATAACTCCAGCCTAGCCCTGATGGAAGCGGCATCTCCCGATTTAGAAAAACAAGGCTTTTTGCCGTAGTTTTTGTTAATCGGGAATATAGCGGACAGCAGGAATCCATATTTCCTGAAAAAGCCTATTGTTTCGCTCCTTATTATTAGCTTATAATTAGTCCTAAATAAAGGTTTCAAATACCAATAAGTTTGAGTATTTTTGCCGCTTAATTCGAAAACGTGCAGAAAGAAATTATTGTTATCATTGGCGGTCCGGGTACGGGAAAAAGTTCTATTATTAATGGCTTGGTTGCCAAAGGATATTGCTGTTATCCTGAGATTTCTCGTGAAGTTACACTTGAAGCTCAAAAGCGAGGTATTGAACAATTGTTTCTCGAAGACCCTTTATTGTTCAGCCAAATGCTGCTTGACGGCAGAATCAAACAATTCAATAACGCCCAAAATGAGCCTCATCAATGGGTATTTATTGACCGTGGCATCCCTGATGTTGTAGCTTACTTAGATTATATTGGTGATGATTACCCTAATCATTTTGTTGATGCTTGTAACGAAAATGTGTATACTAAAATTTTCATTCTTCCGCCTTGGGAGGCCATTTATCAAAGTGACAGCGAGCGTTATGAAAACTTTGACCAAGCAAAAACGATTTACAAACACCTTACACAAACTTACATTAATTATGGCTACGACTTAATTGAAGTGCCAAAAGATAGTGTGGATAACAGAATTCTTTTTATATTAGATAAAATTTAGCAATATATTGAATTTCAATATTGTAAATTAGTAAGAATCTAAACTAGAAATAATGCCAACAGCATTAGCAATTCTTCAAAAATATTGGCAGTACGATACCTTCAGGTCGTTACAAAACGAAATTATTGATTCGGTTTTGAATGGCAATGATACTTTTGCATTGATGCCAACAGGCGGTGGAAAATCAATTTGTTTTCAGGTGCCAGCACTTATGAATGAAGGAATTTGTTTGGTCGTTTCGCCTTTGGTTGCGCTGATGAAAGACCAAGTGGCCAATTTGCAAAATCGAGGCATTAAAGCCATTGCTTTGACCGGAGGCATAAAGCAAGATGAAATTATCGATTTATTGGATAATTGTCAATTTGGAAATTATAAATTCCTGTATGTTTCTCCCGAGCGATTGCAATCGGATTGGATTCTGGATCGAATAAAAAACCTACCCATAAACGTGATAACTATTGACGAAGCGCATTGTGTTTCGCAATGGGGACACGATTTTCGTCCAGCCTATTTGAAGATTTCAGAATTAAAAAAACATTTTCCAAAAGTTCCTTTTTTAGCTTTGACTGCAACAGCAACTCCTAGAGTAAAAGAGGATATTATTACCGAATTGGGAATGCAAAATCCTGTTCAGTTTGAAAAATCTTTTGCCAGAAAGAATATCGCTTATATGGTTTTTGAGGTAGAAGACAGACTTTTTCGAATTGAGCAGATTCTTAAAAAAAATCAACAGCCATCTATTATATATGTTCGAAATCGGAAAGCCTGTTTAGAGATTGCTGCACAATTACAAACTTTAGGATTTCGGGCTACTTATTATCATGGCGGACTTACTTCCAGAGAAAAAGACAAAAATATGCAGCTCTGGATGGAAGAAAAAGCGCAGGTTATTGTTGCCACAAATGCTTTTGGAATGGGAATTGACAAACCGAATGTTAAAACTGTAATTCACATTCAGCTACCCGAAAACATAGAAAACTATTATCAGGAAGCGGGTCGCTCTGGAAGAAATGGAGATAAAGCTTTCGCAGTTTTGCTAACCAGTCCGTCGGACATTATTCAGGCCGAAAATCAATTTATAAAAGTTTTGCCTGATAAAGCTTTTTTGACAACTATGTACATCAAGCTTTGCAACTATTTTCAAATAGCTTATGGCGAAGGGATAAACGAAGAATTTATGTTTAATCTGAATCATTTTTGTCATAAATATGATTTCCCAACACTAAAAACATTTAATGCAATGCGGTTTTTAGATGGACAGGGAATTATAACTTTGTCTCAGGAATTTTCAGAAAAAATTACGTTACAATTTATAATTCCTTCCAAAGAAGTTATTCGATATACCAGCTTGAATCCAAATGATGAAGAGATTATCCTGACTATCCTTAGAACATACCCAGGAGTTTATGAAATGCAGACTGCGTTTAATCTATCATTGATTGCTAAAAAATCAAACCATTCTGAGGCAGCGATACTAGCCGTATTACATAAATTGAAAGAAAAAGAAATTATAGATTATCATTCAAAAAATAATGATGCTGTTTTAATTTTCAATGAAATCCGCGAAGATGAAAGAACCATTAATAAAGTTTCGAAACATTTGGCTCGACAAAACGAACTCAAAAAAGAGCAATTACAATCGGTACTGAAATATGCTTCAGATAAAAACACTTGCAAAAGCAAAATGATTCTGGACTATTTTGGAGAAAAAGCAACTGCCAATTGTGGTATCTGCTCTTATTGCATAACACAAACAAAACCAAAAAAAGATTTTAATGCACTTTCTAAAAAAATTGTAGCCTTATTACAAAATGAAGGTTTAAGCTCTAGAGAAATTCAAAACAAGACCAAAAATACTGCAGACGATGTTATCTTTGTACTGCAGCAATTATTAGAAGATGATTTTTTAATAATTCAAAAAAACAACAAATACACTTTAAAAACCTAATGGAAAAATTAAGAATTATATTTATGGGAACTCCCGAATTTGCAGTTGGAATTCTAGACACCCTAATAAAAAACAATTATGAAGTAGCAGGTGTAATCACTGCTGCAGACAAACCAGCCGGCAGAGGACAAAAAATAAAATATTCGGCAGTAAAACAATATGCTTTAGAGAATAATTTAAATTTATTGCAACCTACAAATTTAAAGGACGAAGCTTTTCTTGAAGAATTAAAATCATTAAATGCTAATTTACAAATCGTAGTTGCTTTTAGAATGCTTCCAAAAGCGGTATGGGAAATGCCTGCCCTAGGAACATTTAATCTTCATGCTTCATTGCTTCCTAATTATAGAGGAGCAGCGCCAATTAACTGGGCAATCATTAATGGAGAAACAAAAACTGGTGTTACTACTTTCTTTATTGATGATAAGATAGATACCGGTGCAATGATTTTAAGCAGTGAAATAGCAATCGTCAATACAGAAAATGCTGGACAGCTTCACGACCGCTTGATGCATTTGGGATGTGATACAGTTATTGACACTTTGAAATTGATTGAAAGCGGTAATATAACAACAACTATTCAAAATGACACTTCAGACATTAAAACTGCATATAAGCTGAATAAAGAGAATTGTAAAATTGACTGGTCAAAATCGACGACCGATATCCACAACCTTATTAGAGGATTAAGCCCATACCCTGCTGCTTGGTGTTATTTTGCAGACAAAGACCAAGAATGGAATGTAAAAATCTATGAAGCCAAAGCAATTTTAGAAAATCACAATCATGAAAATGGCAGTCTGATTTGCACTAAAAAAGAAATTAAAATTGCAACGAATGAAGGTTATATTCAAATAGTAAGCCTACAATTTCCAGGGAAAAAGAAAATGACTACAGCAGAATTATTAAACGGTATTACTTTTTCGGAAAGTGCAAAAGCTTATTAATGTCAATAAAAACAAGGGCTAGAGGGTATTAATTTCAGAATTTTATCCTACCTTATGAACAAAGAAAGTAAGTTATTAACAAAATAGGCTAATTTTGTATAAAACATTTGCATACACCGTATTTCCTGCTAATTTTGTTCTATTAACAATTATTTTAACCAACAATTAACATCCATTATTATGAACAAATCAGAATTAATCGACGCTATCGCTGCAGACGCAGGAATTACAAAAGCAGCTGCAAAATTAGCGCTTGAATCATTTTTAGGAAATGTAGGTGGTACTTTGAAAAAAGGTGGTAAAGTATCTTTAGTAGGATTTGGATCTTGGTCTGTATCTTCAAGAGCTGCAAGAGACGGAAGAAATCCTCAAACTGGAAAAACAATTCAAATCGCTGCAAAGAATGTTGTAAAATTCAAAGCTGGAGCTGATTTAGAAGGAGCTGTAAACTAATTTATAGTTTATTTCATATAATTAAACCTTCCAATTGGAAGGTTTTTTTGTGCTTTTAAACGAATATGATTCAAAAAGTTTGGTTATTCCATTTAATTTTTCTTAAATTTAATTAAAAATATAGCCTTATGATTTCAGAAAAATTAAAAAAAGGGTATTTACTTATTGCTGAGCCATCAATAATAGGAGATTTGTCATTTAATAGATCTGTAATCCTATTAGCGGATCACAATCAAGAAGGCTCTGTAGGTTTTATTATGAATAAACCGCTGAAATATACAATTAATGATTTGATTCCTGAAATTAATGCTAATTTTAAAATATTCAATGGTGGCCCCGTAGAACAAGACAACTTGTATTTCATTCATAATATTCCGCAATTGATACCCAACAGTATTGAAATATCCAATGGAATTTATTGGGGAGGAGACTTTGATTCTACCAAAGACCTTATCAATAGCGGTCAAATCAAAAAAGAAAACATCCGTTTCTTTTTGGGTTACACAGGATGGGAAGAGCACCAGCTTGAAGATGAAATGAAAGCCAACTCATGGATTATTACAAAAAACAGCTACGAAAATAAAATAATCGGAAAATCAACGCTTCATTTCTGGAAAGAACAAATCATGGAATTAGGAGGTGAATACCTTATTTGGTCGAATGCTCCCGAAAACCCCTATCTAAACTAAGTTCAAACTTTTATTTAGCGCTGCCACTAAAGTTTTGGAAATTTCTATCGAAAATTCTTTTTTCCTGTATTTTGTAATCGGCTGTATTCCTTTAATAACATTAGTCACAAACAATTCATCCGCTTTTTGAAGATCAAACGGAGAAATTATTTCTTCAGCAACTTTAATACCCTCTATCTTTTTGGCCAATTCTAGAATCTGCTTTCGCATAATACCATTTAAACAGCCTTCTGAAACTGGAGGAGTAATTAATTTATTACCTGTAAGCATATAAATATTACCCTGTAAGGCTTCAACAACATTCTTGCTATCGTTTAATAAAATACAATTATCCAGTCCGTTTTCATTTGCGTAAATACTTCCCATCACATTTATCAAACGGTTAGTTGTTTTAATCGAAGATAACAACTGCTTGGTAACATAGAAATCTTTATACAAATCCACTTCATATTCCTGCCCATTAAGCGAATATTCCTTATTTTCGAGTACAGATACCTTTATCAAAAAAGAAACTGTATTATTTTGCGGTAAATAATACCCTCCATCATTTCTATAAACCGTAATTCGCGCTCTAGCTGATGAGGCAATTTCTTTGTTTTTAACCAACGAAAGAATTTGCTCTTCCATATATTCTAAAGTAAAATTCATTGGAATTTCCATTCGGATCACACGCATCGAAGACATCAACCGGAAGTAATGATCTTCCAAAAACAGGATTTTTTCGTTTACAATTTTTACAGTTTCAAAAACTGCATCACCATATAAAAAACCTCTATTCTGCACTAAAACATTTGCATCTTCAGATACAATTACACCATTAAAATTTACCATACTGTATTTAAAAAAAAGTCACGCCAAAAAGCGTGACAAATATAAGTCATAATATACAATTCTGCTATACCGAACCTATAACATGTTTTAAATCTGAAATTTGATTTTCCCACAATTGAGTAGCTTCTTCAACTTCTTCTTTACTAGCAAAATCAACAACCATTAAGGATACATCCTTAGTCAATTCGTCTACTAAAATGTTCAATTCGAAAAAATATTCGGTATCCCTATTATTTTCGTCTACCCATTTAAATTTTACTTTCTCTCCAGACTTTTTTGACGCCAGTCTGGCTTTCTCCTGCGAATCATTCCAAATAAAAGTAAAAAACTCACCACGAGAATTTACATTATCTGCAAACCATTCAGATAGACCAGAAGGTGTTGAAATATATTGATACAACAATTGGGGGGAAGAATTTATGGGGAATTCGATTTCGTAACGCACTTTTAAACTCATTGAATACTGTTTTTTTTGTTTGCGAAATATATAGATTATTACTTCAAAAAAAAAACCTTTTCAAAAAAAAATTTTTTATTACTTTTTGCTTGCAAACTCTAATTATTGTTTTATATTTGCACCCGCATTCAGGGATAGGAAATATCCCGAATATGGCGAGGTAGCTCAGTCGGTTAGAGCGCAGGATTCATAACCCTGAGGTCACGGGTTCAACTCCCGTCTTCGCTACAAGAACAAACCCTTAAACATCAATTGTTTAAGGGTTTGTTATTTAAAATAATTCCTCACTTGATATAGAACTCAAGGGATCCATAAACAAATTCTATATAGTTAAATACTGACCTCTATTATTTTATAAACAAGAGCTACTGCTATAAAAACCATCATGGGAAAAGTCATGAGACTTTTAACATATTTAACGTTTTCAAGAACTTAAAAAAAAAAAAAAAAACGCAAAGTCAGAGACATTTGCGTAGCCCGCAAGACACTTATCCACTCTTCGATGAGCTGGGCAGGAGGCACAGGTTGGAATCCTCCCACCCCGACAAAAAAGCCGAACAGCAATGCTCGTCTTTTTTGCCTAGATATTTACTTTTAAGCCAATTCGGAACTTTATATTCTTTTTTATACACAAATAGCTTAATATTTTTTGTATTTTTGGAAGATGAAAATTGTATTAAACTGCTTTTTTTGCATATGTTCTTACACAAACTACCCCTTGTATCCATTGACTAAACTAACGATTAGATTACTATCCTTTTGGAATGCTGGTGCC
>CAUPJC010000027.1:0-76626 GCA_963511475.1 uncultured Flavobacterium sp.
CACGTTTCAACGATTCCTAATTCTTCTGAAAAGGATAGGATTTCTAGCTTTTCTTCTAAACTCCATTTCTTGTATTTCATATCTCAAATGTACTATTTGAAATTTAAAATAGCACTCCGAACTATTAAGGGGCTAAAATAACAACTACACGGACGTTTATAAAAAGTATAAAAGTATATGATTTAGACTTTGATGATGATGATATTGTTTTGCTTTCCAGAAATGAACCCTTAAAAATTATGTGTTCCAGCTGTGATAAAAAAACAGCAGTAGTATTGTGTTCAGCATGTTTCTGGAATAGTGAATCTTTTTTTTGTAAAACCTGTGCCAAAAAACATGCTAAAACCTGTGAAGATTTTGCAGATTATGCCAGTGCAGATATTGTGAATTCTCCTCGTATGGGAGAGTGTGGTTATGAGGGAGGCACTTTTGATACAGAAAGAGACGGTGTGTATAAAGAAAGGAAAAACTAAATCAGAAGCAAATAGAATCCTGTAAATACCTCTGGTTTAGTTGGTAATTCATAGTCTTTTGTCAGCCATGAGAGGTGATGTGACTATTTGGAATTTGAGGTTAATCTATTTGTTGCTCCTGAAATTGGCAGAAAATTTTTTATAATATTCACAAACCTCATTAATCGGGCACTCCTCACATTTGGGCTGTGGCCTGCATATTTCTCTTCCAAGAAAAGAAATCGCCATTCCAATTTCGCCCCAAATATTTTTTGGCAAAATCTGCATGAGCTGTTTTTCAACTTTGTTACCGTCTTTGGATTCTGCGATTAATCCCATTCTGGGAGCTACACGGATCACATGTAAGTCGGCTATAATTCCTTCAGCAGGAATTCCAGCTTCACGCATAATGACATTGGCGGATTTTCGGCCGATTCCTTTTAAAGCGGTTAAATTCTCCATGGTGAGAGGAATGTTTTTGTCTTTTTGGACTGTTTGAGCAATTTCGATTATCCAGTTGGCTTTAGTGCCAAAATTCCGAACTTTGGAAATATGAGGTATTAATGCATCAACATTCGAAACGGACAGACTTTTCATATTAGGGAAAACTTCAAACAATGCCGGTGCTATTTTATTGATATTAGCATCCGAATCTTGAGCAGAAAGAACAACCATAACTACCAGTTGGTACAGGTTTTGGTAATCTAACGGATGCTTTCGGTCTTTATATTTTTCCAGTATTGGAATTAATTTAGCCTCCCAATCATTTGTTTGTCCAAATAAATCCATTGCAAATATTTTTTTGATTAATAATTCACTAAATATGGAATCTTATTTCTCAATATCTTTTATAAATTCGTCATATTCTAAATAAAATAGTTCTAAGGCATTCATTTTCTCATAGAAAAAATCAAATATTTCATCCCAATATTTGCGGTTGCTTACGCTTACATTTAATTTTTCAACCCAAATACGGCTAATGGTTTTTCCGTTCTCAAGAGTATGATTTTTTTCAAAAACCAAATCTTTAACGAATTCTTCTTCAATTATATTTTTTAAGGCTAATAATTTTTCAAAATATTGTATACGCATTTCTGTATTTCGCATTTCGATATCGATATGGACTTGGGCTTTTGTGTTTTCGACATAGAATTTAAACGAGAAATCTTTGATTTTTGTATCATATAAAACCCATTTTCTAGGATGCTTTTGAGCAAATTCAACCCAAAATTCATGTTTTAGTTTTTGATTTTCTTCTTTGCTGTACATATTGTTGTTCTTTGGGTGTTTAAATTTGTTTGGAACCTATTTCTAAACTATATTTAGGTATTATTTTATTTGCAAAAATAAACTTTGATTATGGATTTTCAAGATTTTTTACAAATTCTTCCTCATTTGAATACCGTAAATCTTCCAGGCGAAGAAGCTCATAATATTATGGTGCCTCCAGAACGCCTTAAAATGATGAAAAGTTTAAATTTTGATGAAATAAAACCTAAAAATGCAGGTGTAATGATGTTGTTTTATCCTAAAGCTGGTAAAGCACATTTGGTTCTCATAGTTAGGAATTCCTACGAGGGCGTTCATTCTTCTCAAATTGCTTTTCCTGGAGGGAAATATGAAAAGGAAGATACTGATTTTGAACAGACAGCATTGAGAGAAACGTATGAGGAAATTGGGGTTGAGCCAGATAAAATTCATGTAGTGAAAGCCTTTACTCATTTGTATATTCCGCCTAGTAATTTTATGGTTTATCCTTTTCTGGGTATTTGCACGGATGAAATTACTTTTTATCCGGATTCTAATGAAGTAGCTGCTATAATTGAATTGCCATTGACTGCTTTTTTGAGTGATTCCATTGTTGTTAATGCTAAAATCAAAACTTCCTATGCTAAATCAATAGAAGTTCCAGTATTCAAAATTGATGACCATATTGTTTGGGGAGCAACAGCTATGATGTTAAGTGAACTGAAAATTGTTCTGAATTCCGTTCTGAATAAAATCAATTTTTGAATTTGCCTTATTTGTTAAAAGGAAGCTTTTTTAATATTTAAAGAGGAAAAAAAATAGTAATTTTGCAATCCCAAATCTAAAAACAAACAAAAACAATTTTATGGGATTATTTAAGCGAAATCCTTTCGGACACATACTATTTATAAAAAAATGGCTGATTCGAATCTTTGGATTTATTAGTCACAGACGTTATCGTGGTTTTAATGAACTGCAGATTGAGGGTTCTGAAATTATTAAAAATCTCCCAGATACAAACGTACTTTTTATTTCCAATCATCAAACTTATTTTGCAGATGTAACAGCGATGTTCCATGTTTTTAACGCGAGTTTGAGTGGTAGGGAAGACTCTATCAAAAACGTTTGGTACATGTGGAATCCAAAATTGAATATGTATTATGTTGCGGCCAAAGAAACGATGAATGCAGGTTTATTGCCTAAAATTATGGCATATGCAGGTGCAGTTTCGGTGGAACGTACTTGGCGTGCCAAAGGTGAAGATGTAAAAGAGAAAAAAGATGTAAATCCAAATGATACCGAGAATATTAAAATTGCCTTGGAAGATGGCTGGGTAATTACTTTTCCGCAGGGAACCACAAAATCATTTAAGCCAGTTCGAAAAGGAACGGCTCATATCATAAAACAGCATAGACCAATAGTTATACCTATCGTAATTGACGGATTTAGACGTTCGTTTTGCAAGAAAGGTCTTCGGATGAAAAAGAAAGGAATTCTGCAATCTTTTATTATAAAAGAACCTTTGGATATTGATTACGATAATGATACTATCGATGAGATTGTTGAGAAAGTAGAATATGCAATAGAGCAACATCCTTCTTTCTTGAAAGTAATTCCTGCAGAAGTTTTAAAAGAACAAGAAGAGCTTAATAAAACTAGACAATGGGACTATTAAAAGATAAAAGAGGCATTAGCCTCTTTTTTTATAAATCTATTTTTTTCAATTCGATGTAATTATTTTGCAGACGTCTTAATAAAAGACCATAGATTAATTTATAAATAAGCCAGAATGCAAAGGTAAAAACCGCTGTTGCCAAAATCAATACAACAAAAGAAATCAAAGCGATGTTCAAAGGCATTTCGGGATTAACCGCGCCATTTTTTGAAGCTCCTTCCAAATACCCCTCATAAAATAAATACCCGCCAAAAACGATGAAGAAGAAGGCGAAAAACGATAAGTTAAAAGCAATATATTGCTTCACCACTTTTCGGGTTTTCAATATCGTCGAGATAAGTTTTTTTGTATTATCATCAACTGCAATCTTGCGGTACATGGTATAAAACTTAAAAATAAAATATAAAACAACAGCATAAAAAATCACCGTTGCAGTCATGTAGTACCCATAAAGGTCCAAATGCTTGATTAGTTCTACATTTTTTTCATCATATTTGGTAAAGGACAAAATCAATCCCAAAACCAATCCTAAACCAAGTTCTATAATGCTCACTATAAAAATCCACTTCACTACTGAAGATGATTTTTTATGGATCATTTTATAAATCTCATTTGCAGATACCTGTACAAAAGAAGCTTCGTTCTTTTTCCAGTCTTTTTTTAATAAATCCAACTCTTTCATACGCCTAATGGATTTAATATTTTTTTTAATTTCCCTTTTATTCGATTCATTTTTACCCTTGCATTCACTTCACTAATCCCTAAAGTTTCCGATATTTCGGTATAATCCTTGTCTTCCAAATACATAAATACTAACGCTTTTTCAATATCATTCAGCTGATAAACTGCCTTGTACATCAGTTTCAACTGCTCTTCTTCCTCATAATTATATTCTATGTCATGTGTAAAATGCTGTCTCCCTTCATACTCAACAGTGGCAATATCACGTTTGCTTTTACGATACAATGTAATTGCCGTATTCAATGCAACTCGATAAGCCCATGTCGAAAACTTACTTTCGCCTCTAAATTTCGGAAAAGCTTTCCACAGCTGAATCGTGATTTCCTGAAACAAATCCTTATGCGCATCCTCGCCAGAAGTATATAATCGACAAATCTTGTGGATTATATTCTGGTTTTCTTGCAGTTGCTTGACAAAAGAAGGTTCTAGATTTTCACTCATATTCCATTAGTACACCCGATGTACATTTTGTTACAATACGACACTTTTTTTAAAATAATTAGGAGCAGAAATTAAGGTTTCATAACAGCATTTCTCCCGCTATCCGTTTCAATTCCCGGCCAAGAAAAACTACGGCAAAAAAGCCTTGTTTTCTAAGTCGGGAGATTTTCACTGCTATCGGGGCTATTTTAGAAATTTAGTTTTTCATAAAATCTTTTCAAAAGAAAAATTAATTTACAGTTTATACAACCAATTATTAGTCACAAACCTAACCAAAATGATATAACTTTACAATTCCGAAATTCATAAAACCAAAAATTTTGCAAGTATTTAATTTTCAAATAAAACAGCTAAACATAATTTCAAATAAGCGAAACGCCATAATAACCATGCTATTTGCGTTATTTATAAGTTTCAATTGCTATTCACAAAACACTTATGTTTTTGTAGGTTCCTATAATTTTAATAAAGACAAAAAAGGGATTTATGTTTTCAAATTAGATACCCTAACAGGGCAGTTAAAAAAGATTACAACTGTCAAGAATGTTCTAAATCCTTCTTATTTAACGCTGTCTCCAAACGGTAATTACATTTATGCCTGTACCGATACCAAAACACCAAATGCAGGAAGCGTCAGCAGTTTTGAATTCAAACCACAAAATAAGACTTTGACATTTATCAATAGCCAAAAAAGCGGAGGAGAAAACCCAGTCTATCTTTCCGTTCACAAAAGCGGAAAATGGCTCGTAAATGCAAACTATACCGAAGGCAGTGTCGCAGTTCATTCATTAACCGAAGACGGAAAAATAAGTCCAATTGTTCAAAGTTATTCTTATTCAGAAGGGAGTATAGACAAAGAACGACAAGACCGTTCGCATGTGCATTCCAGTGTGTTCTCTCCAAATCATGATTTTGTTTTTTTACCTGATTTGGGTTCAGATAAAATTCGATGCTATCAATTTGACAGTTTGCAAAAACAGCCGCTTCAAGAAACTTCGTATCCATTTACTCAAGCAACATTAGGAAGCGGACCAAGGCATTTTACCTTTCATCCCAATGGGAAATTCGCCTATTGTATTGAGGAACTTACAGGAACAGTGAGTGTTTATAAATATGATAATGGTAAATTAGAGAGTATTCAAAGAATAGCAGCTCATTCGGATGAGTTTAAGGAAGAATTTAGCAGCGGAGACATTCACATTTCACCTGATGGACGATTTTTGTATGCGTCTAATCGAGGTGAAGAAAACAACATTGCCATTTTCTCGATAGCAAGCGATGGAACATTAAAGACAGTAGGCTATCAATCCACTTTTGGAAGAACTCCAAGAATATTTGCAATAGATTCCAAACGAAAATTTGTAATAGCAGCTAATCAATCAACAGGGAATGTCGTAGTTTTTAAACGAGATTCTGGGACAGGATTATTAACGAAAGCAGGAAATGAAATGAAAGTAAAAAATGCTTCCTGCGTTCAAATAAGAGAATATTTGTAATTTATAGCGGTCTAACTTTATAATAATTCACCATCAAATTCACAAATTTACTGTAACTGTCCATACCGTCTTTTTGCTGGTTCATTTTTAGAAAACGGTCATAAAAAGCGTGAAAACCAGTTTCAATCGGCGTTTGATATTGTTTCCAAAAATCTTGACTTTCTTTATAGTTTTTCAAAATACCAGGATTGACAGTTTTTAATAATTGTTTCAATATTTTTTCATTTCGTACTTGCCAATTGCCTAAACAATAGCGCAAAGCCATACTGTATCCTGAATATTGAAAATACAGATTATCATTTTTTATTGAAGACATAAAACCAATAAAATTGCATTCACTTTCGCTGGCATACCCCATTTGATGAGCCATTTCGTGATTTGTAGTCATTGGGAAGCTGTACATTGGCCCCAAATAATTAACCTGCGCCTCATTAGTAAATGGATTCAAATAACCGCCAAAACCCATATACGTCAAAGGCAGACTAAAAAGGGATTTCTTGATGCTTAAATGTGAGTAGGTGAAAAAATCATATTCTCTGGAAAGGTTTTTATACCCGTTTTGATTCATTTCAAAAACTTGGTTTTGTGAATACGGAAAAACAACTTTCAAGCTGTCATTTTTTGTAATCTGACTTTGAACAGCATTTGTTTTCGCAATTAGTTTGTTGGTAAAAGTCAATAAATCAGCATCGGTATAATCTCTTTCAATATTCATTTTTTCAAATAATGGTTCACGGTAATAATTGAATGCCCAAAGAATATGAAAGAAGAAATAAAACACCGAAAGAACACTCAAAACCGTTAAGAGATTGTTTTTCCAATTGAGCCTCCAAGATTTTCTTTTGTTCCAAAACCATTTTAAAGCGAATACAATCAGAATAAAATAAATACAATCGCCTATGGAAAAAGGAATTTTTCCTAGAACAATTCTCGAAAATTTTGAGACATAAACATAAAATCCGTTGCTGTAAAAAAGCTCTACGGTTTCAGGAAAGAATCGAATGATTTTCAGAAATATGATTTGGATTAATAAAAATATAGGGAGAATGTAACTGCGCTTCATGTTTTATAAATTGATATGTAAAGAAACAAATTTTGACCGATTATTTATTTTAAAATAAATTAAAACTTTTATAAAACCTGCTTTAGGAGTTTGTAACTTTGAGGTTTTATTATTTTAAACCTTTTTAATTAAAAAATATACAACAGAATGAGCCAAGAGATAAGAAATCTAGAGCCAAAAGCACTTTGGAACAAATTTGCCGATTTGAATGCGGTGCCACGTCCTTCTAAAAAAGAAGAGCGTGTAATTGAGTTTATGAAAAATTTTGGTGCCAGTTTGGGACTAGAAACTTTTGAAGATGAAATCCGAAATGTAATTATTCGCAAACCGGCCACGCAGGGAATGGAAAATAGAAAAGCGTTGGTTTTGCAGGGACATTTGGATATGGTACATCAAAAAAATTCGGATACTGTTTTTGATTTTGATACGCAGGGAATCGATATGTATGTAGATGGGGATTGGGTTCGTGCGAGAGGAACGACTCTTGGTGCCGATAACGGTCTTGGTGTAGCAACTATTATGGCGATTTTAGAGAGCAAAGATATACCGCATCCGGCTATTGAAGCTTTGTTTACAATTGATGAAGAAACTGGAATGACAGGAGCTTTGAATCTGCAGGGAGGAATTCTTAAAGGAGATATTTTATTGAATTTGGATACCGAAGAGGATGACGAAATAGGTATTGGATGTGCCGGAGGAATTGATGTTACCGCCACTGCAGAGTATGATGAAGAGGAAACTCCTGAAGGTTCTGTTGGGTACTCGATAAAGGTAAAAGGATTGAATGGCGGACATTCCGGCATGGATATTCACAAAGGTTTGGGTAATGCCAACAAAATCATGAACCGTTTGTTATTTGATGGTTTTGATAATTTTGGACTGCAGATTGCTGAAATCAACGGAGGAAGTCTTCGTAATGCAATCCCGCGCGAAAGCACTGCTAAAGTTATTATCGCTTCCGTTTACGATGAAGCTTTTGTATTCGATATGCAGCAAATTGTAAACGAAATCAAAGCAGAGTTTCAAACCACCGAGCCTAATCTTGAAGTGGTCTTCGAAAAATTAGAGACCGTTCCTGCATCAGTGATGCCTCCGATAGCTCAGTTTTACTTTGTTCGCTCAATGTACACCGCTCATAACGGAGTGTATAGAATGAGTGCCGATTTTGATAATCTGGTAGAAACATCTAATAATATTGCCAAAGTGGAAGTAGGAGGAGGGAAATTCTCTGTTCAGTGTTTGACACGTTCTTCAGTGGAATCGTCTAAATTTGATCTTGCGAATGCTTTGCGTTCAGCTTTTGAACTTATGGGCTGTGAAGTGGAATTCTCTGGTTCATATCCGGGCTGGACACCAAACCCAAAATCTGAAATACTGGATGTTTTGGTTTCTATTTATGAAAAACAAAATGGAGAAAAACCAAATGTGGCGGCTTGTCATGCAGGATTAGAATGCGGAATTCTAGGAACAAATTATCCGGATATGGATATGATTTCTTTTGGACCAACTATCCACGGAGCGCATTCTCCAGACGAAAGAGCAAGTATTTCTTCATCTCAAAAATATTGGAAATTTGTATTGGAAATTTTGAAAAATATTCCTTTGAAATAATAAGTTATATTTAACCCAGATTCCGCATTAGAAATCTACTACATCTAAATTCTTCTTCAAAACCAAGAACTTACTCCTATTTTTAAAATCGAAAGACAAAAGTATTCCTTCTTCAAAAATAGTCCGTGAGCTCTTGCTTTTATTGAATAATTTAGCTTCATTACGAAGTCTAATGCAGAATCTGGGTTTAAAATGTAAAACCCTCGTTCAGCAATAAACGAGGGTTTTTCAATATCAATAATTAATCCCTTTTTGGACTATTTTTCTTTTCTCTCTTCTCTTCCTTTTTTTCTTTAGCGGTTTTAAGAGGCTCTTTTTTGACGGTTTTCTTTGCGTCTTGACTTTTTGACATAATAGTATATTTTTTTAATTGTTTCTTATAATTGTTTTCTAGTAAAGGTAAGCATTTTTTTATTTTAGGCAATTACTGCTATCTATATTACGGGTACTATTTTATTTGCTTGGTTTTAAAAAAGCACCGTCAATAATTAATAGTGTTACTTTATTAGTTGTTATGGAACGATGCGAACTCAAATCATCCGAAACGATATAAGTCATTCCTTTGTTGAGTTTAAACGTGTCGCCATTTTCCAATTCACTTGTAAATTCGCCTTCCAAACAGTGTACAATATGCCCTTTTTGACACCAATGATCTGCCAAATAGTTTTCAGAATACACTATTTTACGGATTCGGAGTCCATCTAATAGAACCGTTTGCCAATAGGCAGTTCCTGTGATTCCTTTGTGTTTGGTAGTTTCGATATTGTTCCAATCGATAGTTTGAAAAGGAATAGTATACATCGTATTGTATTTTTATTGAAAGTAAATTTAAGGAATAAAAAAATCCCCAACTAGTTATAATTGGGGATTAATCTCAAAAACTGAATTTGATATTACTTTTTCTTTAAAAATAAAATTAAACCAAGTACACTAACAATTAAAACAGTTAATGCAGCTAAAACCATTGTCAAATCACGGATGTTTTTGCCAGCCCAATCCATAAACAAAAATTTATGAAATATGGCAAAAGAATAACCTTCCATTTTATCTGAATTTTGAATGACAGCTGCTAATCTAGATGTAGCTGTTTCAATAAAATAAGTTGTTTTTTCTGGCGTGTCATAGGCTAATTTAATAACAGGCAATCGTTTATTGACAAAACCATATTCTCGGCTTTCAAAGTCGGTTAAAACTTTTGTTTCTAGTAAAGGAATGTTTTCTAAACTTGTTTTTTCAGTTGTTCCGCCTTCCATTTCACAACAAGCTGGCTTCGCATCTGTATCACTAAAATAGTAAGCTAAGAACTTGGCGTATTCTAAATCAAGGTTTGGAGCGGCTTTATTTGTTGCGTTATTGATATAAAGAATTTCCGATTTTGGATTTTCTTTTTTATCCCATTTGGATTTTGATTCCGCTTTTGGCACACTGAATTTATTTTTGGCTAATGCCAATTGACATCTATAATAAATGCTGTCATTTAAGGTAACAACACTCATGTTTTCTAGTCGATTCCAGTCTAGAGCAATAGCATTATTAGATGTTTGGATATCTTTTGTTTCAAAAATAGGTTCATACACCATTTTATCCAAAGTGTATGGTTGCCATTTGGTTGTGGCATGATAAGCTCCGCTAAAAGCAAATGTTAGAGTGAATAATGAAATCCATAGTCCTATTTGACGGTGGTACTTTCGTAATCCTTTTTTAGGGGCTAAACTATCCTTTTTTTTGAATTGCTTCCAAAATAAACCATAGATTACGATTCCGCTAACAGCCGAAAGGAAGATGATGGAAAGAAACAAAAACATCACAACAATACGAATGCTGTTGTTGCTAATCCAGTCGATGAAAGCCCAATTGTGGAAAGTATCAAAAAACCAAATAAAAGCTTGTCTTGATCTTGGGTTGTATGTAGCTAACTTGCCTGAAGCGGTTTCTACATACACTTCCATTCCATCAGGACGATTGAATGTGGTTTTGTAAACGGGTAAATACCTATTGACGTATTTGTATTGCGAAGTGAATTGGGTTACTAAATCAGTTTTGCTAATTGGACTTTCTTGGTCATCAAGGAAATATCGGGATAGCCAATGGGCATATTTTTGATCTCCTTTTTCCAGTTTTTTAGCATCTAGAGTATTAAAATAGATCAATTGGTCGTTTACTGTTTTTACTTGATAAAAGGCTGAATTGTCAAATGATACAATTCTGAAATTTTTGAACTCGTTTATCTTGTTTTTTTCTAAAACCTCTTGAATTGAAAGTGTTAATTGAGATTTATCAATTGGCTTTACTTCAAGGCGTTCGTTGGCGATTTCTGGCTTAAAAAAGTGCGCCATAAACGGATGCATCAATCCCGATAATGTCCAGAAAATAACTGGAATTATAGTGATTATTCCAATAGTACGATGCCAGGCATATACTTTTTGCTTTATTTTTTTAACGAACTTAGAGTCCTTCTTTTTTGAAGATTTGACTTCTTTTGGTGTGTTGTTCATTGTTCTGATTTTTTAGCCCCGGTAGCAGCGGCATCTCCTGATTTAGAAAAACAAGGCTTTTTTAGCCGTAGTTTTTGTTAATCGGGAATACAGCGGATGACGGGATTAGCTCCTAAAACTTATTTTTTTAATGAAAAATTATATTGCAAACCAATCAAGAATGTTCTTGGGGCTGCAGCGGTATAAGTAGGCTGAGAGGTTGTTGTGTTTGCTCTCGAAACATTATAAGCATATAATTTATCGGTAATGTTGATTACGTTTCCGTAGATTTCTATGCCGCCCCATTGATATCCAGCTCTGAAATTAAAAATGTCATAACCGGCATATTTTACAGTATTGATTTGGTCTTGGTAATAATTACCGACGGATTGCCATTCTATCGAAGTCCTGAATTTTGGCAGCCAATTAGGGTAATACGTGATTTCAGAATTTCCAGACCATCGTGGTGCTTGTGGCATTTCTTTTCCGTCTAAGTTTTGCAAAGCATCCGTTGGATTATCCGAAACTTTAAAATCAATAAAAGTATGTTCTGCAACAGTAACTCCAAATCGAATATTTATTTGGTTGGATAGCAGTTTATAATTTCCTCCAAATTCAATTCCTTTATGGCTAGTTTCCCCAACAGAACGATAGTCAGTATCTCCATTTTCCATTTTGACACTTAATAGTTCATTTTTTCCTTCCATATAGTAAACGGCATAATCAAAATTCAATTTTCCTTCAAATAATGCTAACCAGCCTCCAGCTTCGTAATTATTGAAAGTTGCAGGTTCCAGATTATAATAGAATTCGGCTGGTTTTCCTGTGGCCCCCCCAGTATTTGGTTTGGCTCTAAAAATAGAGGTGATGCCTGGAGGTGAAAATCCTTGGGCATAATTAGCATATAGTCCAGTATATTGAATAGGATTATAGTTGGCTCCTACTTTGAAAGTGGGTTTGTCGTATATTTTTGTTCCTGTAGAATTGTCTAAAGCGTTGTTATAATTTACTTTTAGATTATCATAACGGGCACCTGCAGTTATCAGTAATTTTTCAATTGGGTTGAAACTCAGTTGTGCGTAAGCAGCAGTGTTGAAAATATCGGCAGTGTAATCTGATAACTTTACATCAGGTCGTTCGGCGGTGATTTCATAATAATCTACCGTTTGCTTTCCAGCTGTTCCTGGGTTTAGATTGGCTTTCATTTCTAGTAAATAAGCCCAATAGGTTACTGGAGAATAATCATAGAGAGTTCCTGCAACAATTTTAGTGTTTAAAAAACTAAACTTTTGGGTATGTTGAGCAATGGCTCCATAACTTTTGAAGTTGTTAGAGTTTACTTCGCCTGTTGCAGTTGTTGGTTTTACAGTTGAACTCCATTTAATTCCATAAGATGGGTTTTGTCCCAATTTATTATCACGGTAATAAGCGGTAATATAACTGCTGGCATTATCATTCCAATCGTGTTCCAGAGTCAATCGTGTTCTCAAGGCGTCAGATTTGCGATAGGTGAAATCAGTGGTGCTTTTGTAACTTCTGTTGTAAAAAGCTTCTTCATTCACACTGCCGCTCATATCTGAATAGTATTTCCCCCACATCGTATTGCTGATTAATCGAGTTTTGTCAGTGATGTTGTAATCAATTCTGGCGTTAAGATTATCTTTTTTATAATCAGAATAAGTCATCCAGCCGTTTTCTTGTAAACTTGAAATTCCTGCAATATGAAAACCAATTTTACCAATTGTGGCTCCACCAGCTGCCTGAATTCGTCTGTATCCCCATTGATCTCCTTGGATTCCAAATTTAAATTCTGGATTTATTGAAGGTTTAAGTGAAATTAAATTGATAGTACCACCTACAGCTTCTGGACCATATAAAGAAGAAGCAGGTCCTTTTATCACTTCGATATTTTGAAGGTTAAATTGATTTATTTCTAATAAAGCATTGTGGTTGAAAACGCCCATTGGTCGAATAGGCAGACCATCTTCCAGATATAGATAATAAGCATTGGTTGTCATCGGCTGGCGAATAGACATCATATGCTGTTCGTTACCAAGATTTACCATCAATACTCCAGGTGTTTTATTGATGATTTCATAAGCAGCAACGGCTTTGGTTTCGTTAATGGTTTTTGCGGTTAATTTGCTGACAGCAACTGGTGTTTCTTTTCGTAATGTTGCTGAACGATTAGCAGTGATAAATACACTTTCAAGTTCATGTGATTTAGTACTGTCTTTTTCAGTTTTATTTTGCGCAATAGTGATTTGCCCCAACATTAGTAGGGGAAATAGAATTTTTTTCATTTCTGATTTATATAAATTTGGAATAATAACAATTCTTTCATTGGCTGTATGCCAATAAAATGTCCTTCAAAAAAGTTTGAAAAATGAAATTAGAATTTATATAAAATACGCGGGTGGTCGAAAGTTTGATAAGGAAACCGCAATTGGTTTTTTATCAAAAGGAAGGTAGTTTTTTGGAGTCGAATAAGTTGATGTTACAATTGAATAAGCCACTTCTAATGTGTTTTGAATGTAAACCAACTCCAGTTTTTCTTTGAGGTTGTTTTGCATTTCTTTCTCATTATCGTCAAATTGTTTTAAACTTTTTTTAAGTTCACAATTTCCATTACAGCTATTGTTGGCTATTTTTCTTTGGATACAAATAGTTTTAGCAATCTCGTCTTGGTTTATTTTAAATTTGGCATATATAATTATGTTTCCAAAAGAAGGAAGTAATAATATAGACGAAAGTAATATGACAAAAAACTGTTTCAGACTGTTTTATATTTTAGCGCAAAATTAGTATTTTTTTAAGACAATTTTATCCTCTTAATGTTAAAAAAAGATAGTAATAAAAATAGAGAATACTATATTTCATTACAACAGCAAAACACCAGCATTCAATTACTGGTGTTTTTGATGTTTCTATTTTAGTTTAATTTCAGCTTAATTGATGAAAATTTCTTTATGCATTTTAACCCATTCTTCGATTGGAGTCATTTTTACAGGTAGTTTTTCTAAAACCTCTTGCAAGTTGGGATTGAATTTTGTTGGATATTCCGGAAGACTGGCCAACATTTCATAGTATCCTTGTACGCCTCTAGAACTTTCTTCTCCAACAAGAATACTTAATTTATCTCCAAATTCTTGTGGAGGCATTGCGTAGAAATCTATTTTTTCACCCAAACCAGTAGAGAATTTTTCAGCAAGATCATTTCCTTTCAGGTTATCTAAACCACTAACCATAAATGATTGTCCAGAAAGTTCTGGTTTGTATAAAGCTTCAACCACAAAAGCACTAACATCTCTAGATGCAATAAAGCCAATAGGCATATCTTCAGGAGTTGGGTAAGCTACTTTTCTTTCATTCTTTACATAATCGGTTGTATAAGGAGCCAATAAATTTTCGGCATAAATAGACGGCTCAATAATTACACAAGGAACTCCGCAATTTTCAAGGTATTCTTTTGTATCTAATTTTACATCTTCCATAGGAATTCCTAGTTTTTGAGGTGCTAAAAAACCACTGGTGTTCCAAACTACCATTTTTACACCATTTGCTTTACAGGCATCGATTACATTTTTGGCTAATTGAAATCCATCTGCTGGATTAGGAAGAGAAACAGGAATCAATAAAGCAATCGTATCAATCCCTTTAGTGATTTCATTCATTCTTTCGACATCAGACATATCACCTAATACAGGAATTGCACCTGCATTTTTTAGTTTGTCAAAGTTTTTTTCTGAACTAGTTACTGCATAAACTTCTGCACCTTTGTTTTTTGCTTCTCCAATCACGTGAAACTGTTGTGAGCCTGTAGCTCCAAATACTAATACTTTCATTTTTTTATCTTTTAGCTGTTTAATTTTTGGTAAAATTATATTATTACTTACTTTTGCACAAGTACTTACTTATTGGTTAAGTACTTACAAAATGGTTAGAATAATTGATTATCAATGGGAAAAAACTTAAAAATAACTCCAGCATGCGACGAAAGGTGTCCTGTAAGAGCATCTTTATCACTATTAAGCGGTAAATGGACATTAATGATACTGTTTCAAATCAACGGAAATGCGGTGCGATATGGCGAACTAAAAAGGGCCGTTAAAGGTATTAGTGAAAAAATGCTGATTCAAGAATTAAATATGCTTGTTGAAAACAAATTGGTGAGTAAAAAAGTCTATCCTCAAATTCCTCCTAAAGTAGAATATCGGTTGACTGAATTGGGATTAAAAACTTTGCCTATTGTTGATCAACTGGCTCAATTCGGGTTGGAAAATTTAGTTTAATAGCATATTAGCAATTTAAAAAGAACTACTATTATATTTTAAAATAATAAAAAAATTGAGAACCCAGAAATTTCATAAGACAGAATGTGGAGTGGATTTCCTAATTAATGTTTTGCCGTTTGATGATGTAAAAGAAAGCTACCTTAAAAAGGAAACTTATAATACCGATTATCTTGAAATTGTTTTTTTTAAAAAGGGTAGTGGGCATCTTATTTTAAATCATGATAAAATAACTATTAGCGACAATAGTATTATATTCATTTCTCCCTTTCAAAAACGAGAATGGAATCTGAATCGAGAAGGTTTAGATTTTGTAGTCTTGGTTTTTCAAGAGGATTTTTTGAATGATTTTTTTTTCTGATAAGTTGTTTACTTATAGGTTATTATATTTTTACCAATTTGAATATCCTCTGAATATGCAGATTGATGAAGCACTTATCGAAAGGTATTATGCGCTTCTTGCCGAAATAAAATCGGAATTAGTAAAAACAAGATTTGATAGTGTACATATTATCCGTTCTTTGATTTACTATCTGCTTCAAAAACTCAACAGAGAATATACAGAGAAACACAATTTAGCACTAGAAAAAAATCAGAATAATGTTGCTTTTGAGTTCAAAAAATTAATCGAAATTCATATCAAAGAAAAACAGCGTATTAATGATTATACTGAACCCCTAAAAGTGAATCGTATTGCGCTTAATAAAGCGGTAAAAGAACAATTTAATGTAACCGCTACACATTTATTGAAACAGCGTTTGTTGATAGCAATCAAAGATTATTTAATTCATTCTAAACTTACAGTTTCGGAAATTGCTTTTCAGCTTAATTTTTCAGAACCCAATCATTTAATGCGTTTTTTTAAAAATCAAACTGGAATTACCACAACTGATTTTTTAAATGAATATCAAAATGGTATCAATCCGTAATGTTTTGGTACTAAAGAGAGAATTGCACTTTTCTAACTTTGCTTTATAAATTATTAAACATATTAAAATATAATAGTATGAGTAAAAAAGCATTAATTGTTATCGATATTCAGAATGATTATTTTGAAAATGGATCCATTGAACTTGTAAACCCAATAGAGGCAAGTTTGAAAGCACGCAAGGTAATTGATTTTTTCCGTGACAAGAATCTACCAATAGTGCATATTCAGCATTTATCTGCAGATCCTACCAATATGCCTATTTTTGTTACGGGAACTTTTGGGTCAGAAATTCACGAAAATGTAAAACCGCTTGAAGGTGAAAAAGTAATTCAAAAGTATTATCCAAACAGTTTTAAAGAAACGGATCTTTTGGATTTTTTAAAATCTAATGCTGTTACTGAACTAATTGTTACAGGTATGATGACTCATATGTGTGTAGATTCCACTACAAGAGCTGGTAAAGATTTAGGTTTTGAATGTACCGTTATTGGAGATGCCTGTGCTTCAAGAGATTTAGAAATTGATGGTAAAACTGTAAAAGCAGAAGATGTTCATAACGCGTTTTTGAGCGCATTGACTTTCTTTTATGCAAAAGTTCAAAATGCAGATGAGTTTTTATTTGCATAAAAATAGGTTAGTTTTTTCTAGTGTTTTTAAATAGGTAAATACAGATAATCTAATTAAAAATTCGCATGGCAGTTTATTAAAAAAAAAGAGAATAAAAACAATTCCGTTATTTGGATAAAAAAAATAACTATTTACAGATAAATCTCTACTAAATTTAATGAAAAAATCCCCAACTACTTTCGTAATTGGG
Source organism: uncultured Flavobacterium sp. (assembly GCA_963511475.1). Lineage (GTDB taxonomy): Bacteria > Bacteroidota > Bacteroidia > Flavobacteriales > Flavobacteriaceae > Flavobacterium. The sequence goes on from CAUPJC010000027.1 coordinate 17,242, forward strand.
GATTCAAGTTTAATCTATTTTTATTAAGAGACCAAAACCCAAGCTCCGCTAGCGATTAAGCTTTCGGCTTTTTTGAATTTCATTTCCTGTGTTTGACCATTGGCAACATTTTGAATGGTTACCGTATCATTGCGATTTATTTTTGGCATATCACGAACGATAGTTTCCGTAACTTGTCGCTGCTGCGTTTCCCCAGCTTCACGATTAGAATTTTCGCTGTTTGGAATTTCGTCTTTGCTTAATTTATAATCCTCAACTTGACGCTCGATTCTAGCTTCTTCAATAACTGGAGAATTTTGAGCAGGAAGATCACCTTTGAACAAGAATGAAATTACTTCTTTGTTCACATTGTCAAGCATACTGCGAAACAAATTGAACGCTTCTAATTTGTAGATAAGTAATGGATCTTTTTGTTCGTGAACGGCCAATTGAACAGATTGTTTCAATTCGTCCATTTTACGTAAATGTTTTTTCCAAGCTTCATCAACAATAGATAAAGTGATATTCTTCTCAAAATCAGCTACTAGTTGTGCACCTTCTGTTTCGTAGGCTTTCTTTAAATCAGTTACCACATTGAACATTTTTATTCCATCGGTAAACGGAACTACGATGCGCTCAAATTGGTTGTTTTTGTCCTCATAAACATTCTTGATGATAGGAAATGCTTCTCTAGCACTTCTTTCTGTTTTTTGGGTATAAAACTCAAGTGCTGCTTTATACAGTTTACCTGTAATTTCAATTTCATTCAGTTTAGAGAAATCTTCTTGAGAAACAGGTGAAGTGAATGAAAAATAACGGATAATTTCAAATTCAAAATCTTTGAAACTGTTATTAGCTTTATTCTGATCAACAATCAGTTCGCAGGTATCATAAAGCATGTTAGCAATATCCAGTTTTAAACGCTCACCAAATAAGGCATGACGACGGCGTTTGTAGACTACTTCACGCTGTGCATTCATTACGTCATCATATTCCAATAAACGTTTACGAACACCAAAATTGTTTTCTTCTACTTTTTTCTGAGCGCGTTCTATAGATTTGGTCATCATCGAGTGCTGAATAACTTCTCCTTCCTGCAATCCCATTCTGTCCATTACTTTGGCTACTCTTTCAGATCCAAATAAACGCATTAAGTTATCCTCTAGCGAAACGTAAAATTGTGAACTTCCTGGATCTCCTTGACGTCCTGCACGACCACGTAACTGACGGTCAACACGTCGTGAATCATGACGCTCTGTACCTACAATCGCTAAACCTCCAGCCGCTTTTACTTCAGGAGTTAATTTGATATCGGTACCACGACCCGCCATATTGGTTGCAATGGTTACTACACCTGCTTTACCAGCTTCTTCAACAATTTGTGCTTCTTGTTTGTGCATTTTTGCATTCAATACGTTGTGAGTTACACCACGCATTTTTAACATTCTGCTTAATAATTCTGAAATCTCAACCGAAGTTGTACCAATAAGAACTGGTCTTCCAGCTTTTGATAATTCGGTTACATCTTCAATAACAGCATTGAATTTTTCACGAGTAGTTTTATAGATAAAATCTTCTTTGTCTATACGAGCCATTCCTCTGTTGGTAGGAATTTCAACAACATCCAGTTTGTAGATTTGCCATAACTCGCCAGCTTCTGTCACAGCTGTTCCAGTCATACCACCCAATTTATTGTACATTCGGAAATAGTTTTGCAAAGTAACAGTTGCAAAAGTTTGTGTAGCAGCTTCGATTTTTACGTTTTCTTTGGCTTCAATCGCTTGATGTAAACCGTCTGAATAACGACGCCCATCCATAATACGTCCTGTTTGCTCATCTACAATCATGATTTTATTGTCCATGATTACATATTCTACGTCTTTTTCGAAAAGAGAATATGCTTTCAAAAGTTGTGTCAAAGTGTGAATACGTTCACTTTTTACTCCAAAATCTTGGAACAATCTTTCTTTTTCGTCTGCTTCAGTATCTTTATCTAATCTTTTCTTTTCGATTGCAGCGATTTCAGTTCCAATGTCTGGAAGTACAAAAAAGTCTGAATCTGTATCTTTTGAAAGGTATTCGACACCATTATCAGTTAAGCTTACCTGGTTGTTTTTTTCTTCAATTACAAAATACAACGCTTCATCCACTTTTGGCATTTCGCGATTGTTGTCCTGCATGTAATGGTTTTCGGTTTTTTGAAGTAATTGTTTAATTCCTTCTTCACTCAAAAATTTAATTAAAGCTTTATTTTTAGGCAAACTTCTATAGGCTCTTAATAATAAGAAACCGCCTTCTTTTGTATTTCCTTCTTTGATTAATTTTTTTGCTTCGGCAAGAAATCCATTTGCCAGCTGACGCTGCAACGCAACCAAGTTTTCAATTTTTGGTTTCAGTTCATTAAATTCATGACGGTCTCCTTGCGGAACTGGTCCTGATATGATAAGCGGTGTACGGGCATCATCGATCAAAACAGAATCGACCTCATCGACAATAGCATAATTGTGTTTTCTCTGAACTAAATCTTCAGGAGAATGAGCCATGTTGTCTCTTAGGTAATCAAAACCAAATTCGTTGTTGGTACCATAAGTAATGTCTGCGTTATATGCATTCTTTCTTGCTTCCGTACTTGGCTGATGATTATCAATACAGTCTACAGTCAATCCATGAAATTCAAAAAGCGGTGCTTTCCATGTGCTGTCACGTTTCGCTAAGTAATCATTCACTGTTACCAAATGCACACCGTTTCCTGTCAAAGCATTCAGATAAATAGGCAGGGTTGCTACTAATGTTTTACCCTCACCTGTCTGCATTTCGGCAACTTTACCTTCATGTAATACCATTCCGCCAATTAATTGTACGTCATAGTGAATCATGTCCCAAGTAATTTGTTTTCCAGCTGCATTCCAAGTGTTAGCCCAGATTGCATTGTCACCATCAAGGGTGATATAGCTTTTTGCAGCAGAAAGCTCTCTGTCTTTTGCGGTAGCAGTTACTGTTATTTCAGTATTGTCTTTGAAACGTCTTGCAGTTTCTTTAACCACAGAAAAAGCTTCAGGAAGAATTTCCATTAAAGTTTTCTCAGAGATATCGTAAGCTTCCTTTTCAAGAGCATCAATAGCAATATATATATCTTCTCGTTTGTCAATGTCTTCAATGCTTTCTACTTCCAGTTTAAGTGAAGCGATTTTAGCATCTTTCTCTGCACGAGCTTCTTTTATTTTTTCTTTAAAAAAAACGGTTCTAGCTCGTAATTCGTCATGTGACAAAGCTTGTAATGCGCTTTCAAAAGTCTTTATTTTATTTAAATACGGCTGTAAAGCTTTTACATCTTTTTCGGATTTATCTCCAACAAAGATTTTAATAATACTGTTTATGAAACTCATGATCTGTTTTTATTTCTATTTAATATATCTGCGTAAATTTAAACAAAAAAAAAGCCTCTTTTGAGACTTTTTCTTGGTTTACTTTTTAATATTCATCCTCATTCCAAAGATAATCTTCGTCCGTTGGATAATCTGGCCAAATTTCTTCCATTGATTCATATATCTCGCCTTCGTCTTCAATTGACTGAAGGTTTTCTACTACTTCTAATGGAGCTCCAGCTCTAATAGCGTAGTCAATAAGTTCGTCTTTGTTAGCAGGCCACGGTGCATCGCTTAAATATGATGCTAATTCTAATGTCCAATACATATCTATCGATTTAGTTTTGTGCAAAAATAAATTTTTTACTGAAAAAGACAAGTAAAAAACCATTTATTTTTTATAAAGTTAAGAACGTTTTGTTGATTGCTGATTTTTGATTTTGGATTAACGATTTTGGATTAAAAAAAAGAATTTCATTTATGTTTTAAATAACTGAAAATCATTTAGTTGAATAAAATTATATTTTTTATTAAATCTGAAATCAAAAATCGTTACTCTTCAATCTGAAATCTATTTCCTCGGTATCCATTTTACTTCATCAGCCTTTAAATCAACAGACAACTTTCGTGCCAATACAAAAAGGTAGTCAGAAAGTCGGTTTAAGTATTTGATAGCGATTTCGGCAATAGGTTCATTATGAATTAAATGCACCGCAAGGCGTTCGGCACGTCGGCAAACGCATCGCGCGATATGACAATATGACACAGTTTGATGCCCGCCAGGCAATACGAAATGAGTCATTGGCGGAAGCTTTTCCTCCATGGCATCTATTTCATTTTCTAATAATTCAATATCGGTTTCGGCTATTCCTAGTTTTTTTAGTCGAAGTTCTCCATTTTTCATCACTTCTTTTTCGGGTGGAGTAGCAAGAATTGCGCCTATAGTAAACAATCGATCTTGAATTTCGATTAAAATTTCTTTGTAATGATTGTTAATTTCTTGGTCACGAATGAGTCCAATATAAGAATTCAATTCGTCTACAGTTCCGTAACTTTCTATGCGGATATGGTCTTTAGGGACTCGAGTTCCGCCAAAAAGGGCAGTAGTTCCGTTGTCGCCGGTTTTTGTATATACTTTCATCTGAATTTCTGATTTTAGATTTGCTTCTCTTGTTTGCCATCGCTTGGGTCTCATTTAGCTCAGAAGTCCCAAGTTAGATTTAAAAACAAAATTACTTTATTAATTCTATTATTGAAGCAACAAACCTTTCCAATGCGCCTTCACTTATATCAAAATACAAATCGGGTTCAATACATTCAATTTCCATTAAATGTAATTCAGTATCAATTACAATTCCATCAACTCGGGCGTATAATAATTTGTCATGAAAAGTGTTTACGACTTTTTGGGCTTTGTCTATTAATTGCTGACTTGGTTGTATCAAAGTGTATCTTCCTCCAAATTGTGACTGTACTCTAAAATCTCCTTCAATTGGTTTTTTATTGACGGCATGAGAGAATTTTTTATTGAAAAAGATAAAAGAAGTTTCTCCCAATGTTTGGATTTCGTGAATGAATTCCTGTAAAAGCAATTCTTTTTCTTGTGCTATTTTTGTGTATTCGTCATTTGTTTTTTTGATTTCTGATACATTAAAAACAGATGTTTGATAGGAGCCCGCAGAAAAGGCAGGTTTTAAAACTGCTTTTTTCCAATGTTTTGGAATTATTTCGGCAAGATTTAGATGCTCAGTTTTGTCAATGAAAATAGTGGGAAGAATTGAAATTCCTTCCGTTTCCATTTCGCGTAAATAAAATTTATGCTTATTTTGTTTAATAATCTCAATTGGATTGAGTGTTTTAATGCCCAATTGTTCTATTTGGTTAATCCAAAGATTAAACTCAATTTCTTTTTCAAAATAATCCCAAGTATTGCGAAAGATTAAATAATCAAAATCACTCCAATTGATAGTTTTGTCATTCCAAATCACTGCTTTTGCAATGATGTTGTGTTTGGCTAGTTCTGGAATTAATTGTTGATCAGCAATTGTTAAATCAGGAAGTTTTTCACAGGTAAGTAAACCGATTGTCATTTGCGTTTAGTGTCTAAGGTTTGGGGAAATTATTTATAGGATTATTCTAAAAAGGTTATATTGTTTCTTCACGATACTGTTCCTTTACGCTATCGCTCTCAATAATTCCGTCTCTCAAGCGGATAACTCTGTGAGCATAAGCAGCAATTTCTTCTTCGTGAGTAACTAATATAACAGTGTTTCCATTTGCATGAATATCACCAAAAAGTTTCATAATTTCTAATGATGTTTTACTGTCCAGATTTCCTGTTGGTTCATCGGCAAGTATGATGGATGGCTTGTTTACCAATGCTCTGGCGATGGCCACACGCTGGCGCTGTCCTCCCGAAAGCTGATTAGGCTGGTGATCCATCCTGTCTCCTAGATTTACTTGATTCAGTACTTCAGTGGCGCGCGTATTTCGTTCGTTTTTTGAATAGCCTGCGTAAATCATGGGTAGAGCTACGTTGTCAAGTGCTGTTGTTCTTGGCAAAAGATTGAATGTTTGAAAAACAAAACCAATTTCTTTGTTTCTGATTTCGGCTAATTCATCATCTTTCATGTGGCTAACATTCTTTCCATTCAAAATATAAGTGCCAGACGTTGGAGTATCCAAGCAGCCTAATAAATTCATTAATGTAGATTTTCCAGATCCCGAAGGTCCCATCAAGGCTACATATTCTCCCTTATTAATTTCCAGATCAATGCCTTTTAGTACATAAACAATTTCGTTTCCTAGTACAAAATCTCTTTTAATATTTGTAATTTTTATAAGCGGGTTTTTCATCAGAATTTTAGATTGCTTCGCCAGTTTGCCTTTTGGGCTTGTGTGCTGATTGTTTGATTTTGTTTTTAAAAGTACAAAAGACTTTTTAATATATCATAAGTAGCTGTTGGTTGTTTTTTGTTACAATTTATAAATGTAATAGTATCTGTGCTGATAATAATTTGGTATTAAAAATGTTTAATATATTCTTATCTGTTACTGTATTTTAAAATATATTTTATTTGAGAGTAAATAAGTGTTAAAATTAAATAAAAATGTATTTTGTCGATTTTATAATAATTTTAACGATTTATTTTTATTCACTTTAATTTTTATATAGTATTTTTGGGTCGTTAAAGTTTAGGTTTATTGGTTAGTTAGTAAAAATTAAACTTTTAGATATTTGCTTTTAGTCTTTTACTCTTTGCAAATATCATGGTTAATAGGGTTGAGGTTAGGTTATTTAAACAAAAGACAGTCATGGGGGTGACTGTCTTTTTTTTAAAGAATTATAAATTAGTTTGATATTTTATAAATTTGGGTAATGTTCTTGAGTATTTCGGTAAAGTTGATATTCAAGTCAATCAATTTTCCACTATGAATATCAAAAATCCATCCATATACTTTTAATTTTCGATCTTTAAAAGCTTTTTGAACCTCTGCAGTTTTAATAACATTAATACATTGTTCCTGAACATTCAATTCCACTAGTTTTTTGTATTTTTCTTCTTCATCAGTAATCGCATCAAGAGTTTTTCGGTGGATTCGGTAAACATCTCGAATGTTTCTTAGCCAGGGATTTAATATTCCTAAATCTGATTGCTGCATAGCCGAATATACGCCACCACATCCATAATGACCGCAAACCACAATGTGATTTACTTTTAAATGTACAACAGCATAATTGATTACCGACATCGAATTTAAGTCAGTGTTTGGAACCATGTTAGCAATATTGCGATGCACAAAAACTTTACCTGGTTCCAATCCCATAAGCTCTTCGGCAGAAACGCGGCTGTCTGAACAGCCAATATATAGAAACTCAGGTGACTGTCCTTTTTCTAGTTTTTTAAAATAATCCTCATCAATTTGGAGTTGTTCGGCAATCCAATTTCGGTTGTTTTCAAAAATTTGTTTGATATCCATGAAGCTTTTTTTGAATTTTAAAGTTTTAAATCTAAGTTCGTATTATAAAATGCTGTTTGGGCTGTTCATATCTAAAGAATACTAGTCCCCATTGAAAAGTATCTATGCTTACGGTTACTTTTAGATTGTCTTTTATAATCTCCCAGGCTTCTTCCATTTCGGAAGACCAGTGAATGTCATCAAATATCCACACGGTTTCGTTGGTAATCGTTGGCAGTAATAAATTGAAATAGTCTAAAGTTGCTTCTTTGGAATGGTTACCGTCGAAGTAGATCAGTTGGCAGTTTTCAGTTTTCAGTTGGCAGTTCTGAATGTAATTATTAAACTCTGTTACAACACATTCTACATTATTACAATTGAATTTTTGTAAAAGGAATTGAGCTTGTTTTGCTGTTTCCGGACAGCCTTCTACAGTTATAATGGATGCCTTCGGATTTCCCAACGATAGGGCGGAAGTGGCTAATCCTAATGATGTTCCAATTTCTATTATAGTATCCGGTCGAAAATAATTGACTATTCGATATAGTAATTGGGCTCGTTTGGGCGAAATTCCAGCTGTTTTGGCAATCTGGGCTATTGGTCTCACATTGGATTTAAAAACACGGGAGCCAGCTCCAAAATCAGTTACTTCGATTGTTTTTTTATTGTCTAAAAGTGAGTTTCGATACTCATTTAAAATATCATATTCCGGTTTGAATTTCTTATCATAAAAACATTTGGTCAGTAAGTTAAAGACAAATGGCGAGTGAACGGCATGCTCGTTTTTGGAATACCAAAGGAATTTAAGATAGGATTTGATTTGAAAAAACATAGAAATTATTTAGAATTCAGGATGTTTATTATTAAGTCTCTTCAATTCTCTATCCAAATCAGATATATAGTTTTTATCTTGTTCAATACGGAAATGCTTATATTCTTGATGCGCTTTCTCAATAGCTTGTTCGTGAGAAATAGCTCCTGCATTTGGAAGCACATCTAAACTATTGCTTTCTAAAAACTTATTGGTGCGGTCTAGCCAATCTTTCATATTTATTAATTGATTTCTACGAGCTTGAAATTCAGCTAAATCCAAAAAAGCGCTGACCAATAAATTCAAATCCCCAATTTCATTTTCGTTCAAATAATTTTTAGCAATTACAACATCGCTTTTTACAATTTTACCGTTCGGAGCATTTTTCCAAGTCGATAATCCCATAAAATCTTTGTTCCTATCCACACGTTTATAGACAATTTCTGCAGCTGTATTTCCTGTAATGGCAAAATGCAGTTTGTTTTGAACCATTTTATAAAACAGTTTGGTTTCTTCAGCATCTTTGCTGTAATCAGCACTGCACTGCTCAAAAATATCACCTAATTTTTGAAAAACACGGCGTTCGCTGGCTCGAATTTCGCGAATACGTTCCAGTAATTCGTTGAAATAATCTTTCCCAAAAGGTTTTCCGTTTTTGAGCATTTCATCATGCAGCACAAAACCTTTTATAATATATTCTTTTAATGTTTTTGTTGCCCAGATTCGGAATTGTGTAGCTTGTTTGGAATTGATACGGTATCCAACCGCTATTATGGCATCTAGATTGTAAAAATCCACTTGTCTTTTTACTTGCCGACTTCCTTCCTGTTGAACTATTTCCATTTTGGAAATAGTTGCTTCTTTGTTCAGTTCGTTTTCTTCAAAAATATTATTAAGATGCTTGTTTATCGCAGGCACTTCTACACCAAATAACTGTGCTGTCAACTTTTGCGTTAGCCAAAAATTATCTTCAAAATATGTAACGTTGATCACTACGTTGCTATCCTTATTTTGATAAAAAATAATTTTGTTTTCCATTTTAGTGTGTTTGTTTTATTCTTCGAAATTGCATGCTGCCATTTGTGACGAAGATACAAAGATATGAGTAATTTAGTTATTAGGTAGAATTGAGGTTTTATTCACTTCACTTTAAACACTATATTTGTTGCCTTTAAATTAATCGATTTTATATGAATATTTTTAGAATTTTATCTTCAAATGACGGCTCCATTAATGAACCTAATGTTAGTTCATTTTTAGCATATTTGCTTGACCCAAATGAAGATCACGGTTTTTCAAGCCTTTTATTGCAAAGTTTTTTAAATAAAATTGTAGCTGTTGATAACGAGTTTCTTAAAAAGATTCAATTTGTAGGTAAGATAACAGATTTGTCTAAGTCTTCGGGTTATTCGATTAATATCTTGCCTGAATTAACAGTTAATATTGAAAGCAAAAAAAAGAGACGAGATATAGATATGGTCTTGGAAATTATTGAGGATAAAACGAAAGAAACGTTATACTCAATTTGTTTGGAGAATAAAATTACAGATTTGTCCATTAGTAAAAATGATTCTCAATTAGAAGATGAACTAAATGGTTTAGAAGCATATTATAATGAAATAGGTATAAAACCAGAAATTTATGTTATTTATCTAACGCCAACACCGTCTTATATTGCTATGCAGTCTTTTGATAAATTAGAATATAAAAGGAAATGTCATTTGTTTTGGAATAAAGCTGATGACTCCGTTTTTAATATGTTACTTAAGATATTTAATGATGAAAATAATGGTTTAATTGATCCCATTAATAATCAATCATCCTATTTGATAAAGTCTTTTCTTTCCTTTATAAATACAGATTTTAAAAGCTATATTGAAGAGAAAAAGGAAAAGTTTGAAAGGAAAAATTATGGAAAACCTGTAATTGATATTTTAAATGATTTTGCGAATACCTTAAACCCCGAAGAGGTTTATGATTTAGACATCATTAAGGCCGGCTTTTCAGTTTTTGTAAAGAATTTTTCAGGTGCAGACCTTAAAGACAATACTAGATTAGCTCATATTTATACTGCTATTGTGAATGAAAAAAATAGAATCCATTATAATGTAAATAAACCAGATGATAATAGAAAAAATATCTTTTACTATACTGATAAATCTAGAAAATTTGTAAAACGATTCGAATTAGAAAAATCAATTAATGTTGAAATATATTTTAATGATGAAGGAGAAATTAAGTATATGAATTCAAATGAATTGTAGATTAAAAATTTAGAATAAATGACAATTACAGTAGAAAATAAAACCGTCATAAGTCAAGAAGAAGTAGAAAAATGTATCGCTATTTTGAACCAATTGAATACTGATACAGATCAGATTTTTGACATACCTAAAGAGCAGCGAACGGCTTTAATTAAAGCGGCTGGACAATTTGCACGACCAGATCGTGATGAGCTTGTCCGCAGAAAAAAAGACGGAAAAGCAGTTGCCAAACGCAAACAGGAAAAGAAAGACAGAACAGCTCGTAAAGAAACAGGCATTCGTTCTGCTCGTGAAGCAAGTATCTTTGTTGCTCCAAAATTATTGGCGATGAATGATCTTGCCAGTAAAGAACAACTGGAACTAGAAACGCCTAGAAAGTGTTATGTGTGCAAAACAGAGTTTACGAAAATGCATCATTTTTATGATACAATGTGTTCGGATTGTGGTGATTTTAATTATGCCAAACGTTTTCAAACTGCTGATGTAAAAGGGCAGATTGCTGTGATTACAGGTTCTCGTCTAAAAATTGGTTACCATATTACTTTGATGCTTTTGCGAGGCGGAGCAACAGTAATTGCTACGACACGTTTTCCTGTAGATTCGGCTTTGCGGTTTTCTAAGGAAGATGATTTTATGGAGTGGGGACACCGCCTGAAAATTCACGGATTGGATTTACGCCATATTCCTAGTGTGGAGATTTTTTGCAATTTCATAGAGCAAAAATACGGTCGATTGGATATTCTGATTAATAACGCAGCTCAAACTGTAAGAAGGCCTTCGGGTTTCTATACGCATTTGATGGAAAACGAAGAGCGCTCTATAGATTCTTTGCCAAAATCAGCACAAGAATTATTATTGGATCATACTAATTGTCTGGATGAATTAAAAGTATTGACTTCTGGAGCTTCTTCTAATCAAAATATGCCGGTAACTTGGCACGGACCTGAACCCGGAATTGGTTTAAGGGCTTCTGCTAAATTATCTCAGATTCCGTATTCGTTTGACAATGCACTAGTAGCACAAGAAGTTTTTCCAGAAGGTGAACTCGATGCCGATTTACAGCAAGTAGATTTGCGGAAAGTAAACAGCTGGCGATTGAAATTAGGCCAAATCGAAACGACTGAAATGATTGAAGTACAGCTTGTGAATTCGGTAGCGCCTTTTGTGTTATGCAACCGTCTTTCGGAAGTGATGAAGAAAGACAATACAGGAAAGAAACACATCATTAACGTGTCGGCGATGGAAGGGAAGTTTTACCGAGATTTCAAGGAAGACAGACATCCGCATACTAATATGGCCAAAGCAGCTTTGAATATGCTTACACACACTGCAGCCGGAACTTTGGCCAAAGACGGGATTTTCATGAATGCCGTAGATACGGGCTGGGTAACTGATGAAGATCCAGCGGAATTGGCCAAACGTAAACAAGAAGAACAGGATTTTCAGCCACCATTGGATATTGTAGATGGTGCAGCGAGGGTTATGGATCCGTTGTTTGACGGGATTAATACTGGAAAACACTGGTGCGGAAAATTTTTGAAAGATTATAATCCTATTGGTTGGTAATGAATTTAACTCAAATAAAAAACCACAACAGGAAATTAATTTTGTTGTGGTTTTTTGATTTAACAAGTCCAACATGATAAAAATTCATTAACGATAAATATCTTTTGCCTGATTCGTTTTCCAGTCATTTTCTAAGAAATCGGCATCTTCATCATTTCTTGGATGAACTCCCATAACTACATGACCGTCTTTAATTCCTGATTCGTACAGTTTTGCTCTGTCTTCGGGAATACCGGATCCTACTAAAGCTCCAATCAAACCGCCGGTAATACCTCCGGCTCCGGCTCCGGCTAATCCTGCAGCAAGCGGTCCAGCAATTATTAAACCAAGTCCTGGGATCAAAACACTAGTCCCTAAAGCAGCAATAACACCAACAATAGCTCCAATAGTCCCGCCAATTGCAGAGCCTGTTCCTGCAGTTTCTGCTGCTTTTGTACCTAACTCTGAATCATCATCTTCATCAGAATAGTGCTTTTTTCTTGTATCATCTGACATAATCAGATTAATTTCATCTTTTGAGTATCCTCTCGAATGCAAAGTATTATAAGCTTTTTCGGTGCTTTCACGGTCTGAAAACATTCCTGTCAGCATCTTAGGTTTAGTTCCGTCTGGGTTGTGTAAATTTTCCATTTTAATTTTTGTTTGAATAGTGAATTAATTTCCACTTATACAAATCTCGTTAAACGCATCTGCTGATATTTATATAATTTTTTTAAAATTTTATATAATTTAGGATGTTAAAAATCTGTTTTATTGATGATTAAATAATTTAGCTACAGTTTTTAATGTTTTTTTGAAAGCTAATTTTCTTGGTTTAAAAATAAAAAAAACCGCAGTAAATCAAATTGCAGCGGTTTTAAAGTATTGTCGTTAAGGGATATTATAATTTTTTCTAAAGTAATATAAAGCTTAATTTACGGAGATTAGTTTAATGTCAAAAATTAGGGCAGAACCTCCAGGAATAGGTCCCATTGTTTCATTTCCGTATCCTAAATGTGCCGGTATCAAAAGAATACCGCTTCCTCCAGCTTTGAAATGAGGAATCCCTTCTGTCCAGCCTTTTACCACTTGATCGAGACCAAATGAAATACCTGCGTCTGTGCTTTGGTCAAATACACTTCCATTTGTGAAATAACCTTTGTAAGCCACAGTTACATTTGATGTAGCTGTTGGCTGCGCTCCAGTACCAGGTTCGTTAATTACATAATATAAACCTGAATCGCTTTTTTCTGCTTTCAATTTATTTTTAGTGATGTAATCTGTGATTTCTTTGTCGTTTTTGGCAACGTAATCAACTGTTGCTTCTTTTAGAGCTTCATTTGTTGCTTCTTTGTTTTTACAAGAAATAAGAAGAGTCAAGGCCACTAGGGCAGATAATAAATGTTTCATAGAGATGGTATGTTTTTTTAAGATCGCAAATATAGTAAAAGAGATAGTGATTTTTGTTAAAGGACTAGCTCTTAAAGGTAATATCATTAAGTTTTGCATTGATTTTTCTCCTAAAGATGCAAAGTTTGAACCCTTTTCTTTACGTCTTCGTGACTTTGCGAAAGTTTGATGCAGAGTAAAGCTCACGCTAAAATGATGGCAAAAAAAATCGAATATCTCCTTTTAGCCCCGATAAAAGTGGAAATCCTTGTTGCCTGGGGTTCGGGCACCAAGATTACTTCGTCAGTTCGCTTTCGCTCGTGTGTAACGGATAGCGGGAACTATATCTCCTAAAAAAGGCTAATCTTTCTGCTACAAAAAACAATTATCGGACTCAGCTTACTAAAATCCTTCTCCGTCATTAAAATAGAAAGTCTTGGAATCACGCCCTAGACCAAAATTAACGATGAAATTGGTTAGCGTGTTTTTGTCAAGGAGGACTCGCAGTCCCGCACCCAAGGCAGGCTGAACGGATTCGAATGAGGTAAGGCTTTTGGAAACACCGCTTGCAGTTGTGGCATTGGCAAACACTGTTCCGCTGATCATTTGGTTCTTGGTAATCGGGAAACGGTATTCGCTTTCAAGATAAATTAGGTTTGTACCTCTCAAAAGTCCTTGCGTATAACCTTTTCCACTTCGGCTGTTTTGATCCCAGCCTATTGCAGGAAGATTTAAATACGGCAGTCTGCCTCTTAGCTGAAACTGGCCATAAGCCCAAATTCCCACAACATGCTGTTTATTGGTTTTGCTGATTGGGATAAAATACCTGCTTTCCAGTAATAGGGTTGCACTGCGGTGTCTGTTTAGATCTGTTTGGGGATTGTAACGGTAATTCATGTTCAGAAACAGACCGTTATTGGTGTTTATTAAATTGTCTCTAGTGTCGTAAATCAAATTTAGACTTACACCATTGACGGCATAATTCTTATCGCTGAAACCATAATTATTGGAATAATTGTAATGGTAGGTGTACTGCTCATTGGCAACATCCAAATGTTTGTCATAGATGTTGGAATAACTGTCAAAATGTATTCCTAAACCAATAAAAAATGAGGGAAATATGGTGTAGGACGCCGTTTCATGAAATTTGAAGTAATTGTAATTCATGGACTGTTCTATGGCTTTGAAATCAAAGTCCTGAAACTCGGCTCCCCAAGGAATAATGCTGGTTCCCAATCCATAATTGGACTGCGAGAAAACATAATAACGAAAATCGCCGCTAAAAAACAATCGGTCATTATTGATGTACATATTGTTTTTTATATAGAGCAAAACTTGTTTCTGCGTGCTGTATGAAGCTCCTCCTGACAGTAATGAGATTTTGTTTTCGGGTTTTATTTTGAAACTAAACTGACTGATGAATCCAAAAGTAAAACCGTTTGCAGGCTGGTAGCCCAATGTAGGGAATGCAATTAAATGGTTTTTGGAATCCGGTTTGCTTATTTTTAAGGTGTCTTCTTTTGTAAATAAATCAACTATGGAGCGTAGCTTATATTTTTTTTCTTCTTCCTTCTTTTCTCCCTCTTGAGAAAGAATAGTTTGAGAATAAAAAAGGAGTAGCAGAAATATGATTTTCGATTTCAAAATAGTTTTAAAATTCATAATGAATATTCTGTGCTGTAATCAGATTTTGTTAATTGATTATTTTAAAACAAAATATAAAACTAAACAAAATTTCTATCTAAGATTAAATTATTGCAATAAATGTGTTTTACCATTATATCAGCACAATAATAATCAATGAAATGAATGTATAAATGAAACAGAAAAACCACAACAAAATATAAATTCCATTGTGGCTTTTTAAAATTTTTTAAAGATCTGTTCATTCTGTAATCTGCAATCTGAGCACTGCAAACTAAAAAACTACCCCTCCAATTTCGCACTTAATTCAAACCATCTTTCTTCTTTACTTTCAATTTTCTTGATGATATTTTCCAGCTCTTTTGCTTTCTTTTCAATGTCAGCATCGGCTACTTTACCTTCCGAGAACAACTGCTCAATTTTGGTTTTATCAATTTCTAAATCCTTGATTTCTTTCTCAATTTTCTGAAATTCTTTTTGCTCGTTGAAAGTCAGATTTCCGGTTGGATTATTTTGCTTCCATTCTTTCTTTTCTGTTTTATGATCTTCTTTTTGGGCTATATCGGCACTGTCTTCATAGGCTCTAAAATCAGAGTAGTTGCCGGGGAACGTTTCAATCTCGCCCTGACCCCTAAAAATGAATAACTGATCTACGATTTTGTCCATAAAATAACGGTCGTGCGAAACCACCACCAAACATCCCGGATAGTCCAAAAGGAAGCTCTCTAGCACATTTAATGTCACAATATCCAAATCATTCGTAGGCTCATCGAGAATCAAGAAGTTTGGATTCTGAATCAAAACAGTACACAAGTATAAACGTTTCAATTCACCACCGCTCAGTTTTTCGACATAATCATATTGTTTTTTGGCATCAAAAAGAAAACGCTCCAACAATTGCGAAGCCGAAATCAATCTGCCTTTCGTCAAGGGAATAAATTCGCCGTATTCTTTTATGACATCAATAACACGCTGACCTGGTTTTGGGTTAATACCGCTTTGGGTGTAATAACCAATTTTTATGGTATCGCCTACAACTACTTTTCCAGAATCTAAAGGTAAGGTTCCTGTCAAAAGATTTAAGAAAGTAGATTTTCCTGTTCCGTTTTTACCAATGATTCCAATGCGTTCGCCACGCTGAAAGTCATAGCTGAAATTATCGAGAATTACATGATCTTTAAACTTTTTGGAAATCTTGTGAAGCTCAATAATTTTGCTTCCCATTCGTTCCATATTAATTTCGAGTTCTACGACATTTTCTTTTCTTCGGCTTTGCGCTTTTTCTTTAATGTCATAAAAATCGTCCTGACGCGATTTGGATTTGGTCGTTCTTGCTTTCGGCTGACGGCGCATCCATTCCAATTCTTTAACGAACAGGTTTTGTGCTTTATCCACACTCGCATTTTCGGAGGCGATACGCTCTTCTTTTTTCTCTAAATAATAGGAGTAATTTCCTTTGTATTGGTATATCTTTCCGTTGTCTAGTTCGATGATTTCGTTACAAACTCGTTCCAAGAAGAAACGGTCGTGCGTTACCATGAACAGTGTAATATTTTCTTTGGCAAAATAACTTTCCAGCCATTCAATCATTTCTAGATCCAAGTGATTCGTTGGCTCATCCAGAATTAATAAATCGGGACGGTTAATCAAAATAATCGCAAGAGACAAACGTTTTTTCTGTCCACCCGAAAGGCTTTTTACTTTCAGTTTGAAGTCCTCCAGCTTTAATTTGAACAAAATCTGTTTGTATTGCGTTTCGAAATCCCAAGCATTGTGGCGATCCATAGCGTCAAAAGCTTTTTGATAGGCTTCCTCGTCTTCTGGGTTTTCCAATGCTTTTTCGTAGGCTTCAATCACTTTCAAGCTCTCATTATCTGAGGCGAAAATGCTTTCCTCAATCGTCAATTCATCCTGCAGTTTATTATCCTGTGACAAAAAAGCCATTCGTATGCTTTTTCGAAGCACAACTTGTCCAGTGTCAGGCTCGTCAAAACCATTGATGATGTTCATTATAGTGGTTTTACCCGAACCGTTTTTGGCGATAAAGGCAATTTTTTGATCTTTGTTGATCCCAAAGGAAATGTCTTTGAAAAGCGTGCGCTCCCCAAAAGATTTTGATATATTCTCTACAGATAAGTAATTCACAAGGCTAATTTTTTGGCAAAAGTAAGTTATTATGGGACTAAATGCCAATTGTTTATTTTGAAACGTTAATTAACTTGTAACGATTAAACGATTTGACAGTTCAATGATTCGCTTTTTCAATCTTTCAAATAAGGGCTCAAATCGATATTGTGAAATTGTTGAGGTGTATTTACAAAAGGTTTTCTTACTGTGGCTTCGTTGGTGAGATAAAACAATTTACCATCCTTGGTAGTTATTCCTTCTATTTGATGAAAGGGGAGTTTGATTTTTATTTTTCGTTTATTTCCAGTCCCAAAATCACTGTTTTGATAACCATATAATAATAAAACAAAAGGTTGAAGAAATTTAGAATATCCGCATAAAACTATACCTTTTTTTGATGGCAATACTGTTGCTCCAGTTATTAATCCTTGTGTGTCAATTGTTTCTTTGAGTTCTGCAACATACGTTCCTGGTTTTTTTGGTAAGGTATATATACTCGTTTTCTCAGCTGACCATTGCTTAGAAAACAAATAAATAGCATCATCGAGAACTATAAAAGCCTCACAGTCAAAATTGGTTGTATTTGCTTTTCGAAGTTTGAAATCGGTCTGATTTGGATACGAAAAAGCGATAGTGTCAATCACTGGATCAGTTGTAAAAAAAGATTTTTTTTGAATTCTCAAGACTCTTAAATTCGTTCTGTTACCGTGATTATTGTTCCCGAAATCACCAATGTAGACATACAGGCTGTCTTGTGAAATATCTTCCCAATCGTTACTTTTTATTCCAGTGAGGTTAACTTTCTTCTTAATTTTTCCCTTCAAATCCAATCCGTAAAATGTTGAGTCAAAGTGATCATTTTGAGTCCAAAGCAAACCATCAAAATAAATCAACCCTGAGGTTCTTATTATTGAATCACTAAGTTTTGTAGAGAATTCAGGTTTTAATTTTGCAGAAGCATACCAACAGTTTTCATTGTTTTCGGTTGCTTTTGGATCAAAATTTGTGGCAAAACGATCTGTACAGCCTTTAATTTGGCTGTAAGAAGTTGTTATGAACAGAAAGAAAACCATCAAAAATTTGAACATTACAGTATTCGAATAAAAAATTAAAAGCAAGGTATTAAACAAACAGATGCAAACCTATATTCAATTACAAAAATGAGTTTGGAGCGAATGATAAGGCTTTTTCGGGACGTATCGTTCCCGTTTTTCGTTTCAATCTTTTTGTCTCGTTCTAAAGACGAGATAAAAAGGTGCAGTTCTGTCTTAAGGATTATTTTGTACATTTGATAATCAAAGAAAAAGATAATGAATTCAAATCCCGATAAAAATAAACCCAACGAAGATCTTCCAAAAGTCGAAGAAAGTGCCTCTGTGTACAAATCTAGAGTGGACTTGGAGAAAGAAAACATCATTGGATATGATGCTGATGGAAATGAAATTACTGAAAAGTATTTTGTTTCCGATATACAAAATGCTTTGAAGTTGTTTCAGGAAGGAAAATTAGAAACTATTTCTAGTCTTGAAATGAAAAGGCGCATAGTAGGATAATGGAGGTTATTTGGAGAAAAAAAGCTTCGAATGAACTAGAGGCAATTTATAATTTTATCAATAAAGAAAGTCCTCAAAATGCTGTTTTAGTATTTAACGGTATTTACGATTTAGCAATTTCATTACAGGATTTTCCATATAAGTTTCCCAAAGAGCCGACAATCAATATTGATAAAGTTAGATTTGCCGTAATTTGGAGTTTTAAAATCGTTTATTCCGTTGAAAGTGATTGTATTCTAATATTAAGAGTGTTCAATACCAACCAGAATCCAAGAAAACTTCACAAACTATTATAGTTTTTTGACCTCTACGCAGGTTTCTGAGTGTGATTTATTTAGTGTATTTTGCTAATCAAAGAAAGAGAAAATGAATTCAAATTCCAAAAGTGATAAACTCAACGAAAATGTTCCAAAAGCAGAAGAAAGTACCTTCGACGAGAATCGTGATAAATTTCCGAAAATTCTGCAACAATTAATTGAAGAAGCCATAAAACAATGTGGCAGGAGAAACAAAACCACATGCACAGGTTATGGCTGAAGTGAAAGCAAGATTTAATTTGAAGTAATATGTGCGATTCATTGTAGTTGAATTTTGAAATTCCTAATTGTTTATATTTGCCTAATGCATCTATCCGTCATCATCCTTAATTACAATGTTCGCTATTTTTTAGAACTCTGTTTGCTCAGCGTAGAAAGCGCTCTGCAAAACATAGATTCCGAAATTATTGTGGTGGATAATAATTCCTCTGACGGAAGCTGTGAGATGATAAAATCTCGTTTTCTAAATGTTAAATTTATTCAGAATAATAAAAATGTCGGTTTTCCAAAAGGTAATAACATTGGAGTTGCCCGAGCCAAAGGCGATTATATATGTATCTTAAATCCGGATACCGTTGTGGCTGAAGATACATTTGAAAAAGTTTTGGCTTTCGCAAAAAAACAAAATAATCTTGGAATTATAGGTGTTAAACTTATTGACGGAACAGGAAATTTTCTGCCCGAAAGCAAAAGGGGAATTCCAACGCCTTGGGTCGCTTTTACCCGAATCTTGGGTTTGTATAAACTATTTCCAAAGTCTCTATTTTTTAATAAATATTATGCCCAGCATTTAAACGAAAACCAAACTGGTGAAGTTGAAATATTGGTAGGCGCTTTTATGTTTCTCGAAAAAGAATTGTATCTGGAAGTAGGCGGTTTTGATGAAGATTGTTTCATGTATTCAGATGATATTGATTTGTCGTATATGGTTTTGCAAAAAGGGAAACACAATTATTATTATCACGAAACAGCCGTGATACATTATAAAGGCGAAAGTACAGTTAAGGATGGTACTTATATGAAGCGTTTTCAGGAAGCGATGGAATTTTTTTTTAGAAAACATTTTAAGGTTTCTTTTCTTTTTTCGGTATTTATGAAAATTGGAATTGTCTTTTTTTCTTTAATTAAAAGATTTCAAGGCAGAGCCAAAGCCAAAAGCATTCCTAAAAATTATTTGTTGGTGTCAGCTTCTGAAACATTAGCAAAAATAATAGCTTCATTTGTCCAAAAAAAGGTTGATTTTCTCGATTGGAAAGCAGAAAAAAAGGTAAATTTGCTGTCAAATTCAATAAGAAACGGGTTACAGATTGTTTTAGATAATGAATCTGTTTCCTTTAAAGAATGTATAGAAATTCACGAAAGATATAGAAATAAAGGAGTTGTCTTTAGAATAATACCAAAAGCAACAAATTTTAGTATTGGAAGTGATTCTCCTAACGACAGGGGAGAAATCGTAAAAGTTAAATAAAATTATATTTAGTGTAATTTATATTTAAAATATTCATTAATTTCGCAAAATAATAATCAAAAACACCTTTTGGGTTAACGATATGGCAAGATTTGAATTAAAGCTTCCAAAAATGGGAGAAAGTGTTGCGGAAGCAACTATCACAAATTGGTTAAAAGAAGTTGGCGACAAAATAGAAGCTGATGAAGCGGTTTTGGAAATTGCTACAGATAAAGTAGATTCTGAAGTGCCATCAGAGGTTTCAGGTGTTCTTGTCGAAAAATTATTCGGAAAAGACGATTTGGTTCAAGTCGGACAAACCATTGCTATTATTGAAACGGAAGGAGATAATGCTGCAGCGCCAATTCAGGATGTTCCAGTTGCTGTTGTTGAGGAAATTGAAAAAACAGTTGAGGTGGCCAAAGAAACGGTTTCTGCTCCAGTTAGTTTTTTCGAAAGCGATAAATTCTTTTCTCCATTAGTAAAAAATATTGCAAAAGCTGAAGGTGTAAGTTTGGCTGAATTAGACAGTATTGCCGGTTCTGGAAAAGACGGGCGAATCACAAAAGACGATATTTTAGATTATATAAAAAATAGAGGATCTCAACCTGCACCTGCTGTGATTACACCAGTTAAAGAGGTTGAAGCTCCAAAAGCAGTTTCGGTAACTCCATTGCAAACGGTTTCGCCAGTATCTGTAAATGGCGGTGACGAAATCATCGAAATGGACAGAATGCGCAAGCTGATTTCTGGATATATGGTGGCTTCGGTACAGACTTCGGCACACGTGCAGTCGTTTATAGAAGTTGATGTGACCAATATTGTAAAATGGCGTGATAAAGTTAAAAATGCTTTTGAAAAAAGAGAAGGCGAGAAGCTGACTTATACGCCTATTTTTATGGAAGCAGTTGCCAAAGCGATAAAGGATTATCCAGGCATGAATATATCGGTGCAAGGTGATTTTATCATAAAAAAGAAAGATATCAATCTTGGAATGGCGGCAGCTTTGCCTAATGGAAACTTAATCGTTCCTGTTATTAAAAATGCAGACCAATTAAACTTAGTTGGTATGGCTAAGGCGGTGAATGATTTAGGAAATCGTGCTAAAATCGGAAAACTAAAACCAGACGACACGCAGGGAGGTACCTATACAGTTACAAATGTTGGGACTTTCGGGAGTGTTTTCGGGACACCAATTATCAATCAGCCACAAGTTGGTATATTAGCACTGGGAGCTATTCGTAAAGTGCCAGCGGTAATCGAAACTCCAGAAGGTGATTTTATAGGTATTCGCCAAAAAATGTTCTTGTCTCACAGTTATGACCACCGCGTTGTTGATGGCGCTTTGGGTGGCAGTTTTGTAAAACGTGTAGCCGAATATCTAGAGGCTTTTGATGTAAATAGAGATTATTAAAACCAAAATATAAATAGAGTTAAACCTGATAGATTTTTTTAATCTGTTGGGTTTTGTTTTTTTAATGGCAGGTGTTTTCACGGTAAAATAAATTAGTAAAATACGTGGTTTAAATTTATATTTGTACCAATTTCAAATACAAAAAATGGAACTCAAACTCAATAAACCAATTTGTTTTTTCGACCTAGAAACTACAGGAATTGATATCGGAAAAGACAGAATTGTAGAAATATCGGTTTTTAAAGTTTTCCCTAACGGCAATAAAGAAAGCAAAACATGGCTGGTGAATCCAACGATTCCAATTCCGTCGCAATCAACGGCAATTCATGGTATCAGTAATGAAAAAGTAGCAAATGAGCCTGCTTTTAAGGAACTGGCTCCTCAGGTTTACAATATGATTAAGGACAGCGACTTGGCAGGTTTCAATTCGGATCGTTTTGATATACCGTTATTAGCTGAAGAATTATTACGTGCCGGAGTTGATTTTGATATGAAGAACAGGGTTTCTGTCGATGTGCAGACTATTTTTCATAAAATGGAAGAGCGTACTTTGAGTGCGGCTTTGAAATTTTACTGCGGAAAAGGATTGGAAAATGCCCATTCTGCTGAAGCAGATACTATGGCGACTTATGAAATTCTAATGGCGCAATTAGATCGTTATCCAGAATTGGAAAACGATATGAAGTCACTGTCTGAGTTTACAACCAGAAAAAAAATAGCAGACTTTGCTGGAATGATCGCTTTTGATGCCGACAATGAAGAGATTTTTACTTTCGGAAAGCACAAAGGGGTCAAAGTTGATAAAATTTTAGAAACAGAACCAGGCTATTACAGCTGGATTCAAAATGCGGATTTTCCTTTATATACAAAGAAAGTCCTGACGGCGATTAAATTAAGAAAATTAAATACAAAGTAAGTTGATAGTTGTTTGTTGGTAGTTTTTTACTGTCAACCGACAACTGACAGCCAACAACTAGAAATATGAAAATCATTTGCATCGGCAGGAATTACGCCAATCATATTGAAGAATTAAAAAATGAACGCCCTTCGGAGCCAGTTATTTTTATGAAGCCGGATTCGGCTGTTTTATTAAAACAGCATCCTTTTGTGATTCCGGAATTTTCAGAAGATATTCATCATGAAATTGAGCTTATTGTAAAAGTAAGTAAAGTAGGGAAATATATAGAACCGAAGTTTGCTTATAAATATTATGACGAAATAAGTGTTGGAATTGATTTTACAGCCAGAGATTTACAAGCTAAATTGAAAGAAAAAGGATTGCCGTGGGAAAAAGCAAAGGCTTTTGATGGTTCTGCAGTTATTGGAGATTTTTTGCCTAAAAGCAATTTTGTTTCGTTGGAAAATATTACTTTTGA
This sequence comes from uncultured Flavobacterium sp., assembly GCA_963511475.1. Lineage (GTDB taxonomy): Bacteria > Bacteroidota > Bacteroidia > Flavobacteriales > Flavobacteriaceae > Flavobacterium. Next base: position 40,433 of record CAUPJC010000027.1, read on the forward strand.
ATTAAAGAACAATGATATTACCGTACAAAAAGGGAATTCCGATATGATGCTGTGGAATATTGATGAACTGATTTCCTATGTTTCTCAATTTTTTACCTTAAAAATTGGTGATATTATTTTTACCGGAACACCGGCAGGAGTTGCAGCAGTAAAACCAAATGATATTTTGGAAGGATTTTTAGAAGGACAAAAACTATTTAGAATACAAGTAAAATAATGGCTATAAAATACAATTTGGCAAAAGTGTACGCACTTTCAGATAATGATCCAGAGTTTGTGAACGAAATTTTGAATTTATTTGTCACTGAGGTTCCTGAAGATTTATCGCAGATAGGAGAAGGGATTAAGAATAAAGACTATAAGCAAACCTATGCTTTTGCTCACAAATTGAAACCCACATTAGATTTGTTAGGTTTGAATGTAGCATTCGAAGAGATTTTGCAGATTGAAGCTTGGACAAAAGCAGAAGGCAAAAAGAAAGAGATAATAGAAACTTATAAAAGCGTTAAGTCGCAGGTTAAAGACGCTATTAAAGAACTGAGAAAAGATTTTGATCTTTAATTTACTCTTTTAATTTTATATAAGTACTAAGACATGAAAATCTAACAGTTGTGTAGTAAACGCAGCAGTTAGATTTTTTTATTTAATATAGAACAAAAGTTTTAAAATATGAAAGCAGCCATAGTTACAATTGGAGACGAGATTCTGATTGGTCAAATTACAGATACAAATTCTGGTTTTATTGCGAAATCATTGGATAGAATTGGGGTTGAGGTTTATGAGATGCTTTCTGTAAGTGATTCACGTGAGCATATCTTAAATACATTTTCAAAACTTCAGAATAAAGTTGATATTGTCATTATTACTGGAGGATTGGGTCCGACGAAGGATGATATTACTAAGAAAACATTCTGTGATTATTTCGAAGATGAATTGGTTGTGGATACTGTTGTTTTGGCACATGTAACACAATTGATAGAGGGTTTTTATAAGCGTGCCATTACTCAAATGAATAAAGATCAGGCGCTTGTTCCTTCTAAATGCACTGTTCTTCATAATAAGGTTGGTACTGCACCGGGATTATGGATGAAAAAGGAAAATACTGTTTTTGTGTCACTTCCAGGAGTGCCTTTTGAGATGAAATATTTAGTGGAAAATGAAATTATTCCTAAAGTAGTTCAGGATTATCAACGTCCTTACATTATTCACAAAACGATTCTTACTTATGGACGAGGAGAAAGCGCAGTGGCGGAACAGATTGAAGATTGGGAGAATAATCTGCCCGAATTCATAAAGCTAGCTTATTTACCAGCACCAGGGAGAGTGAGATTACGGCTCTCGGCCAGAGGAACTGATAAGGAATTATTGGAGAAAGCTATAGAAGAGAATGTGGTTTCTTTAACTAAAATAATTGGAGATATTATTGTTGGTTTTGAGGATGATGAAACTCTTGAAGTAAGTCTTGGTAAAATTTTAACTAGGAAAAATAAAACAATTTCTACTGCCGAAAGCTGTACAGGAGGAGGTATCGCGCAGTTGTTGAGTTCAGTTCCTGGGGCTTCCAATTATTTCAAAGGAAGTGTTGTGGCGTATTCAACGGAAGTAAAACAAAATCTATTAGGTATTTCGAAGAATCTGATAGAGGGACATAGTGTTGTTAGCGCCGAAGTCGTGCAGGCTATGGCTTTGAGTATAAAGAAACTAATGAATACGGATTACGCCATTGCAACAACAGGCAATGCCGGGCCGTCAAAAGGCGAGTCAGATGCAGATGTGGGAACTGTTTTTATTGCATTGGCAACGCCAAATGAAGTTGTTGTGGAAATGTTTAATTTTGGTCAACCTCGTGAAAAAGTGATAGATAGAGCTTCAATAAAAGGACTTGAAATGTTGCTGAAAGAAATTTCGAAAAAAGAGCTATAATTTTTTTGGTTTATAGGTTTATTTTTCTTTTCTTTGCACCCTGATTTTGAATAACGATAAAAGATAAGTATAATGTCAAGAGTTTGTGACCTTACAGGTAAAAGAGCGATGGTAGGAAATAACGTTTCTCACGCTATGAACAAAACTAAGAGAAAATTTTCTGTAAACTTAGTTAAAAAGCGTTTTTATCTTCCAGAAGAAGATAGATGGATTACTCTTAGAGTAGCAGCATCTACGATAAAAACAATTAATAAAAATGGAATCGCTGCAGTTTTGAAAAAAGCGCAGTCAGAAGGATTTATTAAATAATCTTTTCCAAAATAAAAAAATAGCAAGATGGCAAAGAAAGGGAATAGAATCCAGGTAATTTTAGAATGTACTGAACACAAAACGACTGGTGTTGCAGGTACTTCAAGATACATAACTACTAAGAACAAAAAAAATACTCCAGACAGATTAGAGATTAAAAAATTTAATCCAATCTTGAAAAGAGTAACTGTTCACAAAGAAATTAAATAATAATTTAGAGATTTTTATAAAATCACAAATGATGACATTTGAAGATTTTAATAAAATTTAAATAACATTTGAATCATGGCAAAGAAAACCGTAGCATCGTTACAAACATCTTCTAAGAGATGATCAAAAGCCATCAAAATGGTGAAATCTCCAGTAACTGGCGCATATACATTCGTTGAATCTATTATGGCTCCTGAAGAAGTTGATGAATTCTTGAAAAAGAAATAATTAACTAATACATTTTATAGAAAAGCTACTTTCATTCGGAAGTAGCTTTTTTATTTTCTATATTTACACCTCGAAATTGAAAGATTCTTTTGAGAATTTCGTTAAAGGCAAGGTATGTTGTTTTTAATTGATTTTTCTTGTTTAAGTTGACAAATGTAAATTCCAAACCATAAACTCCATGAGCTTTTTTAAAAAAATATTCTCCTCAGAGAAAAAAGACTCTAGCCTAAGTCAAGAGGCAAAACAAACATTAGACAAAGGTCTAGAAAAAACCAAAACTAGTTTCTTTTCCAAGTTAACCAAAGCGGTAGCCGGAAAATCAAAAGTAGATGATGATGTTTTGGATAATTTAGAAGAAATCCTTGTTTCTTCGGATGTAGGAGTTAATACAACCCTTAAAATAATTACCCGAATTGAAAAAAGGGTAGAAGCTGATAAATACCTTGGTACTGACGAACTCAATCAAATTTTGAGGGATGAAATTGCGGGATTATTATCTGAAACGAATACAGGCGAAGCAACAGAATTTTCTATTCCGACAAATACTAAACCATATGTTTTGATGGTAGTTGGTGTAAATGGCGTGGGTAAAACAACAACAATTGGAAAATTGGCTTACCAATTTAAGAAAGCTGGTTTTAAAGTGGTTTTGGGTGCAGCAGATACATTTCGCGCTGCAGCTATTGACCAATTGCAAATTTGGGCGGATAGAGTAGGTATTCCAATCGTTAGACAGGAAATGGGAAGTGATCCAGCATCGGTGGCTTTTGATACGTTACAGTCTGCGGTTGCACAAAATGCTGATGTTGTTATTATTGATACTGCCGGTCGTCTTCATAATAAAATCAACCTGATGAACGAACTTTCAAAAGTAAAAAGAGTAATGCAAAAAGTGGTTGGCGATGCTCCACACGATGTAATGCTGGTTTTGGACGGTTCTACAGGGCAGAATGCATTTGAACAAGCTAAACAATTCACTGCTGCTACAGAGGTTTCGTGTTTAGCGGTTACCAAATTAGACGGAACAGCCAAAGGCGGTGTCGTTATCGGTATCTCAGACCAGTTTCAGATTCCTGTTAAATATATTGGAGTTGGAGAAGGAATTGAAGATTTACAGGTTTTTAATAAATACGAGTTTGTTGATAGTTTTTTTAAATAATAAGTTCATGAATTTTTCTTCATTTAAAAATGCCACCCCTATATACTTTTATTTTGTAAGTATAGCGGCTTTTGTGTTGGCAAACATTATCAGAACAGCCAGTATAGGTTTCTATTATGTTTTACTGATTGTTGGATTGATTTTTTTCTTTTTAGGCTTGATGAGAAGAATTAAGAAGTAAATTGCTTTTTCGGGTAGTCATATGCATTAAATAATTGGCGGTATTTTGTAGTTTAATAAATTACAAAATACCGCCAATTATTTAATATCAATTTATAGTTAATAAAATGATTTTCTTTCTTTACTGATACAATGCACTTATTTTAGACCATAATTCTTCATCAAAACCGGAGATAGAGCAAAAGTTGGATTATCTGGATTTGCTACGTCTACCATTCGTATTACGACCATTTTTTTACTGGGAACGACATAGATTTTTTGATCGTTTTTGCCTAATGCCATAAACTTGCCTTTGGGTGATGTTGGTATTAAACTGCAGTTGCGATTGGGGCAAATAATAATTGGCCTTGCCATTGAGTCACCATAAATAGCCGGAACCTAAATTGATGTTTTGGGAAGTGTTTGTCGGTGTTGGAGCAGATGTCAATTGGGTATTGTCAGAAGAGCAATTGATGCAGAAAAGCGCAAAGACTTATAATAGTATTGATTTTGAAATGGTTGCGGAGATTGGTTCTGTGTAAGACCAAAAATATAGAAAATAGTTTAATGGGAATGCGTTTTTTTATTTTCTTTGGATTTTTAAAGTTTAACTTTGTCGTATTAACTAATGATGTTGATAAACGAATGCCCTAGCCCTGATAGTAGTGGAAATCCTTATGAGCCGGGGGTTCGTCTCATAAGATTGAGACGGATAGCAGGAAACAGATCCTAAAAAAGAAAATTATTTTATGAAAAAAGTATTTGGTGTTTTATTGGTAGCTCTTTTATTTGTTGGGTGTAAGCAAAAAATAACTTCGGCTGATGTCGCAAAAATCAACGGCTATTGGGAGATTGGGAAAGTGGTTTTGGAAGATGGAAACGATAAGGAGTACGGGGTGAATGAATCGTTTGATTATTTTAAGATTGACCAAAAAAATACGGGAATCCGCAAGAAAGTGATGCCGCAACTGGATGGAACTTTTTTGGTGAATGATACGTTTGAAAATGTGAAAATCAGGTTTGCAGATGACCAGACTTTTTTAGATTACAGTACTCCATATATGAAATGGAGCGAGGAGATACTGACTTTAACAAATAAAGAGTTAGTTGTTTTGAATGCAGAGAAAAAAGAATATCATTATAAAAAAGCGGGACCAATAAATCTAGACGACTATGGCAAAAAGGCTAAATAATCAAAGTTCGATAGGGGACGTTTTGAAGCAAATTATAGAGGTTAATAAATTGCAATCTGGAATGGATGAGATTGATGTGAAAGATGCCTGGCGTAATTTGATGGGGAACGGTGTGAATAGTTACACCAATAATGTGGTTTTGAAAGGCTCAACTTTGTATGTTCAGTTAACATCTGCCGTTTTGCGCGAGGAATTGAGTCACGGTAAATCTAAGATTATTAAAATGATTAACGAAGAATTGCGTAGAGATGTGGTGAGGGATGTGGTACTTAGATAGCAGAACTCAGATTCCAGTTGGCAGATATTAAGAAGGGAGAATTACCTGATTATATAAAAAATCCCATTCATTCGAATGGGATTTTTTGTGAATTTGAGTTAACTGTTTTTAGTTTTTTTAACTGATTACTAAAAACTGAATACTGCGAACTTATTAAAACTGCTCTTTTCCAGCAAAGTGGAATGCACTTTCGATAGTAGCGTTTTCGTCGCTGTCAGAACCGTGAACTGCATTTTCTCCTATAGAAGTTGCGTATGCTTTACGGATAGTTCCTTCAGCAGCTTCAGCTGGGTTTGTAGCACCAATTAAAGTTCTGAAATCTTCAACAGCGTTTTCTTTTTCTAAAATTGCAGCAACGATAGGGCCTCTTGACATAAATTCTACTAATTCTCCGTAGAAAGGTCTTGCAGCGTGAACAGCGTAAAATGCCTGCGCATCTGCTACTGTCAATTGAGTTAATTTCAAAGAAACGATTTTGAAACCACCGTTTGTAATCATTGCCAATATGTTTCCGATGTGTCCGTTTTGAACTGCATCTGGCTTAATCATTGTAAAAGTTCTATTAGTCGCCATTTTTTCTGTGTTTAAAAATTTTGTGCAAAAATATACTTTTTTTATCTAATGATTTTAGCAAATTTTCAATTTAATGGTGGAAATCGGTTATTACTTTGATGTTTATTTGATTTTAAACTTTAAAGTACATTTTATTTTTATAAAAATAGACCAAAAGTATAGACCAAATTCCTGCATAAAGTAAGGCAAACGCTAATGAAGCCGTCATTGGATTGCTGAAAAAGGGCAGCACCTTAAAAACATACAAGTAATCCCAAAGATTGATTTGTTCGGCTGGATTTTTTGGATTTGGTAAAGAAACCATTGCCATTGCGTGCGGAATAATTTGAGAAAGGAAGAAAACAATCATTGGGTTTACACCCCAAATCTGGAATAATTTGATTCCTTTTTTGTAATCAGCAATGTCAATTAAATAGTATAAAACAGATAGGGTAAATGTAGCGAGTCCAGAAGTGTATAAAACGTATGAACTTGTCCAAAGTGCTTTGTTTATTGGGAAAAAAATATTCCAAATTTGACCCAATACAATTAGAATCACTGCTATAAGGAACATTCTTTTTGCTTTTTCAGTTTTGGGCAAGGCACTGTTTAGCAATTGACCAATTAGTAAGCCTATTATTCCTGTTGCAATAACAGGAATGCTACTCAGTATTCCTTCGGGATCCCAAGTTTTGGAAGGTTCCCACATGTGTCCTTTTAATAGAATATTATCAGCCCAAGCAGCAAGGTTAGTTCCTCTTTCGAGGTTTGTGATTTCGAATCCTGGAGCCGGAATTAATGTCATGATCGCCCAATATCCTAGTAAAATTGCGATTGCTGTTAGCAATTGTGTTTTTTGAGTGGTTTTTAAATATAAAAGTGATGTAATAAAATAGACAATTCCGATACGCTGTAAAACACCGGGAAGACGCACAGATTGATAAGCTTCAATACCGCTATAGGCAAGAATCATATAAATAATAAAAATAGAAACAGCTAAATAGGTTTTTAATTTAGCATCGAAATTCCCCATGAGAGCATAACCAACTAGAGCAGTAATTAGTAAACGGCCAATCATTAACGGAATACCATCCAGTCCGAAGAGTTGTATACTGCTAAAAAAGTTAAAAAATATTCCCAGACATATCATGCGCAGCGAGCGGATGAATATTTTATTGAATGTAGTACTGTCGTAAGTTTTGGTTGGCATTGCAAATGAAATCGCTGCCCCCATGATGAAAATAAAGAATGGAAAAACCAAATCGGTAGGAGTACAGCCGTGCCATTCGGCATGTTGTAACGGTGGGTATATTGAAGCCCAACTGCCAGGATTATTAACAATGGTCATTAATAAAATGGTTAATCCTCTAAATACATCAAGCGAAATTAGGCGGTCTTTGGTCATTGGGTTTTGGTTTTATGGTGAATAATCATTTAGTACAATGTAATAATATTGAAATTTTGTTCTAAAGGATTGAGTTGGTTCATTAATTGAGGGATTAAGCGTTCTCCGCTTTCCAGATAAAATTCCGAAAAATTAGCTTGACGTTCTTGTAAACTTTGGTTGGGAAACAATTCGTTCTGCAAGTCAATAATGCGTTGAAGTTCGTCATGGTATTTTCTTTTTTGAGCAATAAGTAACCTTTTTTCTAAATTTTCTAATCCTTTCGTTTGTTTGACTTCTTGTGCTTTTACAGCACCTAAGAACGATTTGTCTGTATGATTAGCCAATTCTAAAAGAGTTTCAAATTGTTTTTGTAGTGCTTCTTTCTGTGGTGAGAAATCAATTGGAAAAACTGATAATTTTTGAGCGTTATGATTAATCAGATTTGATTGTTTGGAAAATAAATCAGACCAGCTTAGGTTTAATTTATCAGCTTTTTTGTTTTGCTTTTCGGTTGCTAAAAGCACAGAGTTTCTCAATAGCAAAATTGGAAAAGTTACTTTTGCAGTATCGAAAAATGATTTTAATTCCAGCCAATATGCGATTTCTCCACCTCCGCCAATGTAGCATAAATTGGGTAAAATAACTTCTTGGTATAAAGGACGCATAATTACGTTTGGACTGAATTTTTCAGGATTACTTTCTAATAAATCAAGAATTTCAGCTTCAGTAAACTCGATTTTGGTGTGGTTGACTTTGTAAATTCCGTTTTCTAGTATAATTCGTTCGCGTAAATTATCTTCTATGTAAAACAGATTAATTTCGCGCGGATTCACCTGAACGAAATAGTCTTTCATCTTTTCCATAGTTTCAGTTACAGCTTTGAAAGACGATTGCTGAAGCAATTCTTCTTTTACATACGGAATAAAACTGCGTTTCAAATCCTGATCATCTGCATCCAGAATGACTAAACCGGATTTGCCAAAAAGCTCGTTAGCTAAATATCTTGTGGCATCGGCTAAGTTGTTGTGCTTAATATAGGACTCTTCAAAAAGTTTTATAATGGTTTTGGCATTGATGCTGGAGCCTATTTCCAGAGCATAAATTTCTAGAAAATCGGATAGGCCTTCGGTTGATAATCTTCCAACGGGACCTGAACTTTCTCTGTTCCATCTGAATTTTTTTCCGTTGAAATTAAAATAATTAATTTCTTCAAAATCATGATCTTCGGTGGCCATCCAATAAATCGGAACAAAATTATACTCAGGATATTTCGCTTTTAATTCGGCTGTAAGATTAATAGTTGAAATGATTTTGTACAAAAAATACAAAGGACCGCTGAATAAATTGAGCTGATGGCCAGTGGTAACTGTAAAAGTGTTTCCGTCGGCTAAAAGTTCAATGTTTTGTTTAGTTAAATCCGAAATTTCAATTTCGGAATATTGTTTTTTTAAAGCATCAACTAAATTAATTCGGTTTTCATTATTGAAATTTTCTTTTTTTTCAATAATTTGATATTCAAAGTTTTCAAGAGTTGGGAAATGATGGTATAAGGAGTTTAATTCGTTTTTTTGATTTAAATAATCATTCATCAAGGGAGAGAAATATCCGGAATTTTGATAGCTGATACAGTCGGTTGGCATACACTTTTATTTTATTGCTAAAATAACAAAAATATTGCAAGAGATTGTTTAAATGTTGTCTTTTGAGGTACAACCTTATCTTGAATTCATGAATGTTTATTAGAAAGAGTATTATGTAAGTTGATCGCTCTATTTGTAGCTAATTTTTGAACCTTGTAAAAATTAGTTCATCAAACATGCTAAAATCATAAAGAGACTGCCTAGACAGTCTCTTTCTCCTTAAAATTAAAAAGTATGATTATAAAGCGTATGTAGTGATTCTAAAATTACTTGTAGTACTTGTAAATGTCCATATAGTATTGGTATAGGTCACTTTAAAAGCTTCTTTTTTTGCATACAATCCGCTAGCATTAGTAAACTCGGCATCAATTTCTTTTAAAAATGCAGGTTCATTAATTATAGCACTTCCATCATCCCAATATTCATTGTTAAGTATAATCACTTTATTTTCTGCGTCTTCAGTAACGGTTACAGTATGATATAATGATGGTTTTCCACCTGTGAATCGATATTCAATATAGGTTCCGTAAGGCGAATTGAAATAAATTTGAATTCTACTGATTTTTTGGTTTGCTGGCAAAGCTGCATTTGCTTTGTCTAATAAATCTTTGCAATATTTTGAAGTTGATGGAGCTGAGTACAAATTAGCCGCAATATATCCGTAAACCGATTGAGGCTGGCCTTCTAACAGGATTTTATAATCATCTGTTAAAATAAGAGGTTTGGCAGAATATTTAATAGTTGCACTAACGCCTTGTGTACCTGTTGCAGTAAAACTTCCGTCTAAATCATTGTAAATAAAATTGGTTAATTTTTGTCCTCCGACTTCTACCGCTGGGCTTACTATAATACCTGTTGGGGAATAACCAATTCCCATATCATAGGTTACAGAATAACCAGTCTCTAAAGAATTTGCTTCAGCAAAACGAGTAACCTCAGAAAAAGTAAAATCGAATTGGTGGATTGTTTTACCATCATTAGTTTCAAGTAGTCTGAAAAGCGGTCTGGAATCATCGCCAACAACATTATCAATCATGTCTATGTTTTTTGCCAAATCGGTCCAGTCTTCGGCAGTTGCTTTTACAAAGCGTAATTCTCCATTGACTCCAGTGGTTTCATTGACTCTATTGGTTTTAAAGATGATTTCTCCGTTTTCTTGTCCATAATATAAAAACTGAAAATCGCCAAGATATCCTTTACTTTCTAATTCTGGGATAGGGTAATTATCTGATTCAGATAAAAGATGAATTCTATTTTTTGTAGTAAATACTAAACTTAGCGTACTACCTAGTTGAATGTCATATTCACTTTTATAGATTTTGGTATCTGCATCAAAATCAGAAGCCATTTGTACAGTTCCATCTTTTGCAAATTTGATTAAATGAGTGTAGCCTCCTAAAACGGTATTATCTGTAAAATAAACTGCTTTCCAGCCATTTTCTGAAGAAAGCAGCATGTCCATTAATTCTTTCTTCTGCGAATTTAACCGTTCAGTTGGTGTTTGTTCGAATTTTTGCTCAGCGTCTGTATTAGTACAAGAGGCCAGCAGTAAGGTTATAAGTCCTATAATTAGATATTTATATATATATTGTGCTTTCATAATTATTGGTGTTTAATTAGTTTATAATAGCATTTGTATTTTTTTCAGCTTCATCGCGTAAAGCATAAAAATCCATATCAAAAGCATCTTTAAAATATTTTACGACTAACGCTTCTTTTGCTTTTAGTGCAGCAAGTGCTGTAGTGCTTTTAATTCCTGCTAAGAAAGCTGCATACTCCGCTTTTGAGCTGATTAATATAACAGATGCTGTTTCGGCAAAATCTTCGTTAATATTAGATCTCGCATAACTAGTAATAAAACCTAATTCATTTGATTCAGGAATTTCATAATTGTACCAATCGGCAGTATATCCAACTGGAGTAATTGCAGCCCAAGCTTTCTCATCAAAAGGTTTATTCTGATTTAAAATATGAATATATTCGTGTTGAATGGTGTGTATAAACTCTGTTATATTTGCTCGATTTGTTTTGTCGATATAATCAGTTTCAAAAAGGGTTACTCGCTGTCCTCCTTCGGCTATACCTAAAGTTCTCGTACCTACACTATTTAAATTAACCCCTCCTATCAAAACAATTTCTCGAGGAGCAATTTTTTTTACAAAATCTATTCCCCCGATTGTTTTATAGCTGTCAAGCCATATTTTTTGAACTATCTCAAGTGCTGGCTGAACACTGCTTACTAACGGCGGAAACAAATAGCGGGTATTATCTACCGTATTTTGGTTCCACTTATATTGGACATTTATATTGTAAGGGTTTAGATAATTTATACCTATCCAATTATCTAGTGCTGTTTTTGTTGGTTGATTATAATCAAGTTGACTTTCCCCTACTTGATCATCATTTGAACAAGAAGTAAGAGCTGCAAATGTCAAAAACAAAACAGCTATTTTATTATATTTTACTATTTTCATGATATTTTGCTTTTAAAAATTATCTAGGATTTAATTCGATGCCATTACCTGTTGCGTGAAGAGGTATTTGTAAGGCTCTGCGATTATCATCTTTGACTAAAACATTTGTTGGTTTGTTATCAATTTCGTGATTGACCACAATGTTAAAACGTTTTATATCGAACCATCTCATGCCTTCGTGTATGAAATCTCTGCGTCTTGTTTCGGCAATTGCTTTTATATAAGATGTTTGGAGTGAAGTCATGCTGTAAAATGGAGTGTACTCACCAGCAATAACCGGATATTTGTCAACAATTAAAGCTTCGGTTAGTTGGTCAGTATCTGCATCATATTCTTCGGTTCTTGTGGATAAAAAGTATTCTAGCTCCTCATTTGCCAAACTTATCTGTCCCGCCATAACATGAGCTTCTATTCGATTTAAGAAAAACTCATCATTGCTTAGTAAAACTTCAGCCACATAAGGTTCTCCAATTCCAGCTGTTACGTTAGTATATTTGAAATACTCATAAAATTTTGGCATAAATACTGTTAAACTGCCGTTGTATGAATAAAAATTGTACAGCCAGCTTTTTCCAAAAAGATTTGTGCCGGGCCCTAAAATTTTTTGAAATCTATCACCACCCGGAAGATAAAATCTGCTTTCGGATGCAGATCTTCCGACAATAGAATTTGCAGATACAATTAATAAGTTTGTTTGAGAGTTACTACTGGCATAACTTATTTGTTGTTGCTCGGGACTCATCGGTCCATAGGTGTTAAAATCTCTTATTGTTATTCCAACAGGTGGTTTCGAGCCTAAGTCATTTGATAATGCGATTACTCTATTCCAATCTCCTTTTATTAAATAAAATCGGCTTGCAAATGCTTTAGCTGCTTCTTTATTAAAATGAAATTTAGGCTCTTTATACGCATTAGTTATATAGGGCAGTCCTACTTCAATATCTTTTTGAATAAAGTCAAAAACTTCTTGAACTGTGTTTCGCTTGTATTGAGGTGTAAGCTCGGTTTCAGGTTTTGTAAGATAAGGAATTCCTATAGTTGTGCCTGCAGTTGCAGGGTTGTAACGCTGTGACCAAAATGACACTAACATAAAATGAGCATAGGCTCTCGCTAATAATGCTTCCCCTTTTTGAGGATTTAGAGTGCTTGGACTTCCTAAAGATTCAATTGCCTGCAGTGCTGTATTTGCATGAGCAATCGCTTTATAGCATGCGTCCCAATAATAAGCTTGAGTATCTATATTGTTAGTTTCTGTCTGTATTTCCCAATTGTAGTTTTGAAGGTTTTTTTGAAGTGTGTTTCCAAATTGGAATCCAGCATCAAATACGTTATCAGACATTGTTTCGGCAATATCAAAATAACTCATTTGAGGGTAAGCATTGACTAAAACTTCAGAAATTTTATCGGGAGTATTTATTTCGGTTCTATTATCGGGTTTCTCAGAAAGAAAATCATCACAACTGCTAACACCTGCAAGCATTAGAAGTAATAGTATTATTTTTAAGTTTTTCATGATTTTATAATATTAAAATGAAAGGTTTATAGCAAAAGTATATTGAGTGGTAACTGGCATCGCAACACCTCCAGTATTACGAAATTCAGGATCTTGACCATTTAATTTTTTGTCAGAATAAAGTAACCAAGGATTAACAGATGAGCCTCTTAAAGTAAAGGCACTAAGTCCTAATTTTTTCTTCAAATCTTTTGGGAACTCCCAACTCAATGATATATTTTTTAATCTTACAAAATCACCATCTGCAATTCTAACATCTGAATAATTATAAGTATTATAAGCTCTTGCTAATGTTCTTGATCCTTTGTAGTCTGTATTCATTCGTTTGTCTGCAATAACCGGAACGTTTGTATAATTTTCATCACCAGGGTTAATCCAGCGGTTAGTAAATTCTTTGGTAAAAACGGTTAAATCATCATAAGTACTATCATAAATAGGATTTAGACGTATTTTGTTTCCACCAGATCCAACAAAAAAGACATATAATGACCAACTTTTATACGTAAATGTGTTTGCTAAACCAATAGATTTATTTGGTTCAATAGAGCCTTCGTATTTTAAATAGTTAGTAACATCTTGATTATCTTGAAAATCAGCTCCTGTGATTTTATCTTTTTCTCCTTCAGGCATTATAAAAGTAGGTAAGCCTTGATTATTTAAACCTGTAAATTGGTACGAGTAAATTGAATTTCTTGGATGTCCAACGGTATTACCGCCATTACCATCGATTAAATCAAATGCAGTAGGCTTATTTTGTAATTTTGTAATCTCTTGATTATAAGTTGAAAAGTTTAATGTTGTTGACCATTTAAAATCTTTAGAATTAATGTTTTTTGTAGTAAAACCAACTTCAAGACCTTTGGTTTCCATATTTGCATAGTTACCTTGTTTTATTCTTTGTCCTCCTATTCCAGAGGTAATAACATAATCCACTAAATCAAATGCTTTTCTGCTGTAAACATCTGTTGTAAATTGTATTCTATTATTAAACATTGCTAAATCAACACCTAAATTAGTCTCAAATTGTTTCTCCCAAGTCAATGATCCGTTTTGTAATTCATCGATTTGGATTCCTGATTCTCTATCATCAATATTAAAACGATCAGTAATATAACTTTTGTAAATTGCCAATGAGTTTGTTGCAGGTCCAGCTGTTGCAGTGAGTCCATAAGAACCCCTTAGGCTTAAATTGTTTACAGATTCAACATTTTTCATGAAATTTTCTTCAGAAAGATTCCATTTTCCGCTAAAAGTATAAGTAGGCAGCCATCTCGAAGAACCGCTGTCTCCCTGTCTGTTTGATCCATCATACCGGCCTGTTAAAGAAGCAGTATAGCGGCGGTCATAAGTGTATCCAACTTTACCAAAGAGGCCTACCGTTCTTTCTTTTTCTGCATCAAATCCATAATAAGAATCTCCTCCGTTAATTACTTTTTCGATAATTCTTGGGTCAGTAAAAGCGGTAAGACCTCGGTCATACTGAAGTCCAGCTGCTGTAAAATTATCACTGCTTCTGTTTACAATACGCATCTCAGTCCCGAAGAAGCCTTCTAATTCATGTTTTTCTTTAAAAATATCTCTGTAGGTAATACTATTTCTAAGATTATAAGAAGTCATATCATTTGTGAATTTTCTCAAGAAACCGCCGTTAGGTAAAACCGAAACTTTAGGAGCAGTTAGATCATTAGGGTCCTGATATAAAAAGATATTCTCATCTCTGACCAATGTGTTTACACCATCTTCACCCTCAGGAGTACCTGCTTTGTAAGCACCCACAACATTTGAATTTTCTAATATTTTATGTTCACGGCTTGTATTTGCGTAACGGCCGGATCCTGTTAGATTGTAAGTTAATTTGGAATTAATTTTATAATCTAAATCGAGTTGAAAACGAATGTCTTTAACTTCAATTTCCATAAAATTGTTTTTCAATTCATTTAGGATATTCATCGAAGCCCAATTGTTTCTATAATATTCTAAATTTCCATTATCGTCATAAGGTTTTAGAGTTCTGCTGGTATTTAAAACATAATTAAAAGGATTGATATCAAAATCTCTGGTAACTTTTCCAAAAACTTCATCTTTTTCACTTTCATAGCTTCCAGGAGCTTCTTGATTACGAACAGAAGCCAGAGTTGATAAGGTTATGTTTAATTTATCATTTACAAAGAACGTTCCTTTGATGTTTGATGATAATTGGTTTACTTTATCAGCAATAGTCCATCCGGGATCATTGTAATAGCCTAATGAGGCATAAAAGGTGTTGTTTTTTCCTCCTCCTGCAAAACTCAAAGAATGATTTTGTGTAATTGAAGGTCTAAACAGTACATTAAACCAATCTGTATTGGCTAATTCATATTTTTTTAGGAAATTATTACGGCTTACAGGGTCATTGTTTACTAAATAACCGCCGGTTTCTGGAACATACGTATTGATTGCTCTTCCTAAAATATTATATGCACCTCCATATCTGCCATTTACCGTTGATGGTAAATCCAAATATCCTTTAGCTTCCATTTCTTTAAAAATACTCATTGACTCCTGAGAATTTAAAATATCATACTGTCCATAATTTGGCACAGTTCTAAGGGATTGCTCTAATGAGTAAGTTATTTTTAAAGGAGAATCTCTTCTGCCTTGTCTGGTAGTAACAACAACAACACCGTTAAGAGATCTTGACCCATAAATAGAAGTTGCCGATGCATCTTTAAGAATTTCTATGCTTTGAATGTCGTTTGCGTTTAAACCTGCAATTGATGAACTTAATAAAGTCTCTGAGTTTCCTGAAGCTAAATCAGCAAATGAAAGATTGATAATATCTTCCTGTACTACTCCGTCAATCACCCACAGCGGTTTTGTATCTCCGAAAATTGATGAAGAGCCACGTACAGTAATTTTTGGTGCAGTACCAAAAGTACCGGTAACATTTTGAACCGTTACACCAGCAGCTTTACCTTCAATCATTCGGCTGACATCAACCACACCATCTACTTTTAGTTCTTTATCAGTAATTTTGCTGACAGCACCTGTAAAAGTTCTTTTTGAGGTTTTTTCATATCCAGTAGTAATGACAACTTCGTTAAGACTTTGTCCTATTTCAGATAAAACTACAGTAATAAAATCGTTAGTAACATCAATTTCTTTGGTTTGCATACCAATGTAACTAACCACAATTTTTGAACTGCCAGAAGGTATTTCTATCGAGAATCCTCCATCAAAATCGGTAAGGGTTGCAACTTTAGTGCCTTTTACCAATACTGATGCTCCTGGTAACGGATTACCATTGGAGTCTATTACTTTTCCTTTTACAATAGTAGCTGCGATTAAATTAGAATTTAATGATTCTAAAAGGTTAAAATTGGCAGATTCTTTAGTAGGTATAGTTTGCAGTACAATCTGATTACTTATTTCAGTATAACTAATGTTTAACGGTAAAAGTATTTCGTTTAAAACATTAGAAAGTGTCTCATCGTTAGCATTAATGTTCACTTTCTGGTTGAGTTGGGTTATTCTTGAATTATAAGAAAACTTTACGTTAGCTGACTTTTGAAGTTTAGATAATGCATTGGATAAACTCAAGTTGGTGATCGAAATGGTGACTTTTGTGTCTAGTTTTTTCTGTCCTTTGACACTGCTGGCCATTAAAACAGTCGAAAAGACGAAAGCTAATACAATCTGAAAGAGTGTTATTTTCATGATTCGATAGAGTAATCGTTGTTTGACAACAGGTTTTTTCATAATTTTGGTTGTGTTTTGATTAATACTTTTTAAACGGGTGTTCTGAGAAACTTACAAAATGCTTTTTACAGAAAGCTTTTTGATATTAACTTTAGCGTCAAATGTGTTACAGCATATTTGGCGCTTTTTTTTAAATAGATTTATTACATAGGCTTAGTTTTTAATTGCTTCCTTGGGATGTTATGATAATCTGGTTTCCGTTCATTTCATAACTAGTATTATTCCCAATGCTTTTACAGATAATCTTTAATTTTTCGGGTAATGGCTGATCTATTAATGAAGTGGTTAAATGACAATTTTTTAATTTTTCTTGTGGAAAATCGATCTTTACTTCGTAGGCTTGCTCGATTGTTTTAAATATATGGCTAACAGGTGTGTCTGTAAAATCAAAACTCAATTGTTCTATAGGTTTTGCTGTTTGTTTCAGAATAATATCTTTAGTGACATCTGTTATTTTATCAAATTTGGCAGTTTCTCTTACGAAGCGTAGAGCTTCATTAGGTAATAAAACGACTTCTTTAGATAAAGTTTTTGCCGCTTGATAATTTGAGTGAACTTTTACTTTTCCTGTGCGGACCACCACTTCGACGTTAGGCTGGTTTTCAAATGCACAAATCCTAAAACTCGTTCCCACGACTTTGGTTACAATTTCATTAGCGAAAACAAAAAATGGTTTTCTTTTGTTTTTACTTATTTCAAAAAAAGCTTCACCTGACAAATACACTTTCCGCTCATTTCCTGTAAAAATTTTAGGATAGCTCAGTTTACTTTTAGGTTGTAACAAAACAGAGCTTCCATCAGAAAGCGTTATGATCTGTGGATTTTTGGAGTTGTTTGTCTGCTCAACTAATCCTTCATTATTTTCGATAAGAAGTTCTTGGTAAACACGATTGCTATTGGTTAAATCAAAATAGTTGGTATATCCCCAAGAAAAAGTCAGTCCTATTACCAAAACTGCAGCAACAGATCTAAACCAATTGTTATTCCAAATTTTAGACTTTGGACTTTGGACACTTTTAAGAGGTGTTTGTTTAAGGGCTATTTTTTTCCAAGTATTTTCTAAGGCCGATTCCACTGTTGCAGATAACATCTGGGTTTCCTCGACTTTGGTAGCAAGAATCCATAAACGGGCTTCCTCTACTAATTTTGCTTTTTCAGGATTTTCTAGTTTCCAATTCTCCCACTTGGAAGCATTTTTATTTTGCAGAATCCATTGGCGAAAGGAATCATCACCTAAAAAGTCTTCTATCTGAGTATATTTATTTCGCTTTTGCATCTTTATAATAAGGGTTACAAAAGCAATAAGGACAGTTCTGTTATTATATACTCACCTAATCGTAATTTTTTTTAAAATATATGTAACAAATATTTTAAAAGTCTATATAGATGAAGAAGCTAATATTAAAATTATTGAGATATTCTCTTTCCAGTCTTTACGTAAGTTCTGTATTCCTCTAAATAAAATGTTGCTTGCAGACTGGTAATTGACTGACATTATTTCGGCAATTTGATCTACCGATAATTGTTGATGATAGCGCAAATACATAGCCTCTTTTTGTCTAGATGGCAGGTTGTTAATTAGTATATTGAGCTGCGACACTTTTTCGGCTGTAATTTCATCATCAATTAATTGTTGTTCGATAGAGAAATCAAATAAGAATTCGGTAGTTTCTATATTTCTTTCTTTTTTAAAAAAAGGATCACGCTGGTACAATCGTGCAATTCTTTTACGAACACTGGATAATAAATACGCTTTTATAATAACGTTATGGGAAAGGGATTCTCGATATACCCAAATATCTGTAAAAACATCTTGAACACAATCTTGTACTCTATCGTCATATGAACATAAAGAATTGCCATAACGTACTAAATCCGAATAGTATTTTTCAAAAAGTGTTGAAAAAGCTTTTTCATCACCAGCCTTCAAATTATTCCACAATGTGAAATCATCTAAAATGTAAATATGTTTAAATTGTGTTTTCAAAATTAATTGAGGCTATTTAATTATTAAGGTTTCGTTAATATTTTGTAATTCTACGTTTTTTTTAACAAAATATCAAATTTTTGTTTCTTTTATCTGTTGATTTATTTATTTGATAAAATGAAGCCACATTTTTTTCATTGTTTAAATAAAAAATAGGTTTTAATAATAAAAACAAATATTTGCCATATTCAAAAATAAGATTCATTTTTACATTCTATTTTCTTAAAAAACTATATCAAAAACCGCATGGAACAAGACCAGAATAAAAAGAACTCTTTAAAACACGTTCTTTTTGGAAGCCTAATTGGCACCACAATTGAATTTTTTGACTTTTATATTTATGCCAATGCAGCGGTATTGGTTTTTCCAAAGTTGTTTTTTCCAAGTTCAGATGCTACGATGGCAACTTTACAGTCTTTGGCAACTTTTTCAATAGCTTTTATATCTCGTCCATTGGGTTCTGCATTTTTTGGACATTATGGTGATAAAATAGGACGTAAATTCACTTTGGTAGCTGCTTTGCTGACGATGGGGATTTCTACAGTGACCATCGGTTTTTTACCAAGTTATGCTAGTATTGGTGTTGCTGCTCCTTTGTTATTAATGCTCTGCCGATTCGGGCAAGGCGTTGGGCTGGGAGGCGAGTGGGGAGGAGCTGTTTTATTAGCAATCGAAAATGCACCGCCTAATAAACGTGCATGGTACGGAATGTTTCCGCAATTGGGTGCGCCAATTGGTCTGTTACTTTCAGGAGGAACTTTTTTGCTGTTAACTGACACTATGAGTAATCAGGATTTCATGGATTACGGATGGAGAATTCCTTTTATAGCCAGTTCACTTTTGGTTGTAGTTGGTTTTTATATCCGAACTAAAATTACCGAAACTCCTTCTTTTGAAAACTCGAAAAAACAGCACGAAGAAGTAAAAATTCCTTTTCTTACTTTGATTAAATCGTATAAAAACCAATTGATTTTTGGAACATTGGCATCTATAACCACTTTCTTGGTATTTTATTTAATGACGGTATTTACATTGAGCTGGGCAACATCCGATCTGGGTTTCGAGAAAAGAGATTTCTTATTGATTCAGCTGTTTTCGGTATTGTTTTTTGCTTTGTTTATCCCAATTTCGGCAGTAGTTGCTGATAAAATTGGACGCCGAAAAATGCTGATTATTGCTACTACGGCTATTGCGATTTTTGGCTTTTTCTTTTCACATTTTCTTAATTCCGGAAGCACAGTAATGGTGACTTTCTTTTTGTGTGCAGGAATGGCTTTGATGGGATTCACTTACGGGCCTTTGGGAACATTTTTATCTGAATTATTTCCTACCGCCGTTCGATATTCGGGGGCTTCATTGACCTTTAATTTGGCAGGAATTATTGGAGCAGCATTTGCACCCATGATTGCTATTTGGCTTGCATCAACGTATAGTTTGACTTATGTAGGCTTCTATTTAACGATGGCAGCTTGCATTTCTTTGTTTTCTTTACTAGCAATTAGCAAGAAGGAGCATAAGTTTTAAAATGAACAAACCAGTTAGTTTATTAAAGAGCAGTAAAATCGATTTTGCTGCTCTTTTTTTGTTTTGTCAATTAAAATTTTACTTGAATACTAGCATTTTATTTGAAATTTATTTGGCTGATTTGAAAAGTATTTAGATATTTGTCTAAATATATAAATACTTTAAATTATGAACGACATATTTAAAGCATTGAATGATGCCACAAGGAGGGAAATATTAGAACTTTTGAAAAAAAAGAACCTGTCAGCTGGCGAAATAGCCGATCAGTTCAATATGTCGAAGCCGAGTATTTCACATCATCTCGATATTTTGAAACGTGCCGATTTGATTACTTCCGAGAAATCGGGACAATTTATTTTCTATTCCATTAATACGACCATCATGGAAGATGTGTTGCAATGGATTTTAACTTTTAAAAAATAAAACAATGAATTTAATTTTAAAAAAAGAACTTCCAATTATTGCAATTGTGTTAATGCCTTTTGTTTATTTGGCTTCAGTGTGGAATACATTACCAGAAAAAGTCCCGACACATTGGAGTGCCAAAGGTGATATTGACCATTGGGGTGATAAGATTTTTTTGATTACGGTTCCTTTTATGTTGCCTGTTTTTATATATATACTGTTTTTGATAATTCCAAAAATTGATCCTAAAAAGAAAATTTCGCTGATGGGAGGTAAGTTTTACCAAATTAAGTTTGTCTTTGTTTTGTTTGCTTCTGTCTTAGCATTGTTTGTTATTTTTAGTTCTAAGAGCCAGTCTTTTTCGAGTCCTAATTTTATTTTTGTCTTAATTGGAATTTTGTTTATCGCAATGGGGAATTATTTTAAAGTGATCCAGCCTAATTATTTTTTAGGTATTCGTACACCTTGGACTTTAGAGAGTAATGAGGTATGGAAGCTAACTCATGTTTTTGCTGGAAAGCTTTGGTTTTGTGGAGGATTTTTAATTGTATTGGGTGCACTGCTATTTGAAGCTATGTTTTTTTCGACAATTTTTATTGTGTTTGTTACTGTTTTGGCACTTATTCCAATGGTGTATTCTTATATAAAGTTTAAGGAAATAGAGAAGAAAAGGGTATAACTGGAGTTCAATTATTAATTTTTGGAGCAGAAAGATTAGGCATTTTAGGAAATGTCGTCCCGCTTTTCATTTCAATCTTATAAGCCGAACCCCGGCTTATAAGTATTTTCATTGTAATCGGGGCTAAGTGACAAATTTTTCTTTTTGCCATTATTTAAAAAAAGAAAATAACAAATGAGTTAAGTTTTTTTAAAATTTCACATCAATTTTAATTTAAAAATAAAATCAGATAAAAATGAAGAAAGCATTATTTTTTTTAATGACTATTTTGGTCTCTTTTACAATGACCGGCCAAGAAATCGCAGGACAATGGAATGGAGTTTTAAAAGTTCTGGGAGGGCAGTTAAGAGTTGTATTTAATATCAGTAAAATCGACAATGGTTACAGTACAACATTGGACAGCCCTGATCAGGGAGCTAAAGGAATTCCGGTGACAGCAACAAGTTTTGAAAATTCTGTTTTAAAGCTGGAAATTCCAAGTGCTGGAATAGCTTATGAAGGAACATTAAACGATAATGCAATTGTTGGTAATTTTAAGCAGGGTGGTCAATCTTTTGTGCTGGATATGACAAGAGGAACAGTCGAAAAAGAAGCCGCAAAAAGACCTCAAGAACCAAAAACTCCGTTTCCGTATTATACAGAAGAAGTTACTTTCGAAAACAAAACCGATAAAAATGTTTTGGTAGGAACTTTGAGCCTGCCTAGTAAAGAAGGCAAATTCCCTGCTGTAATTTTGATTACCGGCAGCGGAGCTCAAAATAGAGATGAAGAATTAATGGGACACAAACCCTTTCTAGTCTTAGCGGATTATTTGACTAAAAAAGGAATTGCAGTTTTAAGATTTGATGATCGCGGTGTTGCAAAATCAACAGGCGATTTCAAAACAGCAACCACAATGGATTTCGCACGAGATGTTGAGGCAGGAATAGATTATTTGAAAACCAGAAAAGAAATCGATAAAAAGAAGATTGGATTAATCGGCCACAGCGAAGGCGGAGTAATTGCACCCATCGTTGCAGGGAATTCAAAAGATGTTGATTTCATCGTATTATTGGCAGGAACTGGAATTCGCGGGGATAAATTGATAATTTTGCAAAAAGAAAAAATAGAACGCCAAATGGGAGTTCCTGAAAATGAAATTCAAAAAGGGCGGGAAATTTTCAAGGGCGCTTATGATATTATTTTGGCTTCATCCGCAAACGATAATACTTTAAATGCAAAAATCAACAGCTATTTGAAACTACAATTTGAAGACAAAATGAACGAACAGCAGATAAGTGCAGTAACTGCCCAAATTGCAAGTCCTTGGATGGTTTATTTCTTGAAATTTGATCCAGCATCCGCTTTAGAAAAAGTGAAATGTCCGGTTCTTGTTCTCAACGGTGATAAAGATCTACAGGTTCCCGCCGATGTAAATTTGGATGCAATTAAAAAATCCTTAGCAAAAGCAGGAAATTCAAAAACAACAATCAAGAGTTTACCGAATTTGAATCATATGTTTCAAGAATGCAAAACAGGGTTGCCTAATGAATATGGAACTATTGAGCAGACATTTTCTCCAATTGCATTAGAGGAAATCTCCAAATGGATTTTGGTTCAAGTGAAGTAATACCTAAAATGACCTTTGTATTTTGATTGAGTATAATTTTAAACACAAAAAACCCAGAGCAAGTCTGGGTTATAATTATTTTTTTAGAGTGCACCATTAAAGCATAATGAATAATAAGGCACTTTGTATAATGCAAATTTAGATATACATTTTTGATTATACAAATATTATTTACCAATTTTTTTATAACCTATTTCTCGTTCAATAATATCTTTAATGATTTCATTATCAAAATGTTTTAAAAATAAATCATCTAATTGCTTTTCTATATCATTTTTTCTATTATCCGAAATTTTGCTTAAAATAAATAATACAACTTTTATAGAATCATCTAATGAACATCTGTTTTGACTGTTAAAATTAATGTCAGGAATTGCAGAGATACTTTTCGGTAATTTCAAATCGAACAAAACGCCACCGTGTGCACAAACATTTCTAACGTAAACTATTGTCTCCATCAGATTTATAAATTTTTGCAAGTTTTTAATTCCGTACAAATTGGCTATTCTTTCTTGTAAAACACTATCATTTAGAGATTTGAATACTTTTAAAATGGCTCCAAAAGTAAAAAACTCCAAAGTTTTCCAAGCAGGTGCATATTTATCATTAATGTATTTTTTGTGGTGTAACTTTATTGTTTTGTTGTTTTTTATAAAATCTTCATTGTAATGTTGTTCAATTGAATTTATAAAATCAGTATGTATTACTTTAGGGTCAATAAACCAATTGGGAGAAGTTTTATGAACATTCGAAACATAATATACTAGTTTGGTTCTGAAATTGATTTCTATCCTATTCAAGCATTTTAGCAGAATGTTTCTCAAATCGACATCTAAATAATATAAAGTTACTGCATCCGAAAATTTTGTCCCTTCTTTGAAATCGTGGTTTCGGTTTTTTTCAAAAGGATTCCAATAAAATCCCAAACGGTAGTAACCAATGTCTAAAAGAATTTCTTTTATCTTTTCTTTTTCGCAATCAATTTGCATTCCTCTGTCTTCTAGTCTCTTTATTTGGTCTCCAAAATTGGTGGCGATATTCCCCATATTATATCTCTTTTAAGTCTTACAAAGTTTACAATTATAAATTACAATTGAAAGTCAGACTTATACACAATTAGTGAGAGTTCTTAACATACAAATGATTTAAATCTCAATTCCATCAATCTGCTTCATAATCCTATCCGTTTCGCTCAAAGCAACTATGATTTTTTGGTAATGCAAAATATCTTCATAACTCAATTCGCGGTCTTTGCGGTCTTTGAGCCATTTTTGGGCAGGCTGATAACCACCAATGTAAAAGTTCCAAGCCACTTCGGGAACATTATCAAAATATTGGGTTTCGTTTATGTGAACACGTCCCATTGGTTCGATGGTGTCATTATGTGTTATGTTGTCGTTTTCTACTACATAATTACGTTGTTCGTATTTTGGTTTTCCCACCACATTATCGCCATCTTCGGGATATTGTGTGATGTATTTTTCAACGATTGGACTTTCCAGTAAATGAATTTGACGTAATTCACCGCCTAATTTTACCAATTGCCAAAACTTTTCTTGAATTTTCTGTACGGACAGGGCATCTTGCACGGACAGGGCATTTTGTACGGACAGGTCGCGACCTGTCCCTACGTGATGCGGAAACGGCACTCTTGGAAAATCAATCTTCAGAAACTCCTTGTATTTCTCTCTATAATTTGGCGAATGCAAAACGGCATAGATATAATCGAGTAAATCAATGGGAGCAAAACTTTGCTTAAACTCTGGCCGCACTTCTTCACTATTGGCAAAACAAACTTCTCCTTCTGTTTATTTTTCGTGGGTAAAAGTCAATCCCAAACCATCCGCAATTTGTTTTATAAGTGTTGGATTTAAATTTGGAACTCTATCACTTGAATTATCAAGAGTTTGTTGAGTGTTGTTTTCGGAATATAAATATAAGGGAAATACAACATTTTGTTCTTTTGTTTTATTTGAAATGACACAACTTTCGGGAGCTAAATCGGTTATAAAACAATGTTGAAAACCCGTAACGGCTTGTTGTCTAGAAACTAGTAGCGATACATTCTATTTGTTTAATATATGGCTAATTATTTCCTTTCTAGGATAGTCCATAAATACATAATCTAAATGAGTGGCTCTTTTGTCAAATGGGCGATATAGACAATTTATCAATTTATCTTTCCATTTGTTATCTGTTTTTAATCTATTTCTTTGAATATTTAGTTTCCAATCCCTATTGTCTTTTAAATTATACTTTTGATATAAATACTCATCTTTTAAATCGTTATCTAATAATTCTAGAAGTTTTTTTTCTGTTTTTATTTTATTAAAATCAATAGCATAATTATCCCTATGTGTTTGAAAACCTAAAACTGATTTAGCAAACAAATCTTTTATATGGAATCCTTTTACATAATTTTCTTCTCCAGTAAAATCTTTTAAAACAAAAAAATAATTAGGCTTATTGTTTTTAACTTCATTAAATTGTATTGTTTTGAACGAATTTTTCGTTAAAAAATCATACTTAAATTCTCTCTTCCCAAATAAATCAAAATGAAAAATTTCACTCAATTTATTCTCCTTATTTCTTCCTGTTTTTAAAAATATATTTATCGATACGCCTTGCATAATGTCAAAAACATTTATATCGACACTACCATCAGGAGCTATTTCTTTTTTCTTACTGTTCCCGTGTAAGTCGATAGTATAAATTTTATCGAAACTTTTCATCAAATTCCAACGCATTCCTCTAAAAGTGGGATTATCTAAAAATCCGTGTGGATTAATAAAAGCCAAAATGCCACTGCCATTTTTATCAATAAAATGTTGTCCGAAACGTATAAATTTCACATAATCATCATTGATGAATTTAGAATTTTGCTCTTTTAATTTTTCTTTTCCGCCTGGTTCTTTTTTATAGTCATCCATTAAGTTCATAATCCATTCGCCTTTGTTGGCACTTTCACCACTATACGGAGGATTCCCAATAACTACCATAACAGGAGCATCGCGTTTTATGGCGTTGGCTTGGTCCGCTTCGTCAGAGAGCCACGAACTAAATAGAGTTTGAGTATCAGGATGTGCTTCTTCCAGACTGTTGGTCAGGAAAATACGAAAACGCTGGTCATCGATAGGTTTGTAGCCTGTTTCGGTTAGCAGCATATCCATTTTCAGGTGCGCCATAGCATAACTTGCCATCAATAATTCAAAACCATTCAATCTTGGTATCAAATCATTGGTTACATATTTGCTCCAAATGCCTTGCTGTCCTTCAAATTTTTTGTGAATGTGTTTGACTACTTCGGCAAGAAATGTTCCTGTTCCTGTGGCAGGGTCCAGGATTTGTACTTTGTGTACTTCGACTTCGGTTTCTACTTCTTTTATTTTAGCATCTTTCCCTTTGGTTTGGGTAACTGCTTTTTTCTTAATTTTTATTTTGCTGGTGTCGGCAAGTCCTTGTGGCAAATCGAATTCGGTTTTCAAAATATCATCCACAGCACGAACAATAAAGTTAACCACAGGTTGTGGCGTGTACCAAACCCCATGTGCTTTTCGTAGCGCCGGATTGTATTCGCCCAAAAAGGTTTCATAAAAATGCACCACTGGATCTTCTTGTTTGGTGCTTCGACCAAAATTTTTCATAATCGTAGCCACATCACTAGCCAGAAAAATGTTAACGAGTTCATCTACAATCCAGGTTAAACGAATGTCCAAATCAAATCCTGCAATATCTTGAAACAATTTCCTGAGAAAAGGATTCGATTTCGGAATCAATTCCGCCGCTTCTATTCTGGAGAAAGTCAGCAAAGTAGGATCATGGTAGCGTGCTGCAAACATTCCGTAAGCAATGGTTTGTGCATAAATATCGGCAAAAGCTTTGTTGTTGATATCGTGAATCAGCATTTGTTGAAACGACAGCATTTGCGATTTTATTTGGGAACGTTTGCCTTCTTGGTCATCATGGGTTAAAGACTTTTCGATAACATCCGCCATCAACTTGGCTTTTCCAGCCATCATCTGCGCCAATTTGGTTGGTGATTTGATGGTTTGCGAAATGGTTTGGGCAAAGTTCTTAATTAGTTGTGTAAATTGTTCAAAGTTTTCGGGTTGCGGTACAATTGCGCCGTTTTCTATTTTGGCGATTGCAATTTTTGTGGTTAGTTCTCCATCTTTATAAAAATGAAAATCCATGTAATCGGTAAATATCAAGTTGGAAAGTCCCGATTTGTAACGATCAAACTGTTCTTTTAATGTTTTACTACCTAAATCGACTCCAATATCTTTGGCTTCAATATAACCCACAGGTATATCTTTGCGTGTCAGTACATAATCAGGCGCACCACAACTAACTCTTGCGGGTTCATTGGTCACTAACACATCGGGTAAAATAGCCATAATGAGGTTCTGTAAATCACCACGATAGGAATGTTCTCTTGCGTTTCCGGTTATGTATAAGGTGTTTATTTTGGATAGATATTGTTGGAGGGTCATTAGTTGTTTTTTAAGTTTTAAAAGTAATAATAATATTTCAAAATAAAGAAAATGCAGGTATCTATGGGGTATTTCTTTTCTAAATTCTAAAATAGGTTACTTTTGTACCAAAACAATCTCATCTTTGAAACCAAAACTTTTCCTCATCACGCCCCCGTTTACCCAACTGAATACACCGTATCCTGCAACTGCTTATATAAAAGGGTTTCTGAATACCAAAAATATCGAATCGGTTCAGGCAGATTTGGGGATTGAAGTGATTTTGAAATTGTTTTCGAAAGAAGGATTGATCAATTTATTTCAATCTAACAACCATCAACCAACAACCGACAACTGTAAACGAATTTTAGCTTTACAAGACGAATACATTAAAACTATCGATTCGGTTATTGCGTTTTTGCAAGGGAAGAATCCAACGTTGGCACTCCAAATCTGTCAAGAGGATTTTCTGCCGGAAGCTTCAAGATTTGCACAATTGGAAGAGCTTGATTGGGCTTTTGGAACGATGGGAACGCAGGACAAAGCTAAACATTTGGCAACTTTGTATCTCGAAGATATTTCGGATTTTATAGTGGAATGCGTTGATGAAAATTTCGGTTTCAGCCGTTATGCCGAAAGATTGGGACGTTCAGCCAATTCTTTTGATGAATTGTACAATGCGTTGCAACAGGAACCAACTTACATTGATAATATTCTTCTTTCGATTTTAAAAGACAGAATAGAAACAGTTCAGCCGACTTTATTCTTGATTTCGGTTCCGTTTCCTGGGAATTTATACTCCGCTTTTCGTTCTGCGCAATGGGTGAAAAAACACTATCCGAATATCAAGATTTCGATGGGTGGCGGTTTCCCCAATACAGAATTGCGTTCGCTTTCGGATGCTAGAGTTTTTGAGTTTTTTGATTACATCACTTTGGATGATGGCGAAACTCCAATTGAGGAATTAATTGCCAATATTGAAAATCCTAATCACAATTTATATAAAAGGACATTTCTTCTTGAAGATAGAAAAGTAGTTTATAAAAATAATTCGTCACAACACGATTACAAACAATCGCAAGTAGGAACGCCCGATTATTCAGATTTGCTTTTGGACAAATACATTTCGGTTATCGAAATCGTGAATCCGATGCACCGTTTGTGGAGCGATGGACGCTGGAATAAACTCACGATGGCGCACGGCTGTTATTGGGGAAAATGCACGTTTTGCGATATTTCTCTAGATTATATAAAGGTGTACGAACCCGTTGCTGCAAGTTTATTGTGTGACCGAATGGAAGAAATGATTGCCCAAACGGGTGAAACCGGTTTTCATTATGTCGATGAAGCTGCGCCACCTGCTTTAATGCGCGCCTTGGCACTCGAAATCCTTCGACGAAAACTGGCTGTGACTTGGTGGACAAACATTCGATTCGAAAAAAGTTTTACCCATGATTTGTGCCTGTTGCTAAAGGCTTCGGGTTGTATTGCTGTTTCGGGCGGACTCGAAGTGGCTTCGGACAGATTGTTGAAACTGATTGAGAAAGGGGTAACAGTAGAGCAAGTAGCCAAAGTCACTCGAAATTTTACCGAAGCTGGCGTGATGGTTCATGCTTATTTGATGTACGGTTATCCAACGCAAACTGTTCAGGAGACAGTAGATAGCCTAGAAATGGTGCGTCAATTGTTTGAAGCGGGAGTGTTGCAATCTGGATTTTGGCATCAGTTTGCGATGACGGCACACAGTCCGGTGGGAATGTTTCCAGAGCAATTTGGAGCTGTAAAAGAAACGGAAGCCATAGGGACTTTTGCCAATAACGATATTAATTTTGTCGATTCAACAGGAATCGATCACGATAAATTTAGTTTCGGGCTTAAGAAATCGCTGTTCAATTTTATGCACGGAATTTGTTTTGATTACGAACTGCAGGAATGGTTCGATTTCAAAATTCCGAAGACGAAAATTGGTGCTGATTTTATTTTTGAAGCACTTCAAGAAGAAACTAATTTTAATACCAAACCGACTGCCAAAATTGTTTGGTTGGGCGGAAAACCATCAATCGAAACATTTACCAAATCCAAAAAAGGGAACTCTTGGGAAATGATGACTCTGACTTTTCACGACAAAAAAGAAAGCTTCACTATTCAGACCAATAAAACGGAAGGTGAATGGCTTGTTGAAATGATTCAGAAAATCTCTGTTTCGAATACTAAAACCTATTCTTTTCAGGAAGTAAAAATCGATTTTGAAATACAATTGGAAGATTTTGAACTGTTCTGGTACTCCAAACCAATTAATACTTTGAGAGAATTTGGGCTGTTGGTTTTGTAATTTTCTTTAATACAAATATTGATTTTTTTAGGAGCAAGAGCATTGGGCCATATATGGAAATATAGATCCCGCTATCCGCTATAATCTTGTGAGCCGAACCCCGGCTCACAAGGATTTTCGCTTTTATCGGGGCTAGAGAGAAATATTTTGCTTTTTTGCCAAAAATTATTCACTTATTCCTTTCGTTTTGAATGATCTTCAGGAATGAAACAATTCTATTTGATGTTCTTTTATGAGATTTGCTTCTTCTTGGCTCTTGGAGTGCAAGTAAAAATATTTAGCATATTCAAAATAATTGCAAAGATTATCAGATTTTTGACAATCAATTTATTATAATGTTATACATCTGTCTAACTAAAAAAATTGCATATAAGCTATAAAAATATTCATTAAACGAGTTTAATTTTTATTGTGTTATTAAGTTGTTCTATTTGCGAACTGAAATTCATTTCTCTTTTCTAGAAAATGAATTAACTAAATGCTTATATATTAGCATTATACCGATAGTAAAATTAGCTCTGAATGTCCAAAAATTTCGTTTGCGTTTTTATTGTTTTTTTTGGTTTCCTTAATTTGTCTACAGCTCAATCTTCGGTAGCTCACGAAGTAGGTGGTTTTTTTGGGCCTAGTTTTATGAAATCCGATTATGGTCAATGAAATCATGATGCCTCTACTTACCGAAATACCTGCTTTGGAATTGGTTTGGTACATTACATGAATTCTTCATATAAATCAATGAGTGATGCCTATTTCAGTGAACATTTTAAAGTACGCTCTGAATTATCTTTTAATAAAACCAAATTGAATCATTTTGGGAAATGGGCAGAGAATGGAAATAATCTAGGAAAACAGCAATTAAGAGCGATGGAAGGCAACACATCGATTTTGAATTTAGGTGCGCAATTAGAATATTATCCATTGAGTGAAATTCACGAATTTGAATACAGTATAGGCAGCGTTTATCCTTATATAAGTTTAGGGCTTCAATACAATTTTTACAATGTACAATCCTTATCATCAATGGGAGAATTGGGGAACGCAAAAACAACTTTTCCAAAATATCTAGTCCCTTCAGATGGACATTCTTATGGTTTTTCTTCGGAAAGCAGCAGTACTTGGTCTGTAGTTTCCGGCATAGGTGCCCGTTATAAATTAACCGCTTTATCAGATTTAATGATTGAAGCCCGTCTTCAATATTTTGGTTCTGATTGGGTGGATTAAATCCTAATAAAGAAATTTATACTGAAAATAAATACAATGACTGGCAGGTTTGGCTGACTTTTGGTTATATTTTTTACCTGGAATAACGAACTATTACTTTATAATGTAAAAATGAAGATGCGCTATCCAATTAAAAATAATTGAATTTACTCAATGCGCTAAATCTCTAAATAGTGAATCTTTATATCTTAATTGTCCTGATTTTGCGTGAGGGATTACTTCACTATACTTTTATTTTTATAGGTGTTCAGTGAATTTCATTTGAAGCAAGTTACCGAAGTAACGCGTATAGCCCGACTCCATTAGATAAATGGCCGTATAAGCGCAAAGTAGAACTGGCCATTTCTCTAATGGAGACACGCCCTTATTTTGATTATTCTGATGATTTTTTTCAGAATTTAAATTTTTGTTCACGAAAACGTTTTCTTTTGCTATTTTTACTTCACTAAAAAGAGATAAATGAGTTCAAATTACAAAGTAACCGTAAACGATACTTTCCATTTTGATTTTGCAAAGGAAAGTATTTCTCAACTGGATGCCGTTCCGGTGGAAGCTGATGCATTTCATGTCCTACATCAAAACACCCCTTATAAAGCTGAAATTATCACTTCGGATTTCAATCGTAAAAGTTATAGAGTTAAGGTAAATAACACCAATTATACTGTCGTAATTTCAAATCCTTTGGATATTTTGATCAAAGAAATGGGGTTTGAAGTCGGGCTGACCAAACAGGTCAATGCCATCAAAGCGCCTATGCCAGGATTGATTTTGGAAATTAGTGTTGTTGTCGGACAAACCGTGAAAGAGAATGATAATCTGATTATTCTTGGTGCTATGAAAATGGAGAACAGTTTTCTTTCGCCCCGTGATGGCGTGATTAAATCCATTTCGGTAAGCACGGGAGACGCAGTGGAAAAAGGACAGCTGTTAATTGAGTTTGAATAGAGGACGAGAAACAAGAAACAAGAAGAAAGAAACAAGAGGCTAGAAGAGAGATAAAAGTATTTAATCTTGATTCTTGCAGTGAAACGGTCTAGCTTCTTTTGTCTATTAAAAATAGTTCCTCTTTTATCTATTAAAATATGAAAAAAATACTAGTTGCCAATAGAGGTGAAATTGCCATTAGAGTGATGAAAACCGCACAGAAAATGGGCATTAAGACCGTCGCGGTATACTCAACTGTCGACAGAAATGCACCGCACGTAAAATTTGCAGATGAAGCGGTTTGGATTGGGGAAGCTCCATCTAACCAATCGTATTTACTGGGAAGTAAAATTATTGAGGTGGCTAAATCTTTAAATGCAGATGCCATTCATCCCGGATATGGATTTCTGAGTGAAAATGCCGATTTTGCTCTGGAATGCGAAAAAAATGGAATCATTTTTATTGGTCCAAAATCACATGCCATTAAAATCATGGGAAGTAAACTGGCGGCCAAAGATGCCGTTAAAGCCTATAATATTCAAATGGTTCCGGGTATTGAAGAAGCAATTACCGATATAGAAAAAGCAAAACAAGCTGCAACAGCAATTGGTTTTCCTATCTTGATTAAAGCTTCAGCTGGTGGTGGTGGAAAAGGAATGCGTGTGGTGGAAAGCGAAGCTGATTTTGAATCCCAAATGAATCGCGCAATAAGCGAAGCGGTAGCTGCGTTTGGCGATGGTTCGGTTTTTATAGAAAAATATGTGGCTTCTCCACGGCATATCGAAATTCAGGTTATGGCGGATAGTCATGGCACTATTTTGTATTTGTTTGAGAGAGAATGCAGTATTCAGCGTCGTCATCAAAAGGTGGTTGAGGAAGCTCCTTCCGCTGTTTTAACGCCAGAATTACGTCAGAAAATGGGTGAAGCGGCTGTTCTTGTAGCAAAATCCTGTGATTACTTGGGAGCAGGAACGGTGGAGTTTTTATTGGACGAAAATAATAATTTCTACTTCCTCGAAATGAATACGCGTTTGCAGGTGGAGCACCCAGTTACCGAACTGATTACCGGAACCGATTTAGTAGAACTGCAGATTAGAGTGGCAAGGGGAGAAGCATTGACTATTAAGCAGGAAGATTTGCAACTAAAAGGGCATGCTTTGGAATTGCGTGTTTATGCCGAAGATCCATTGAATGATTTCTTGCCAAGTGTAGGACATTTGAATGTATATCGATTGCCAGTCGGAGAAGGAATTCGTGTGGATAACGGTTTTGAGCAAGGTATGGATGTTCCAATTTATTATGACCCGATGCTGGCAAAATTAATCACTTATGGACAAACCCGTGAAGAAGCGATTCAGCTGATGATTAATGCCATTGAAAGCTATCGAGTGGAAGGTGTGCAGACGACTTTGCCTTTCGGGAAATTTGTTTTTGAACACGAAGCTTTTCGTTCGGGTAAATTCGACACACATTTTGTCAAGAAATATTACAATACTGATGTGCTGAAAAACCAAATGGCACAAGAAGCTGAAATCGCTGCTTTAGTGGCATTGAAACAGTATTTTGAAGATCAAAAAATAGTACGCTTGCCAATTAAATAAATTCAAAATGAAAAATTAAATACATAGAAAAATAGTTTTTTTATTGTAGCTTAAATGCGTTTCACTTTTCATAGATTCCATAAAGCTATGTGGAAAATATATTTTTCTATCAATTTCTTTTGGCTAACACTTTGAAATTTTTTCTATGTTTCTATGTGTTTAAATTTTTTAAAAGGTATTCAAAAATAATAACTGACAACAAATGGAATCAAAAATAAAAATACTAAACGGTAAAATTGCCGAAGCCCATTTAGGTGGAGGAATAGAACGTATTGTAAAACAGCATTCGAACAAGAAACTGACTGCCAGAGAACGCATCAATTATTTGATGGATGAAGGATCTTTTGAGGAAATCGGGATGCTGGTGACACACCGAACTACTGATTTTGGAATGGGAAATGAAATGTATTACGGTGATGGAGTTATCACAGGATACGGAACTATCAATGGACGATTGGTTTATATTTTTGCTCAGGATTTTACGGTTTTTGGAGGTTCATTATCTGAAACACATGCCGAGAAAATCTGTAAAATTATGGATATGGCGGTCAAAATGGGAGCACCCATGATTGGACTGAATGATTCGGGTGGTGCGCGTATTCAGGAAGGCGTTCGTTCGTTGGGCGGTTATGCCGATATTTTCTATCGAAACGTACAAGCCAGCGGTGTGATTCCGCAAATTTCTGCCATTATGGGACCTTGCGCTGGCGGAGCGGTGTATTCTCCAGCGATGACCGATTTTACGATGATGGTTGAAGAAACAAGTTATATGTTTGTTACCGGACCGAATGTGGTGAAAACTGTGACTAATGAGTCCGTAACTTCGGAGGAATTAGGAGGGGCAAGTACGCATTCCACCAAGTCGGGTGTAGCACACCGTACTGCCGTGAATGGAGTGGTCTGTCTGGAAGATATCAAAACGCTGTTGAGTTATCTCCCTCAAAACAACAAAGAAAAACCTCGTAATTTACCTTATGTATTCAAAGATGAAATACGTGGACAATTAACAAGCATCATTCCGGATAATCCAAATAAACCTTACGATATGCACAGCGTTATTGCAGGGATTATTGACGAAGATTCGTTTTTTGAAATTCATAAAAATTATGCCGAAAATATTATTGTAGGTTTTGCCAGACTCGGAGGCCGAAGTATCGGAATTGTGGCGAATCAGCCGATGTTTTTGGCAGGCTGTCTCGATGTAAACAGTTCGAAAAAAGCGGCACGTTTTACCCGTTTTTGCGATGCGTTTAACATTCCGTTATTGGTATTGGTGGATGTGCCAGGCTTTTTACCGGGAACCGATCAGGAATGGAACGGTATTATTATTCACGGAGCAAAACTTCTTTACGCTTTAAGTGAAGCAACAGTACCAAGAGTAACCGTAATCACCCGAAAAGCCTATGGCGGTGCTTATGACGTAATGAATTCCAAACATATTGGTGCCGACATGAATTTTGCCTGGCCAACTGCAGAAATTGCCGTAATGGGAGCCAAAGGAGCCTCTGAAATTATCTTCAAAAAAGAAATCCAAGATGCCGAAGACCACGAAGCCAAACTTTTAGAAAAAGAAGCCGAATACGCTGAGTTGTTTGCGAATCCATATACAGCAGCACAACGCGGTTTTGTCGATGAGGTTATCCTTCCGCAGGATACCAGACGCAAACTGATAAAAGCGTTTAGCATGCTGGAGAATAAAGTTAGCGTTACACCTGATAGGAAGCATGGGAATATTCCTTTGTAGAGTTGTTTATAAGAAATGGAAAACCACCTGATGAGGGTGGTTTTTTGGTTTAATTCTGGTTATTGCAGGGTTTATTCAGAGAATTTGTCCCGCGGAGAAAATGAAGATTTTGTAGAGCAGGGCTAACAGTTTGCTTTTGTTATTTAATTGAATATTTTTTTTCTCGTAGTTTAAAAGCATCATTTCCACCCTCAAGAATTTCACAAATATGTTCTTTTATACCTTGTGATTCAAGAAGAATATTAAAAAGTTCATTTTTCTTTTTTGTATTTTCAATGCTCCCACTAACATATTGAAATTTTGATTTGTTTTTATTAGGACTATCGATACCATTTTGATTTGAGATTACAACTAATTCAGAATCTGAACTAACTACAATATTTGCATTATGAGTGACAACTATTATTTGTCTTTGTTTTTTCTTGATTTTGATATATTTTACTAAATCTTTATAAATTGCTCTATTATCTAAATCATCTTCAGGCTGGTCAATTAAAATGGGACAATCTTTGTTGCTAAAATCTAATAACAGTAAAAGTATCACAAATGCTTTTTTGCCTTCTGACATTTTTGAAAAAGGGTCTTCATAAATAATGTCGTAAGAAATGTTAAAGAAATTTTTAGACATTAATTCTTGTGAAAGATTCAAATTGTTATAATTTCCTTTTAGAGTAATCGAGTTATTTAATAATTTGTCAAATAGATTATTTATTTCGGTAAAAAATTTTTCAGTTGTATCAATATCAATATTTACTATATTCTGTCCTTGATGACTTTGTTGATTAATACTCCAGTTTAATCAAAAGAATTCCTCGAGGCTCTGCCTCGGGGTCATGCGCAAAGATTAGTATATTTGTTTGATGAGTGAACATATTTTCAAACGGCATAATAAAAGCTTATTGCTTTATCATTTGGTTTGTCCGATAAAATATCG
>CAUPJC010000028.1:0-68539 GCA_963511475.1 uncultured Flavobacterium sp.
TGCGCATTATGTGAAGATATGCGAATTGGTGGATGGAGACGTAAGTGCCGAAGTGATTTCGACTGATTTTGACGGAATGGTTGCCGAAGGAGAAAAACTGGCAGCACTGCATCCGCAGATTGTGGTTAAAATACCGATGATTAAAGACGGAATAAAAGCGATTAAATATTTTTCGAACAAAGGAATCAGAACCAACTGTACATTAGTGTTCTCAGCAGGTCAGGCATTGCTTGCCGCCAAAGCTGGAGCAACTTATGTATCACCATTTATCGGAAGACTTGATGATATTTCTACAGATGGACTACAGCTGATTGAAGATATCAAACTGATTTATGACAATTACGGTTATGAAACCCAAATTCTTGCAGCTTCTGTACGCCACGTCATGCATATTATAAATTGTGCCAAAATTGGTGCCGATGTAATCACTGGACCATTAAGTGCTATTGAAGGCTTACTGAAACACCCGCTTACCGACAGCGGACTGGCAACTTTCTTGGCGGATTACCAAAAGGGGAATAGCTAGTATTTAATTCTAAAAAATTATCGTAATGATGAAGCAGGTATGATTTTACCTGTTGAGTTTACATAAATAATCTGGAGAACTTATAAGAGTTAAACAAAAAAGGGAGCGAAATTTTAGCTCCCTTTTTTGTTTTATTGTAATAGCTGTAAAAAAAATGGTAATGAATTTGGAATGAAATATAAATTAGACAAGCCTTACAAATTTTTCGCTGATAGATTTGTTAATTTTAACATAATAATTCTTGCTTAAACAATCGATTGCTTAGTTTTTCATATA
The DNA here is from genome assembly GCA_963511475.1 of uncultured Flavobacterium sp. GTDB lineage: Bacteria > Bacteroidota > Bacteroidia > Flavobacteriales > Flavobacteriaceae > Flavobacterium. Next base: position 803 of record CAUPJC010000028.1, read on the forward strand.
TTCTATAAAATTATTAAGTTCTTTTTTGTCCTATATATTAGTTAATTAGGATTATACTTTATTTAAGCTTTTGATTAAAATGATAGTTTATTGTTAAATTATGGACCTATACTTACTTCAGTATTGAGCTTTATTCAATTATATGAGAAAATTTATATTGATACAATTTTAATATTGTATTATTTTTTTTAAATTCGTAAAAAAAATAAACACAACCGATTGTGTTTGTGTTTATTTTTTTTATATTTGTCCTAATTACACTTATTAATATAATGTGATTAAAATTAAATCCTAACCAATTTTAATTAATTAAATCAATTTTTATGACTAACTATTTTGTTACAAGCAAATCAAAGCATTTTAAATGCTTTGCTTTTTTGATTTTGATGTTTGTTCTATCGCTCAGTGCGGGTGCGCAAACGGCAGTTACAGGAATAATATCTGATAAAAATGGTCCTATTCCAGGTGCGAATGTTAATTTAAAAGGTTCTACCGCAGGAACCAGCTCTGATTTTGACGGTAGATATTCGATTAAAGATGTTCCTTCAAACGGTGTCCTTGTTTTTAGTTTTGTAGGTTATAAGACTAAAGAAATTACAGTGAGCGGAAGAAGTTCCATCAGCGTAGTTCTTGAAGATGAATCCAATACTCTGAAAGAAATTGTAGTAATTGGATATGGTGCTGTTCGTAAGGAAGCAGTTACTGGATCAGTATCTACTCTTGCGGGTAAAGAATTGAACGAATTTGCGTCTGGAAATGTAACTCAAGCGCTACAGGCAAGACTGCCAGGTGTTGAATTAACGCAAACTTCTACCAAACCAGGTGCTTCAATGCAGATTCGTATTCGTGGAACTAGGTCACTTACTGCAGATAATAATCCTTTGATTGTACTTGATGGAGTTCCTTTTGCAGGATCTATTGGAGATATTAATCCAGTTGATATAAAATCTCTTGATATTTTGAAGGATGCTTCAGCGACTGCTATTTATGGATCACGTGGTGCTAATGGGGTTGTATTGATTACAACAAATAAAGGACGTAAAGGACAAAAAGCTAAATTTACTTATAATGGATTTGGAGGAGTAAAAAATGTTTTTGGAGAATATGACATGATGGATGGTACTCAGTTTGCAGCACTTCGTGATGTTGCTAATTTGTATAAAGATTCACCAAGTCATGAAGTTAGAGGTCTTAATACAAATTGGCAGGATTTATTATATGATTCTGGGCAAATTATTAGTCATGATGTTGGTGTTTCTGGAGGAAGCGAAGGCGGTTCTTATACTGGAGGTCTTGGATATTATAAAGAAGAAGCTGTTTTGCCAGGTCAATCGTATGAGCGTTTTAATCTTAGAGCTTCTTTAGATCAGGAAATTGGCACTGCTTTTCGTATAGGATTTAGTACTAATAGTAACTACGCTATTACCAATGGTGATAACATTAGTCCTGGAACTGCTCTAAGTATGTCTCCATTGGTTAACCCTTATAATGAGGATGGTTCGATGAAAAGAACTATTAATCAGGGATCAATTGATGACAAATGGCTATATACTAGGGAGTCTATTAATGGTTTAGGTGAGAGTTATATTAATTTAAACAAGGCATTTAGTTCTTATAACAATATTTTTGCCGAGCTAAAAATTCCTGGCATAGAAGGATTGAAATATAGACTGAATTCTGGATTAAATTTTCGTTCAACTAATAATGGATATTATGAAGGGCAAGGTGTATTTGATGTTAATCCTATTAGTATGTCTAATGCTTCAATTAGTAACTCTATGTCAACACAATGGTTACTTGAGAATTTGATTACTTATGATAAGACTTTTGCTGAAAAACATACAATTAATTTTGTTGGATTATATTCTAATGAAAGCTTAACGGGTAATAATTCGAGAATAGCAAGAAATGGAATCACTTCTGATGCATTTCAATTTTATAATATGGGACAAAGTGAGGAACCCATCACTATAACACCATCTGAGCAGGATTATACGAAATGGGGATTACGTTCTTATATGGCAAGGTTAATGTATTCTTATGATAATCGCTATTTTATTTCAGGTACAGTACGTTCTGACGGTTCTTCCAGATTAGCTGATGGTCACAAATGGGTTACTTATCCAGCCGTTTCAGCAGGTTGGACTATTTCTAATGAGTCTTTCATGAAAAATATTTCTTGGCTTAGTTCGTTAAAATTACGTGCAGGTTATGGTGAGACTTCTAATCAAGCAGTTGATCCTTATAAAACTTTAGGAGCTTTAAACACGAGAGCATATAATTTTGGAACTACTAATTCTACAGGTGTCTATGTTAATGAATTGCCTAACCCAGCTTTAGGGTGGGAATATTCTACAACTATGAATTATGGTATTGATTTTGGATTTTTTGACAGCCGTTTGACAGGTACTGTAGAGTATTATAATACACAAACTAAGGATTTATTACAAAAAGTAAAATTACCTACGACAACAGGTGTTGATAGTTATACTGCAAATGTTGGTACGTCAGAAAATAAAGGATATGAAATTTCATTAAACGGAGTGATATTGGATAACCCTAATGGTTTGACTTGGACAGTTGGTTTCAATTTTTATGCTAATCAAAATCAAATCACTTCTCTTGCTTCAGGGTCAGACAGAGATATAGAAAACTCATGGTTTGTTGGCCATAATATAGCTTCTATTTATGATTATGAAAAAATAGGGCTTTGGCAAGAGGGCGACGCTTTTATGGATAAGTATGAGGCAGGTCCAACGGGTGTGAATGACAAGGGAACCATAGTTGGATCAATCAAAGTGAAATATACAGGTGAGTATAATGCTGATGGCTCTCCTGTACGTCGAATTAATCCAGATGACAGACAGATTATTGATACCGATCCTGATTTTCAAGGAGGTTTCAGTACTAATTTAACTTACAAAGGTTTTGATTTTAATGCTGTTGGAGCTTATAGAAGTGGTGGAATTTTGGTAAGTACACTATACGGAAGTGCTAGTTATTTGAACTTACTTAATGGACGTGGCAGTAATGTTGATGTTGACTATTGGACACCATCAAATACGGATGCAGATTTCCCTAATCCAAATGGGGTTAGAAGTGGTGATAATCCAAGATACATGTCGACTATGGGATATTTTGATGGTTCTTATCTAAAAATTAGATCATTAACTCTTGGTTATACTCTGGATCAGGATTTTATGAAAAAAGTAGGTATTGATAAATTAAGAATATATACTTCTGTTCAGAATCCATTTGTTTTCTTTTCTCCTTATCACGATATGTCTGGTATGGATCCAGAAACAAACTCTTTGGGTGATCAAAATCAAGCCGTAAATTCTTATCCTAGCAGAATTTTAGTTATTGGTACTAATACACCATCAACTCGTAACTTCTTATTAGGTATTAACTTAACATTTTAATAAATAGAAATATGAAACGATATATATTTAAAAATATAATTATAGGATCAGTAGCTTTGTTTAGCTTGGCTGGTTGTTCTGAGCTATTAGAAGAGAAACCACATGATTTTTATGAGCCTGGCTACTTTAAAACAGAACAGGGAGTTTTACAGGGATTAACATCTCATTATGCACATTTACGCTGGTTATATGGGAATGCATATTTCTATAATTCATTACAAACCGGTACTGATGAGGCGACCTATGCACAAAGTGCTGATGGAAATTTTAAAGATCATGATTTGTCGGGTGCTGGTACAATCACTCCTAGTTCCAGTCGCTCGGATGTATTGTGGAATAATTCCTTTTCGGATATTAATACAGCTAGTGGTATTATTGAAAATGGAGCAGCCGTAGGTGTTTCTCCAAGTTTAATTGCAGAATCTAAGTTTTTTAGAGGTTTTGATTATTTCTTATTGGTGCAGACTTTCGGAGGCGTACCATTAGATTTAGGGTCGGGCGAGTTAATGTTTAATAACAAGCCTACAAGATTTTCAGTTCGTAATACAGTTACAGATGTTTACACTAAAGGAATTTTTCCTGACTTAAAAGCAGCTGTTGCTGAATTGCCAGATGCGCCTAGATTAACAGGAACCGCAACCAAAACACTGGCTCGTTTATATTTGGCAAAGGCGTATTTGACGTATGCTTGGTGGTTACAGAATCCAAATAACATTCCTACTTATCCAGATACTCCAAGAACTGACCCAGATGGGCATAATGCACAATGGTATTTTCAAGAAGCCTATAATGTTGCTGTAGAAGGGATTAATAATGCTGGAACAAATTATGGTTTGCTAGCAAATTTCTACGATGTTAATTTAGGATCCAACGATCGTAATAAAGAAATGTTATTGTATGCTGATCATAATGAAAAAAATGAGTATTATAACGGATCCAGCCTTACCTATGCTAATGGTGGTGGTGCAGATAATTTTGCAGGATGGATGGTAACTTGGAATTATACTGCTATCAAAAGTAAAAAGGCAGATGGAACATTAGTATCACCTGTTCAGCGTGAAGCGGCTCAAGCATTAGGACGCCCATGGACTCGTATGGCGCCGCCTATTGATGTTTTTACAAATACTTTTGCTGATAAAACAAATGATTCCCGTTATGATGGAACTTTTACAACTGTGTATCGTGGTAATTGGAATTTAAAAGGAACGGGATTAACAGATGTCACAACATTATATAATGCAAATGGATTGCCTGTAACTTCTAAAGATGCAATATTATCGTTTTTGGATAGCGAGCCAGCTACTGCTATAACATATCCTTCTGGAGGAGGAGACAATAGTATTGGAGCTGGAGTTTTACCAGGAAGAGCAGATTATGTTATTTCGCCTAATGGTATCAGTAGAATAGTTTACCCTGGTTACTGGAAATTAGGGCCATACCGTACAGATAATGCTGGTACTTTGGGGCAACCTAATGCTGCGAGTACAAGACCATTTCCAATTGCTAAATTCTCAGAACTTTATTTTGTAGCTGCTGAAGCAGCAGTTAAGGGAGCAACAGGCTCTATGACAGCTAGAAACCTTATCAATGTTATTCGTTCACGTGCAGGGAAATGGCGTTGGGATAATAATGGTAATGTAGCAAAAGTTGCAGATAATAGCGCTGCACTTACTGCTGCAACACCTGCTGTTATAGATATTAACTACATTCTTGCAGAGCGTTCTCGTGAATATTTTGGTGAAGGATACCGCTGGTATGATTTAGTACGTACTCAAAAATGGAACGAATTAGCAGGAACATATAGAATTGGTGGATCTAATTATGGTAATCATACTCCTGCAACAGTAACAAGAACAATCCAGCCATTCCATTATTTAAGACCAATTCCAACTGGTCATTTGGATGGAATGGATATGACAGCGGCTGAAAAAGCCACTTATCAGAATCCTGGATATTAAATTATAATTATAAGCAAGTTTAAAATTGAAATTTTGGTTTATTGACATTGAAGTGTAGTTTTTACAGAATATACCTTCATTGGTTGGTTTTTAAATTTGTTTAGTTTAAAGCCGGGGGTTAATTCACTCGGCTTTTTACTCATTATTGAAAGTAAGGTTTAAACAGTATATTTTTCAAATAAATATATTAGCAATTCAAATTAAAAAAAGGAATAATAAGATTGTATCTTTAATTATTTTTTAAAAAATATAAATAATAGGTTTCTGATTTTTTTTAGATGAAATCCTTTTAAAATAAGTTTACCCCTAAGGTTTTTTTTTTACTTTTTTTTAAAAGTGTAATATAAACACTTAAGTTTTTTGTTTTTTTGTGTTTTCAAATCCCTCAAGATGAGGATAAATGCAGGTTATGAGAAAATATTTATGCGGCATTGTATTGTTTTTTGGTATTTCATTATTTGCTCAAAATCCAAATGATTTAAAAATTTGGTACAATCAGCCTTCAGGAGAAACCTGGGAAAATGCCTTGCCAATAGGTAATGGTTTTTTGGGCGCAATGATTTATGGAAATGTTGAGAAAGAAATTTTTCAATTGAATGAAGGAACTGTTTGGAGTGGGAGTCCCAATAGGAATGATAATCCCAGTGCAAAAAGTGCTTTGAATGAAATAAGAAAACTTCTTTTTCAAGGAGAATATAAAAATGCCGAAAAATTAATAAATGAAAATATAATTACTAAAAAATCGCACGGACAGATGTTTCAGCCTGTGGGGAATTTGGAATTAAATTTTCCTGGTCAGCAAAATTACACTAGTTATTACCGTGAACTTGATATAGAAAACGCTGTAGCAAAAACAGTTTATAAAGTAAATGGAGTCACTTATACCCGTGAGGTATTTGCATCTTTTCCTGACAGAGTAATAGTTGTCAGGCTTTCTGCTGATAAACCTGGTCAATTGTCTTTTACCGGAGGTTTTACATCACAGCATAAGAAGCAAAAAATCACAACTAATGGCAATAATGAACTCTCGCTTTGGGGAACTGCCAGTGATCATGAAGGAGTAGAAGGAAAGGTTAAATTTAATGCGCTTGCCAAATTTAAAGCAGAAGGAGGAAGTGTAAAATCTGTTGATAATTTAATAAAAATAGAGAAAGCAAATTCAGTATTGATATATGTTTCTATTGCATCAAATTTTATTAATTATAAAGACATCAACGGAGATGAAAATAAACTGGCAAAGTCTTTTCTTGATAAAGCATTTAATAAAGATTTTGATAAGATGAAAAAAGCTCATATTGCTGATTATCAAAAATATTTTAAAAGAGTAATACTTGATTTAGGTTCTTCAGAAGAAGCAAAATTACCAACAGATAAGAGACTGGCTAATTTTAGGAATGTTTTAGATCCTTCCTTCGTAACTTTATATTATCAGTACGGCAGGTATTTGTTAATCTCGTCTTCACGGCCAGGAGGTCAGCCAGCTAATCTTCAGGGAATTTGGAATCACAGCATGAAGCCTGCCTGGGACAGTAAATACACTATCAATATTAATACTGAGATGAATTATTGGCCGGCCGAGAAAACAAACCTGTCCGAAATGCATGAGCCTCTTTTAAAAATGATTCAGGAACTGGCAACAACTGGTCAGGAAACTGCAAAAGTAATGTATGGAGCAAGAGGCTGGATGGCGCATCACAATACTGATATTTGGAGAATTAACGGGGCAGTTGATGGTGCAACCTGGGGAGTATGGAATGCAGGAGGTGGCTGGTTAAGCCAGCATATTTGGGAACATTATTTATATTCCGGGGATAAGGAATATCTCCAATCAGTATATGAAATACTAAAAGGTGCTGCAACTTTTTATGCGGACTTTTTGGTAAAAGATCCTGCAAATGGCTGGTTAGTTGTAGCTCCAGGAAACTCACCTGAAAATTCGCCTAAAGCACATCAAGGTTCTGCTATGACTGCTGGTTCTACGATGGATAATCAAATCGTGTTCGATGTGTTTAGTACTGCTATAAAAGCATCAGAAATACTAGGAAAAGACAAAGATTTTGCAGATAGCCTCAGCGTTATGAGAAAAATGCTACCGCCGATGCAGATTGGCAAATACAATCAATTGCAGGAATGGCTGGATGATGCAGATGATCCAAAAGATAATCACCGCCATATTTCTCATCTGTACGGTCTTTATCCTTCTAATCAGATTTCACCTTATAGAACTCCGGAGCTTTTTGCTGCGGCAAAAAATACCCTGCTGCAAAGGGGCGATGTTTCTACGGGATGGAGTATGGGCTGGAAAGTAAATTGGTGGGCCAAAACGCAGGATGGGAATCATGCTTATGCACTTATTCAGAATCAGCTCACACCGCTTGGCGTTAATACAGGCGGAGGCGGAACTTATAATAATCTTTTTGATGCACATCCGCCATTTCAAATTGACGGGAATTTTGGCTGTACTTCAGGAATTACCGAAATGCTGTTGCAAAGTTCAGACGGTGCCTTGCATTTATTGCCAGCACTGCCAGATGTTTTAAAGGACGGAAATATAAGCGGATTAAGAGCTCGTGGCGGATTTGAAGTTAAAGAGCTGACTTGGAAACAGGGAAAAGTAGTCGCGGTAAGTATTCAATCCAATCTTGGCGGAAACCTAAGATTGAGAACTCCAAATGAAATTATTTTGAAGAACAGCAAAAATCTGAAAAAAGCATTAGGAGAAAATCCAAATGTATTTTACCAAGTTGAAGCCATTAAAAAAGCAATTATTGCAAAAGAAGCAACCATAAAACCATTAGATTTAAAACCTACTTATTTATATGATTTAAATACTGTAAAAGGGAAGATATACACTTTTGCAATTAAATAACTATTTTAAAAAGCATTATGCGATACCAATTTACTTTATTGTTTTTTATTTTAGCAGTTGCGTCATTCGCTCAAAAAAATGATTCAGCTATAGAATTAAAAACAAATACTACTGAAAAAGTCTTTAATTATACCAATCCAATTACAAGGGATTCTATTCTTTCCATGAGGGACTATATGATTAATAAAGTAGGCGATAAGTGGTATGCTACAGGAACTTCCAATCCTATCTGGACTGGGCCAAACCCCGGTGTTAAGCTTTTAGTTTCTGATGACATGATAAACTGGAAATTTCATTCCTATCTGATTGATGCTAGTAAATTACCCGAAGATTGTCCGTATAATGGTCGTTTTTGGGCACCAGAACTCCATTTTATACAAAATAAATGGTGGCTGACTATTAATAGCGGAAAAGTTACCAAAGAAGATCCGAAAGGAATGAATAAACACAGCGTTTGGTTGTTTTCAGCAGATAAAATTACCGGCCCTTTCAAATTAGTCAATGGTCCTTTGACATCGCAGTATAATAATGATTCCACATTGTTTGAAGATGAGGATGGACAAACTTATTTGTATTGCAGTGGCAACGGTCTTTTTCAAGCCAAAATTGATTTGAAATCTGGAAAATTAACTACTCCAATTGAGAAATTTCTAGATAAAAAACAACCTGGCTACCCAGAATGGATGATTGGCGGAATTGAAGGGCCATTTGTTATCAAAAAAGAAGGAACTTACTTTATGTTTTTCTCCACTTGGACACGAGGTTATGAAGTAGGGCTTTTAAAATCTAAATCACCGCTGGGACCTTGGGAATTAGCCTCCCGTGAACCCATTTTTGGAACTCGAAAAAAAGGATATCGCCCAGAATTAGCGGTAAGCAATGGTTATGATCATTTGAAATTTACAGATACTCAAGATCCCTATCAAGAGACAGGACATAATGCATTGTTTATTGGTCCTGATGGAAATTTATGGACATCCTGTCATTATTTTATGTACGATAAAAGAGCATATCCGTACAGTCAGACTTTTGAGGAGTGGGAAAAATTTCCTCAAATGGGAATTGAACCTGTGTATTATGCAAATGGCACATTTTATATAAATCCGCCAACTTGGACAGAACAGATTGTACCTATTAAATAACCATATTATAAATCAAACAAAATGAAATTAAAAACCATCTTTACAGCCATTATAATTGTAAGTGTTAATTCTTTTTTGCAAGCTCAAAACCCAATAATAAAGGATGTTTTTACAGCAGATCCCGCTCCTTTAGTATATAAAAATACTGTATATCTATATACTGGACATGATGGTGCTACTACCGAAGATACGAATTACAAAATGCCTGATTGGCGTGTGTATTCTTCTAAAGATATGGTGAACTGGAAGGATCATGGTTCTCCATTATCTCCATCTACTTTTTCATGGGCAACGGGTGATGCTTACGCTGCACAATGTGTCGAACGTGGAGGTAAATTTTATTGGTTTGTTTCTACATTTCATAAAAAAGATGAAAATAGCAATGGAGGTGCGGCTATTGGTGTGGCAGTTTCAGATAGTCCAACAGGTCCTTTTAAAGATGCTATAGGAAAAGCCTTGATTACAAATGAAATGACAACCGATATGAAACACTCTTGGGACGATATTGACCCAACAGTTTTTATTGACGATGATGGACAAGCCTATCTTTTTTGGGGACATTCAAGCTGTAAGTGGATTAAACTAAAAAAGAACATGATTGAAGCTGATGGCGAAATTTCTACATTCAAACCTAAGAATTATATTGAAGGTCCTTGGGTGTACAAAAGAAAAAATCTTTACTATTTAGTTTATGCAAGTGCAGGAACTAAGCCAGAAATGATAGAGTACTGTACTGCAACAAATATCTCTGGTCCGTGGACATATCAAGGAATAATTCAGGAAAATGTAAATAATAGTTTTACAACTCATCCTGGTATTGTTGATTTTAAAGGGAAATCCTATTTTATGTATCACAATGGGGCACTTCCTACTGGAGGAAGCTACAGAAGATCCATTTGTATTGATTATATGTACTATAATCCAGATGGAACTATTCAAAAAATTATTCAAACTAAAGAAGGCGTAAAAGCAGCTAAATAAAAATACGAAGATGAAAATACGATCCACCTTTTTTTATGTCATAATGCTAGTTAGTTTTTTTGCAACTAATAATTATGCACAGGAAAATAAAGCAAAAAATCCTGTGATTTTTGCCGATGTACCTGACTTATCCATAATTAGAGTTGGCCGTACATACTATATGAGCAGCACTACAATGCACATGAATCCAGGTGTTCCGATCATGAAATCCAGTGACTTAGTCAATTGGACGCTTATTAATTATGCATATGAAACACTGGAGGATAATGATGATAAGCTCAATTTAGATAATGGCAAAAATGATTATGGCAGAGGTTCATGGGCTAGCAGTCTGCGCTATCATAATGGTACTTATTATGTCAGCACTTTTTCGGGAACAACTGGTAAAACATACATTTTTTCTGCAAAGAATTTAGAAAAAGGACCTTGGAAAAAAACTGTTTTAAATACTTCTTATCATGATCATTCCATTTTTTTCGATGATGATGGCAAAGTGTACATGGTTTGGGGAGCAGGAAAATTGGAGATTATAGAATTGAATAATGACTTATCCGCAGTTAAAGAAGAAACGAAAGGAGTTTTAATAGAAAATTCTAGTGCTCCAGCGGGAAACAACATTATGCTGAATTCTGAAGGTTCTCAACTTTTTAAAATTAAAGGAAAGTATTATTTATTTAATATTTGTTGGCCAAAAGGAGGGATGCGCACTGTAGTTATCCACAGAGCCGATAATATCAATGGCCCTTGGGAAGGAAAAGTTGGTTTGCAAGATCAGGGTGTTGCGCAAGGCGGACTAATCGATACTCCCGATGAAAAATGGTTTTCCTATTTATTCAGAGATGCAGGAGGCGTAGGACGCATTCCTTATTTAGTGCCTGTAAAATGGGAAGATGGCTGGCCAATATTAGGCGAAAACGGCAAAGTGCCAGAAAATCTTGATCTGCCGGCTAGTAAAGGCCTTATCCCTAATATTGTTAATTCCGATGAATTTACCCGTAAAAGCGGAGATAAAGAATTGCCATTGGTGTGGCAGTGGAATCACAACCCGGATAACACACTTTGGTCTGTCAAAGAAAGAAAGGGATTTTTAAGATTAAAAACGGCCAGAATAGGCAGCAGTTTTGTTCAGGCTAAAAATACACTAACGCAAAGAACTTTTGGACCAGAAAGTTCGGGTGAAACATTGATTGAAGTTTCTAAAATGAAAGAGGGCGACTATGCAGGACTTTCTTTATTGCAAAAGGAATATGGATTGATAGCTGTAAAAATTGAAAATGGCTCTAAAAGAATTGTAATGATTGATGCTGTAAAAGGAATTCCAAAAGAAATAGAAAGTGTTTCTTTAAATCAGGATAAAGTGTATTTAAAAGCGGAATGTGATTTTAAAGGCAAAACAGATACCGGAAAATTTTATTACAGTCTTGATGGAAAAAAATGGATTAGTATAGGAAACACAATAAAATTACCTTATACACTTCCTCATTTTATGGGATATCGATTTGGGCTGTTTAATTATGCTACTAAAAATACAGGCGGTTTTGCAGATTTTGATTATTTCCATATTGATGATAAAATTTCAAAAACGAATTAGTAGCCTTCTCGTCAAAAAAACACTACTTAAATGCAATTTTAAAATATAAAGCAATGAAAATTAGTTATCTGTTCCTTATTAGTTTGTTTTCAATAGTTAGTGTCAATGCACAACAATTACCTTATAAAAATCCTTCTCTTAGTTCTACTGAACGGGCAAAAGATTTAATTTCAAGATTAACACTTGAAGAAAAGGCAGCATTGATGTGTGATCAATCCGATGCTGTTCCAAGACTCGGAATTAAAAAATTTAACTGGTGGAGTGAAGCATTGCATGGTTATGCAAACAATGATAATGTAACTGTTTTTCCAGAGCCTATTGGTATGGCAGCCTCATTTGACGATCAGTTTGTGTATCGTGTATTTGATGCCGTATCGGATGAAGCCAGAGCAAAATACAACCAGTGGATTCAAAACGGGAATGAGAATAAGCGTTTTTTGAGCCTTTCGGTTTGGACTCCCAACGTAAATATTTTTAGGGATCCCCGCTGGGGACGTGGTCAGGAAACCTATGGTGAAGATCCCTATCTTACTTCCCGAATGGGGATTTCTGTTGTAAAAGGTCTGCAAGGCCCAGCCGATGCTAAATACCGTAAGCTTTTAGCCTGTGCAAAACATTTTGCTGTTCATTCCGGCCCAGAATGGAGCAGACATGAATTGAATCTTAACAATGTAAATCCAAGAGAGTTATACGAAACATATTTGCCAGCTTTTAAAGCATTAGTAAAAGATGCCGATGTAAGACAAGTGATGTGCGCCTATCAGCGTCTGGATGATGAGCCTTGCTGCAGCAACACTAGACTTTTGCAACGCATTCTTCGTGATGAATGGGGATTTAAGTATTTGGTAGTTTCAGATTGCGGAGCAGTAACTGATTTTTATACAACTCATAAAGTTTCATCAGATGCGGTACATGCAGCTTCAAAAGCAGTACTTGCAGGAACAGATGTAGAATGTGTTTGGGAAAAATATCCTTTTAAAGAGCTGCCACAAGCTGTTGCAAAAGATTTAATCAAAGAATCGGATATTAATAAAAGTCTGCTTCGTGTTTTAGAAGGCCGATTCGAGTTGGGTGAAATGGATGATGATGCGATAGTGCCTTGGACAAAAATTCCGGCCTCGGTTCTTAACAATAAAGAACATCAGCAATTAGCACTTGAAATGGCTCAAAAAACAATGACGTTGCTGCAAAATAAAAACAATGTTCTTCCTTTGAATAAAACAGCAGGCAAGATTGCTGTTATTGGTCCAAACGCCGATAATGAGCCTATGTTATGGGGAAACTATAATGGCACACCCGTTAGAACGATTACGATAAAAGACGGAATAGAATCCAAAATAAATTCAAATAAACTCTTTTATGATAAAGCCTGCGATTTAGTAGAAGATAAAGTAACCCAAACTTATTTTGACCAAATTTCATTTGAAGGTAAAAAAGGAATGAAAGCTACTTATTGGAATAATCCAAATAGAGAGGGTGCCAGCGTAATATCGCAGCAGATTGTTAATCCTATAAAAATGACCACTGCGGGTCAGCATGAGTTTGCTTCAGGAGTTAAGCTGGAAGGATTTTCTGCAAAGTATGAAGCAGAATATTTAGCGAAGCAAAACGATACTCTTGTTTTTAAAACTGGTATTACGGGTGTTTTTGAATTAGTAGTGAACGGAAAATCAATTTCAAAAAGCAACAACTGGCGCACTGTTCCTGCTAATATTCCATTTGTTGTAGAAGCCGGAAAAAAATATAAAATCGAAGTTCTTTATGCGCAATCAAACAATTGGCAGGCGAATCTTGAATTCGATTTTGGAAAAGGATTTGATGTAGATTTCAGCAAATTGATTCAAAAATTAAAAGGCATTGACACAGTAGTTTTTGTAGGCGGACTTTCAACTTTGCTTGAAGGTGAAGAAATGCCAGTTTCGTACCCAGGTTTTAAAGACGGTGACCGTACTAATATTGAACTTCCATCAGTGCAGAGAAAATGTTTAAAAGAATTAAAAGCTGCAGGCAAAAAAGTAATTTTTGTAAACTGTTCAGGTTCGGCTATTGCTTTAACGCCTGAGACAGAAAGCTGTGATGCCATTTTGCAGGCATGGTATCCGGGAGAATCCGGAGGTCAGGCTGTTGCCGATGTGCTTTTTGGAGATTATAATCCAAGCGGAAAACTGCCTGTTTCATTTTATAAAAACTCTGAGATATTAGGCAATTTTGAAGATTATTCAATGAAAAACCGTACTTATCGATACACTACAGATGTGCTGTTTCCTTTTGGTTTTGGATTAAGCTACTCTAAATTTAATATTGACACAGGAAAATTAAGCAAGACATCTATAAAACCGAATGAAAATACACAATTAAGTTTTTCTATACAAAACATAAGTAAACGTGAAGGAACAGAGATTGTTCAAATATATGTTCGAAAATTAAATGATTCAGATGGTCCTTTAAAAACATTGAAAGCTTTTAAAAGAGTTGAATTAAAAGCAGGAGAAAAACAAAATGTAACAGTTGATTTACCAGCGTCTTCTTTTGAATTTTATGATTCAAGTAAAAAAGCTATGAATGTGGCTGTGGGAGAATATGAAGTTTATTATGGCAATAGTTCAGATGCCAAAGATTTAAAAATGACTAAGGTGTTAGTTAAGTAAAATTCTTATAAATAATCGATCAAAACAGATGAAAATAAAATTAAATTTCATTTTATTGTTATTGTTTTCAACAGTCTTGGCTTTTGGACAAAAGGCAACTTTGGTATCCCCAAATAAAGCAATCAATATAGCTTTATATGGAGAGCAGAATAATAATTCGGGAAACTGGTATTTACAAGTCAATAATTATAATAAAGATAAAACTGCTGAAATAATACCCAAAATAAATCTGGGTATTTCTAGAAGCGATCAGGACTTTTCAAAAGAATTAAAACTTATAAAAGTTGGTAAAACGTTATTGATTAACGAAGAATATACAGCACTTCAAGGAAAACGTTCTAAATGTACTAATGCAGCAAATGAAATAGTTTTATATTTTGAAAATCCTTCAAAAGCAAAAATTAATGTAATTATTAGAGCTTATAACGATGGTGTTACTTTTCGCTATGAATTTCCAGAAAAAAGCGGTTCGTTTACTATAAAAGACGAACTTACATCTTACTCAATTCCTGATAAAACGAATCGGTGGTTAGAAAAATTTGATCTTTCTAATGAAGGTTTATATAGCAATATGACTGATACTGTTAATCAGCAGGATTGGTGTTATCCTGCACTTTTTAAAACCAATGATGATGGAGCATGGTATCTAATTCATGAAGCAGATGTCAATAGAAATTATACGGCTACAAAACTCAGTAATAAAAACACCAATTCACAATATAAAGTAACTCTTCCTGCAAAAGAGGAAGGTGTAGGAGAGCAGTTTCCAAAAATAACGCTGCCGTGGAAATCGCCATGGAGAGTTGTAATCATTGGACAGCTTGCTGATATTGTAGAGTCCACTTTAGTGGATGATGTGTCAAGACCTTCCATTTTACTTAATACCGATTGGATTCAGCCCGGAATTGCTTCATGGAATTATTGGTCGAATAATCACGGGACAAAGGATTATAAAGTGGTTACAGAATTTGCTGATTTGGCAGCATCAATGAACTGGCCTTATACACTTCTAGATTGGGAATGGGATCAAATGGAAAATGGAGGAAATTTAGAAGATGCAATAAAATACATTCATTCCAAAGGTGTTAAACCTTTAATGTGGTATAATTCAAGCAAGTTTAAATGGATCACTTCAACTCCTTTGGAACGAATGTCAACACATGAAAATCGAGTTGAAGAATTTACAAAATTAAACAAGCTTGGTGTTTACGGAATAAAGATTGATTTTTTTCTAAGCGAAAAGCAGGAAATAATAAATTATTATCTTGATATTTTAGAGGATGCGGCTAAGTATAAAATCATGATTTATTTTCACGGTTGTCTGGTTCCGCGTGGCTGGCAGAGAACTTATCCCCATCTTATGACTTACGAGGCAGTTCGTGGTGCGGAATGGTATAATAATGGACCAGAATTTACAACATCAGCGGCAGAACACAATAATACATTGGCCTTTACCCGAAATGTAGTAGGTTCAATGGATTATACTCCGGTAACTTTTACAAATTCACAATTCCCGCATATTACTACTTATGGGCATGAATTGGCTTTGAGCGTTGTTTTTGAATCAGGAATCCAGCACATGGCTGACAGACCCGAAGGCTATTATGAATTGCCAGATGCAGCAAAGGCATTTTTAAGAGATCTTCCAACCGCTTGGGATGATACAAAACTGCTGGATGGTTATCCAGGGAAGTTTACAGTTATTGCCCGTAAAAAGAACAATAATTGGTTTATTGGAGGAATTAATTCAGGAAACAAAGAAAAACTACAGCATTTAAAATTTGATTTTTTACCCGAAGGAAAAAAATACAAACTAACATTAATTGCCGATGGAGCTCACGATAAAGCTTTTTCTACGAAATATTTAGTTGTAGATAAAACAAGTACTCTTGATGTTAAAATGTTGAACTTAGGAGGTTTTACTGCATCAATAGTATTAATAAAATAGCAATATCATTATGTTTTTTAGACCAAAATTTATCGCGCCTTTTTTTCTATTGCTGTTATTTAGCTTTAAGAGCATTAATACGAGCTATACTTTATATAAAGATCATCTTTCTATACCTATAAGTCAAGGAACATTGAATATTATTCCAATAACAGCAAATTCAATTAGAATTCAAATAAAGGGAGAAAATGTAAAGCAAGATGAAGAATTAATTCTGATAAATAAATTACCAATACCTGAATTTAAAGTTAGTGAAAACAATGAAGAAATTCAATTAAAAACAGCTTCAATTATGGTTGTATTTAATAAAAAAACCAAAGCATTGAATTTTAAAGATGGCAAGGGAAATGTATTTTTAAGCGAAAAAGCCAACAGTAGAAAAATGACTCAAAGCACTGTAAATGGCAATCCATGTTTTGTAGCGGAACAAAGTTTTGATTCGCCCGTAAATGAATTTCTATTTGGATTAGGACAATTTCAGGATGGTCATTATAATCTAAAAGATATTAGCCAAAAATTAACTCAGGTTAATACTCAAATAGCAGTTCCTTTTTTATACTCTAATAAAGGGTATGGAATTCTTTGGCATCAATATGGAATTACAGAATTTAATCCAAATGATAATTTGATTTCACTTACTAAAAGCGAAAAATCGTCGGATAACAATAAAGAAGTTGAGGTAACGACAACAGCAGGAACTCAAAAAATTTCGCAAAGACAAGCATTATACACAGGAAAATTTAGTGTAGAAAAAGAAGGTCAATATTCTCTAATGTTAGATTTAGGTGATATGGATAACTGTCATTTGGTTATTATAGATGATAAAACAATTATCGATCAATCTAATTTATGGCTGCCTCCAGCAGTTAGTGAACTGGTTTATTTGAAAGAAGGAGAACATTCAGTTCAAATAGTTTGTAATACTACCAATAAACCTAAACTGAGTTTTAGAAAAACTGATAATTCGACGACATTTCGATCTTCGAATGCTAAATCTTTAGATTATGTGGTTTTCAAAGGAAAAGATACGGATGAAGTAATTAATACCTACAGAAGCGTTTCAGGTCAGGCACCTATATTGCCATTATGGGCTTATGGTTTTTGGCAATGCCGCGAACGCTATACTTCTAGCGAACATTTAATAAATACAGTTAAAGAATTTCGCAAAAGAGAATTACCATTAGATGTAATTGTACAAGATTGGCAGTATTGGGGAAATAATGGCTGGGGTGTACCGCAATTTGATGAAAAAAATTACCCAAATCCTTCTGGTTTTATCAATGAATTACATGATTTAAATTCTCATTTTATAGTTTCTATCTGGTCAAATCCTGATAAAAATTCTACCATTGGTAAAAAATATGTAGAAGATGGAATGTACATTCCAAACACAAAATGGCTGGATTATTTTAATCCTGAAACGGGTAAAGCCTATTGGAATACATTAAATCAAAATTTATTTTCAAATGGTGTTGATGGCTGGTGGATGGATGCAACCGAGCCAGAAAATGATGCTCTTGTTGGTACAACGACTCATCAAGGACCTGGTGATTTCTATCGGCTTACCTATCCATTATTTGTAAGTAAATCAGTTTATGATGGACAGAGAAAGACAAATCCTGAAAAACGAGTAACGATATTAACACGTTCGGCATTTTCTGGACAGCAGCGTTTTGGAACAATCAATTGGTCTGGTGATATTGGCGGAACCTGGGATGGTTTTAAAAGACAAATCGTATCTGGAATGAATTTTACTTTAACTGGAATGCCGTATTGGACAACGGATATTGGTGGTTTTTTTCGTCCTGGAGTTGGACAATACAAAGATGAAAATTTCCAAGAATTGTTAACAAGATGGTTTCAATGGGGAGCTTTTAGTACCATATTTAGAGTTCATGGCTATCAAACTGAAACAGAACCTTGGAAATATGGTCAGAAAGCAGAAGACAATATGAGAGAAATGCTGAACCTTCGTTATCAATTAATGCCATACATCTATTCTGAAACATCGAAAATTAAAACCGGTTCTACTTTTATGAGACCGCTTGTAATGGATTTTCAAAATGATGAAAAAGCTGTAAGTCAGCCTTACGAATATATGTTCGGACAATCGTTATTAGTTTCTCCTGTTACTGAATTCGGAGTTAAGGATTGGAAAGTATATTTACCAAAAGGTTCAAAATGGTTTGATTTCTGGACAGGAAATAGCTTTGATGGCGGACAAAAAGTTAAAGCAGATGCACCATTACATAGAATTCCATTGTTTGTAAAAGCCGGTTCCATAATACCCATAGGTCCTAAAATGCAATACACTAATGAAAAAAAATGGGATAACCTTGAAATTAGAATTTATGAAGGAGCGGATGGTGAATTTACACTTTATGAAGATGAAGGTGACAACTATAATTATGAAAAAGGAAAGTCTGCAACAATTACATTTAAGTGGAATGATTTTAAAAAAACATTAACTATTAGTGAGCAAAAAGGATCTTTTTCAGGTATGATAAAAGAGCGCAAATTTAATGTAATGATAATTTCAAGAAAGCAAGAAACAAGCATTAATACTTTTGATAAAATAATTAATTATTCAGGAAAAAACATAATAATTGAGTTTTAAGACACATAAATTGTAATAAATTATAAAATAATGAATTTTAAAATAAGCTCTTTAGCATATATCATTCCTATGCTGGGATTTGCTCAAAACCCTATTATACAGACAAGTTATACGGCTGATCCTGCACCAATGGTGTACAAGGGGAAAGTCTATTTATACACCTCTCATGATGAAGATGAATCGACTTGGTTTACCATGAATGATTGGAAGTTATACACTACTGAGGATATGGTAAACTGGACTGATCATGGTTCAGTTTTGTCATATAAAAATTTTAGCTGGGCAAAAATGAATGCTTGGGCAATTCAATGTATAGAGCGAAATGGTAAGTTTTATTTGTATGCACCAATTACAGATCGTGATGGTAAAAATGGTATTGGAGTAGCAGTTTCCAACAGTCCTTATGGGCCTTTTATAGATCCGCTAGGAAAACCACTAATTCAAAACAGTAATGCCGATATTGATCCAACTGTTTTTATAGACGATGATGGACAGGGGTATCTATATTGGGGAAATCCGGTTTGTCATTATGTGAAATTAAATGAAGACATGATTTCCTATAATGATGAAGTAAAAGTATTTCCTAACACCATTGAATCTTTTGGAAAACGTGTAGGCAAAGAAGATCCAAAAAGACCAACTACTTATGAAGAAGGTCCTTGGCTTTATAAACGCAATAAATTATATTATTTGTTCTTTGCAGCAGGACCCATTTCGGAACATATCGGGTATTCAACTAGCAAAAGTCCAACAGGCCCTTGGGAATATAAAAGTATTGTAATGCCAACTCAAGGCGGAAGTTTTACCAATCATCCAGGTGTAATAGATTTTAAAGGAAAAACTTATTTTTTCTATCATAATGGAGCTTTACCAGGCGGGTCAGGTTTTACACGGTCAGTATGTGTTGAAGAATTACAATTTAATTCTGATGACACAATCAAACAAGTGAATATGACTGAAGGAATAAAAAAAGGTCTCGCCACTATTAATCCTTACGCTAAAAATGAAGCCGAAACAATCGCTTGGTCAAAAGATGCAAAATCTATGCAAAATAAAGAAGTTGGAGTTTTTATTACTGCCATGAAAAATGATGCTTTTACAAAAGTGAAAGATGTTGATTTTCGTAAAGAGGGAGCTTCAAAATTTACAGCACGTATAGGAACGACCCATAATGGTGGTGTTTCTATGGAAATAAGATTAGATAGTGCGGATGGAGAATTGATAGGAACCGTAAAAGTTCCAATGACTGGCGGAGACGATAGATGGACTTTAGTGACTGCAGATATCAAGAAAGTTACAGGAGTTCATGATCTTTATTTTGTTTTTAAAGGAAAAGCTTCTACTAAAATCATGTTTTTTGATTATTGGATGTTTTCTAAATAAAAAAATAGTAATCATTAGCTATTTATATCGTCTATATATGTTTAGTCAATTTTTTTCTTTAAAAAGAAGCATTTCTGATTAAACTTTTAATAAAATAAATAGTCTTAATTAATTGGGTTGCTATTTAAATTAAAAAAATAAAAAAATAAATATAAAAATTATGTTAATTAACAACCAAACCACTATGAGTTTTAAATATATTTTATGCTTTTGTCTGTTCAGTTTTTTTGCTTTAAAAGCACAATCAATTGTGGAAAGTCCAGACGGAAAACTTAAAGTTTCAGTCTCCTTAAACAACGGGAAACCTCTTTACAGTGTTGCTTACAATGGAAAAAAAATTTTAGAAAATTCCCCGTTGGGTTTAAAAACCAATGTTGGTGATTTTTCCTCAGATTTAGTTTTGGAAACTAATGTGAATCAAAATAAAATTGATGAAAAGTATGAGTTACCCAATATAAAGCAAAGTAAGGTACATTATGTGGCTAACGAGGCCGTGTTTTCTTTTACCAAAGAAGGAAAAAAAGCTATTGATGTAATTTTTAGGGCAAGTAATAATAATGTTGCTTTTAAGTATAAAGTGTATCCGCAAAAAGAAGCCCTTGCGTGTGTAGTACAGGAAGAAACTTCTGGGTTTTTATTGCCCAATGGAACCACCACTTTCTTGTGTCCACAAAGTAAATCAATGGTAGGTTATGCCAGAACAATGCCAAGTTATGAAACATCATACACCGTTGATGCTCCGATGGGAAAAAATGGTTGGGGTGACGGATATACTTTTCCATGTCTATTTAAAGTAAATAATAATGGGTGGGTATTGATTTCTGAAACTGGAGTTGACAGCAATTATTGCGGTAGCAGGCTTATTGGCAATGATAATGGTTTATATACTATAGGATTTCCAATGGCTGGCGAAAATAATGGAAATGGAACAACATCTCCAGGTATTGCATTACCAGGAGAAACTCCTTGGAGAACAATTACTGTCGGCGAAACATTGGCACCAATTGTAGAAACTACCATTCCGTTTGATTTGGTTAAACCAAAATACGAAGCTTCTAAACAATATCAATATACAAAAGGTTCATGGAGCTGGATTATGAAAATGGATAACAACACCACATTTCCAGTGCAAAAACAGTATATCGATTTTAGTAATGCTATGGGATATGAAACCATATTGGTTGATGCGCTTTGGGATACGCAAATTGGTAAAGATAAAATTGCTGAATTGGCGAAATATGGTGCGGGCAAAGGAGTAGAACTTTTTTTGTGGTACAATTCTAATGGGTATTGGAATGATGCTCCGCAAGGCCCCAGAGGAATTATGGACAATACCATTATCCGTAGAAGAGAAATGGCGTGGATGAAAAGTATTGGCGTTAAAGGTATCAAAGTTGACTTTTTTGGAGGAGACAAACAGGTAACGATGAAACTGTATGAAGACATTTTAGCAGATGCTAATGATTTTGGCATCATGGTTATTTTTCACGGCTGTACGCTGCCTAGAGGCTGGGAGCGTATGTATCCAAATTATGCTGCAAGCGAAGCAGTTTTGGCTAGCGAAAATTTACATTTTGGTCAGGCAAGCTGCGACAACGAAGCTACGAATGCCTCCATACATACTTTTATTCGGAATGTGGTTGGAAGCATGGATTTTGGCGGAAGTGCTTTAAACAAATTCTATAATAGTGACAACACACCTAATAAAGGTTCAAAACGAATGACTTCGGATGTGTTTGCTTTGGCAACAGCGGTATTATTTCAAAGCGGGGTACAGCATTTTGCTTTGGCACCAAACAATTTGACAGATGCACCCGAATGGGCAATTAATTTCATGAAAGAAGTGCCTACAACTTGGGATGAAGTACGTTTTCTAGACGGCTATCCGGGCAAATATGTGGTGCTAGCCCGCCGAAAAGGTACAAAATGGTATATAGCAGGTGCTAATGCTCAAAAAGAGACACTCAAAATTTATTTAAAATTATCAATGATTACAGCTGGTACGGAATTAAAACAGTACAGTGATGATACAAAATTGAATGGAAAAGTGAGTACTCTAAAAATAAATAAAAACCAGCTGGTTCAATTGACAATACCTTGTAATGGAGGTGTACTGATGGTCAATTAAGAGACGGTTTTAATTTTAATTAATTGAAATATAATGAGGAATCCAACCTATATTTTTAAAATCGAAATGGCGTTAATCTTTATAATTAACACGGTTTCTTTTGCTCAAAATCCGCTTGTCAGAGATCAGTTTACTGCCGATCCATCAGCTAGGGTATTTGGCGATAAAGTCTATATTTTTCCGTCTCATGATATACTTGCCACAGAAGGAAAAGGACGCAAAGACTGGTTTTGTATGGAAGATTATCATGTGTTTTCTTCGGACAACTTAACTGATTGGAAAGATCACGGAATGATTGTCGAACAAAATAAAGTGCCTTGGGTTAAACCCAACAGCTATAGTATGTGGGCTCCAGATTGTATAGAAAGAAACGCTAAGTATTATTTTTATTTCCCGAGTATTCCAAAAGATACCATTAATTATAAAAAAGGATTTACTGTGGGTGTTGCCATTGCCAACAAACCAGAAGGTCCTTATGTGCCAGAACCCAATCCGATAAAAGGTATTAGCGGAATTGATCCTAATGTTTTTATTGACAAAGACAGGCAGGCCTATTTGTATTGGTCTGGAGGAAATATTTTTGTGGCCAAATTAAAAGAAAACATGACCGAATTAGATTCTGAAGTAAAAACACTTGAGAATCTGCCAGCGAAAGGATTAAAAGAAGGACCGTATATGTTTGAAAGAAAAGGAATTTATTACCTTACTTATCCTCATGTCGAGAATAAAATTGAACGTTTGGAATATGCTACAGCCGATAATCCGTTGGGGCCTTTTAAGGTGGAGGGTGTCATTATGGATGAATCGCCAACAGGTTGCTGGACAAATCATCATTCGATTATAGAATTTAAAAAAGAATGGATTTTATTCTATCATCACAACGATTTTTCTCCTCAGTTTGATAAAGCAAGATCTATTAGAGCTGATTATTTGCATTTCAATCCAGATGGAAGCATTCAGAAAGTCATTCCAACTTTAAGAGGTATTGGAATTACAAAAGCTACAGATCAAATTCAAATTGACCGATATTCTGAATTAAGTAAAGAAGGAGTTTCAATTTCATTTTTAGACAGCCTCAAGACATTCAATGGCTGGAAAACAACTTTCAATAAATCAGGAGGCTGGATACAGTATAACAATGTTGATTTTGGACAAAAAAAATTAAAATCGGTGACAGTAAAAGCTTTTTCAGAAAAAGGAGGTGTGCTTCAAATAGCTATTAAAGGAAACAAACGAACAGTTATTGCTGATGTGATTATTCCGAAAGCAAGTAATTGGACAGAAATAAAATCACCTTTATTGAAAATGGAATCAGGTATTCAAAATTTGATTGTTTCATCAAAAAATGATAATCAAATCGAAGTCGATTGTATAAAATTTGAACAGTAATTATAATAAAATCAACCAATAATAAATTAAATAGTAAGAAATGAAAAAGATACAGATAGTTTTATTTTCGTCATTAATAATGGGTTTATTCTCCTTTACAGGCATAGATGAAAAAGACAAGCCCAAAGCAAAAACTGCAAAAAATCCTCCTGTGTTCTCCAAAGTTGTTTATCAAGGAGATGATCAATTATATAAAAAATATCCATTAAAAGCAGGGGAGTTTTATAACCCGGTTCTGCAGGGATGTTATCCTGATCCGGCTATTACGCGAAAAGGAGACGATTTCTATATGGTGTGCTCTTCGTTTGCGATGTTTCCCGGAGTGCCTATTTTCCATTCGAAAGATTTAGTAAACTGGACTGATTTAGGCGGGGTATTAAACAATGTTAACGAATTCAATCCACACGATACAGGTATAAGTCAAGGAGTTTATGCTCCGGGGATTACTTATAATCCTCATAACGATACTTTTTATATGATTGTAACCGCATTTTCAGGAGGTCTTGGAAATATTATTGTAAAAACCAAAGACCCTTTGAAAGGCTGGGGAAGTCCAATTAAATTAGATTTTGGCGGAATTGATCCTTGTATTTTCTTTGATGATAATGGTAAAGGATACATCGTTCACAATGATGCTCCAGATAAAGGGAAAGAGCTTTATAACGGTCACCGTGTAATTAAAGTTTGGGAATATGACGTTGCAACTGATAAAGTTATCCCAGGAACGGATAAAATCATTGTAGATGGAGGAGTAGATCTTTCTAAAAAACCTATTTGGATTGAAGCACCTCATTTGTATAAAAAAGACGGCCGTTATTATTTAATGTGTGCTGAAGGCGGTACAGGAGGTAATCATAGTGAAGTTATTTTTATTAGTGACAGCCCAAAAGGCCCTTTCAAACCGTCATCTAATAATCCAATCCTTACCCAAAGGTATTTCCCAAAAGACAGAGCAGATAAAGTGGATTGGGCAGGACATGCTGATTTAGTATTGGGTCCAGACAATAAGTATTATGGAGTATTCTTAGGAATTCGTCCCAATGAAAAAGACAGGGTAAATGCTGGACGCGAAACCTTTATGTTACCTGTTGACTGGTCTGGGACATTTCCTGTATTTGAAAATGGATTAGTTCCGATGGAGCCAAAATTGAAAATGCCAAACGGAGCTGAAAACAAAGCGGGCAAGGATGGATTTTTCCCAAATGGCAATTTCACTTTTGAAGAAAATTTCACTTCCAATACATTAGATTACAGATGGATTGGATTAAGAGGGCCGCGTGAAAATTTTATCTCGGTGACTAAAAAAGGACTGCAGATTAATCCGTTTCCAGTAAATATCAAAGAACTAAAACCTACTTCCACTCTTTTCTACAGACAGCAGCACAATAGTTTCACTTTTGCCACTACAATAGACTATAAGCCGGCTTCAGAGAAAGATCTGGCAGGTATTACATGTCTGCAAAACGAGCGTTTTAATTATGTTTTTGGTATTACCAAAAAAGGGAATGACACTTATATTTTGTTAGAAAGAACAGAAAAAGGAAAGTCAATAATTATTGCAAGCACTAAAATAGACATCAAAAAGCCATTGCGTCTGCAGGTGAAAGCAACAGGAGACAGTTATGAATTTAGCTATTCTGCTGATGGTACTGATTTTCAAAATGTAGGAGGAGCAGTCTCTGGAGATATTCTTTCTACTAATGTAGCAGGAGGTTTTACCGGCGCATTGGTCGGGTTATATGCAACTGCTGCTAATGATTCACAGCCTCAATAATAATTTGAAAGATTGATTTGGCCACACTTCAGCTATTATCTTAATTATGGAAAAAAATATAAAAGGGATTTTGTTTTTAAGCCTACTTATTCTTTTTGTAGGCTGTAAATCCAATCAAACAATTACAACAGAAGGAAACGGAAAAGCAAGTACTCAAAATTTGGTAGGCACTTGGGCAACGGCACAAATGTTAGTAGAACCTAATAATATGCCTCCTGCTCCTGGTCTTACTGATAATACGCTGAGGCAGATTATCAGGGTTTCAATAGGAGGGAAACAGCTGAGGTTACGTTTTTCGAATATATTTAGTGATCAGGCTACAGTAATAAAATCAGTAAGTGTTGCAAATGTAGCTGAGGCTCCGAGTATTGATACAGGAACTCAAAAGACACTAACCTTCAAAGGAAATATAGGGATAACAATGAATCCTCAAGAAGAAGTGTTTTCGGATGCTTTTGATTTTGCATTGCAACCAGGACAACTTTTGGCTATTACCATTCATTATGGAACAGTTTCGCAAAAAACATCCGGACATCCCGGTTCTCGCACGACTTCTTATATTTTGGAAGGAGATAACCTTAATAATGCCGCTTTTTCGGGAGCAGTAAAAACAGATCACTGGTATTCAATTATGGGAGTGGATGTGATTGCTCCTAAAAAAGCTGCAAGCATTGTCTGTTTAGGAAATTCCATCACAGACGGACGCAGTTCAGGTACAAACAAGCAAAACAGATGGACTGACATTTTATCTGCCCGTTTATTAGCTAATAAAAATACGGAGGATATTGGAGTTTTGAATTTAGGAATTGGAGGGAATTGTGTTGTCAGAGGAGGATTAGGCCCAACGGCATTAAGCCGATTTGACAGAGATGTATTATCTCAAGCAGCGACAAAATGGTTAATTCTTTTGGAAGGAGTAAATGATATTGGAGGAATTAAAACTGCCGAAGATGCACCTGTTAGAGCTCAAGAACTTATTGATGCCTACAAAGTGATGATAGATAAAGCACATGCAAAGGGAATAAAAGTGTATGGCTGTACTATTCTGCCGTTTGAAAAATCATTTTATGACGCACCCTACCGTCAGGAAGCAAGAGATATTGTAAATGCTTGGATTCGGACTAACAGAGGTTTTGATGCTGTAATCGATTTTGATAAAGCAATGGCTTCAGAGCCTGGTTCCAAAACTATTTTATCCAATATGCATGACGGAGATTTTCTGCATCCGAATGAGCTTGGCTATCGCAGAATGGGCGAAGCAATAGATTTAAAATTATTTCAATAAAAAATAATAAAGATTAAGAAGCAGAGATTAAATGTACTATTATTCTTTATTCTGACATTAATTGCAATTTGCACTTTCGGTCCCTCGCAGGTGACTAATCTTTTTATAAGGACGGATAAAAAAGCCAGATGTATGGTACTAAATAAAAAAACTGATCACTCTCTTTAATTTGTAAATTAAGGAATAGATAAAGGAATTTTGAAAGCAATAAACAATTTGCAGTCTGATTTGAAAAAGTGACCGGTGAAAAACCAACTATTTTTAATCAAACACCACATCACCAATTATAATCATTGGGGAAATTGGCAGCTGGAAAGTGAATTTTTTTTTTCAGGAGCATTCTTATAAATTGTTAAAAGCAGATTTGTAAATCCGATAGTACCATTTCGATAATTTTTATTAGAAGGAAGAAGTTGTTTCATTAAACATGAAATAATCTCTTCCTTTTTTAATGATTTAAGTTATGATTCTTTTAACAGCTGTAAAAGCTGTTTTGTTAATTTTTTATCTAATAAAAGAGATTCGTTTTTTACAGTTCGTGCAATGTAGGTTGTAATTTTTTTTATTCTCAATTTTTATACTCTTACAAAATTTTAGCTGATGTTTTAATGAAATTTTAAAAATTGCATTTCTTAATTTATCCGGATATGAAATTTTAATTTCGGAAAACATATATAATATGTCTTTTTCAGAACATGGTTATCTTTTAAAATTCATCGAATTGTAATGTTTTTTTAAGTCTTTTTTTTAAAAATTCAATGGCTATTATTTGTAAAATTTACCTTGCTAATTTGAAATTGTTAAAATGATAAATGCATTAATTTATCAATGTTTTTTAAAATATTTTATTTTAATTTTTTATCCTTATTTTTTTATTTAATTAAAAAAATAACTTAAAATATTTATTATTATATAAATAGGGGTTAAAATTTATATGTCTGTTATATATAGATATTTTTATTTAATAAGTTTTTTCTGTTTAATATGTTTAAAATATTAAAAAAAAAGCTTTATTTAAACAATCGGTTGTTTAAATCATTTAATTTTTTATATTTGTTTTTTTAATGTTAAAAAAACACTTATTAATAATTAGCTAAAGCGATGTTTTTTATAAAAACAAAAAATGTTTGAATTAAAAACAAAAAAATTAAGAGTAAGAATTTAATGCTAATAGACGAATTGTTGCAATTTTATTATTCTTACAAAATAAAGCTATAAAAATATTGCATTTACAAACAGATTAAACACTTTAACTAACCACTAATATTAACCAAAAAACTACAAATATGCCTATGGAATGAATTACCTATTTAAAACTGTTAAAACTATTGGGGATAATCATTTTTATAAAATATTGTTTTTTACCACAAGCTAAAATGCAAAAAGAATCCTTCATAAGTAATAAAAACCGAAATAATTAATTGGGTTAATTAATTATTTAACAGACTTAATCAAATTCTATTTTTTATAAACCAATAAGATTTTTATAGAGACATAAAAGTGTACTATTTAAACAAATCTTCCAACGAATGTTTAGTTTATAATTCTCAGGATTGTATGTTAAGTTGATGTTGTAGTTTGAAATGAATTAAAAAAATATCAAAATATTAATATGAAAATACAATTAATTAAAATTCCGCGTAAAATTATGTTCGTGGTATTGGGAGTTTTGTTTCAGTTTATGTTTTCCAGCGTCTTGTTAGCAAATGAGCGGAACACAGTTTCAGCTTCTTTGCCTGTAGCCATTGACCAACAAATTGTCATCACAGGAAGAATAAGTTCTGCAGATGATAATTTATCAATACCTGGTGTAAACATTTCAGTAAAAGGAAACCCAAAGATATCTGCTATGTCCGAGATTGATGGTAGATATAAAATTATCTTGCCTTCTTCGGATGCTATACTTGTTTTTAGTAGTGTGGGCTATGTAACTGTTGAACTAAAGGTAGATGTCAATACTGAAATTAATGTTGTATTAAAACAAGACCAGACTAATTTGGGTGAGGTTATTGTTGTAGGGTACGGTAAACAGAAAAAAGGAAGTTTGGTCGCCGCTATTACTCAGGTTACTGGTAAGGTTCTTGAACGTGCAGGTGGTGTTCAAAGTATTGGAGGGGCATTAACAGGTAATGTTCCTGGATTAGTGACTTCGGCCAGTTCTGGTATGCCTGGAGAAGAAGATCCTCAAATTTTTATTCGTGGTGCAAGTACATGGAACAATGCTCAGCCTCTTATTTTGGTGGATGGCGTAGAAAGACCAATGAATAGTGTCGAGATTACTTCTGTAGAATCTGTTACGGTATTAAAAGATGCTTCTGCAACAGCAGTTTATGGTGTTAAAGGAGGAAATGGTGTAATCCTTATTACTACTAAACGGGGTCAATCTGGTAAAGCATTAATAAGAGCTACTTTTAACACAACTATGAAGGTACCGTCTAAATTACCGGAAAAGCTGGACTCTTATGACGGTTTATTAGTTAAAAACAGAGCAATTGAAAATGAATTGGCATTGAGCCCATCGAGTTGGAATGATTATATTCCTCAGGCGATTATTGATAAGTACCGATATCCTGCAAATATTGCTGAATCTGAGCGCTATCCTAATGTGGATTGGCAGGACGCTTTATTTAATGATTTTGCAATGTCATATAATGCCAGTTTAAATGTAAGCGGCGGAACAAAATCTGTAAGATATTTTGCAAGTGCCGACTTTCTAAGTGAAGGCGATTTATTTAAGAAATATAATAATAACAGAGGATATGATCCTGGTTATGGTTTTAACCGTCTGAATGTTAGAAGTAATTTAGATTTTCAAATTACGTCCAGCACTGTTTTCAAAGTGGGTCTTGCTGGTTCTCGCGGAGTGAAAAAAAGCCCTTGGGGTGCATCTGGTGGTGAGTATACTATGTGGGATGCTGCCTATTCTACAGCTCCTGATGTTTTCCTGCCGTATTATGAGGATGGTTCCTGGGGATATTTTGCTCCAAATGAAGGTAAGGCATCAAATTCGGTAAGAAACCTTGCTATTAGCGGTATTCAGTTTGTAACAACTACAAAATTAAATACGGATTTTACACTTGAGCAAAATTTAGATAAATGGGTAAAGGGTCTTAATTTTAAAGGTTTGGTAGCATTAGATAATACTTTTGTTGAAGCAGACAGAGGAGTAAGTGATTTGTATAACGATGTGCAGGAAAAGTATATTGATCCGCTTACTGGAGTGGTTCTTTTCAAGAAAGCGTATGACAATAACAATAGGTTTGATTTTCAAGAGGGTGTAAAGTGGACTTCTACAGGAGGTTCTGTGAGAAACTGGGCTACATATCGTAAGCTTTTTTATCAGTTACAATTAAATTACCAAACAAAGATTGCAGACAATCATAATATTGGTGCAATGGGACTTTTTAGCAGAGATAAAGATGCTACTGGAAATATAATTCCACATTACAGAGAAGACTGGGTATTCCGTGGTACCTATAATTATGCGGATAAATATTTTATAGAATACAACGGTGCATATAATGGTTCTGAAAAATTTGGTCCGGAAAATCGTTTTGACTTTTTCTCTTCCGGGGGAGCAAGCTGGATTGTTTCGAAGGAGAATTTTATGAAAAAAACAGAATCTTTTCTTGATTTATTAAAACTTCGCGCATCTTATGGTGAAGTTGGTGATGATGGGGGTTATGAGAATGATATTAAGTACAGATTTCTTTATCAGTCGCAATGGGGATATGGTGGAAATTCACGTTTAGGAACTACTGGAGAAGCTGCCGAACAAAGTCCTTATACCTGGTATAGTGAATTATCAGTTGGTAATCCAGCAATACAATGGGAGGTAGCCAAGAAAACGAACTTAGGTGTTGATTTTGGTTTTTTTAAAGGATTGGTTTCAGGTACTTTTGATTGGTATAGTGAACATCGAACAAGTGTTTTATTACAAGGACAAGGACGAGCAATTCCGCCGTATTTTGGAGCTACAGCACCAACTGCCAACCTGGGAGAAGTTAAAAATAAGGGGTATGAATTAGAGCTAAAGTTTAATTATACCTTCGGAAATGGCCTTAATTTATGGTGGACAACTAACTTTAGCCATTCCAAAAATAAAATTATAGATGCAGATGATCCGGAATTATTTCCAGATTATCAAAAAAAGGAAGGATATGCTGTAAATCAGGCCCATTCTTATGTAAGTCAAGGGTATTACAATACTTGGGATGAGTTATATGCAAGTACAATTCATAGTACAAATGATGCTGCAAAATTACCGGGTAATTACAATATACTTGATTATAATGCCGATGGTATCATTGATGCTAAAGATAATATTCCTTATGGGTATACGGGAACACCCCAAAATACCTATAATAACACTGTTGGTGTTAACTGGAAAGGTTTTAGTGCATTTGTACAGTTTTATGGTGTAAATAATGTTACCAGACAAGTAGTTCTTACAAGTTTAGGGTCGCAGAATCATGTGGTTTATGATCAGGGATCCCTCTGGTCAAAAGATAATACAAATTCAGATGAACCAATGCCGCGTTGGCTTGCCACTGCCAGTGATTTTAACAACGGCAGCAGATACATGTATGATGGTTCCTATCTGCGTTTGAAAAATGCTGAGGTCGCTTATACTTTCGACGGAAAAACAAATTGGATAAAATCATCTGGACTTCAAAGCATACGATTTTATTTAAATGGAAATAATTTGTTTTTGTGGTCTAATATGCCCGACGACAGAGAAGCAAATTATGCTGGAACTGGCTGGGCATCACAAGGAGCTTATCCAACTGTAAAAAGATTCAATTTGGGAGCTAACATTATATTCTAAAATTTTTATTATGAAGAAATATATTAAAACAGTATTAAAGTACAGCTGTGTTTTAGGCTTACTTATCCTTTCGGGATCATGCGAGGATTATCTTGAAAAATCTCCAGATTCAGTTATATCTCCCGAGGAAGCTTTTAAAAACTTTGAAAATTTTCAAGGATTTACTGAGGAGTTATATCAATGTGTTCCAGATTTTACTAACGGATATTGGACAAACTCATGGAATTGGGGAGAAGATGAAATTCAATCTACTGCTCGTGATTTCCATTTTGGTGTTAAAATTGACAAGGGTGATTTTTGGGGCTGGCAAGCTGGATTTGACGGATGGCAAGCTGGCTGGATGAATAGAAATAATGTCAGTACTAATAATGACCGTATGCAAAAAGATTTATGGACATTGGGCTGGAGAGGTATTCGTAAAGCCAATATTGGTCTTGCCAATATTGATAAAATGACAGAATACACTCAAGAAGAAAAGGATTTAATAAAAGGACAATTGTTGTTTTTCAGAGGATGGTTTCATTTTGAGTTTATGCAGTATTTTGGAGGACTTCCTTACATTGATGAAGTCCTTCCAAGTGATAAACCACTAAGATTACCAAGACTTAGTTACCAAGAGTGTGCTGATAAAGCCGCCGCTGATTTTAGAGCTGCCGCAGATTTACTTCCTATTAATTGGGACAATACTGTTATTGGTAAACGTACATTAGGAAAAAATGAACTTCGTATTAATAAAATAATGGCTCTGGGGTATTTGGGTAAAAATTATTTATGGGCAGGAAGCCCGCTAATGAATAAAGTATCTACAGGAAATGAGACCTATAATGCTGAATATTGTAAAAAGGCTGCAGCAGCTTTTGCAGAATTATTGACTATTACTGAAAGCGGGACTTCTCAATATAAATTAATGCCATTTTCAAAATATAGTGATAACTTTTATACTACTGGAAGCAACTGGAAAATACCAGGTGGTACAGAAGCTATTTTTAGAGGTCCTTACTGGGGAGCAAACGGATCTAACTGGGGTACTTCTAAACAGTATCAGCCAGCTCCTCAAATATGTGATGGAGATGTAAAATTCCTTCCTACAGCTAACTATGTTGATTATTATGGAATGGCAAATGGAAAACCAATAAAGGATATAACAAAAGCAGATCCAGATTCTGGATATGACCCAAGTTATCCTTGGAGAGGCCGTGATCCTCGTTTCTACAATGATATTGTATTTGACGGTGTAAAATGTGTTACTGGTTCTATGCCAGCTTCCGAAGAATCAAATCGTTATGCAAATCTTAGTACTGGAGGCAGCTATCGAAATATAAGCACAGGAAGCAGAACAGGTTATTTACTGTATAAATTCATTCCTAGAAATGCTAATAAGTTTGATGATGGTTTTGGATATGGTAATAATTTACATATTCACCTTCCTTGGATGCGTTTGTCTGATATTTATGTGATGTATGCTGAGGCAGCGGCTCAGGGTTATAGTTCGCCTACAGGAAAAGATCCAAAATATTCAGGAACAGCTGTAGATGCTATAAATGTAATTCGTGATAGAGCTGGTGTCGGACATGTAGCAGCAGATTATTTAGGATCATTAGATTTATTTATGAATGAAGTTAGACGTGAACGTGCGGTTGAGTTAAGTTTTGAAGGACATCGTTTTAATGATTTACGTCGTTGGTTACTATTAATAAAAAGCCCATATACGATTAAAAAATCTATAGAATTTGACCGTGCACCTTCATTTAATGCTACAAAACCAAATGAAAATAGAGTTATTAATATTCGTGAGGAAGTAATTTTGACAAGAAATTTCAGTGAAAAACATTACTGGTTACCGTTAAAGAATGCGGATGCTAGTATTTATTTGGAATTCTCACAAAATCCTGGATGGTAATTAAAAAGATTATTTTAAAAATTAAAAATAAAATATAGAATAATGAGATATATACAACTTAAGATAGTGTTATGTTTTGTACTATTTGCTTTCATACCTGCCAAGATTATTGCTCAGATTGATCAGAAAATAAATCTTTCAGGAATTGTTACAGGAGTAGATGGTAAAGCTCTTGAGAACGCAACGCTTATTAGTAAAGAAGATAATGTTACAGTAACTACCGATATTAAAGGGAGTTACTCAATGAGCGTAACTGCAGATACAGAGATAGAAGTTATTGCTGTTGGCTATGCGACATTTATCGTGAAAGCCACGCCGGATACAAATAATATTAATTTAAAAATAGATGAATCAAATTTAGTTCAAATTGCTTTTAAGAAAGAGCAAGGTAAAGATTTGATGGGAGGTATTTCTTATATAAATTTGCCCGAGATATTACAAAAAAATTACACCACTAATAGTTTAGAAGGAACTAATGCCCTTATTGGAGGTTTTAATGGTACACTTTGGGGAATGGGGGGATATCTGGTATTAGTAGATGGAGCTCCTCGTGATGCCTCTACGGTATTATCTACAGAAATCGACCAGATTACTTTTCTAAAAGGAGTTTCGGCAGTGGCACTTTATGGGAGCCGTGCTGCAAAAGGAGTAATTTATATTACAACAAAGAAGGGTAAAATACAAAAACAACAAATCTCTACAAGATTTGACAATGGAGTATTTATACCGAAAAGCATGCCTAAATATTTAGGATCTGCAGAATACATGAAATACTATAATCAAGCTCGTGTTAATGATGGTTTAGATCCAACATATACAGACGAAACAATCTATAATTATGCGTCTGGTAAAAATCCGTTTAGATATGCTGATGTTAATTATTATGCACCTGAATATGTAAAAGAATTTTACTTTAATTATGATGCAAATATTGAGATTACAGGAGGAAATAAAACAGCACGTTATTATACTGTTGTGAATTTTAACTCCCAACAGGATCCTTTACAGGATTTTGGAGAGGCTGCAAATAATAATAACAATAGATTTAATGTAAGAGGAAATGTAGATATTAATATTAGTGACCGGATTTCGGCTACAATTGGTGCAAATGCAATATACAATAATTCAAGAGGTGTAAATACCAACTATTGGAATGGCGCAGCAACTTTACGACCTCATTTATTTAGTCCATTAGTGCCTATTAGCATGATTGAAGAGAGTGATGACGCCTCTAATATTCTTATAGGAAATAGTAATTATATTGTAGATGGTAAATATTTGTTAGGCGGAACACAGCTTAATCCTACCAACCCTTTTGCATCTATTTATGCGGGTGGTTATAATACTTTTACAAGCCGTCAGTTTCAGTTTAATACAGGGGTGAATGTTGAGCTTGGAGATGTAATAAAAGGATTGACTTTTCGTACTGATTTTGCAGTTGATTATGCGACTTCTTATAACGAATCTTACAATAACAGTTATGCTACCTATGAAGCAGCGTGGAATACTTATGCTGGATTTGATCAGATTTCCTACTTAACTAAATATGGTAAAGATGCTAAGGATGGTATAGAGAATATCAATAATAGTGCTTTTGCACAAACGGTTACTTTTTCCGGGCAGTTTAATTATTTGAGAAAAATAAATGAAAAGCATAATGTGTCAGCAATGCTTTTAGGTTCAGGATTTCAGCAAAGTCAGTCTGGTGTTTATCATAAAACAAGTAATGCTAATTTAGGTTTAAATTTAGCCTATAATTTTGACCAAAAATATTTTGCAGAATTTAATGGTGCTTATGTACATTCTGCCAAATTTGCAGAGGGTAACCGTGGCGCTTTTTCTCCTACGGCATCTTTAGGATGGAAATTATCCGAAGAAGATTTTATGAAAGATTCAGAGACTGTTAATAATTTAAAGCTGACAGTTTCCGGAGGTGTGTTAAATACTGATTTAGATGTAACTAGTTATTATTTATATGAAAGTATTTATAATCAAACTGATGGTGCTTGGTTCAGCTGGAGAGATGGTGCTCTTAACAGAAGCACAGATATTAGAAGAGGTGAAAATTTAGATTTAACCTTTGCTAAGAGAAGTGAATTGAATCTCGGATTAGAAGGGGCTTTCTTTAAGAATTTAATAACTGTAAACACTAACTTTTTCATGAATAAAGTTACTGGAAATGTTATTCAGCCTTCAAGTTTATATCCAAATTATTTTGTTACGGGCTGGCCTAATACTTCATTATTACCATACATTAATTATAATGATGACAAGCGTATTGGTTTTGATTTTGATTTAAGATTCAATAAAAAAGTTGGAAGTGTCGATTTAGCACTTGGCTTCACTGGAACTTATGTAGATACTGAGGCAACTAAAAGAGCTGAATTATTTGAAGATAGTTACCAATACAGTAAAGGTAAGCCAGTGGATGCAATTTGGGGACTTAAAAACGATGGTTTTTTTAAAGATGCGCTAGATATTGCTAATTCACCTTCGCAGACTTTTGGTGAAGTTAAACCAGGAGATATTAAATATGTAGATCAAAATGGTGATGGCATTATAAATAATCAGGATCAGGTTTATTTAGGTAAAGCAGGCTGGAATGGGGCTCCGTTTACATTTGGAGTTAATTTTACGGCTAAATGGAATAATTTTACATTCTTTACCATTTTTACTGGACAGACTGGAGCTAATGCAATGAAAAATAGTTCTTATTTCTGGATGGATGGAGAGGATAAATATTCAATTAATGTTCGTGATAGTTGGACTGAAGAGAATAAAGAAACG
The DNA here is from genome assembly GCA_963511475.1 of uncultured Flavobacterium sp. Taxonomy (GTDB): domain Bacteria; phylum Bacteroidota; class Bacteroidia; order Flavobacteriales; family Flavobacteriaceae; genus Flavobacterium. Next base: position 37,453 of record CAUPJC010000028.1, read on the forward strand.
GCAACTTACCCAAGATTGACTTCATTAAACGGTGATAATAATTTCCGCTCATCAGATTTCTGGATGTATAGTACCAATAGAATAGATCTGTCTAAAGTACAGCTTACTTATGATTTTCCAAAAAAGACGCTTCAAAAAACCTTTTTTAGTGAACTTAGTGTTTATGCGCTTGGAGCTAATCTATTGACAATATCTGAAAACAGAGATGTTATGGAATTAAATGTTGGAAATTCTCCACAAACCAGATATTATAATCTTGGAGTTAAAGCATTATTTTAAAAATTGAAAAACACTTAATTTAATTATTATGAAATTAAAAATAATATTTTTTATATCAGTTTTGTTTGTTTTTTATAGCTGTGAGGATTTGATTGATCCGGCTATAGAAAACAATAGAGGACTTGAAGATATGTATGCAGAGGCTGAATTTGCGCAAGGAATTCTACTTAATGCTTATACAAGATTACCCGGAAATAGTTGGTCATTTAATGATGTAGCTACTGATGATGCTGTAACTAATGATATTACAAGGGGTTATCTGAAAGCAGCTACAGGGCAATGGGCAGCTAATAATAATCCATTTGATCAATGGTTAAATTCAAGATCGGCTATTCAGTATTTGAATCTATTTCTTGCCGAAGCTGATAAAGTGCAATGGGCTAAGGATAAAAATGTAAGCCTTTTGTTCAGAGATCGTTTGAAAGGTGAAGCTTATGGACTTAGAGCATTATATATGTATTATTTATTGCAGGCTCACGCAGGTATAGGTACTAATGATCAATTATTAGGTGTGCCAATATTATTGGAGCCGGAAACGCCAACTTCAGACTTTAATGTTGCACGCTCTTCATTTGAGGACTGTATGAAACAATTGTACAGTGATGTAAAAAAGGCTACGGAATTGTTACCATTAGATTTTGAAGATGCGTCAACATTGCCTCCAGGATATGATAATTTAAGTGATTATAATCGTGTTTTTGGTCAGTATGCCAGACAAAGAATGTCTTCTAGAATTGCACAGTTTGTAAGAGCTCAGGCGGCTTTGTTGGCTGCGAGTCCAGCTTTTAGCGCAGGAAACACAACGACTTGGGAAAATGCTGCGAACTATGCAGGTGAATTGTTAAATTTAAATGGCGGCTTAGCAGGAATAGCACCAAATGGTTTAAATTGGTATAGTGATGTAACCGAGTTAACCGCTATAGGAGGGGGGGTAAATCCTCCGGAAATAGTTTGGAGAGGTGACATTGGGGATAGTAATAATTTAGAAAGAGATAATTTTCCTCCAACACTTTTTGGAAATGGACGTGTCAATCCAACTCAAAATTTAGTAGATGCATTTCCAATGGTAAATGGGTATCCTATTAATAATGCAAGTAGTAATTATGTTGCTGTAAATCCATATGAAAATCGTGATCCCCGTCTGAAAAAATTTATTTTAGTAAATCAATCAACGGCAGGTATTAGTAATACAATAATAACAACTGCTAGTGATGGTACTACAAATGATGCCCTAAACAAAGTTGGAACATCAACCAGAACAGGGTATTATATGAGGAAATTATTGAGACAGGATGTGAATCTAAATCCTACCTCTGTTAATAATCAGAGACATTATAAGCCACGTATGAGATATACAGAATTATATCTTATATATGCAGAGGCTGCAAATGAAGCTTGGGGACCAACAGCTACAGGCTCTATAGGATTTTCTGCTTATGATGTTGTTAAAGCTTTGCGAAAAAGAGCAGGAATCACTCAGTCTGACCCTTATTTGGAATCTATTAAAGCTGATAAAACAGAAATGCGCAATCTAATTAGAAATGAGAGACGTTTAGAATTATGTTTTGAAGGATTTAGATTTTGGGATTTACGCAGATGGAACTCAAATCTGAATGTTACAGCCGAGGGGGATAAGATTCAAGGAGGTGTTCATCAAAAAATAACAGTAGAAAACAGACTTTACAAAGACTATATGAAATTTGGACCAATTCCATATTTTGAGACTCTTAAGTTTGATGCTTTAATACAAAATAAGGGATGGTAGAACAGTAAGGTTCTACTTAGTGTGTACGGAAATTTAATATAATTAAAGAAAAATGAAAAACAAAATATTTTTAATGCTAACAGCTGTGTTTGTCTCTCTGACTTCATGTACCAATCAAGATGCAGAGTTTGATAATTTTGAGAAACAGTCGGTTTATTTTGCTTATCAATTCCCTGTCAGAACTATAACATTGGGAGAAGACATATTTGATACAACTTTAGACAATCAGCACAAGTGTAAAATAATGGGAACTTTAGGCGGTGTTTATAATAATGATAAAGATGTAACCATTGATATTGCTGTTGCAAATTCGTTGCCTGCTGGTTTCTTATTCAATGCTGGTGAAAATGAAATTGTTGCTATGCCAAGCAGCTATTATACACTTTCAAGTAATCAGATTGTTATTCCAAAAGGTCAGATTACGGGAGGTGTTGAGGTACAATTGTCTGATGCTTTTTTTGCAGATCCTCTTTCAATAAAAAAGACGTATGTTATTCCTATTGAAATGAAAAAAGTAGTTAATGCTGATAATATCCTTTCGGGAAAGGCTCTAGTGTCTAATCCATTAAAACTATTAAGTACTGACTGGAGTGTTGCACCCAAAGATTATGTTTTATATGCTGTAAAGTATGTAAATCCTTGGGATGGCAATTATTTAAGAAGAGGCAAAGATGTCATTGTTGGAAATAATGGAAATACTTCTCTTGATAAAACAGTTGTCAGACATACCGCCTATGTAGAAAGCGATCAAGTATCCAAAATTAATACTCAATCATTAAATACCATTGATTTTCCAGTTGTTGTCAAAGATGCCAATGGGGTTAATATCAATTTTAATCTGATACTCACATTTGATAACGAAAATAAATGTACAGTCTCAGGAAGCAGCGCATCGTTTACAGCAAGCGGAACAGGTAAATTTGTCAAAAAAGGTGAAAAAAACAGTTGGGGAAGCAAAGACCGAGATGCTCTTTATCTTGATTATAAAGTAAATTTCCAAGATTTTAATGTAACTACAAAAGATACATTAGTACTGCGTGATAGAGGTGTAACTGCAGCTGTTTACAGTCCGGTTAAAAAATAATTGAAAAATTTATTAAAAATTAAAGATTTAAAGAAGATGAATAAATTATACAAAATATTGCTATTGTCTTCCGTTTTGATGATGGCTGCATCCTGTACAGACGATAATACTTTAAAGTACGAGGCTGAAAAGCCTTCAACGATTGCAAATCAGGAAGAAATTGATGCCTATTCTGATTTAAAAACCTATGTAGATAGAACAGTTAATCCTAATTTTAAATTAGGCGCCGGAATTTCATTGTCTGATTATACAAGTAAAAGTGTGATGTATAGATTGGTCAATAAAAATTTTGATGAGATAACTTTAGGCTACGAAATGAAGCATGGAGCTGTTGTTCAGTCGGATGGAAATCTCAATCTAGATAATGTTGATAAATTGTTAAAAGCAGCTAAGCAAGCCAATGTTTCTGTTTTTGGTCATACACTTTGTTGGCATGCGAATCAGAATGCTACTTATTTGAACAGTTTGATTGCTCCTGTTACGGTACCTGGAGGTTCTGAACCTATTGAGGAGGGATATGCATTGAAGACGAGTAACCCATCAGTTGTTAATCCATGGGAAGCTCAAACAGTAAGTGATATTACTGGTATTGAAAATAATACAGAATATATTTTAAAACTTGCAGCTAAGGGTAGTGTAGAAGGTAGTATTGGTGTTGATTTACAAGCTACTTCTAATTATTCTGGAGATACTTTTGGTTCTATTGCTCTAACAACTGAATATAAAGAATACGAACTTAAATTAACAACAACTGCAATCCGTAATCGATTTATTATAAATTTGGGAAAATTTCAGGGAACAGTTTTTATTGATAATATATCTTTGAAAAAAACAGGAGCTACTGATTATATAATTCCTGAAAATAATTTCGAAAATGGTATAGGTGGCTGGTTTGGATGGGGAAATAATTCTACTCGTGAAAAATCTGCGCAAGGTGAAGGATTTGGCGGTTTTGGAGGAGCTACAATTGTGAAAACAGCAGAAGAGAAAAAACAAATAATTGGTGAAGCCCTTGATAAATGGATTTCAGGTATGATGGCAATTAGTAAGTCTTATGTTAAAGCTTGGGATGTAGTTAATGAGCCAATGGATGACGGAAATCCATATAATCTAAAAACTGGAGTAGGAAAGACTTTAAAGGCAGATGAGTTTTACTGGCAAGATTATTTAGGTAAAGACTATGCGGTTGAAGCTTTTAGACTAGCTAGAAAGTATGGTAATGCTACAGATATATTATTTATAAACGACTACAACTTAGAATACAGTCTTGATAAATGTAAGGGAATTATAGAATACGTTCAATATATTGAAAGTAAAGGACAAAAAGTGGATGGTATAGGAACTCAGATGCACATTACTATTAATTCTGATAAAGAAAAGATTGCTTCAATGTTTCAATTACTTGCTGCTACAGGAAAATTAATCAAAGTTTCTGAATTAGATGTTGCCGCTGGTAAAAACGCCACAGCTATTGATCTTCAAATGCAAGCCGATATGTACAAATATGTTGCTGATATGTATATGAAATATATCCCTGCTAGTCAAAGATATGGTATTACTGTTTGGGGATTGACTGACAGCCCAGCAAATGCTTCTTGGTTACCAGAGCAGAATCAAGGAATATGGACGGGTAAGTTTGATCGTAAGTCTTCGTATGCTAGTTTTGCAGAAGGACTTAAGGGATTATAATAATAACTCCTGTTTTTTTACTTTGATTTATTTGATGAGCCTAATCGATTTTGAATAGGCTCATTTTTTACTTAAAATCAATATTTCTATGAATTTTGATATACTCACAGCAGTTTAACAGTTTGTTAATGACATTTTTTTATTACCAATAAAAAAAAAGTGGTTTTTATTAAAATAGTGTAAAATATTAACGCAACCGATTGTTTTATGTGTAATATATTTATATATTTGTTTGTGTCTTTTTTAAAAGTGTTAATAATACACTTTATATGTAAAAAATTATCCGATAGCTATTAAAATGATAGTGATTAAAAATTCTGAGGAGTTTTATTAGCCGCTTGATAATTAGTACATAAAAGATTGACACTATATTCGGAGTTATTACCTGCTCAAATATTTATCCACTTGTAATTATAAAATAAACCATTAATAATGAACAAAATAATTAAACTTCTTGCTGTTGTGTTGATGTTTTCAATAGGACAGAAAGCCTTTTCACAAGACCCTAATTTTCATATTTATTTGAGCTTTGGTCAATCTAATATGGAAGGAAATGCGAAAATTGAACCGCAGGATACAGTAGGCGTAGATAACCGTTTTCGGGTTTTGGAAGCGGTAAACTGCCCAGAACTTAAACGTGAAAAAGGTAAATGGTACACAGCTGTTCCTCCATTATGCCGATGCAAGACAGGTTTGACGCTGACGGATTATTTTGGACGAACAATGGTCACTCAGCTTCCTAAAAATGTAAAAGTAGGAATCATAAATGTAGCAGTTGGGGGCTGTAAAATTGAACTTTTTGATAAAGACAAATATGAAGCATATATGACAACTGCTCCCGACTGGATGAAAGGAATGGTAAAAGAATATGATGGAAATCCTTATGGGAGGCTGGTCGAAATGGCCAAAATTGCTCAGAACGACGGTGTAATAAAAGGCATTTTATTGCATCAAGGAGAATCAAATACTGGAGATACACTTTGGACTAAAAAGGTCAAAATTGTTTATGACAATCTGATGAAAGACCTTAATCTGAATCCGAAGAATGTTCCTTTGCTTGCTGGCGAAACTGTCAATGCAGATCAAGGCGGAATCTGTGCCAGTATGAATACCATCATTGGCGCTCTTCCTAAAACGATACCTAATTCCCATGTCATTTCATCAAGCGGCTGTACTGTTGCTAAAGATAATCTGCATTTTGATGCAGCTGGTTACAGAGAATTAGGAAAACGATATGCTGAGAAAATGCTGTCGCTAAATGGAAAGTAAACTTCTAGATGAGATAGATTTTTTTTAGGTATTGAATATGCATCAAAAAAGGATATAAAGTTACAGCCAATCAAATACATTTTATAAAATGAAAAAAGCAACTAAAGATTTTCGTGATATTTCTAAAGGAAGGCCGTTTGTGGTTTTGCTTTTTATGCTGTTTTCTGTGTTTGTTCAGGCGCAAGAGATAATGGCTTTATATCCGTCTAATGTACCTAATTCAAAGCCATCGGCGATAAAAGAGTCTGGAATAGGAATGTATAAAGATGTAACTGTCCCAACTCTTGAATATTTTAAGCCCAATTCCGAAAAAGCTTCAGGAGCAGCAATAATTATTGTTCCGGGCGGCGGTTATTCTGTTGTGGTGTATGATGGGGAAGGTGTAAGTACTGCCAAAGCTTTGGCTGAAAAAGGAATAGCAGCATTTGTACTTAAATACCGATTGCCAAATGATGCCATCATGATTGATAAAAAAATAGGTCCGTTACAGGATGCACAGCAGGCTATTAAATTGGTAAGAGACAATGCGGAAAAATGGGGATTGGACAAGAATAAAATTGGCATCATGGGCTTTTCTGCCGGCGGACATTTAGCCTCTACTGCTGCAACTCATTTTGAAAAATGGTATATAGAAAATAAAGAGAATACAAGTCTGCGTCCTGATTTTCAGATTTTGGTGTATCCGGTTATCAGTATGACAACTGCTTTAACTCATGCCGGTTCAAGAGATAATCTGCTGGGAAAAAATCCGAGCAGGGAAGATGTCGATTTGTTTTCGAATGAGTTACAGGTTCAGTCTGATACACCACCGGCATATTTGACACATACTGCCGATGATAAGGTAGTAGATGTTGATAATAGCATTGTTTACTTTGAAAAATTGAGACATCATAAAGTACCTGTTGAAATGCATATTTATCCAAAAGGAGATCATGGATTTATTTTTAAGCATCCGGGATGGATGGAACCGTTATTCAGCTGGCTGGAAAGTAATGCCTGGCTGAAAAAATAATTTATTCAGAGTGTTTTTTAATAACTAATCAACCCTATAAAATGAAAAATAAAAGATATTTATTCAAGAATATTAATATAACGGTTTTGTATCTATTCACTGTTATTGTGTCTTCTACTGTGCTTTTTGCTCAGGAGAAAAAGAAATCGAAAGGAGCTTTTGAAACTATAAAATACAGAAATGTTTTTTTGGAAGCCGGCTATAAAAAAGATGCTATTGACAAGAAACTTGCTAAAGCCTATTATGATGTTTTCGAAGGACCTAACCGTGTTTATTTTACAGTTGGAGATACGATGGCGTACGTATCTGATGTGAAGAATAAAGATGCAAGAACGGAAGGAATGTCATACGGAATGATGGTTGCTGTACAGCTGAATAAAAAAGATGTTTTTGACCGAATCTGGAGATTTTCCAAAGCGTATCTGCAGCATCAAAAAGGTCCTCGTGAGGGGTATTTTGCATGGAGTTTTAATCCGGCTACTATGAAGCAAAATTCCCCAGGTTCCGCATCTGACGGTGAGCTGTATTATATTACCAGCCTTTTATTTGCCTCTAATAAATGGGGAAATAATACAGGAATTAATTATTATAAAGAAGCTAGACAAATCTTAGATGCTATGTGGAAAAAAGACGGAACAGGCAATATTTACAATCTTATCAATACCGAACATAAGCAAATAACTTTTGTTCCTGAAGGGAAAAATTATAATTGGACAGACCCTTCTTACCATTTACCTGCCTTTTATGAAGTTTGGTCTGAATATGCAAAAGACGGTCATGAGCAATTTTATAGAGATTGCGCCGATACATCAAGAGTGTTTTTTAAGAAAGCAACACATCCAGTAACGGGTCTGAATTCCGATTATACAGAATTCAGCGGAGAGCCCCATGTAACTCCATGGATGCCAGCTGGATTTCGCTATGATTCTTGGCGTGTTCCTATGAATATTGCGATGGATTATGCATGGTTTGGCAAGGACAAAAAATGGCAGAAAGAGTATGCTGTAAAATTCCAAAAGTTTCTGAGGTCTAAAGGAATGGATACTTATGAAGATCAGTTCAATCTTGATGGTTCGACTCCAGAATTTATTCTGCAGGCTGGGTCTGTGAAAAAACTAAGGCATTCTATTGGGTTAGTTTCTACAGTTGCAACTACGGCATTAATAAATGATGAAAAAGGAAGTTTGGATTTTGTGCATGCTGTTTGGAAAGCGAAGCTTGAACCTTATGCGGATGGTTATTTTGATCCCTACTATGATGGTCTGATGTATCTTTTTAGTTTGATGCATTTAAGCGGTAATTATCAGATTATTACTCCGCAGGGTAAATAGATTAAGTGTTTTTTCAGCAAAGGATTTTTTAGAAAAAAATTAATTAAGAATAACGAGTCGATAAAATATGCTTACCTAATTGCTTATTTAAAACTGAATAGGAATATTAGAATAATCTCAAAATATATTGCAAATAATTATTATTAATCAATAAAAAACCACAAGATTATGAAACAGTATTCTATTGTTTTGGTGTTATCAATGACTTTGATTAGTTCGATAATGATGGCACAGACAGCTTCATCAAAAGTTATTGAAGATTTTAAACCATCTTCTGTCAACCAGCCCGGGAAAGATTTTCCTCAGGTAAACTCGCAGGGTTATGCCCGTTTTCGGATTGAGGCACCTGCTGCGGACAGTGTTAAGGTAAGTCTCGGATTAGGAGGCAAAGGAGGGACAAAACTGATGAAATCAGCAGATGGATTTTGGACAGGAACTACAGAAGGTCCCATGGATGAAGGTTTCCATTACTACAACCTAACTATCGATGGAGGAAAATTTAATGATCCTGGAGCCTTAAACTTTTATGGTTCTGTCCGCTGGGAAAGCGGTATCGAAATACCTGCTCACGACCAGGATTTTTATGCTTTAAAAGCAGTGCCTCACGGTCATGTGCAGCAAATTCTTTTCCCTTCAAAAAGTACTAATACATCACGCCGTGCATTTGTTTATACACCTCCGGGTTATGAAAAAGAGCAGTCAAAACGATATCCGGTATTATACTTACAGCACGGCTGGGGTGAAGATGAAACTGCGTGGAGCAATCAGGGTCACGCCAATTTGATTATGGATAACCTTATCGCCGAAGGAAAAATTGAGCCTTTTATTATTGTAATGACGTATGGAATGACAAACGAAATTAAGTTTGGCGGATTAAGAAATTTCGATATTACTCCTTTTCAGACCGTTATGGTTGACGAATTAATTCCTTATGTTGATGCTAATTTCCGTACAATTACGAAACAGTCTCATCGTGCCATGGGCGGACTTTCTATGGGAGGAATGGAAACACGCATGATTACACTTAACAAAACAGATGTTTTTTCTCAGTATGCCCTGCTTAGCGGAGGACTTTATAAGCCAGAAGATATTAAAGATAAATCCAAAGTAAAACTTGTCTTTTTAAGCTGTGGAAGTAAAGAAAATCCAGACGCTGTCAAAAATGCAGCGACTGCACTTAAAAATGCTGGATTCAATGCTGTTTCGTATGTATCGGAAGGCACAGGACATGAATTTCAGACCTGGAGACGCAGTTTGAAAGAACTGGCGCCATTATTATTTAAAGAGTAGTATAAAATCAATAAATCAATATATCATGAACAAATTTAATATGGTTTTATCGATTCGTTTAAATTCTAATTGCTCTTTTTTGAAAAAAATAATAATGCTTATTTGTTTTTGCAGTATTTCAAATAGTGTTTTGGCTCAAAAATTAGTGTTAAACGAAAAAGAATATTTCGAAACTCCGGGACTGAATGTCTGGGTTTTTAATAATGAATACAACGGAATGTTTTTTGATGAAAAAACGGCCGGAATAGAATTTATTCATCATGGCGTTCGAACAGTAACAGGCGGAGCGGTCAGACTTCAGAATACACCGGAGCAGTGGGATTTGATTCCAAAAATGATTAATCGAAAAGTTGACAAGTCAAATAATGCAATTGAAGTGACACTGAGGTATGAGGAATTTAATTTTGATTCCAAAATCATGGTTACGCCGAAGGAAAAAGGTTTTGTCATAAATGTTGTATTGGATAAACCAGTTCCAAAAGAATTGGAAGGAAGAGCAGGATTTAATTTAGAATTTATACCAACTTCTTATTTTGAAAGCAATTATTTAGTTGATGGAAGGGCAGGAACATTTCCAAGATATCCCGCAAGCAATACTGAAATTAGGCCTTTGTCTGAAAAAATACCTCAATTTGCTGGACATACAACATTTGATGATCGCGGAAGAAATGAATTTATAGCGACTCTGCCATTAGAGTCTGGTAAACAGCTAATTCTTGCGCCTGAAAATCCAGAGCGTCTTGTAAAAATCCAGTCCGAAGATCAGGATGTAATGCTTTTTGACGGCAGGAATCTGGGGCAGAATGGCTGGTTTATTGCCAGAAGTATTTTTCCAAAAAATAAAACCGGCAAAGTGCTAAGCTGGTATGTAGAGCCCAATGCTATTCCAGATTGGATAAGAGAGCCAGTGATAGGATTTTCTCAGGTGGGTTATATGCCAAGCCAAAAGAAAGTGGCAGTTGTTGAACTTGACAAAAATGATAAACCGATCATTACAGCATCAATTTTTAAGCTTGATGAGAACGGAAAATTTGTTGAGAAACTAAAAGCAGATGTAAAGGTTTGGGGGAAATATCTACGATATAATTATGCCCAAGTTGATTTTAGTTCTATTAAAGAAAAAGGCATTTATTACATCCAATATGGAAAGCAAAAAACAAACACTTTCCAGATTGCGGATGATATTTATTCAAAAGTATGGTACCCTACAATGGACGTTTGGTTTCCAGTTCAGATGGATCACATGGAAGTTAATGAAGCATATAGAGTTTGGCATGGAAAACCATTTTTAGATGATTGTCTGCAAGCGCCATTGAATCACGAGCATTTTGACGGATACAAACAAGGACCTACTACGGAAACTAAATACAAGCCTTTAGAACGTATTCCAAATATGGCAGTGGGAGGTTGGTTTGATGCGGGTGATTTTGATATACAGACTTTTTCACATGTCAGCGTAATCAATAGTTTCGTTGAATCATGGGAAGCATTCAAAGTAAATAGAGACGAAACCTATATTGACCAAAAAACGCAATTTGTAGATATTCATCGTCCTGATGGCAAGCCAGATTTATTGCAGCAAATTGAGCATGGGGTTTTGAATCTCGTTGCACAAGTTGAAAATATTGGCCATCCTGTAAGAGGTATAATCGTGCCTAACCTGCATCAGTACCATCATTTGGGAGATGCATCCACCGAAACGGACAATCTGCCGTATAACCCGTCACTTAAGCCATATGAATTCAATGGAGCTTCTAGTGGCACACTGGATGATAGATGGGCATTTACAAACCGAAGCTCATTTCTTGATTACAGGACCGCAGGAGCTTTGGCGGCTGCAAGCAGGGCTTTAAAAGGCTATAATGACGAACTTTCCGGTAAATGTTTGTCAGATGCTGTAAAGTTGTTCAATGAAGCAAATGAAATTGCAAAAAATGCTAAGCCTGATGATGGCCCAATGTCCAAATGGGGAAAAGGAAGTGATATGATTGCAATGCTTCAGCTATACCTAAGCACTAAAGATGATCAATACAAAACTGGTTTCTTGAGTAAAATATGGAATCAATTGGATGAAAATCTGGAATTTAATATTAATTCAGCGCTATTGGCTTTGCCAGCAATGGACAATGATTACAAAGTAAAATTACGAAGCTATGCAGTTAAGTATAAAGCAAAAATCGACAAAGATAATGCTGATAATCCTTATGGTGTTCCTTTAGTTAAGCGGGGTTGGGGAGGCACTTCTCAAGTGATTAATTGGGCCAGTACGAATTTTTATATTCATAAAATTTATCCGGATATTATCGATAAAGAATATGTTTACCAGGGGCTTAACTATATTTTTGGCTGCCATCCGTATTCTAATCTGTCTTTTGTAAATGCTGTGGGAAATAAATCCAAAAAGGTTGCCTACGGAGGTAATCGGGCCGACTTTACAACAATTGCAGGCGGAGTAGTTCCAGGACTTATTTTTCTTAAGCCTGACTATTTGGAAAATAAAGATGACTGGCCGTTTTTTTGGGGAGAAAATGAGTGTATTATTGATGGTGGAGCTTGGTATGTTTTTCTGGCAAATGCTGTAAATGAATTGGCAATGAGTCCAAAATAATTAATTTATTAAACTTTAAAAGCTAGATATGAAACGTTATATAATTGCAGTCATTTTAATTTCTAATTTACATTGCTACTCAAGCTGGGGGCAGGATGTAAAAGGAATTATTGAAGATTTTAAGCCTTCATCCGTAAACCAGCCCGGAAAGCAGTTTCCACAGGTTAATTCTCAAGGCAGAGTGCGTGCCAGTATTCTGGCTCTAAATGCCAGTAAAGTGCAGCTTGATATTGGCGGTACAAAATATGATATGGTAAAGGATAACAATGGCGTTTGGACAGGAGAATCGGCACCGCAGGACGAAGGATTTCATTATTATCAATTGAATATTGACGGAGCTTCGGTTCCAGACCCGGGAACATTATATTTTTATGGTGCTGGCCGGTTGGGCAGTGGCATAGAAATTCCAGCATCTGACAAAGATTTTTATGCTTTGAAAGATGTACCTCACGGTTTAGTTAGTGAAAATATTTATTTCTCAAAATTAACCAATTCGTTTAGACGCTGTTTTGTATATACTCCCGCTAATTATAATGAGAATACCAAAACCCGTTATCCGGTTCTTTATCTTCAGCATGGAAGTTTTGAGGATGAAACTGGCTGGTCGGTTCAAGGCAAAGCCAATCTTATACTTGATAATCTTATTGCAGGAAAAGAAGCTGTGCCAATGATTGTGGTTATGGATAACGGATATGCTTATAAAAAACAAGAAACTGCAGAAAACAAACCATCACAGCCTGCATCTGTTTTTGAAGAAGTAATGATAAATGAAATTATTCCAATGATTGATACTAAGTTTCGAACCATTTCAGATCGGGAGCATAGAGCAATTGCCGGACTTTCTATGGGAGCGAATCAAACGATGAGAATTGCAGTTAATCATCTGGATAAGTTTGCTTACTATGGAGGTTTTAGCGGTACTTCAAATTATCCAAGTTCGGATGAAATTGACCCAGCTGTATTCTTAGGTGGGAAATTTAATGATGCAAAATCAATAAATAAACAGCTTAAAGTTTTATGGCTCGGACTTGGAACAAAAGAACCAAATCCTTTTCCCGGTTCGGTAGGTGCTTTTAGAGCAATGCTGGATAAGCAGGGAATTAAGCATGTGTTTTATGAGTCTAAAAGTACTGCTCATGAGTGGCTGACCTGGAGAAGATCGTTGCATCAATATGCTGGTTTATTATTTAAGTAAATAAAATTTAAAAGATATTTAATATGAAAAAAAATCTCTTGTCAATTCTTGCGATGGTTGTTATGACCAGCAGTTTATTGGCACAAAATATAGAAAAAGAAAGTCCAAAGGGTTTTGACCAAGTTCGAACAGGAATTCCAAACGGGAAAATTGAGAGTTTAGAATACAGTTCTAAAACTGTTGGAACTGTCAGAAAAGTAACTGTATATACTCCGCCGGGGTTTAGTAAAAATAAAAAATACCCGGTTTTATATTTACTGCACGGAATAGGAGGTGACGAAAAAGAATGGTTAATCGGAGGCAGTCCGCAGGTGATATTAGACAATCTGTATTCAGAGGGCAAGGTGGAACCTATGATTGTTGTAATGCCAAACGGCCGGGCAATGAAAGAGGATAGTGCAACAGGCAATATAATGGCTCCCGATAAAGTACAGGCATTTGCTACTTTCGAAAAAGACTTATTAAATGACCTAATTCCTTTTATCGAAAAAAAATACCCAACTCTTAAAGACAGAGAACACCGCGCTATTGCTGGTTTGTCTATGGGCGGAGGCCAGTCCTTAAATTTCGGATTGGGGAATTTAGATAAATTTGCCTGGGTGGGCGGATTTTCATCAGCACCTAATACCAAGATGCCACAAGAGCTTGTTCCAAATCCCGAAGAAGCAAAAAAGAAATTAAAACTGCTTTGGATTTCCTGCGGCGACAATGATTGGCTTATCAGTAATAGTAAACGCACACACGATTATTTGTATAAAAATGATGTGCCTCATATTTATTACATTGAACCCGGAGTTCATGATTTTAAGGTATGGAAAAACGGCTTGTATATGTTTTCCCAGTTTTTGTTTAAGCCGGTAGATACGGCAGATTTCGTGAAATATACCATTCTGGGAACTCCAGCTGAAACGAACATCCGGAATGCTAAATATCCTCAAATATTGCCAGATAATCGGGTGATTTTTAAAGTTAAAGCACCAGAAGCTACAAAGGTGCAGATTGATTTAGGCAAAAAGTATGACATGATAAAAGACAATGAGGGAACTTGGAACGTAACAACGGATGCTATAAACAAAGGATTTAATTATTATTCATTGCTTATTGACGGCGTGGCTGTTGCTGATCCGGCAAGCGAAAGTTTCTATGGCATGGGACGTATGGCCAGCGGTATTGAAATTCCAAATAAAGAAGGTGATTTTTATGCTTTAAACGATGTTCCGCATGGTGACATCAGAATTAAAAAATATTTTTCAAAGGCTACTAATTCTTGGCGCGAAATGTATGTTTACACACCGCCGGGCTATGATAATGGCAACGAAAAATATCCTGTTTTATACCTGCTGCACGGTGGAGGCGAAGATCAGAGAGGATGGGCAGCTCAAGGTAAGACCAATTTAATTTTGGATAATTTAATAGCCGAAAATAAAGCAAAACCCATGGTAATTGCAATGCTGGACGGCAATATGGTAAATACAGGAGGAATTGCAGGTTTCAATGAAAATGCGCTTAAAGCTTTTGAAAATGAATTGAAAATGGGAGCAATACCATTTGTGGAAAGTAATTTTAAAGTAGCAGCAGGTGCTAAAAACAGAGCCTTGGCCGGTTTGTCAATGGGAGGACTGCAGACACTTTATGCAGGAGTTAAAAATTCAGATATGTTTTCCAGTATAGGCGTATTTAGCTCAGGCTGGTGGGCAAATAATTCAGATTTATCAGGATCTCAATATGAGTTTATGAAAAATAATGCAGCAGCTATTAATTCAAATATTAAAGAATTTTGGATTTCAATGGGTGGGAAGGAAGATATTGCTTATGAAAATTGTAAAATAATGATGGGCAAATTTGATGAAATGGGAATTAAATACAAATACAGTGAATATTCAGGAGGGCATAACTGGCCAGTTTGGAGACATGATTTATTTATGTTTACGCCATTATTATTTAAGTAAAAGATTATTTATTTCAGAAAATAGTGTTCAAGAAAGATCTGAATAAAAGGGTTTTGATTTAAAATAGGAAAGAAGAATAATTTACTATTAATTGATTTTGGTTTAATTTAAAAAAACACAATGAAAAGTTTTTCAACATTTATAATAACAGTAGTCACAATCTGCATTTTCAGTTCTTCAAAGGCAGCTGAACTTTTTATCACTACCGAAAAGAAAGCAGATGTAGTAGTTATCAAAGAGAAAACGGTACGCTTTTCTTTGTTTTTGAACACTGGATTGGATAAAGGAATTCTGCGTGCGGTCAATAATCTGCAGTCTGATTTTGAAAAAGTAACCGGAGATAAGCCAGCTGTTTTTAATAAGATTCCAAGTCAGTCTTCACCGTTGATTATCATTGGAACAATTGGCACTAATTCTATAATTGATGATTTAATAAAACAAAAGAAAATTGATGGAAAAGAACTGAAAGGTAAAAATGAAAAATTCATCATTCTGAATATTAAAAATCCATTTAAAGGATTTGAAGAAGCTATTGTAATTGCAGGAAGCGACAAACGCGGCACTATTTATGGAATTTATGAAATGTCCCGACAGATTGGTGTTTCTCCTTGGTATTATTGGGCAGATGTACCTGTGAAGCAAATTGATAATATTTACTTCAAAAAAGGAACATATACAGAGGGTGAGCCTGCAGTTAAATACAGAGGAATTTTTCTAAATGATGAAGCTCCGGCATTGAGCGGCTGGTCTAAAGCAACTTTTGGAGGCTTTAACAGCGGTTTTTATGAGAAGGTTTTTGAATTGATGCTTCGGCTAAAAGCCAATTATATGTGGCCTGCCATGTGGGGGAATGCTTTTTATGATGATGATGTGGCAAGCGGACCGCTGGCAAACGAAATGGGAATTGTTATGGGAACATCTCACCACGAACCAATGGCTTTGGCACAGACGGACTGGCATCGATATATTAAAAAAAACAGTCTCCCAAATGTTTGGAATTATACTAAAAATAAAGCGGTTCTTGATGAATTTTGGAAAACAGGAATCGAGCGCAGTAAAAACTGGGAGAAAATAGTTACTATTGGAATGCGTGGAGACGGCGATGAAGCAATGGGCGAAGGCACCAATATTAGTTTGCTTGAGAATATTGTAAAAGAACAGCGTCAGATTATTGAAAAGATAACTGGAAAAAAAGCTGAAAAAACACCACAGGTTTGGGCGTTATACAAAGAGGTTCAGGATTATTATGATCAGGGTATGCGGGTTCCGGATGATGTAACTTTGCTGTTTTGTGACGATAACTGGGGAAATGTGCGTAAGCTTCCAGATCCAGCAAAACCGCTGCATAAAGGAGGATACGGAATGTATTATCATTTTGATTATGTTGGAGGACCGCGAAATTCAAAATGGATTAATATTAGCCCAATTCAAAGAGTATGGGAACAAATGAATTTAAGTTATGAGCACGGTGTCGATAAAATCTGGATTGTGAATGTAGGTGATCTTAAGCCTATGGAATTCCCTATTAGTTTCTTCTTAGAAATGGCTTGGAATCCTAAACAGTTCAGTTCCCAAAATCTTTTTGAATTTACCGAAAACTGGGCAGCTCAACAGTTCGGCATCCAGCATGCAAAAGAAATTGCGAAGCTGTTAAACACTTATCCGAGGTATAATCGACGAGTAACCCCTGAAATGCTGGACAGCCAAACCTACAGCCTGGAAAATTATAATGAATTTGAAACCGTTGTAAAAGATTATAAAAATTTGGCACTTGATGCCTACCGCATTTATGAAGAGATTCCTAATCAATATAAAGATGCTTATTTTCAGCTGGTTCTTTATCCTATAGACGCATGCAGTAATCTTTATGAAATGTATTTTGCACAGGCAAAAAACAGAAAACTTGCTGAAGAGAAAAATATTCTCGCTAATTATTACGCTGACAAAGTGAAAACTTATTTTGCTCGTGATTCTATTCTTCAAGATAAATACAATAATAAAATAGCAGGAGGAAAATGGACTCATATGATGGATCAAATGCGAATTGGATACAAAAGCTGGCACGATTCTCCTAAAAATATACTGCCTGAGGTTATTTATGTTTCAGAAAAAGAGAAAAAAACCAGTAAAATTTTTAAAGAAAACAATGGTTATGTTTCAATTGAAGCCGAAAATTTTTCTGCTTCTAATGATTCAAAGAGAATCCATTGGGAGGTGATTCCTGATTTCGGTAAAACAAAATCCGGAATTACTACCTTTCCTCAAAATGCCTATCCAAAGGCTGATGAAAATGTCTTTGTAGAGTATGAAATTAATATGAATTCTACAGGTGAAGTTAATGTACAGCTTCTGTTGGCTCCAACACTTAATTTTAATAGCAATAAAGGACTGCGGTATGAAGTTTCATTTGATGGAGAAAAACCTCAAACCATAAATTTTAATGGGCATTACCGAGGTGAACTGGGAAAATGGCAGGCAGAACAAATCATTCGTTCTTCAACAACACATACTATTTTGAAACCAGGAATACATAAACTCCGTTTCCGTGTTTTGGATGCTGGAATCGTTCTTCAAAAAATCTTAATTGACACTGGGGGATTAAAGCCTTCCTATCTTGGCGCTCCCGAAAGTGAAATCGAATAATAAAATAGAGTAATAAATTTTAATTCAGCTAATTTTTATTACTCTTTATTTTTTTAGTATTTGTTTGAAAAATAAGATATTTTTGAGAAATCAATTTTCTCATTTTTTTAAAATATTACTATGTCAGACAGTACTTTAAATTTAAAAGCCCCAAGAATTGAAGTTGTTGATGCCTTAAGAGGTTTTGCTATCATGTCCATTATGTTTTTGCATAATATTGAACATTTTGATTACTATTATTTACCAGAATTTTTACCAGAATGGATGAAAGTCCTGGATAAAATTATTTGGGAGACTTTGTTTTTTCTTTTTGGCGGAAAATCCTATGCTATTTTTGCTTTGCTCTTTGGTTTCAGTTTTTATATTCAAAATGATAATCAAGAGAAAAAAGGAAATGATTTTAGAGGAAGATTTCTTTGGCGTTTATTGCTGTTATTGGGATTTGGTTTTGTAAACACGATTTTTTACGAAGGCGATATTTTGATGATTTATGCAGTTTTAGGAATTGTTTTAATTCCTGTCTGTAAATGGAATGATAAAGCAGTTTTTATTACGGCAGTTATTTTAATGGCACAGCCACTGGAGTGGATGAAATTCTTTTATATGTTAGCAAACCCGGAATATGTTCCAATACCTAATTTATCAAATAGTTATTTTGGAATGATGGGGGAGTATTTAAAAAATAATTCCTTTATCGAGCACGCAATAGGAAATCTTAGTATAGGGAGATTTGCATCTGTTTTTTGGTCTTGGGAAAATGGACGCTTTTTTCAGGCTCCCGCTTTGTTCATGTTTGGATTATTAATGGGACGCAGAAAACTTTTTATAACATCAATAGAGAGTACTGTCTTTTGGAAAAAAGCTTTGCAGTATGCTTTTCTTCTTTTTGTTCCTTTGTTTACGCTGAAATACTTTTTACCTCAAATTAGTATTAGAAAAGAGATTGTAGATAGCCTTTCGATAATTGTCACATCTTGGAGTAATCTTGCTTTTATGATTTTTATGGTTTCTGCATTTATATTATTATATCAAAAAGAATCTATCCGCAATATTCTTTCAAAGCTGATCCCTTTTGGAAAAATGAGTCTCACCAATTATATCATGCAGTCTATTGTAGGCTCTTTTATTTACTATCGATACGGACTAGGACTTGTTGAATATACTGGCGCGACATACAGTTTGTTAATTGGAATTATTCTGTTTGTTCTGCAGTTGTTATTCTGCACTTGGTGGCTAAAAAATCATAAGCAAGGTCCTTTAGAATATATTTGGCATAAGGCCACATGGATTTCTTTTGGAAAGAATAAAAAATTTTTAAAGACTATTAATGAATAAATCCTAAATCGGAATTTGTATATTTGCTCAACTAAATCTACGGATGTTTTAAAAACGCATAAATGGAATAAGGCATTTTTAAAATGATACTAATCCCGTAATCTTTTAAAAACAAATAATTACTGCATATGAATCAAAAAGTGTTACTCAATTCAAAAGAAGTCAATATTATTTTGAATCGTTTGGCTTGTCAATTAATTGAAAAACATCTTGACTTTTCAGATACTGTATTGATTGGAATTCAGCCGAGAGGAACTTTTTTGGCAGAAAGGCTGAAAGTATTATTAGAAAAAGAATATCATTTACCCAGCGTAGCTTTAGGTTATTTGGACATCACTTTTTTTAGAGATGATTTCCGCAGGACAAATAAGCCTCTCGAAGCCAATAAAACACAAATTGATTTTTTGGTTGAAGACAAGAAAGTGATTTTTATTGACGATGTGCTCTATACTGGCAGAAGTATTCGTGCAGCCTTAACAGCGATTCAATCTTTTGGAAGACCTTCGGGAATAGAATTATTGACCTTAATTGACAGACGCTTTAGTAGAGATTTACCTATTCAGCCCGATTTTCGCGGACGTCAGGTAGATGCAATTAACGGCGAAAAAGTAAAAGTCTGCTGGGCTGAACAAGATGGAGAAGATGGAGTTTATTTACTGACCAATTAGACTTGGAACATTAATAAACCGCTTTCAACATATAATAATTATAAAAATCAGAAAAAAAAATAAATTATAATGAGCGAATTAAGTGTAAATCATTTATTAGGTATAAAATATATTAATGAAAATGATATCAACCTGATTTTTGAAACTGCCGATCATTTTAAGGAAGTTATTAATCGTCCTATAAAGAAAGTACCTTCATTACGTGATATTACAATTGCCAATATTTTTTTCGAAAATAGTACACGAACAAAATTATCATTTGAATTAGCTCAAAAAAGATTATCTGCTGATGTCATTAGTTTTTCAGCGGCACAGTCTTCAGTAAAAAAAGGAGAGACATTAATTGATACTGTTAACAATATTCTCTCGATGAAAGTTGATATGGTAGTCATGAGGCATTCAAATCCTGGTTCTGCTTATTTTTTATCTAAAAATGTTAAAGCAAGTATTGTTAATGCTGGTGATGGAGCTCATGAACATCCAACACAAGCTTTATTGGACAGTTATTCCATAAGAGAGAAATTAGGAGATGTAGCAGGGAAAAAAGTGGTAATTGTTGGAGATATTCTGCATTCAAGAGTTGCTCTTTCAAATATATACGCTTTGCAGATGCAAGGTGCCGAAGTTAAAGTCTGCGGGCCAAAAACACTTATCCCAAGATATATAGAATCACTTGGAGTAACTGTTGAGCCTAATTTGCGCAAAGCACTTGAATGGTGTGATGTAGCTAATATGTTAAGAGTTCAAAATGAAAGAATGGATGTAAATTTTTTTCCGTCAACTAGAGAATATGCTCAGCAGTATGGAGTTGATAAAGCATTACTGGATTCATTAAATAAAGAAATTGTAATTATGCATCCTGGTCCAATAAACAGGGGTGTGGAAATTACAAGTGACGTTGCTGATTCTCAACAATCTGTAATTTTAAATCAGGTAGAAAATGGTGTCGCTATCAGAATGGCTGTTATCTATCTTTTGGCTTCAAAAATTAAATAAATTCTGCATACATGAAAGTTACTGCTAAAGGACATACTATTATAATTAAAGATACGGAAGGAGATATTACTGCCTTTTTAGAAAAATTGAATGATCAGTACAACAGTTTCAAAGATCATAACCTTATTTTAGATATTTCACATGATAAAACGGTTGATGTGAAATCAATTAAAATTTTCTCTGATTTGTCCAAAAAACATAAAAAAGCAAAAAAATCAGTAGTCTTGGTTGTTGAGAATATTGATTTTAATAAAGTTCCCCAATCTATTATTGTTGTGCCTACTCAATTAGAAGCTCAGGATTTAATTGAGATGGATGAAATTGAAAGAGACTTAGGATTTTAAAAAGTTTAAAATTATTTAAAGTTTAAATGTTTAAAATTGTTGAATGATTGTGTATATGTAATTTTGAAGATTAAAACTGAGTTAAACCAGCTTAAACAAGTTTAAACCATTTTAAACAATATTTTAAACAAAAAAACAATTGAAACTAACAATTCTTGGCTGTTATGCCGCAACTCCCCGTACTTTAACAAACCCAACGTCTCAGGTTTTAGAAATAAAGAACAGACTTTTTTTAATTGACTGTGGTGAAGGAACTCAAGTACAGCTGCGTAAAAACAAATTAAAATTTTCCAAAATTAATCATGTTTTTATTTCACATCTGCATGGGGATCATTTTTTTGGATTGGTAGGTTTGATTTCTACTTTTGCACTTTTGGGGCGAACTACTGATTTACATATTTATGGTCCAAAAGGAGTAGAAGAAATAATTGATCTGCAATTGCGATTGTCTAATTCATGGACAAATTATCAATTGTTTTTTCATGAATTAGAATCTAAGCAAAGCGAAATTATTTTTGAAGATGCAAAAGTAATTGTCAAAACAATTCCTTTAAAGCATCGCATTTATACTAATGGATTTTTGTTTCAGGAAAAATTAGGTGAGCGTAAACTCGATATGAATGCGGTTCAAGATTTTGAAATTGACACTTGCTATTACCAGAATATTAAAAATGGAAGAGACATCACGCTCGAAGACGGTCGAGTTATTGATAACAGCAAATTAACATTCGATCCTGATCCTGCTTTGAGTTATGCTTTTTGTTCGGATACCAAATACAATGAAGACATAATTCCAATAATTGAAAATGTTTCCATTTTGTATCATGAATCCACATTTTTGGATTCTGAAGAAAATCTGGCTTCCAAAACAATGCATTCAACTGCCAAAGAAGCAGCAAGGATTGCTTTGAAAGCCAATGTGCAGCAATTAATTTTAGGACATTATTCTACCCGTTATGATAATATTGGTTTATTTAAAGAGGAAGCAGAAACTGTCTTTAAAGAAGTATTATTGGCTGATGATGGTAAAAGTTTTGAGTTTTAATATATAAAACAAATTAAGATGAATGATTTAAGCAATTATAGAAAATCATACGAAAAAAGCGAATTGTTAGAATCTTCAATTCCGGAGGATCCGATAAATCTTTTCAATAGATGGTTTCATGAAGTTGAAGCATTTGAAGGAAGCGGTGAAGTCAATGCAATGACAGTTTCTACAATTGGATTGGATGGGTTTCCTAAATCGCGTGTCGTTTTATTAAAGAAATTTAGCGAGGAAGGATTTACTTTTTATACCAATTATAACTCGGAGAAGGGCAGGGCTATAGCTAATAATCCAAATGTTTGTCTTTCTTTTTTTTGGGAAAGCCTCGAACGTCAGGTGATTATAAAAGGAATTGCTCAGAAAACCTCTGAAAATAATTCTGATGGTTATTTTGAATCGAGACCAGATGGCAGTAAACTGGGAGCAATAGTTTCCAATCAAAGTGAGATTGTACCCTCCCGAACTTTTCTGGAAGAGAATTTAAAACAATTAGAAAGAGATTTTGAGGGAAAAGAAATACTTCGTCCTGAACATTGGGGCGGTTATTTGGTAGCACCATTGGAGGTCGAATTTTGGCAGGGAAGACCCAATCGTCTGCATGATCGGATTCGATATAAGCTTGAGGAAGATTATTCGTGGAAAATTTCTCGTTTAGCTCCATAACATAAGAAATATATATATATATTATTGTAATTAATGCATTTCATCGGTTTTATTTTGTAATTCAAAGAATTGTGAGTTTATTTGAATAATAAATTTACTAAAGTCTTAATCTTAAAGGAGTTTGCCCCACAATCTGCTTTGAATTCTAATTTACCGATACCATGGAATTGAAATGTTTTCGTTTTTCTTTTTTTGCTTTTATTTTGTGTTTTATAGTTTCTTGCTCAGCTGAGGATATTCCTGCCACAGAAACTGCTTTAGATACTCCCGCAATTGTTTTGAGCTATGATTATACTCCCATAGAATTAGAAACCATGGCTTTGATAAATAATTATAGAATTAGTAAAGGATTGAATGCTTTAGAAAAAATTAATCATGTTTCACATAAATCTGAAGAACATGATGATTATATGATTGCAAACAATGTTGTAAACCATGATGATTTCGAAACCCGTTCAACCAATATAATGAAGGTTTTTGGAGCTAAAAATGTAAGTGAAAATGTTGCCTATAATTATAATAGTTCACAAGGTGTTTTTGATGCTTGGCTAAAAAGTGAAGGTCATAAAGAAAATATTGAAGGAGATTTTACTCATTTTGGAATTTCAATTAGAGAAAGTCCTTCTACTGGAAAAAAATATTATACTAATATTTTTGTAAAAATCTAGCAGTATATCTATTCTTACAAAACAGAAAAACTACCATTAGGTAGTTTTTCTGTTTTATAATACATTTATTATGAACTGACTGCGTCTGTTTTGCTGATGTTCTTCTTCAGTACATTTTACGCCATCAGAACATTTGTTGACTAATTGTGCTTCACCATACCCTTTCGAGGTTAACCTATCTGGACTAATACCATGTTGGATTAGCCATTCTTTGGTTGATTCTGCCCTCTTTTGCGATAAATTCTCATTGTATTTGAAAGAAGCTCGGCTGTCAGCATGTGAAAGGATATCTATTTTCATGTTTGGATATTGACTCATTACATCTAATATTTTGGATAAATCTAAGGCTGCTTCGGGTCTAATATTTATTTTATTCATATCAAAATATATCCATTTAATGCCAAAACATTTACCTAAATCATCGCCAACAGCCACTTTGCATAAAGTTTTTTCAAGAGCTAAATCTAATTGAGTTTTGCATACATCAGCTTTTACCATAACTGTTTTTTCAGCAGCGCTATAGTCTTCTTTTTCAGTTCTTACACTAAATGTTTTTTTGTTTTCTACAGCAAAGGTATAGTATCCTTTGTCATCTGATTCTGTTGTATTTGCCACTTTATGCATATCATCATAAAGAGTAATTTTTGCATTAGATATTGGCTGGCCTGTTACTAAATCGGTAACAGTTCCATTTAATTCGGGCTTACATTTTGGAGTGAGCCTTTTTGTTTCTAAAAATTGGTAGATATCATCATATCCTTTTCCTCCGTTTCTATTGGAGGAGAAGAATCCAATTCGCTTTTGTGTATTAATTAGATAAGCGAAATCATCCTTGGCAGAATTTACGTCAGCACCTACGTTTTGAACCTCATCAAATGTTCCGTCTGGGTTTATTCTGGAAACAAATATATCTAAACCACCAAGTCCGGCATGTGTGTCTGATGCAAAATAAATTTCATTTTCATCAGTCACAAATGGAAATGTTTCTTTACCCGGAGTATTAATTATATTTCCTAAATTTATAGGATTTCCATAAGATCCATCGCTGTTGATGCTCACTTTATAGATGTCAGATTCGCCAAAACCTCCCGGCATATCCGAAACAAAATACAAAGTCTTTTCATCGGGGCTTAGTGAAGGATGTCCTGTTCTGTAATTATTGCTGTTGAATGGTAACTCCGAAATGGCTGTCCAATCATTATTTTCAAAACGGGCTTTGTATATTTTGATCAGAGTAACTTTATTTTCATCTTTTCCTTTTTTTCCATCTAAATAATTATTTCTGGTAAAATACATTGTTTTACCGTCTTTAGAAAATATAGCACTTGCCTCATGAAATCTTGATTTGACCTTTCTGGAAAATTTCGCTGCTTTTTCTGGAGTTAATGAATCTCCTGTTAAGTTTGATTCATAAAGGTTTGTAAAGTATTGATCAGTCCAGCTGTGCTTTCTCTGTCCTAAACTTCCAGTATCTCTTGATGATGTAAAAACCAATTTATTATTATAAAATGAACTGCCATAATCTGAATAATGAGTATTGATACCAGCATCTTTTATTTTATATCGGCCTGAATTTTCTTTTATTTTATCCAAATAATTAATGTCTTTGGCATAATACACTCCTTTGCTTTTATTCCCAGTTTTCTCATTGTAAATTGACAGCATCTCTTTTGCTTTTTCATTTTGTCCAACAGATTTTAAACAAAATGCATATCTATAATAATATTCTGGATCAGCTTTTGCAGTTAATTGAAATAATTTATCATACCATTTATAGGCTTTGTCTAACTCAGAGTTAAAGAAGTATGCATTGCCTATTTTTTGATATATATCTGGAGATTCATAGCCTTTTTCGGCTATTCGTTCATATGTTTTTATGGCGTCAATATAGGCGTATTTGTCATATTTTTTGTCTGCACTCGCTATTTTTCCTTTTTGAGCATAGGCAGATATTACAAAAAGATTGAGTATAGTAAGATAAAGTACTGTAATGTTTTTCATAATATTTATTTTTAAAGTGCTCTAAATTTTATTCGAATTTGATAATTAAATAATGATAGAGTGATAATCAGTATGTAATGGATTATTTTATTTTTTATTATACCTGTTTTTATTTTTATAAAAGATATTTTATTATTAGAAGAATCTAGGAGTTACCATTTTGCTGCTTTTTTGGAATATTTCATAGCGTAAGAATAATTCATGAGAGCCATAATTATAATTATCAAGTGAAGTAGTTTCAAAATCATAAGAATATCCTACGTAGAAAGCATCTGAAATCTGAAACCCAACCATCCCAGTCACCGCAGCACTCCATCGGTAGGCTAAACCGATAGTTAATTTGTCAATTAGCATAAAATTGGCAGATACATCAACTTGTAAAGGAGAACCTTCAACCAGTTTAGTCATAAAAGCGGGCTTGAATTTTACGGATGGAGATAAGTCAAATATATATCCACCAATTAAGTAGTAATTTATTTTTTCTTTGTAAATAGCGACATCATTATCATTATAAGCATCGGTTTCTATGAAATCAGGGATTGAAAAACCAACATAAGCTTTGTCTGAATGTAAATAAACACCAGTACCAATGTTTGGAGAAAAGTTATTGTCAAAATTTTGAAATTGCGGATCTGTTTGGTCTCCTGGATTCAATTTATTTATATCTATATTGAAAAGGTTGGCTGTTCCTTTTATACCAAATGATAATTTGAACGACTCAGATACTGGAATAGTGTACGAAATATCAGCTGAAATGGAATTAGAAGTTGAAGGGCCTATTTCATCATTTACGATTGAAAAACCAGCTCCGAGTTTAGTGTTATTAAAAGGTGTATTTACAGAAATCGTATTTGTAATTGGTGCGCCATCAAGTCCTACCCATTGTGTACGGTGCAATGCAAAAAAACTTAACGCTCCTCTTGAGCCTGCATATGCTGGATTTACATTTATTGTATTGTACATATATTGAGTATATTGAGCATCCTGCTGTGCAAAACCTGCAATGGCTGTAAACATTATAAGGATTGAAAATAGTTTTGTTTTCATAGTTAGCTATTTGTTGGTTAAAAATGCTATTTCTTATAATAGCTTAGTTTTGAGGATTTTTAATTGAGGGATGTAAAATACTCTGGACAATTACAGAGTCCAGAGTATTTTATTCTGTTTATTTTATTAAATATAAATAACCGTCTTTTTTAATGTTTTGAATTTTAGCGCCATCAACGGTATCGTAACTTATGATATAAAAGTATGTTCCAGTTGGTAAACCTTCATTTTTATTGATGGTTGTTCTGCCTTCTGATCGCCCTCTAAATGCATTGCCTTCGTTATTATAATTTTCTTTTTCAAAAACTAATATCCCCCAACGGTTAAATATTTCTACTTTGAAGTTTTTATAGCAATCATTATTCTCTATATTTTCAATTTGGAAATAATCATTTTTGTCATCTTCGTTTGCAGAGAGTGCATTATGAATGACTATACTTTTACAAGGCAGTACTTTACAGTCATCATTTATATCCATTGTTAGAAATATGCTTCTTGGACAGCTGCCTTGAGTTTTGTATTCAAATGTGTATTTGTTAACAGGGATTCCTACTGCATTTAAAATGTTACCAATTAGTCCTCCAGTGTTTTCTGTATCAATCCAAGTACCATCTGTTGGAATACCAGGAGGAAGTAATTTAGAAAGATCAATAGGGGTAGTATCATCATTACAAGCTTCACTAGCAATAGTGATGGGCTCTATTCCAGCAACGTTAATAGTAATAGTTGCTGTTGAGCAATTGGTAGGGTTTGCAGCTTCGCAGACTTCATAATCAAATGTGTATTGACCTACAGCTATACCGTTTGCAAATGATACATTTCCAGTGTTATCAATAGTAATAGCTTCAACCGAACTAGTTAATAATTTAAATTTAAAAGCACTAATAGCTGCTGGTATTCCATTAAGTAAATCGTTGCTTACTGCATTCCGAAGCTCCTCAAGAATTGAACATTGAGTCACATTATAAACATCATTGACAGCTTGGATATTAGCAAACATTTTACAGCTAATGCCAAAATCTAAATCTAGATGAACTTTATCTATTGCTGTAATATCTGCGACTTGAGGGTTTTCATTTGTAGGACTGCACACTTCAAAGCTTACTGCTTTATTGTTTTTATTTGAATTTGTGTTTTTATTTGTACTTGGAATAATTTTTACTAATCCTGTAGCATTCATAGCTGAAGATTGAGCCTCTAAGTTGGCATCCATTTTTAATTCGACCGAATAATTACCAAAAGCACGTTCATCTGGTCTATTTCTCCAATACCCTTGTATACCGATAATAACACTATCAGAATAATTGTTTGGGCCTGTCACAAATAAATTTGACGATTTTGCATTACCAAAACCCGCAGCATTCAATTCACCAACATTCATTTCTCCTTTATAACTTCCGTCACCATTAAGGTCAATCCATTCCCATTTACTGTAATCGAAAGATCCGTTGGAATCTGGAATATTCTGAGTAACCAGATTATCATTATTAGCATCAAACCATTCATCTTGAATACCATTATTATTTGTATCATACCATACAAAATCTCCTAAGACAGGTAAGTCGGATTTGTCATATCCAAAATCATGAAATTGATATTTACAAACTTCTAAAGATGTAAAAAACAAACTGGAATCTACAGGATATAGTTCATAGGCACTATTTAGATTAGCATCCTGCACTTGCAGTAAATAATCACCAGCAGGCATTCCTGTAAAGTTGTAATGCCCTTGTGCATTTGTAATACTGATTAGAATTGGTCCGGTGGTAGTCCCTTGCGGAATTAAGGTTACAGGAACATTTGCCAAAGGAGTATTTGTTCCTGCATTGAAAACCATACCTGCCATTTTGGTTGTATTATTACAAATAACATTTATGGTCACAATTGCTGTGTCGCAATTACCAAAGTCAGCATTTTCACAAATTTGATATACTAATGTGTAAGTACCTGCCAGTGCACCCTCTTTTAGATCTATTGAACCATCAGGATTCATAGTCATAAAGCCTGTAGGATCAGGTCTTACTAATGTCAGCGTAACATCGTTTGGATTTACAGCAATAGTATTTAAAGTATCATTATTAAATACATTAAGCACATTTACAGCACCATTTATACCATCAATTGGACCAGCAGTATCGTCAACTGCATCAATTTTAAATGTCGGTCTGGAAGTACATCTGGGATTTGAAGGCGGATAATTAGCTGTAATTGTCTGACTAGGATTTAGAGTAAAGGTTATATAGGCTGTTGGTCTTAGATTTTCAAAACCATCAGCGCCTTCAATCCATTTATTATCTGTCAAAATCCAGCCAGGCCAATCTATACCATTACCGTTATCATCTACTACAGTTCCTGGCCATAATACTCTGCCGTTCAATGGTAAATTGGTCATTGTTGCAATTACATTATTATTACTGTCAGCCCAAGTTAATGTTAATCCATGTACTGGTGTGAAATTATTTGCAGCTGCTGTATAACTAAAGTAAGGCGCATCATTGATACAAATAGTTTCTCCTGCTACAGTCATAGTTGGACCTTCTATTGTAACTGTTATGACAGCAGTATCACAATTGGTGCTGTTTAATTTTTCACAAATTTGATAAATCATTGTTTGCGTGCCAACAGGAGCATCAGGCAATACATCTATCGAACCGTCAGGATTCAATAGTAAGAATGGATTTGATGTCAAGATTGTTAAAATTACATCAGCTGGATTTACAGCTAATGCATTCAAAGTATCATTAGTAAAAACGTTGATTACATTTGGCGTAATTTGGTTCACGCCAACTATTGTTCCTGCATTATCATCAACAGCATCAATCGGATTTGTTTTTCCGTTAACGATTTCATCATCTGTAGCACTAATAGGAGTATTGTTTGGAGTTAATCCATCGGCTGTTGCTACATTAGTCACCGAACCTTTATTTAAATCTTCTTGAGTTACTGTATAACTTTGAGTATACTCTGAACTAGTACCTGGCTCTAAAAAGGCTATAGTAGTATCCAATCCTGTTAGCGGATCTTTTACAATTATTTGATGTAAAGTCTGATTACCGCTGTTTTTAATGGTAATTGTATAATTAATTATATCCCCAACTTTACTATAACTAGCAGTTGTTGCAGTTTTTATTACTTCTAATTTAGGTGATTGAGTTAAAGGAGTAATGGTACAATCTGGGCATTCATTGTCAATTGGACAGGAAGTACAAGGCGTAGGGTCAGAAGAAGTATCCGTTACAGGTTTATCTTCAGGATCTTTAGCTGTTACTGTTGCTAAATTATACACATAACCAGTATTGATGTCATCCTGTGTAATGACATGTGTTCCTGAGAATGTAGTTGAGTCTGATGTTCCTATAAGCAGAGCTGGAATTGAACCACCGGTAACCACGGCATTATTGTCAGTAATAGTCAGATTGGTAAGATCTACAGTTCCTGTATTTGTAATTACAAAGCTGTATTTTACAATATCTCCTGCGTTGGTTATGCCATCTTGATTGCTGTCAACGTAGTTACCGTCTTTGGTTATATTAATACTTGATTCTGAAATTATGAAAGTGTAATTTACGATACAACCGTTTTTGTCTTTAATTTCAACACTGTATGAACCCTTTGTCAAATTTGCTATGTCTTCAGTAGTAGCTCCATTTGACCATAAGAAAGTATAAGGCTCTGTGCCTCCAGTAACAGTAAGGTTTATTGAACCATTACTGCAGTTAGTACAATTGTTGTTATTAATAATTACAGATGTAGCACTCAAGACTGCGCTTGGCTGGCTGATAATGACCTGCGATGCTGCAGTACAGAATCCGTTGGCGTTTCCGTTGGGAGCTGTGGAGGTTAAAGTATAGGTTCCAGCTGGTAGTCCTGTAGCGGAAACCGTTTGGTTAGCATCATTGGTAATCACTACGGTAGAACCAGCACTGTTGGTTACCGCTATAGAACCATTTTTTTCTCCATGGCAGCTAACATTTGTCGCAATACCGCTTACAGAAACACATACTTCTGGCTGAGTGATGGTTACTTGTGAAGTTGCAGTACAGAATCCGCTGTTGTTTCCGTTGGGAGCTGTGGCGGTTAAAGTATAGGTTCCAGCTGGTAGTCCTGTGCTTGAAACAGCCTCATTGGCACTATTGGTAATTACGACTGTTGAACCTGTGCTGTTAGTTATGGCAATAGAACCATTTTTTTCTCCATGACAGCTAA
>CAUPJC010000029.1:0-68470 GCA_963511475.1 uncultured Flavobacterium sp.
ATATTTGACACTTTAGAAACATTAGAAAATAAAATGGACCAAATTATAGAAAACTTAGAAGGGGACTTGATAAAATCAATTACAGGATATGAATTTTACTTAAAAGCTTTTTACGGTGTTTTCAAAGATTAAATGGTATAAATGCCTCTATAAATTAACCTTTATAAAGAAAAAATCAAAATCATGGCTTTAGTCTTAAAACCACATAATTTAATTAAGAAAGCATTCTAAAAGACATATTAATAATACAAACAACATTCAAACATGTATTTCATCGATTATATTGATATTTAGTCTATTATTAAATAATTTTGGCGTAATTTTTGTCGTAGCATATAAGGTATCATTACAAGAAATCTCATAAATAAGTCATTAAATGATAAGTCTTTACAAAATAAAAACAGCATTACTTAGTATTGTAATAGCATTTACCGCTGCAAAAGGCCAAAGTCAAAATCCTCAATATATTAGTAATTTAAAATCAGAGATTCTAAAGACAGCTACCGATACTGCAAAAATTAATATCCTCAACGAAATTGCTTCTGCATATAAATATTCTGAAGCTGAAGAAGGATTGCTGTATGGAAATAAAGCTTTGGCATTAGCCGAAAAAAAATCATGGATAAAAGGAATGGCAGATGGAAATGAAAATTTAGGAATCTGCAATCAAACATTGTCTAACTATTCAGAGGCGCACACTTATTTACAAAAAGCGCTTCTTTTAAATAAACAGACGCGAAATCAGGTAAAAATTTCAGGGACACTCAAAAATATTGCTTTTGTTTATTTAGCACAAAAAAAATATATCGAAGCTATCTCTTACTTAGAAAAGGCATTAAAAATCAACAAATCCATAAACAGCAAAAAAGCAATCGTTTATAATTTAAATGACATAGCCGGTGTTTACTTCCAACAAAATAATTTCAAAAAAGCTATTGAATATTATGAGCAGTCACTCAGAATTAATTTGGAGGTAAATGACCCAAACGGATATGCATACTGCCTTAGCCGTATTGGTGAAATTTATTCAAAACAGAAAATGTATGAGAAAGCTGTTTCTAATTTTTTGAGAGCTTTAAAAAACTTTGACAAAACTCAAACCGAAAACATTAACAATTCACTTAAAAAATTAAGTGATGTATATCTTTTGATGTCAAAATCGGATTCGAAAAATAAAGAAAAATATAGTGCCCTATCATCTAAAACATTAAAAAAAATACCCCAAAAACCAGAACAGTATTCCCAATCTGTGGATGAATTAAAAGCTTTATTGCAGGGAGCAATAACAGATACTGCCAAAATCAATATTCTAAACCGAATAACCAGCAGCTATTTTTATACCAATCCAAAAGAAGGAATACCGTATGGTGAGACTGCACTTAAACTAGCAGTGAAAATTAAGTGGAAGAAGGGAATAGCACTTTCAAACAACAATTTAGGCGTTTGCCAATGGGTACTAACAGACTATGACAATGCAATTAACTATTTTTATAAGTCATTAATTACCTATCAGGAATTGAAAAACCAAAACGGTATTTCGGGTGCTTTCAATAATATTGGATTAGTATATATTGAAATGAAAAAATACAATTCGGCCTTTATTTATTTTAATAAAGCATATAAAATAAACAAACAAAGTGGTAATAAAATATTAATGGTTTACAACCTTAATAATATAGCCCTAAATTATTATGTACAAAAAAAATATGATGAAGCTCTTAAATATTATAACAGATCAAAAGACTTAAATCTTTCAATGAATGACCTGAACGGTTTAGGATATTCTTACTCAAAAATTGGAAAGATAAATTCTGATCAAAAAAATTATACAAAAAGTCTAGACAATTTAAAAAAGGCATTAGCCAGTTTTGATACGGGACAGACCTATAACATAGGAAATACCTACATGGAAACAGGTATTACTTACTACAAAATAGCTTTAGAAAATTTAAAAGACAAAGAAAATTTATTGGAGAAATCTAGTGAACATCTAAATAATGCTGTTCAGTTATTTTCAGAGGCTGGAATACAGGATAGATTGAGTGCCTGCTATTTAGAACTTTATAAAACAACCAAAGCGCAGGAAAAATACAATTTAGCCTTGAATTATTTTGAAAGACACAATGCGTTACAGGATTCTTTATTTTCAAATGAAAGCAAAAACAAACTAACTAATCTACAATCTATCAGAGAAATAGACTTACGTGATAAACAAATTGAAATACAAAAACTCAAAATAAACAACGATTCAAAAAAAGTATATTTTCTGGTTATTGTAATGTTTTTCGTAGCAATACTCTTCGTCCTATTTTTTTATCTGTACATATCAAAAAGGTCAACAAACAGATTACTAATAAACAAGAACAAGGAAATATCAAACATTAATAAACAAAAAGACAAGTTCTTTTCCATTATTGCTCATGATCTGAGAGGGCCTTTCAGCGGGTTTCTAGGCCTGTCAGAACTATTAGCCGAAGATATTGACAATATGGATAAAGAAGAAATTCAATTTGCAGCAGTTAATATGAAAAACTCTGCTCATAATTTGAACCGCCTTTTGGACAATCTACTGGAATGGTCCAGAATGGAACAAGGACTAATTCCATTTATACCCAAAAAACATAATTTGCTCAAAGCAGTAAATGAAAGTACGGCAACTCTACAAAATACTGCTGATAAAAAAAATATACGCATTGAAACTGCAATAGACGAATCATCAAAAATCTATGCAGATTATCATATTTTACAATCTGTTATCAGAAATATTTTAGCAAATGCTATAAAGTTTACACCTAGAGACGGTATTATAAAAATACAAGGCAAACAAGAAACTAATAACACAATTTTTTCAATTTGCGATACTGGAATAGGAATGGATGCCAAGATGCTAGAAAATATTTTTCAACTGGATATAAAAAATAACCGAAAAGGAACTGAAGATGAACCCAGCTCTGGATTAGGATTAATTCTCTGTAAGGAATTTACAGAAAAACATGGAGGCAAAATTTGGATTGAGAGCAAAGTGGATAAAGGTTCCTGTTTTTATTTTTCTTTTCCAAATAGCTAACATAAATTAGTGTATTTTTGAAAAAAAATTCATTATAAATGTTTCAAAAGAGTATCTTTTATTTATTTCTTTTTTTAACTACCTGCATCTGTAAAATTCAGGCGCAAAATAATGATAATAAAACTATTGACTCATTAAAAACAGCATTAAAACAAACAGAAGATGAGTCTCAAAAAACGGATATATTAATAAAACTTTCTGCCTATTCGGAATATATTGGTCCTGACAAAGCAATCAGCTATGCGAATCAGGGATTATCATACGCAAAAAAAATAAGTGATGATGAACAGATTGGCTTAGCCTATACAAATTTAGGCACCGCTTATGAAATAAAATCTGACTATCCACATGCCTTAAAAAGTTTTTATAAAGCTCTTGAAATCAGCGAAAAAACGAATGACCTTAAAACACTCACCACATTATATAATAATATCGGGTTAATTTACATAGACCTAAAAAATTATAAGCAAGGTCTTGTTTTTTACAATAAAGCATTAAAACTAAGCTATCAGACACAAAAAGACAGAAATGTTTCTCTCCTTCTAAATAACATAGGGGATGTTTATCTGCAAAAAAAAGAGTATAAAAAAGCACTAACCTACTTTTACAAAGCTCTTATAATCAACAAAAAAAATGAAGAAGCTACTGGTATTGGCATCAATCTCACCAATATTGGCATTTGCTATATCAACATAAAAAATTATGAAAAAGGAATTGAAATGCTAAATAAGTCAATAAGCACTTATAACGACGATTCAAATCTGTATAATACCTATAATCATTACGAACTTGGCCGTGCCTATTACTTAATGTCACAAGATGAAAAATATGCAGGCAATAAAAATGACTATCTTGAAAAATCCATTAGTATTCTTGAGAATGTTTTAAAAAAATTCATAGAATACAACTCCCTGAAGAACATCCAAGACACCTATTTTTATCTGTCAAAAGGGTATAAAATCAAAGGTAATACTGAAATGGCTTTCGATTCTTTTGAAAAATATTCAACAATAAAAGATTCAATATTCTCAAAGGACAGCGAAAAAAAGATGGCCAACCTGGAATTTCAAAGAGAAATTGATTTAAGAGACAAACAAATAGAAATACAAACTCTAAAAATAAACAGTGACACCAAAAAAGTGTATCTGTTAATTATCACATCTATTTCTGTTGCCCTTTTATTAGTATTGTTTTTGTATTTATACATTTCAAAAAGAAAAAATAACGAACTCCTTAAAGAAAAAAACACCATAATTTCTAATATTAATTTACAAAAAGATAAATTTTATTCCATCATAGCTCATGATTTGAGAGGGCCTTTCAATGGCTTTCTTGGACTGACAGAGTTAATGGCAGAAGATATTGATGATATGAGTAATGAGGAGATAAAATTTGCAGCATCTAATTTGAGAAGCTCTGCAAAAAATCTTTTCAATCTTTTAGAAAATTTATTAGAGTGGACCCGTATGGAACAAAACTTAGTACCATTTGAGCCAAAGGAGTATCCATTGGAACCTACAGTTTCGGAAAGTATTATCACATTCAACAGCATTGCCGAGAAAAAAGAAATAAGCATCAATACTCAAATTCCTAGTGATCTTATACTATTTTCAGATAAAAATATGTTTCAGGCTGTAATTCGAAACATTGTTTTGAACGCTATAAAATTTACTCCAAAAAAGGGAAGGATTAATATTCATGCATTCGAACATTCAACGAAAGTAACTATCACAATCAAAGATTCAGGAATTGGAATGCATCAGGATCTGATTAATGACTTGTTCAAAACAGACACAAAAAATAACCGTGTTGGCACCGAAAATGAGCCAAGTACAGGTTTAGGACTAGTTCTATGCAAAGAGTTTGTTGAAAAACACAAAGGCCATATTTGGGCTGAAAGCGAGGAAGGAAAAGGAAGTACATTCCATATTAGTTTTCCTAAGAAACAAAATGTATAAAATTACCCAAAAAAGCAACAGCCAATAAGTTAAAGCTTTTTTATCAGATTCTCCTTAACACCGCCAAACCATTCCTCTTTTAAAATACTCAATATAATACTGTCACGGCGGACATCGCTTTGATAAGTCGGCATGTTACTGCGCAAAACGCCATCCACTTTGCATCCTATACTTTTCATTGCTGCAATACTCCGATCATTATTATTATCGGCACGAAATTCTACACGCTCCATTCCAAGTGTTTCAAAAGCGAAACGTAATAAAAGAAATTTACAGTGCTTATTAAGTCCTGTTCCTCTGAAATCTTTTCCATACCAAGTATAACCCAGCTGAACTGTTTTGAAAGCGAAATTGATATCGTAAAAACGGGTGCTTCCGGCATATTTACCCGATTTTTTATCATACACAATAAAAGGAAATTCCGTTTTATTTTCTCTGGCTTTTAGAGCTAACTGAATATAATTTATTAAGTTTTCTTTTCCGTCAGCAGGAACTAAAGAGTATTTCCATGTTTCTGGTTCATTCAGGGAAATGTCCAGAAAATTATCAACATCTGTCAATTCTAAAGGGCGCAGTAAAACGAATTCGTCTTCGAGAATTGTATTTTGAGGGATTTGTGAAGAAGTCATTATATTTTTGAGCTAATTTAAAAAAATATTCCCTTTTGTCATAAATTATGACTGATATCCTAGCCCAGATAGAAGTGAAAAGCCCACAGTATAAAACATTAATTTTTCTTGTTATAAAAGAGCGACAAACGGAAGCTCCTTTTATGACTTAGAAAAATAATGTTTTATGCGAGGACTTGTAACGAATAGCTGGATTAGCTCCTAAAAAAACTATTCGTTCATTTCATCATAACGCACTGGAACTTGCGGATCATAGAGCGGACATTTGAATTCTTCCAAAGTATCGGAAAGAAGATTCATTGTCTTGCCTTCAGTTCCGTAGCAATCAATCTGAATACTTTGCGACGTTGTTTTAACGTGAAAAGCACCTTTCCCTTTGGTATTTTTCCAGCTGTTTTCATCAACTTTTTCCCAAGTTGAAAACACACTGTTGATTCTGTTTAAAATAACATCGACAGGAAGTATTTCAAGACCTTCTACTTCTTGCTGTTCTACCAAAGCTTCATAAACCAAATGATGGTTTAGATAAATTCCTTCCTGATATTGCCAAAAAAGTAGTTCGTACATTTTGAAAAATTTTAAAAGTTTAAGAGTTTAAAAGTTTGATCTTGTTTAAACAATTTTAAACAACATTAAACCACATAAAACAATATTTAATATTCGAAAGTACCGTATTCGCTGTTGATAGTCAATTTCTTAGCATCCGAAGCTTCTACTCTACCTACAATCTGCGCATCAACATTGAAAGATTTTGAGATAGCGATAATATCCTGTGCAATAGCCTCCGGAACATATATTTCCATTCTGTGACCGCAGTTGAATACCTGATACATTTCTTTCCAATCTGTTTTTGATTGCTCCTGAATCAATTGAAACAAAGGCGGAACTGGAAATAAGTTATCTTTTATTATATGAAGATTTTGAACAAAATGCAAAATTTTTGTCTGAGCGCCTCCACTGCAATGCACCATTCCGTGCACCTCCTGTGAAGTATATTTATCTAAAATTTTCTTGATGATTGGCGCATACGTTCTAGTTGGAGAAAGTACTAATTGTCCTGCATCTATTGGTGAATTCTCAACGGCATCTGTCAATTGAACCTGCCCTGAATAAATCAATTCGCTTGGAACTGCTGCATCATAACTCTCTGGATATTTAGCAGCTAAATATTTTCCAAAGACATCGTGACGAGCAGAAGTCAATCCGTTACTTCCCATGCCTCCATTATAGCTTTTTTCGTAAGTTGCCTGACCAAAAGAAGCCAATCCAACGATAACATCACCCGCTTTTATGTTAGCATTATCAATTACTTTGGAACGTTTCATTCTTGCAGTTACAGTAGAATCCACAATTATGGTTCTTACTAAGTCACCGACATCGGCAGTTTCTCCTCCTGTTGAATGAATAGTTACCCCAAAAGAATCTAGTTCTTTTATAAGTTCTTCAGTTCCATTAATAATTGCGGATAAAACTTCGCCTGGAATTACATTTTTGTTTCTGCCAATGGTTGAAGAAAGTAAAATATTATCGGTAGCTCCTACACACAATAAATCGTCAATATTCATGATTAAAGCATCTTGAGCAATACCTTTCCAAACCGAAATATCACCGGTTTCTTTCCAGTACATGTAAGCCAAAGAGGATTTTGTTCCAGCTCCATCAGCATGCATTATAAGACAGTAATCTTCGTCCTGAGTTAAATAATCAGGAACAATTTTACAAAATGCCTGTGGAAATAAACCTTTGTCAATATTTTTAATGGCGTTATGCACATCTTCTTTGGATGCCGAAACACCACGCTGTGCATATCTTTTTGAAGTATCTGAACTCATTTTTTAGTTGTGTGTATGTGGGGCAAAGATAATTTTAATGTGACAATTATACAATAGCAATATCAATGACAAAAACCAATAGCAAAAAGCAATATAAAATTCAATTTTTAATTCTGAAATCTGAAATCAAAAACTCCTTTTAATTTGCAATAATTTCAATTTCAACGCGGCGGTTTGCTTCTCGTTCTGCTTCGTTTTTTTCAGGCAAAGTATATAAAGGCTTTGTACTTGCAAAACCAACAAAAGTCATTCTGCTTTTTTCAATTCCGTTAAATTCTAAAAATTTACAAATGGCTTTAGCTCTTTGAGTACTCAGATCCCGAAAATCTTTTTGCACACAGCAAATATGCCCTTGTACTTGTATTTTTAAATCTGGTACATTCTTCATCACTATCAGCAGTTCATACATTACCGATCTAGACTGCGGCATAATAGCAAAAGTATCTACAAAAAAATTCATGTTTTCTAACTTTAGTTTTTCACCAACATTAGCGACACTGACTTTTTTCATAAAAACGGTATCCACTTTTATATTAACCGTTGAACCGTCTGGGTTTTCATAAACATACGTATCAGAGAATTTAACATTTGGCTTTTTCTTCTCTACGGGCGTTTCTTTCTTATCAGCTATTATTTTTTCTTCATTTACAAAATCTTTTGGCAGAATATAATACAAAGTAACTTTTCTGTTTTCGGCTTTAATGGGGGATAAAGAATGTAATTTTCCGAAATTTCGCGTTTTGAAATCCTCTCTGATTTTTATTTTATTTTTGATGATATTGAATATGTTGTCAATTCGTTTTTTTGCCAGAGTATCATTGTAACCGATAGTACCTTCCTCATCGCAAAAACCGTAAACTCCAACGACTTTGACTTCTTTATTAGAAGACAGCCATTGGTTTAGCTTCAATAATTCTGTTTTATTTAATACAAATTTGTCACTGTCAAAAAAAAAGGAAACCTGTTCTTGGGCAATAGCGCAAGAAGCCACAAAACACAATAGCAGTGAGAGAAAAAATTTCATGATTTGGGGAATTTATTTCTTCAAATTTACGATAAAACCTCATTGATTAACTAGTATCTTGGATTAATTAAAAACTAGCCTAAAAACCTAAACTCAATTATTATTAATTCCAACGGTTGAAACCGTTGGCTATAACTAAATGTTGGACTTTTTTGAATGATGACAAAAAAACGAAAATAACTTCCTTTAGCCCCGATTGAAGTGGAAATCCTTTTGTGCCGGGGTTCGGCACAAAAGATTGAAACGGAAAGCGGGACAATATTTCCTAAAATGCCTAATCTTTCTGCTCCAAAAATTAATAATAGAGTTCGTATTTAAATTTATTCGGAAACAGCTGAAAACAAAAAAGACTTTCCGAAAAAAGTCTTTTTAAATTTTGAACAGCTGAAAACTACTTCGTCAAAAGCAATTCTCTGTACTTAGTCAAAGTCCATAATTCATTGTCGACCAATAACTCTAACTTGTCACAATGATTTCTAATGATTTCAAAATATGGTTTTACATTATTGCAGTACATTTCGGCCATTGCTTGTACATCTGTCAAATTATTAGCTTTCTTTCTTTCTTCGGTCATCTCTTCAACTTTAGAATTGATCCCTTCAATATGTCCTGAAATCTCTTTAATTAAAATGATTTGTTCTTTTGCAATGGATTCAAATTCGGAACCAAAAATATTTTTCAACCCTTGTACATTTTCAATCAAAGTATTCTGATATTTAATTGCAGTTGGAATTACATGATTTTTAGAAATATCTCCTAAAACCCTGCCCTCAATTTGAATTTTCTTAGTGTATTCTTCTAATTCAATTTCATAACGGGCATGCAGTTCAACATGATTCATAATACCCATTTCAGAGAATAAATCCAATGCTTGTTTTGAAGCCCTTGCTTTCAAGGCTTCAGGAGTAGTTTTGAAATTACTCAAACCTCTTTTTGCTGCTTCTTTTTGCCACGCTTCGCTATATCCGTCACCTTCAAAAAGGATTTTTTTTGACTGTTTAATATATTCTCTCAAAACATTAAAAATCGCATCATCTTTTTTCATGTCTTTAGATTCGATTAGGACATCTACAGCGATTTTAAAATCCTTAAGTTGCTTAGCTACAATCGTATTCAAAGTTGTCATTGCATTAGAACAGTTTGCAGATGAACCTACGGCTCTAAATTCGAATTTATTACCTGTAAAAGCAAACGGAGAAGTTCTATTTCTGTCGGTGTTATCCAAAAGTACATCAGGAATTTTGCCTACAACATTCAGTTTTAAATCTGTTTTTTCCTCTGGAGACAGTTTCCCGGTAGAAACACCTTCTAATTCCGCTAAAACTTTAGTCAGCTGTTCACCAATGAAGACTGAGATGATTGCCGGCGGTGCTTCATTGGCACCTAATCGATGATCATTGCTGGCAGTAGCGATAGACGCTCTCAATAAAGCTTCATAATCGTTTACCGCTTTGATTGTATTGATAAAGAAAGTCAGAAACTGCAGATTAGTCATTGGTGTCTTGCTTGGACTCAATAAGTTTACTCCAGTATCTGTAGACAATGACCAGTTATTGTGTTTTCCAGATCCGTTAACTCCTTTAAATGGCTTTTCATGAAATAACACTTTAAAATCATGACGTTCTGCAACTTTATGCATAACATCCATCAATAAACAGTTGTGATCTACTGCCAGATTTGCTTCTTCAAAAATAGGTGCAAATTCAAATTGATTCGGAGCCACTTCGTTATGGCGTGTTTTTACTGGGATTCCTAATAAAATGCATTCCTGTTCCAAATCTCTCATATACGTTAAAGCACGAGTTGGTATCGATCCAAAATAATGATCATCTAGCTGCTGTCCTTTTGCAGAAGTGTGACCTAACAATGTCCTTCCTGTCATGATAAGATCGGGGCGGGAATTGGCTAATGATTTATCAATTAAAAAGTATTCTTGTTCCCAGCCTAATGTTGCTGTTACTTTCTTTACGTTCTTGTCAAAATATTTACATACTTCTGTAGCAGCTTCATCCATAGCCGATAAAGCTCTTAATAACGGAATTTTATTATCTAAAGCTTCACCTGTATAGGAAATAAAAATAGTTGGAATACATAAGGTAGTTCCAAATATAAAAGCTGGAGAAGTTGGATCCCAAGCGGTATATCCTCGTGCCTCAAATGTATTTCTGATTCCTCCATTCGGAAAACTGGATGCATCCGGCTCTTGCTGCACCAATTGAGCACCGCCAAATTTCTCTAACGGATCGCTTCCGTCATACGAAGTTTCAAAAAAAGCATCGTGCTTCTCTGCTGTAGTTCCTGTAAGAGGCTGAAACCAGTGAGTATAATGTGTAACTCCTTTGGCCAAAGCCCATTCCTTCATCCCCATAGCAATATAATCTGCCAGTTTTCTGTCAATCTTTGTTCCGTATTGAACAGCACCCTGAACTGCTTTAAAAGCATCCGAAGTCAAAAACTGCTTCATCGCTTTATCATTAAATACATTGATCCCAAAAAGTTCTGATTTTCTTCCAGATTCCTGAAAATCTATTAACTTTCTATTTGAAGCTTCTTTTAAAGCCTGAAAACGAATTGATGACATATTTTATATCTTAAAAATTAATAATATCCATTGAATTAAACATATACAAATATAAATTATTCTGTTCAAGAAATAATTCAGCATTGGCGAATAAATAGAAACATAAATTTGATTAGATATAATACAAAAAAAATACTTCAACAGCCCAAATTTTCAATTAGAGTAATAAAATTCTTAATTAAAATTTAACACCCGAAAAACACACATTACGAATTTATTCATTATACCCCTGTAAAATTATATATTTTTAATTATACCCCGCCTAAAATGCAGTAATATCAAAAATTAAAAACCCTCAAATAAAAACCACCCCCCAATTTTATGACATGAGCAATTTATTTTATATTTGCTTCAGAAAAAACAAAAAAAAATAAATTATATTATTATGGCTAAAATTAAATTAGAATACCTTTGGTTAGACGGATACGAGCCAACACAAAACTTGAGAAGTAAAACTAAAGTTGAAGAGCATGAAAACTTTCAAGGAACTTTAGCAGAAATCGGAAACTGGTCTTTTGACGGTTCATCTACAAGACAAGCTGAAGGCGGTTCATCTGACTGTTTATTAGTACCTGTTGCTATCTACCCAGATCCAACTCGTATCAATGGTTACCTAGTTATGACTGAAGTTATGAATGCAGATGGTACAGCTCACTCATCAAATGGTAGAGCAACTATCGAAGATGATGGAGATTTCTGGTTTGGATTCGAACAAGAGTATTTCATCATGGATACTAAAACTTTATTACCATTAGGTTTCCCAATTGGAGGTTACCCTGCTCCACAAGGGATGTACTACTGTTCAGTAGGTGGTAAAAATACACACGGAAGAAAATTAGTTGAAGAGCATGCTGATTTATGTATCGCTGCAGGAATCAACTTTGAAGGAATAAATCAAGAGGTTGCTTGTGGACAATGGGAATTCCAATTATTCGCACAAGGAGCTAAAAAAGCAGGTGATGAAATCTGGGTTGCTAGATACTTACTTGACCGTTTAACTGAAAAATATGGTTACTATATTGAGTACCACCCAAAACCACTAGGAGATACTGACTGGAATGGTTCTGGAATGCACGCTAACTTCTCTAACAATGTATTAAGAACATGTGGATCTCAAGAAATTTACGAGAAAATCTGTGAGGCTTTCCGTCCTGTAACTGCTGAGCACATTGCTGTTTATGGAGCTTACAACGACCAACGTTTGACTGGTAAGCACGAAACTGCATCTATCCACGATTTCTCTTATGGAGTATCTGATAGAGGATGTTCAATCCGTATTCCATTAATGACTGTTCAAAAAGGATGGAAAGGATGGTTGGAAGACAGAAGACCAGCATCAAACGGTGA
This sequence comes from uncultured Flavobacterium sp., assembly GCA_963511475.1. Classification (GTDB taxonomy): domain Bacteria; phylum Bacteroidota; class Bacteroidia; order Flavobacteriales; family Flavobacteriaceae; genus Flavobacterium. Next base: position 12,439 of record CAUPJC010000029.1, read on the forward strand.
TCCATACAAAATCGCTGCAAGAATTATCAAAACTGTTAATTCAGCTTTGTAATCCTAAACCAAATTAAACCAAAAGTGCCTTTCTAACGGAAGGCACTTTTTTTTGGTTAAAATTTTTACCTATTAAAACTAAGACTCTTCAAAATGATCTTGCTTTTGATATCCATAAGTTAACATTTCTTCTTTGATTTTATTCGACAAAAAATTCAAAGCTTAAATTAATTTCAAAAAAATAACCAATAAAAAAAAGGAAATCTCACGATTTCCTTTTTTTTAATTAATCACAAATGACAATTCCTAATTTAATTTTTTAACATTGCTGTCATCAATATTATACTTTTTAATAACTTCATTATAATCTGAAAAATCATTTTTATTTGCCGATTTATTTGTAAAACTACCTGGTATAATTACAACTCTAAATGTTTGATTATCTAAAAATTCCGGAGTAGTTTCTAAATCATAATTTGCTCTAACATAAATTTTAAAATCTGCTCTACTAAAATCAAAATCATAATCTAATTCATGATCATTTGTTAAATATATAGTTCTAGGAATCAATTGCCAAATAGGTGTATTAGCATCAATTGTACCAACTAACCTATAAACCAGTACTGTACTAGCATTACTTATAAGAGGATTAAATGTTCCAGAAATATTAAAACCATCATCTTCATTGTATCCAAAATCTTCATTGAAAATTTCAAAAACTGCACTAGTAAATCCTGGATCTCCTTTTGGTCCTTGCTCTCCATCATATCCATCTAAGCCATCATATCCAGGAGGCCCTTCTGGTCCCTCACAGCCTTGAAAACCAAACATTCCTATAACCGCCAAAAGTATCATTATTTTTTTCATCTTATTTATATTTAAAGTTCTATAAAGGTATTTCAAAAATCAAGCCAAAAAAAATCTGTATTTAAATTTCTTTCAAAAACCAATATCCTATTATATATTAACTCCAAAAAAACTTTTAAATTATATATCGATTAATAAAACCAAATTGATAAAACCTGTTTTAATTAACCAACACACCATTGCTTTTAAAAACTTTACTAAAAAACAGTACCTGATACGGCAATGCATTTTCCCAATATTCCCATGTATGAGCTCCCGGGCGCTCCGTGTAATCATGAGGAACTTTACTGTACACTAATCTCCTATGCAGTTCTCTATTGGGTTCAATCAGAAAATCATCAACTCCGCAATCAATAATTAAAGCTAGTTTATTGGTTTTCATTTTATCAACCATTCCTAGTACGGCATTTTGTGTATATAAATCTTGATTCGTGCTTTGATCGCCAAAGACTGGCTGCATTAATTTTATAACCTGATCATTTGGTTCACGTCCTAGCATTGTTCCCATGTCCACAGCACCGCTCATACTTCCTGCAGCGCAAAACAATTCGGGATGTCTGGCCGAAAGATACAAGGCGCCATGTCCTCCCATAGAAAGTCCCGCTATAACACGCCCTTTTTTATCGGTAACAGTCCGATAGGTCTTATCAATCTTTTGGATTACTTCCTGCGTGATATACGTTTCAAACTGACTGCCTTTATTCACAGGGCTGTCAAGATAAAAACTGAATGTTTCGCCTTCCGGCATTACAATTATAATATTATACTGGTCGGCTAAATTTTTAACAGTATTGTTATTAGGAGTTTTTGATAACCAATCCGAAAAATGTCCGTAAGCCCCATGCAAGAGATAAAGTACTGGATAAACAGCTTTTCCTTTAGCATACGAATTTGGCAGCACTACTGCAGCTTTATAAGTTTTATTCATTGCTGCACTCTGAATCTGCAAAGTATCAACTGTTGATGCGAAAGATAAAATGGTATTGCCAAATAAAAACGCAATACATATTATAAGTAACTTTTTCATATTCTTATTTTATAATGGTGAATTGTAAATATACAATTTCCAAAATAAAAATAGAATAACTAACAGCATGATTAGAACACAAAAAAGAACACTTCTTTTATTTGCAATTATCTGCTTTAAAATATTTTAGAATATTAAAAAATATAAACTGACCCGAATGATAGCTATGATAATTTGAACCGCAATGAGCGCAAGGATTTTTCTTTTTGAAAAACGCAAGGAACGCAACGCTTTGCGAACCTTGCGAATACTAATAAAAGAAGAAATCTTGCGTACTTTGCGGTAAAAGCAATATTACTCTATAAAAGACTTCAATTCCTGTCTGTATTGAGAAGCACTTTTCCCTGTAAAAGCTTTGAAAGATTTATTAAAATGACTGAAATTATTAAATCCGCTTTCGTAACTGATTTCTGTAATACTCTTGGTGTTTTCGGACAAAAGTTTTGATGCATGAACCAAACGATAGTCATTTACAAAATTGGTAAATGTTTTGTTGGTTATTTTTTTGAAATACCTGCAAAATGAAGGAGTTGTCATGCTCACCATATTCGAAACCGTATCCAGCTGAATGGGCTCCTGAAAATGATCTTTCACATAGTTGAAAACAATATTGATTCGGTCATTGTCCTGAACCTGCATTTCCAACGTAAACCCTTCAGCATTCAAAATAGTATATTCATCACTTAGCCCTAGGTCATTCAAAATCCGAATCATTCTTAATAATCGATCAAAATAAGACCGATTTCCCATCTCATCAATAATAGGTGCAATCCTTTTTATGGTTTCTTTACCAAATGCAATTCCTGCCTTTGCTCTCTTAAAAAGCTGTTGAATGTTTTTTAGTTCCGGGACTTTCAAAAAATCGCTTCCTAGAAAATCAGCAGGCAATTGGATAACAATTTCATTTTTATTACCCGTTTGTTCGTTTGTAAATCCACAATGGGGCAAATTACTACCTATTAGTACCAAATCGCCATCTGAATAATACGAAATATGACTTCCTATCTGTCTCTTTCCGGAACCTCCGTTTACAAAAACAAGTTCCATTTCGGGATGATAGTGCCAGAGATCCGCTTTGCAATTCTCATTCTCAACATATTTTGCAAAAGTAAACGAACTGCCAAAAGTCGGGGTAATAATTTCTAATGCTGGGCTTATTTTTTTCATGAGCTGCAATTTTTAAAAAGTACTCAAATTTACCAAAAAACAGTTCTATATTGTCTAAAATTAACATACAACGTTTTCGTAAAGTTAAAATAACATATAAATCAGAAAATCCTGTTGTGTTGTGCAATCGATTATCCTATTACATTTGTAATAGAAATTTAAACCAATAATTTTAAAAAATAGAATATATGAAAACGATCTTAAAACTTAGTTTAGCAGTATTAGTTGCAATGACAACAATGAGTACTTATGCAATCAACGGTGATATTTTACTAAACGTAAAAAAAGGGAACGGAAAAGAAATTAGCTTTGCTATAAATCAGCTTCAAAGAGCGAATGTAACAATTACTGACAAATCCCATAACATTATCTACTCTGAAACTGTTACTGGAAAAGAAGGTATTTTCAAAACATACAGTTTAGAAGAATTTCCAGAAGGAACTTACTTTTTAGAAGTAGAAACTAACTCTAAAAAAGTAATACATGAAATTGTTGTTACAAAATCAGCATCAACTTTATCAAGAAAGTCAATTCAAGACCAAAATATCGCTGCTAACTAAAGCAGATTATTTTTTAGACCTTACTAATTCACAAAAAAACAGCTCCGTTTGGAGCTATTTTTTTGTTTTAATTTGTTGCAAAATAATTTACATATTTCTTCTATACTGCCCTCCCACTTCAAACAAAGCTTCAGTAATCTGTCCTAAAGAACAAACTTTCGTCGCTTCCATCAAGTTCTCAAATAAATTATCTCCTTTGATTGCAGCTTCCTGAAGTGTACCTAAATGTTCTTTCACCAAATCGGCATGACATTGATGCAAATTATTCAGCATTGTAATTTGATATTGTTTTTCTTCTTCGGTAGCACGGATTACTTCAGCAGGAATAACTGTTGGAGAACCTTTGGAACTCAAGAATGTATTTACGCCCACAATCGGGAATTCACCACTGTGTTTCAATGTTTCATAATAGAGACTTTCCTCTTGAATCTTAGAACGCTGATACATGGTTTCCATAGCGCCAAGCACTCCTCCACGCTCCGTAATTCTGTCAAATTCCTGTAAAACAGCCGCTTCAACTAGGTCTGTCAATTCTTCAATAATGAATGAACCCTGAATTGGATTTTCATTTTTGGCAAGACCTAATTCCTTATTAATAATCAGCTGAATCGCCATTGCTCTACGAACAGACTCCTCGGTTGGCGTTGTAATTGCTTCATCATAAGCATTTGTATGCAATGAATTACAGTTGTCATAAATTGCATATAAAGCCTGCAGTGTTGTACGAATATCATTGAAATCAATTTCCTGTGCGTGTAATGAACGACCGGAAGTTTGAATATGATATTTCAGCATCTGGGCTCTTTCATTAGCACCGTATTTATTTTTCATGGCTTTCGCCCAAATTTTTCTGGCTACACGGCCTATTACAGCATATTCAGGATCGACACCATTGGAGAAAAAGAACGATAAATTTGGTCCAAAATCGTTGATATCCATGCCGCGGCTCAAATAATATTCTACATAAGTAAAACCATTTGAAAGCGTAAACGCTAACTGCGTGATTGGATTGGCTCCAGCCTCCGCAATATGATAACCGGAAATAGAAACCGAATAAAAGTTTCTGACATTTTGAGCAATAAAATATTCCTGAACATCACCCATCAATCGCAAAGCGAATTCTGTAGAGAAAATACAAGTATTCTGGGCTTGATCTTCTTTAAGAATATCTGCTTGAACTGTTCCTCTGACTTTTTTGAGCGTTTTGGCTTTTATTTTTTCATATATATCCAAAGGCAAAACCTGATCTCCAGTCACTCCCAAAAGGAATAATCCTAATCCATTATTTCCTTCAGGCAGATCACCTTGATAATGCGGGCGTTCAACTCCTTTTTCTTTATATATTTTTTTGATTTTATCAAGAACCTCATCTTCCAGATTGTTTTCTTGAATATACTGTTCACACTGCTGATCGATAGCTGCATTCATAAAAAAACCAAGCAGCATAGGTGCCGGTCCATTAATGGTCATACTCACAGATGTCATCGCATGCACTAAATCGAATCCTGAATACAGTTTTTTAGCATCATCCAAACAGCAGATTGAAACTCCTGCATTTCCAATTTTCCCATAAATATCTGGGCGAATATGAGGATCATTTCCGTATAAAGTTACACTGTCAAATGCGGTAGAAAGTCTTTTTGCAGGCAATCCTGCACTTACATAATGAAAACGTTTGTTCGTTCTTTCGGCCCCTCCTTCACCTGCAAACATGCGGGACGGATCTTCTCCATCACGTTTAAACGGATACAGACCAGAAGCAAAAGGAAATTCTCCAGGAACATTCTCCTGCAGACACCAACGCAAAACATCTCCCCAAGCTTTGTACTTAGGCATTGCTACTTTTGGAATTTGAGAATGCGACAGTGACTCGGTATGTGTTGCCATTTTTATTTCTTTGTCACGAACTTTAAAAGTATATTCCGGATTTTTATATAGGCTTACTTTTTCATCCCAATTCAAAATCATTTCCCAATTATAGGGATCCAAATCCATTTTTACTTTATCAAATTGATTCAGCAAAAGATTTAAAAAGATTTTATTATCCGCACCACCTGGTTTTTCAGATTCTAAAGCATTTGGCAATACCGAAACTTCATCAATTCCTGCTTTGTTTATCACGGGAACTTTTCCGGAAACACTTTCCAGCGTTTTGAAAATCCCATATAATTTTTGAGCGACTTGTTCCTGACTCAAAGCTGTGGTATCGTATTTTCTGTTATTTTCGGCAATTTCAGACAAATAACGCGTTCTATGAGGCGGAATCACATAGATTTTCTCGCTCATTTCACGAGTAATTTCAAAAGTTGATTTCAAATCAGATTCGGTTTTCTCCACTATTTTATCCATGATAGATTTATACAGCGTATTCATCCCCGGATCATTGAATTGAGAAGCAATAGTTCCGTAAACCGGCATTTGGTCTGGATTTATATCCCATAGATTATGATTGCGCTGGTATTGTTTTTTTACATCGCGAATAGCATCTAATGCACCGCGTTTATCGAATTTATTCAACGCTACCAAATCGGCAAAATCAAGCATGTCAATTTTTTCCAATTGGGTTGCTGCACCAAATTCAGGTGTCATTACATACAAGGAAACATCAGAATGGTCCATAATCTCCGTATCAGATTGCCCTATTCCTGAAGTTTCAAGGATGATGATATCGTATTTAGCCGCTTTTAAAACCTGAATGGCTTCGGCTACATATTTTGACAAGGCCAAATTAGATTGACGTGTTGCCAATGAACGCATATAAACTCTAGGATTATTAATTGCATTCATACGAATTCTGTCTCCTAATAACGCTCCTCCTGTTTTGCGTTTTGAAGGATCTACTGAAATTAATCCAATAGTTTTTTCCGGAAAATCTATTAAAAAACGGCGTACCAATTCGTCTACCAATGATGATTTTCCTGCTCCGCCAGTCCCTGTGATTCCAAGAACCGGAATCTTTGATGTTTTATTTTTTTCGTGAATTTTATCAAAATATGGTTTTGCTGTTTCAGGAAAATTCTCGGCTGCCGAAATTAAACGGGCAATAGCCGTTGGCGTTTTATTTTCTATTAAATCCAATTCATTAGTCAATTTATCACCTATAGGAAAATCAGATTGCTGCACCAAATCATTGATCATTCCCTGAAGTCCCATAGCACGCCCATCATCAGGCGCATAAATTCTGGTAATTCCATAAGCCTGTAGTTCCGCTATTTCCGATGGCAGGATTACACCGCCGCCGCCGCCGAAAATCTTGATATGACCCGCTCCTTTTTCCTGAAGCAAATCGTACATGTATTTAAAATATTCGTTGTGTCCTCCCTGATACGAAGTCATTGCAATAGCATTAGCATCTTCTTGAATTGCGGTATTCACCACTTCCTCAACACTTCTGTCATGTCCCAAATGAATCACCTCAACTCCTGTGGACTGAATAATCCTTCTCATTATATTAATTGCTGCATCGTGACCATCAAAGAGAGATGCGGCAGTTACGATTCGGACTTTATTTACGGGTACATACGGTTTAACTAATTCCATTTTATGAATATGATAATTTAACGGTGCAATTTACACAAATTTTGAAATAAAAATCATTAAAATCAATATAAAACACAAAATATGACAACCTAGTTTTTTCTTAATAAAACAAGGCTATTTTGATAAAAAATTGGTATTTTCGAGGTCTAGCCCTGATGGAAATGATTTTTGATTTTTGCTTAAAGATTTTTGATTTATGAAGTTTTATACCTCGTAAAATCAACAATCTTTATATTTTTTATCACAAAATCTAATATCGGAAATCGTTAATCATCATTCAAAAATCTACAGGGACACTCCTAATTATTTTTAGAAAATTTAAAACAAATGCAAAAAATCACCATACTTATACATTGCGAAGACCAAAAAGCAATTATCGCTTCAGTTACTAATTATATTGCTTCGATTGATGGAAATATAACTTACCTAGATCAGCATGTTGATGCCGATGAAAATGTTTTTTTCATGCGATTGGAATGTGAGTTTAGCAAAGTCAATTGGAATATTGAATCAATTAAAAGCCACTTTCAGGAGAATCTTGCCACACCTTTCAATATGAATTGGGCAATGTATCCTCAGGATCAAAAACCAAAAATGGCACTGTTTATATCAAAATACGATCACTGCATGTATGACATTTTAGGACGTTACTGCGCTGGTGAACTGCCTCTTGAAATTCCTTTAATCATAAGCAATCACGAAGATTTAAAGCCAGTTGCTGAGCGTTTTAGTATTCCGTTTTATCATGTTCCTTTTACAAAAGACTGTAAAGAAGAAGGCGAAAAAGCACAGATTGAACTGTTGAAAAAATTTGATATTGATTTTATAGTTTTAGCCCGCTACATGCAGATTATCACTCCAAATTTGATATCTCTTTACAAAAACAGAATAATCAATATACATCACTCTTTCCTCCCTGCATTTCCTGGAGCAAAACCGTATCACTCGGCTTTCAAGCGTGGCGTAAAAATTATAGGCGCCACCAGTCATTACGTTACCGAAGAATTAGACGAAGGACCAATTATCGAGCAGGATATCACTAGAGTTTCCCACAGCCATTCGATTGAAGATTTTATCACAAAAGGGCGTGATCTTGAACGCATGGTACTCGCAAGAGCCGTAAAATTACATGCCGAAAGAAAAACGATGGTGTACAATAATAAAACAGTTGTGTTTTCATAAACGATCCAATGACTTTTGTTTCAACTGAAAAACTAATTTTAAAGTTTAAAAACATTTACCTTTTTTTTAGGAAAATTTCAAACTGATAAAACACGTGATTTATCTACATTTGAATAAAATAAAATGAAACAAAAATGAAAAAAGCCCTACTCCTACTCTTGATCCTACCAGCGATTAGCAATGCACAATTCAAAGACATCTTTAAAAAAGCAACCGACAAAATAAATGCTGCTACAAACTCGAACAGCAGCCTTGACATCGCCGCTGGATTAAAAGAAGCGCTGAACAAAGGAATTACTGAACAAGTATCCAAACTAACCGCAACAGATGGTTTTTATAAAAACGAAGCTGTAAAAATTTTAATGCCGGAGGAATTAGCCAAACTGGACAAAACTCTGCGAAAAATGGGTATGTCAAAATTGGCAGATGAAGGAATTCTTGCCATGAACAGAGCCGCCGAAGATGCCGTAAAAGAGGCAACACCAATATTTGTATCGGCTATCAAAAATATGACTATAACCGATGCTAAAGGTATTTTGCTTGGGAATGAAAATGCAGCGACTGTTTATTTACAATCAGCAACTACAACTTCATTATATTCCAAATTCAATCCTGTAGTTCAGCAGTCTATTGGTAAAGTAGGTGCCGATGTGATTTGGGAAAAAATTATAAAGCAATACAATTCCATTCCGTTTGTTACCAAAGTAAATTCAGATCTTACCGATTATATAACCCAAAAAGCACTGGACGGCGTATTTAAAATGATTACCGTTGAAGAGAAAAACATCAGAACTGACATTAATGCCAGAACATCAAATCTTCTAAAGAAAGTATTTGCGCAACAGGATAACAAATGAGATTTATTGGCAATACAATCGGAATAAAAAATTAATTTAAGTGTCAATTTTACATTAAATTAAAAAATACTGATTGTCAGTTATTTAATTTTTAAAAAAATCAAAATTTTAATATGTTAAAATTAAATTTGAAAACTTAACTTTTTAACATTAAGTAATAACAATTCCTTAACAGCAAAACCTAAACATTATACTGATCTTTGCAATGTAATAAACTGGTTATTTATTATTTTGGTTTTGGTTAGTTATAAAATTGCCTGCATCTATATGGTGCAGGCATTTTTTATTTACGCTGTTCTGATTTATTTAGCTGTATGTATAAAAGACAAAACTGCGGTATTAAAAGCATTTGGCTGTTCTACATTAACAACATGCCCGCAATTTTCGATTACAAATAACTGTGATGATTTATAATGGCTTTCCACCACTTTACGCACTGAGGGCAGGAACATATAGTCTTCTTCTCCCATTACATAAAGCGTAGGGATATTTAATTCTACCTGACGGAACCACTTTAGTACAGGATTTATCTCTGCAGTGAGTTTAAACCATTTGATAAATTCTTTTTGGTACAATTTCTTGGCTTCGTTTATAAAAAGTGATCTAGATTGTTTATGACTTTTTTTAGGCATTATCACAAAAGCAAAAAACTTATATAAAACCAAATAAGGCAATACGTACTTAAACGTATTTCCTAAGCGCATTAATATCTGGGAACGAAAATTCATTTTCAAGATAGCACCGCCAAGAATCATGCTCTGCACTCTATCAGGATACATTTCGGCCAGCTGACGAATCAGGATTGTTCCTAATGAAATCCCGACAAAATGTGATTTTTCTATTTTCAGATGATCCAAAACCTCAAGTATATCATGGGCTAAAGCTGAAAAAGTATATTTTTGTTTGAAAGCGGTTTTCAAAGTTGTTTTGGATTCTCCATGACCTCTCAAATCCAACAGTAGAATGTTATAGCTTCTTTTGAAATCCCTAATTTGTTTGAACCAAATAGACGAACTTCCTCCAGCGCCATGCACAAATGTGACCCATTGATCGCTGTTTTCGTTCTTATATATTGTATAATTAATCACTTAGCTTTTTTTTTGTTGGACAAATATAGTTCTTTTTTAGACTTTTGGATTACTGAATCAAAACAGTAAAGGTTTAAATTTTTTAAGTTTAAAATTATATCAACTAAAACTCGCTCCTCCTTAAAACGTTTAAACAATTAAACGTTTAAACTTTAAACCTTTCAAATGCTGTTATGCAAATATTTAAAATATTCCAAAGCCTTAATCAATCGGCTTCCATACCAAGAAAACATTTCGCCGTCAACCAAAATGACTTTAGCATTAACGGAGTGTTTTATAATTTCAAAACCATCATCAGCTTTAAACGGAAATGGCTCTGAAGAAAGCAAAACCAAATCCAAAGTTCCGTCAGGATCCATTTTATCGAGTTCAATTTCAGGATATCGTTCCTCAGAAGCATAGCGATTCTGACAATGATTCAGCTTTAACATTTCATCTATAAAAGTTCCTGAACCTGATACCATATAAGGATTTTTCCAAATAAAATAAGCTACTTTCCTAAATGGAATGTTTTTGATAAGATTTTTAAAATCGCTCAAGGCAAAAGCCAATTTGTCGTTCCACTTTCTGGCTTCGATTCTTTTATCAAAAAGCTGACCGAAGTCAGTTATCATTTGAAAATTATCTTCAACAGTAAAAATATCGGTTACCCAAACCGGACAAATTTTGCGAAGTTCCTCCACTATTTCCTTAATATTCTCCTCTTTATTACAAATGATAATATCAGGATTCAGTGAACGGATTTTATCATAATTCACTTTTTTAGTGCCACCAACAATTTTCTTGGTTGATTTCAAATGATAGGGATGCACACAAAATTTTGTGATTCCAACGATACTTTCTTCCAAACCCAAATCATACAGCAATTCGGTTTGCGAAGGCACAAGAGAAACAATCCGCTTGGGAGCAGATTCAAATGTGTGAGTAGTTCCGAGTTGGTCTGTGAAATGTTTCATTTAAGAATTGTTTAATTTTGTTTAAAGTTTAAACTATTAAACAATTTAAACTCTTAAACCTTTTATCCTTTTAAAATCTCTTCCATTTCCTGCTGCATTTTCAAAGCTTCAATTCTTGCAGCGTCAGCAAAATCGGTTCCATTGGAAGCATAAATAATGGCACGGGAAGAATTAATCAGTAATCCAACCTTATCATTCATTCCGTATTTGCATACTTCTGAAAGGCTTCCGCCTTGAGCACCAACTCCCGGCACGAGCAAGAAACTGTCTGGAACAATTTTACGGACTTCTGTAAAATACTCGGCTTTGGTGGCGCCAATCACATACATTAGATTTTCAGAATTCTTCCAAGTTTTAGAAGTTTCCAATACCTGCTTGTACAATTCTTTACCGTCAACCTGCAAAGTCTGGAAATCAAAAGCACCTTCATTGGATGTTAACGCCAGCATTATAGTGTGTTTATTTTCGAAAGCAAGAAAAGGCTCTACCGAATCCTTTCCCATATAAGGAGCGACAGTCACGCTGTCAAAATTTAAATCCTCGAAAAAAGCTTTGGCATACATTGAAGATGTATTTCCGATATCTCCTCTTTTGGCATCAGCAATGGTGAAAATCTCAGGATGCTTCTCGTTTATATAATTAATAGTCTTTTGCATAGAAGTCCATCCTTTTATTCCATAAGCTTCAAAAAAAGCAATGTTGGGTTTATATGCTACTGCCAAATCATGTGTAGCATCGATAATTGCTTTATTAAATTCGAAAATTGGATCTTCGGATTCTAATAAATGCTGTGGAATTTTATTTAAATCTACATCTAAACCTACGCATAGAAATGATTTTTTGGTTTGGATCTGCCCGCAAAGCTGTTGTGTTGTCATGTCAAATTTTGTTGTGGTGGCAAATTTACAAAGTTGAATCTAAAAAACTTGAAATTTTACAACATTCGTAAGCAATTGTGTAAGAAGCAAAAAGTAAAACTGACATAAATTTGTAATCAACATCAAGGGGATGATTCTATAAAGTAATAAAAAAAGATTATTAATTTTAAAATAAACATTATGAACACTACAGAAATCAAAGGAAACTGGAATGAAATAAAAGGAAAACTAAAGCAACAATATGCTGATCTAACCGATGACGATTTATTGTACGAAGAAGGAAAAGAAGACGAATTGTATGGTAAAATCCAAAAACGGATTGGTAAATCAAAGGATGAAATTACAAAATGGATTGCCGATTTGTAATTAATCCCGTCCAGTTGACAAAATTGAACTGTCTATATTTTTTTACTAATTTCTAATTTTTTAGGGGTTATTAATTTTCTATAGGCAGTTCTTTATGTTAAAAAAACACTAATTATATGAGTGAAACAACTAAAAAAAATCATACCGCATTGGATTTATTGGCCTTCGTTTTACTGGCATTTGTGGCTTATATATTACAGGATTTTTTAATCCCCTTATTTTTCGCCATCATTCTCAGTGTATTAATTTATCCGATTGTACAATTCTTTGAATCCAGATTATACTTTAACCGCGTACTTTCCATCACCATTGCCATAACATTTTTTGTTATTATGGCTTTTGCTGTTTTTACCCTAATAGGTTTTCAGTTTCAGGAAATAGCGAACAAAAGTGACAAATATTACAATCAGATTGAAAAAAAAATAAATCCATTACTAACACAAACCGAGAAATCAACTGGAATTGACCGAGAAGACGTTTTAAATTATGAACAGTTGGAAATTAAAGAAATAGCAAAACAGAATTCAAGCGGAATTATGAATTTTATTGCTACTTCGGGAAGCATTTTGGGTGATTTTATTTTAACTCCGTTATACATGTTCCTATTCTTATTATACCGGAATTTTTTGGTCAGTTTTATATACAAAGCCACTGCAAAATCGTGCAGCAGAACAAAAATAAGAAACGTTCTAAGTGACTTTTATAAAGTACAGCAAAACTATCTCTTGGGTTTATTGATTGTTATGAGTATTGTAGGAGTTCTAAACAGTCTTGGTTTGATCCTTTTAGGAATTGAACATCCTTTTTTCTTTGGATTTTTAGCGTCTTTACTGCTGCTTATCCCTTATATTGGTATCGTCATCGGTTCTATTTTGCCAGCACTGATCGCTTTGGCAACAAAAGATTCCTATTGGTATTCCATTGGAGTAATTGGGATATTTGGTTTTATACAATTTTTAGAAGGAAATTTTATAACTCCAAAAATCACAGGTTCAAAAGTTTCATTGAACGTTTTTGCTTCCATTTTGTCACTTATTTTATTCTCGATGCTATGGGGAATTCCTGGAATGATTTTAGCGCTGCCTCTTACGGCTTCACTAAAAGTAATTTTTGACAACTCCGAAAAATTGAAGCCGATAGGTTTTTTACTAGGTGATGCTCAAGAAAAATATTTTAACAACAAAGCAAAAAACAGACTGAAAATCTGGAAAAAAATCAGAGTCAAAAACCTCAAAAATTGACTTCATTTATAACTTTTTGTAATTTTAAAACCCCAGCTGCGTTTATGAATAAAAAAGTATTCAATAGACAAACACTATTTAGCAATAATTTTACTTACTTTAGTAACAAATAATTTAGAATATGAGAATATTTATTAAATTTGATTTTAACAATACCTGTAAAAAAATTCTTGAAGAAAAATTGAATGAATGCAAGATAAAACATAGGATTTTAGGTTTTGGTGAAGTTGAATTTCTGGAAAAAGTATCAGACGAGAAAATGGATTTGTTCAGCCAATCGCTGGACAGATATGGCATTGAGATAGTTGAAAATCAAAAAACAATTTTAATACAAAAAATTAAAGATGCAATAGTTGATATGGTTTTTAATGAAGATACGAGTGTAAACGTAAAAAGTTCAGTGTATTTATCCGAAAAACTGAATCATTCTTATGGTTATTTATCGAATATCTTCTCGGAAGTAACCTATACTTCTATTGAAAATTTTATCATTATTCAGAAAATAGAATATACAAAACAGTTAATTATTAACAGTCAGCTGTCATTAACAGAAATAGCTTTTAAATTAAATTATTCCAGTGTTGCGCATTTAAGCTCGCAGTTTAAAAACACAACTGGTATAACTCCTTCAGCCTTTCAGAGAATTATAAATAAACGAAGGGAAATTGCTTCAAAAAATAAAAATTAAAAAAACATGCAGCACGATTCTATACTTATTACACTGGCCGATGACGATGAAGACGACAGATTATTTTTTATCGACGCTTTCGAAGAATTAAAAATCAATACAATTGTCAATACACTAAACAACGGAAGAGAATTATTGAATTTTTTAAATCATCCTGAAACAGTTTTGCCAAACATTATCTTTTTAGATTTAAATATGCCTATTCTAAATGGAATCGAATGTTTGAAAGAAATAAAATTAAATGACCGATTTAAAGAAATTGTTATAGCCATATATTCTACTTCATCATCCGATCAGGATATTGAAGATACATTCGTTTTGGGTGCAAATATTTATATTAAAAAACCGAGCAGTTTTGACAGTTTAAAAAAAATACTGGCAGAAATTGTTACTATTAATTGGCAATATCATACTAGTGGCTTAAATAAAGAGAACTTTTTGCTTAAATTATAATCCCCCTTTATAATTTTATGAAATATTACAAACATCAATCATCGATTTATCATAAAATTATTTTTACAGTCAGTTTGTTCATATTGTTTTTTATAAGTGTAATTACTATAAAACATATAAATAACATTTCCAATTCTACAAAACTGCTCATGCATACGTATGAAGTAAATTTAGAATTAGAGCATTTATTTTCCAGTATAAAAGATTCTGAAAATAACATAAGAGGTTACATCATCTCAAAAGATCATATCTATCTCGTGCTTTACCGAAACGATATTAAGAACATCAACAATTCATTTTCGATTCTTAAAAAACTGACCAAAAACAACACCGAACAGCAAGACAATTTAGAATCGCTATATAAAATAATTAACAAAAGATATGCGTATATAGCCAATTCTAATCTGAACAAAAATGTCGATTTCTCAAAAAACTATGATTTCAAGAAAAACTTTAGCGAAAGCAGTAAGCTTTTAGTAGATATTCGAATCAAATTGAACGATATGGTTCATAATGAAAAATCGAATTTAAGCCTGCAGAATTCCATATACGACAGGCAAATCTATTTTACTCCAATTATAACATTAGGCATATTATTTATAACGCTGTTACTGCTGATCTTTACCTATTATCAATCTACAAAAGATATTGTCAAACTTCAGTCAGCAAATCTCAAATTGAACAAATCCCAGTTTTTAAGCTATCAGGCAGAAATTCTTTCTGAGTTTGGGACTTGGGAGTGGAATTTAAATAATGATAAAATAATTTATTCTGATAATTTATATAGACTGCTAGGTCATGAACCGCAGTCTTTTGAAACTATCCAGCAGAATATCCTGAAATTTATACATCCAGAAGATATTCAAATTGTAAAAGATTTGTTTGATAGAATTGTCAGGGAAAAAGATTTACCGCACATCACCTACAGAATTATCAAACCTGACGGCGAAACCCGCATTTTTAGATCTGTCGGAAAATTATTTGAAGATAATCTTGGCAATAAAACAGTTTTGGGCGTAACAGGAGATGTTACTGATGAGTATAATAAAAATGAATTATTAATAAGCAATTATGAAGATTTAATTAAGGTAAACAATCAGCTGAAAATATTTGAAGAATCAAGCAAACAGGCTGAAATTATTGGAAAATATGGGAGCTGGGTTCTAAATTTGAACACATCAGAGATTACCTACTCAGACAATAGATACAGATTATTAGGATTTAAACCGCAAGAATTTAAAGCAACTCTGGAAAATTTATTTGCATATGTTCATCCAGAGGATAAAAAGGATATTGACAAAGCATTTAAAAAGGCTTTGGCTACAAAGGAACTGCCATCCATAAACTACCGAATTATTACTAAAGACGGCAAAATCAGACATTTTAGAACTACAGCAAAAACTTTTACTGATTTGAAAGGCACGCAAAGCATGATGGGAACTACTCAAGATGTTACCGAAGATTTCAATAAGAGCCTGCAGTTAAAACAGCGTAACAAAGAATTAGAAAAACATATCAAAGAGCTGGATGAATTTAATCAGGTAGCCAGTCACGATCTTCAGGAACCTCTGCGAAAAATTCAAACATTTATTTCACGGATTAACGATAAAGAAAAAGAGAACCTGACCGATATTGGGAAAGATTATTTATCAAGAATAGATATTGCCTGCAATAGGATGCGCGTATTAATTGATGATCTGCTGCAGTATTCTAAGGCCAATAGATCTGAAAAAAATCTGGTAAGAACGGATCTGAATGTAACATTAACAGACAGCTTGTCGGAATTATCTCAAAACATTGAAGACAAGAAAGCAATTATCAATTATACAGAACTGCCTGTTATTAATGGTATTCCTTTTCAGATGCAGCAGCTTTTCTGTAATCTGCTGAGCAATTCATTAAAGTATTCAAAGTCTGATACCGCTCCAATAATTAACATTGACTGCACTGAAGTTCTTGCAAAAACGGAAGAAGTGTTAAACGATAAAAGCTCAAAAAAATATTACAGAATAAACTTTGCAGACAACGGAATCGGTTTTGAACAAGAATATTCAAAAAAAATATTCCAGCTTTTCAGCCGTCTTCACGGCAAGACTGAATATCATGGAACTGGTGTAGGACTGGCCATTTGTGAGAAAATTATAGAAAACCATAAAGGGTGTATCTTCGCCACCAGCAAACCTAATGAAGGAGCTACATTTACTATTTACTTTCCCGTTGCATAAGCCCCTTTTTTATATGGAAATGATATAAGCCTTACTCTTAATTATATAATTTTTTGCAGCTCATTAATCAAGAACTTTGTAGAAAACAAAGGGCGATGAAAAAGCTGCTTAATATACCACACCTCCTTCACTGTCTATCCTTTTTTATTGCAGTAATCTGCATGCTTTCCTGTACGAATCAGGAAAAAGAGTACACCAGCTCTTTTTATGAAATGGATTATCCTAAAGAAGAACCTTCAATCAATTTTAATACAATTGACTGCTTAAATGAATCAAATCAAAAAGCCATTGAACTTTCCAGTATGTCGTTAAGATTATCCAAAGATTTAAGCATCCTAAAAAAGCTTTTGAAAATAAAGAGAGACAACAAAAAAATAAATTCTGACTTTAATAAACTGACGAAAGAGAATTTAATAATCATTCCAAAACTTTTTTATCACCTCGATATAAATGATGATTCCCTACTTAATAAAAAACCCGAACTCTATGTTCTAAAAAAATTAGAAACCGAAATCAAAAATCAGATTACATCATTAGACAGTATCGAAAAATACAATCAAAATAATGATTTTAAAAGATTTGCAAGAAATTCAAAAAAAATATTAAAAGAAAATAATAATGTGTTACAAAAACTTTTAAGCAAATAAAAAAATGAAGCATTACAAACACTACATAATTTCATTGCTGAAAGTTATAAAAAATGCAGTAAACAGTTTTTTAGAACATAAAGTTTTAAAAATGAGTGCCGCATTGTCTTACACTACCATGTTCTCAATGGGACCGTTACTCTTGGTTATTTTATTTCTATCTGATTTATTTTGGGGAAGAGAAGCAACCGAAGGAACAATCTACAATCAGATCAAAAACTTTGTCGGACCATCAAGCGCATCCCAGATTCAGACAATAATCGAAAATTTAAGCATATCCGATAAAGGCAATTTAGCGGAATTAATCGGTATTATAACTTTATTAATTGGAGCAACATCCGTTTTTGCCGAAATTCAGGATTCAATCAATACCATTTGGGGAATCAAACCAAAAAAGCAGTCAGGATATTGGCTGTACATCAAGGCGCGCTTACTGTCCTTTGGCGTAATAGGAAGCTTTGGATTTATATTATTAGTCTCATTAGGGATTTCGACAATATTGGATACTTTGGGCGGACGGTTTTTATCCCAATTTTCAGATTCCTTATTTTATATTGCCTATACTATCAACTCTTTAATGACATTTGCTGTTATTTCACTTTTATTTGGAGCCATTTTTACCATTTTACCCGATGCCGAAATAGAATGGAGACAAGTCCGGTTAGCTTCTTTTACAACTGCAGTATTATTCATGGCAGGCAAATTCCTGATTTCCTTTTACATCGCCAGTTCTGATATTCAAAATGTATACGGAACGGCTGGTTCCTTTGTTGTGCTGATGCTTTGGGTTTACTACTCTTCGGTTATCCTTTATTTTGGAGCAGAGTTTGCCAAAAGTTACGCCATACAATTTTCAAGCGCAATACTTCCGTCAGAGTTTGCCGAATTAGTCAACACCGTAGAAGTAGTTGCCGATGAGCAAACCCTCCAAAAAGCAAATAAAGAACTTAAAGAAATCAAACTGCAAAACCCTCAAAACTAGACACTCTATTTATTAATTAGGAGCAGAAAAATTAGGCTTTTTCAGGAAATATCGTCCCGCTTTCCGTTACAACCTTATAAGCCGAACCCCGGCTTATAAGGGTTTCCACTTCAACCGGGGCTAAGCTGGTATTGAGTGTTTTTTTTTGCCATTATTCAAATAGAAATAATTGGACTAATAGCCTAAATTCACTTTAAACTGCAAAAGTTTTTTATTTGATTTCTGAGCTTTTTTTTACCTGAATGGGAATTATATAAAACAACAAAAATATAATATAACATAAGAATATCTCTTATAATGCAACTTTGTAATATATAAATTATAAAACAAAACGTATGAAAACCCGAATTAAATTTTTAGCATTTATTGCTTTTATTGGATTATCATTAACCAATGTTCAGGCTCAGACAAATTCAAATGAGCCTCAATTTGGAATAAAAGGAGGAGTAAATTTTTCTAATATTTATGACACCGAAGTCGATGACAATAATGTATTGACAAGCTTTAATGCAGGAGTTTATGGCGCATTCCCAGTAAGCGATAATATTTCCATTCAGCCGGAGATTTTATACAGCCGAAAAGGCGGTGAACTAACCTATGACAATGTATTTGCCACAGGAGAAACACAATTTAAACTAAATTATATAGAAGTTCCTGTCCTACTAAAAGTAAATATAACTGAAAATCTTAGTGTTCATGCAGGTCCATATTTTGCATACTTAATAGATGCCCAAGTAAGTAATGATGCAGAAGGAGATGCACTGGACTTTGAAGAAACTTATGACAATGACGATTTCAACAAATTTGATGTTGGTATTTCTGGAGGTATTGGATTCGATTTTGATTCACTGGGAATTGGTGTCCGTTATAATTACGGGCTTTCAACAATAGGAAAAGAAAGAGACTTTGCTGGTACAACTTACACCATACCAGACGGAAAAAACAGCAATTTAAGCTTGTATCTGTCTTATAAATTAAATTAAGCTACTCTTTTACTAAGATTAATCAGAACAGTTTAAAGACAGAATCCACACAAATAATTATTGAGCATGCTAATATATTTAACCTTAAAAAATTTAAAAAAAATGAAGAATTTAAAATTAACTTTCGCACTAGTAGGTATTGCAATAGCTTTTGCATCTTGTAAAGATGAAAAACAGGAAAATGCACAAAAATCTTTTGATCGCTATAGCGACTATGTAGATTCCATAAGCAATATTGAACAGGAAAAAGCAGCTGAAAACTGGGCTGTAATTGAAAGCGATTATTCTAGACTAAAAGCAGACGCCGAAAATTCATTGGCAACAGCAACAGATAAAACAAAACTGCAGGACAGTTTAAATACTGCATCACTAAGATATGAAGAATTCAAAAACAATATTTTAGCTGAAAAAGAAGCGGCAGATGAAAGCAACACAAAAACAATAGTTTACAAAACCTTATTTGGACCAGATTATGTTAGCGATGACATGAAGTTCAACTGGGTTAACAAAAACAATATTTTGAGTGTTTATGATAATTTCGTTACTACAGTTCAAAAAAATAAAGACTCCTATTCCCGTGAAGACTGGGATGAAATCAAAATTGTTTACGAAGCATTAGATTCTCGTAAAAACACTGTTGAGAAAGAAGGATTGACTGGCGAAGACAATAGAAAAATCGCTGGCTTGAAACTAAAATTTGCTCCAATGTATACAGTTAACAGAATGGGAGCAAAATCAGAAGAAAATGCTGAAGCAAAAAAATAATTAGATTTTTTACAAGTCATAAGCATATTTTTTGCTTAAACTTTAAAAATTAGAATCAAAAAAAATGAGGCTCTTGCGAGCCTCATTTTTATTAATAATACAAAAGAGAAATTATAACTTTCCTTCGTAGATAGTTCCCACGTGAATTACTTCCGTTCTTCTGTTTTCAGCTCTTCCCGCAGCAGTTTTATTACTGGCAACTGGCTTAGAAGCTCCAAATCCTTTATACGTTAAATTTTCAGGATTAACACCTTTGGAAACTAATGCATCCATAACTACTTTGGCTCTGGCTTCAGAAAGTTTTTGATTTGCTGTAGCATTACCTACACTATCCGTGTGTCCCTCAATAGAGAATTTGGCATTTGGATAATTTTTGATAATTTCTTTAATAGCATCCAATCTTCCGTCTGTTTCCCCTTTATCAGCGCTTTGCAAAACTGCTTTTCCAGTCACAAAAAATACTGCTCTTGCCTGAACTTTAAGTTCTTTTAATACTTCCTGAGTTACCTCAGGACAGCCTTTATTACTTGCTGGACCAGCAACTGTAGGACAACCATCTTCTTTATCAAGAACTCCGTCTTTGTCTGCATCTAGCTCAGGACAGCCAGCATTAGCTGCTAATCCTTTTTCGTTAGGACATTTATCATCTTTATCCAGAACAGAATCGCCGTCAGTATCAGGCCAAGGGCATCCTTTATTCTCTACTGGACCAGCAACGGTAGCACAATCATCTACATTATCAAGAACCGTATCTTTGTCAGTATCACCCCAAGGGCATCCTTTATTTTCAACGGGACCAGCTACAGTAGGACAAGCATCATCTTTATCTACAACAGTATCATTATCTTTATCTGGCCAAGGACAGCCATTGTTTTCAATTGGACCTGCATCATTATCGCATTTGTCGTCTTTATCTATCACACCGTCTCCATCTCTATCTTTAAATTTCTTTTGATACACTGGAATTTTGAAACCAAAATAAACATCAGCACCTTTTGACTCTTTTGAAAGAATATTAGTAATCAAAGAACTTGACCCCACAAATAGTGGACCAACCCGCAATCCTGTTCCTACCTGCATACCAGTGTATTCCATATAATTTATTGGCAATGAGAATGTAAACCATCTGGTTTCATAACGAGGCGTAAGCATCCATGTGTTTTGAGTATATGTTTGATTCAAAGTTTGTTTATCTACTAAACTTAAATTTCCAGTCATGTTCAAATAAAACTTCTTGTACATATTCCAGTCGGCATCCACATGTAACATAGTTGGCAAATTAGATTTTGAATCTTTATAGGTAGTAACAGGTGCACCATAATTATCTTCTAAAAAATCACCTAAATTATCAAAATCAGAATCCTCAATATCCTGTGCAGAAACAAAACCATCAATATTATATACATCCTGTCTCAGGTTCTTATAATTGATGTAACCAATATCAGTAAGAGACACACCAAAACGCAATTTGTATTTATTCAAATCTCTAAAATTATTATCGCTTGCTTTAGCTTTACTCAAATCATAAGATTGATAATCCGGTCTCCATTCATATACTAAACCGAAATCAGCTCCAAAGCCCTTCGAATCAGGATTAAATTTCACATCTTCATTTCCTACAATAAAATCTGGATTACTTCCTATAGTTACATCCCCTGTAGTTACCAATTGACTTGTTGTAAGATCTCCAGTCTGAATAAAAGCAGCTGATAAATTTTCGCCGTCAACATAGGAATTAACTCCCCCTACCAGATATTTGGCAGTCAAACCTCCTTTTAAGAAATGCTGTTTGCTTTGCCACAAGACAGCTGCATATGAAACGCCAATTTCACCCCATGTTTGTCCAACAGCTTGCGGACTTCCTACAGAAATTGGAGAAAAAGAGTCTGCACCATCAAAACCGTTTGAAAATCGGGAAATTAATTCTCCGTTTATATTATCCAAATTTACTACAGCTCTGGCTCTTGTATAAATAGCAACAGTATGTTTTGGAGCTATATTAAACATAAATGAAGGTCCCATAATATCAGAATATACAATTCCTCCATTGTTTTTGGTAGGCGTTTTTACCCCATCCTTATCAAAATCATACGAGCTGCTTGTCAAATCAAATAAGCTCGCACCATAATAATTATTATTTAATGAGCTGCTGGTTGAAAATAAATTGATATCTGTTTTGAAACGAGAATCCGCAATAGAAGCCGGATTAAAAAGTACTCCCTGAATTCCAGCATAATTATCTGGAATGTAGCCCATGTAGGATTGAGCATTTGCTTTTGCAGCTAAAACTAAAAACATTAAAAGAAGTATCTTTTTGTTCATAATTAGTTGTTTTAAAATTTAAGGTAAATGTTTGGTTTTATTTTTAAGACAAAATTAACAAAAAAAAGCACTTAACAAAGACTAATCTTTAATTAAGTGCTACTCCTTTTGGGGTATTTTTATTTAGAAAACCTCGCTTGCTTCTTTCAATTTTTCCATGTTGTTCACTAATGCTAGCTCATCAACAATTTTTTGAATATCACCATTCATGATGTTACCCAAGTCATATAATGTCAAACCAACTCTATGATCAGTCACACGTCCCTGCGCATAATTGTAGGTTCTAATCTTAGCCGAACGGTCACCAGAACTTACCTGAGATGTACGTTTGGTAGCATCTTCGGCTTGTTTTTTGGCTAATTCCTGTTCGTACAAACGAGAACGCAAAACGCCCAAAGCTTTATCTTTATTTTTATGCTGTGATTTCTGATCCTGACACTGCGCCACCAATCCTGTCGGAATGTGCGTCAAACGTACAGCCGATTTCGTAGTATTTACCGATTGTCCTCCAGGTCCTGACGAACAAAAGAAATCCACACGAACATCATTCATATCGATCTGCACATCAAACTCCTCCGCTTCTGGAAGCACCATAACTGTCGCAGCCGATGTATGCACACGTCCTTGAGTTTCCGTTTGCGGAACACGCTGTACACGGTGAACACCCGCTTCAAACTTCAACGTTCCGTAAACATCTTCTCCTGTAACTTCAAAAATAACCTCTTTGAAACCACCCGAAGTTCCTTCGTTCATATCCACAACCGAAGTTCTCCATCCTTGCCCTTCACAATATTTAGTGTACATTCTGAACAAATCTCCTGCAAAAATACTCGCTTCATCCCCACCCGTACCAGCACGAATCTCCACCATTACGTTTTTCGCATCTTCTGGATCTTTCGGAATCAGCATGAATTTAATTTCATCTTCTAGTTCCGGCAATCTCTCTTTGGCTTCGTCCAACTGCATTTTGGCCATCTCAGTCATATCGGCGTCACTGCCGTCAGCAATAATTTCGTTTGCTTCCTCGATATTTGCCATCAAAAGCACGTATTCGTCACGCTTTTCCGCCAAAGCTTTTAAGTTTTTATACTCTTGATTCAATTGCACATAACGTTTCTGATCTGAGATTACATCCGGCTGAATGATCAAATCCGAAATCTCATCGAAACGTTGTTTTACTATTTGAAGTCTATCTAACATTTTCTTATTCCTTTTATTGGAGTGCAAAAGTACAAAAAAACTATTCAGTTTACAATTTACCGTAACCAGAGAATATCATTAACATAATTTAGGAGGTTTTTTCGTTTTTTTAGGAGCTGTTTCCTGCTATCCGCTATATCTTTTCCTTGCTAAAGGAGCAAGAAAAAGGATAACGCTTCTATCAGGGCTAGGCTTTTGTACTAAAAAAGAGCATTTGTGGTTTTCTTTAAAGTTTAAGAATTAAAAGAAATCACATAAGAAGAAGAGTACGAAACCAAATATTTTTAAGGTTTAACATATTAAATTATATATTTGAGACAATTACAGCTGCAGACAATTTTAAAGCATAATCATGAATAAAATATTGATACTTTTCTTAGCTTTCCTTAGTAGTGTTTCATATTCACAAATAACCGAAGGACAAAAATTTTGTGAGGAATCAAAAGACGCAAGCTTTTTTCCCTTAGCAATTGATAAGAAAAAAATACTTTGGGGAAAAACTTTTTACTTTGAAACTAAGAATCAAACTAAAATCTTAAACGGTAAAACATATATAGAATTCAAACAAGAATGGGACAAAGCCAGTACAGATTTATTATACCTCAGAGAAGAAAACGAAATAGTATATCAATATGATCCATGTTGCAAAAATGAAACCATAAGATATAATCCACAATTTAAAATAGGGTATACTTGGAAAACAGTAAGCAATCAAAACGAATATAAAATAATATCTTATGATGGAAAATTACGAACGCCTTATTGTGAATATGAAAATTTATTAGTCATACAAGCCAAAATGAATTATGGAACATTTAGTTTTTATTATTTAAAAGGGCATGGATATATTGGTGCTACTCAGGATGAAAAACTCATTTCATGTGTCACTCCAGAATGGTAACATAGAAAAACTAACTACAAGTGATTTGGCTTTTTAGTAGCTACCAAAAATCAAATATTTACTTGGCTCTAAACCCTTTATATCAAAAAAAAAGTTACAAAAAAAATCAAAAGAAGGAGCTCCATCTCTGTGAATCTCCTGACTTTTTATAAATCCTTCTAAAAGAAAATCAAATTAAAATCATGATAAAAAAAATTACATTTTTAATTTACATTGCTTTTACTTTAAATACAAATGCTCAGGTTTCTAAATGTGATACAGGGCATGTTGGAATATTTGAATTGGATTCTGGAGAAGAATATGGAATTACAAGAATTGAAAGAGATAATAATACGCAAACTGAAACCAACGATCATATGGGTTTTAAAGCGCAATATGACGTAGTTTGGATTGACGATTGTAATTATGAACTT
Source organism: uncultured Flavobacterium sp. (assembly GCA_963511475.1). GTDB lineage: Bacteria > Bacteroidota > Bacteroidia > Flavobacteriales > Flavobacteriaceae > Flavobacterium. Next base: position 37,738 of record CAUPJC010000029.1, read on the forward strand.
AAGAACAAGAAAATTATCAAAGGTGTATCCACATACGGAACTCAACCTACAGATGTATTGAAAGTAGAAATCTTAAAAATTGAAGGGTCAAAAATATTCCTAAGGTTAAGTTCAAATTTTACAACATTTGTAACTGATTGTGAAATGACAAAAATAAAGTAACAAAAAAACATTAGCGTGAACATCTGTACGTGAAAACAATCTGAAACCAATATGATAGAGCTGATTTAAATTTTAAACTTCAAACAAAATAAAGAATGCGAAATAAACAGAGACATGGATGCTTAACTGCTTGGCTGATTTATTTAATAATTGCATATTCATTTAGTACAATTTTCTATTTCTTCAAAACCGATGAAATATCTACAGTTTTGGAATACAAAATTTCAGAAAATATGATATTGCTTCGTGGTTCACTTGGAATATTAGGTGTCATATTCGCAATAATGCTTTTTAAATGGGTAAAATTAGGATTCTGGGGTATTTTAATTATTAGTATACTATTATTTGCAATACAATTAATAAATGAAGACAATATTATGTCTCCATTTTTCATTTTACTTTGCTTAATTGTACTTTATGCATTATTACAATTAAAGAAAGCAAATGTAACTGGTTGGGATAATTTAGAATAAAAAAAACGAGCGCTATTATTACTTCTTTAAGTATTACAAGTACAAACCTCCAAAGTCATTTGATTTTGGAGGTTTTTTTGTTCAAAACAGTAGAGAACAAAGCTCAGAACGTGGTTGACCACGTCCGGAACGGGGTTTACCACGTTACACAACGGGGTCAAGGTCGTCCGGAACGTGGTAAACCACGTTCTATAACGGGGTAGTTGGCGTCCAGAACGTGGTCCACCCCGTTACCAGACGGGGTAAACGTACTCCAAGACGTGGTCGACCACGTCTGGTAACGGGGTAAACGGAGTTCTGGACGTGGTATACCATCAAAAAAATAAGCCCTGATAATAGTTTAGCGTAGCATACTTTCAAATTTCTTTATAATTTCAATTTTAAAACTGGCTATGGGTTCGTCCTTTTATATTTTGCATTTGTAAGATGTCATTTTACATTTTTTTATCGTTATCCATTTATTAATGTTTTAAAATTGGCTACCTTACGCTATTACTCATATTGATTATAAGTAAGTTTTATGCTTACCGTAATACGTATTTCAATTTTAATAGGACATAAAACAAAAAAATACTAACTCTTAGTTATTCAAATTATGAAAAACAACACATTATTGCTCGTTTTCTTTTTAGTGCTGTTTATAAGTGCTTGCTCAACCTCAAAAACAACAGATAATCTCTCAAATGCAAAATGGGAATTGGAGTATATTTCTGGAACACGGATTGCTTTTGAGGGTTTGTATCCAGACAAAAAACCACAAATTACATTCAATACAGCAACAAATGAAGTTAGCGGCAATAACGGCTGCAACGGATATATGGCAAAATACACCTCTGACGGGAAATCAATCTCATTTGGAGAACCAGGACCTACAACAATGATGTTCTGTGAAGGCGGCGGTGAACAGGCTTTTTTGCAAATGATGAAAAAAGTCAACAATTATTCCATTGATAAAGACGGAAAACTCAATTTGAATATTGATGAAGTGCCAATGATGCGGTTTAAAAAAACAAATTAGTGCCAAAATATGAAAAAATTACTAGTAGCAGCATTCGCAGCATTATATATGTTAAACTGCAAAAACAATGAGCAAACAACAGAAACAACAAACACGGATCCCCAGGAAGTTATTGCAGAAAAAACAAGTGCTCTAAATTTAGGCTGTTATGTTTTTGACGACGGCAAAAACATCGTGTCCTTAGAAATCACCGAAAACGGAGAAGAAATCAAAGGAAATCTTACCTATGCTTTGTTTGAAAAAGACAAAAATTCAGGAAAATTTACAGGAAAATTAAAAGAGGGAATCTTGATAGCAGATTATACTTTTCTGTCAGAAGGAAAAGAATCGATTAGACAAGTTGCTTTTAAAACCGAAGGAGACAAGCTTATAGAAGGATATGGCGAACTAAATACTGAAGGTACTGCTTTTAAAGACATAAGCAATATCCAATTTACATCAACGATGCCACTAACAAAAACAGATTGCAGTAAATAAAAATAAGCCTCTGCTAACGCGAGCGCAAAATTAAATCTTCCAAAATTTAAATAATCTTGTTATCAACTGCAAAAGAAAGAGCTTCGGCAAAGTTTTTAACTTCAAAAATTTCGAAAATTTTTCTTCGGTAGTATTTTATCGTATCGGGCGAAACAAACATTTTTGCTGCAATCTGATTTATAGTTAATCCCTGTGCATACAATCGAAGTACTTCTAATTCTTTGTCTTTGAGTTTTGTTTTTTCTTTTGCTATCCAAACCTCATTTACCAAATCCAGTTCCCAGTAAACAGCTGAACCTTTATTTATAGTAACATTTCCGGCTTTTCGGTTATGTGAAATCGACACGATGCACAAGGATTTCCAAACAGCTCCTTTCTCGTTTAGAAAAAGCGGTGTCAATTTATGATTAATTAGAATAGGCTTATCGTATTTCCCCTTTAAATGAAAATCATACGAAATGCTGTACAATTTTTTTTCACCATTGCTTGGCAATTTATCAAAAAAATCAAATCCGGCATTGTTTATTAAATTTAGTAACGCCAAATCTTCTTCGGGAACATTCTTAAAATAGAATTCATAACTCATTTCAAGCACTTCTTCAGGAGAATAGCCACATAAAAACAAAGGATTGATAGAAACATATTCGAATTTCATTACTTCATAATCAATTACATAAACACTCTGATAAGTCATTTTTGCAAAAGATTTAACTACTTCCAGATAATTACTAAGCTGAAGTTTATCTGCATCAGATACTGCATTTATTTTGTTTCTGCTGCGTAAGGAGTGCTTTTCATTTTCCATTTTATAAAAATAGTAAAAACTACACAAAAGTGTAAAGGGAATTTAAAAACGATTCGTTTTTTTTGTATAGTACTCTAACTTTTTTATCCTGAAGAAAAAATATTTGTCCGAATCTTTATTAAAATATAAATGACTTGCAAAAACTGTACTAACGAAGTAACTCATAATTTTTGTCCAAACTGCGGACAGCCTTCAACATTGAAAAGGATTGACGGACATTATATAACCCACGAAATTGAGCATGTTTTACATTTTGACCGCGGTATTTTATTCACTGTAAGAGAGCTTTTTATAAATCCTGGACAAAATATTAGAGATTATCTTTCAGAAAACAGGAGCCGACTTGTAAAGCCGGTAGTCTTTATAATTCTGACATCATTAATTTACACCATTATAAACCATTTTTTTCATATTGAAGAAGGATATGTCAAATATGATGGATTAGAAAAAACTGCACTAGTAAAAATTTTTGGGTGGTTTCAGGCAAATTATGGATATATGAATATTGTGACAGGAATGTTTATTGCGGTTTGGCTAAAAGTATTTTTTAAAAAAAATGATTATAACTTTTTTGAACTACTCATTATGCTGTGTTTTGTACTGGGAATTACAATGCTAATTTTTGCTTTTTTTGCAATTATTGAAGGTATAACACATATTAAACTATTTAAAATTGCTGGAATTCTTGGTTTCATTTATCTAGTTTGGGCAATAGGCAATTTCTTTGAAAAAAAGAAAATAGCTAATTATTTTAAAGCATTAGCTTCCTATTTATTAGGAATGCTAACATTCTTGATTTTGACAATTGCAATAGGAATAACAATTGACATAATAATAAAACATTAAAAAAACATGGAAAATAAAAAAATACCTTCATTTGCTTTTGGCGTAATTGCAATCATTTTAGGATGGACATTAGTAAAGCATTTCGACTTTCAAAATCTAAGCTTTCAAAAACCGCTGTTAGACGCTCTATATCTAATAGTTTTTGTATTCTCAATTTACGCTCTGATAAAAAATTACAAAAATCGAAATGAAAAATAAAAGAACAGCGCATAGTATCAGGGCAAACGCATAAGTAAAAAAATAACCGCAGATTAGCAGATTAATTTGTTGAAAAGTTGAATTTTCAAATTTTACTGAAAGCGATTAATTTACATTTAAAAAAAAATTAAAAATCAGCGAATCTGCGGTAAAACAATTCATGCATTTGCCCTCTGGCTAACAGATAAAGTACAATTAATACAAATTTCGTCCGTTATTGCTTTTATATCCTTCCCATGCAATTCCCAATTTTTAGAGAAACATAAAAGAGCCAACTCCCTAAAATTTCATTTCAATACCAATTTCTAAATTCCTAATTTGCGCCTTCAAATAAGTAAGGAAAAAATGAAGGTCTGTATTGCCGAAAAACCAAGTGTAGCACGCGAAATCGCATCCGTTTTGGGAGCCAATACCAAACACGATGGATATTACGAAGGTAATGGTTATCAGGTCACTTATACTTTTGGACATTTATGTACCTTAAAAGAACCAAACGATTACAAACCCAATTGGAAAAGCTGGGACTTGAATAACCTGCCGATGCTTCCAGAAAAATTTGAGACCAAAGTGGTGCAGAATTCGGGGATTCAAAAGCAATTCAGAATCGTAAAAGGTTTATTCGACAAAGCCGAATTGGTCATCAACTGCGGGGATGCCGGGCAGGAAGGAGAACTCATTCAGCGCTGGGTTATGAACGAAGCCAATTATAAAGGCGAAGTACAGCGCTTATGGATTTCGTCCCTAACCACCGAAGCCATCAAAGAGGGTTTTCAAAACCTTAAACCCTCCGCCAACTACGATAATTTATATTACGCCGGTTTTTCCAGAGCCATTGGCGACTGGTTACTCGGTATGAATGCGACACGTTTGTACACTGTAAAACATGGTGGATACAAACAAGTATTGTCTATTGGGCGAGTACAAACTCCTACTCTAGCAATGGTCGTGGACCGATTCAAAGAAATTGAAAATTTTAAACCGCAGCCGTATTGGGAATTGCAGACTTTATATAGAGAAACGCTTTTCAGCTATGAGGAAGGGCGTTTTTTGAAAAAAGAAGACGGAGAAATTCTGGCTAATAAAGTCAAGGAAAGTGAGTTCGAAATTGTTTCAGTCGAAAAAAAGAACGGAAATGAGTATGCACCAAAACTTTTTGATTTAACAGGCCTGCAGGTATATTGCAATCAAAAATTTGGTTTTTCGGCAGATGAAACGCTCAAAATTGTACAGACATTATACGAACAAAAAGTAGTTACATATCCTAGAGTTGATACCACATTTTTACCAAATGATATCTATCCGAAAGTTCCAGGAATTCTGAAAAACCTGACCAATTACGCTACTCTGACGCAGCCTCTTTTGGGAAAAAAAATTAAAAAATCACCAAAGGTTTTTAATGATAAAAAAGTAACCGATCACCATGCGATTATCCCAACGGGCGTTCAATCCAATTTGCAATACAATCAGCAGCAAGTCTATGATATTATTGTAAAGCGTTTTATTGCTGTGTTTTATGACGATTGTTTAGTAGCCAATACCTCCGTAATAGGAAAAGCGGCCGATGTCATGTTTAAAACCACTGGAAAAGAAATATTAAAAAAAGGTTTCCGAGTAGTTTTTGAAGATCCAAACGCTAAAGAAAAAGAAGCCGATATATTACCAAGTTTTATTGTAGGTGAAAAAGGACCACATTTACCTTCGTTTTTAGAAAAGGAAACCAAACCGCCCAATCAGTTTACGGAGGCGACTTTATTGCGGGCAATGGAAACTGCGGGCAAACAAATCGATGATGAAGATTTGCGCGAACTGATGAAAGAAAACGGTATCGGGCGTCCGTCAACGCGTGCGAATATTATCGAAACGCTTTTTAAACGCCAATACATCGTTCGGAATAAAAAACAGGTTTTGCCAACACCTACGGGGATTCAGCTTATCGATACGATACAAAATGAATTAATAAAATCGGCTGAACTTACAGGATCTTGGGAAAAGCAATTGAAAGATATTGAAAAAGGAGAGTTTACCGCAGGTGCATTTATTAAGAACATGAAACAGATGGTGGAAGCTTTGGTATATGAAGTACGAAGCGAAACCAAGCGTGCCAATATTTCGCATGAAGGAAGTGCGCAAAAAGAAGCTGTCAAAGTTGAGAAAAAGAAAGCGGCTGGAATTTTGGCAGAAGTCTGTCCGAAATGCCAAAAAGGAAATTTGATAAAAGGGAAATCGGCTTACGGATGCAATGAATATAAATCAGGTTGTGATTTTGTTCTGCCTTATATTTTTGCAGGGAAAAAAATTTCTGAAAGTCAATATTTGCGTTTAGTTCAAAAAGGATCTACTGTAAATTTAAAAGACTTTAAAACTGATGCTGGAACAGTTGAAGGCTTAATTCGTTTTGAGGAAAATTTCAAACTCAAATTAGAACCAAAGAAAATTGCAGTAAAAACCGCTCCAGATAGTTTGACTTGCCCAAAATGTAAAAAAGGAACAGTGTTGAAAGGAAAAACCGCTTATGGTTGCGGTGATTATAAATTGGGCTGTGATTTCAAAGTAACTTTTGACATGGTTCGAGAAAAACTGAAAGATCAAAAACCTACAAAAGAACTGGTCTATTCGATTTTGAATGAAAGCGTTTAAAATGTTTTTTTTACCGCGGATTCGCAGATTAATTTGTTGAAAAATTAAATTTTATGATTTTACCGAAGTTAATTTGGGTTAGTTCTGCTAAAAGTGATTCATTTACTCTTAATAAAAAATTTGAAATCTGCGAATCTGCGGTTGCTTTTAAAATTCTATTCTATTTTTCATAAATTAGCTTATTCAAAATAACACCAAATATTTAAGCTAATGTTTCAAAAAACAACTCTTATACTGCTTTTGTTAGCCATTGTTTCCTGTAAAAACTCGGAAACAGCTGAAAAAGACAAAATAAAATCATCCAAATGGTTACTGGGAAAATGGGAAACTAAAACTGCTGACGGAAATCTTTCTGAGAAATGGATACAGCTTAACGACAGCACATTTCAAGGCGAATCTTTTTTTATCAAAGAAAAGGACACTCTGCATTTTGAATCCATACTATTACAGCAAAAAGGAGAAGAATTGATTTATAATGCTACGGTAAAAGGACAAAATGAAAACAAAGCCGTTGCATTTAAAATGACCGCAGGAACAGAAAAGCAACTGGTTTTCGTAAATCCTAAACACGATTATCCGCAAAAAATTACTTATACGCTAATTAACAAAGACAGTCTTGTTGCATCCATTTCTGGAGTGCAGTTAGGAAAACCCAGTGCAGAAAAATTTGGTATGAAAAAGTCTGAATAGCCATATAATAAACTTTATCTTGTTAAAATAAACCTTGCTTTATATCGGCAAGGTTTTTTTATTCAAACAAAACTAAGAAAATCAATATGTTGATTTTTTTATTTGTATTTATTCTAAATAAATATTGTTGACTAAAGTTTAATATTTACATTTGCACTATTCTTAATCAATCTAAATAAAATGAAGAACGCAATTTTACTCTCTACTGTTATATTGTTTTCAATATCCAGTTTTGCACAAGAAACTAAAAAAGATACTGTCAGCAATTTAAAAGAAGTACATGTTTCTAACAAGTACAAATACAAAAGAGAAAAAAGTAATACTGTTTCTAAAATGCCTTTAAAAGACATTGAAAACCCCCAAGTTTACAATACAGTTACAAGTGAATTACTAAAAGAGCAAATAGTAACAAACTTAAACGATGCACTTAAAAATGCAACTGGAATAACCCGCCTTTGGGAGTCTACAGGTCGGGGAACTGATGGAGCAGAATATTTTAGCATGAGAGGTTTTGCAGTACAGCCTACAATGACAAATGGATTGCCAGCTGTTACAAATGCCACTGTGGATCCAATTAATGTTGATAATATTGAAGTAATGAAAGGACCATCTGGAACTTTATACGGAAGCAGCTTAATTTCCTATGGAGGTTTAATTAATATTGTAACCAAAAAACCATTCGATTTTTTTGGAGGTGAAATAGGTTACACATCAGGAACATACGGATTAGATAGAGTTACTGCTGATGTAAACGTTCCTATAAATAAAGAAGTTTCTGTACGATTTAATACGGCTTATCAAAATGAGAATTCATTCCAGGATGCAGGATTTAGTAAATCATTTTTCTTTGCTCCATCATTGAGTTATAAAGTAAATGACAAACTATCGTTTTTAGTAAACACTGAATTTTCAAGTAGAAACTCAGCAAATGCGCCAATGGTATTCTTAAATCGAAACGTTCTGCTATCTTTTACTTCAATGGATTTATTTGAACAAAATTATAAGAAATCATACACTTCGAATGATTTAACAATTAGCAACCCTTCATTCAATATGCAGACTCAGATGTTTTATAAAATATCTGACCAATGGACCTCGCAAACAGCTTTATCAAGAAGCACTACTAAATCTGAAGGTTATGGTTCTTATCTTTGGGATGCTGGGGATGGAGATCATTTTGGCAGATTTGTTAATGAAGGAAACAGTCAAACCAATACTACAGACATTCAGCAAAACTTTATAGGTGATTTCAAAATCGGTTCTCTAAGAAATCGATTAGTAGTTGGTGTTGATTATTATGGTTCAAAAATTCAAAGCGGCGGATCAGGCTGGTTAGGCAATGGAGTAGTATCGCTTAAAGACCAAACTGACACTGGAGATTTAACTCAAGGAGGTATTGACGAAATACTAAAAGATTCTTTCGCAGGAAATTCAACTGCTGAAACACAAGTTTTAAGTGCTTATGCTTCAGATGTTCTTAATGTAACAGATCGTCTTTCTGCAATGGTTAGTTTAAGAATTGATAATTTTAAATCTACTTCTGAAGGCGAATCAAATGACCAAACTGAATTATCTCCGAAATTTGGTATAGTATATCAAGTAATTGAAGATAAAGTTTCATTATTTGGTAACTATATGAATGGTTTTACTAATGTATTGCCAAAACAAATTATAATTGGGAGCGAAACAAGTACAAGATCTTTTAATCCAGAGCATGCGAATCAATATGAATTTGGATTAAAAACCAACTTATACAAAGACATTGTATCAGCAACAATAAGTTATTATAATATTGATGTTAAGGATAAAGTAATAACAGATCCAACTAATTGGAACAATTTTATACAAGGCGGAGCTGTATTTAGTAAAGGTTTTGAAGTTAGTCTTACTGCAAATCCAGCAAAAGGCTTAAACTTAATTGCAGGTTTTAGCAACAATAAAAGCGAAGTAACAAAAGAACCTTTTGAAAACACAGGATACTTAGGAGTAAGACCAGAAGAAGCAGGTCCTGAAACTTTAGTTAACTTTTGGGCAAATTATGCATTCCCAGAAGGTAGTTTAAAAGGATTTGGTATTGGATTTGGCGGAAACTACGCTAGCGAATACGCAACTCTAAACAGGTCTAATATTGGCACATTCGAATTACCAAGCTACACTGTATTGAATTCAGTTCTTTCATACAATACTAGTAAATTTGGAATCTCTTTAAAAGCTAATAATCTTTTAAATGAAAAGTATTATTCGGGCTGGTCAACTATAACACCTCAACGTTTAAAAAGTGTGTATGCTGGCTTAACTTATAAATTCTAAGCTGTTTATAAATATATTTAACTAAACTCCTCATTAACCTGAGGAGTTTTATCCATTTTTATGAAAAAAAATAATTTTAAAAAAGCGATAGGACAACTACATTTATGGCTCGGATTATCTTCGGGCATAATTGTATTTATTATTGCCATTACGGGCTGTTTGTATGCTTTTCAGGAAGAAATACAAAATAGTACAGAAGAATACCGTTTTGTCGAAAAACAAAACAAAGCATTCCTTTTGCCTTCACAATTGGAGCAGATTGCAAGAAAAGAACTTCCAGGAAAAGCCCTGCACGCTGTTAAATACAATGGTGCAGAAAAATCTGCGGAAGCGATATTTTTTCATTACGAACCTACCTATTATCATATCGTTTACCTCAACCCCTATAATGGAAAAGTACTGGAAACGGCAAATATGGAAGATGGCTTTTTCAGATTCATCCTCGACGGACATTTCTATCTTTGGTTACCTCCTGAAATCGGACAGCCCGTTGTTGCCTCGTTCACATTAGTATTTCTGACATTATTGCTTTCAGGGCTGTATCTTTGGTATCCAAGAAATAAAAATGCGACCAAACAGCGTTTTAAATTCAAATGGAAAAAAGACACGAAATGGAAACGCAAGAACTATGATTTACACAATATCACTGGATTTTATGTGCTGTTAATTGCGCTTATTTTTGCAGCTACAGGTTTGGTTTGGGGGTTTCAATGGTTTGCATACTCGTATTACACCTTACTTGGAGGAGAAAAATCATTGGTTTATGAAGATCCAATTTCAGATAAAAAATCGGTTCCTACAGCAAATCCATTGGACAAAGTTTGGATATTAATGCAAAACGAATATCCAACGGCAAAATCGATAGAAGTACATCCGCCAGAAAATGACAGTACATCTATTGCGGCTAACGCAAATCCTGAAGAAGGAACATACTGGAAAACCGATTATCGTTATTTTGACCAATACACTTTGGAAGAAAAAGAAGTAAAACATATTTATGGGAAATATGATAATGCAGGTACAGCCGACAAATTAATGCGAGTGAATTATGACCTTCATACTGGAGCTGTTTTCGGGCTTGCCGGAAAAATATTTGCTTTTTTAACAAGCTTGCTTATAGCGACCCTTCCCATATCAGGATTTTATATTTGGTGGGGACGGAATAAAAAAAAGAAAAACGAAGTAGTGATAGAATAAATTTAAAGGTTTAAGGCAATTGCTTTAAACCTTTTCCTTTTTTAATATTCTAATCCAAAACAGGATAATATTTCTATTTAAAATTTAAATAATAATTGGTAATGTATTATTTATTTTTACATTTGCACTATTTTTATTTATTCTAAATAATATTTGAATTTAAAATATAAACGTTTCTTAAAACTTGATTAATTTAAGAATTAACTTATCGAATCTATTATATATTATTATACCTTTAGTAGCCTTATGAAAAATATTTTTCTAATATCGTTTTCCTTAGCCACTGCATTATTCGCCAGTGCGCAACAAAAAAATACACTTTTGGAGCAGTCTTTTTGGAAAACAAATCCAGACGTAACTGCTGTCCAAGCTGAAATAGCAAAAGGCAACAGCCCATCCGAATATAATGACAGATCATTTGATCCTGTTGTTATAGCAATCAATAATGATGCACCAAACACGACCATAAAATTCTTATTAGAACAACCTGGAAACGGAGTGAATAAATCTACTCACGATAACCGTATTTATCTGCACTGGGCTTCTGGAAAAGGAAATCTGGAAATCGTAGAATATCTTATCACCAAAGGATCGGACATCAATTTGGAAGACAGTCACGGCGCATTTCCAATTACTTCAGCAGCTAACAGCGGTGTTGTAAACACAGCGGTTTATGAAGCTTTTTTTAAAGCTGGAACAGACCCAAAGAAAAAATACTCCAACGGCGCCAATCTGTTACTATTGACAATTCCTTTCGATAAAAACCTGACTCTTAGCAACTACTTTACGACCAAAGGAATGTCTATTAAAGACGTGGACAGCGACGGAAGCACAGCATTTGATTACGCAGCAAGAACAGGAAACCTAACTTTATTAAAATCAATTTTAGAAAAAGGAGTAAAACCAACCAACAATGCTTTACTCATTGCTGTCCAAGGTTCACGCAGGGAAACAAATACATTAGAAACTTATAAATACCTGATTGATGATTTAAAAATAAAACCAACGGCAACGAACAAAGACGGACAAAATGTACTTCATTTGTTAGTAACCAAAGCCAAACAGACAGAAATAATTAACTACTTTATTTCTAAAGGAGTTGATGTAAACAAAGCAGATAATGACGGTAATACTCCGTTAATCATTGCAGCTTCAGGCAGAGAAATGAATGGAGCTTTGGAACAATTGCTTCCTATCGTAAAAAACATAAATGTACAAAACAAAAAAGGAGAGTCTGCCTTAACAAAAGCCATTCAATCCGGAACTGTTGAAGCTGTCACTCTTTTGTTAGAAAAAGGTTCAGATGTAAAAGTACTTGATAAAGCCGGAAACAATTTAGGTTTTTATATAATTGATTCCTATCGCCCGCAAATGGGAATGAGCCGTGGTACTGAAACTGCAAATGCACCAAAAGATCCTTTTACAGCTAAAATAAAAATGCTTCAGGATAAAGGATTAGACTTAGTTGCTCCGCAAAAGGACGGAAACACACTTTACCATTACGCAATAGCCAAAAATGATTTAACATTACTAAAGAAGATTGCTGATCTAAACATAGATGTAAATGCCAAAAACAAAGACGGTTTAACTGCTTTGCACAAAGCAGCAATGATTTCCAAAAACGACGCCATCTTGAAATATCTGCTTTCTATTGGTGCCAAAAAAGAAATTGCAACAGACTTTAATGAGACTCCATTCGACTTAGCAAATGAAAATGAGTCTTTAACAAAAAACAAAGTATCCATAGATTTTTTAAAATAATCTTTTAGTGATCTGCTTAAATTACGACACAAAATTTATAACCCATAACTCATAATCAATATGAAGTCAATACTAAAAATAAGCCTGATTGCAGTAATCTGCCTTTTATCTTTTCAAGCTACAGCGCAAACCAGTAAATACAAATGCATGCTCCAAATGTCCAATTATATGGGTGAAGGAGCTTATATCGTAGTTTCACTTATAAACGCAAAAGGTGAATATGACAAAACACTTTATGTAATGGGTGACGATAAAAAATGGCACAAAACGCTAAAAGAATGGCATAAATTCTATTCTAAAAAGCCTACGGACATCAGTGCCAAAACAGGAGCCTCGGTTACTGGTGGAGACCGCAGTATCACTACATTAGAAATTGAAGATTCTAAAATCAACAAAGGATATAAATTAAGATTCGAGTCGGCAGTTGAAGACCAAAAGTATTATGTAACTGATTTAGAAATCCCTTTAACTACCGAAGGAATTGATGCAAAAACAGAAGGCAAAGGATACATCCGCTACGTAAGATTGAATAAAATATAAAACAAACCAAACAGCTTTTGTTTTTAACCATATAAGACACATAAGAAACATATAAGTTATTTTTACTAAAACCTTGCATGACCTTATATGCCTTATATGGTAAACTTTTTTAAACAAAATAATTAACTAATGACTCTTTCTTTTTGGCGTTATTCGCACTTGGCTCTGGCTGTTTTTTCTGCTGCATTTTTAGTATTGGCATCTGTAACCGGAACGATACTGGCCGTCGATGCCATTCAGGAGAAATTACCGTCTTACAGAGTGGAAAATTTCGAAAAAATAACACTGGAGGAAACCCTTCCAATACTTCGCAAAACCTATCCTGAAATAACTGAAATCACAGTTGACCACAATCAGTTTGTGACGCTTCAGGGTATCGACAAAGATGATAATGATGTCAATGCTTATATAGACCCCAGAACTGGCAAAATATTAGGAACACCAATAAAAAAAAGTGAATTTATTCAATGGACTACTGCACTTCACCGTTCTTTATTTCTTAAAGAAACAGGACGCTTTATTGTTGGTTTTGTTTCGTTTCTGTTGGCGCTGATTTCTATTTCGGGTTTTGCTCTTATTCTTAATAGGCAAAGAGGTCTGCGTAATTTCTTTTCTAAAGTCATCAAAGATTATTTTGCTCAATATTATCATGTGGTTTTAGGACGGTTGGCACTGATTCCGATTCTGATTATTGCGTTGTCAGGAGCATATTTGACATTAGAAAAATTTAATTTTTTCATGCCAAAAACAGATTCTGAACCAAAAAATGAAATAGCCGAAAGCATTTCAAATAAAGAACTAAATGCTTCTTTTTTTAAAAACACACTTTTGGCTGATGCCGAAAAAATTGAATTTCCTTTTTCAGACGATCCAGAGGAATATTATATCATTAGATTAAAAGACCGTGAAATCGAAGTCAATCAGGTTACAGGTGCTGTTGTAAGCGAAAAACATTTTCCGATGACAAGTATTGTATCAAATTTGTGTCTTGACTTGCACACTGGCCGTGCGAGTATGTTATGGGCATTCATTTTAGGAATTGCAAGTTTGAACATACTGTTTTTTATGTACTCAGGTTTTGCGATGACTTTAAAACGCAGATCAAGCCGAATTAAAAATAAATTCAAAGCCGAAGAAAGTAAATTTATTTTGCTGGTAGGTTCTGAGAACGGCAGTACGCTTAGATTTGCCAATGCTATTCACAAACAATTGATGGCTTACGGAGAAAAAGTATTTATTACCGAGTTGAATAATTATACCACTTTTGCGAAAGCTGAACATCTTATAATTTTCACTTCAACCCACGGATTAGGAGACCCTCCATCCAATGCAACTAAATTTATATCACTTCTAAACAAAACGGAACAAAAGCAAAAAATCAATGTTTCTGTAGTTGGTTTTGGTTCAAAAGCGTATCCTGATTATTGTGGATTTGCCCGTGATATTGATGGATTAGTAACAAAACAGAATTGGGCAGAACGTATTTTAGAACTGCAGACTGTAAACGACAAATCGGCGGAAGAATTTGTAGAATGGATAAAACTATGGAGTGCTAAAACTGGAATTCCGCTTTCCACCGTCCCATCACTATACAATGACATCCCAAAAGATTTGGAAAAAATGATGGTACTGGACAAAACTGAGATTTCGGTAAACGGATATACATTTTTAGTCACACTTAGAACGAATAGAAATAGCAAATTTAATTCGGGAGATTTGCTAGCCATTTATCCAGCAAACGACACTCGAGAACGCCTCTACTCCATCGGAAATATTAAAGGTAACATACAATTGGCCGTCAAACTCCATCCTTCCGGTTTAGGTTCCAGCTATTTATATAATCTTAACGCAGGTGAAGTCATAAAAGCGCGAATCATTAAAAATCCAGCTTTTCATTTCCCTAAAAATACAGCCAAAACAGCCTTAATTTCCAACGGAACTGGCATTGCTCCTTTTCTGGGAATGCTGGAACAAAACAAGAAAAAAACTGAAATACATCTGTATTGCGGTTTTCGAAGAGCGACTGAAACTGTTTTAGGTTATAAAAAATTCGCTAATGAAATGATAGAAAAGCAACAGCTTCAAAGTTTTCATTTAGCTTTGTCCCGAGAAGAGGAGCATCAATATGTAATGGATTTAATAAAACAAGATGCTTATTTTTTTATAGATTTACTAACACATGAAGGAATTGTAATGATTTGTGGTTCGCTTGCTATGCAAAAAGATGTAGAATTTGCTCTTGACGAAATTCTTAATCAAACAGCTTTAAATATTTCGGATTATAAAGCCAAAGGACAAGTGCTGACGGATTGTTATTAGCAATACTGTTCACGAGAATTATTTTATTTTGGAGCAGAAGCATTTGGCTTTTTTAAGAACATCAGTCCCGCACACGAGGCTGAAAGCCGAACTGGCGAAGCAATCCGTTACAATCTTATAAGCCGAACCCCGGCTTATAAGGATTTTCACTGCTATCGGGGCTAAAGAGATATATTTTGCAATTATCAAAAAAAAATGCAAAAATCGAATTTAGAATCTGCGTAAATCTGTAAAATCTGCGTGCTCATCTCTTCACGCAGATTTTGCAGATTTTCCATAATTCGTAACCGTACAATAGTATGCAAAATATAAATTACAATATGAAACCTAAATATAGATTTTTTCTAAATCAGTTTCTACTTTATATATTAATCGTTTGCGGTATTTCATGCAACAGCCAAGTCTTACGCAAAAGATCCACCATGCTTATGGGCGGTCGTTTTGATATTAGCATTGTGGCAAAAGATTCCCTTTCGGCAGAACAAAATATAGATGAAATCATTGCCGAAATTTCGAGAATAGAATATTTAATTTCGGATTGGAAACCTAGTACTCAAATTTCGGAAGTGAATCGAAATGCAGGAATCCGTCCCGTGAAAGTAGATAAAGAGGTTTTTGAATTAACCAAAAGAGCACTTCAATTTTCTAAAATCACCAATGGCGGGTTTGACATCAGCTTTGCCGCTATGGATCGTATTTGGAAGTTTGACGGCTCGATGACCGAAATGCCTTCGGCGGAAGCTATAAAAAAATCGGTCGAAAAAGTGGGTTATAAAAATATTATTTTGAACAGTGTACAATCGACCATTTTCCTGAAACTAAAAGGTATGAAAATTGGATTTGGCGCCTTAGGAGAAGGCTACGCAACCAACAAATGCAAAGAAATGATGCTTGCCAAAGGAATTAAATCAGGAATTGTAAATGGCACTGGTGACATGAGTACTTGGGGGAAGCAGCCAAACGGAAAACCTTGGAACATCGGTATTACAAATCCCTTTCATCCTGATGAGTTATTAGGAGTAATTCCGCTAACTCAAGGTGCGGTTACGACCTCCGGCTCTTATGAAAAATTCGTGATTTTAGATGGCAGACGCTATTCTCATATTATAAATCCTTCAACCGGATATCCTGTAACAGGTCTTTGCAGTGTTACTGTTGTAGGTCCAAATGCCGAAACTGCTAATGGACTGAGTACTTCGCTAATGATTTTAGGAAAAAAAGCAGGCTTAGATTTACTTAACAACTACCCCGAATATAGCTGTCTAATGATTACAGACGATGGCAAAGCTGTGAAATCAAAAAACTTCCGAATTAAAAAATTCAAGAACCGGCTTTAATTTTAAAGAAATAGTTTTTGAGCCACTGTAGTTTTCAGAACGAAAAGAATTGACAAAACTATCTTCCATAGCTATTCTTAAGGATAATCCTAGCCATTTTCAAATTAAAAAATGAATCTTATAGTCATTTTTCTTCCACAAAAAATCATATTACAACATATTTATTACATGTAAAAAACTGAAATACAAATAGTTAAATATTTACAAAAATATTATTAATATTTAGTCTAAATAAGTTGTAAGATCGAAAATGAGGTTTTATATTTGCAGTGTTATTTTTAATTATTCCAAATAAACAACATGAAATATATTTTACTCCCTCTAACGTTCATTGCATTCTGTTTAAACAGCCAAGCACAAGATGTGGCAAGTAACACAAACAGTTCAAAAGACAATAGTCTTTATTATTTTTCTTCAGACACTATAAAGTCTGCAAACGATACTGTCAAGAAAAGAAAAGGGCAAGAATTAAAAGAAGTTATTGTAACTGGAAATAAATTACCAAAAGTTACTGCTTTACGCTCTGGATTAAAACCAATGGATACACCTCAAAGTGTACAAGTAATAGGCTCTGAAGTAATCGAACAGCAGCAAGCTATCCGTTTGAGCGATGTTATCAAAAATGCAAATGGTGTCTATGTAGGATCTGCCAGAGGCGGTGCCAATGAATCAATGTGGTCTAGAGGATATTCTATGGATGCCAACAATATGTTTAAAAATGGTTTCCGTTATAATGCAGGTTCCATTCCTGATGTAGCTTCTTTGGAAAGAGTCGAGTTTCTCAAAGGTGGTTCGGCTTTATTATACGGAAATGTAGCTCCAGGAGGTATATTGAACTTGGTTACCAAAACGCCTAAATTTACAGAAGGTGGACAACTTTCAATGCAAATGGGAAGTTATGCATTTTACAAACCATCCATCGATTTTTATGGTCCATTAAACAAATCTATTGCTTATAGATTCAATGCTTCTTACGAAAATTCAGAAAGTTTTAGAGATTTTGTAACAAACGACCGTATTTATCTTAATCCTTCTTTCTTGTTTAAAATTTCAGATAAAACTCAAATTACTGCACAGGGAGATTACTTAAGTGCCGATTGGATTCCTGATTTTGGAACGGGAATTGTCAATGGAACAAAAGAGATTTTGGATATTCCTCGTAACATGTACTTTGGAGCACTTTGGTCAACAGGAAATACTAAATCAGCTAGTGCTTCGGTATTAGTAAACCATGACTTTAATGATAACTGGAAATTAGGTTTCAATAGCTCGTATCAATCGTACCACAGAACTCAAAAATCTACTGCACAACTAAACACAGTAGCTCCAAATGGCGACTGGAAACGTGGTTTGACGCAAGCTGATGCTGCCGAAAAAATATTTGCAGATCAATTAAGTTTACAAGGAACTTTCAACACAGGAAGTATCAAACACCAAATATTCACAGGACTTGACTATGAAAATTCATCAGCACCAAGTTATACATTTGGCTTTTATGATGATGAAGCTAACCATGCAGACCTTATAACAACAGAAGCTAAACCTGTTAACTTATTTAACTATGATTACAGCACAGAAAGCCGTGACGTATCATATAGCAGCAGAATAACACAATTGATTACAACAGACACACAGCGTTTTGGGGTATTTGCCCAAGATTTACTTTCAATTAACAAATATATCAAAGTTTTAGCAGGACTACGCTGGTCTTGGCAAGAAACTGAAGCTACAACAACCAAAGAAGAAATAGAAAAAGACAAAATCACAAATAAAAATGTTCTCACAACTACTTATGAAAATGCTAAACCTGTAACAGCAGATAAAACCTTTAATAGAGCTTTTTCTCCAAAAGCAGGCTTGGTAATTCAGCCAAACAAAGATATATCTTTATTTGCTAGTTATTCGAACTCATTCTCGCCAAATACAGGAACAACTGTTTACGGAGAAACATTAGATCCATCTATCATTGACCAGTACGAAGTAGGTATTAAAACAGATTTTTTGAGGGGTGCATTGAGTACTAACGTTACCGTTTATCAAATATCAAATAATAATTTTGCACAGACAGTTGCTTTTAAAGCAGATGGAATCACACCAAATGTAGATACTAATTTAAAAGAATTAGGAGGAGCAACAAAAGGAAAAGGTATAGAAATAGATATTACTGCTAGACCTACTGAAGGCTTAAACGTTATTGCTGGTTATAGCTTTAATGAAACCAAAGTTACCAAATCTTCGGGAACAATAAATTCTCTTGTAGTAGGAGATATTTTAGCAAGAACACCAAAACATACAGCTAATTTAAGCTTCTTTTATAAACTGCCGAGTGGAGTATTGAAAGGACTTACTTTTGGAGCCATCGGTAATTATATTGGAGAACGTTCAGGAGGATGGAATGACCGTTACATAAGAAAGGAAGTATTACCTTCAACTACACCAAAAACATATTATATGGATATTGAAGACCGTGACATTCCATTAGAAGGATATACTACTGTTGACGCATCAGTTGGTTACGACTGGACAAAAGTTTCTATCTTATGCAAAGTATCAAACATTACAGATGAATTAAATTATACAGTACACGAAAATTATAGTGTAAACCCAATTGCTCCTCGTCAAGTAATGGTAAGTTTAAAATACAAATTATAAAAACTGTTAGTTAAAAAGCTTTTTATTTTTTTTTCAAAACTTTTTCTGTTCCTTTCATTTTTTGAAACACAGAAAAAGTTTTTGGTTTTTAATAATAAAATTAACTAACCAGCCCAATCATTAAAATCAAATAAATATGCCATCTCCAGTTTCAGAGTGCCTGTATTGCCAAAACAAAGATACTCTAGACCAATTAATGATTAAAATAGGCGATTTGAAAGTATCACAGCTTTTCCTTTTTGAAGAACAATCATACTCTGGTCGTTGTAATTTAGTTTACAAAGATCATGGTGTGGAGCTTTATGAATTAAGTGAAGAACAACGCAATCTATTCTTTGAAGATGTAGCTACTGTTGGAAGAGCAATCTCCAAAGCTTTTAATCCTACCAAAATTAATTATGGTGCTTACAGCGATACACTTTCGCATTTGCACGTTCACATCGTACCTAAATACAAAGAAGGCTACGGTTTTGGAACTGTATTCGAAATGAATCCGCAGAAAACGTACTTATCAGATACCGAATATACCGAGGTAATCGAAAAGATCAAATCAAATTTATAAGTCGAAGAAAATCCCAATTCCGAAAAATTTCAGAATTGGGATTTTTATTTAAACATACCTAGACTTTACTCCAATCCTGTGTTTTCACAAATATAGTGATTGACTGATTTGTATTGTTATTTTTATATATTAGCAGAATAAATGCCAAAACTTTTAAGGCACAAAGTGAACTAAATTTGAATAGATTTTTCGCAATTGAGAAGCGTTATTTATGAGTTGATGGTCAATTAAAATAAATGTATGTATATAAAAAACGTTGAATGGTATGATTTTCATTGCGCAGGAAAATCCAAAAAAAATTAACATAAAAATTTCAAAGCAAAAAACAAAGACTTTAAACCCAAAAAATAATTAAATAAAAATGAAAAAAATTCGTGTTACATTATTGGCAATTTTAGCAGTAATTTTAGTTGGATGTAGTGGTTCAGATACATATCGAGGTTCTTGGAAAGCTACAGATTCAAAAGGCGAAAAATTTGAATTATTCTTCGATGCCAAAAATTTTACCGTTAAAGATAGTACGGGGAAAAGTAAAAAATATGATTACAGTCAAAATTCTGTGGAAATTGAAAATTCTGTTGCAACTTATGGAATTCAATTAGGAGACGGAAGAGGTTATCAAATTAATTTTCCTAATGCAGAAGATGAAAGTTTAGGATTAATTAAAGATGAAAATGGAAATCCAATGTATACTATCAGTCGAAAAGATTACATAAAGTATGAAGATGTTTTTAAATTGTAATATAGTTTGAATTCTAAAAAACAACAACTGTCCTGTTTTTAAACAAAAAAATCCCAATTCCGAAAATTTCAGAATTGGGATTTTATATTTTTAGAAGAATTGACTCTTATTTCAATCCAGCCAAACTCTGCTCAATAGTAGCAATTTTAGCAAGTGCATCAGCTTCTTTTTGTTTTTCGTTTGCTAGAACTTTCTCTGGCGCGCCGCTTACAAATTTCTCATTCGAAAGTTTATTTTGAACCGATTTCAAGAAACCTTGCGTGTATTCTAACTCAGTAGTTAGTTTTGCAATTTCAGCCTCAACATCAATATTTCCGGTAATCGGAATGAAATATTCATTCGATTTTACACGGAAAGATAATGCACCATCCACTTTATCCGAAACATATTCTAACGAAGTAATATTTCCTAATTTAGTTACAACCGAATCAAAATAAGTCGAAGCTTTATCACTGTTTACTACTTTCAATTCAATCGTATCCTTAAATGGAATATTCTTGTCTTTACGAATCGTTCTGATACCCGAAATCACTTCAATTGAATTTTCAAAATCAGTTATTAATTTGGCATCAAACGGTTTTAATTCTGGCCAAGTCGAAACTATCAAAGCTTCTTCAGTAGTTCTTTGTGCAATATGCTGCCAAATTTCTTCTGTCAAGAAAGGCATAAATGGATGCAATAATTTCAGATTATTTTCTAGCATTTCTATCGCTTTCGCAAAAGTTACACTGTCAATTGGCTGTTGGTATGCTGGTTTGATCATTTCCAAGAACCAAGAACAGAAATCATCCCAAACAAATTTGTAAATACCCATCAAAGCATCTGAAATTCTGTATTTTTCAAAATTATCTTCAATTTCCAAAAGCGTTTGCTGTAATTTCGCTTCATACCATTCAATCGCTACTTTAGAAGATTCCGGTTGTGGTATAGCATCCGAAACTTCCCAGCCTTTTATCAATTTGAAAGCATTCCAAATTTTATTAGTAAATCCTTTTCCTTGATTACACAATTCTTCGTCAAACATAATATCGTTACCAGCAGAAGCACTCAAAAGCAATCCTACACGAACTCCATCGGCACCGTATTTCTGAATTAATCCCAAAGGTTCTGGCGAATTACCTAGCTGTTTAGACATTTTACGTCTTTGTTTGTCACGAACCAAACCAGTTAAATATACATTTGAAAATGGTTTTTCTCCTGCATATTCATATCCTGCAATAATCATTCTCGCTACCCAGAAAAACAAAATATCTGGACCAGTAACTAAATCATTGGTTGGATAATAGTATTTAAAATCTTCGTTTTCAGGATCCATAATTCCTCCAAAAACAGACATCGGCCATAACCAAGAAGAAAACCAAGTATCTAAAGCATCAGCATCTTGTTTAAGATTTGCAGTTGTTAGCTGTTGGTTTTTTGTTACTTCTTTAGCCAAAACTAAAGCATCTTCAATGTTTTCAGCAACTACAAAATCTTCTTTCCCATCACCATAAAAATAAGCAGGAATTTGCTGTCCCCACCACAATTGACGTGAGATATTCCAATCGCGGATATTGTTTAACCAATGCGCATACGTATTATTAAAACGTGCTGGATGCAATTTTATATCACCATCAACCAAAACAGATTGAATCGCTGGTTTTACCAAATCTTCCATTTTCAAAAACCATTGATCCGATAATCTTGGTTCGATTACCGCTTTAGTTCTTTCAGAAGTTCCCACTTTATTTAAGTGGATTTCAGTTTTAGCCAAAGCCCCGCTTTCTTCTAATTCTTTTGCAATTTCGGTGCGAACCACAAAACGATCTTTTCCTTGGTAATGCAAACCAAAACTGTTCAGCGTAGCATCTTCATTGAAAATATCAATAATTTCTAAATTATGCTTCTCACCTAGCGTTTTGTCATTCATATCGTGAGCGGGAGTCACTTTCAAACATCCAGTTCCAAACTCAATATCTACATATTCATCTTCGATAATTGGAATTATGCGATCGCAAATTGGCACAATCGCTTTCTTTCCTTTCAAATGAGCAAATCGCTCGTCATTTGGATTGATACAAATAGCAGTATCTCCAAAAATAGTTTCTGGACGGGTTGTTGCAACAGTTAGGAAATCTTCACTTCCTTCAATTTTATATTTTAAGAAAAACAATTTTCCGTTTTGTTCTTCATAAATAACTTCTTCGTCAGACAAAGTTGTTTTCGCTTCTGGATCCCAGTTTACCATTCGGTAGCCGCGGTAAATCAAGCCTTTGTTGTATAAATCTACAAAAGATTTAATTACAGATGCCGACATATCTGGATCCATTGTGAATTTGGTTCTGTCCCAATCACAAGAACAGCCCAATTGTTTCAATTGTTCTAGAATAGTACCTCCGTATTTATCGGTCCATTCGTAAGCGTGTTTCAAAAACTCTTCACGACTCAAATCGGATTTATTAATCCCCTCCGATTTTAATTTGGCTACTACTTTAGCTTCTGTTGCAATAGAAGCATGGTCTGTTCCGGGAACCCAGCAGGCGTTGAAACCTTTTAGACGTGCTCTTCTAATCAAAACGTCTTGAATGGTATTATTAAGCATGTGTCCCATGTGTAAAACTCCTGTAACATTAGGAGGTGGAATTACAATAGAGTAAGGTGTTCTATGGTCAGGTTCAGAATGAAAATAATTATTCTTCATCCAGTAATCATACCACTTATTTTCAATGGTTTTAGCGTCAAATTGTGCAGGAATTGTCATTTTTATGTGGATTCGTTTAACCGTTAATCTATATTTAAGTTTAATCGATTAAACAAATAAACGATTAAACAAATAAACTTCTAATCTTTGGTTTGATTTTTGATACTTGTTATTAGCGACAAAAGTAAATAATTAAGCACAGTATAAAAAGTAAAATAAAAAATTGTCCGTTAATTAAAAGATATTATATTTACTATACCTACTAAAAAAACAAATAAAAATGAAAAATATAAAATTCCTTATAGTATTACTATTTTTAAGCAGTATTGGCTTTGCGCAAAACGGCCCTAAGATTGAAATACAGGTTTCTAACAATACGATTGATTATGGCCAAGTAAAAAAATCAGCTGATAATGGAGTCCGAAGCTTTACATTTACCAATAATGGTGACGCACCATTAAACATTACAGGAATACAGTCTACAGCAAGTTTTACGATACTCTATAAGCCTAATCAGCCAATTGCACCGGGAAAATCAGATAAGATTGAAATAAAATACAATATGGTTCCAGGTCCAATACGCAAAACCATTACATTAGAAACTAATGCTGTAAATTATGAAGGCGGACGGGTTTCTCTTAAGATTAAAGGGGAAGTGATTGCAGACTAAAACGGTTAAATATATTCATAAAAAAACGCTTTCAAAGGCGTTTTTTTTATTTACAAATCATCAATCAAGTGGAAAGAAAATTTTAAGATCCTGCTATTCCTTTCAATTTCCAAATAAAATGTTTTTTCATCTTCGGATTTGAACAATTCATTTAGTTTTTGTAATGAATAATGATACACAGGTGCTCTATTAATCTTAATAATTATATCACCAACCTGCAGTCCGCTTTTTGCTGCTGGCGAGTTTTTTCGAATATTAGCAATTTCATACACAGGTTTGAGTTCAAATTTATATCTAAAATCATTGGTAACATTCTTGCCTTCGCTATTAAAAGTTACACTGCCTCCCAAAGGCACCGTTTCCATCTTAACCGTTTCTTTTACCCATTGTATGCCGTTGTGCTTTATTTCGATACCACTTTTATTGTAAGTAAATGGCTCATTAAATCCAGAGTTTCTTTTTAAATAAAGCAGTTCACTTTTATAATCAAAAACTACTGAAAACCGCTTTAAAATTTCTCCTCCAACTGAACCAGCACGATCTTTAACCATTCGAACATTTTTTATGGAACTTGAATCTGGAAAAGCAACAATCGGCGATCTGAAATTATATTTATCAAATGAAAAATTGGCTATTCTAGCTCTTTTCCCTTCGATATCACCGCTAAAACCTTTTCCTAAAAAATCTTGAAAATTTTTAGACGGGACTTTAATCTCTTCCGACAAATTTTGAAAAAGCCATACTGAGTCACTATTCCCTGTATCTATTAACATTTTTATAGGCACTTTTACTTTATCAATATCTGCTATACCTAACAAATAGGGCTTAAACCTGTCAATTGTGATTGTTGCTTTATCAAATTTTTTTTCTATTTTTTTTCTGTTTGCAACATTGTCTTTATAAACTATTACTCTCTTACTAGCATAATCGATTCGAATTAAATTTTCTCTAAAAAAATTATAACCAATAATTCCGTTTACAGGTATTCCTATCTGCGACGAAAGATTAAAACTTTGATCAAGGATAACATAAACAAGCTGCCGGGTAGCTTTGACTCCTTCTAATTCCAAAATATTATTAGTCGTTTTCAATCCTTCTATAGCTTCTTCACTTCCCAAACCTCTCAAACTTATTTTTTCGGAATTAAAAAAATTAACATCAGGATTGTCTTCCAAACTAAAAAGAATAGTTTCCTCAACACCTGTGTCCAAAAGAAAATTCAACTCGACTCCGTTTACTTTTATAGGAATAAAAACTAAATTATTAATCAAAACTATTGGTACGGTAACTTTCTCAATTCCTTTAGAAAACACAAAACCTTCCTGAGCAAAAACAGGCATTATTGTCATTAATAAAAGAAAAAATACACAATTTTTTTTCATTTAGTTAAATTTCCATATTATTACCCAATTATACGATAATAATCAACCAAAAGCAACAAATTATGCACAATATTTATGATATTTTTGAAAAATAAATCGCAAATTTGCACCTCAAATTTATAATCATGCCTGAAATTTCAATCAGAGGTCGAAGAATGCCGGAATCGCCAATCCGAAAATTGGCTCCTTATGCAGACATAGCTAAAAAAAAAGGGCGTAAGGTTTATCATTTAAACATTGGACAACCCGATATAAAAAGCCCGGAAATCGCTATTCAAGCAATAAAAAACATTGATCTAAATATCATTGAATATGGTCCTTCTGCGGGCTATGAAAGTTACCGAAAAAAACTAGCTCTTTTTTACACCAAACAAGATGTAAAAGTGGACTATGAGGATATAATGATAACTACAGGCGGTTCTGAAGCACTTTTATTTGCTCTTGGAAGCATCATGGATCCAGGCGATGAAGTCATTATTCCTGAACCTTTTTATGCCAATTACAGTGCTTTTTCAGAAGAATCTAGTGCGAAAGTTGTACCCGTAATTTCTAATATTGAAAGTGGATTCACACTACCAACAATTGAAGAATTTGAAAAAGCAATTACACCAAAAACAAAAGCGATATTAATCTGTAACCCAAACAATCCAACAGGATATTTATACTCAGAATCTGAAATTAATCAGTTGGGAGAATTGGTTAAAAAACATGATTTGTTTTTAATCGCAGACGAAGTGTATCGTGAATTTATATATGACGAAAGAGATCATCACTTTTCGGTAATGAACCTTCAAGGAATCGAACAAAACGTAATCATGATTGATTCGGTTTCTAAAAGATACAGTATGTGTGGCGCACGTATTGGCTGTATGGTTACCAAAAACAGAGAAGTTATTGCCGCCGCGATGAAATTTGCACAAGCCCGTTTATGCCCGCCAACAATCGAACAAATTGCCTGCGAAGCAGCAATTGACACACCTCAAAGGTATTTTGACGAAGTAATAGTTGAATACAAAGAACGAAGAGATATCTTAATCAGCGAATTGAACAAAATAGATGGTGTAATCGTAAAGACACCGAAAGCTGCGTTTTATTGTATTGCACAACTGCCTATTGATAACGCCGATGATTTTGCGCAATGGCTATTAGAAAAATATGAACTTAACGGTGAAACTGTAATGATAGCACCTGCTGCAGGATTCTATTCAACACCGGGCGTAGGTTTAAATCAGGTTCGTATTGCTTATGTTTTAAAAAAAGAAGATTTAATCAGTGCTGTCAATATTTTAAAAGAAGCTATAACTGCTTACAACTCAAAATAAAAAATAAAACTCACAATTTTCAAAAGGCAATAACATTCAAATGGTATTGCCTTTTTTGTTTTGACATCAAATTAATCAATCTTTTCATCAATTTTTGCTATAATTAAAAGCCAAAACGATAGAAAATGTTTCCTTTTTATTAATTATCTTTACCCCTTAAAAATAGACACTCATAATAATAGTAGCTTTTAATGATAAACAACGAAGAATTTCAAGACGAAATAGGAAACAATCATATTAGTACAAATGCTCAAAATCCAGTAAGAAAGGATGCTTTTGACATTACCGATGAAGAAAAGATTGAAAAAATAAAAAAAGACGTCGAAAGCATCCTACAAACATTGGGAATGGATCTGACAGACGATAGCATGAAAGGAACCCCTAATCGTGTTGCAAAAATGTTTGTAAAAGAAATTTTTGGAGGATTAAATCCTGACAAAAAACCAAAAGCTTCTACTTTTGAGAACAACTACAAATACGGAGAAATGTTAGTTGAAAAAAACATCACACTCTACTCTACCTGCGAACATCATTTATTACCTATCATCGGAAGAGCCCATGTTGCTTATATTTCTAGCGGAAGAGTTATTGGACTTTCCAAAATGAACCGTATTGTAGAACATTATGCCAAAAGACCTCAGGTTCAGGAACGTTTAACGATGCAAATTGTTCAAGAATTGCAGCAAGCGCTTGGAACCGAAGACGTAGCTTGCGTAATAGACGCTAAGCACCTTTGCGTGAATTCAAGAGGAATTAAAGATATTGAAAGCAGTACGGTAACCTCAGAATTTGGCGGAAAATTCAAAGACCCACAAACAAAAAGAGAGTTTTTGGATTATATCAAACTGGAAACTAAATTTTAATATTTAGAAAAAATATCATTATTACCCTAAGGCCCTAGCCCTGATTGCAGTGAAAATCCTTTTTTATGTCCTTTTTTGGACATGAAAAAAGATTGAAACGGAAAGCAGGATAAAGCTCCAAAAAATAAATTTTATGTCCTTATACAAAAGTCAGACTTTAAAAATATACAATTCTCTTTCAGGAGAAAAAGAAACATTTACGCCTATAAACGAAGGAAATATAGGAATGTATGTATGCGGACCTACGGTTTACAGCAATGTGCATCTTGGAAATGTGAGAACTTTTATGTCTTTTGATGTAATTTTTAGGTACTTATTGCATTTGGATTATAAAGTACGTTATGTTCGAAATATTACTGATGTAGGCCATATTGTGGACGATGTGGATGAAGGCGAAGATAAAATTGCCAAAAAAGCGCGTTTGGAGCAATTGGAACCAATGGAAGTGGTACAGCGCTATACTGTTGATTTCCATGATATTTTGAATGCTTTTAATTTTTTGCCTCCTAGTATCGAACCAACTGCAACGGGACATATTATTGAGCAAATCGAAATTATAAAAACTATTATTGATAAAGGGATTGGATACGAAGCCAATGGATCTGTTTATTTTGATGTGGTTAAATTCAACGTGACTAATCATTACGGAATATTAAGCGGCCGCAATATTGAAGATATGCTGGCCAATACGCGTGATCTTGATGGACAGTCTGACAAAAGAAATCCACAGGATTTTGCACTTTGGAAAAAAGCCGAACCACAGCATATTATGCGTTGGCCTTCGCCTTGGAGCGATGGTTTTCCAGGCTGGCACTTAGAATGTACTGCAATGAGTACTAAATACTTGGGTAATCATTTTGATATTCACGGTGGCGGAATGGATTTGAAATTCCCGCATCATGAATGTGAAATCGCACAAAACGAAGCTTGTACTGGACATACTCCCGTAAATTACTGGATGCATGCCAATATGCTTACTTTGAACGGTAAAAAAATGGCTAAATCTACCGGCAATAATATTTTACCTGGAGAGATATTGACTGGTGATAATGCGTTTTTAAGCAAAGCTTTTTCAGCATCGGTAGCACGTTTTTTCATGCTGCAGGCACATTACAGAAGCATTCTTGATTTCTCTGACGAAGCCATTATTGCAGCCGAAAAAGGATATAAAAGACTGATGGAAGCGATGGAATCTTTAAAAGGGCTTTCTGCAAGCACAAATAGTTCAATAGACATTTCTGGATGGAAACAATTATGCTATGATGCCATGAATGACGATTTTAATTCGCCTATTCTTATTGCTCAATTATTTGAAGGGGTACGCTTTATCAATTTATTGAAAGAAGGGAAAGAAACTTTGAATACTGCCGATTTACAATCATTCACTACGACTATGCAGGCTTTTGTATTTGATGTTTTGGGACTGGAAGAAGAAAAAGCCAATGGCAATACTGACAAATTAGAAGGCGTTGTAAACATGCTTATCGGTATGCGTAAACAGGCAAGAGACAATAAGGATTTTGCGATGTCAGATCAAATTCGTGACCAATTAATAGCTCTTGGAATCCAATTGAAAGACGGGAAAGAAGGAACTACATTTAGTATTCAGTAGATAGAAAACAGTAATCAGATAGCAGAAAACAGGTTACAGTACATTTAGAATTTAGAAAGTTACATCTCAAATGTTTTCAAAAATAATAATTTATCCTTTTATAATACTTGTTCGGTTTTATCAGGGCGCTATCTCCCCTTTTACACCCGCTTCGTGCCGGTTTGAACCGACTTGTTCGAGCTATATGATTCAGGCGTTACAAATTCATGGATTGTTTTATGGGGGCTATTTGGGTATAAAAAGAATTTTGAGCTGTCATCCTTGGGGAAGAAAAGGCTATGACCCAGTTCCAGAAAAGAAATGTAGCCACAATCATTAAAAAATAAAATTCTTACCTTTCGATTAACACAATTAATCAAATCAAAATAGTATTTTCACAAAAAAAATAATAAATGACACACGCTTTAAACATTGTTTGGAATCCTTCAGAAGGTATTGATTTAGGTTTTTTCATTATCCGCTTTTACAGTCTGATGTTTGTAATAGCTTTTGGATTGGGCTGGTACATCATGAAACATATTTTTGACAGAGAAAATATTGCCATCGACAAATTGGATTCTTTGTTTATTTGGACTGTGTTGGCCACCCTAATTGGTGCCAGATTAGGACATGTTTTCTTTTACGATTGGGAATATTACCGTAACAATCTAGCTGAAATAATTTTACCTTTCCGTTTTAATCCAAAATTTGAATTTACAGGATATCAAGGACTTGCAAGTCATGGAGCAGCTATTTCGATTATTGTTGCAATGTATTTTTTTAGCAAAAAAGTTCTTCAAAAACCATTACTATGGATATTGGACAGAGTGGTTATTCCAGTTGCCAGCGGAGCGATTTTTGTGAGATTGGGAAATTTTTTCAATTCGGAAATTGTGGGTAAAGAAACCACTTCTTCATTTGGAATCCGTTTTGTGAGAGATCATTTTACTCCAAGGGAAGCCGTAAATAATACCCAGCTTCCAACAGCAAAAGAAGCCTATAATGCAATTGCAACTAATCCTCAATATGCTAACCTTTTAGAACAAGTTCCTGCTAAACATCCTGCACAGCTTTACGAAGCAGTTTGTTATATATTTGTGTTTGCTGCATTGTTTTTCCTTTATTGGAAAACAGATGCACGAAAAAAATCTGGATTTTTATTTGGATTGTTCTTAGTTCTTTTGTTTACGGTACGTATCATAGTTGAGTCAGTAAAAGAAAGCCAAGGCGGTTTTGAAAGTGATTTAGGAAACATATTATCAACCGGACAATGGCTGAGTATTCCGTTTATTGTTGTGGGATTGTATTTTGTTTTTACTGCAAAAAAGACTAGTGAAATATAAATCACTTTTTCATATAAAATGAATTACCCCGAGGCAGAGCCTCGAGGTATCGTGTTACTCAAAAGACAACCGTAGCTGATTTTTGTTAAACGATTTGTAAACAGTCTTTTCTTCTCCTTGATTTTGAATGTATTTCTGGATCACATCCTCATTACC
>CAUPJC010000030.1:0-62734 GCA_963511475.1 uncultured Flavobacterium sp.
GCACGTTTCAACGATTCCTAATTCTTCTGAAAAGGATAGGATTTCTAGCTTTTCTTCTAAACTCCATTTCTTGTATTTCATATCTCAAATGTACTATTTGAAATTTAAAATAGCACTCCGAACTATTAAGGGGCTAAAATAGCTGTTATGTCTTTATTTTCAAGCATTTCGTAGTTCTCTTCGCTTCCATAACCAGCATCGGCTACAACTGTTTTGCTTTGTTTTTGATACCTTTTTTTAAATTCCTCCAGATGGGATTTTAAAGTCGTAGTATGGTTAGGTGTTTGATGGATAGTTACGTTTGTAATGAATTGATTTTCTGTGGATATCTGAGGGTTGTATGCAGGTTTTAACTGACCGTTTTTCATGTGATCTTCCTTCATTCTCATAAAAGTAGCGTCAGGATCTGTCTTACTGTAGGAGTTTCTATTGCCTAAAATCACTAAATCTTTTTCGTATTTTTCGAGCTTTGGCAGGTGTTCCTCTTGAAGTTTTTGAAGCTCTTTGGCTGTTTTTTTGTTAGGCTCTTTGAGCTTTTTATTTAGCTCAGCCAATTTTTCTTTCAGCTCTTCCGAGTTTATTTTTTTTGGCAACTCTTCCTTGTTAATCTCTTGATTATCTGATGCTATGCTGTTTTCGATATCGGATAAAATACTATTAATTTTTACTTCGAGTTTTTCTTTGTATTTCTCTATAGAACCGCGCCAAACAAAGGTGTATTTGTTGGATTTTGCTTCTATTTTTGTTCCGTCGATGTATTGGATATCCAGACTGACATAGCCCATTTCCACAAGCATTTTGACTACCTCGGCAAATAAATCTTTGATATTCTCTTTTAAAATCTTTCCTCTAAAATCGTTGATAGTTCTAAAATCAGGAGTTGAGTTGCCTGAAATGAACATAAAATGAATGTTCTCGGTGAGTGCCTTTGCTATTTTTCGGCAGGAGTAAGTGTTGCTCAAATAACTGTAAAACAAAACTTTAAGCATCATTCTGGGATAATAGGCAGAGGTACCTCCTCCCTTGTATTTCTGAAGAATAGTGCTAATATCCAGTGAATTGACAACCTGGTCAACTAACCGAACAGGGTGGTTTTCTGGGATTTTATCAAAAACATTTACCGGAAAAAGTTCCAGAGTATTGATCGATTGCGATTTAAATATTACTTTAGCCATTGCTCGTTTTTTGTGCAACTCTAAGATAATATTTTAGATTAAAAACAGCAAAAAAAAGGCTGTCCTTACTTTTTGGACAGCCTCTTTTTTATTTCGTTGCTTAATTCTTTCCTTGATTTTTTATTTCTTTTCGCTGTTTTAACGAATAAAACTTTATTTTTGAGATAAGTCTCAGAAAGAATAAATGATTTAAAAATGAAGCTTTAAAACACCTTAGTTTATGTCGTGCAATTCTTTTTTGTATTTGGGTGAAGAGGAGATTATAACTCGCTTTTCTGCAGGACATGCCATAAAAAAAATCGCCTTTATCCCAGTAATTTTAAAAACAGTTAATCAGGTTAGACAATATGCTTCTAAATTTCAAAAAAAGCTAAGGCATGTAATTGAATCACTGTCTTTTACTCAGAATTATTTTCAAAAAAGATTTATTTAATCAATAAAAAATACTTTTTTTATTGATTAACACAATAATATCACTTCATTTAACAAATTAAAAGACAATATTTCATTTAACAATTATTTAGTATTTTTTTTAGTTGTATATATATATATTATAATTTCTATAATGTAATTTTGTACCGTAATATAAAACAAATACCATGTCAGATTTTTTAAAACAGTTTGGAGAAGAAGTTAAAAAAAACATACCAGGATACATAGCGGTAGCCGTATCTGAAATTAAAAGCGGAATATCCTATTATAGTGATACAGTTGTCCCAAGCTTTGATCCTGAACTAGCATCAGCTTTCAATCTAGAAGTAGTAAAGGCTAAATTGAATGCCATTAGTGCTTTAGGATTAAACGAGTCTATTGATGACATTATGATTACTTTAACGAATCAAATACACATTATTGATGTTTCAGATAACAATGAATATTTTATTTATTTGGCAGTAGATTCATCTAAAGCAAATTTAGGGATGACTAAAGCTCTTTTGAATAAATATAAGAAAGATATTTCTGGAAAATTATAAAATTTTATTTTCCCAAATCGTATTTGAAATTTCAAACTTAATTCGAAATGTTATATGATTTGCTAAATGATTTTGATAATCAAGAGTAATAAATAAAGTCAATCAAATATAGTTTTGATTGACTTTATCTTATACATAACTTTTATATAGCACCTAATTATTGATGCTAGCTATATGTAGTGGTTAAATTCCTTTTCAATTTGTATTTTTATCAATAACATGAAGCTTTTAATTTTTTAACTTTTTTCAATTATTTGAAGAAGGTTTTTTTTTTGTTATTATGCATTACTGATTTTTTTTGTTCAACAAATTTCATTAGTATTAAAGAAAATAAGAATAAAATGGTTTTAAATAAATTACTAACATTCAGTTTTATGAAGTTTAGGAAACAGCATTTTAAATGGATATAGATGAAATTGAAGAAATTAAATCCAGTGATTTTTATTTGGTAATTGATATAATTAATGAATCGAAACTAATAGATGAGCAATTGTTGGACTTAGAAAACGCAATATTATTTTTAAAAAATAAATTAGATAGAAACAAAGCTAAGATTTTTGTTAAAAAAGAAAATGGTATTCCTATTGCCTTCATGGTTTTATATCACAAAGTCAATGTACTTTCATTAATTCACTATAACTGGCATATATCCTATCTATATGTTAAACCTGAGTACAGAAGAAAATATATTGGTAAACTAATTATGCTAAAATGTATTGACTATGCTAGGAAAACTAAAGTTGATCATATTTCATTAAACACTGATACCGAAAATTATCCCGCTCAGCAGCTTTATGAAGTTCTTGGTTTTAATCGAATGAATTTTATCTCAAATTATTATTACTACGAAATGAAAATAAATCCATAATGTTCCATCTTAATAAAACAAAACAAAGTATTACATTTTCCAAATTAAAAATGAAATGATAAAAAATTTATTTAAAAATTATTTTCAACATTTTAGTGAGTTTTCAATAGAAGTCAAAATTTTGGCAGTAACTACTTTTATTAATAGATGTGGTGCCATGGTAGTGCCTTTTCTATCTAAATATATGTTAGAGGAACTTCATTTTACGTATAGCCAAATTGGCTGGGTGATGGTTTTTTTCGGAATTGGTTCTTTCATTGGCACTTGGATAAGTGGAAAATTGTCTGACAAAATAGGTTTTTATAAAGTGATGGTTTTTAGTTTATTCACGACAGGAATTCTCTTTATTTTATTACAGTTTTTGACTACTTTTTATAGTTTTTGCTTTGGCGTTTTGCTTTTAACTACCGTGTCTGATATGTATAGACCAGCCATGTTAGTATCGTTGGATACTTATGCTCTCAAAGCAGACAGAACTAGGGCATTGTCTTTAGTACGATCGGCAGTTAATTTAGGATTTATGTTTGGTCCAGTCATTGGAGGTATTATAATTACTGTTTTAGATTACAACTTTCTGTTTTACATTGATGGATTAACCTGTATTTTAAGCATAGTGTTATTTTCTATTTATATCAAAGAAAAGAAATTGCCTTATAAATTAAAAGTCTTTAAGCACTTAAAAGAAACTAATTCCGTTTTTAGTGATAAACCTTTTTTAATTCATCTATTGGTTACGATGATAACAGGAGTTTTATTTTTCCAAATTTTTACGACTTTATCTATTTACTATAAAGAAGTTTTTCATTTCTCGAGTCTCGAAGGAGCTTTATTTTTGGCTTTAAATGGTGTTTTGATTTTACTATTTGAACTCCCAATTGTAAAGTACATTGAGTCCAAAAAAATAAACAAACTCATGATAGTTTCATATGGTGTTTTAGCCATGTCTATTGGATATTTATTTTTATTGATTGAAAATAACATTTTCACCTTAATCTTAATGATGATCTTGATGACAGTTGGAGTAATGTTGACATTCCCTTTTGCCAATTCATTTGTTAAAAAAAGATCCCTAAAAAAACATGAAGGTAAATTTATGTCCGCTTTTACGATGAGTTATAGTGTGGCTCAGATAATAAGCACTAAAACGGGTATGGAAATTATTTCAAAATTTGGTTATAGAGCCAACTGGATTTTCTTGTTTGTTTTAGGATTTGTTGGTTTTATTTTGTGTTACCGTTTAGTATTTATAGTCAAAAAGGAGAAGCAAATTATAAAGGAAAAAATTGTACAATCATTTTTCTCTAGCAGTTCCAAATAAGTAACAGCTCTTATTGGTGAATAAAGATATTTACAAAAAAAGAAAACCGCAGATTCACAAATTTTAAATCTCAAAAACTTGAAATAATTTGCGAATCTGCGGTTAAAAAACTTTGATTTTGCTTTTAAGCTCTACAAATTAGAAAAGAAATCATTCCCTTTATCATCAGTGATAATAAACGCAGGGAAATCTTTAATTGTGATTTTACGAACAGCTTCCATGCCCAATTCTTCAAAATCAACAACCTCAACCGAAAGGATATTTTCTTTGGCCAAAATAGCTGCTGGACCTCCAATAGAACCCAAATAGAATCCGCCATAAGTTTTACAGGCATTCATTACATCTTTGGTTCTGTTTCCTTTAGCGAGCATTACCATGCTTCCGCCATTTTTTTGGAACTCTTCCACGTAAACGTCCATTCTTCCTGCAGTTGTTGGTCCAAAACTTCCAGAAGCCATTCCTTCTGGTGTTTTTGCAGGTCCTGCATAGTAAATTGGGTGATTTTTAAAGTATTCCGGCATTGGTTTGCCTGCATCCAATAATTCTTTGATTTTAGCGTGCGCAATATCACGGGCTACAATCAAAGTTCCGTTTAGTTTCAAACGCGTTTTGATTGGGTATTGAGACAATTTTTTAAGAATATCTGCCATTGGCTGGTTCAAATCAATCTCGACTGCTGGCTCCAAATGCGGAGCAGTTTCTGGCAATAAACGTTTTGGATTCACTTCCAATTGTTCTACAAAAATACCGTCTTTGGTAATTTTACCTTTGATATTTCTGTCTGCCGAACAAGAAACTCCCAAGCCTACTGGACAAGAAGCGGCGTGACGCGGTAAACGGATTACACGAACATCATGCGTAAAATATTTACCTCCAAATTGCGCTCCAATGGCACTTTGCTGACAAATCAGCTGTACTCTTTTTTCCCATTCTAAGTCACGAAATGCCTGACCTGCCATGTTTCCAGTTGTTGGCAAATTATCAAAATAAGCTGCCGATGCTTTTTTCACTGTAGCTAAATTTGCTTCCGCTGAGGTTCCCCCAATTACTAAAGCCAAGTGATACGGAGGACAAGCCGAAGTTCCTAAATCCATTATTTTGGCACGAATGAAAGCATCCAATGATTTTTCATTCAACAATGATTTCGTTTGCTGGTATAAATACGTTTTATTCGCAGAACCTCCTCCTTTTGCTAAAAACAAAAACTCGTATGAAGCTCCTTTTTTAGCATAAATATCAATTTGCGCCGGAAGATTCGAACCTGAATTTTTTTCTTCAAACATGCTGATTGGCACAATTTGCGAATAACGGAGATTACGTTCTTGATAGGTGTTAAAAATCCCTTTTGAAAGCCATTCGGCATCATCAGCTCCAGTATATACATTTTCGCCTTTTTTGGCCATTACGATCGCTGTTCCGGTGTCCTGACAGGAAGGTAACTCTCCGTCGATGGCCACAACTGCATTCTGCAATAAATTGTACGCTACAAAACGGTCATTGTCGGTTGCTTCGGGATCATCGAGAATCGCTCTTAGTTTTTCCAAATGCGAAGTTCGCAACATAAACGAAACATCTTTCAAAGCTTCTTGAGCAAGCAATTCCAAACCTTTTGGATCAACAGTAAGAATTTCT
Organism: uncultured Flavobacterium sp.; assembly: GCA_963511475.1. GTDB lineage: Bacteria > Bacteroidota > Bacteroidia > Flavobacteriales > Flavobacteriaceae > Flavobacterium. Next base: position 5,968 of record CAUPJC010000030.1, read on the forward strand.
CGTTCTCCTAATTGTTCCACTTTTACAAAATCGGAAGTAATTTTACGGTATTGTGTGTCGTCTTTTAAAATAGGATAAGGATCCTGGTATATAAAGTCCATAGTTTGTTTTTTTTTTAAAGAATGTCAAATATAAGAATTGTTCAAAGATTCATAACTGATTTATATCACGTTCCTCGAATAAATTATTAAAAATTTTAAATTTAATTATCAGTTTTTAGAAGCAGAAGCATCGGGCATTTTTGGTTATATGTATCCTGCTATTCGTTAAATTTTTTTATTTTTAAAGGAAAAATAAAAAGGATATCGCCTACGATCATGGCTAGGAGGAGTTATTGGCGATTTTTTGCCATTATTTATAATTATAATCGAACTCAGATAAAAAGGGAAAGCCCCACATAATGCGGGGCTTTTATATCACTTATCGATTTTAAACTAAATATCTAATTAACAGAAATTAACTTAACATCAAAAACTAAAACAGAACCGCGAGGAATGCCATTATAATTGTTACTGCCGTATCCTAAGTGTGCTGGAACTATTAGAACACCTTTTCCGCCTTCTTTAAAATAAGGAATTCCTTCTGTCCATCCTGTTATCACTCCTTGAAGATTAAATGAAACTCCGGTAGTACTACCTGGGTCAAAAATAGTTTTATCAGTATAATAACCTTTGTAAGCCACTGTGACATTTGAAGTTGCTGTGGGCTTTTTGCCAGTTCCTTCTTCGTTGATCACATAATACAAACCTGAGTTTGTTCTTGTGGCGTTTAATTTGTTTTCGGCAATATAAGCTTTAATTTCAGTTTCATTTTGTGCCAAATAATCTACTGGTGGTTCCGATTCGCTGTTGCTGCATGACATAAAAAGAATAGCTATTATGGCAAGGAATGAATATTTCATAAATAAATTTTTATTGTTATTGGTGGCAAATATACTTTTTAGGTCATTTCAATTAATATGGTTTTCTTAAATGGATTAAAAATCATGATTCGCAAAAAACTACTGTAAAAGCCAAAAAGCTACAGGGATTAAAATTGTTTCCTGTAGCTTTTTGTTTTAATAATTAATAATTTAATTAACTCAAATTATTCTTGAATCAAAAAACTATACTGATCTTCTAAGAATACGGTTAATGTTATATTTGTTATTTTTTAATTTAAAGAAACTCCTTTTAGATTAATTTGATTATGGTTTTAGCTTAATAAACTAGTAACCAAGAATAAAATAAGCAAACCTATGGCGATGTATTTTGTGTATTTTGACATTTTTTAATTTATTTAAAGATTTGTAAGCCTTCAAAAGAATGAAAAATAAATTAATATTCCTAATTAGGCGATTCATATTTTATACTAAAAAAACCAACTTGCCACAAAAATGGCCGTAATTACACAAATCACATCAACTAGAAGCATTGTTCCTAATGCATAACGGGTATTTTTGATATTTACCGAACCAAAGTAAACTGCAATTACATAAAAAGTACTTTCAGCACTACATTGAAAAATACTGCTTAATCTTCCAGTCATGGAATCGGCACCAAAAGTATTCATCGAATCAATTAAAAAACCTCTTGACCCCGCAGAACTAAACGGTCTAAGCAAGGCTACTGGCAAAGCATCGGTTATTTCTTTGCTTACTCCCATATTCGAAAAAGCAAAAGCAATCCAGTTACTTATAATTTCAAACAATCCGCTGTTTCTGAATAACGAAATCGCCACCAACATTCCCAAAACATAAGGAAAAATAACAACTCCAGTCTTTACTCCATTATTAGCTCCAGATACAAAGGCTTCAAAAACTGTGGTTTTGGCCTCGGTAAATTTCTTTTCTTTGATAAATGAAAATATCAATGTAAAGGCAATAATTGCCACCAATATTAAAGCCGAAAGATTTGATGTGAAATAGTTTTTCCCTATTAAATCCAAATGGTTTACATACATCAGCAAACCAACAATTACAGCTATTAACGCCATCAGGACGACAACTAAAGAAGCACTCTTGAAATTAATTTTTTGTTTAATTCCGACAATTAAAAAAGCGGCAATTGTACCAATGAAAGAAGTGATAATACAAGGCAGCATTACATCGGCAGGGTTGGTTGCACCTGCAGCAGCACGATAACCAATAATAGAAGTCGCAATTAATGTTAGTCCAGAGGCATGCAGGCACATAAACATAATCTGCGCATCACTCGCTTTGTCTTTTTCGGGGTTTATTTCCTGTAAACTTTCCATTGCTTTTAGTCCAAATGGAGTGGCTGCAGAGTCCAATCCCAGGAAGTTAGCAGCAAAATTTAAAGTCATATACGAAATAGACGGATGATCTTTTGGGATACTCGGGAACACCTTTACAAATACGGGACTCAGCAATTTAGCCAATTTCCCAGATGCTCCGGAAATGATTAAAAGCTCCATCAATCCGCAGAAAAATGCCAAGTAGGCAATAAGCGGTAAAATCAAATCCAGCAGAGTGCTTTTACACGTTGGTAATAAACCATCCGATTTTTGAAAACCGCTGAAGATTTTTACGGTTTTGTTTTTATAAACATAAGTCGTATCGGCATTTAGCGTATCACGATTGATAATCATGGTTTGATCAGGTGCTTTCTTGATACTGTCTTTTATAAAAACAGGGACTTGTTCAAGATATTTTTCTGATGTGAGAACTGGATCATCTTTCTTTCCATTCAAAACATAATCAATGGTATACGTATTGGCAGAAAACAAACTGACAACAATAAAAATAATCGAAGAAATAAAAATGACTAACCAGAATCTACTTAATACCATAATTTATATTTTTTGTAAATGTAATAAATCAATCGCAATTGCAATATGAATCACAATAATGAAAAAAAATCAAACGTAGATAATCTTTATTTACATAAATTGAAATTTTAAGTGGTTGTAAAGATGCTTTTTATAATAGATTGACTACTCAGTCAATTAATTTTTTTTGCAAAGAAAAGATTTTTTTTCTTCATAAAATCACTACACATGAATAATCTCCTCATCTATCAATAAATCTTCCCGTCTTAGCCTCAAAAATATCTGCGCTACAGCAATTGTGTCTTTTTCGCAATAAGTGACTATTCGGTCAATGTCCTTTTCTACATAAAAAACGTGCCCAACCTGACTGCCATCAATATCGCCTTTGGAAGAAGGAATACCAAGTACTTTACACATTAATTTCAATGAAGTGAAATGTTTGTAATCGCCAAATTTCCATAATTCTAAAGTATCTAAATGTGGAATTTCCCATGGTTTTTTGCCAAATAAATTAAGCTTGTCAGGAATGGCGATTTGGTTAATAATCATTCGGCGGGCAAGAAACGGAATATCAAATTCTTTCGCATTATGTCCGCATAAAACATGCTGCGGTCCGTTGAAATGATTGTTCAGCAGATTATTAAAATCTTTCAGAAGTTTTGGCTCTTCTCCAAAAAAAGAAGTCACTCTAAAGTTTCGAATATCACCTTTAATGACAAAATAACCCACCGAAATACAGACAATTTTTCCAAATTCGGCCCAAATTCCAGCACGTTCATAAAATTCCTTACCAGAAAACTCATCTTTACGCTGATATTGGGTTTTGAGTTCCCAAAGCACCTTCATTTCATCATCCAAAGAATTGAAATCAGCTGTTTCCGGGACGGTTTCTATGTCTAAGAAAAGAATATTGTTGAGGTTTATTTTTTCAATCATCGAATCAATTTTTAGATTATTGGAATGTTAGACTTATGATTTTCTATCAAAAAAATTACATATTTAAAAATCTAATTTATAGAAAAAACATAAGAAAATCCTATTTTAGAATAACTTACCACAAAAAAATTCAATATAAGTAATCTAAAATTGGATTTTCTAAGAAGTCTGTCTTAAAACAAACTTTGCTGTGCTATTGGATTTTCGTGTTCGAGTAACCATTTCTTGCGCCACAATCCTCCTGCATAGCCTGTAAGTGAGCCGTCAGTTCCAATTACTCTGTGGCAAGGAACAACAATCCAAAGCGGATTTCTTCCATTTGCGGAAGCTACAGCTCGGATAGCTTTCACATCTCCTAATTTTTTTGATAAATCCATATAGCTTACTGTTTTACCAAATGGTATTTCGAGTAATGCTTTCCATACTTTCTGCTGAAATTCGGTTCCTTTTGGGTTGAGTTTGAAATTGAAATCCGTTATTTTCCCTTCGAAATAATCGCTGAGCTGGAAAACAGCTTCTTGCAGCACGACTGGAATTTCTTCCGAAACCATTCCGTCATCTGAAACGGAAATTACCGAGATTCCATTTTCGTCGCCAATAATGGTTGTAATTCCTAAAGGTGTTTTGATGTAGGCAGTTTCCATAGTTGCGAAATTGAATTGTAAAGTTAATTTAAAAATTAGTTACGAAAATTACACTTTAGAAAACGTTCACTTCTTTTTCAAAAACTCAATAGCAGTTTTAGTTATTTCAGATGGATGTCCTTTTGGCGTAGCCAATAAAATATCGGTAAAAAGGTTGACTGATTTTATTTCGATATAACCAATCTCTGGATAATTATGACTTTTTAAAATGGCAGTTGGGACAATTGATACGCCTAACCCATTTTTGACTAATTGAATAATCGATGAAATGTTGTTGGACTCGTGTACTATTTTCGGCGTAAAACCAAAATGAGCGCAGATTTCCAGCAAATTATCATAATACTGTGGCGAATACTCTTTGTTGAAAAACACAAAAGTAGTTTCGCTCAGCGTTTCTATTTCCTGTTCGGATTGAATGGGATACAGTTTTTTATTGAACACTAAAGAAAAGCTGTCTTTGAACCACAGCTGTGTTTCTATTTTTGGCGAATACAAAGGAGCGCGGACAATTCCTAAATCGATTTTGAATTCTTCCAAAGCTTTGATTTGTTTGACTGTTGGCACTTCGTACAATCTAAAATTTACGTACAGAAATTGCTGTGATAAATACTGCACCAAATCTGAAATGTCACCCGAAAAAGTAGAACTCACATAAGCGATCCGGAATTCACCGCTTTGATTTTCGCTTATTTTTTTGGTTTTAATATTGATGCGTTCAATGTTATTCAATACTTCCCGCATTTCTTTTTCATAGAATTTTCCCGCTTCGGTGAGAATTACGCGTTTGTTATTGCGTTCGAAGAGCTGAGCACCGATTTCGGTTTCCAATTCTTTAATCTGGCGACTTAATGGAGGCTGGGATATGAATAATTTTTCGGCAGCGCGGACAAAACTCAGCTCTTCGGCTAATTTCAAGAAATATTTAATATGTCGCAATTCCATATATACCTATTAAGTATTAATTAGTGACAAAATAAGTATTTTTAAATCATATATAAAAATTATAGGTTTGTAAAACAAAATGAAACTATCATGGAACAAATTTGGAAAGACAGGTGGGACGAAAGATACAGTGGGGAAGAATTTGCTTATGGCGAAGAACCTAACAAATACCTCAAAAAAGAAATAGACAAACTGAAACCAGGAACCATTCTATTTCCTGCCGAAGGTGAAGGTCGTAATGCTGTTTATGCTGCCAAAACCGGCTGGAACGTTTTTGCGTTTGATATAAGTGAAGAAGGCCAAAAGAAAGCCCTGAAGCTCGCTGAATCCAATAATGTGAAGATTGTTTATCAAGTTGGAGAATTAGAGAATCTACGTTACGAAGCTGATCAATTTGATGCCATTGGACTTATTTACGCTCATTTTCCTGCTGCAGTTAAATCTAATTATCACAACATTTTAGATAAACAGCTGCGAAAGGGAGGAGTAGTAATTTTTGAAGCATTTAGCAAAAAACATCTTGATTATGTTCAAAAGGATGAAAAAGTTGGAGGTCCAAAAGACATAGAGTCTTTATTCTCTATTGAAGAAATAAAAACTGATTTTCCAGATTATGATTTTGAAGAATTGACAGAAATGGAAATTGAACTTAACGAAGGACTATTCCACAACGGAAAAGGTTCTGTTATACGATTTGTGGGAAGAAAAAACTGAAATAAATGCTATGAAAAAATCAACAGTAAACGAAATCAAGGAACGCTTTGACAATGATGTCGAACGTTTTGCAAATTTAGAAACAGGTCAGGTCGCTACGATGGATGCGCAAATTTCATTAGAACTTTTAACATCGGCTGCAAAAGCCATAAAACCAAAAGCTGTAAATGTTTTGGACATTGGCTGTGGAGCAGGGAATTATACTTTGAAAATGCTTTCCAAAGTGCCTAATTTAAATACTGCTTTGATTGATTTGAGCCAGAATATGCTGGATAAAGCTCACGAACGTGTTTCGGGAGCTACAACTGGAAAAGTTCAAACGATTCAAGGTGATATTCGTGATATTGAACTACCAAAAAATCATTTTGATATTATCTTAGCAGGTGCTGTTTTACATCATTTAAGAGAAGATTCTGATTGGGAATTTGTTTTCCAAAAATTGTATGACTGCTTAACACCTGGCGGCTGTTTGATGATTTCGGATTTATTGATTCAGGATCATGAAGGAGTAAACCAATTGATTTGGGAAAGATATGGCGAGTATTTGAATCAGCACGGAGGAGCAGAATATCAGCAGAAAGTATTTGATTATATCGAAAAGGAAGATACTCCTCGCTCGATGACGTATCAATTGGATTTAATGAGAAACGTTGGCTTTTCGAGTACAGAAATTTTACATAAAAATGCTTGTTTTGGTGCTTTTGGAGGGATAAAGTAGGCTTAACCACTAAGTGCGCAAAGGAGACACAAGGTTCACTAAGAATTTAAAACACAAAAACCATTCGCTTATTGGAATGGTCTTTGTGTTTTCTGAATTTTATAGCCCAGATGGAAACGGCATCCTCTTGTGGTCTCGTTAGAAAAAACGAGACCACAAGAGATATAGTGTACAGCTGGATTAGCTCCTGAAAATTATTATTTTAGATGCGAATTCATATACGCTTCTACGGCTTTTAATTCTTCGTCTGTAAAGGTTTTGGTGATGGCTAAATTGGCCTGCATCACAGGAAATTGTGAAGGATCAACGATGGCATCGCTTTCACCTTTAAGAAAATTCACCAAATTACCGTTTTTTTCTTTATAAATTTTGGCAATTTCTTTAATACTTGGACCAATCACTTTTTGATCCGCTTGATGGCAGGCGATACAGTTTCCTTTTCCTTCGAAAATTTCCTTTCCTAAAGCCTCTGGAGTTTGAACTTCAGTGGCCGCTTCGGTTGGTTTTCCAAAAGGCTCTTCACTTTCTTTCTGCAGGAAAAGGTAAGAAGGACTATCGCTACTAGTACTAACTTTTTCATATTCATTATTTTTGATTCAGGATGACGGCTGCTTCTTTGGCAAAATAAGTCGAAATCAAGTTCGCCCCTGCACGTTTGATGCACATTAACTGCTCCATCATAATTGCATCATGATCCAGCCAGCCTCTTTCGGCAGCGGCTTTGATCATCGCATACTCACCCGAAACATGGAAAACGGTTACGGGAACATTCACGGCGTTTTTGACTTCGCGAACGATGTCCAAATACGCAATTCCTGGTTTTACCATTACCATATCGGCACCTTCTTCGACATCCCAAACGGCTTCTTTGATGGCTTCGATGCGGTTGGCATAATCCATTTGATAGGTCTTTTTGTCTTTTGGCACCACAACATCGGCTTCTCTAGGCGCACTGTCCAGAGCATCGCGGAAAGGCCCGTAAAATGCCGAAGCATATTTAGCCGAATAACTCATGATTCCCACATTGTGAAAACCTGCAGCGTCCAATCCTTCGCGCAAACGCAGGACACGTCCGTCCATCATATCGGAAGGAGCAACAAAATCGGCTCCAGCTTCGGCGTGAGAAACTGCCATTTTTACTAAAGCAGCATTGGTAGCATCGTTTTCGACATCGCCATTGCTAATAATTCCGTCGTGTCCATAAATAGAATAGGGATCTAGAGCTACATCCGGCATTACAATCATCTCCGGACAAGCGGTTTTGATAGCCCGGATAGCCTGCTGCATCAAACCGTCTTTGTTCCAAGCTTCTTTTCCTGTATTGTCTTTTAAATCCTCACTTACTTTCACGTATATATTCACTGCGCGAATACCCAAAGCGTATAATTCTTTGACTTCTTCAACAGTCAAATCAATCGAACGACGAAAAATACCCGGCATTGAAGGAATTGCGACATTTACGTTTTCTCCTTCAGCGATAAACATCGGAAACATAAAATCGGATGGACTTAATGTGGTTTCGCGAACTAATGAACGAATGGATTCGTTTACTCGTAATCTTCTGCCTCTGTGTAATGGGAACATATTTTTATTTTTTTAAGCTCCATAGGAGCATCATGTTTATAGAAATTTTATTAATCCGTTGATGAGCTCCGTAGGAGCGTTATATTTATTAAATATCATCAAATATATATTCATTTTTATAATCAATTTCAAATGCTTTTAAAAATTCAACATACTCTTCTTTAAATGTTTTCTTTTTATGATGCACTTCTTGGTTTTGTATATAGGTGATAACATTTGTCAATTGTGAGTGATTGTATGAAAACGCTCCAAAGCCTGTTTGCCATTCAAATTTTCCGTTAATCCATTTTTTTTTCATTGATGAATCGAGAAGAATTGGCTTTAATGTCTCTTACCAAATCTGACAAAGCTTTATTTGGCTTTAAGTCAATTAAAATATGGATATGGTCAGGCATTCCATTGATAGCAATTAATTTTTGACCTTCATTTGTTATAATACCAGTAATATATTTATATAATTCTTCATTCCAATTTTTAGAAATAAGATTTTGTCTGCCTTTTACGGCAAAAACAATATGAATATAAATTTGTGTGTAGGTATTGGCCATTTTTTATCTATTGATATCTAAATTATTCCCTATAATATGTCACCCCTACGGGGTTCAATAACGATGTCAATATGCAAAATTGCTATAAATATATGGCTCCTAATGGATTCTATAAACATAACGCTCCTAATGGAGCTTTATCCATTCTTTAGGATTTTCTAATACTTTCAATAATTTTTCTTCTTCGCTTCCCGCTTCAGGATGATGATCATAAACCCATTGCACATTAGGCGGTAAACTCATCAGGATGCTTTCTATTCTTCCATTAGTTTTCAACCCGAATAAAGTGCCTTTGTCGTGTACTAAATTGAATTCGACATAACGGCCTCTTCTTATTTCCTGCCAAGTTTTTTGTTCTTGGGTATATTCTAAATTTTTTCTTTTTTCAACTATTGGAACATAAGCTTCCAAAAAACTATTTCCAACTTCAGATACAAAGTTAAACCAATTTTCCATTGACATTTGCTCTGTTGCCTTGCAATAATCGAAAAATAATCCACCAATTCCTCTGGCTTCGTTGCGGTGTGCGTTCCAGAAATATGTATCACACTGCTTTTTATATTTTGGATAAAACTCGGGGTTATGTTTATCGCAAGCTGTTTTACAGGTTTGGTGAAAATGAATGGCATCTTCTTCAAACAAATAATAAGGCGTTAAATCCTGTCCTCCACCAAACCATTGCTGAATAACGTTTCCATTATCATCATACATTTCGAAATAGCGCCAATTGGCATGAACCGTTGGCACTATTGGGTTTTTAGGATGTAAAACCAAACTCAGTCCGCAGGCAAAAAAATCGGCTTCGCCTACATTGAACATTTTCTGCATGGTTTCAGGAAGTTTTCCGTGAACTGCAGAAATGTTTACACCTCCTTTTTCGAAAACAGCTCCGTTTTCAATCACGCGGGTTCTTCCTCCTCCGCCTTCCGGGCGTTCCCAAATATCCTCTCGGAATTTAGCTTGGCCGTCAACGGATTCTAGTCCTGCTACGATTGTATCTTGAAGGTTTTGTATGTATTGGTAAAATTTATTTTTCATTAGTGTTGTATTCTGATTTAAGCAGTCCGCAATAAACAGTGTTTTGCAATTCGCCATCACCGTTTCTAAATTCGTCTCGTAAAATTCCCTCTTGTTTAAAATTGTGTTTTAATGCAATTCGCTGACTTGCCAAATTCACTTCTGAAGTGCATATAAAAACTTTGTTCATCATTAATTTATTAAAACAAAAGTCAAGTGCATCAGCAACCATTTTTGATGTAATTCCTTTTCCCTGATAATCTTCGTCAACGAAATATCCTAATTCGCATTTAGAAATACGGTAATCTATAGTTTTTACGCATAAATAACCAATTAAAGTATTGGTTTTGATGTCTCTTGCATAAAAATGAAAACCTTCTTTATTCATTTCTCTGTCAAGACTGACTGCCAAAAAATCTTCTGCTTTGTTTAAAGAATCAGAATTAGCCAAAGTCACTGGAAAAGTCTTTTTAATGTGATCTTTATTCTTATCAATTAGTTTGTAAAACTCTTCAGGATGAATGTTTTCAATTCGGTCTATTTTCCAATCTGTAAAACTCATTGATTTATTTATTTTTAGCTGAAGCTATTTTACTAATAATCCCAAAAGAAAAGGTCTTGCTTTCCTGTTGGATATAATTGTAAATGGCAATGGCTTTTGATGAAAAATCAAACTGACCTTCTTTGGAAAAAACAACCAAAAAATCAGCGAATAACTCTAATTGACTCCAGTCTAAATGAATACGCTGTAAGTGAACAATCAGCTCTTCTTTACTAAATTCATTAAGACTTTCAACATTCATCGCCAAGTCTTTTAACTCATTTTCCAAATAAAAAAGATCTTCCAAATTCCAAAACTTAGGCACATATACCAATGACATCAGCTTTTTGAGCACATTGTCAATACGGATGCTTTCTTGATCTCTTAAGCCTTTGTTTAGCATTTTTTATTGGTTGTTGGTTGCTAGTTGTTAGTTCACAGTGTAATGGTTTCCACAACAACCATCAACTATTTTTTCTCGTATTCTTTCACCGCATCCACAAATGCCTTCGCGTGATCTACAGGAATATTCGGTAAAATTCCGTGACCTAAATTAGCGATATATTTGTCTTTACCGAATTCGTCGATCATTTCGTGAACCATTTTCTTGATGGTCGGAATTGGAGAAAGTAATCTTGAAGGGTCAAAATTCCCTTGTAAAGTCACATTACCGCCAGATAAATAACGGGCATTTCTAGGCGAACACGTCCAATCTACACCAAGAGCAGATGCTTTACTTTTCCCCATATCGTTAAGTGCGAACCAACATCCTTTTCCGAAAACTATAACCGGAGTAACTTCAGCCAATGCTTCTATGATTTGATTGATGTATTTCCATGAGAATTCCTGATAATCAACAGGAGAAAGCATTCCACCCCAAGAATCAAAAATCTGAACGGCATTTACTCCCGCTTTTACTTTTTCTTTTAAATATAAAATAGTCGTATCGGTGATTTTTTGTAACAAAGTGTGCGCAGCGATTGGGTTTGAGAAACAAAAACCTTTGGCAGTATCAAAACTTTTCGATCCTTTACCTTCAACAGCATAACAGAAAATCGTCCAAGGAGAACCTGCGAAACCAATCAAAGGCACCTCATCATTCAGCATTTCTTTGGTTAATTTTATAGCATCAAAAACATAACCTAAAGTTTCATTTACATCCGGAACATAAACTTGGTTTACCTGCTCCATTGTACGAATTGGATTTGGAATAATTGGTCCCAAATTATCTTTCAATTCTACGTGAATTCCCATCGCTCTTGGCACTACCAAAATATCCGAAAACAAAATAGCTGCATCCGGCCCAATAATACGAATCGGCTGAACGGTAATTTCCGCAGCTAATTCCGGAGTTTCACAACGGGTGAAAAAATCATATTTATCACGCAAAGCTCTAAATTCCGGCAAATATCTTCCAGCCTGACGCATCATCCAAACTGGCGGTCGTTGTACTGTTTCTCCTTTTAAAGCTTTTAAAAATAGGTCGTTCTTTAACATAGTTTTCAATTTGCAGTTTACAGTTTACAGTTTTGACAACCGTAAAAGAAACTCTTATTTTTATTTATTTTACTTATATTCTGCTATTACATCTTCGATAACGTCTTCAACGCTTGGTTGGTCAGCGACGATAATATTTTTGGTGATTTTATCTAATGCTTGAGCAGTGGTTTCGCCAATGCAAAAACAGTTTTCTTTTTTTATAATATTGTTTTTCAGGTAACTTTCAACTGCAGAAGGACTGAAAAACAAAATTGCCTCAATACTCTCCTTAATCTTTATCGGAGTCAACAGCGTTTCATAAACCTGAATCTCATTGAATTTTATTCCTGCCTCTTTCAAGGCTTTTGGCAGTGTTTCTTTTCGTAAATTTCCACTAAAAAAAGTGTAGCTTTCTTGGCTATAAATCAAAGCAATAATTTCGGCTAAGTCAGCAGCATAACCCGTGTAGGCAACCACATTGAACCCAGCTTCGGATAATAGAATTTTTGTTTTTAGTCCAACACAAAAAACATTTTTGGTTTTCAAATTATCAACATCCGAATTTTCCAAAATACTCTGTGCTGCATTCTGACTGGTAAAAATCAAATTATCGTTGATGGCATTAAGTTCGAATTCTTGCTTCTTAATCGAAATGAAATCTTCCTCGAACACTTCAAAACCAGCACTTAGAAGTTCTCGTCGCTGAATATCCGACAGCGTTTTGGTGGATAATATAACTGTTTTACTCATTTATTGTTTTTTGAATCATTCTGAAAAAGCGCATTGTTTCTGTCTAGCCCCGATTGCAGTGGAAATCCTGAGCTTTTTTTAGCGAGGATTGCAACGGAAAGCGGGAACGCATCTTTCCAAAAATGCCTAATCTTTCGCTCTTTATTTTTTTAAACTCACTTTAATCGTTTTCATCAGTTCCGCACCGCCATTTTCCAGAATTTCTTTGGCACAATTGAAACCTAATTTTTTCCATTCTTCAACGGGTACAATTTTTTCGATTTCCAATTTTTGTTTTCCGTCAATAGACAGCAAAATACCTTTGAAAGTAAAAGTATCTTCCTGCTCACAATAGATTGCCAATGCACCAATAGGCGCTGTACAACCACCTTCTAGGATTTTTAGGAATTGTCTTTCTATATGTGTGCAAATTTCTGTTTCAACATCATTAAGCTGGGAAACAGCATCGAGAACATAATCATCATTGGCCATAGCCACAACGACCATTGCGCCTTGTGCTGGTGCGGGAATCATCCAGTCTAAATCGATAAAATCTGTCGGTTTCAAGTTGATTCTTTCCAAACCTGCGGCTGCAAAAACGGCTCCGTTCCAGTCATTATCTTTTAGTTTCTGCATTCGGGTATTTACGTTTCCACGCAAATCGACTACTGTATGATTGGGATATTTGTTTAGCCACATCGCCTGACGACGCAGACTTCCGGTAGCAATAGTTCCATTTCCATCGAGAAAATCAAGATTTCCTTTGTGAACCAAAATGTCCAAAGTATTGGCTCTTTCCAGAACTGCCGCTTGAACAATTCCTATTGGTAAAGCTGTTGGCACATCTTTCATTGAATGCACTGCGATATCGACTTGGCCGTTAATCATTGCAATGTCCAATGTTTTGGTAAAAATTCCAGTGATTCCGAGTTCGTAGAGCGGTTTATCAAGAATAATATCACCTTCCGATTTTACGGCAATGATTTCCGTTTTATAACCTAAATCGTTGAGCCTTTTTTCTACAGTGTGGGCTTGCCATAACGCAAGTTCGCTGTCACGGGTTCCTATTCTAATAACTTTTTGAGCCATATTATTTTTGAATCCTTTAGATAGTAAGGAACTTTATGTTTTACACGATTTATGACAAATTGATTTTGTATTTTTCTTCAATTTCAGAAGTAGTGTTTTTGGGTTCCAATTGTCCGATTTGAAATACTTTTTCAATGAAATCAATACTTTCGTCTACCGAAGTATTTTCGTCTTTTAAGTGACTTGCAAATTGATTGGTGATTTTTTGAATAATTCGAGTACTGATTAAATCAGCTTGTTCTTCATCAAAATTGATTGTTTTTTTCCTTTGAAAAGCCAATTCTTTAGCAACAATATCGTTTAGTTTTGCTTTTAATGCGTGGATGGTTGGGGCATATTTGCGACCATTCATCCAAGTATTAAACTCTAATTTTAAATCCTCAATAATTGCTTCGGCAGCTGGAATATGTTGTTTTCGTCTTTCTAAAGTATCATCTGTTATTTGAGACAAATAATCTAAATGGATTAAAGTTACACCTTCAATTTGTTCTACATCTGGATTTACATTTCTAGGAATAGATAAATCCAAAATCAATAATGGTTTTTTCAAATTCAACAAAGCTTTATCGATAGTTGGATTTTTAGCTCCAGTGGCTACAACTAAAACATCTGTTTGTTGTAATTCTTCTTGTAAATTGGCATAATCTTTTACGATTACATTTAATTTACCTGCTAATACTTCAGCTTTATTTTTGGTTCTGTTCACCAAAGTAATATGACCGTTTTTGGTATGTTTTACTAAGTTTTCACAAGTATTTCTACCTATTTTACCTGTTCCAAATAATAGAATGTTTTTGTCTCCAATGTTTTCTACATTTCGGATGATATATTGTACCGATGCAAACGAAACGGAAGTTGCACCAGAAGAAATTTCAGTATCTGTTTTGATTCTTTTACTCGCTTGAATTACCGAGTTTACCAAACGATCTAGAAAAGTATTGACTAAACCGAGCGCTTTACTTTGGTTAAAAGCATTTTTAATTTGGCTGATGATTTCAAAATCACCTAAAATCTGACTATCTAAACCTGTTCCTACACGAAACATATGGTTTACTGCTTCTTGGTTCTTGTATATAAATGCTACTTCTCTAAATTCCTCCACAGTTCCATTACTGTTATTACAAAGTAATTTAATTAATTCATAAGGATGATTGGCAAAACCATAAATCTCAGTTCTATTACAAGTAGAAGTGACAATTAATGATTCTATTCCTTCGGCTTTGGCTTGCTGTATCAATGCAGACTGTGCATTAGTATCTAAACTAAATTTTCCTCTAATTGTGGCATCTGCTTTCTTGTAACTTAAACCTAAAGCATAAAAAGTGGTAGTTTTGGACATATTGAAATTTTCCATATTATACTTTCCTTAAAAAGTTTGACAAAATTATTACTTACTCTTTTATAAAAACAACGCTAGAGGAACTTTTTATATCGCTGTGGAATAAATGATTCTAAATATGAATTCTAAATAGCATTTATTAACATCTATAATGAAATCAAGCCTTCAATAGTCTGTTGTGTAGATTAATTCTAAATAACACTTTTGCTTTTGCGGTAAATAATATATGTTAAAATATCGCTAAGGGTTCTTATAAAGTATCTTTAAAATTGATAAATCATTCACTTTCATATAAATAATTACTGGGAATGAAAATTTTTAAAACATTCGTTTTTAAATAAAAACGCTACCCAAAAAAGGCAGCGTTTTTATAACAAACAAAATTACTTTTGAACAATTGGAGTTCTTAAAGATTCTAAAACAACAACAATATCTGTATAAAGTTCTGTATTTGAGGCAACTCCATTAGCATTAGCCGCTGCGCCAACATAACCTACAAATTTTGTGTAATCCGCAGTACTTGATTTTGTTCCCATACGCGCATTTGTCGCAGGATCGTGAGCTGCAACCATACTCAAACCTGAATAAGTATTAACCGCATTTGTACCTCCCGTATTGAACGAGAAAAAATCAGTCAGATTGTCTGATAATTTAGCAATATTAGTAGATTGGGTAGTTCCTGTTTCTGCTAATACAGGAGCAAAATGAGCTGATAAGTTTCCAGCCGCATTGGATTGAACATCAGCAACAATTAATCCGATAGTTGAGTTTACCACTTTACGGAAATTCAAACGGCCTTGTTCTATCATTTGACCCATATTATCTGGATCAGAAACCATTTTTGTTCCGCCTAATCGATCATAAATAGATGCTTTTGGCTCTGGCATTGGAGCAACCGGATCTTCGTCATCATTGTTGCAGGAAATCAAAGTTGCCGATGCAACTAGCAATACACTAAGTGTAATTTTAGAGAAATTTTTCATTGTAAAAGTATTTAAAGATTAATTAAAAATTTGATTTAATGATTTGGCCATTTTATAGCTGAAACTATTTTGATCTACTGGACAAACTTCTTTGTTTGCTAGATTTTCGGGTAAAATGTAACGTTGTGCATCATAAGGCCTTTTGTTCATTAATTCGTCATAGACTTTTTTAGAATTAGTGATTTTATTATTGTGAAAATAGACAACGACATTTCTTTTAACAATAATAGAATCTGATGTTAATCCTTTAATTGATCTTAAATCCGAACATATTTGTTTGGCCTGAACAGAGTCAATAGTTGTTTTAAAGTCAATTCGACTCACCTGCAGGTTGGGACTTTCATAAACAGCCGGCTTAGCTGTGATAATATGGAAAAGCATAATGCCTACAAATAGCACAACAATGACCAATGCGGTCCAGAGCATCCTTTTTAGTGTTTTGTTAATTTTCATACCGATAGTTTTTTTTAAAATTGATTGAATTTTAAAATCATTTACGAGTGTTTCTTTAACTTGGTTTTTTTTTTATGAGGAAAAACATTAATTTAGAATTATTTTAAATAATCACAACCTCTGCATTCGAATCATTTTAGAAAACTCTCGAGAGATTAAACCCAAAAAACACGTCGCCTTTTGACCAATCGCCCGTTGTTCTTGCTAGATATCCTGCTTCGTCGATTCCTTGGGAATTAGTAAAATGCATTTGGAAAACGTGTCCTCCTGTTTCTAAATCAAACCCGATAGATAATGGATTGTTATAAACAGAATTAGAAGCTCTATTCATATGTGCGGCGTAATCGATATTTAAAGACCAGCGTTTAGCAAACTTGTATCTCCCTCCAAAACCTAAAGCATATTGCGAATTACTTTGCAATTCGTTTTCTACAAAATTTTCATGAAAAAAAGTGGGTACTACTTCCAATGAAAGTTTTTCAGAGAACTTTCTGGAAATTAATAATTGCGCTACATAAGTCAGCTTATTTTCGAATTTAAGTCCAGCATAGACACTTTCTTTAAGTGTGTTGTTAATAGACAAACTATTAAAACCTGCAATGGTCACTGGGAAACCACCTTTTATTTGAGGAAGTAAAGCATATTTTGCAGCAAAATCATAAGCCAACTGATTTCTAGCCGCACTAACATGAAGTCCATCTGTTACTCCGTAAATGAATTTGATTTGAGTATTAGCGTTATCCAATCCGTAGAAACCCTCAAATCCATCTTGGATAGATCCAAATCGGTGTGCAACAACAAAATACAAATCCCCTTTTGCGGCAAGTTTTGTAGATTCTAGGTTAACTATTTTTAAAGCCTTAAAGGCCGAGGTTACTTTTTCTTTTGTAACAGGAATATCTACACCCGACAATAAATCATTTTGGGAATGGGTTAATAATGGAAATAAAAATAAAAAGAGTACAAGCTTTTTCATAAGATATAGTTTTAAGTTATTTTGTTTTAATGTGTCACTGAACTTTGGTCAATTTTAAATTCACCCAATAATTCATCGTATCCTAAAAAACGTCCTTTGATTTTTAGTGTTTTACCCGATGTTATTTTTTTTGGCAGGCTGTCTTTGAATGTTGCAAATACTTTTTCTCCCAAAACAATCCCTTTGCTCGTGGAATCAATCGCTGAGACTGCAGCCGTTAATTCGATGATTTTATTTTGATATTTAGTATAAGCCGATCTTTCATTCGCCGTAAATTCTCTCTCAAGTCCAGAAATAGTCACCACATAATCCACTTTTTCCGAACTTATATCTCGATGCGCTTTATAAGAGTAGAGATAAAGGAAACCTAAGCTTGCAATTATCAAGAGAAGCAACATTCCCAGAAGTATTTTTTTTTTCATAGCTGTTTTTTTTGGCGTTTGAAGTATCTACGTTAAAAACATCGTTTTGGTTTTAAAAAATTAATATGCAGTCAAAAAAACTAAACAATACTTTTTACCGTATATGTTTTAGAAATGCTTTAATGAATCATTCTTATTAATTTAAAACCAAGAGTTATGAATGCGAAAACCCTTTTTATTGTCTTGTCATGTTCTTCAATCTTTGTGGGATGTACCGATGACAATCCAAGCACGCTAATGGATAATCTTCCTGTAGTGGGCGCCACAACCTATAATCAAAATGTAAAATCAATCATTGACAACAACTGTGTGGTCTGTCACGCTGCAGTTCCAAAAAATGGAGCTCCTATGTCTTTAGTCACTTATGACCAAGTAAAACAAGCCGTTATGAGCCGTGGATTACTTACCCGAATTTCATTACAAAACGGCAATAGTCCCTTAATGCCAAAAGGCGGACCAAGAATGCCTCAAGCCACAATAGACATTATTGTTAAGTGGGAGAAAGATGGATTATTAGAAAAATAATTCAATAATACAATTATGAAAAAAACAATACTTATAACAATGCTATTGGCTTCAGTCATTATTTTTTCGCAGGAAAAAATGGTAACTAAATCAGGGACAATAATTTTTGACGCTTCATTCCCTTCTTTTGACGAAGTTAAGGGAACCAACAGCAATGTGACTTTTGTTTTAAATCCGGCAACAGGAGAAATTGCAAGCTTGGCCATAATGAAAGGATTCGAATTTAAAATAGCTTTGATGGAAGAACATTTTAATGAAAGTTATATGGAAACAGATCAATATCCAAAAGCAATTTTTCGAGGACTAATAGAAGGATTTGATGCTAACCAACTGACAGGAGATTATAAAGATTATATCATAAAAGGAAAATTGGAACTCCACGGCAAGACTAAAGATATAAATGCCAATGCGAAAATCCGTAAGCTGGGTCCTCGAATTACTGTTTTATCAAACTTCACTGTTTATACAAGTGATTTTAGCATTCCAGTTCCAGCACTCATTAAATACAAACTTGCCAGTGAAGTAAACATTAAACTTTCTGCTGTGCTTATTAATGAATGGAATTAAAAAAACGGGTTCATAACCAGATTAATAGGTTCAATACAAATTATTAAGAACACTAATTTACAACAGAATCATGAAAACAGTCATACTCATAGTAATGTTAAGTATAACCAAGATTTGTCTTTCGCAGGAAAACATGATTAGCAAATCTGGAACGATAACTTTTGAAGGCTCTGTTCCTTCATTTGAAGAAGTGAAAGCAACCAACAACAGTGTCACTTTTGTTTTAAATCCAATTACAGGTGAAATTGCCAGTTTGGCTTTAATCAAAGGATTTCGATTTAAAGTCGCTTTAATGGAAGAACATTTCAATGAAAATTATATTGAAAGTGACCAGTTTCCAAAAGCGATATTTAGAGGAAAAATTGATGGCTTCGATGTGAACAAATTGACCGCAACTCCCGAAAATTTTATTATAAAAGGGACGTTAATACTTCATGGAAAATCTAGGGATATAAATGTTTCGGCAAGAATCAAGAAATTGGCTTCGGGAATAAATTTTGTCTCCGATTTCTCTGTAAACGCTAGCGATTTTAATATTTCGATTCCTTCTATTGTAAAAAATAAAGTTTCTAATAAAATCAATATTCGAATTGCCACCCTTTTGAAATAGGAGCCAAAACAACAAAGATTTTATAAAATAGGAAAGAAATAAACGATAAACCATCAAAAAGATTTAATTTTGAAACACTAATTATTCATTGTCATAAAAAAACGACAATCATAACTTGACTCAAGAAAATCAAAAAATGGAGGAAGAAATAAAAATTGACGATGATTTTATCTTAATTCGCTTTCAAAACAATACCGATGAAATCACTACTTTTCAACGTCCTGTTCAATTGGGATTGATTCAATTTCATTTTGGTTTGAAAGGAAATGCCAATTATATTTTTAATCAAGGGAATTATAACATAAAACTCAACGAAGAGAAGGCTTTACTTTTTTATAATGCTGAAAAAGAATTGCCACTCCATGTCGAAATTGCACCTAAATCTTGGTTGATTTCCATATTTGTTTCCATCAAGAAATTTCACGGATTATTTACTAGCGATGCGGAACATATTCCTTTTTTAAGCCAAGAAAACCAAGAAAAAAAATACTATAACGAAAGTGATATTAGTCCGTCGATGGCGATTGTTTTGAATCAAATGTTTCATTATAACCTGAATCCATCAATCAAAAATTTGTATTACAAAGGCAAAGGATATGAATTGTTGAGCTTGTATTTTAATCGCTCGGAAGATCCCAATGCAGAGCAATGTCCTTTCCTGATTGATGAAGATAATGTGCTGAAAATTAAAAAAGCCAAAGAAATCATCATTGCTAATATGGCTGAACCGCCTGGATTGCAAGAACTGGCAGACGAAATAGGTTTGACGCTAAAAAAACTCAAAATGGGTTTCAAGCAAATTTATGGCGATACTGTTTACGGCTTCTTATTTGATTACAAAATGGATTTTGCTCGAAAATTATTGGACAGCGGCTCTTATAATGTAAACGAAGTAGGCTTGAAGATTGGCTACAGCACCGGAAGTCATTTTATTGCAGCATTCAAAAAGAAATTTGGAACCACTCCCAAAAAATATCTAATGTCTATTAATTCAAATCTTTAGATAAATTTAAGAATTTGAATAATCAACAAAAGCATCAGGTTTGTATATCAAACAATAATTAAAAAATAGTTAACTCTAATTTATACAAAAGTAAGTTTGGTTACTTTTGAAACATCAAAAATTAAACACATGAAAGGCGTATTATTAGTCAATTTAGGTTCACCACAAAGTCCAACCCCCAAAGATGTAAAACCGTATTTAGATGAATTTTTAATGGACAAATACGTGATTGATGTCCCGTATTTATTGAGAGCATTATTGGTTCGAGGTATAATTTTGCAAACAAGACCAAAAAAATCGGCTGCCGCTTACGCAAAAATCTGGTGGGACGAAGGCTCACCATTAGTAGTCATTTCTAAAAGAATGCACGAAAAAGTAAAGCCCCAAGTTACTGTTCCTGTTGCTTTGGCGATGCGTTACGGAAATCCTTCAATGTTGGCAGGACTTCAGGAATTGCATGACAAAGGCGTTACCGAAGTAATGCTTTTTCCTTTGTATCCGCAACACGCTATGGCATCTACAACAACAATATTGGTTTTGGCCGAAGAATTGCGTAAAAAGCATTTCCCGGAAATGAAATTTACAATCGTTCCCGCTTTTTACAACAAACCCGATTATATCAAAAACTTGGCTGATTCTATCAAGAAGAGTCTCGAAAACTTTGAATACGATCATTTATTGTTCTCTTATCACGGTATTCCAGAACGCCATATTCGTAAAACCGATATAACCAAATCCCATTGCAAAATTGACGGCTCCTGCTGTAACACGCCATCACCTGCACATGAATTTTGTTACCGCCATCAATGTTATGAAACCACAAAACAAGTAGTTAAACTTTTAGGAATTCCTGATGACAAATACAGTCAGACTTTTCAGTCCCGATTAGCAGGGGATAAATGGTTAACGCCTTATACTGATGTTGAAGTTAACAAAATGCCGGAGAAAGGAATTAAGAATCTGGCAGTGGTAACTCCCGCTTTTGTTTCCGATTGTTTAGAGACTCTCGAAGAAATTGCCATGGAAGCCAATCATGAATTCAAAGAACACGGAGGTGAAAATTTCTTAGCTATTCCCTGTTTGAATGACAGTGACGAATGGTGCGCAACGGTAAGTAACTGGATTAATGATTGGGCTAAAGGACAATAAAAGAAAGAGAATAGAAAAGACTTAAATGGAATATTATAACTACCTAAAATCCCTGCACCTCATCTTTGTAATCACTTGGTTCGCCGGACTTTTCTATATTGTACGTTTGTTTGTGTACCAAATAGAAGCCGCCGACAAACCATCGCCAGAAAAAGAAATTCTGCAAAAGCAGTACAAAATAATGACCTACCGCTTGTGGTACATTATTACTTGGCCAAGTGCTGTTTTGGCTAGTGTTTTTGCGTTTTGGATGCTTTTTTTTACTCCTATGGGAAAAGCTTGGATGCAAATGCCGTGGATGCATGTAAAACTTGGCTTTGTTTTTGTGCTATATTTATATCATTTAAAATGCCAGCAGATTTTCAGTCAACTGCAGAGAGATGAAGTTAAATACACTACCAATTTTATGCGCTTGTGGAATGAAATTGCCACTATTATATTATTTGCAGTTGTATTTTTAGTTATCTTAAAAAATGCTGTAAACTGGATTTACGGCGTAATCGGAATTTTTATATTTTCGCTTACTATCATGCTGGGATTTAAATTTTACAAAAAAATTAGGGAGAAAAACAATTCATAATCATGTTTAAAGGATATAAGATTCCGTTAATTTCATTACGTTTTAGAATCTTCATTTCAATGGTTATACTAATCATTGCTACCTCTCTTTTACTCATAACCATATCCATTATTCAGTATAAAAATGTCGCCAAGAAATACAATCAAAGGCGAATAGAAGGGATGGAAATGTATGTGAAAAAGCATATCGATTACATGCTTTCTACAACAGCTTATCCTTTGACCGATGAAAATATCAAGTTAATTTTCAAAGATAAAATCCACGAAATATCAGACATTCAAAATGCCGAGATACAAATTTATTCCTTAGACGGAAAACTAATAAAATCATCAAAAGAATCCTTTTCGATAGAAAAATATACTCCTACAGTCTCAAAATTCATCCTTCGATTAGTCAATTCCTCAATTGATAAAAGATTTCTCGAAGTTAAAACCGTTAATGGAATAAAATATCGGTCTTCTTACAGTTTGATAAAAAACAAAAAATTCAAGCCCATTGCAATCTTAAAATTGCCCAATATTCCAGACGATGGCTATTATGAAAAAGAATTAAACAGTTTCCTAATTCGTTTGGCGCAAGTCTATTCGCTAATGATTGCGATAGCGTTTGGATTGGCTTACATATTGTCTTCATTTATCACGAAGCCTATCTATGATTTTGCCGAAAAATTAAGAGAAACTAGTTTGAACCAAAAGAATGAAAAAATTCCGTTTTCGGCAAAGATTAAAGAGATCAATATGCTGTTGCTTGCCTACAACAGAATGACCGAAGAACTCGAAAGAAATGCTATTGTACTGGCTCAAAACGAGCGGGATCTGGCTTGGAGAGAAATGGCAAAGCAAGTGGCTCACGAAATCAAGAATCCGCTTACGCCAATGCGTCTTACCATTCAAAGCTTTCAGCGAAAATTTAATCCTGAAGAACCGAATATCAGGCAAAAACTTAATGATTTTTCAGAATCACTGATACAGCAGATTGATACAATGAGTTCTGTTGCATCCGCTTTTTCCGATTTTGCTTCTATGCCTGTCCAACAAAATGAAGTACTGAATGTTGTAGAAGTGATAGAACTGACTTTGGATATTTTTCACGAAGATTATATTGTTTTTGAATGCCCTGTTAAAGAGATTATTTCAAAAATTGACAGAACACAGCTCATTAGAATCATCACCAATTTGGTCAAAAATGCCACGCAGGCTATTCCAGACAATCAGGAAACCAAAATGGTATTGGTAAGTCTGAAAAAAGAAAAAAATCAAGTTATCATTACCATAAAAGACAACGGAACAGGAATAAACCCAGAACATATTGACAATATTTTTGAACCTAAATTCACAACAAAAAACAGCGGAATGGGTTTAGGCCTCGGAATTATAAAAAACATTATAGAAAACTACAACGGAACAATTACCTTTGAAACTAAATTTGGAAGAGGAACAATTTTTACGATTATCCTCCCCATTATTAACTCCTAAAAACAAACGCCATGAACTACGACAATCTTTTAATTACAATAGAAAACAATATTGCAACTGTTGTAATCAATAGACCAGCAAAATTAAACGCTTTGAATATTGCAACTATAAATGATTTGCATAAAGCCATTAAAGTGCTGGGCAAAAACAAAGAAATTCAGGTTATTATACTAACAGGGAGCGGGGACAAAGCATTTGTAGCCGGTGCCGATATTTCGGAATTTGCTCATTTCACTATTGAAGAAGGAGCGCAGCTGGCTTTTCAAGGACAGGAATTGCTTTTTAATTATATAGAAAATCTAAAAACTCCTGTCATTGCAGCCGTCAATGGATTTGCTTTGGGCGGCGGATTAGAACTGGCGATGGCATGTCACATCAGAATCGCTTCTGACAATGCCAAAATGGGTCTTCCGGAAGTTTCTCTTGGCGTTATTCCAGGATATGGCGGAACACAGCGTTTACCGCAATTAGTGGGAAAAGGCCGTGCAATGGAAATGATAATGACCGCTGGAATGATTACCGCAGATGAAGCCAAACAATACGGATTAGTAAATCACGTAGTGCCTCAAGCAAAACTGATCGGATTTGCTGATTCTATTGCTCAAAAAATTATAAAAAACTCGCCTTTTGCCATTGGGAGAGCGATAAAATCTATCAACGCTAATTTTGCTGAAGGAAAAAACGGTTATGAAACTGAGATAAAAAACTTCGGGCGCTGTTTTGGAACCGAGGATTTCAACGAAGGAACCAAAGCGTTTTTAGAAAAAAGAAAAGCTGTTTTTAAAGGGAAATAAAAAGCAGTGTTCAGAAAGCAGTTTTCAGTTAGATAATTAATTGAATTCTTTCAAATATCATATTATTATACATTCTAAAAATAAAAAACCAATCTATTATGTCCTTCCAACCTGTATTTGCCGAATTTTGGGAAAAAGTAAAAGAAAGCATCGAAAATAAAACTTATGCCAAACTAACTTTGGCTAAAACCATTGGCGACACCGAATTGAAAAACATTTATGTACGTCCAGTTTTATTGGAAAATGACGTATTTAGTCTTTCGATTACTGCTCGCTACAAAACCGAAGAAATAGAGAGTTTTCATTCACTGGAAGAAGCTTTTTTCGTTTTGGCCCCTTATATGAATAATCCGTTTTTGACAGCATTATTATTCACAACAGAAAACGATATCACTTTTAAACTCAACAAAAAACGCGTTGGAACTATTATCGAACAAGCTCCTACATTTAAGAATGCTTCGGATGTAATTCTGGAAATGAAAGAGAAAGGGCTTTAGATAGCAGATTGCATATAGCACTGTTATTATAGAGATAGCAGTATATTTTACAATGATTGGTTTTTTTTAGCCGATTCTAAAAAAAAATCTGAAACCTGCATTCTGCTATCTGCATTCTGAAATCTATAATTCTCCGTCCCATTCTGCATAAAACTGTGCCAAAAAACCTTGCATATAATCATGTCTTTTTTGAGCAATTTCTTTTCCGGTATCGGTATTCATTTTGTCTTTTAGCAATAATAACTTTTCATAAAAGTGATTAATTGTTGGTGCTTGACTGTTTTTGTATTCTTCTTTTGTCATATGCAAATTGGGTGCAATTTGAGGATCATACATGGATCTGTTTTTGAATCCTCCATAATTAAAGGCTCTTGCAATTCCAATCGCCCCTATAGCATCCAAACGATCCGCATCCTGAACGATATCCAATTCGGCAGACGAGAAGCGCTTTTCGTTATTTCCGCCTTTAAAAGATATGTTATCTATGATTTGAATAACATGTGTAATAATTTTTTCTGAAACGCCTTCGCTCTCTAAAAATTCACGAGCTACTTTTGGACCAACAGTTTCATCTCCACCGTGAAATTTACTATCGGCAATGTCATGAAGTAAAGCGCCTAGCTTAACAACGGTTTCATCACAGGTCTCGCCGTTAGCAATTAATAATGAATTTTTATACACTCGTTGAATGTGAAACCAATCGTGGCCACCTTCAGCATTGGCTAATTTTTCTTTTACAAAAAGAATTGTTTTATTTATTAAATCCAGATTACTCATTTACTTTGCTGTTTGTATTATAAAAAAAGCTGATTTTTAAAGTATAAACCTCAAAAATCAGCAATATGTATTAATGGTAAAAATCAATTTCAATGACAAAATCTGAAATCTACAATCTCGCCGGTTCAATCCATTTGAATTGGAATGATTCAGTAGGAATAACAAGCCTTTCAGAGATTCTCGCCATTCTGGCTGGTAATTTCATCAGGTAATCACGGGCTTTTTCGGCTTCATCAGTCAAACCCCCGATTTTGTCAATTTCCCATTTGTCAATTAATTTTTGCATGATTTCTACATAATCGTTTGCGGTATAAACCCCAATACGCTGTGCTGAGTCAGAAAAATGTTCGAAAGCCGAACTGATTTTATTACCGGATTCTCTAAGGAAATGAGCCGGCATTACAATTTTGGCTTTCATCATGTACTGGAAAGCAAGCATCATTTCACTAGGATCAATTTTAAAAATTTCAGTTACAAAATGGCTGTAAGCATGATGATGACGCATTTCGTCACCCGCAATCATTTTGCACATTTTGGATAATTTTTTATCCCCGTAGCTTTTAGCCAATTGCGAAACTCTGTTATGCGAAACATAAGTCGCTAATTCTTGGAAACTCGTGTAGATAAAGTTTTTATACGGATCTCTGCCTGTTCCAATATCAAAACCATCATTGATTAAGTGCTGAGTGGTCATTTCGACTTCACGCATGTTCACACGTCCCGACAAATACAGGTATTTATTCAGTAAATCACCATGACGATTTTCTTCTCCTGTCCATTGACGAACCCATTTTGACCAGCCGTTTCTTCCTTCGTTATCGACACCTTCCACTTCCATCAGCCAGTTTTCGTAGGTGGGCAAAGCTTCTTCGGTAATCATATCCCCAACCATTGCTACCCAAAAATCATAAGGAAGATCTTTTGAGATTTCTCTTAGTTCTTTTACTTCTTCCAGGAAATTATCGCTTTCAGAATTTGGCAAAAAATCAGAAGGCTGCCAAATTTGCTCTACTGGTATCAAGTATTGATCCACAAAACTATCTACCTTGTTTTCTAGAAATTGCATTACTTCCAGACGAATGTTTTTTATAGACATTATATTAATTATTAAATTTTTATTCCGTTTACGATGGCCGATTCGGTTTTTTGCATGATAGCTGCAAATTCAAAATCTTTTACTGCAAATGCTTCGTGCACTACAAAGGTAATATGATTTCCCAAACCATAGGGAAAAGTTCCATATTTTACGAGTTTCCATGAATTATTGATGCTTATGGGAACTATGTATGCCGATGGGGCATTTTTACATAAAATTTTCAATCCGGTTTGGGCAAATTCTTTTGGTTTTCCGTCCCTGCTGCGGGTTCCTTCTGGAAAAATTACCGCCGAACGTGTATGCTTTTCTATATAATCGGCTATTTTTTTGATAGCAGGTATGGCTTGTTTTGGGTCTTTTCTATCAATAACTACCGATCCGCCATGTCTTAAATTATATGAAACACTTGGAATTCCTTTAGCTAATTCTTTTTTACTGACAAATTTGGGATGAAATTTTCTCAAAAACCAAATGATAGCAATAATGTCGTATAAACTCTGATGATTAGCTACAAAAACAAGAGGCACTCCTTTTGGGATACTTTCTCTGTTTTCAAAACTAAAAGTTGTTCCTAAAATTATAACGATTTTTAGTAGTACAAAATTGAGATAATCTACACTTTTTTTATGCGCCTGATAACCAAATACGTTTAAACAAATCCATTGAATGGGGTGAAACACGACCAAAGTCAACAAAACTAGAACTAAAACTATAAAAGATAAGGGATACGAAATTAACTTTTGCATACTATTAAATTTAGTGCAAAAGTAAGAAATATATTTTTAGGACTATTTACATCTCTGGCAATAAATCAGTCCAGACCTATTTCTTTGTAATACAGAAATTTACAAAAATTTTATCACTAGTTGACATTATAAAAAAGAATTTTTTGTTTCAATAGTAAATGCTGCGCCATTAAAAACAGTCTATTGTACGAGTGCACATTAATTGTACCTTTGTTCGCTTATAACTCTGTCTATATTTATAAAATGAATTTTACTTATCCCAAAAGCGAAAAACTGAAAAGCAAAATCACCATTGGTTTATTATTTACCGAAGGCAAATCGGTTTCAAAGTACCCTTTGCGGCTGGTTTATAATGCGGGAACTTTTGGCGAAAGCGAAAAAATAAAAATAGGCGTTTCGGTTTCCAAAAAATATTTCAAGAAAGCAGTTGACCGCAATTATTTCAAAAGAGTATTACGCGAAACCTATAGACTCAATAAACATTTACTCCTAGACAATCTGGATAAACCGTATTCGTTTATGTTTTTTTACCAATGCAAAGACCGTTTGACTTTTGAAGAAATCAATACCAAAACCGTACAGTTATTTGAGAAATTCATTTTGCAGATAAAAAAAGAAGAATAGTATTCCAACAAATATTCATTTCATACAGCAACCTTACTACTAAGCTGAAATCTAAATTAATTTTGTATTTTTAAAAATAAATTACGGACTATGAAATCAAAATTAATAATTGCCCTTTTATTTTTTGTCGTATTTAGCTGTAAAAAAGCGGATGCCGAAGCCTCTGAAGACCTAAAGGTAATGGCTGTAAAATTACCCGCAAAAGAAGAGGATGTCAACTCAGAATCTTATTCTGAGTCACCAAATGAAAAAGATAAAAGCATAGAGCAGAAAATAATCAGGACTGGTAATCTTAGGTTTGAAACCGATAATTTAGAAACCACTTATGAGAAAATAAAAATTGCTGTAAAAAAAGGAAAAGCCTTCATCCAGAACGATAGTCAAGGGAAAGAATACGCTTCGGTTTACAGACGAATAACGGTTCGCATTCCAAGTGATAATTTTGATTCGTTCATAAAAGATATTTCAAGTGGAGTTGATTATTTTGACAATAAAGAAATTAATTCACAGGACGTTACAGAAGAATACATCGACATAGATGCCCGCTTGAAAGCCAAAAAGAAATTGGAAAACAGGTATCTTGAACTTTTGGCAAAAGCAACCAAAATGTCCGAAATGCTGGCTATTGAGGCACAGCTTTCAGCTATTAGAGAAGAAATAGAAGCCAAAGAAGGCCAATTGAGATACATGCAAAACCAAGTGTCTTTGAGCACTATTACAATAGAGTTCTATAAAACAGTTGCAGAAGAAAGCGGTGTTACTATTTCCTATGGAGCCAAAGTATGGAATGCTGTTAAATCTGGTTTTTATGGTATTTCGAGCTTCTTTTTGGGATTACTGGAGATTTGGCCTTTTATTATTATAGCTGTTGCTCTATTTTATTTTATTAGAAAACGATTCAAGAAAAAAAACATATAATCATGCGTACACTTTTCCAAAAAAAAGTCATTATTCCAGTTGTTGCTTCTGCTTTCCTATTTGTTGGAGTAAGTTTCAAAGACGACTATTTTGAGATTGCCAAACAATTGGAAATTTTTACGACGCTGTTCAAAGAACTGAATAAGAATTATGTCGATGAGACCACTCCCGCCGAGCTGATGAATAATGCTGTCAAAGGGATGCTGAGCTCTCTTGATCCTTATACCGTATATTTTAATGAACATGAAGTTCTCAAGTTTAAAATAAACAATACTGGAGAATATACTGGAATTGGGGCATTAATCACTAGGGAAAATGACAAATTGATTATTAAAGAACCATATAAAAATTTTCCTGCCGATAAAGCGGGACTCAAAGCTGGTGACGAAATCATTCAAATTGGTGATACTCCTTTGTCCGACTTCAAGGATGACGCTTCTCAGCTTTTAAAAGGATCTAAAAACACCAAAATTGACATCAAATACATTCGTCAAGGCAAACCTTATTCGACTGTAATTGTTTTGGATGAGGTCGAAATCAAGTCGGTTCCTTATTTTGCTAAAATTGATGATAAGACTGGTTATATCGTATTGGCTCACTTCAACAGAAAGGCATCTTCTGAAACCAAAGAGGCATTAGAACAATTAAAAAGACAAGGAGCCGAAAGAATCGTTTTGGATTTAAGAGGAAATCCTGGCGGATTATTGAATGAAGCGGTAAATATCTGCAATCTTTTTGTGCCTAGAAATGAAGTTATTGTAACGACCAAATCTAAAATTGAAAAACACAATAATACTTATAAAACTTCCCAAGAACCAATAGATACAAATATTCCTTTGGTAATTTTAGTTAATGGCCGCAGTGCTTCAGCCTCCGAAATTGTTTCGGGAGCGTTACAGGATTTGGATCGCGCTGTCGTTTTAGGAAGCCGCAGTTTTGGAAAAGGTTTGGTACAAAGACCTGTAGAGCTGACTTATGGAACACAGCTCAAAGTAACTATTTCCCGTTATTATACGCCTTCAGGCAGATGTATTCAAGCATTGGATTATGCTCATAAAGACAAAAACGGTGTGGCAACACGAACTGATGCCAAAAACTACAATACTTTTAAAACCAGAAAAGGAAGAACTGTTTATGATGGAGGTGGTGTTTTACCAGACATTGAAATGGCTGAAACCAAGACCAGCCCGATTGCGAATGCCTTATTAAAAAACGACGGTATTTTTGATTATGCAACGAAATACTACTATAAAAACCCAAATTTAGGAACTAAAATCCCTGTGATTACTGATGCTGATTATGCTGATTTTAAACAATATCTAAAAGCTCAAAAACTAACTTTTGATACAGAAACCGAAATCGCTTTGAAAAACACTTTGGCTACAGCCAAAACTGAAAAACTGGACGAAGCCATTGCTCCTGAATACCAACAGCTTCTCGCTGCTCTTCAAAGATCGGAGAATGCATTACTGGATAAAAATCAAAAGGAAATAAAAGGATTATTGCTGGATGAAATTATCAAACGCTATCAATATCAGGAAGGTCTTTATGATTATTATATTAAAAACAATCCTGAAATCAAGAAAGCAGTCAGTATTTTGAATACAGCTAATGAGTATAATTTGATTTTAAAAATCTAAACCCTTAGTGAGCCTCTAAATCCTCTTGCCGCATAGTAGGAGTCTGCGTTATTGTGATATACAAAAATAGTTTCGTGCCTAAAATCGCAGAAGAGGGCTCCGCCAAGGTTTCGAATATTAGCTGGAGTTACAATCCAGATGGAGGTTTTAGTATCAAACTTTCCTAATTTTTGTAAATCTCGATATTGTTCTTCTGACAGAACTTCAATTCCCATTGCTGAAGCAACGTCCAAAACGCTTTTTTTGGGTTTGTTTTCTTTTCGTTTATCAAGAGCTTCACGGTCATAACAGTAACTTGTTCGGCTAGCAGGGCTTTCTATAGAGCAATCGAAGAAAATATATTCGTCTGTTTTATTGTCATATTCCACAACGTCTGGTTCACCGCCAGTTGCGTCCATTTCATTAAGCGTCCATAGTTTTTCGGAATTGGCTACCAATTTTGCCTGTGTGTTTTTTCATTCCAAATTTTTATGTCTTTCAATGTTTTTTCAAAACGTGTTTTTAATATCTCAAGTAATGCTGTGCTTTTTTCCTGTGACAGTTCTTTTTTAGTTCCCATTTCAGTTAGATTTTTCTAAACTTGAATTTAATTTTATTATCGTCATTTGGCTTTAATACAAGTATTTAAGATATGTAATTAAATAATGCTGAAAAAAAATCAGTCCAAAATACAGCTATTTTTTAAAAGGCAGACTAAATCAGCTCTTAATCATCTCTATATGCGGAATATCGTCTTCTAGATACATTTCGCTTGTTTGTATAAAGCCATGCTTTTCATAGAAATTCTTAAGGTATAATTGAGCGCCGATTGTAATTTGGCTTTCGCCAAAGTGTTCCAAAATACCAGCAATGGCATTTTCCATCAGATCATGTCCCCATTTTCGGTCTCTATAGTCTGGATCTACCGTTACTCTTCCAATCGAAGCATTATCAAAAGAAATACCTGCTTTGAAAAGTCTGGCATGTGAGACAATTTTATCTTCATAAATACCGAAAAGATGCAATGCTGTTTTGTCCTTGCCGTCCAAATCAAGATAGACGCAGTTTTGCTCTACTACAAAGATCTTGCTACGCAATTGGAGTATATCATATAATTCATTTACAGTTAATTCCTCAAAAGGCTTTATTTTCCATTCTATAGACATAGGTTAAATTCGTTATTGTTTTAAATAGTAATTAAATATAAATTTCAAAAGAGAAAATGACAGCAAACTAAAAATCAATTTATCTTTATGCCTTTAATAATCGATTCCAATTCATGCATATAATCACGCTGATTTCTTGATGGGATGTAGCAAAATCCCTCCAGATAAATGATTCTGTTATTTTTTGAATCTACAATCAGGTAATTTGCAAAAGCACCAAACATGAAGCTGTTTTTTAACCGCCATGTTCCTTTAGTTTCATAAGCGGGTTTTCCGTCAAGAGTAATCTGCGACAGGTAAATAGGATAGGATTTGTCGATATACAGGCTGGAAGTTGCTTCTTTGCCCCGTATATACAAAGCCCCTATTGAATCGTGCACTTTTATAGCTTTTTCCATCACATTATCTCCCGAGCTTATAGTACTAATAGGCAATTGCGTAATCAGTAAACTGGTGCTTCCGCATGAAAATTCATTTTTGAACCAAACAAAACTCTCATTCTTTAAGGCATAAGAATAGTTTTTTGGAATTTTTAACGAGAGCTTAAATTGTTTTTGGATTGCATCACAATCAGCTAGAGAATCATTCAGTAAAAGCTGATGCGCTTTGATTTCGCCTTCTTGAATGATTTTAATAATCTGTGGTGCTCTCTTTTCGATAATGCTCGATAAATCCAAAAGTGTGTTTCCTGTAATATGGATTACATTTTGAGGAGAAGCGTATTGATTTTTATTAATTGAAAAATTATTTTCTTCCCCTTGTTTAACAACAAGAATTGTTCTGCTTTTGGTTACAAAACCTTCCATTACGTTTATAGGATACTGATTGATGTCAAATTGAGGTTCTTCTCTGGATAAACCTTCAACAGGGCTGGCAAATTTATTCCGAATACTGTCTCCAATAATGCCATTCCACAGCTGATCATCTATAACCACCGAAATAGTGTTGATTTTACCAGTCGATTTTATTGGCGCACCATCTTCTTGCTTTTTGCAGGAAAAAAACAAAAGCAATACAAAACAAAAAAACAGAAAATGGTTTTTATTCATTGAAAGGACAATTATTCATCAAAAATAAAAAAAGCCTTTTGAAAAAGTTTAGTTTTCTGCTTTAGAAATGTTTTTTAAACGAATATTTCTGAAATCAATTGGTGAACCTTCATAATTCAAAGAGATTTTACCCTCTTTGGAAGAAGCTTCCACGCATTCATTTACCAATTTTCCATTCAAATATTGGGTGATTTTTCCGTTGAAAGAGCGAATCAAAACCAGATTCCATTCTCCGTAAGGATTTTCGTTGGCCTCAAATTTAGGCGAAGTTACACTTGCCCCAGCTTCCACTAATTTTCCGTTTACTAGCGCAGTTATATTATCCAAAAAAATGAAATCTCCTGTTGTATTCTCTTTCATCTGAAATTGAATTCCTTTTGGCCAGATGTTATCAAGTGAATTAGTCGGTATGTTGTACATCACACCGCTATTTTTTTTGGCTTTGCTTTTATTAAATTTTTCTTCAATGTTCCATCTGAATTCTAAAGCCAGTTCAAAATTTTTATAGCTTTTATTGGTCATCAAATAGCCAATGTTATCTCCATGCATACGAATCATTCCATCAGTAAACTCATAGACTTCGGAAGGTTTAACTCTTTGTTTACTTGTTTTGGTAAAAGCATACCAATCATCTTTTGAGAATTTTTTTTCTTGAACAGCACAAGAATTTAAAAACAAAAGAAGCGCAAAAGTGAAAGTGATTTTTTTAAACATTAATATTAATGTGGAATTTTAAAACAAAATCTATGCTTTAATCTTTAAACCCATACCAGGTTTTAAATCATCACCAGAGATATTGTTCCATTTTTTTAAATCAGAAACAGTAACACCTGGGTATTTTTTTGAAATACTGAATAGCGAATCGCCTTTTTGAACCAAATAATTAATATCGCTATTTTTCGAAGCAGCATTTATGTCCTTTTTCTTGAATGAATCCACAGTAGCATTATTTGTAGTAATTGCTATTTCATTTTTAGCAACTATTAAAACATTTCCAACTGCTAAAGTATTAGAGTGCAGATTATTCCAGTTCTTTAAATCGGTAAGAGAAGAACCGAATTTTTTAGCAATGCTCCCAAGATTGTCACCTTTTTTTACTTCATACTGTATGTCTTTCAACTCTGGGGCAACTACAACAACAGCGTCTTGTGGTTGTGCTTCGGCAATAACATTGTTATTACTTTTATTACTTACCTGCAGTGAAGTTCCTAATTTTAAGTTTGTAGAGTTTAAATGATTCCACTCTTTAATTTCGGCAACTGTAGTATTATATTTTTTGGCAATAGTATTAAGATTATCACCTTTTTGAACAACATAGAAGTTTGAAGCATTGGCAACTAATGTGTCTTTTTTATCAACAGTCGCTTTAGATTCTGTTGTTGCAACATTTGTGTTATCCTTAACTGTGACTGATTTGTTTTTATCAAGATTGGATGCCAAAGCAGCATTTGTGTCGATATCTTTTTCAATAATAATTTTTAAAGATTTTCCAGTCGCAACAGCATTTCCTTTAATGTGATTCCATTTTTTCAAATCAGAAACAGCTACATTATTATTTTTGGCGATTTCACTTAGATTATCACCGCGTTTTACTTTATAGAATTTGACTTTATTATTTGAAGCTAAAGCTGAAGAATCTTTAATAAAAGCTGATTTTTTGCCTGGATTGAATTTTTCTCTTTTGTCCATTTCATACTGAATGTAAGCGTATATTTTATCTTCATTCGAAGTAAAAACACCAACTTTGCTGGAAGGAAGAGTTAAATAATGGCTTTTCCCGGCATAATTAGGAATTACATTTCGCTTATATGAAGGATTTAAAGCTTGTAATTGTTCTATTGGAATATCTAATAAATTCGAAATCTGAGCGAAAGACATTTCCTTTTTAACCATTACCGTATCGGTTGCAAAATGTCTGACCAAAGCTTTTTTAGGATTAATGCCATGTTGTTTATGGTATTCATAAATGTACATTGTGGCTAGAAAAGCGGGAACATAACCTTGTGTTTCCTGTGGTAAAAATTTCTTGATGTTCCAAAAATTTTGCTGTCCTCCAGAACGTCGAATGGCCTTAGTTACATTACCTGGACCTGAATTATAAGAAGCTAAAACCAAATCCCAATCATTAAAAATAGTAAACATATTGGTCATATATTGAGCCGCTGCCGCAGATGCTTTTAAAGGATCGGAACGCTCGTCTATATATGAATCTATATTTAGATTGTATTGTTTCCCTGTGTAGTACATAAACTGCCATAATCCTGTAGCTCCAGCTTTAGAGACCGCTTTTGGATTTAAAGCCGATTCTACAACAGCTAAATATTTAATTTCTAAAGGAACATTTTGTTTAGCGAGAGCTTCTTCGAAAATTGGGAAATAATATTGGGCAACTGCCATTTGACTGGCGAAAGCTTTTTTTCTGTTTTTAAGGAAAGACTTAATCAGGTTTTCTAAACCTTGATTGTATTCAATATTAAAAGGAGATTTGGCATCCATTGCTGCCAGTCTTTCTTTAAGCAATTCAGTAGGCAGCTCTTTATCAATATCCTTGTCAATATTAACTGTATTAATTTCAGCAGCTAAATCATTATAAATATCTAAAGTCGTACCGATTTGATTCATCCATAAACTATCGGATTTTACAGTACGGTCATATTTTACAAAAGAACTTTTAATAGAGTCTAAAAAAGTAACTGGTTTTTGAGTGCTTTCAACTCCTGATTTTTCAACAGCATTCTGAGAAAATGCGCAGGCAGTAAGCATTAAGAAAAACGAAAGTGTGGTATTTTTTATTTTCATAACAGTAATTTAATTTGCTATTATTGAAGCAGTTGCAAAAGACATTTATACAAACATAGAATGTATTTTCTAAAAATATATATAAATAATGTTAAAAATACAAAAATTATCGATATTTAACTTGGTTTTTATCCTTTTGTGAGTAAATAATTTCAAAAAATGCAATAACCGGTTTTAAAAGATACCCGAATTTTCAAAATAATAAATTTGAAGTGATGGAAATGATTTTAAAAATGCAAATTAATCACAAAGGAATTGATGGACTAAAACGCAAAATACTGATATATAATATACTGCTAAAAAACAAAACCTTAAGATCCTTTATGTATCTTAAGGTTTTGATGAATTTTGAAAAATATAATTAAACTTTTAAAAAAATGCCAGCATCGCTGTTCGACAAAGTATTTAGTCTAATATCGCTGCAATTCCAGGTAAAGTTCTGCCTTCAAGCATTTCCAGCATAGCACCTCCGCCAGTAGAAACATAACTCATTTTATCTTCAAATCCAAATTGTTTTACGGCCGCTACAGAATCACCTCCACCTACAAGAGAGAACGCTCCGTTTTCAGTAGAAGCTGCAATAAAATTCCCTAGTGCAATAGTTCCCTTTGCAAATCTTTCCATTTCAAAAACTCCTAAAGGACCATTCCAAAGAATTGTTTTTGATTCTAAAATTACTTTTTCGAAGTTTGCCAATGATTTTGGACCTGCATCAAGACCTTGCCATCCATCAGGAATTTCTCTTACGTCAACAATTTGGGTATCGGCTGTATTCGAAAAATCATTAGCGGCAACTACATCAACTGGGATGTGAATCTGAACCCCTTTTTCTTTAGCCAATCTTAAAATTTCAAGAGCTAAATCCAGTTTGTCAAGTTCGCAGATAGAGTCACCAACATTACCTCCTAAAGCTTTTACAAACGTAAAAGTCATTCCTCCACCGATAATCATGTGATCTACTTTGTCAAGAATGTTTTCGATAACAGTAATTTTAGAAGAAACTTTAGAACCTCCAAGTACTGCTGTTACTGGTTTTTCGCTATTTTTTAAAACTTTGTTTAAGCTTTCAATTTCTTTAGCCAACAACATTCCGAAACATTTATTTTCTGGAAAAAACTGAGCAATAATCGTAGTCGAAGCGTGTGCTCTGTGTGCTGTTCCAAAAGCGTCATTTACATAGATATCTCCAAGTGAAGCCAATTCTTTTGCAAAAGCAACATCTCCTGCTTCTTCTTCATCATGAAAACGTAAATTTTCTAATAATAATACTTCTCCTGCTTTTAAATTTTTGGCAGCATCCTGAGCTTCAGTTCCAACACAGTCTGAAGCAAACTGAACAGGAACTCCTAAAATTTCTGAAGTAGTTTTTAAAATATGTTTTAACGAATATTTGTCTTGAGCTCCTTTTGGTCTTCCAAGGTGTGACATCAAAATAACACTTCCTCCGTTAGATAAAATATAGTCGATAGTTGGTTTTGCAGCTTCAATACGATTGGCATCTGTTACATTAAAATTTTCATCTAAAGGGACATTAAAATCAACTCTTATTATTGCCTTTTTATTATTAAAATCAAAATTATTTAAAGTCTTCATGGTTCTTTTTTTTAATTGTTTTTTGAAAGAATAACAAAGATATAACTTTTAAATAAGTATTAAATTTCAAAATTCTAAAAAAAATATGAAATTACTAACGAAATCGATGTAAATGCAATATAATTATAAATAATTAAGATAGAGTACAGCTGATAATTACCAAAGTTCAGCAGTTAACTGTAAATAGGTAAAACAAAAAAAATGCAACTCTATAGAGTTGCATTTTTTTTGTTTAATCTACTATGGACTTCTTATTTGAAATTGAAACCAAAGACAGCGCCTAGGCCAAATTGATAAGAATAAGCATAATCCTGTAAAGCAACTGGTCCCCAATATCCCCAATAAGGTCAGTCCCAGCAATCGCAATCGTTGACATAAGATTTGCTTGATGACTAATAGAAACAATAGATGCCGTTTTTATTTTAACACCTCCTTTGATTTCCCAAGCAAAGTTGGTGTCACTTCCGCCATAAGGGATTTCAGTAATTGCCATACCAAGTCCGCCACCTAAATAAGGAACAGCGTTACTTCCAAAATCAAAATAATGGTTACCTCCTATTAATATATATTTGAATGCTCCGTCAACATTAACATCGTTAGCAGAAATTGGTACATCAACATCTATTAAAGTGTCAAATCTTAAATATTTAAGTTTTATAGATGATGATTTTTGCGAAAAAAATTCCAATCCCGTACCAAACATGTGACCATCTCCGATTTTAAGGTCTCCGTAATCAAAGTCAACACTGTTTGAAAACGTATAACTGCCATGAACATCTAGCACAACTGATTCTCTATATTGAGCCATCATACCGGCTGAAATGAAGAACACTATTAATAATAATCTGTAATTTTTCATGATTTTTTGTCTGTTTGTTTATCACAAATAAAAAAAATACAAATAAGGTGTTGAATATTCTGATGTAAAGTTGGATTTTGTTGATTATATTAAGCAGTAAATTGTTTTTTTTGCAAAATTAATTCTTACAATCAATTACCATTTCTGGAATGTCTCCATGTATAATCAAGTTGGCTTCGGTAGAGGCGATAATGTGTTCAACTGTAACTCCTGGAGCACGTTCCAGCAGTTTAAAGCCTTGGAGCGTTATTTCTAAAACAGCCAATTCGGTTACAACTTTTTTTACACAGCCTACACCAGTTAATGGTAAGGTGCATTTTTTTAATATTTTGGATTCTCCTGCTTTATTGACATGCATCATTGCTACGATAATATTTTCTGCTGAGGCTACTAGATCCATAGCTCCACCCATTCCTTTAACCATTTTTCCGGGGATTTTCCAGTTGGCAATATCGCCATTTTCAGAAACTTCCATTGCACCAAGAATAGTCAAGTCAACATGCTGTCCTCGAATCATTCCAAAACTGGTGGCAGAATCAAAAAAGGAAGCTCCTGGCAAAGTTGTGATGGTTTGTTTTCCAGCGTTTATGATATCGGCATCTTCATCGCCTTCAAAAGGGAAAGGTCCCATACCTAGAACGCCATTTTCGCTTTGAAATTCGACATCAATTCCTTTCGGGATATAATTGGCTACTAATGTTGGTATCCCGATGCCCAGATTCACGAAATAACGGTCTTTTAATTCTTGTGCAATTCGTTTTGCAATTCCTATTTTATCTAATGCCATGTGTTTTTTGTGTAAAGTGTAAATAATCTAAGAAAACTGTTTTCTAAAATCTTCATTCTGCGATCTAAGATCTATTCTCTTTTTCTAACAGTTCGCTGCTCAATTCTTTTCTCGAACTTTTCTCCTTGGAAAATGCGCTGCACCAAAATACCTGAAACATGAATTTGGTTGGGATCTAATTTTCCCGCTTCGACTAGTTCTTCAACTTCGGCAACGGTAATTTTGGCAGCTCCAGCCATTGCGGGATTAAAGTTTCTGGCAGTTCCTTTGAAGATGAGGTTCCCCGCTGTATCGCCTTTCCAAGCTTTTACAATGGCAAAATCTGCTTTGAAGGCATGTTCCATAATGTGCATTTTGCCATTGAATTCACGTACTTCTTTTCCTTCGGCAACTTCGGTTCCATAACCTGCAGGCGTGAAAAATGCTGGAATTCCAGCTTGAGCAGCACGGCACCTTTCGGCTAAAGTTCCCTGCGGAATAAGATCTACTTCCAATTCTCCAGAAAGCATTTGGCGTTCAAATTCGGCATTTTCACCGACATAAGAAGAAATCATTTTTTTGATTTGCTTTTTTTGCAAAAGCAGACCAAGTCCAAAATCATCAACTCCGGCATTATTCGAAATGCAGGTTAGGTTTTTGGTTTCTTTTTGAACCAGTTCGGCAATGGAATTTTCGGGAATCCCGCACAATCCGAAACCGCCAAGCATAAGGGTCATTCCGTTTTCAATTCCTTGAAGCGCTTCCTGAACGGTATTTACTTTTTTGTTAATCATGATAATTCCTGTATGTGTCTTGGTTATATGAACAATTATTATTTTTGGCCGTAAAAAATCAATATCAATTGATAATATCTAATTTTTAAATCAAATTTAGTAAAATAATCGCATTAATTAGTTTTAATAGCTTTTTTATTCCGACTACGGATACAATCTAATTTAATAATAATTTCTACAGTTTTTAAGGTTTTTATAACCATTTATTTCAATCCTTTATAATCTTTTATCTAAAAAAATTGTAACAAAAAAGTAATTAGTAAGGCAATCGGTTATCAGGAACTCAAAGGTAATTTTAGCATTACTTCGTTCTCATTTAAAATGAAAAGTCCAAATAATGCGGGCTTTTATATCACTTATCGATTTTTTAAACAAAAATTTAATTAACGAAAGCAGTTTTAGATCAAAATTAAAAACGGATTTGCCATGAATAAGGCTAGTACAGTAACCGCATGGCCTAAATGTAATGGTATCAAAAGGATGCCCAACTTTTTTATACCCTTTGCAGGTTAAATGAAACTCTGGTAATATTTTGGTCGAAAAAACTTTTGTTTGTAAAGTAATCTTTGTAAGTCACCCTACTTTTGAAGTAGGCGAAGTCTTTCTGTCTTTTCCATCTCCTAAAATAAATACTCAAACTGAGATCAAATCTAAAATCATAATATTCCGCTAATTATCATCTGAAAATCTTAAAAAATTCACTACTTTTGCGCCCGATTTTAAATACGTAATTAGTACACGTAAATTAAAAGCAACATATATTTTTCTCAACTTAAACCGTTTATAGCATGCAACTGTACAACACCTTAAGCGCAGAAGAAAGGGCCATCATGATTGATGATGCCGGTAAACAACGTCTTACGTTGTCTTTCTATGCGTATGCCAAAATTCAAGATCCCAAACAATTTCGCGACGATTTATTTATTGCCTGGAACTCACTCGATGCTTTGGGCAGAATTTATGTTGCCAATGAAGGAATAAATGCCCAAATGAGTATTCCTGAAGAAAATTTGGAAGCTTTTAGAACAACTCTGGAAGTTTACGATTTTATGAAAGGCATTCGTTTGAATGAAGCGGTGGAACATGATGACCATTCCTTTTTGAAATTGACCATCAAAGTGCGTCACAAAATTGTTGCTGATGGTCTGAACGACGAAACATTTGATGTAACTAATATAGGCGTTCACCTGAAAGCACAAGAATTTAATGATATTCTGGAAGATCCAAACACAATTGTAGTCGATTTTAGAAATCACTACGAAAGTGAAGTGGGCTATTTTAAAGACGCTATTACCCCGGATGTCGAAACTTTCAGAGAGAGTTTACCGATTATCAACGAACAGCTTCAAAACCACAAAGAAGATAAAAATCTGGTGATGTATTGTACTGGAGGAATCCGTTGTGAGAAAGCTAGTGCGTATTTTAAGCATCAGGGTTTTAAAAATGTTTTTCAATTAGAAGGTGGAATCATTAATTATGCGAAGCAAATCAAACAAGAAGGCTTGGAAAGCAAGTTCATCGGAAAGAATT
Source organism: uncultured Flavobacterium sp. (assembly GCA_963511475.1). GTDB lineage: Bacteria > Bacteroidota > Bacteroidia > Flavobacteriales > Flavobacteriaceae > Flavobacterium. Next base: position 47,387 of record CAUPJC010000030.1, read on the forward strand.
TTGTTTTCGATAATCGTCTTGGCGAAAGAATTACGGATGATATTGTTTCGCAATGCCACCAATGCGGCAAACCATGCGACAATCACACCAATTGTGAGAATGACGGATGCCATTTATTATTCATTCAATGTGATGAATGCAAAAGTGCGATGGAAAACTGCTGTTCTACTGAATGCTTGGACATTATCCACATGCCTTTGGTTGACCAAGTACGATTAAGAACCGGACAACAGGTTGGAAACAAAGTTTTCAGAAAAGGAAAATCTGAAAACCTTAGATTCAAACACTCCGGCGACCTGAACGTAAACGAACAAGCTAAGCAAAAACCTGCCGATATTCGTCAAAAAGTAAAAGTGAAGAAAGTACTTCTTGGAAAAGCAGAACATTATTACGTAAAAGCACAAGTGGGACAGTTTACGGTTGAAAATCATGAAGTAAACAGCGGAGATAAAATCTTAATTTCTGGACCAACGACTGGTAATCAGGAATTGGTTTTGGACAGAATGATTGTTGACGACGCGGAAGTTGCTACAGCAAAAACTGGAGACAGAGTCACTTTCGAAGTTCCTTTCCGAATTAGATTGTCTGATAAAATCTATAAAATTTTAGAATAATTTATCATGACAACAACCAACAAAATAGAACTTATGGCTCCCGCAGGGAACTTTGAGTCGCTTCAGGCTGGACTGGATAATGGTGCCGATTCAGTATATTTTGGCGTAGAGCAATTGAATATGCGCGCCCGTGCCACGGTCAATTTCACGATTGATGACCTGCCGGAAATCGCACGCCGTTGTGAAGCCAAAAATGTTCGAAGTTACTTGACTTTGAACACCATCATTTACGATCACGACTTATCGGTTGTAAAAACATTGCTGAACAAAGCCAAAGAAGCCAACATAACAGCCGTAATTGCTTCCGACCAAGCTGTAATTGCGATGGCGAGAGGAATCGGGATGGAAGTTCACATTTCGACTCAGCTGAACGTTACCAACATCGAAACCATCAAGTTCTACAGTCTGTTTGCTGATACTATGGTTTTGAGCCGAGAATTGAGTTTGCGCCAGGTAAAAAGCATCACTGCCCAAATCGAAAAAGAACAAATCAAAGGGCCAAACGGCAAATTGGTAGAAATCGAAATCTTTGGTCACGGTGCTTTATGCATGGCGGTTTCAGGAAAATGCTATTTGAGTCTGCATTCGAATAACTCGTCAGCTAACCGTGGTGCCTGCAAACAAAATTGCCGTAAAAAATACACTGTTATCGATCAGGAAACCGGTTTTGAAATCGAATTGGATAACGAATATATGATGTCGCCTAAAGATTTATGCACGCTGGATTTCTTGGATCAAGTAATGGATTCAGGGATTCAAGTCTTGAAAATTGAAGGCCGAGGACGTGCTCCGGAATATGTGGCTACTGTAATAAAAACCTACCGTGAAGCGATTGACAGCTATTACGAAGGCACTTTTAGCAAAGAAAAAATTGCAGTTTGGATGGAAGCCTTAAACACGGTTTACAATCGCGGTTTCTGGTCAGGGTATTATCTTGGACAGGAATTGGGAGAATGGAGCGATGTTTCGGGATCGATGGCAACTCAGAAGAAAGTCTATGTGGGGAAAGGAACCCATTTTTTTCCAAAAGCAGCAATCGGTCAATTCAAAATCGAAGCTTACGATATTAAAGTTGGTGACAAAATATTAGTGACCGGACCAAGCACTGGCGCACAGGAAATGGTTATCGAACAAATGTATGTGAATGATATAACAGCTGAGAAAGCCACAAAAGGTGACGATTGTACTTTCAAATTGCCTTTCAGAATTCGTATGTCCGACAAATTATACAAAATAGTGGAAGCCTAATGGTTATTGTAACGCTTCAAAGAGACAAATGTATTGGGTGCAATTATTGCGTGGAAATGGCGCCCTTCCACTTTCAGATGTCCAAAAAAGACGGAAAATCGGTATTGATAAAAAGTGTCAATGCTAAAGGTTTTTATACTTTGAAATCCCCCGACCACACCATAACCGAAAGCTGTGAGTTGGCGGGCAAAGCCTGTCCGGTGAAAATTATATCTGTAAAAGAGACCTAATCAGGCTTACTACCATTAGCACATAGTAATAACCTGAGTTCGATTACTAATTTTAGCCGAAATCAATAGGAAAGGGCTTTAGCCCATTTACAAAATAGGCTGCAGCTTATTTCTATTGACGTTTAACAAAAGAATCACAATCGAACTTGGGTAAATAGTAAGAATAATTAACAATAAAATTTTATAACATAAGAATATTCTTTTGTTGCGTGATTAATAAAGATTTTATTTACATTTGATTTTAATATAGTTATTAACTTATAAATCAAACCACTATGCCATTTGAGAATTTAAACAACGTTCATTATGCCGCCGCCGAGAAAACAGCTGTTGGCGCCAGCTTAACTGCACTTGAAACTGCATTGAATGCCAAAATTAAAAACCTTAGTGCCGAGGAACGCCAGAAATACGGAAGCGTGAATGAGCAAAACAAACTGATAGTAAATAAAGTTAAAGATTACAGAGCCAGCCAGCCTAGTTTGAGCAGTCCCGATGTAGACTGGGTGGAGTTCCAGAGCGATTTTGATTCGAGGGACTTTTTACAATCTACTATTGGCAGATTACAAACCTTGATCGATGGATTGACCAATAATAAAATCCTGCATGATTATGACAATTACCAAGCCGCGCTTACTGACTATGACTTTAGCAAATACAAAGCCAGCACCAAAGCAGCAGGATATGAAGGCAAAGTGAACGCCATTTCACAGTTTTTTACAGGAGGCAGTACAGCAGCAAAAACTACCAAGAAAGTAGAAGAGGAGATTTAGCCCCTTCGCACATTTACCAAAACGGGAAAGGAACTAGTTTCTTTCCCGTTTTTTTGTGGTTTACCACGTCCAGAACTCCGTTTACCCCGTTGTATAACGTGGTCAACCACGTCCTGTAGTGCGATTACCCCGTCTAGTGACGTGGTCAACCACGTCTGGAACGTGCTCTATCCCGTCCTACAACGTGGTCTACCCCGTCCTGTAACGTGATAAACCACGTTGTAAACGCCAACTACCCCGTTATAGAACGTGGTTGACCCCGTTCTGAACCCATTTTAGTATATATCCATATCTTACGGCCAGTCTTGACAATTATGTATTCATTATTTATAATCCATAACTTCTATTTATATTTGCTTCAATTCACAATTAAAAATACAACATGACCCTTTACGAAAAACTACAAAAAGCCTCCTCCGAAGAAGATGTAAAAGATGCCTACATAAAAGCATTGGGTTTAAAAGAAGTTCAAAAAAATCTTATCGATATTCAAACTAAGGAAATATGGTTTGAAGCAAAAGATACTAGTAAACACTCTACATATAAAATGTTTACTCAACTTCTTTATTATGTAAATCAAGCATTAACTATAGGCGATTATATTCCACCATTTTTATGTGTAATTGATACGCAAAAAGCAGCTATTATGAAAAGTGAGGACATAATTCCTTTTCTTAAAAAACAAACTATAAAAGATTGGGGAAAATCTCCAAGTCAAGCTTCTCTAGAAGCACTCGATGCTATTTCTGCACATATTGGAACATATTTTGTTTCTTTTAAGATTGAAACCCACGAAGAAGAATTTATTAGTACTATAAAAACTGCTATTAAAAAAGGGGATATTATTCGCACTGCTATTACACCCGATAACTTAAAACAAGTTTTTGATAAATGGGTTGTTATGATTGGGCATGAAATAGAAGGTGTAAAGGATGAAGATTATGCCTTGTTGTTTTTTGCTGATATTATGCATGATGGTACGGTTTCTACTCACGATGATTTACCTGCTGAATTAATGCATAAAGACGGTTCTGCTGTTTTTTTATTAAACGGAAAAGTATATAAATTAGGTAACAAAGAAGGGTATAGGCAGTTTTGGGCAATATATCATAAACCACCAAAAGCAGAATATAGAAATTATCTATTGGAACGACGTGATAGTTTAATTCCTCTAGACGAACGCAGTTTTAAAGGAGCTTATTACACACCATTGAATGTAGTTGAAAAAGCTTATGATAAACTAACTGAAACTTTAGGTAACAATTGGCAAAAAAACTATATCGTTTGGGATATGTGTTGTGGTGCAGGAAATTTGGAAGTAAAACACTCCAACCAACGGAATATTTATATGAGCACATTAGATGAGCCGGATATAAATATAATGAAAGCCGCTAAAACCTGTGTGGCTGCCCAACGGTTTCAATATGACTACCTAAATGATGATATTACCGATGATGGAAAGATTGATTATAGTCTAACTAATAAATTACCACAAGGATTACGACAAGCTATTGCAGATGGGAAAAAGATTTTAGTATTGATTAATCCGCCTTATGGAGAAACAGGATCAGGTATAGGGAATGGTGATAAAAACAAAAAAGAGGTTGAGCAAACTAAAATAAATGCTTTAATGAAAACCCAAGAATTGGGTTATGCTAGTAAAGAACTATTTGTACAGTTCTTGGTTCGGATTGCAAAAGAAATTCCAACAGCGACAGTAGCAATGTTTAGTAAAATGAAATATGTTAATGCGCCAAATTTTGAAAAATTCAGAATTGAATGGAATTCAAAATATTTAGGAGGATTTGTGGTACATAGTAAAGCTTTTGATGGATTAAAAGGAGATTTTCCTATTGGATTTTTAGTTTGGCAAACAAATCAAAAAAAGAAAATAGCAATTACGGAAATTAGTGTTGATGTAATTGATAAAAAAGCAAAACCTATAGGTGCAAAACTATTTTACAATTTACCAAATAATATTTTTCTTAACGTTTGGATTGATAAACCAAATATGAATAATGAATTAGCTTTGCCTTTATCAAATGCAACAACAGTATCAAACAATCCAAGATTAAAAAAGTCGTGTGATGGAATGGTTGGTTTCTTCTATGCAAGTAATAATGATTTACAACATGCAGGACAAGAGACACTTATTTCATCTTCAATTTTTACAGGAGGAAATGGTGGTGGTTTGTATATTACTCCTGAAAACCTTTGGCAAGTTGCTGTTGTTTATTCAGTAAGAAGATTAATAAAACAAACTTGGCTCAACGATCGTGACCAATTTTTAATTCCAACCGAACCATTAACTGATGAATTCAAAAATGACTGTTTGATTTGGATGTTATTCAATGGGAGTAATCTAACTGCTAGTGCTAATGATTTGGAATGGAATGATAAAAAATGGTCAATTGTAAATCATTTTATACCATTTACAGAAGAAGAAGTAGGAGCGACCGATAGATTCGAAAGTGATTTTATGCTGCAATACTTAAAGCATAAAAAACTTTCAAAAGAAGCGAAAGTAGTTTTAGCTGAGGGCAAAAAATTATGGCAAGCTTATTTTGCAAGTATAGATGTAAGGGCAGTTCGAGATGAATTCAAACTTAATCGTGCTGATGTAGGCTGGTATCAAATTCGTAATGCCTTGAAAAAAAGAAATGCCAGTGGTGATTTTGTGCCGGTATCTTTTAAGTCATTTGAAGAATCATATAAATCATTAAGTGAAAAACTACAGCCTATGGTTTATGAGTTAGGATTTTTGAAAGTTTAGTAAATAAGTGGCATGATTCAAAAATCAGGTAAATCATCATCGCCTTAACCGAAACCGACCGATTAATGAAAGCAATTGATGCCATTGAAATAGAGTAGTTATGGAAGATGATTTGAAAAAATTTGTATTATATACTGCACCCAGCGGCCAAATCCGCGTTGATGTTTTGTTGCAAGATGAATCGGTGTGGTTAACTCAAAAAGCAATAGCAGAGTTATTTGGCGTGCAAAGACCTGCGATAACCAAGCATTTAGGTAATATTTTTGAGATGGGAGAATTAGAAGAAAAAATGGTTAGTTCCATTTTGGAACATACCACTCAACATGGTGCGATTAAAGACAAAACTCAAAAAAAAGAAACAAAATACTATAACCTCGACGCCATAATTTCGGTTGGATACAGAGTAAACTCTGCCAAAGCCACACAATTCAGAATTTGGGCAACCCAAACCTTAAAAGAATATATTATAAAAGGCTTTATTCTTGATGACAATCGTTTAAAACAAGGTCAGACTATTTTTGGCAAAGATTACTTTAAAGAATTACTGCAAAGAGTTCGTTCGATTCGAGCGAGTGAAAGGAGAATCTACCAGCAGGTAACCGATATTTTTGCCGAGTGCAGTATTGACTATGACAACAATGCCGACATCACTAAAAATTTTTATGCTACGGTTCAAAACAAATTTCATTTTGCGATAACGGGCAATACGGCAGCCGAAATCATTTTCAAAACTGCCGATGCTAAAAAAGAAAACATGGGATTGACTACCTGGAAAAACAGTCCAAACGGCAGGGTTTTGAAATCAGACGTGATTGTTGCTAAAAATTATCTGCAGGAAAAAGAAATTAAACAATTGGAGCGTACCGTAACGGGATATTTTGATTACATCGAAGGATTGATAGAACGCGAGAATACTTTTACGATGGCGCAATTGGCCGAAAGCGTGAATAAGTTTATCAGTTTTAATGATTATAAAGTTTTAGAAGGAAAAGGAAGAATTTCTAAAATTCAAGCCGATAAAAAAGCAGTTGCCGCTTATGAAGTTTTTAATAAAACACAAAAAATTATTTCTGATTTTGATAAGGAAATAAAGAAACTAAAGTAAAAAAACCTAACTTATTGCTAACATTGCAACCTTTAGTTTTAGTATAACTTTATGATTATTTGCAGTTTTAAGCCCTTGCAGCATAAACCAAAAAAATACTATCTTTACCGATTAAACGTTTTAAGAACTTAAATTGCGTTCGTCGCGATACTACATATAAAATTATGGCATGTACAAGTTGTTCAACTTCTGATGGTGGTGCACCAAAGGGTTGCAAAAATAATGGGACTTGCGGCACCGACAGCTGCAATAAATTAACGGTTTTTGACTGGCTTTCGAACATGAGTTTACCCAATGGCGAGGCTCCTTTTGACTGTGTGGAAGTCCGTTTCAAAAATGGCCGAAAAGAATTTTACCGCAATACAGATAATTTAACATTAAGTATGGGAGACATTGTAGCAACTGTTGCTTCTCCTGGACATGATATAGGAATTGTAACGCTTACAGGAGAATTAGTAAAAATTCAAATGAAGAAAAAAGGAGTAAATCCTACAAGCAATGAGGTTCCTAAAATTTACCGTAAAGCTTCTCAAAAAGACATTGATATTTGGACTGTAGCCCGAAATAAGGAAGAACCGATGAAAGTTCGTGCCCGTGAATTGGCCATTGCCCAAAAACTGGAAATGAAAATTTCGGACATCGAATTTCAAGGTGACGGATCCAAAGCTACGTTCTATTATACTGCCAATGACAGAGTCGATTTCAGGCTTTTAATTAAAGACTTTGCGAAAGAATTCAGTACCAGAGTAGAGATGAAACAAGTAGGTTTTCGTCAGGAAGCGGCACGTTTAGGCGGAATCGGTTCTTGTGGAAGAGAATTGTGCTGTTCAACTTGGCTGACTGATTTTAGAAGCGTAAACACATCGGCGGCACGTTACCAGCAATTATCTTTAAATCCGCAAAAACTGGCAGGTCAATGCGGTAAACTGAAATGCTGTCTGAATTACGAACTGGACACTTACATGGATGCCTTAAAGGATTTTCCAGAATTTGAAACTAAATTGGTTACCGAAAAAGGAGATGCTATTTGTCAAAAACAGGATATTTTCAAAGGGTTAATGTGGTTTGCTTATACTAATAATTTTGCTAACTGGCACGTTTTAAAAATTGATCAGGTCAAAGAAATTATGGCTGAGAACAAACTGAAAAACAAAGTTTCATCGCTTGAAGATTATGCGATAGAAGTTGTTCCAGAACCAGAACAGAATTTCAATAATGCGATGGGTCAGGAAAGCTTAACCCGTTTTGATCAGCCAAAAAGGAAGAAAAAACCAAGTAAAAAACCTAGACTAGCAGGAGAAAAAGTCATTGTGCCAAACAATGCAAACAAACAACTTGCTATTCAGAAAAATACGGTTCCAAATACTCCAAATCCGAACGCTGTAAACAAAGAAATTCCGGTAAAAGAAAATCCTAACCCGAACAGCAGCAATAAGAACCGTAATAAGAACAACAACCGCAAAAGAAATAATAACAATCGTCCTGCTTCTGCAGAGAACAAAACAGAAGAGCCAAGAAAACCAATAATTATTAAAAAAAATGAGAATAAAGAATAGTCTTTTACTGCTTTTTGTAACAGTACTCTTTTTTTCATGTGATAAAAAAAGAGTTTTTGACGAGTATAAATCTGTTGGAAGCGCATGGAACAAAGATAGTATTGTTACTTTTGACTTACCTGTTTTGGATTCGGTAAAAAGATACGACTTGTTTGTGAATTTAAGAGCTAATGACAATTACAAATACAGTAATCTGTTTCTGATTGTTTCATTGGAAAGTCCAAACGGTTATACGAAAGTAGACACTTTGGAATATCAAATGGCAGCACCAGACGGAACATTGCTGGGCGATGGTTTTACAGATCTCAAGGAAAGCAAACTGTATTACAAAGAAAATGTTCGCTTTAGAGGAAAATACAAAGTACATATTAAACAAGCGGTTAGAGAAAATGGAAAAGTGCCCGGTGTCGCTTTTTTAGATGGAATTACCGAAGTAGGTTTTAGAATAGAAAATAAAGATTAAAACTCGATTATGGCTATCAAAAAAAATAACCCTCAGACAAAAAACATTGACAAAGATGTTAAATATTATTCCATAAAATTTTGGAAAATTTACTTCTCAGGGCTTGGAATTATTGGTTTATTTTTCCTTTTTGCCTCATGGGGATTATTCGGATCCATGCCTTCATTTGAAGATTTAGAAAATCCGGATTCTAATTTAGCTACCGAAATCATCTCTTCAGACGGAGTTGTTCTAGGGAAATACTTTAAACAAAACCGTTCCCAATTAAAATATTCCGACTTACCTAAAAGTCTAGTTCAAGCCTTGGTAGCTACCGAAGATGCCCGTTTTTATGAGCATTCCGGTATCGATGGAAGAGGAACACTTAGAGCTATTGCCAGCTTAGGAAGAAGCGGTGGAGCCAGTACGTTAAGCCAACAATTAGCAAAACAGTTATTTCACGGCGAGGGCTCAAAATTTTTGCCTTTTCGTATTGTGCAAAAAATGAAAGAATGGATTATTGCTATTCGATTGGAAAGACAATATACCAAGAACGAAATCATTGCTATGTATTGTAATGTATATGATTTTGGTAATTATTCTGTAGGAGTCAGTTCTGCGGCAAAAACCTATTTTTCAAAAGAACCTAAAGATTTAACGATTGACGAATCGGCTATTTTAGTAGGTATGTTCAAAAACTCCGGTCTTTACAATCCTGTAAAAAATCCAGAAGGGGTTACCAACCGAAGAAATGTGGTGCTTTTGCAAATGCAAAAGGCAAACATTATTACAAAATCACAAAGAGAAGAATTAAAAAAGCTGCCAATTAAACTAAATTTCAAATTGGAAAGCCACAGAGAAGGTACAGCTACTTATTTTAGAGAATACCTTCGTGAATACATGAAAAAATGGGTGGAAGAAAATAAAAAACCAGACGGTTCTGACTACGATATTTATAAAGACGGTCTGAAAATTCACACTACAATCGACTCAAGAATGCAGGCTTATGCCGAAGAAGCAGTATCGGCACACATGGCCAATATGCAGGAAGAGTTTTTTATACAGTCCAAAACCAATAAAAATGCCCCTTTTGTAAACATTTCTGAAGCAGAAACTGAACGTATCATAAACCAGGCTATGAAATCATCCCACAGATGGGCTGTGTTGAAAGAACAAGACAAAAGCGACGAAGAAATCATCAAAACCTTTAGTAAAAAAACCAAAATGACGGTTTTCACATGGAAGGGAGAAAGAGATACGATTATGACTCCTATGGATTCTATACGTTACTACAAGCACTTTTTACAGGCTGGAGTAATGTCTATGGAACCGCAGACGGGTAATATTAAAGTTTGGGTTGGAGGGATTAATTACAAATATTTCCAATACGATCACGTAGGTCAAGGAGCCAGACAAGTAGGTTCTACGTTCAAACCGTTTGTATATGCAACCGCAATCGAACAGTTGAACATGTCGCCATGCGATTCTATTCTTGACGGTCCGTTTGTTATCCGCAAAGGACGCCACCATGTAACCGAAGATTGGGAACCTAGAAACTCCGATAACAACTATCGCGGAATGGTAACCTTAAAACAAGCATTGGCCTATTCGATAAACACCGTATCCGCAAAATTAATTGACAAAGTCAGCCCAGAAGCTGTAATAGAACTAACTCATAAATTAGGTGTAAAATCTGAAATCGTTACGCAACCTTCAATTGCTTTGGGAGCCGTAGAAATAACTGTTGAAGATATGGTTGCAGCCTTCAGCACATTTGCCAACCAAGGAGTCTATACTAAACCACAGTTCTTATCCAAAATTGAGAACAAAAGCGGCGAAGTAATCTACGAGCCAATACCTGAGTCACATGATGTTTTAAATAAAGACATCGCATTTGCCATCATTAAGTTGCTGGAAGGTGTAACCGAAAGCGGTTCTGGAGCAAGATTGAGAACACAAGGAGGAGGTAATGGAGACAAACGCTGGACAGGATATCCTTATATGTTTAAAAACCCGATTGCTGGTAAAACAGGAACTTCACAAAATCAGTCCGATGGCTGGTTTATGGGAATGGTACCTAACCTTGTAACAGGTGTTTGGGTAGGATGCGAAGACCGTTCTGCACATTTCAAAAGTCTTACTTACGGACAGGGAGCCGCAATGGCTTTACCAATTTGGGGATATTATATGAATAAATGTTATGAAGACAAAACCTTAACAATATCCAAAGAATCTTTTGAGAGACCTAAGAATCTTTCCATCAAAGTAGATTGTTATACACCAAGAGCTGCAACTGTCGTAGACACCACCGCAACTCCAGCACAGGACACCGAAGAATTTTCTTTGTAAAAGACATTGTATCAAACAGCCAATAAAACAATTTGAGTCCTACAGCTGTTAGAGAGAATGGTTCTGACGCCAAAGTTAGCTGTTTTTTCTAGCAGGTGGCGACTCCAAATTTGATTTGAACGCTTCAGCCACCAAATCATCTACCGAAACTGACCGGCTGATGTGACCTAGAAGCTTTTCGAGACCTTCAGTCCGCAGATTATCCCGAACTTCGGCGCTGGCTTCGGTGACTTTTAATGAAATGTTTTTGGCTTCTAAATCCATAAAAAACTGTTTGAAAAGTGAACCCCAGCCAGATCAATTTTAGGAGAAGAACTTAGGTCAAATAGCACTGTATGTAAAGAATTGGCTTCGTTATTGATTTTTTTCCAAAGCTGCTCTTTTATGTTTTATCCATTAAAATAAAATATGGAAGATTCGATTCTGACAATCAAAACACCTTCAATTATTTCGTTGTCCGGATGGCGTTCTAAATCAGAATAGCGGTTGCTACCTGGTATTCTGCCTAAAAAAACAACATTTGGAGCTGAGGTTCCTTTTATTAATAATAACAAAGTGATTATGGCTGCCAATAAAACGCCTGTCAGGATTCCCCAAATAAGTACTCCTACCAATGCAATCATTGCAATGTAAAATTCCTGTTTTTTTATTTTATAGAGATGCTTGATTTCGTCCAGATCGAAAAGTCCCCGAATAGCGACCAAAACAATGGATGCTAGAATCACAGTAGGCAGATTTTGAAGAAACCCAGTTAAAAACAGCAGACAAAAAGCAATTGCAGTTGATGCAAACACTAAGGAAATTGTAGTTTTTGCTCCTGCAGTATCATTCACCGCAGACTGCGATAATCCTCCGGCTACTGGATAGCCCTGTCCAAAAGCTACCGCAGCGTTGGCTACTCCAAGAGCTAATAATTCCTCACGGGGATCAATAGTGTATCCGTTTTTTTGTGCCAATGTTCTTGCTGCAGAAACGCTCTCGATATACGACAATAAAAAACAAGCCAAAGCGAGTGGCAATACTCCGTCTATATCTTTGATGCGTAAAGTTGGTAAATGAAATTTAGGCAGTCCTGTTGGAATCACACCAATGGTTGAGAATCCATGATGGGCTAGGGATGTTGTAGAGATGAGTATAATAGATACGGTCACAATGAGTATTGCGATTGGTTTTCCAGGCAGTATTTTTTCACAAGCTATTAGAATTATAATTGTAGCAGTGCCAAAAAGGAAAACGTAGGTATTAGTATCCGGAAACTGCTGAAAGAGAAGAATTATACGTTCTAGAAAGTTTTCGCCGCCTCCTTTTACGCCAAAAAGCTTTGGCAATTGTGTTAAGCCAATGGTTATAGCGGCACCCGCCTTGAAACCAACCAAAACAGTTTCGCTGATAAAATTAATAATGCCACTCAGCCTCAATATATAAGCTACTATACCCAAGGCCGAAAATACAAGAGCTGTAAGCGAGGCAATATCGGCCCAGCGCTGTACATCACCCTTGGGCATAATAGCAATTGTGGTGCCAGTCAGCAAAGAAATTGCCGATGTGGGACCAATGGCTAATTGTTTGCTGGTGCCTAAGAGTGTATAAAAAAGACCGGCAATCATTTAGCCATAAATTCCATATTGGGGAGGTAAACCCGCAAGTGTTGTATAAGCCATCGATACAGGAATCCCATAAGCAGCCAATGTTATTCCAGCTATAAAGTCTTTTTTTATGGCTTTTCTATTGTAGTCTTTAATCCAAGCCGTAATTGGGAATAGTCTAGAAAGCATAATTCAAATTAGATAAAAAGGTAGTGGCTGATTATAAGTGATTTGTCCTTAGTGATTAGCTTTTGTTTAGTAATTATGATGAACGACAGCTGTAAACAAACTGCTTTTTTTGAATAACATTGGATTGATTAATTACTAAGAGCTAGTTACTAAGTACTAAAAGATTAGTCTTCCTCATTTAGCAATGCTTGTTTGACAGCTTGCAGTTCAGCTATTTTCGCTTCACTTACTTTTGGGTATTCTAAATCCAGTTCTTCCAATGCTGTAATAATTGCCGATGCAACTGCGATACGCGCATAGGATTTATTGTCGGCAGGAATTACATACCATGGAGATATTTTGGTTGAGCTGTTTTTTATTAATTCCTCATAGGCGTGCATGTAATCATCCCAATAACCGCGCTCTTTAGCATCAGAGGCGCTGAATTTCCAGTTTTTATCTTGGTCGTCTACACGCTCGATAAAACGTTCTTTCTGTTCTTTCTTGGAAACATTAAGGAAAAATTTGATTACGATTGTCCCATTTCTATTTAAGTATTTTTCAAAATTGCGGATATCTTCAAACCGATCTTCCCAAATGTCTTTGGTAAATAATTTTTCAGGAAGTTTTTGGCTTTTTAAAATCTGTTCATGTACCCGAACGACTAAGACTTCTTCGTAATAAGAGCGGTTAAAAATACCAATACGTCCTCGTTCTGGAAGATGTTTTTGGCAGCGCCATAAAAAATCATGGTCTAAATCTTCGGAACTCGGAGCTTTAAAAGAAAAAACCTGGCATCCCTGCGGATTTACACCCGACATAACATGCTTGATAGCTCCATCTTTGCCCGCAGCATCCATCGCCTGAAAAATGAGCAGTACCGACCATTTGTCTTGCGCATACAGTACATCCTGCATGGCAGCCAAAGCCTCGACACCCATTTCTAAAGTTTGTTTTACTAACGGTTTTCCTTCTTCACCTAAATTAAAATTGGCTTTAGTTTCATAATCTTTTAATTTAAAACCGTCTCCATCACCAACACAATATTGTTTTGAAAATTTTTTAGCTCTTTGAACTAATTCTTTTTTGCTTAAAGTGCTAAAATCTATTAGTCTTTCTTCAAAGTCATTTTGTTCTTTTTTATTTGATTTTGACATAATCCCGAAATTTAATGTTATTGAAAGGCCTTTTTGTTTGAAACAACGAATAAAGAATGTTTGTATTAAAATTTACTAAATTAGTAATGAACTAATTTAGTAAAAAATCGATTGCTGGGATTATTTTAATAAAAAAACGTTTTGTGTTCCTGTTTGATAATTTTAAGGATAGTAGAAAACATTTAGCTTAAACGGATTTTACTAATTATGGACTTTGTAGTAATGAGTTTTCAGTATAAAGAATACGCTTTCAGAATTAATACGGATTTTCTTGAAATAATTAATTCTTTGTTATTTAGTAGTATTACTTAATAAAAATATTTTTTTGTAATTGATAACCCATTAGTTATTTCAAAAAACACTTTTGAGTCCAGAAAAAAAGCCTTTGAGATTATTAATCAACGATTTGTAGCAGGATATGTTTCAGAAGTGGATAAGCTTCAGATTGAACAGCAAGTTGCAATTGCCGAAGCGACAATTCCGGCAATGCAGCGTCAGATAACCCAATTAGAAAATATTATTTCTGTTTTGATAGGGCAAGTTCCTGGTCCAATAGCCCGTGGTAAAACGAATATGGAACTTGAGATCGCTAATGAATTACCAGTATCTATTCCTTCTATTTTATTGCGAAACAGACCGGATGTAAATCAAGCTGAAAGGCTTTATATGGCTGCCAATGAAAGAATCGGTGTAGCACAGGCAATGCGTTTTCCATCATTTAATATTGCAACTTTAGCAGAATTTGCTAACAACGAAGTAAGTTCCTTATTTGACAGTTCTTCGTATCTGCAAAATGCAAGTGCTTCTGTTGCCGGGCCTATTTTTAATTTTGGAAAAAATAAGCGCAGAGTGGAGATTTACCGTCAGATGGCTGAAGAATCTAAGCTCGCTTACCAAAAAATATGTATTGTTGCTGTGGTAGAAGTAGAACAGTCATTGCAGAATGTAAAAACCTATAAAGAGGAATTATCAGCTAGAAATAAGCAGGTTGTTGCGGCTAGAAAAAATTTAGAATTATCTGAAGCCAGATATTATAATGGCTATGTTTCCTATTTGGAAGTACTGCAGGTGCAAAGTTCTTTATTTGACGCTGAACTAAGTCTTTTGGAACTGATACAAAACCAATTGAGTTCAACCATTCAGTTGTATAGAGCTCTGGGTGGTGGCTGGAATTAATCTATATTCAAAAGCATAAAAAGAGGCTGTCCAAAAAGTAAGGACAGCCTTTTTTTTGCTGTTTTTAATCTAAAATATTATCTTAGAGTTGCACAAAAAACGAGCAATGGCTAAAGTAATATTTAAATCGCAATCGATCAATACTCCGGAACTTTTTCCGGTAAATATTTTTGA
>CAUPJC010000031.1:0-62168 GCA_963511475.1 uncultured Flavobacterium sp.
ATCGTTCATTTACTAACTTTTTGTCAAATCTTATTGCTGGAATAATTGCTTATAACTTTCTGCCAAAAAAACCTTCGTTGAAATACGAAACGGTTAAGACTAGCCAATTAGCCGTTTTTTATTAATCGAGTTCAGGTTGATTATTAAATTTAGAACAGTATGCCCCTCTCGTCTTGAACCCTTGCTTTGCGTTATTTTCTATTTGGTAAAACTTTAGTTAAAAAACCATCTATATATTGAATTGTTGGGTCAAACCAAGGATTAAAAAGACAAAAAGAATGCGGTGAATTCTCAAATTCATGAACTTCTGAGTAAATACCATTTTCACTCAAAATCTTTCTGTAATCATCACGACCAGCGTGCATTCTAACTACCGAACTATTGATAAACAATGTTGGCGGTGTAGTAGCACCTACATAACTCAATGGTGAAGCTGCTTCCCAAAGTTTAGGATTTTCATTTTTCGAATATCCAAACCAATAAGTTCCAGCCGATAATCTCTTGCTGTCGTCGCCTTCGCTAGATTCAGGATGAACAAAAGACAAAGTACCGTCGATATCGACAACAGCATTTACTTGTGATAACGAATCCGAATTTGTGACAACACCTTCAAAAAGAGGCATATTTCCAGTTGTTCCCATAAAAGCTGCCAATTCACCACCCGCAGAAAATCCTAGAGCTACTATCTGATTTGGATTCACATTGTATCTATCCGCATTTTCCCGAATCCAGCGGATAGCCGCTTTTAAATCATAAATGGCAGCCGGAAATAGTGCTTCGGTAGAAAGACGGTATTCAGGAGTAAAACACACATATCCTAAACTTGCCAGTTTTTGAGCCATTGAATGGTGCTGCTGTCTGTTTCCGGAGCGCCAGCCTCCACCGTGAATAATGATGACTGCAGTTTGTTTTTTCTTTGCATTTACATCAAAAAAAACATCCATTTTCATTTTACGTTTTCCATAACTGCAGTAAACAATATCATTTTTTTGTTTCACAAAATCAAAATACATTTTTGAAACCATCGTAGTATTGGGAAAATCTTTCAATGTTTTTTTGAAAGCACTAGCTGTAGCATAAGAAGTATCTCTTACATTCGTTATTCCTTTTAAATTTTGAGCATTTAAACTTTGAAAAGTAACTGCAAAAAACAAAGACAGTATTATCTTCAGAGCGATACTTTTATAAAAACTTTGTATTAATCCCATTTATCTTTTTTTAATTTATTTACAATTCTAAAGATTAAATTTACAAAAACCATCCTTTATGAATCAATCGAATTCAAATTAAAGGCAAAAAAAATATTCATAAATAAGCGAACATTCATTTATATTTAATATTTTTTTTTTGCAAAAAAAAAAACCTTTACGGACTAGAGACACGAACAAGGAAGAAATAGTCAAACAAAAAGCCATAAAAATGCTTATAAAACTTGATATTGAAGGCTTTGGAATGAATCGGCTGGCAAAGGAAAGCGGTGTATCAGTAGCAACCCTTTACATCTATTATACCGACAAAGAAGATTTGAAAAAGAAAGTTGGTATTGAGATTGGACAAAAAAATTTAAACGAAATGGTTAAAGACTTTTCAGCATCCATGCCTTTTAAAGAAGGTTTACACAAGCAATGGGAAAACAGAGGACGATTTGCATTAAAACATCCTTTGAATGTTGCCTGTTGGGAACTCTTGAGCCATTCCAGTTATAGAGGCTATCTTCTTGAAGAAAGTTTATCTGAATTCAAAATCATAATGGGTGACTTTTTTAAAAATGCTATTGCCAAAAAAGAATTACTTCCCGTATCCGTAGAGGTATTTTGGAGCATTGCCTACGGACCACTCTATTCTTTATTACGTTTTGAAAACGAAGGCAAAAATTTTGGAGGAGGCCCTTTTAAACTCACTGAAAAAATAGCAGATGAAGCATTAGAATTGGTTATAAAAGCATTAACACCTTAAAATAACGAACTATGGAAAACCATTTAGAAAACGTATTGGTTTTTGCAACCAATATAAAAACCGAAAACGATAAACAAAAAATAATCAATATAATGGACAATCATTCCGAGATTCATAAATGGAATATCGACCAAGATGATATTGATTGTGTTTTACGGATAGTAACGAACACTTTGTCCGAAGAACATATAATTCATCTGATAAACCTTCATGATTTTGCATGTGCAGCATTAGAATGAAAGAAAATGAGAATAAAAAATGATTAAACTCAAATCAAGTATAATAAAATGTTCTGCTGTTTTTTTAGTTTTCAAAATTATTCCAGCCCTACATATTAACGATAGATTAACACACATTAAGTACGAATTAAATTGCAATCTATTGATATTTGCAAAATCAAAACCTCAACAATGATTTTAAAGAAAATTATTTACATTGCCTTACTGCTGTTTATTTCCATTTCTGTTTTTTCACAAGAAGCGAACAATAGCGAAACAAACAGGCAAAAATTCACAATCAGCGGAACCATTTCCGATGCTAAAAGTAATGAAACCTTAATTGGTGTAAATATTCTAATCCCAGAGTTAAAAGCTGGTGTTATAACAAATGAGTATGGCTTTTACTCCATCACACTGCCAGCAGGGAATTACAAAATTCAGATTACATCGATAGGATTTGAAACTGTCGAAGAAACCGTCGAACTGAACAAAAACACAAAAAAGAACTTCACACTGTCCGGCAACGAAAATCTTTTAAAGGAAGTGGTTATTAATTCTGAAAAGACAACAGCCAACATTCGAAAACCTGAAATGAGTGTGAACAAACTTTCCATCTCGGCTATCAAAAAAATGCCGGTTGTAATGGGTGAAGTAGATGTCATCAAATCTATTCTGTTTCTGCCGGGTGTTACGAACGCCGGCGAAGGACAATCTGGATTTAACGTACGTGGCGGCGGTGCCGATCAAAACTTAATTCTTCTGGACGAAGCAATGATTTTTAACTCGTCTCACGTATTTGGTTTTTTCTCGGTATTTAATCCTGATGCCATCAAAGATTTAAAACTATACAAAGGCGGGATTCCTTCCAAATATGGAGGAAGAGTTTCTTCAGTTTTAGATATTTATCAAAAAGACGGTAACAGTAAGGAGTTTCACATGAATGGAGGAGTTGGTTTAATTACCAGCCGGATTCTTGCCGAAGGTCCTATCGTAAAAGACAAAGGCTCATTCTTAATTGGTGGCCGCGCCTCCTATGCACACTTGTTTTTAAGATTAGCAGATAATGATAACACAGCCTACTTTTATGACTTAAACACCAAGTTAAATTACAAACTCAATGCTAATAATAGCTTATTCCTTTCTGGTTATTTTGGACGTGACATCTTTTCGTTAAACGAAACTTTCGCCAATACATACGGAAATGCAACATTAAATTTGAGATGGAACCACCTTTTCAGTGACAAATTATTCTCGAATCTGTCTTTTATTTACAGTGATTACTATTACGGATTAACACTTGATTTTCTTGGATTCGACTGGAATTCGGGCATTAGAAATTACAATTTAAAATACGATTTCAAGCATTATTTATCCAACAATATAAAACTGAACTACGGTTTCAACTCTACGTATTACGATTTCAACCCCGGTACAATTGACCCAAGCGGCAGTAATTCCAGTGTTAATTTTAAGCAGTTAGAAAAAAAATATGCTCTAGAAAACGGCATTTATCTGGAAGCAGAACAAATCATTACAGATAAATTGGCTGTCAACTACGGAATCCGCTACAGTATTTTCAACCGATTGGGAAGCTCAACTATCAATCAATATGAAAACGGCCAGCCTGTAGCTTACGATTCAGATTTAAAAGTTTACGAAAAAGCGAAACCTATCGGAACTACGTTTTACTCGAAAAACAAAACTATTGCCAACTATGACAATTTTGAGCCTCGTGTATCTGCAGCTTACGAATTAAACGAAAACCAATCTGTCAAAGCCAGTTACAACCGTATGGTACAATACCTGCAATTAGTTTCCAATACTGCCTCTCCTACTCCGCTGGATGTATGGACACCAAGCGACGAGTATATAAAACCGCAAATTGCAGATCAGGTTGCTTTAGGATATTTTAATAATTTCAAGGACAACGAATATACTTTAGAACTGGAAACTTTTTATAAAAAAATAAAAAACCGAATGGATTACATCGATGGTGCTGATTTGGTTGCCAATGAAGCCATCGAGCAGGTAATACTTAACGGCGAAATGCGTTCATACGGTTTAGAAATTTTACTGCGAAAAAACACTGGAAAATTTAACGGCTGGATTGCCTACACCTTATCAAAATCGCAGCAAAGAACTCCAGGTAGAACTCCAGACGAAATAGGAATCAACAACGGAGAATGGTATCGCTCTGCTTACGATAAATTACACAACTTGGCTTTTACAGGAAATTATACCTTAAGCGAAAAATGGAATTTCGGAGGAAATTTCACCTTCCAATCCGGACAGCCCGTGACCTATCCAAATGGACAATATGTTTATCAAGGCATTACCGTACCAAGTTATGGAGAACGAAATGGAAGCAGTCTTCCGTTATACCATCATTTAGACGTATCAGCTACTTACACTCCAAAACCTTTCAAAAAGAAAGGCTGGCAGGGCGAATGGGTTTTCAGTATTTATAACCTATACAACCGTCGAAATACAGCCTCAATGAGTTTTAGAGAAAACGCAGAAACTGGTGCAAACGAAGCTGTAAGACTGTCTATTTTTGGAGCTGTACCTTCAGTTTCTTATAATTTTAAATTCTAGTACGATGAAAAACATAAAACTATATATTGCCTTATTTATCATTTCCCTCTCAGTTATAAGCTGCGAAGATGTAGTCGATGTGGATTTAGACACAACACCTCCAAAATTAGTGGTAGATGCTTCCATAAAATGGGAAAAAGGAACAGCTGGCGAAAATCAAAGAATCAAATTAACGACCACAACCGATTTTTATTCGAACACTATTCCCGTAGCAACAGGAGCCACCGTTGCAGTTACCAACACAACACTTAGCACTCCTGTCACTTTTCAATTTATCGAAGACGGACAAACAGGAGAATATGTCTGCAGTAATTTCAGCCCAATTATCAATAACGAATATGTGCTTACCATAACCTACAAAGGCCAGACTTATACTTCCAAATCTAAGTTTATGCCAACTCCAGTAATAGCTTCAACAGAGCAAAGTATAAAACCTGGAATTGAAGATGAAGATGTTTATGAAATTAAATTCTATTGGCAGGACAACGGTACCGAAGATAACTTTTATCTGGTAGGTGCTAAAAACGCTAGCATCGTCTATCCTGAATATGGTGTTCTTTCTGACGAATTTTTTCAAGGCAATTCAATGTTTGCTTTGTATCGGGACGATGAACTCAAAAAAGGAGATGTAATACAATTCAGCTTACAGGGAATCACAGAACAATACAGTAATTACATGAACAAATTACTCAGCATTGCTGGAAGCGATGGCGGAAGTCCCTTTGCAACACCGCCAGCCACAGTAAGAGGAAATATCATCAATCAAACTAATCCCAATGATTATCCATTAGGTTTTTTCCATCTTTCCGAAATAGATTCAGACGCTTATACTATTCAGTAGCTAATCCAGCACACGAGGCTGTAAGCCGAACTGGCGAAGCAATCCAATACAAGTCCTCGTGCAAAAAACTATTTTTCTGCACTCCGGGCTTTTCATTATTATCTGGGCTAAAAAATTACAAATGGTCAATTATGAATTACGAATCAAGAAAACTATCTTTGATAATTAATTCATAATTGACCATTCATAATTCATAATTAATTCATGTCTTCACACCACATCGTTCGCGACGACCAAGAACCAGCTTTAATCATTGCAAACGGTGCTTCCTGCAATCCCGAATTACTGGGACAACTGCTCGAATGGTCTCCATTGGTAATCGTACTCGATTCGGCTATCGAACGGGTATTGGAATTAGGTATTAAAGTCGATGTGCTTTTAGGCGATTTCGACCGCGGATTTGACCCGGAAATTTACAAAACCTCACAATATCCAATAGAAATTGTACACACCCCCGACCAAGACAAAACCGATTTAGAAAAAGCATTTGACTACCTCATCCAAAGAAAGATTCCTGCCGCGAATGTAGTCTGGGCAACCGGAAAACGTGCCGATCATACCATTACAAATCTCACAAATATTGTCCGCTACCGAAATTTAATTAAAATCGTTATACTCGACGACCATTCCAAAATATTTTTGCTTCCCAATAAATTTGAAAAATGGTACACTGCAGGCACACCTATTTCGTTAATTCCGATAGGAGTTGTAAACGGAATCAATTCTAAAAATTTAGTATATCCGTTAGAAAACGACACACTCACTATAGGATACCGAACAGGAAGCAGTAATGCCGTTGCCCACGACGGACTCGTTACTTTAACACATACAGACGGCGATTTATTGCTAATGGAATGCATGGATTAAATTCTCAATTATACAAAAAGGGTATCGTTCTAAATTAAAAATCCTTTTGACGATTTATCAAGAATTGTATATATCTTAGCATAAGATAAAGACTGGCATTTATCAAACTTACCCACCCAATTAAGACAGATATCTCTAATTTTGTCAGACGTATATACAAGTTGGTGACAATAATCCAGAAAATCATAACTAAAAAGAAAAATATGTTTTCATTTTTTAATAAGAAAAACATCAAGACAGGAATACCAAATTGGGCTTCTTTTTTTGGAAATTCTGAATATTCTACATTCATATATGAAATTGAGAATTATTTTAGAAAACTAAATATTGAAATTGAAATTTCCGATGGAATTATACTTTTAACTGAAAACGAATTAGGATTTAGCAATCTAGGATTGAGTAATGTTGCGCAAAATTGTAAACAAGATAAACCAAAAAATTATAAGGATATAATTAAGGATCATTTCAATTCATTGATAGAAGCAAATAAATTTGAAAAAGAATTTGAAAAAATTGCAGATAACTTTGAGGAAGTTAAAAAATATATTGGAGTAAGATTATACAACGACGAATATATTGATTATGTTGGAAAAGAGTTAGCAATTGGAAAAGAGTTTGAAGGAGATATTTTTTCTATGCTTGTGTTTGATTTTCCGTATAGCATTGTAAATATAAAACCAGAAAAAATAATAAAATGGGGAAAATCTATAGATGAACTTTTTGAAATTGGAATACAGAATATTAAAAACAAATATCCACTAACAATAACAAAAGAAAATTTTAATGTTTTTGACATTTGGTTCGCAAATTCTGACCATTTCTTTACGCCAAATATAGTCTATGATTTAGAAAATCTAAAAGAATTAACAGGAAGTAAAGGTTTATTAATTGGCATTCCTCACAGACATTCGGCAATAATTTATCCAATTGAAAATTTAGAAGTCGTAAAAGCAATAAATGGAATTTTTCCAGCAATTTATAATATGAATGTAGAAGGTCCAGGTTCACTTAGTAATAAAGTTTTTTGGTATATTGATGGAACTTTCACTGAAATTCCATACAAAATAGAAGATGGAAAATTACTATTATTTCCGCCAGATAATTTTCTTAAATTATTAAATGAACTAACTTGATAAATAAAATTACTGCCACCAATAGCCACAACGGATTTGGGCATTTGGCTTAATGGAAAAATAGTCTTGTATTTGGTATGATTTGGCAAATACAAGAATAGAGCTTAATGCACTGCAGTTAAGCGAAAGTCTGAACAGCGAAAATTTTACTGACTTAAAATCGGCAATAGCACATTACGAAAAACAAATGTTTGCAAGATTTGCAGAAGTAGGAAAAGAAACAATGGACAACACCGACTGGATGCACTTCCCTAACGGACTAAAAAACATAACCAAAATGTTTAATCAGCACTCCAGCTAAATGAAAAGCTGAAAACAGACTATTCTTGTTTTCAACTTTAATCCTTTTACTATATTTGAATATTATTGATGGAGGTTTTCTGCAGAATTACGTTAGCCCTTTTAAAAAAAACAATAGAAAACATCTTATTTTTATCTTTAAATATGAAAAAACTGTTGCTGCTATTAATGGTTTTGTGTTTTTGCACTAATTGCAAAAAAGAGCCTATTGCAAAAAAAACAAAAGTCATTACAAAACCTTCTTTAGAAAACCTTCAAAATGATAAAAATTCTAAAGATAAAATGCTGAATTATTTAATTCAAAAATACTCGACTGTTTATCAATTTAAAGAGTCTGAAGGTGATGATATGGAGGAATCGATTCAACTTTTGGGAATTACAATTTAGAAAATAATTGTATTGATTTTTATCTTTATACTGAAACATCACCATGCGATACAGAATATTTAGGTAAAGCATTTCAAACTAAAAATGACACTATAAACTCAGCAGAAAAAAACAATCTGAACAAAATATTTATCAAAGAAGAAAAAGAATATCAGTTGTATATAATTTTAAATCAAGAAAAAAATCAGGCAACAATAAATTACATCCAAAAAGATTCGCTTGATACAGATTGTCTTCCAATAACTGAAGTTATCATGAACTTTGTAAAGTAAGAAATAAATAAAATGGAAACTATTGAACAAACATTCGGGGAGTTTTTTATTACAACGGACAAAACCAAAATGGATATTACTGCCATTCACGATTTTTTATCAAAATATTCAGGCTGGAGCGACAATATTCCATTTGACAAAGTAAAAATTTCTATTGAGAACTCTCTGAATTTCGGGCTTTTTCATAACGGCACACAAATAGGTTTTGCAAGAGTGATATCTGATTTTTCAACAATTGCCTATTTGGGCGATATCTATGTTTTAGACAATTACCGCGGACAAGGACTTTCCAAAAAATTAATGGAAAGTGTTATGACGCATCCCAGCTTACAAGGATTAAGACGCTGGATTTTACTAACTTCAACAGCAGATTGGCTATATGAAAAATACGGCTTTGCTAAAGTACCGCAACCAGAAATTTATATGGAACTTTTTAATCCCAGCGTTTATAAAAACACTGTAGAAGAATAACTTTCAAATAGAAAAAAATGAACACTTCCGACACACATAATCAGCGTATCGCAAAAATGCTTTTTTCTTCCGTCTATCCTTTATATCTGGCAAAAGTGGAAAAGAAAGGCAGATCAAAAGAAGAATTGAATCAAATTATAGAATGGTTAACAGGCTTTGACAACAAAAAACTGCAGGAACTAATAACCGAAAAAGCAACTTTTGAAACATTCTTCGAACAAACTACTCTAAACCCCAATGCTCACCTCATCACAGGAGTAATATGCGGATACCGTGTGGAAGAAATTGAAAACACTTTGACACAGCAGGTTCGGTATCTCGATAAGTTGGTCGATGAGTTAGCAAAAGGCAGGAAGATGGACAAGATTCTGCGTGGCTCATAGATTGTTAGAAAATTTGTGCTGCTCAGATTTTCATTCAATGCAAAAAAACCTAAACGGCACCATTCTTTTAAGTGATTTACATTACAAAAACAACTGTAAACGACTGTTATACCGATTACAAAAATGGTTTGACTATCTTTGCAGCGAAATTTAGGAAATGAAATCAATAAAAAATACCGAAAAGACAACTTTACATCCAAGAAATCTTCATCGATTTGGATATAACTTTGAACTGTTAACAAAAAAAAATCCCGAATTAGGAAGATTTGTTTTTGTTAATAAACATGACATTGAAACAATCGATTTTAGTGACCCCCAAGCTGTAAAAACACTCAACCAAACCTTATTGCAAGCGGATTACGGTATTCAAAATTGGGATATTCCAAAAGATTATCTTTGCCCGCCAATTCCCGGACGCGCAGATTACATTCATTATATTGCAGATTTGCTAGCTTTATCCAATAAAGGAAAAATTCCGGAAGGTGAAAATGTATTGGGACTTGACATTGGCGTAGGTTCAAACTGCATATACCCTATTATTGGCAATACAGCTTACGGCTGGAATTTTGTAGGCACTGATATCGACTTAAAAGCTATCGAAAACTGCAGTAAAATTATTGAGAACAATCCAAAATTAATAGATGCTATAAGCTTACAGCAGCAGACTGAATCCCGTTTTATTTTTAAAAATATTATCACGCCCGAAGATCGGTTTACCTTCATAATCTGCAATCCGCCTTTTCATAATTCAGCCGAAGAAGCTCAAAAAAGCGCCACTCGAAAAGTAAACAACTTAAATCCAAAGGCGCAAAAAACAGACAAACCTGTTTTAAACTTCGGTGGCCAAAATGCCGAATTATGGTGCGACGGTGGCGAACTGGGATTTATCAAACAAATGATTTATGAAAGTGCTAAATACCCGATGCAGTGTTTATGGTTTACCACTTTAGTTTCTAAAAGCGATAATCTAAAAAGCATTTATAAAACATTAGCAAAAGTTCACCCTGCAGCTATAAAAACGATTGATATGGCTCAAGGCCAAAAAATAAGCCGTTTTGTTGCTTGGTCTTTTTTAAGTGAAGAACAGCAAGAAAACTGGAAGTTTTAATATTTACAATGCTCTTTTGATTAAATTTGTATAAATTCTTTTATTATGAGCACCATCGAATTAAAAAATTTATTGATTTCTAAAATTACCAAAATTGATGATGAAGTTTTTTTGTCGGCAATAAATACAATTTTAGACAGTAAATCGAAATCCATTGATAGCAGCAATCAGGATTTTCAAAACATAATAATTCTTAACGATCAGCAAAAAAAAGAAATTCAAAATTCGAAAAAGGAATATTTGAAAGGAAATTTTATTGAGAACGATGTCTTAAATGAAGAAATGGAAAAATGGCTGCAAGAAGAATAGTTTGGACAACACCTGCAAAACTTCAATTAAAAGCTATATTTGAATATTTTAATTTTAGAAATAAAAGCAAATTATATTCCTTAAAATTAAACAGATTAATTCAAACCGAATTAAAAATACTGCTCCAACAGCCCACCATTGGAAAAAAAACTGATTCGATAAATGTTCGTGGTTTATTAATTGAAAATTATTATATTTTCTATGAAATTAATGAAACTCACATTATAATTCTGTCTGTTTGGGATACAAGACAAAACCCTAAACGTTTGAAATACTAAACCAATGAATTTCCAAGTCATATCAGAATACAAGCCAAAAGGAGACCAGCCGCAAGCCATTGAAAAATTAACTCAAGGTGTGCTGGATGGCGAACAATTCCAAACTTTGCTTGGAGTTACTGGCTCTGGAAAAACTTTTACAGTGGCCAATGTTATTCAAGAAATACAACGACCGACTTTGATTTTGGCACATAACAAAACCTTGGCTGCCCAATTGTACTCGGAGTTTAAGCAGTTTTTCCCAAATAATGCTGTAGAATATTTCGTATCGTATTACGATTATTACCAGCCCGAAGCTTTTATGCCTGTTACAGGCGTTTTCATTGAGAAAGACTTATCCATCAATGAAGAGCTGGAAAAAATGCGTTTAAGCACTACCTCTTCCCTTCTTTCAGGTCGGAGAGACATAATAGTTGTGGCTTCTGTTTCCTGTATTTATGGTATTGGTAATCCCGTAGAATTTCAAAAGAACGTAATTGCCGTAGAGAGAAACCAAATGATTTCACGAACCAAATTATTAAAAAGTTTGGTTCAAAGTTTATATTCCAGAACCGAAGCCGATTTTACTCCTGGAAATTTCCGCATAAAAGGAGATACTGTTGAAGTATATCCAAGTTATGCTGATGATGGTTTCCGGATTCACTTTTTTGGAGATGAAATAGAAGAAATAGAAAGCTTTGATGTAAAAACCTCCAAAGTTATTGAGAGATACGAAAAGCTGACAATTTACCCAGCGAATATGTTTGTGACTTCGCCAGATGTATTACAGAATGCAATTTGGGAGATTCAGCAGGATTTGGTTAAACAAGTAGATTATTTTAAAGAGATTGGCAAGCATCTTGAAGCAAAACGCTTGGAAGAACGAACAAATTTTGACTTAGAAATGATTCGGGAATTGGGCTATTGCTCCGGAATTGAGAATTATTCACGCTATCTTGATGGCAGAGAAGCCGGAACCCGCCCCTTTTGTTTATTGGATTATTTCCCAAAAGATTTTTTGATGGTTGTTGACGAAAGCCACGTAACAATTTCGCAGGTGCATGCCATGTATGGAGGCGACCGCAGCCGTAAGGAAAATTTGGTAGAATATGGTTTTCGTTTGCCCGCAGCAATGGATAATCGCCCATTGAAATTTGAGGAGTTCGAAGCTATGCAAAACCAAGTTATTTATGTTTCTGCAACTCCTGCCGATTATGAATTGCAAAAATGTGATGGTGTATATGTAGAACAAGTAATACGTCCTACGGGTTTATTGGATCCAATTATTGAAATCCGTCCAAGCTTGAATCAAATTGATGATTTGATAGAAGAAATTCAGCAGCGATGTGAATTGGATGAACGGGTT
This sequence comes from uncultured Flavobacterium sp., assembly GCA_963511475.1. Classification (GTDB taxonomy): domain Bacteria; phylum Bacteroidota; class Bacteroidia; order Flavobacteriales; family Flavobacteriaceae; genus Flavobacterium. Next base: position 12,464 of record CAUPJC010000031.1, read on the forward strand.
TTGGTAACTACTTTGACAAAAAGAATGGCAGAGGAATTAGCCAAATATTTAACCAAAGTAAGCATTCGCTGTCGCTATATTCATTCTGATGTTGATACGCTGGAACGCATTGAAATCATGCAGGATCTGCGTAAAGGAATCTTTGACGTTTTAATTGGTGTGAACTTGTTACGTGAAGGATTGGATTTACCAGAAGTCTCTTTGGTAGCTATACTCGATGCCGACAAGGAAGGATTCTTGCGAAGTCATCGCTCCTTAACCCAAACCATTGGTCGTGCAGCGAGAAATCTGAATGGTAAAGCAATTATGTATGCTGATAAAATTACTGCCAGCATGCAAAAAACTATTGATGAAACCAATTACAGAAGAACCAAACAAATCAATTTCAATACAGAAAATAATGTAGTTCCTCAGGCTTTGAACAAAAAAATAGAAAGTGCCTTTACCAATAACAAATTGGTTGAATATGAATTGGGACACATTATGAATGCTGCAGCCGAACCAGAAACGGCTTATATGTCAAAACCTGATTCAGAAAAACTTATTCGCGAAAAACGAAAAGCAATGGAAAAAGCCGCAAAAGATCTGGATTTTATGCAGGCAGCAAAACTGCGTGATGATATTAAGGCTTTACAATCAAAAATCAGTTAGTTATGCTGTTCCTGAAAATGTCCCAATAATACTTCTGCGGGAATCATAACATTTGGAGATGCTTTCATAATCTTAAGAATACGATTCGTAGCGCTTGGATTCAATCCCATATTAATAGCAATTTGGCGGATAGATTCTTCCTCTTTTGGATGCAAAACACCATCACAATGCATCAGCAATGCAAGACGATAAAATTGCTGCACTCTTTCGAATTCAGATTTGATAACTCCTTCAGGCAATTCTTGATGAAACAAATCATTGAATTCATTTTTACTAATACCCAATTCCTGAGCCACTATCCAGACAAATTGATATTCTCTTTCATGCAGTCTGCCATCGACAAGTGAAAATGCAATCATATCTGCCAATAATTTAATTTTTTCTTCTCGCGTATCCATTGAATTAGTATTTTTAGCTAAAATATTCATTTTTTCAAATCTAAAATATATTTATCTTGAAAATATTTATTCTAATACCATTTCTTTTATTTTTTGGCATAACAAATGCTCAGGAAAGTACCGCTTCTAAACAGGTTTCTACTTTTACTATTGATGCTCCACAACTAAAAACAAGCAGAAAAATTTGGCTGTACTTACCCAAAGGTTATGAAACATCGACCAAAAAATATCCTGTTATTTACATGCATGACGCACAAAATTTATTTGATGCCAAAACTTCCTTTGCTGGAGAATGGAATGTCGATGAAAAACTGGATAGTTTGAGTGCACAGGTAATTGTAGTAGGTATTGAAAACGGAGGCGAAAAACGATTGGACGAATTAACTCCCTACAAACACGAAAAATACGGTGGCGGGAATGCAGATAATTATCTTGAATTTATCGTAAATACATTAAAACCTGAAATCGACAAAAAATACCGAACTAAAACGAATGCCAAAAACACAACTATCATGGGGAGTTCTTTGGGCGGTTTGATTTCATTTTATGCTGTTATAAAATATCCTGAAGTATTTGGAAAAGCTGGCGTATTTTCTCCTGCTTTTTGGATTAACAGAAAAGACATCAATGATTATATGGCAGACAGTAAAAAACTCAAGGCTAAAATTTACTTTCTCTGCGGGGATTCAGAAGGGGATGATGACAGCATGGTAACTGACCTTAATCACATGGAAAAATTATTAAATACAAACCGCTGTTCTTGCCTGCATTTAAACAAAAAAGTAATTGTAAAAGGCGGTCATCACAACGAAAAATTATGGAAAGATGGTTTTGACGATGCTATTCTTTGGTTGCAGAATTAATGGTTTTAGCTTAATCTTGTTATTTCACTGAAGATCTTGATTACGCGCGTGAGGGATTACTTCACTATACATTTATTTTCATTGGAGTTCAGTGAATTTCATTTGAAGTAAGCTACCGAAGTAGCACGGATAGCCCGACAGCATAAAGAAAATGGGCCGAATCACCGCTAGATGATTTAGCCCATTTTCTTTATGGTGGCACGCCCAATTTATTTTTTGGAATACTCTTTTTCCATTTGGGTAATTATGCTTTTTATCGCTTCAGAACCAATTCCTTTGGCTTTGATGACTTTATTTTTATCAAGAATGTAAATCACGGGCGTTGTTACAACATCGTATTTATCCTTGAGATTATTGATGTGAACTCCGTCATAGACATTAATCCAATCCAGTTTATTATCGATAATATACTTTTGGTATTTATCAAATTCATTTTGAGTGTAAACGCTAAAGACTTTGACATCTTTCTTTTCTTTCAATAAATCATGATACAATTCCAATATTTTTGGCACTTCTTTTTGGCAGTGCCCGCAATCCACATCCCAAAAAAGCAGAATTAAATAATCGGCTTTAATACTCGACAAAGTCACATAGGATTTTTCGATTTCCGGCTGATTGGCATAATAGATTTTGGTGATTTCTTCGCTTGTTTTTGCGGTGTCAAAACCCATTTTTGCAATTTTATCATGACCGGGAATGTCTATCATATAGAGTTCGGGAGCTGTTTTTCCAAGCTGTAGTGGCGCCAAAACGTTAGCCCTGTTTATGATTAATTTGATTACACTGTCATCGTATACACCTTTGGCTTTGCCAGTTTTAAAATAATTATCGACCATATAGACAAACACTTTGTCCATGCCCATAATTTTTGGTATTTCGTATGTCGAAGTAAAATAGGCTAATAAAAGCATCTTCATTTTTGTACCCTGTTTTGTCTTTAACATCATACGATCAATCTCAACGCAAATTGAATCTGGATGCTGAGTAACAACTGTATTGAAATATTGCTTTATTTTATTGGCAAAAAATGGATTGTATAACATGGCATCATCCTGAAAATTTACGTCTTCCCAAAAATGCTTTTTGTAATAATGATACGAAAAAATACTGTCGGGTCTGCCATTCGAAGCCTTTGGAATTTCTTTGGCTACTTTTTCAGTTTTTAAATTGATGATTTCAGAGAGATAATTTCCTTTGTTTTGATTAATCGTATTCAAATCATTACTCAGAATAGCCTCATTCAGTACCTTAAACTCTTTGGTTAAAAGCGCTGTTGAATCAGATTTTTTCTGTTCTTTAACCGATTTTTTAAAACTTTCGAATTCTTTGTTTTTTGCCGAAACAAAACGAATATAATTAAAGAAGTTTTCATTTTGCTTAGAATTGACCGCTTTTAAATTATCTAGTAAATTGGATTTATCCGAATTGATTACTTGCTTTTGAGATTGCTCATCTATTATGAAATCAAAATAATTACCCTTTTCCTGACTGAGTAAAAAGTAAACTCCCTTGTCTAAGTTTTTCTTTCCTTTGAAAACAATATTTCCGTTGACCACTTTTTTGCAGGTATCAGCAACATACAGTTTATCAAATTGATAAAAGGCCAGATATGCAACGGTATCTTTACAATTCTTTAAATTAATCTTGATTTCATGGCCTGACTGAGCCTTTACATTCATTAAACAAAAAAAGAGAACGAAACTTAGTGCAATTTTCTTCATACTTAATCTTTAAAAATCTTTATAAAATAACAGTTAAACGTTTTTTAGAGAATAATTCCATTATTAACCCCAAAAATAATTGAATTTAAATATAATTTCAAATAATTGTCAAAGTGTTTTTGTCTACAAAAAAACAATAAGAAGAAATTCATTTTGTAAATGCTTATCTTTGCACTTTAAATAATAAAAAATGACAAATAACGATATATTCAAAAAACTTCGAGTAGCCTTGATGTTACGCGATGATCAAATAATAGAAATATTAGAATTAGTAGATTTTAGAATTTCAAAATCAGAATTGGGTGCTTTTTTTCGCGACGAAAAACACGAAAATTACATGGAATGCGGTGACCAAGTGTTGCGCAATTTCCTAAACGGATTGGTAATTCATTTGAGAGGAACCAAAGAAAATCCTAAAAATCCAAATGAAGTTTTAGCAAAGCACAAAGCAGAAATTCCGAAGAAGGAAACTTCAAAAGACAGACCTGAATTTAAAGCCAAACCAAAAGACGCAGAAAAATCCAGAGGAGATCAAAGCCCTTCAAAATCGGCTTCGGGCACCAAAAAGCCTAGTAAAAAAGAATTCCCAAAAGGAAACGGAAAAACATCGGTAGTCGAAAAAGTAAAATTCAATTTTGGTAAAAACAAAAAATCATAACTATTAAACTCGACAAACAAATATAAAGCCTGAAACTTCACTTCAGGCTTTACTATTTTATTACAATTAAGAACTGCAGCTTAGCATAGAACAGCCTACTTTATCTCTGGCCCAATCAGGTCTTTTGGCAAACCATTTTTGGTTCTCCGGCTGTTCCTCATAAGGCTTTTTGAGTAATTCAAATAGTTCGTTCAGCAATGAATAATCTCCTTTATCGGCATCATCAATACACAATTGTGCCATATAATTCCGCAGTACATATTTTGGATTTACTGCATTCATCTGTTTTTTTCTTTCAGTATCAGTAAAAGTTCCCTCATCAATTCGGTTTTTATAATGCTCCAGCCAAGTGAGCCAATTATTAAGAGCTGATTCTGTTAAATCCTTTTCATTATAAAAAGCTACTTTTATTTTTTCAAAAGCAACTTCTGCTGCATCCAATTTTTGAACACTGCTCAAGTTTCTGAAGAAAATAGTCATATCCGTTTCTGCCAGCTGAAGCAGTTCGGTCAGACTTTCAATTAAAATAACATCTTCCTCCTTCCCTATTTTTAAGCCAAGTTTATTCCGCATCATATTTAAATACTCTGTTTGATAATTACTACTAAAAGCATTCAAGATTGTTTCAAGCGGTTTAGCATCATTAATTAAAGGAAACAAAGCATTCGCTAATTGATATAAATTCCATAAAGCAATATTAGGCTGATTGCCAGATCGGTATCTTTTATGCTGTCTGTCGGTTGTATTTGGAGTCCAATTTGGATCATAATCTTCCAGCCATCCATAAGGTCCATAATCTATTGTAATTCCGTGAATCGACATATTATCAGTATTCATAACGCCATGAACAAAACCAACACGCTGCCAATGTATAATCATATCCAGCGTACTTCTAGAAACTGTCTCAAAAAAAGAAACGTACTTCTCTGCTCCTTCACTTTTAATCTCTGGAAAATGATGTCTGATGGTATAATCTGCCAGTAATTTTAGCGTAGTAAGATCATTTCTGGAAGCAAACAATTCAAAATTACCGAAACGAATAAACGATTGTGCTGTTCTGCAAACAATGGCACCTTTCTCATAAGCAGGATTTCCGCTATAGAGAATATCACGCAGCACCTGATCGCCTGAAAGCATTAGCGAAAGCGAACGAGTCGTTGGCACACCCAAATAATGCATCGCTTCAGCACATAAATGTTCCCGTATCGAAGAACGTAAAACCGCAAAACCATCAGCGGTTCGGGAATATGGCGTTGGCCCTGCTCCTTTCAGCTGCAGTGTATATGACTTATGATTATGCATAACTCCAGTTAGGTTAATGGCACGGCCATCTCCCAATTGCCCAGCCCAATTCCCAAACTGATGCCCTGCATAAGGCATAGCATATGGACGAGTTCCCGGAAAAATAGTATTTCCTGAAAAAGTATTTAAAAAATCATCCGACACTATATCATCTTGGGACAATCCTAACAAATTAGCCACTTCTGCTGAGGCATGAATCAAAGAAGGACTTGAAGGTTTCTTTGGTTCAACATACGAAAAACATGCTTTCTCCACCTGTCTCGGAATATTGATTTCATTGGTATCAGCAGGTAATTCGACAGTGAAATTATTTTGAATATGCAGTTTCATTTATTATACTTTTAATACCGTAAAGATATTCTATACTCAGCAAATAATTGGATCGTTATGATAAGTTTATCTTATATCTAAAATCATGATAGTTATAAACTAGAAAACCAACAAAACAAATTAATGACTGGATTTAAACAGAAAAACAATATTTATAAAATGCAGTCAGTAGAAAATTTTGAAGATTCCAAAATATTAATTTAGTTTTGCTAAAAAACACATGAAATCATTTGATGTAGCTATTATTGGCAGTGGACCCGCAGGTGCTTCAGCGGCTTTTGAATTATCCAAATCAGGAATTTCAACCGTAATCATTGAAAAAGAAACCCTGCCAAGATATAAAACTTGTGGCGGAGGTCTCGTTTATAGAGGTTTCAAAATGATGCCTTTTGATATTTCATCTGTAGTTGAAAAAGAATTTTATTCAATTGACACTTATTTTTCCCAAAAACATCCTTGCCTAACCACTAAAAGAGATAAACCAATCGTAAGCATGGTGATGCGTGACACTTTTGATAATTTAATTGTAGAAAACGCAAAAAATAATGGGGTTACTTTATTACAAAATCATAAAGTATTAGACATTACATTTGGAGAAACACAAACAATCCACACAACTGAAGGAGATGTTACTGCAAAATTTATTATTGCAGCGGATGGAGCATTAAGTCCGATTGCAAAAATAGCAGGCTGGAAAGAAACGAGAACGCTCATTCCAGCATTAGAATATGAAGTTGAAGTTTCTGCTTCTGATTTTGAACGTTTATCCAAGGATGTCCGTTTTGACATTGATGCCATTCCTTATGGCTATGGATGGTGTTTTCCTAAAAAAAATCATCTTTCGATTGGTGTTGGAGTTATAGTAAAAACCAATAAAAAAATCAATCTTAAACAATATTACGCAGATTATTTAAAAAAACTAGGGATTACTGAAACTCTCAGTGAAGTAGGACATGGTTTTGTAATTCCTGTATCACCAAGAACGGATTCTTTTGTTCAAAAAAATGTTTTTTTAATTGGAGACGCAGCAGGTTTAGCAGATCCATTAGTTGCTGAAGGTATTTCCAATGCTATTTTGAGTGGCATGCAAGCTGCTCAAGCAATTATAGAAAGCAATTTAGATTCAGAAAAGGCTACTGCTTCATATATTGAAAAATTAGAATCTACTATTTTACCCGAAATCAAAAAAGGTACTATAATAGCTCATCATTTCTATCATAAAAAAAACTTACGAAATATTATTCTGAAAAATTACGGACAGTATGCGGCCGAAGCTATGACAGATTTATTTATGGGAGAAAGAACGTATCCTGAAGACTACCTGAAAAGTATCAGCCGAAAAATTAAAGAAGCTCTTTTTTAAAATCTACTTAAATTCTAGCAGATTGAACTATTTCCAAAAAAAATTAAACCATTTACACCATAAAAAAATCCTGAGCTCTCACTCAGGATTTTTAGTATAATCATAGAGATGCACAGCAGTGCATCTTTGCAACATTTTGTATTAAGAAAGTGCAGCTTGTACTTGATCTGCCGCTTCTTGAAACTGAGTAGCAGATAAAATCGGCATTCCAGAATTATCAATTAATTCTTTTGCAATTTCAGCATTTGTACCTTGCAAACGAACAATGATTGGCACATTAATAGCGTCTCCCATGTTTTTGTAAGCATCAACAACACCTTGAGCAACACGGTCACAACGAACGATTCCTCCAAAAATATTGATCAAAATTGCTTTTACATTTGGATCTTTCAAGATAATACGAAAAGCTGTTTCAACACGTTTTGCATCAGCAGTTCCACCTACGTCAAGGAAGTTAGCAGGTTCAAAACCAGCATACTTAATTAAATCCATAGTTGCCATTGCTAGACCTGCACCATTTACCATACATCCTACAGTTCCGTCAAGATCTACATAGTTCAATCCTACTTCTTTTGCTTCAACCTCGATTGGATTTTCCTCACGAATGTCACGCATATCAGCATATTTCTTTTGTCTGTATAAAGCATTATCATCGATATTTACTTTCGCATCAACTGCCAAAATTTTATCATCCGAAGTTTTCAAAACTGGGTTAATTTCAAACATCGAAGCATCAGAACCAATGTAAGCATTGTATAATGAATCGATGAATTTCACCATTTCTTTGAATGCATTTCCAGAAAGCCCTAAGTTAAAAGCAATTCTTCTTGCTTGAAAACCTTGCAATCCAACAGATGGATCAATTTCTTCAGTAAAAATTAAGTGTGGCGTGTGTTCAGCTACTTCTTCGATATCCATACCACCTTCAGTAGAATACATAATCATATTACGTCCCGTAGCTCTATTTAAAAGAACAGAAACATAAAACTCAGAAGTTTCGCTTTCGCCTGGATAATAAACATCCTCAGCAACTAAAACTTTGTGCACTTTTTTTCCTTCAGCAGAAGTTTGAGGTGTAATTAACTGCATTCCGATTATTTCTTCAGCAATTCCTTCTACTTTATCAATTCCTTTGGCAAGTTTAACTCCACCGCCTTTTCCTCTTCCACCTGCGTGAATCTGAGCTTTAACTACATACCAGCTTGTACCTGTTTCGGTAGTTAATTGTTTTGCAGCAGCTACAGCTTCTACTGGACTATTAGCTACAATTCCGCGCTGAATGCGAACTCCATAGCTAGCTAAAATCTCTTTACCTTGATATTCGTGTATGTTCATAATTATATGTTTTGACTGGATTCTGAATTTATTTCAGAATAAAAGTGGCACAAAAATAGCAAAATTTAATTTAATTGAAATTTTTTTTAATTATATCTCCAACATAAAGCAGAAAAAAATCAAAGACAACAATCTATTTGAAACAGAATAGAGAATTTAAAAATAATCAGCTATTTTGTTAAAATAATCAGTCAAAAAAAGTATAATCCTATATTTATTACAAAAAGAGACTCTTTTATAAAATTATAAAAATAATTTTTGCTGATATATCAATTCAAAAGTGAAAAATCATCATTATTATCAATTATACATTACTTTTTTAATTTTATAGCAAAAATAGAACCTTGGCTAGAGATTCATTCATTATATGTTATGAAATCTTTAATTTTGTAAAAAAAAATATCAAGCATGAGAGTTAAAGAACAAGGGCTTTATTTACCCGAATTTGAGCACGACAACTGTGGCGCAGGATTTATATGTAATTTGAACGGAATTAAGTCTAATGACATTATCCATAAGGCTCTAGACATCCTAATCAAGCTGGAACATCGTGGAGCTGTAAGCTCGGATGGAAGAACTGGAGATGGAGCTGGAATCTTATTTGATATCCCGCATGATTTCTTCAAGAAAGTCTGTGATTTTGAAATTCCGGAAGTTAGAGAATATGCAGTAGGAATGGCTTTTATGCCAAAAAGCCCAAACCAAGTAACATTTTGCAAAACCACTTTTGAAACTGCTATAAAAGATCAAAATCTATCGATATTAGGATGGAGAGATGTTCCTGTGGATGTTTCTAATTTAGGACAGATAGCAGCAGAGAAAGAACCAACCGTTAAACAAGTATTTGTTGGCAAAAACGGTTTAGACATTACGGAGCAACAATTCAATGCCAAATTATTTATGGCTAGAAAAATTGCTGAGCATACAATCCGTAATTCAAGAACATCTGAAAGTCATATGTTTTACTTTTCAAGCTGTTCTACAACTACAATAATATATAAGGGACTATTGATGCCGGAAGACATCAGCAGATACTATACTGATTTATTAGACAGCGATTTGGTAACACGTTTAGCTTTGGTTCACCAACGTTTCTCTACAAACACTTTCCCTTCTTGGGATTTGGCACAACCTTTTAGATATATGTGTCACAATGGTGAAATCAATACATTAAGAGGAAACGTAAGCAGAATGCGTGCTCGTGAAGAATTAATGAAAAGTGATGTTTTTGGAGAAGATTTGAAAAAATTATTCCCAATCATCTTGGAAGGAAAATCAGATTCAGCCTCTATGGATATGGTTGTTGAATTATTATTAATGACTGGACGTTCGTTGCCAGAAGTTATGATGATGGTTGTCCCTGAAGCTTGGGAAAAACACAAAACCATGTCGGATGAGAAAAAGGCATTCTACGAATACAATGCCTGTATCATGGAACCCTGGGATGGTCCTGCTTCTATTCCTTTCACTGATGGAAACGTAATTGGAGCATTATTGGACAGAAATGGGTTGCGTCCTTCCCGTTATACACTAACAAAAAGTGGATTTGTTATCATGTCATCAGAAATTGGTGTACTTGACATCAAACCAGAAGATGTAATTCAGCACGGAAGATTGGAACCAGGAAAAATGTTTTTGGTTGACATGAATGAAGGCCGTATTATTGAAGATGAAGAAATCAAACATTCTGTTGTAAGCAAACGTCCTTATAGAGAATGGTTAGATAACAACATGCTGCAATTGGCACAAATTCCTTATACGAATAATCCAATTCCAACAGAAGAAACTGATTTTGAAACCAGACAGCGTTTATTTGGTTATACTATCGAAGATTTAAAAACCATCATTAATCCAATGGGTGCTCAGGGCAATGAAGCATTGAGTTCTATGGGTAATGACACTCCTCTTGCAGTACTATCAGATCAGCCACAATTGCTGTATAACTATTTCAAACAATTATTTGCTCAGGTTACCAACCCGCCATTGGATGGTATTCGTGAAGAAATAATCACTGATACAAGTTTGGCTATTGGCGGAGATTACAACATCTTTGACATAACTGACATTCACTGTAAAAAAATTAAAATTCAAAACCCTGTTATTTCTAATGAGGATTTGGATAAAATAAGAAGCATCGAACACAACGATTTCAAATCGGTTACCATTTCTACTTTATACAAAATAGAAAAAGGGGTAAATGGTATGGAACGTGCATTAGAAAAATGTGTTCAAGCGACATTCAAAGCTGTTTCTGAAGGATGCAATATCGTTATCCTTTCAGACAGAGGCGTAAGCGAAAAAATGGCTCCAATACCAATGTTATTGGCTACTTCTTACATTCACCATTCTTTGAATATTTTGAAAGTACGTTCTAAATTTGGTATCATAATCGAATCAGCTGAGCCGCGTGAGCCTCATCATTTTGCTTTATTATTTGGATATGGTGCAAGCGCAATAAATCCTTACATGGTAAATGAAATTCTTCATGACCAAGTAAACCAAGGTTTTATTACAGGAGTAAAAGCAGACTATGCTATTACAAATTACAATAAAGCAATTGCAAAAGGGATTCTAAAAATCATGAATAAAATTGGCATCTCTACTTTACATTCTTATAGAGCTGCACAAATTTTTGAGATTTTAGGTTTAAACAAAACCTTTACTTCCAAATACTTCCCTTATACACCTTCAAGAATCGAAGGTATTGGTTTAATGGAAATTGAAAGAGAAGTTAAAAAGAGACACCAAAATGCTTTCCCAAAATCTAATATCGCAAACTTATTGCCATTAGAAATTGGAGGAATATACAGATGGAGAAGAAACGGTGAAAAACACATGTTTAATCCAACAACAATTTCAAAATTACAACAGGCAGTTCGATTGAACAGCCCAGAAAGTTATAAAGAATACTCTAAAATGGTTAACGAGCAAAGTGAAAACTTGATGACCATAAGAGGTTTATTCGAATTTAATAATCTTGACCCTATTTCTATTGACGAAGTAGAACCATGGACTGAAATTGTAAAAAAATTCAAAACCGGTGCCATGTCTTACGGATCTATCAGCCAGGAAGCTCATGAGAATCTAGCGATTGCCATGAACAGAATTGGAGGTAAATCTAACTCTGGGGAAGGTGGAGAAAATCCAAAACGTTTCCAAAAGGAATTGAACGGAGATTCGAAAAATAGTGCCATCAAACAAGTAGCATCTGGAAGATTTGGAGTTTCTATTAACTACTTAACAAATGCTCAAGAGATTCAAATAAAAATGGCTCAAGGTGCAAAACCTGGTGAAGGCGGACAATTGCCTGGTGAAAAAGTTGTGCCTTGGATTGCAGAAACAAGAAATTCTACTCCTTATGTAGGTCTTATTTCTCCTCCTCCTCACCATGATATTTACTCCATTGAAGATTTATCGCAATTGATTTTTGACTTAAAAAATGCCAACAGAGAAGCTAGAGTTAACGTTAAATTAGTTGCCGAAGTTGGAGTTGGAACAATCGCTGCGGGTGTTGCTAAAGCAAAAGCAGACGTTATCTTGATTTCTGGTTACGACGGAGGAACTGGTGCTGCACCGTTAACTTCATTACAGCACACAGGTATTCCATGGGAACTTGGTCTAGCCGAAGCACAGCAGACTTTAATCTTGAATGATTTAAGAAGCCGTGTAGTTCTTGAATGTGACGGTCAATTAAAAACAGGTCGTGACGTAGCTATTGCTGCTTTACTAGGAGCAGAAGAATTTGGTTTTGCAACTGCACCGCTTGTAGCTTCAGGCTGTATCATGATGAGAGCTTGTCACTTGAATACCTGCCCTGTAGGTATTGCAACACAAGATCCTGAATTGAGAAAGAATTTCAAAGGAACTCCTGAGCATATTATTAACTTCATGTACTTTATCGCAGAAGAGCTTAGAGAAATTATGGCTCAGCTTGGATTCAGAACATTGAAAGAAATGGTTGGACAATCTCAAAAATTGAATGTTAATAAAGCTATTAGACATTATAAAGCGAATGGATTAGATTTATCTACTATTCTTTACAAACCAGAGAAAGCGAAAACAGTTCCAAACCACAATACAACTACTCAAGATCACGCATTAGAAAATGTACTTGACTTTGATATTATAAAAGCAGCTATTCCATCTATTTATAGAAAAGAAAAAACAAGAGTTACTTTTGATATCAAAAATACTGACCGTTCTGTAGGTGCAATTTTAAGTAATGAGATTTCAAAAATATATGGTTCTCAAGGATTACCTGAAGATACTATCCTTGTTGACTTTACAGGTTCTGCAGGACAAAGTTTTGGAGCTTTTGCAACTAATGGATTGTCATTTAAAATTCATGGAAACTGTAATGACTATTTAGGAAAAGGGCTTTCTGGAGGAAAATTAATCATCAAAGTACCACCTACAGCTACTTTTGTACCTGAAGACAATATTATAATTGGTAACGTTGCTTTATACGGAGCAATTACCGGAGAAGCCTACATCAATGGTATGGCTGGAGAGCGTTTTGCTGTTAGAAACTCTGGAGCTACAGCTGTTGTTGAAGGAATTGGAGATCACGGTTGTGAATACATGACAGGAGGAACAGTAGTTATTCTTGGAAAAACAGGTAGAAACTTCGCAGCAGGTATGAGCGGTGGTGTTGCTTATGTTTATGACGCCAAAAAGAAATTTGAAAATGGATTGTGCAATATGGAAATGGTTGCCTTAGAGACATTAGAAGAAGAAGATTTAGCCAAATTAAAACGCTTAATCAAAAATCATTCAATGTACACCAATAGCCCTTTAGCAAAACGCGTTTTAGGAGATTGGGAAAACGAAAGCAGACATTTCATAAAAGTTATGCCAACAGATTACAAAAAAGCATTACAGAGATTGGCAGAAGAAAAGCAAATTCAAGAATTAATAGCACAATAGTCATGGGTAAAATAGGAGGATTTAAAGAATATAATAGAGCCGACGAAAGTAACGTTGCTGTTCAAGAAAGAGTTACAAATTATAATGAGTTTACAATTCCGTTAACAAAAGAAAAAATCAAAGAACAAGGTTCGAGATGTATGGACTGCGGAATTCCCTTTTGCCATAGCTCCTGTCCGTTAGGAAATTTAATTCCTGATTTTAATGACATGGTGCACCAAGAAGAATGGGAAAGTGCTTTGCAGATTTTACAATCAACAAATAACTTTCCTGAATTTACAGGCCGTTTATGTCCAGCTCCATGTGAAAAATCATGTGTATTAGGAATAATTAAAGAACCAGTAGCTATCGAGAATATTGAAAAAAATATCATCGAAAGAGGTTTTGCTGAAGGATGGATTAAACCACAAACACCAGAAGTAAGAACAGGAAAAACTGTTGCTGTAATTGGATCTGGTCCTGCTGGATTGGCCGCTGCGCAACAATTGAACCGAGCTGGTCATACTGTTACAGTTTTCGAAAGAGACAATGCAATCGGCGGTTTATTACGTTACGGAATACCAAATTTCAAATTAGAAAAAGGAATTATCGACAGACGTGTAAAAGTGTTAGAAGCTGAAGGAATCACTTTTAAAACGAATGTAAACGTTGGAGTTAACTTTAGTGTTGAAGAATTAAACACTTTTGATTCAATCGTTTTATGCGGTGGAGCAACTGAAAAAAGAGGTTTACCAACTAAAGGTGCAGACAGTAAAGGAGTTGTTCAGGCTATGGATTTCTTGACACAGCAAACCAAAGTTTTATACGGAGAAAAAATTGAAGACCAAGTAATGGCAACTGGAAAAGACGTTATTGTTATTGGTGGTGGTGATACAGGATCTGACTGCGTTGGAACATCAAACAGACACGGAGCAAAATCAGTGACTAATTTTGAAATCATGCCAAAACCTCCAGTAGGAAGAAGCGAAACTACACCGTGGCCTTTTTGGCCGTTACAGTTAAAAACATCTTCATCTCATGAAGAAGGATGTGATAGAAACTGGTTAATTAATACTAAAGAATTCCTTGCTAATGAAAAAGGAGAACTAGTTGGATTAAAAACTGTTGAAGTGCAATGGAAAATAACTCCAGGACAAAGACCTGAATTAATCGAAAAAGAAGGTTCAGAAAAAATCTGGCCTTGCGATTTAGCTTTGTTAGCTCTTGGTTTTACTGGACCAGAGAAAACATTAGCAGAGCAGTTAGGTTTAGAAATTGATTTTAAAAGTAATTACAAAGCAACCAATTATCAGACTAATGTTCCTAATATTTTCACAGCTGGGGATATGAGAAGAGGTCAATCCTTAATTGTATGGGCAATTTCAGAAGGACGTGAAGCTGCTAGAGAAGTTGATTTATACTTAATGGGGTATAGCAATTTGCCAACAAAAGGAAATGGTGATTTGCCAGCTTTATAATATTTGAAACAATAAATTTAAAAATCCCTTGATATTCAATTTTATCAAGGGATTTATTTTTTTAGTAAAATCAAAATTTCAATTCGTTAAAAATTTAATTATTTGACAAAAAAATGTTAACTAATTTACATACCTATCACTTATAGGCACGCATAATAAATTTATAAGATGAAATCCAAATTTTAATTAAAGTTAAAAAAAAAAAACAAACAAGAAGTATTTGTTACAATAAAAACAATTTGTTATATTTTGTTAAATAGTATCAATTTGTTTGGTCGTAATATCAAAGAATAATAAATTTGTAAAAAATAATAAACAAAAAATGCAAGCAAACGATTTACTACACTTAGCAGAAAAATTTGGAAGTCCACTTTATGTGTATGATGCAGAGAAAATACAATCCCAGTATAATCGATTAACAAAGGCATTTTCTAAAGTTGCCAATTTACGCATCAATTATGCCATGAAGGCTCTATCTAATGTTGCCATACTTCAACTATTAAGAGATATGGGATCAGGATTGGATACGGTTTCTATACAAGAAGTATTACTAGGATTACACGCTGGATATGCGCCAGAAAAAATATTTTACACACCAAACGGTGTTTCTTTAGAAGAAATTGAAGAAGTTCACGCATTAGGTGTGCAGATTAACATTGATAACTTATCGATATTAGAGCAATTCGGGGCAAAACACCCGCACGTACCGGTTTGTATTCGTATTAACCCGCACGTAATGGCAGGCGGAAATGCAAACATTTCAGTTGGGCATATCGACAGTAAATTTGGTATTTCGGTACATCAGTTACCTCATTTGGTACGTATAGTTGAGAACACTGATATGAACATCGTTGGTATTCACATGCACACAGGTTCAGACATATTAGATATCGAAGTGTTTTTATACGCAGCCGAAATTTTATTTGATGCTGCTAAAAACTTTAAAAACTTAGAATTTTTAGATTTCGGAAGCGGATTTAAAGTTCCTTATAAAAAAGACGATATCGCCACAGATATTGATGAATTAGGCAGAAAACTTTCAAAAAGATTCAACGCTTTCTGTACTGAATACGGTAAAGATCTGACTTTAATATTTGAACCAGGTAAATTCTTGGTAAGTGAAGCTGGTTTCTTTTTAGCGAAAGTAAATGTTGTAAAACAAACAACTTCTACCGTATTTGCAGGTGTTGACAGCGGTTTCAATCATTTAATCAGACCAATGCTTTATGGTTCACAGCATTTTATTGAAAATATATCAAATCCAAAAGGAAAAGAGCGTTTTTACTCTGTTGTAGGATACATTTGCGAAACAGATACTTTTGCAACCAACAGAAGAATTTCAGAAATAAAAGAAGGAGATATTCTTTCTTTCCGAAATGCAGGTGCTTATTGCTTCTCAATGTCTTCCAACTACAATTCAAGATACAAACCAGCAGAGGTTTTATGGATGAATGGACAAGGATATTTAATCCGTGCTCATGAGAAATTCGAAGATTTGCTTCAAAATCAAATTCCTTTACAAACAGAAGCAACAGTATAATTTTAAAATCCCATTTTTTAATGGGATTTTTTTTTGATCATTATTTTAAATAAAACTTAGCGTAAAAAAAAACAGATTATTTATATTTGATTTCTTTAAAAAAGGAATCTTATGAACAGAAGGAAATTTTTCAAAAACGGATCACTCTTTGCCATAGGCTCAACTTTACTAAATCCATTCGAAAGCCATGCGAACGATTTAGATTTGTCTTCTTTACACAAAAACAAAAAGGCTAAAAACATTATTGTTATCGTAAGTGATGGAATGAGTATTGGTACTTTAAACATGACCGATCTTTATTTAAATAGAAAAACAGGAAAAGGCAGTAATTGGCTTCAGCTCTATAAAGATAAAAAAGTAAGCCGTGCCATGATGGACATGACTTCATCTTCATCGATTGTAACAGACTCAGCAGCCGCAAGTTCTTCTTGGGGAAGTGGATTTCGAGTTAAAAATGGTTCTTTAAATATTGGAACAAACGGAGAAGAATATTTACCAATTTGGCAAAAATTTAAAAAAGCAGGCAAAATGGCTGGCTGTGTGACCACAGTTCCTGTAACTCATGCTACCCCAGCTGGATTTTGTATTTCATCCAAAAGCAGAAACAGTCAGGAAGGTATTGCAGAACTTTATTTAGATTTAAGATTTGATATAATGCTAGGTGGAGGAGATAATTATTTTTCGCAGGATATTCGAAAAGACAAAAGAAACATGTATCAAGAATATAGTGACAAAGGCTTTTCTGTTGTGAAGAATAAAACAGAAATGTGGGCCTGCGACAACAGCAAACCAATTTTAGGTGTTTTTGACAAAGAAGGACTGCCATATTCAAAAGACAGAGAAAGCAGCAAAGAACTCACCAATAGCATCCCAACACTTGCGGAAATGACTCAGAAAGCTATTGATAAAATGAAAAATCATCCCAATGGTTTTGTCCTTCAAGTTGAGGCAGGGAAAGTAGATTGGGCAGCTCATGGGAATGATGTCGCTGGCCTAATTTATGACCAAGCTTCACATGACGAAGCCATAAAAGTGGCTATAGATTTTTCCGAAAAAGATAAAAATACTTTAGTGATAATTACCTCAGATCATGGTAATGCTAACCCTGGAATTGTTTATGGAAAAGAAGCTAATAATAATTTTGATTCCATACAAAACTATACGCAAACAAATGATTGGATCTTAAATGGTATTGGTAAAGAAACAAGTATCTCACAAGTAATAGAAAGAATTGAATACGCTAATAAGTTCATTCTAAATGAAGAAGAGGCAAAAGAAATTCTTAGTTATTACACAAACATAAAACTGGAGGATGGACTCTATAATCCTAGACACTTACCTCTTAAAGTATTAGGAGAGATTCAGAAAAAAAGAAACTCTGTTGGGTGGATTAGTACCGATCATTCTGCTGATTATACGGAATTAGCAATGTATGGACCAGGGAGCGAACTTTTAGCCCCTTTTATAAAAAATACTGATTTACATTACTTAATGTTACAGGCTGCTGAAGTTGAAAACAAATTTTAAAGTGATTGATTATATCGTTCACCTTTGATGGTTTTCTGCATAATTACTTTTAAATAAAACCATCACAACTGAACTGAATAGTCATAATTAAATAACGTAATAGATACAGAAAATAGATAAAACAAAAAAATCCCCGTTCATGCAGATGAACGGGGATTTGCCACTGTAAAAAAACATTTTATTTTTTTATTAAAACTTCTTCCAGAACTTCAGATTCAGTTCCATTAGGAAAAGTAATCTTTAGCATTTTAGAAAGTGTGGGAGCTATTTCTGTAATATATGCTTTCTTATATGATCCTCCTTTTGGAATCTGCCATCCATAAAAAAGCAATGGTACATTCGTGTCATAACTATTAGGCGTACCGTGAGTCGTTCCCGTTTCTATACTTTCCAAATATCCAGCTCCTTGAACAATAACCAGATCCCCATTTTGCTTAGGATCATAACCTTTAAAAATAAAATTCAAATAATAATCCTGACCTGTTGCGCCCAAAATTTCTTCCTGCGTATATACTCTTTTTACATGATCTAGAGACATCAAAAAATCTTTGAAACTTTGTTTCACTTTTAACATTTCCAAACCTTTTTCTTTTATAATATCCTTATTTAAATAAATATTAAAATTAGAATAATTCAATACTAAATTAACGCCAAATGTATCTGTCGAAAATTTATTCAAAGCATTATATGTATCTTTCGAAGGTACATTAGTCACATCGTATTTGTGGTCTTTCAAATAAATTGGATTCTCAGCAACAGCATGATCAGCCGTCAGGAAAACTAAATAATTATCTTTGCCGACAGTTTTATCCAAATACTCTAAAAAGGTCGCAATAGTAAGGTCTAAACGCAGATAAGTATCTTGAACTTCCATCGATCTTGGACCAAAAGTATGCCCTACATAATCGGTTGATGAAAAACTTACCGCTAGAAAATCAGTAATGTTATCTTTTCCTAATTCTTCACCATCTATTGCTCTCATGGCTAATTCAGCCAAAAAATCATTTCCAAAAGGAGTTGATTTCAAGACTTCCATTCCCTTTTCTTTATAAATTTTATTCAAATCATAAGGAAATACAGGAGGCATAGATTTATCCAATCTTCCTTCGTATGGATTATTATCCGGCAGACTTTCGTTGTACGTTTCAATCGGTTTAAGCAGACTCCAGCCCGCATTGATATATTTCATGTAATTCTTTTCAGCATTGAATTTAGTAACCCAATCCGGCATTTTATCTCCATAAAAACTGCTCGATATAAACGCTCCGGATTTAGTACTCCAAAATGCCCAATTCGCAAAATGTCCCGCTGGCAAAATAGCCCCGCGGTCCTTAATGCTCAAACCTATTACTTTCCCTTTGAAGTTTGTCGCCATTCGCAGCTCATCTGTAATTGTAGTGCTCAAAAGATTTTTTGGAGACATTGCCCCTTCCTTTTCATTGCCTTCTACAAGTGTTTTCACACTGGCATCATCTGTACAGTACATATTTTTTCCTGTAGAACGAATGTACCAGTCATTTCCAATAATTCCATGCACTGCAGGAGTTGTGCCCGTATAGATAGAAGCATGCCCTGGAGCAGTATAAGTAGGCACATAATTATAATTCATATTGTAAAAAGTAAAACCATTATCCATCAGTCTTTTAAAACCTTTATCAGAATAATCATCTGAATACCGGTATAAATACTCCATTTTCATTTGATCGACAACAATACCAACAACCAATTTAGGACGCTGCTGTGCTTGGCTTTGGATAGCAAAAGCGCACACTAAAAACAAAACAAATTTTCTCATAGATACAATTTATATAAAAAACAAAAATACACTTTATCTTGTACAAATAACCCAAAACAGAAAATACTAAGCAGTAAAATAATCAATCCTTAACCATAAATTATTAAATTCTCAAAAATAATCTGGGCGTGACCCCATTATAGAAATAGGCCTACTCAACTTTACGGGTATTCGGCCTCTTCCCATAATGCTGTCGGGCTATCCATGCTACTTCGGTAGCTTATTACTATCCCTCACGCTCAATACTATCAAGAACTTTTGTAGAAATTAAGAACTTTCACTTTCATAATCAAAATACAAGAAAATAATATTAAATTTGATTCTAAAACTAGTGACTATGAACATGTACGACAACGAAAATACCGTCCAAAAATCATTTGACGATACATACTTATCCGAAGATTTATTACAAGCTCAATGGGCCGAATTTACGGAACTCAAAAAAGTGATTTCACAAGTATATTTAAGAAAAGAAAATCCGTTAACGTTATTAGACATCGGAATTGGAAGCGCCAGAATTGCCCGTCACTTGAGCGCTATTCCCGAAATGTGGCAAATGATCGAAAGCTACGAAGGCACTGATAATAGCGAAACTTGTATAAAAATTTCCCAAGCAACTGCCGAAGAATTAGAGATTGAAGACAAACTTAAAGTACATTTACTCGATGCTGTGAATTTAAATCAGCTACATAAAAAATACGATTTGATTATTTGTACTTGGTTTACTCCTGGCAATTTCTACCCAGATAACTTCCCTTTCGAAGAGTATAATAATTTCTATAGAAAATTAGATTTATCGAAGAATGAAAAATTTACTAGCATTTTTTCGAAAGCTTATTCTTTACTGCAACCGAATGGAGAGATAATTCTTGGTGCCTGTTACATTGATAATGATAACACACGAAAAAAACAAGAGCAATCTTATCAAAAAATGGGAATGGAAATAATTACAAATGCCAGCGATAGTTTTACTGCTACCAAAGAAAGATTCTGGTCACAACGATTTACCCAAGAAAAAATTAAAACCTATTTGCCATTTGTAAAACCTGAAAATATAATTTTCACACCCCTTGACCCTTATGATTACGCTATGCAAATCAGGATTATAAAAACATAAATTAATAGGTAGTTTTAAATGTAATTACTAAAAAAAAGATTCACATTTTTTATTCAAAATTGACAACATTATAAACCAACACTCGGTTATCATATTTAATATATAACTGCTTTCTGTTGTCTTGTTTTTTTCTGGTTATAAATGAAAGTGTACAATCTTCACCATTATTATCCTTACAAACAAAAGGATAAACTTGGTCATTTTCACTTTCCTCGGCAGGAAGATATTCTATAATTTCAAACAACTGAATTGCTTCCGAGTAGATCACAATTCTATTTTTATTGGTATCCAGATTGATTAAAATATTAACTAATTTCAATTCACTCCAATCACCATATTTACCGTTTGTTCCTTTTGCTGCAACACTTAGACCTGTTGTTTTAAATTTATAAACTTGGCTAAATACTTTATTCATTCCAAAAAAAAGAAACAGCAGTAAAAAGATATTTTTTAACTTAATCATTATCTGAAAATTTATAGAAAAGCAAATATAAGGTTTTTTAAAAATCAAAACGAACAGCTTCTTGTTTTGCCTGTTCAAATTCGGCAATCATAGTATCAATTATTTCTTTAGCTGGCAGTATATCTTTAATCAGTCCGGCAATCTGACCAATTTCTAATTCTCCTTCTTCCAAATCTCCTTCAAACATACCTCGCTTTGCTCTTGCTCTTCCTAATAAAGTCACTAATTCTTCTTTACAGGGACATTTTTCATATAACTGCTGCACGTCTTGGTAAAACTTATTTTTAATTAACCGAACAGGAGCCAACTCTTTCAATGTCAATTGCGTTCCTCCTTCTTGAAGTTCAACAATAGTCTGTTTAAAATTATCATGCGAAGATGATTCAAGCGAAGCAGCAAAACGGCTTCCAACCTGTACTCCATCTGCACCAAGCGTCATTACTGCAAGCATTCCTCTGCCAGTCGCAATTCCCCCTGCGGCTATCAGCGGAATCGAAATTTTATCTTTCACCATCGGAATCAAAGTCAAGGTTGTAGTTTCCTCTCGCCCGTTGTGTCCACCAGCCTCAAAACCTTCGGCTACAACAGCATCTACGCCTGCATCCTGAGCTTTTAAAGCAAAAACAGAACTGCTGACTACATGAACAACCGTTATCCCTTTTTCTTTCAAAAATGAAGTCCAGGTTTTAGGATTTCCTGCTGATGTAAAAACAATTTTAACCTCTTCATCAACAATAATCTTCATTATCTCTTCAATATTGGGATACAGCAAAGGTACATTTACTCCAAAAGGCTTATTCGTTCCTTTTTTACATTTTTGAATGTGTTCTCTCAATATTTCAGGATACATCGAACCAGCACCAATCAACCCTAGTCCTCCTGCATTACTAACCGCACTGGCTAACTTGTAACCGCTGTTCCAAATCATTCCGCCTTGAATAATTGGATATTTAATATTAAAAAGACTTGTAATTTTATTCATATAAAAATAGAAAATTATTGTTTGACTAATTTACCAGAAGTTATATTGCCATTCAAATTTAGGGTATAAATATACGTTCCAGCGTTTAATGTTTTTAATGAAACCGAAGGGAGTGTTTTTGTAATTGTCTGTTCGAGCAATTTTTGCCCCAGTACAGAATAAACCTGAAAAAGACCTGAATCAAAATTATCAGGAAAAGAAACAGTACTTAAGTTACTGGTTGGATTGGGATATAAAAAAACATTTTTTTGTAAAAAATCATTTAATCCTAAACCATTAGACAAAGCCAAACTGAAATCAGGAATTCCATATCCGTATTGATTATTCGGCACAGTATATCGATCTCCCGATTTTACAATCATTTCTTTAATTTCGGTATTAGTTTTATTGGGAAATGCCTGCCATAAACAAGCTACCATCCCCGCCGTGATCGGACTTGAAAAGGAAGTTCCATTAGCCGTCCTGATATTCCCCGCCGAATCGGATAAAACAACCGATTGGCCTTGTGCCATAACATCCGGTTTTACTCTTCGATCAGATGAAGGCCCAATAGAGCTGAAAGTCGTAACTGTCTTCGCTGAAGTTACCGCTCCCACCGTCAGTACCGAAATACCATCTGCTGGCACTCCAATATTTGGATTTGCAGTAGCTCCTTCATTACCGGCAGAAACTACCACCATCATGCCACGGGAAAAAGCAATTTCGGCACCACGAGTCATGAAGGCAGTTTTGCCATCCATATCATTATAAGTATGATCGTAAGCTGAATTATCAAAACTAAAATACCCCAATGAAGTATTTATAACATCCACTCCTAAACTATCTGCTTTCTCCGCCGCTTCCACCCAATAGGATTCTTCAACAGGATTTTCAGAGGAACCGTCTTCTGTTCTGAACAAATAATAAGAGGCGTCCGGAGCTGTACCTACAAGCTCATTCTCTTTATATCCTCCCATGCAGGAAAGAACCATCGCGCCATGAGAATCTCCAGTATAGAAATCATCATTTCTATTGACAAAATCATAACCTCCCAATATTTGATTATTGCCACGGAGTCTTTGAAATGGCTGAGCCGTATTTACACCCGGAAAACCCGCATCCATAACGGCAATTATTTTTCCAGAACCTGTATAATTCTGCTGATGCAATACATCGCCATGGAGCATTTGAATTTGATTTACCGAACTCCCGTAAGCAAAATCCACTTTCGTTTCCAGAACCTTGCTAAGCGATTTTGTCTTAGCAGCAGTAGCTATCTTAGCAGTCGAATTGAGCGTTTTATTAGCAAAATCAACTTTCTCTACAAAGGATAATGATTTTAAGGAATTAATCACTGTTTCCGTACCTCTGACATGCAACGCATTCAGCCATTTGGATTTGGCCATAACAGCAATACCAGAAACAGATTTTATTTGACTGATAAAACTTTTATCTATCGGTATATCTTTAGAATCCAAAGCAATACCTTGTTTGATTCTTCTATCTAATGCTCTTTGAGAAAGCATTCCCAAAGGATTATCATAATAAGACTGCGTATTCTTTTTTACATTAAAATACACCCAAGCATCTTCCTGAGAAAACCCAGTAAAACAAGAAAAAAACGAAATAAAAAAAACTACTTTCTTCATGCTTGGCTACTATTTTAAACTAAAATTAAGAAATAACCCCAGAACCAATTAACTCATCATTGTGATACCACGCTGCGAACTGCCCTTCAGTAATAGCAGACTGCCGTTCTTCAAAAGAAATATACATGCCGTTTTCAAACTGATACAAAGTTGCTTTTTGCAAAGGCTGTCTGTAGCGAATGCGAGCCATTACTTCCATCGTTTGACCATTAGACAAAGCCAAATCTTCCCGAATCCAATGCACTTCTGATTTTTCAATAAACAAAGCTTTTTTGAATAATCCTGGATGCATACTTGATAAACCAGTATAAATTGTATTGGTTTTGACATCAGTCGCAATAACAAAAAGCGGATCGGTTGTTCCTCCTACATTCAGACCTTTTCTTTGTCCAACTGTAAAATAATGAGCTCCCTGATGTTTCCCCATTACCTTTCCCATATTGGGAGTGTAAGGTCTTTTCTTGGAAGCAAAAAGCAATTGTTTTTCTAATGACAATCCGTTTTGCACTTCATCAGAATATACGGGATCATTTTTATCGATTTGGATAATAGTTCCTTCTTTGGGCTGCAGTTTTTGCTGTAAAAACTCAGGCAAACGCACTTTTCCAATAAAGCATAAACCTTGAGAATCTTTCTTTTCGGCAGTAACCAGTTCCATTTCTGCAGCAATTTCACGCACTTCCGGCTTGGTCAATTCGCCAATTGGAAACAATGCTTTAGACAATTGTTCCTGTGATAATTGACATAAAAAATAAGACTGGTCTTTATTATTATCAACACCAGCAAGAAGCTGATAAACTTTTTCGCCATTTACTTCGATTTCACTTTTTCGGCAATAATGTCCAGTTGCCACATAATCGGCACCAAGACTTAAAGCGATTTTCATGAAAACATCAAATTTTATTTCGCGGTTACAAAGTACGTCAGGATTTGGAGTTCTCCCTTTTTCGTATTCGCTGAACATATAATCAACGATTTTTTCCTGATACTGTTCGCTTAAATCAACCGTTTGAAAAGGAATCCCTAATTTTTCGGCAACCAATAAAGCGTCATTACTATCTTCCAGCCAAGGACATTCATTAGAAATCGTCACCGAATCATCGTGCCAATTCTTCATAAAAAGTCCTATTACTTCATATCCCTGCTGCTGTAATAAATAAGCAGCAACACTCGAATCTACACCACCAGAAAGACCTACAACTACACGTTTCATATACTTAATTATATTATTTTCCAAAAAAAATTGGAACTAAACCACCTAATTAAATTGGTAATTGTAACCAACGAAAATTATGATTCTTTATTTAAAAAAAATTAAATGCTTTAAATTTTAAGCTTTTGCAAAAGTACACATAATATGTCTAGTAATAATTGCATCAGGATTAATGAAAACAATGCAGTTATAAATTAAACTAATATTAGAATCAATCCATCATACAACACACAAATATTAATTTGTTTTTACTCTATCCCTTTTGAGCTGCGGTTTTTTTGGCTTATTCATATTTTCTTCACTTTCCAATTTTCCATTGACAAAAAACTGCCACTTTCCAATTTTTTTTCCGTCTTTGAACTTTCCTTTTGCAACTATAAAATCATTTGGATCTTTATAAACAGCTTCGCCTTCATATTCGCCATTTTTAAAAAAACTATTTTCCAAGACAATTCCTTTCTCGGAATATTTTTTATAAACGCCTTGTTTTAATCCGTTTTTATAGATGGTTTCATCGACAATTTTACCGCTAGGATAATAAACCGTTCGGACACCGTCCAGTTTTCCATTTCTATAGTTTTCCAAAGTCATAACTGCTTTTGAAGCCTTATGATAATATTTCCACTGCCCTTCTCTCAATTTATTTACTTCTTTTCCCTCACTGACGATATTTTTGTTTTGGTCATAAAAAACAGTATAGCAGGAATTGTCTTTTGCACTAAAAGTTCTTGTAGCAATAATTGATTTTGCCTTTGTATCATCAAAAAAATTAAAGACACCAATTTCTTTGCCGTGCTCAAAAGTTCCTTCGTAACGCTGTCTCCCAGATTCTTCATAAAATCCTTTCCAAAGGCCATGTTTTTTTCCACTCACATCTACTGGATTAGAATCCGTTTGTGAAAAAACAGCTTGACAACACAAAAAAAAGACTAAAACTCTAAAAATAGCTAACATATATTTCTAATTAAATGATCTAAAAAAAGCAATATAACTTTAAAATTCAACAACTATTATAAAGCAAAATTATTTTATAAAAGTACGTAAAACTTAATAATCGAAAATTATAAAAAAGGTTTATAATTGGTTTTGGCATAAACCAAAATACTCTAAAGAAATTGAAATCACCAATAGTAACAAAGAAGTCCGAATGAAACTTTTGTATTTTGTTTAATATTTTTAAACAAATATCAATCAAAAAACAATTAATAAAAAGATCAAAAAACCTACAAATAATTATAATTCAAGCGATTAAAAACGAATAAAAAAACAAAAATTGATGTCTAAACAAGTTTAAATAAAAGCATAAATTTTCATATTCTGTTCAATGTTTTATGAATAATTTTAAACAGAATAAATAATTTCAATTACTTTTGATAAGCAATAAACATTTAATAATCAAAACTTAACAATTAGTATTATGAAAAATCTATTGAATTTAAAAAAAGTATTGGCATTCGCACTTTTAGTAATCGTTGGTATATCATGCGACAATGATGACGACAAAACTGCACCACCGGTTCAGGATAATACTATTACAGGAATTGCTTCAAGTAATCCCGATTTCTCTATTTTAGTTGAAGCATTAACAAAAGCAGATTTAGCAACAACTCTGAAAGGAGATGGTCCTTATACCGTATTCGCTCCAACAAATGCGGCTTTCACAGCTTTTCTTAAAACCACTCCATATGCCTCGATAAAAGATGTACCAACTCCCGCATTGACTCAAATATTACTTAATCATGTAGTAACAGGCAAAGTAAAATCTACCGATTTAATAACAGGATACATTAAAACTCTTGCAAAAGGAGGAGCATCAACAACAAATACTCTAAGCATGTATGTTAATACTTCATCTGGTGTAAAACTAAATGGCGTGGCCAAAGTAGTAACACGAGATATTATGGCAACAAATGGAGTAATTCATGTTGTAGATGCAGTTATAGGACTTCCTACAATAGTAGATCACGCAGTTGCGAATCCAAACTTTTCAACATTAGTAGCCGCTTTAACCTATAATCCAGCTTCTGGATTTGCAGGAATATTATCAGGCACTGCCAGTTCACCATTCACAGTATTTGCACCAACAAACGATGCATTTGGGGCTTTCTTGACAGAAACTGGTTATTCTGGATTAGCAGCAATTCCAGTCAATGTATTAGAAAAAACTTTAAAATATCATGTAGTTGCAGGTGCCAATGTACAATCAACTCAATTGACAAACAATCAAGTTGTAACAACTTTTTCAGAACAAGACGTTACAGTAAAATTCACTCCAACCCGTCTGTTGGATGTAAGTGGAAGAAATTGCAATATCATTGCAGTTGATGTTCAATGTTCTAATGGAATCATACATGTATTAGATAAAGTCTTGTTACCAACGTTTGAATAAAATAATAAATTGGATGTTAGAATAATTTGTTAAAAACGAAAAGCTCCTTTTTTATGAGGAGCTTTTTTATATTCAAAAGTTTTATATTTTATTTCTTTTTTGTTTTTTTCTGAGCTTCTGCCTGTTCCATAGCTTCTTGAAGTCTCTGCTGGAATTTACCTGGTTTTTTAGGCTCTTTCAGCTTGTTCTCTTGAATCTGAGCATGAATTTTATCTGAATCAACAATATAATTTTTGATTACAAACATAATTCCGATAGTAATCAAATTCGAAATAAAGTTATACAAACTCAATCCTGCACCATAACTATTGAAGAAAATCAACATCATGATTGGCGAAACGTAAATCATGATTTTCATCATTTTGGCCATATCCGGCATTCCATCCTGTTGAGGAGCTGCCATTTGCTGGTCGCCTGATGTCATTTTCATATAAAAGAAAATCGCAATGGCTGCCAAAATTGGAAACAAACTGATATGATCACCGTATAACGGAATATGAAATGGCAATTTATAAATCGAGTCAAATGAAGACAAATCATCTGCCCAAAGAAATCCTTTTTGTCTTAATTCGAAAGCAGATGGAAAAAACTGAAACGAAGCGTACATAAACGGAATCTGGATCAAAGCCGGAATACATCCCGCCATAGGATTCACGCCCGCCTTATTATAAAGCTTCATCGTTTCCTGCTGTTTCTTCATTGGATCTTTTTTGAATTTTTCACCCAATTCTGTAATGTCAGGACGCAATACTTTCATCTTCGCCTGAGAAAGGAATGACTTATAAGTAATAGGCGACATCGCTATTTTAATAAGAATCGTAAAAATGATAATTGCTATACCGTATGAAATATTACCGCTCAAAAATCCAAATAATGGAATAAAAATAAACATATTTATCCATCCAAAAATACCCCAACCTAATGGAATTATTTTTTCTAAATGCTTATCATAGGATTTTAAAGTTTGATAATCCGAAGGTCCAAAATACCAATTCATTTTATAATCCAGCTCACCATTAGTAAAAGCTAAAGGCATATTTGCATTAAATTGTTTTACAAATACGGTATCCACCTTTTCATCAACAACTAATTTATTAGATTTTAGAACTGCCTTATCAAAAGGAGTATTTGTTAACAAAATAGAGGCGAAAAAATGTTGTTTATAAGCAACATAACTTACTTTTTCAAGCGATTCTTCTTTATCCTGACCATCATTGACATTACTAAACTTTTCATCATCATGCTCGTAGTTCAAAAGTGTATAGCGATCTTCATACGAAATGCTTTTCTCTGTTCTGTAGGTTTTCAAATTCCATTGCAAATCCAATGGTTTAGCGGTATTCAAAACTTTACTCAAGCCTTGGGAACGAACATCAAAACCAACCATATAATCTTTTGGTTTCAAAATGTACTTGTACTCCAAATACTCATTAGCACCAGCTTTCAATTTCATCGAAAGAATCTGATCATCACCAACTTTAGTAAGTGTAGGTTCGAAATAAAGGTTTTTAGTATTTAAAACTCTATTGTCATTTGTCTGCAGCTGAATATTTAAATCGGCATTGTTATCTTTAATCAAAGACACCAATTGACCTGATTTTTTTTCGAATTTTTCAAAATTCTTCAAAGTAGCCTCAACAATGTAACCTCCTTTATTAGCAATTTTTAATAATACATAATCATTTTCGATTGTTGTAATATCATTTTTTGCTGAAGGCAAAGTCGCAGAATAAGCAAAACCTCCCAATGTTTTTTGTAATTGAGCCAGCTGAGTAGAATCACCCGCTACAGGAGCTGCAGGAGTTTCAACTGGTTTTACTGCCGCAGCCTTAGCTTGAGCTTCTTTTGCAACCAATTCTTTTTTAGCCTTTTCTGCAGCAAGTTGCGCCTCTGAAGGTTTGTTTTGGTACATCATCCAAAAGAATATACCAGCGATTAATAACATCCCTATAATCGAGTTAAGGTCTAATTTTTTTTCTTCCATTTTTATTTGTTGTTGTTTTTGCCTTCCTAATTTGATGAATTAGAAACTGATTCCGTTAGTCATCAAAACATCTTTAATGTTACATTTTGAAAAAAATCATTTCTAAAATCTAATTAAGCTTTTATTTCTTTTTTGACTTAACCGCTGCTGCTACAAAACTCACAAAAATAGGATGCGGATTTGCTACTGTACTTTTATATTCCGGATGATATTGCACACCAATAAAGAAAGGATGATTTTCTAATTCTACAATCTCCACAAGACCAGTGTCAGGATTTACTCCAGACGAAATTAAACCTGCTTTTTGCAATTGGTCAACATACTGACTGTTGTATTCATAACGGTGACGGTGACGCTCTGAAATAGATGTTTTACCGTAGATTTTATACGCTAATGAATCTGGTGTGATTTCACATTTCCATGCTCCAAGACGCATTGTTCCTCCTTTGTCTGTAACGTTTTTTTGATCTTCCATCAAATTCACTACAGGATTTTTGGTTTTATCGTTCATCTCGGTAGAATTCGCATCAGCCAATCCTAATATATTTCGAGAATATTCGATAATCGCCATTTGCATTCCCAAACAAATTCCGAAAAACGGAACATTATTTTCTCTTGCATAACGAATGGTTTCAATTTTTCCTTCGATTCCTCTTTCTCCAAAACCTGGAGCAACTAGAATCGCATCTAAACCTGACAATTTCTCCGTAATATTTTCTGTGTCTATAAATTCTGAGTGAATCGAGATAACATTAACTTTAGTCTCATTCGCAGCACCTGCATGAATAAAAGCTTCCAAAATAGATTTGTAGCAATCCTGCATTTCTACATATTTTCCAATCAAACCGATATTTACGGTATGTTTTGGGAATTTCAGTCTGCGTAAAAAAGTATTCCAGGTTTTTAAATCCGGAGCTGCTTTTTTAGGTAAATCCAATTTTTTCAAAGCCACAACATCTAATCCTTCTTCTAGCATTAAATTTGGCACTTCATAAATAGTTGAAGCATCAATAGATTGAATAACTGCTTCTCTTTTTACATTACAAAACAGTGCTAATTTATTACGAATTTCATCTGAAATCTCATGTTCTGTTCTACATACCAAGATATCAGCTTTGATACCGCTTTCCATCAAAGTTTTAACAGAATGCTGTGTTGGTTTTGTTTTTAATTCTCCGGCTGCTGCCAAATAAGGAACCAAAGTCAAGTGAATAACAATTGCGTTATTTTCACCTAAATCCCACACCAATTGACGTACCGATTCAATATAAGGCAAAGATTCAATATCCCCGACAGTACCACCGATTTCAGTAATAATAATATCATAATCACCAGAATTACCCAGCAATTGCATTCTGTCTTTGATTTCGTTGGTGATATGAGGTACAACTTGAACCGTTTTACCTAGAAATTCTCCTCGGCGTTCTTTTTCTATTACCGAAAGATAAATTCTGCCAGTAGTTACATTATTGGCCTGAGAAGTCGGTACATTCAAGAAACGTTCGTAGTGTCCCAAATCCAAGTCAGTTTCCGCGCCATCATCTGTTACATAACATTCGCCATGCTCATACGGATTCAAGGTTCCTGGGTCAACATTTAAATAGGGGTCAAATTTTTGAATAGTCGTTCTATATCCTCTTGCCTGTAACAATTTTGCCAAAGATGCCGCTATAATTCCTTTCCCTAAAGAAGAAGTCACACCGCCTGTAACAAAAATATATTTCGTTTGATTCATTCTGTTGTTGTTTGTATTGTAGTTGTGTAAAAAACGTGGCAAAAGTACAAATTTAATTGGAATACTAGAGCGTTAGATAATTAGATTTTTAGACTAAATTGATTATTAGCTAATTAACAAACAACTTTAATTTAACTGTCAAAATTCCAATAAATTAACATTCTAATTAAGGTTTTGGATACTTCTTTTTTATGTTCCGAATTAATTCTTCGAGTCCGTTGAGTTTTAACTCATAAATTAATTTTAATTGTTCTCCGAGCTCTCCTTTTGGAAAACCTTTATTGCTGTACCATACAATGTAATACTCCGGAATATCGATAAGAAACCAGCCTTCGTATTTACCAAAGGGCATTTTTGTATGGGCTAATTTTATGAGTTGTTTTTGGTTTTGATCCAAGGTTGTGAATGTTGTGAATTGGTTGTTCATTTTTTAATTAATAACATTTGGCAAATTGACAATTGGTATTAAAAAAGACTAAACTTTCATTTAAAGATCATCTCTGCAATCATAGAATCATCTTAAACTAAGACGGAAGTATTATACATTACCAGACTAAAGTAATGAATATTAATCTCTTATTATAATTTTATGAGCCAACAAAAGTCAAGTTCCAAAAGTTTTTGTGGAATCTTTCAGAAATTTTTTCTTGAGTTAACTTTTGAGAATAGTGATTATTATATTTATCTTTAAATTCAACATGGATTACTGAGGAATTACAGCTTCTGAATTTTACAGTTGTATTTTGTTTAAGTAATCCAATTTCAAATATTGGTTTAGTTTCGCTAGGAAATTCTAAAACCAAATCTGTACCATCATCTGGATTAACCAAATTAATTCTACATAACATGTCTTTATATGGCTCGCAAACGAATTTCAAATCGTATAAATCTGATTTTATAAGCTTTATCCATATATCACTTTTCTTGTCTTTTTTTGGTGTAAAATAAAACTTCCCAAACTCTTTTTTTCTAAGTGTCGCAACTAATGCTACTAGACTAATTATAAGTGTGATAATATCTAAAATATCAATCTGATTATTTATACTTAATAGCATTTAATTTAGTTTAAAATTTTGTACACCAATATAATATGAAAACAATCATTATCCGATTTACTTCCAATTAAAACTAATCCTTTTTTCAATATCAGTATTCAAGCTTAAGAAAACAGGACAAGTCATTGCAGCTCTTTCCAAAATCGTTTTGTCTTTTTGTTCCAAAACACCAACCATTTCAAAAACAATTTCGATTGCTCCGATTCGTCTTGGTTCGGCATTCATGATTTTAGTAACTGCTGCTGTTGAACCTTGAAAATCAATATTCAAATCCCTCGCTTTTATTCCCATAATTGTCATCATACAGGTCGCCAAAGCATTGGCAACAGAATCGGTTGGAGAGAAAGCTTCTCCTTTTCCGTTATTATCTACTGGAGCATCTGAAAGGATTTCAGTACCTGATTGTATGTGTATGGATGAAGTTCTTAAATCACCTAAATAAGTTACTTTTGAAGTCATTGTTTTTAAATTATGAATTATGAATGATAAGTTATCAGCAGTTTATTTTCTGCAATCTGAATTCTGCCACCTGAAAACTACTTCGCTTCTTTAACGGTCAAATCCGTGTCATAATACAGGATATAAACCCCTTTATTGACATAACCGCCTTCTTCTTTTTTGTGGTACTCAAACTTGCTTTCCACTTGTTCTGTTATCATTGTTTCGGCAGTTTCCTGATAGGTTTTGTCTTGCGACAAACGCATCATAGTATCAAAAGTAATATCAAAACCTCGGATTGCATAAGTGCTTGGATTTACTTTATTTTTTTTTCGGTAACTCTGCATAAACAGCAGTGCTTCCGGAGAATTGTTTTCGCGGGTTGCTGAAGGATACATCAAATGCAGCTTCATCAAATTTTCGAAACTGATTTCATCAGTATCCAAAGTTTCGTTTGGCTCAAGAATAACCAGCTGCACCTGATAAGCTGACATAACACTGACCATTGCATTTATCGTATATTTTATCATCCCCGTATTGCCTGTTTCGAGAATGACATAATTCATTCTGTCTTTGACGAATTGGCTTTTAAAACCTTCAATATTCAAACCTCCTGTTGGAGTCAGCGGAGCTATTTTGACTTCTTTTTGATTCTCTAAAATATATTTTCTGATAGTTTCTTTTTTCTTATCAATAACCGCTATTATGTTTCCCTGCTTTGCATTCATGAAATCAAACATGGCAGATTTCAAATCAGCGACAGGAACAATTGACTGATATAAATTTGGAGCTGGATTGCCCTCATCTTTTGACAGCGGAGAAATAACAGGCACATTGCTTTGCTCAAGCATATTTGCCATTTTTTCTACATTGCTCTGATAAAACGGTCCAACTACAGCATCGGCATTTGCAAGATCGTTATTAGAAAAAATAGTTGCGGTATTTGAAGTTGTTTTTGTTTCATTCGAGTCAAAAATCTTAACATCCATAGTAACTCCAACTTGTTTGGCAGAATCTATCGCCATCAATGCACCCGAATAAAAATCTAAAGTCATATTCAGAAATTTATCGTTATTTAATCGATTGACATTGGAACTGATCGTATCTCCCCCATTTTTGGCAACA
This sequence comes from uncultured Flavobacterium sp., assembly GCA_963511475.1. GTDB lineage: Bacteria > Bacteroidota > Bacteroidia > Flavobacteriales > Flavobacteriaceae > Flavobacterium. Next base: position 46,459 of record CAUPJC010000031.1, read on the forward strand.
TTAAAAGGAAATAATAACACTAAAGTCTTTTTGTGGTTACTATTTTTCGTCGTCAGAACAACATTTTGTTTCGCAGAATTGGATGCAATCTGATTTGATTTTGACGGCACTTTCAAAACCATCCCTTCTTGAACACCGCTTGATAAAGCTGGATTCAAATCAACTAACTGCTGTTGTGTCAACCCATACTGCTTAGATAAACTATAGAAAGTTTCTTTGGGCTTTACAGTATAATCAATATAACTGACAGGCTCAGCTTTGGCAATCGGTATTGTGTTTACCGGAGCAGTTTTTGTTTCTGTAACAACTGTTTTTGGGGCTGTTTTTGGTCTGCTTCCTTTTATCAATAACTCATAACCGATTTCTAAATTAGTTACAATCTCAGGATTTTTTCGTTCCAATTCTTCAATAGTAATATTATATTTCTTAGCTATTGAAAATTTGGTTTCTTTTGGCAATACCGTATGATAAATAACAGTACTCTTAACAACTGTATTTGTTTTCGGACTGTTTTTGGACGGAATATTCAAGATTTGACCTACCTGCAAACCTAATTTTTCAAGATCCGGATTCGCTTTTTTCAAATCGGCATCAGTTACATCGTATTTTTTTTCAATACCAAATAACGTTTCTTTTGCCAGTACAACATGAGTTTTTGGCTGTTGCTTAGCTACTGATTTTAAAGGCTGTTCAGCAATTTTTCCTTTACTTTTTGGAATCAACAAAACACTATTGGGTTTCAATCCTTTTTGTGCATCTGGATTAAGTCTATAAATATCGTAAGGAGTAACATTAAATTTTTGAGCAATCTGATTTACTGTTTCGCCCTTACCAACGATGTACTTATCAATCTTTTCCTGTGCTATAACTGATGTCAGTGAAAAAAATATTGTGCAAATTGTTACAAAAAAATACTTCATAATTGATAGAACCATTTATTAATTTTAGTAAAAATACCGCCTTTATTACAGATACTTTCTCTAAAGAGTGTTAATTTATTCTTTAATTGAATTACTCAGAAACTACATTTGCAATAAAGGCTTTTTCAAAAAGCGGTTTGCCTAGCTTTTGAATACACTCGTACTGAGCTTCTTCTTTAGTTGCTTCTATTTTTGAATACACATAATACGAAAGCAGATTTATATTATAAAAGAAATTACTCTCTAAAGAACCGGAATCCGACAGTTTCTTGATAAAAGCATCTCTTTCCTTAGCATCCTGAAAGTTTCCTAACACAACATAATAACCAGCTTTCAAATCCTTCACGCCTTCTACTTTCTCAATTTTTATTGACTTAACTTTAGCAGGCTGTTTTGCCAATTCTTTTTTCACCTGTTCTAATGTAAGTGATTTTGAAACTGCTGCTGTTTTAGTTTTTGCCTGTGCTTCTGATGCTTTATTTTGATAGCTCTTATTTTTTAATTTGGCTAAATTATCATCAAACGTTCTGGCCTGCTTACTGTAAAAATCAGCTTTACTGATGTGCAGTCTCAATTCGGCTTTGCTTTCATTATTCAGCGAATCCAGTTTCGTAATCAGCTTTATATTGTTTAAATCACGAACACGTTGCTGCATTTCCATGGTTTTCAATTCGGCTGGAGTCAATTTTACAGCTTTTGCTTCAACTGGCTGGGTTTTGCTATTTTCGCGGATACTTTTCTTGTACTCTTGATTTTCTTCTACAGCAATACGTTCTGCTTTGTCCATCAAGCCTGTATATACTTTTCTATTATTAGCCAATTCTTTTTTAAGCTGCTGCGATAATTCATTGGTTTTTTGAATATTTTCGTTAGAAATCTTTTGTAAGCGAATAGATTCTTCAAGATCGACTAACTCTGTTTTTTTCAAAGCTGTTAAATCTTTGCTCATCGTATTTACCAATGAATCTAGTTTTACCAAAAGAATTTCCTGAATATTTTTATTAGCTTCTAAAACCAATCTTAATTTTTCAGCAGAATTTTCTTTTGTATTATCAATTTCTTTCAAATCCACCAAAAGACCATTAACCTTAACTACTCTTTGATTTATTTCTTGTTGCAATTCTAGTTTATCTTTTAAACTATTGATTTCTTTTTCCTTCGCTTTAGATTTTTCAACCACCACTTGTTTTTCGGCCAAAGCAAGCATCAGCTCTTCATTTTCATTAGCTGGCTTAACTTCTTTTGTATTTATTGCCAGCTTATTTCCTTCGGTCAATCCGTTTACAATTTCTGGATTTTGGGATTCCAATTGCTCAACAGTAATTCCAAATTGCTTGGCTATAGAATATTTAGTTTCTTTTGGTTTAACCACATAAAAAACAGTTTCGGCATTGATAACTCTTACTCTTCCGTCAAGGGTCTTCTTTTTATTTGGAATCGTAATTTCCTGCCCGATCTGCAGTCCGTTTTTCAAAAGAGCCGTATTAGCTTTATCTAAATCTTCAACAGATACATTATAAAGTCTGGCAATGCTAAATAGCGATTCTTTGGGCTGTACTAAATGAGTATTTTTCGACAATACAGTTTCTGTTTTAGAATCCTGCGGAATAACCAATTGCTGACCAACCTGCAGTCCATTAGTTAATAAACCCGCATTCGCATTTTGAATAGCTTCTGCTTTAACATTATACTTTGCCGCCAATCCAAACAATGTTTCTTTTGGAGCAACAGTATGCGTAATCGAATTTGGAGTTTGGGGGAGTAATTCAGGAACATTCAGTATTTGGTTTTCTGAAATTCCATTTTGGGCTTCTGGATTTAATCTATAAATTTCAGAAGGTGTAGTTTTGTAGTTTTGAGCGATTTGGGGGATTGTTTCGCCTTTTAAAACTGCATGCTTAGCTGTTGATTGCTGTCCAAAAGAGACATTTGATACAAAAGCAACAAAGAATAAAAATCTTGAAAATTCTTTCATAAATAAGTAGGTTTAAACAATTAAGTCGTTACAAATGTAACGACTTAATGTTAAAAAAATTACTATTCCCACTCAATTGTTGCAGGCGGTTTTGAACTAATATCGTAAACGACACGATTCACACCTTTTACTTTATTGATAATATCATTAGAAACTTTCATTAAGAATTCATAAGGCAAATGTACCCAGTCTGCGGTCATTCCGTCAGTAGATTCTACTGCGCGAAGTGCTACCACTTTTTCGTAAGTACGCTCATCTCCCATTACTCCAACACTGTTTACCGGAAGCAAAATTGCTCCAGCCTGCCAAACTTTATCATACAATCCCCAAGATTTTAATCCGTCAATAAAAACTTTATCAACATCCTGCAAAATTTGAACTTTTTCCAAAGTAATATCTCCTAAAATACGAATAGACAATCCTGGTCCTGGGAAAGGATGTCTTCCTAATAATTCTGGATCAATTCCTAAAGTTGCTCCTACTCTGCGCACTTCATCTTTGAAAAGCATACGCAAAGGCTCAACAATCTTCAATTTCATATAATCTGGCAAACCACCCACATTATGGTGTGATTTGATAGTTGCCGATGGTCCTTTAACGGAAACTGATTCGATAACATCAGGATATATTGTTCCTTGTGCCAACCAGGTAACATCTTCGATAAGATGTGATTCTGCATCAAAAACTTCGATAAAGGCGTTACCAATGGCTTTTCTTTTTAATTCTGGATCAGTAACCCCAGCAAGGGCATCATAAAAACGTTGAGAAGCATCTACTCCTTTTACGTTCAATCCCATTCCTTCGTATTGATCTAAAACGCTTTGGAATTCATTTTTGCGAAGCAATCCGTTATTTACGAAAATACAATACAGGTTTTTGCCAATCGCTTTATGTAATAAAACCGCAGCTACTGTTGAATCTACACCTCCAGAAAGACCCAAAACAACTTTATCGTTTCCAATTTTCTCTTTCATTTCAGCTACGATTTCTTCAACGAAAGCACCTGGCGTGAAATTTTGAGGAACCTCAGCGATTTTCACTAAGAAGTTCTCTAACATTTTTGATCCATCCGTAGAGTGAAAAACTTCTGGATGGTATTGAATTGCATAAGTAGTTTCACCTTCAATTTTGTAAGCAGCATATTCTACATCGTGTGTACTTGCTAATTTTATTCCATTAGCAGGCAATGCTTTGATGCTATCACTGTGGCTCATCCATACCTGACTGTTTTCGGAAACGCCTTCAAAGAAAGTTTCGTCTTCCTTAATATAGGATAAATTCGCTCTTCCGTATTCCCTTGTATTAGAAGCTGCTACTTCACCACCGCTAAAATGGGCTAAATATTGCGCTCCGTAACAAACGGCAAGCATAGGCAGTTTACCTCTAATTTGTGATAAATCTGGATGTGGTGCATCTTCTCCTCTAACAGAAAAAGGGCTTCCTCCAAGAATTACGGCTTTATAACTTGATAAATCACTCGGAAAATGATTGTAAGGAAAAATTTCGCAGAATATATTTAATTCGCGAACTCTACGCGCAATAAGCTGTGTATATTGCGATCCGAAATCTAAAATAAGTACGTTGAGTTGCATGCGCAAAAATACTTTATATATTCGGAATTGAAAAATGGTATTTTGAAAAATTTTCTATTTTATTTTTATCCAATAACTTTCGTTCATTTTTGTCCAATGAATTAAATAAATTCAAAAAACGGAGTCAAAAAAACAATAATTATCAAGTTTAAAAGAATATCGAAACAGACAGAAAATATTCAATTTTATATTTCTAAAATAAATTTCAGCTGCCATCCAGCATTTTTAATTCAATACTAATTCGGATATTAGCACGTTAAAACAAAATATATAGAACTTGGATTAGGTTCTGTTTAAAAACTCCAAATCTTAATTTTTAAAAAATGAAAACAAAAAAAATCACAATTTTAACAATGGCAATTTTATGCATATTTGCAGTTTCATGCAGTGAAGTGGATAAATTACTGACTTTTACAATTTCTAATGAGACCACATTCAAAATAGAAAGCGGTTTACCGTTTGATTCTCCTTTTGAAGTAGCTACTCCTGATGTCACTACCAATTCATCTGCCGAATTCAAGAACAATAATACCAACACAGATTTGGTTAAAAATGTGAAACTTCAGGAATTAAAATTGAGTATTCCAAGTCCTGCAGGTAAAACGTTCAGCTTTCTAAAATCGGTTCATATGTACATTTCTACAGCTGCAGATGACGAAATTGAATTAGCGTTTCTTGATAACATCAATTCATCGGCAAACACAATCAATCTAACCTGTACTTCTCAAAAACTGGACAAATACATTAAAGCTTCCAGTTATAAAATACGAACCAAAGTAATAACAAAAGAAACTGTTACCCAAGATATAGAGGTAAAAGCAAATATGAAATTCAAAGTAACTGCTGATCCTTTTTAAGTAAGAACAGCCAGTTATTCTTTAACAATAATAATAGTAGCTTTAAATCCAGTTCCTAAATTCCATTCACTAGCCGAAATAAGATTCTTTTTATCATCATAAACTTTGAATTCGGCTGTGTTGGGACCAGAATCCCCTTGATTTATTGCTTCAAAATCAATTTTATTGAAACCTTTTTTCAGTGTAATTTCAAAACCTTTAAAATTGCTGTCCAAATACACTTGAGATTGTATAATTACTCCGTTCAGATACACTCGAATCAAATCACCATCAACATACTGAGCATCCCTGTACATAACTGTGGCAGCATCGGCAGTAGATTTATAAGTGCCTAAATCCTGGTTACGGCGATAAGCCAATCCTTCTTGGCGATCTGTTCTTTTATTCAGTCTGTCTCTCACTTCATCTCCAGGATTGATAAACTCATTCTTGGGAATCATTGACATTTCAGTTTTGGTTTTAACCTTATAATCATCAACAGGATTGGGAGCCGATTGAATTATATTAGGACTCTTATAAACATTTGGAGGTATAATCACAGGAATATTTGGATCCGTTGGCGGTATATCCTTCTTTTCTGGTTTGGACTTGATATTTGCAGGAGGAATTCCCTTAAACTTATTACTAAACTCCACTTGAGCCTGCGAACAAGTTATAAAACCTATCAGAAAAATAAATAAATATATTTGTTTCATAATATTAAAAAAGGTAGGTTTTTTGCCTTAAAATATTTTCAAAAATAAAAAAACAATACTTATAGAATCACAAAACTAACATAATTTATTTTTACAGACCTGTTAAGAAACTCTAAACACCTAGTTACATCATTTGCAATTATACATTTTTTTTTAAACCATAAAGGCATTAAGGTTCATTAAAGAATTATGTCTAAATATCTTCATACAAGCTTTGGTTTCTATGTAAATAATCCGAATAAATTAAAAATATCTTAACGATTTTGTGATAAAAGTCCCAATTCAATCACAATAAGCCTGCAGTCCCAAAAGTGACTCTTTTTTTAATTCTAATTTTTATAAATTCGCACTTTAATCAAAATTCACCCGCATTAAAAAGCAATTAACAAACTTAAAAAACTAAATAATGAAAAGAGAAAACATCTTAACCGGATCACCTTGGGAAGACAAAATGGGATATTGCCGCGCAGTACGCATAGGAAACATCATTGAAGTATCTGGAACTGTTGCAATCGTAGATGGTGAAAAAGTAAAAGCAGATGATGCTCACGCACAAACTTTAAACATTCTTGAAAGAGTCGAAAAAGTACTGGAAGATCTTAACGTAGGGATGAAAGATGTAATCCGAACCCGAATTTTTACAACCGATGTTTTAACATTTGAAGCTGTTGCAACAGCACATGCTGCTTTCTTTAAAGACATCAAACCAACTACGGGATTTTACGGCATCAACCAATTGGTTGCTCCAGAATATTTGGTTGAAATCGAATTTACTGCAATTGCCTCGGAATAATTAAAATATATCCTGTTAGAAATTAAGTATTGACAGCCTCAATTACATCTGAATGATCCAAATATGTTCCGTTGGGAATTAAATATTGATAGCCATAATTACATCAAAATAATTCAAGTATATTCCGTAGGAATTAAATATTGGTAACCGTAATTGCATCAGAAAAATTCAAATATATTTCGACTGGAATTAAACATTGGCTGCCATAATTATATCAGAATAATCCAAGTATATTCGGTAGTAATTAAACATTGGCAGTCATAATTGTATCAGAAAAATTCAAATATATTTAGACTGGAATTAAACATTGGCTGCCATAATTATATCAGAATAATCCAAGTATATTCCGACAGTAATTAAACATTGGCAGTCATAATTGTATCAGAAAAACTCCAATATATTCCGACAGGAATTAAACATTGGCAACTATAATTATATCAGAATAATCCAAGTATATTCCGTAGGAATTAAACATTGGTAGAAAAAAAATATGAACCAAGTCCATTTTGTCCCATAGGGACTAAACTAATATGCCAAATACATATACACAAATCCACATTCATTTTGTTTTTGCCGTTAAATATAGAACTGGGATTATTAAAGCCGAATGGAAAGATTCCCTATACAAATACATAACTGGAATTGTACAAAATAACAAACATAAACTTTTAAGCATAAATGGAATGTCTGATCATGTCCATATTTTGGTAGGAGTAAGACCTTCTCAATCTATTTCTGATTTAATGAAAGATGTAAAACAAGGTTCATCATTATGGATTAATCAGAATAAGCTAACTGCAGGTCACTTTGAATGGCAAGAAGGATTTGGCGCTTTTTCTTATAGTAAATCACAAATTCCAAATGTTCTAAATTACATTCAAAACCAAGAAACACATCATAAAAACAAAACATTTAAAGAAGAGTATATTGATTTTCTTGATAAATTTGAAGTAGAATATGACGAAAAATATATTTTCAAAGAATTAATGTAACCTGTATAGTCCCTACGGGACAAATGCTCTATGTATTTTTTTTTCTACCAATATTTAGTTCCTAACGGAACAACTGCAATAGCTTTAAAATTAAACAACTTTATACTACTTTAGCATAACAGTAATTATTGAATAGCTCCAAAAGCTAATCATTGAGGACTTAATAGCTACAGAAATTAATTAAAAAAAGTATTGCAGTTAATGGATTTTCAAAAAATAAAACAAATAATGCTTATCTCACTCAAATGGTTTTTCATTTGCTGTCTGATAGGCATTTTTTCTGGATCGGCATCGGCTTTATTTTTAGTCTCATTAGAATTTGTTACCCAAATCAGAATTCAAAATAATTGGATTATTTGGCTCTTGCCATTTGGAGGATTATTTATTGGATATCTTTACTTTATATCCGATCCCAAAATCGCAAAAGGAAACAATCTTCTTTTGGAAGAATACAACAAATCCGAAAAAAGGATTCCTTTTATGATGGCGCCATTGGTTCTTTTGGGCACATTGATTACACATTTATTTGGAGGATCTGCAGGAAGAGAAGGAACTGCCGTACAAATGGGCGGTGCAATTGCTGATGTATGCACCTCTATTTTCAAACTCAGTAATTCCGAAAGAAGAATCTTAATCATCTTGGGAATAAGTGCTGGTTTTGCATCCGTTTTTGGAACGCCATTAGCGGGTGCAATTTTCGCTTTGGAAATTGTTTTTTTCAGCAGAATTAATATCAAAAGCATCGTATTGTCATTTGCGGCAGCCTACATCGCATATTTTACAGTTGAATTCTGGAAAATAAAGCACACTCATTACAGTATTCCTGAAATTCCCGCCATGAGTTTTACTGCTTTCTTTTGGATAATTATCGTCAGTATTTTGTTTGGATTTACAGCGTTGCTTTTTTCCAGAAGCACCCATTTTTGGGGAAAAATATTTTCAAAAAACATAAAATACCCGCCGTTAAGACCTTTCATTGGCGGAATTATTCTGGCAGTTTCAATTTATTTTATTGGCACTACAAAATATATAGGACTTGGAGTTCCTGTGATTGTGAATACTTTTTCAATTCAGAATGCACCTTACGATTTTCTTTTAAAAATACTTTTTACAGGTTTTACACTCGGGGCTGGATTTAAAGGCGGTGAAGTTACCCCGCTTTTTTTTGTTGGAGCAACTTTAGGAAGTGCATTATCGGTTATTGTTCCTTTGCCGATAGCTTTATTGGCCGGAATGGGATTTGTTGCAGTATTCTCTGGAGCAACCCATACTCCTATCGCCTGTACTGTAATGGGAATGGAACTTTTTGGAATTAATTGCGGTATTTATATTGGAATTGCCTGTGTCATCGCTTACTTTTTTTCGGGTTCTGTCGGGATTTACAAATCACAGATTGTGAAAGGTCCTAAATCTATTTTGTACCAAAGCATTAGAAAAAAAAGACTGAAATACCTCTAGCCAAAAAACACTTTTTTATGATTTTTTTTGTAGTATTGTTACATTATAAACTCAATCACTAGAAAATGGCTTTTGGATTCCCTTCTTCCTATTCACAATACCAGTCTCTTAATAAAATAACCAAGCTACATTATTTTTTTATTGCAATTGAAACCATCAAAAAATTAGATTGGAGACTAATTGAAATAAATGAAACGGAATTAATTGCTGAATCCCAAAACAAATCTAACACTTGGAATGAGCGGATTCTTATTGATTTAAAAGATGAAGATGCTTTCATAATAAGCTGGAGTAATGGAAATCAAATTTATGACCGTAGCAGGAATAAAAAAAACGTAGAGTCCTTTTTGGATTTATTCTATGATGTAAAAAAAGAAAAAGCAATTGCAGATGAAAACGAAAGCTATTTTCAGGAATGTATCACTGCCGAAAAAAGAGAAGTACAATCATATACATCCGAAGAAAAAAAAATAACAGCTTTCTATTCATTCTTTTCAATATTTATACCAGCCAAAGACTATTTTATTACTCCAATACTAATCAATATAAATATTCTGTACTTTCTGATTATGTGCTTTTCTGGTGTAAATCCTTTTTCTCCAGAAATCAACGACATTATTGATTGGGGCGGAAATTATGGCCCTTTAACGATCGAGAACAATTGGTGGCGAATAATTTCTGCCTGTTTTGTGCATATTGGCATACTTCATTTGTTAATGAACTGTTTTGCATTGGCCTATGCAGGTTTACTCTTGGAGTCTCATCTAAAAAAATGGGGATTTCTTATAACATATATTTTAGCCGGTATAATAGCCAGTCTAAGTAGCTTATACTGGAATAACAATTTAGTGAGTGCAGGTGCATCTGGTGCAGTTTTTGGAATGTACGGTATTTTATTACCGTTGCTTTCATTTAAAACCATTGACAAAAAAATAAATACAAATTTATTATCCTCCTTAGTCCTTTTTACAGCCATAAATATCTTGGGCAGTTTTAAAGAAGGCATTGATGGAGCGGCACATATTGGGGGATTGAGCTTTGGCATAATAGCTGGTATAGTCCTTGTTATTCTATCTGAAAAAAGAAAAACAGCTTTGGCAGTAATCACCTCATTTGCCATAATTCTTGGTGCGCTTTTCATTACTGTATGTAAGGAGAAGAAAATTTTCATCTATCAGATAGCGGAATATGAAACTGGAATGCAGGATTTTATTGAAATGGAAAAATTAGCATTAGAATCCTATCGGGATTATAGTGACAGTAAAGAACACATTTTGTATATGATAAAAGAAAGAGGGATTTATTATTGGGAGGAAAACGTTGTTTTATTAAAAAATTTAGAACGTTTGAGTCTTCCTGAATCATTGCATGACCAAAATAAAAATTTATTAGAATATTGCAAACTGCGCATAAAATCATATAACCTTTCGTATAAAAAAATAAATGAAAATAATAATGAATATGACGCTGAAATCGATGATCTTAATTCACAAATAAATGATCTCCTTATTTTGATAAAAAACAATTCTGAAAAACAATCGGAATAAAACAAACCAAAATTGCAAAAACATGTTAATTATCTAAATGATTTCAGCATTAAATTAAAAAAATGTAATTTCGCAAACTATGAATATACAAGACATACAAGCGATACAGTTGTTATTATCAACTCCAAAAAAGATTGCCATAATTCCACATAGAGGTCCAGACGGAGACGCCATGGGTTCAACATTAGCATTATACCATTTTCTGCTAAAAAACAGCCACAGTCCAACAGTGATTTCACCTAATGATTTCCCCGATTTTCTAGCTTGGATGCCAGGCTCAGAAACGGTTAAGGTATATGAAAAAGACAAAGAAAACTGTACCAAAATCCTTGAGGAAGCAGAACTTGTTTTTACTTTAGATTTTAATGCACTTCACAGAGTGGGCGAAATGGAACAGGCTTTAGAAAAACTTTCTGCACCGTTTATCATGATCGATCATCATCAAAAACCGGATAATTATGCAGTATATACCTATTCGGATGTTGCTTTTGGATCAACCTGCGAAATGATTTATAACTTCATTTCATTTTTGGACAAAAAAGAAGATTTAGACAAAACGATTGCAACCTGTATCTACACTGGAATATTGACAGACTCTGGTTCGTTCCGCTTTCCAAAAACCACAGGCACAACTCATAGAATCGTAGCCGAATTAATTGACCTAGGAGTTGAAAATACATTAATTCCAGCTTTATTATTTGACAACAGTTCATATAACCGTCTGCAATTACTAGGACGAGCTTTACAGAATATGAAAGTTATGATGGATCATAAAACATCATACACTTCATTAACACAAGAAGAATTAAACAGTTTTGATTATATAAAAGGAGATACCGAAGGCATTGTCAATTATGGATTAAGTATAAAAGGCATTGTGTTCACAGCCATTTTTATCGAAAATAAAGAAGAAGACATTATCAAAATTTCTTTCCGCTCTCAAGGTGATTTTGATGTAAACCAATTTGCCAGAGATCACTTCCAAGGAGGCGGACACAGTAACGCTGCTGGAGGAAAATCGGAGGTTTCTATGGAAGAAACCATAAATAAATTTGAAAGTTTAGTCCAAAATCTAAAAATATAGTAACCTATGAATTATTTTAAAGCATTACTAATTGTATTTTTCTCCGCAGTTTTACTGTCGGGCTGCAAACAGCCACAGGAAGCGAGAAAACCTGTTTCACATTCATCAGGAAGTTTCATGAAGCAGTCTATTGCCCGAAATAAAAAAATTATTGCCGGGGAAGAAGATCAGATCAAAGCTATAATCAAAAGTGACAAGGCAAAAAAATACATTGCTTCCAAAAAAGGATATTGGTATCATTACGAATCCAGAAACTTAACGGACAGTATTACCCCGGTCAAAGGTGATATTGCTTTTTTTGATTATGAAATAAAAGACCTGCAGGGGAATATCATTTATTCAAAAGAAGAGTTAGAGTCTCAAATCTACAAAGTGGATAAACAAGAAATCATGATGGGATTGAGAGACGGAATAAAATTAATGCGCAAAAAAGAAAAAGTACGCTTCCTTTTCACCTCCCATATGGGATATGGCTATCATGGAGACAATAACAAAATAGGCACTAATCAGCCTTTATTCTGTACTGTGACACTTAATGATTTTATGCCGGAAGCAGAATACAACAAACACATGCTGCAGCCTGTGGCCGTAAAACCAAGCACTCCAATAAAACCTATTGTAAAAGACACTTTAACAAATTAAAAGAAATCAGAATGAAAAGAAATGTTTTATTTGTATTACTGCTTATTACAGCTTTAATTTCCTGTAACAAAGAGCACAACAATTTACCTGATGGTTTATATGCCGAAATTGAGACTAATAAAGGCAGCATATTATTAGAATTAGATTATAAAAAAGCCCCTGTAACAGTTGCTAATTTTATCACACTGGCAGAAGGAGAAAACGAATATATTATAAATGATACCCTAAAAGGCAAACCATTTTTTAATGGATTAAAGTTTCATAGAGTTATTAAAGAATTCATGATTCAGACTGGAGATCCATTAGGAACTGGATCTGGAGATACTGGTTATAAATTCAAAGATGAATTTTCTGATTTGAGATTTGATAAAGGAGGAATTTTGGCAATGGCCAATAACGGTCCGGGTACAAACAGCTGCCAATTTTTTATCACGCATTTAGAAACTCCCTGGCTTGACGGGAAACACACTATTTTTGGACATACGGTAGATTACAACCTTGAAATAGTTAATAAAATAGAGCAGGATGATTTTATAAAAAGCATAACCATTATCAGAAATGGTGAAGACGCAAAAAAATTTAATGCCATAAAGGTTTTCCATGATTATTTCGAAATAGAATCAGAAAGCCAAAAACAAAAAATTGCCGCCGAAGCTGCAGCAAAAAAAGAATACGAAATCAAATATAAAGCAGTCTGCGATGAAAAAGCAGCTTCCTTTACAGCATTAAAAAGCAACTCTCCCAAAACTTCCACAGGACTTCAATACGCAATTACTAAAAAAGGTAATGGTAAGAAGCCAACTGCAGGAACAAACGTTTACATCCATTATGCCGGATTTTTAGAAAACGGAACATTATTTGACTCAAGTCTTGAAAATGTTTCTAAAACTTTTGGAAAATTTGATCCAGCAAGAGCGGCAGCTAAACAATATATTCCAATTCCTTTTCAAATAGGAAGAAAAGACGGCTTAATTCCTGGTTTTATAGAGGGTATTGAAAAAATGGCAATTGGAGACAAAGCTGTAATCTTTATTCCGTCACATCTTGCCTATGGAGAAGCTGGTGCTGGAGATGTAATTCCGCCAAACACCAATATTATTTTCGAACTGGAATTAATGGATAAAATGCCTAATTAATTTAAAAAAGATACTGAGTTTCTAAGTATTTATTTTTAAGCCTTAATAATTTATCATAAAAACAAAAAAAAATTTAAAAAATGAAATCTAAAATCATATTATTACTTTTTTTAGGAGTAATCAATTTACACGCACAAAGCACAAAAAAAACAGTTCCGGCAAAAAAACCTGCTACTAAATCAACAACAAAACCAGCTACAAAGCCAGCCGTTGCTGTTGAGGGTATATTTGCAACTATAGCTACCAATAAAGGGAATATCACCGTTGAGTTATTCTATAAAAAAACACCTGTTACTGTAGCGAACTTTATAAGTCTGGCTGAAGGAAAAAACCTATTTTTAACTGTTGAAAGATTAAAGGGAAAACCTTTTTTTGATGGCTTAAAATTCCATAGAGTTATCAAAGATTTCATGATTCAAGGCGGAGATCCAGACGGCAACGGTTCTGGCGGACCTGGCTATAGTTTCAAAGATGAATTTAATGATTCCAAATTTGATAAAGCGGGAATATTAGCAATGGCAAATTCTGGACCTGCTACTAACGGAAGCCAATTTTTTATTACGCATAAAGACACACCTTGGTTAACAGGAAAACATACTATTTTTGGTCAGGTAACACAAGGAATGAGTATTGTGAACGCCATCGCTCAAGATGATGTTATTACAAAAATTACCATAACCAGAAAAGGAGATTCAGCTAAAAAATTTGATGCTGTAAAAGTATTCTCTGATTATTTCAACAACAAATCAGAAGATCAAAAAAAGCAGATTGCAATAGATGCTGAAAACAAGAAAAAACAAGCAGCCCTTGATGCAGAAACCAAAAGAGCTTATTTAGAAAAGTATGCCCCAGTTATCAAAGCAAAAACAGCTTATTTTACAGCTGAAAAATCCAAAGCTACTACTACTCCGTCTGGATTATCTTATAGCGTAATAACAAAAGGAAACGGCATTAAACCTGCTGACGGATCTACTTTCTATTTCCACTATGCGGGTTATTTTGAAGATGGAACCCTTTTTGACAGCAGTTATGAAGAGGTAAGCAAAGCTTATGGAAAATTTGATGAAAACAGAGCCGCTCAAAACGGTTACAAATCATTTCCATTTACAGCAGGAAAAAAAGACGGCATGATCCCAGGATTTTTAGAAGGCCTTGCAACAATGTCTTATGGAGAAAAAATAATTCTATTTATACCATCCAATCTTGCTTATGGAGAAAGAGGTGCCGGCGGAGTAATTCCTCCAAATGCCACTTTGATTTTCGAATTGGAAATGTTTGAGAAACAGCAATAAATCAAATTGTACGCATATAAAAAGCCACGATAATATCTGATATATCGTGGCTTTTTTTATTATAAAGAAGTCTGAAAATTATTTTTTAAACTTCCATTCAAATTCATCTTTGCTATTGATTATTGCACCTATTTCAAATTTGACAACCTCGTCAAACTCGG
Organism: uncultured Flavobacterium sp.; assembly: GCA_963511475.1. GTDB lineage: Bacteria > Bacteroidota > Bacteroidia > Flavobacteriales > Flavobacteriaceae > Flavobacterium. The sequence continues at coordinate 61,603 of CAUPJC010000031.1, forward strand.
TTTGAAAAATAATCCAATTATCCTCATTAAAGTAATTTTCGAAAGTATCGAACTCTTCTTGAGTAAATTTAGCAATTCCATTTTGTGTCAAATCTTTTCTGACATCTGTTATTTTTTTTGCTATTATCTTGTTACCTAATAATTCTAAATTTGGACTGGAAGCCACTAGATATCCTAATCTTAACTCTTCGTCTTTGTAAAAAGTCATACGGATTTTAAGATCATTATAAACAAAAATCACATTATCATCTTCGTCATTATAATTTTTATTGGGTTTACCATAAATGGCAATAACATCATTTTGTTTCATTCCGAAAATGAGCTTATCAATTCCGCTTTTAAGATTTATTTTCATTCTGTTGTTTTTATTTCTTTTGACCGCAAAGGTATCCATTTTTGAGTCAATTATTTTTTTTGCATAAAACTAATACCGTTAAATCTTTGAATTTACTGGAATAATTTGTATATTTGGCTATGCCAAAAAAGATAAACCTAGAAATATCAGAGAGTGTCGACTTTTTACAAAGAGAACATTCCAAAGCCAAAGGTCTTCTTAAAAAAGACCG
>CAUPJC010000032.1:0-60816 GCA_963511475.1 uncultured Flavobacterium sp.
CGAAATAGAGTTATAGAAGTCGAAATTTACCTTTTTAAAACCGTAACAGAATATTTTTTCATAAATCAACAAACTCAAAATCGATTCCTGAAATTTGCTGCATAAAAAAGCTGCCCTTTTCGGACAGCCTCTTTTTTTATGCTCTAAATTAAAAGGATTATGGGATCAGGTTCAAAAGTTGGGGATTAAGCAAAAAGATTGTTTCAAACACAATGCTTCGACTAACATTTGTTGAAAATTAATTTATCAGCCATCAAAGTGCTATTATTAGGAGCCTCTATCTAAGAGCTGATGTTAAGTTTATATCCTTTACCGCGTATAACAATAATTTTTATATTCGGATCAAATTCCAATTTTTTTCTAAGTTTTGATATAAACATATCCAGACTGCGCCCCACAATAACACCTTCATCTTCCCATATTTCTTTTTGCAGCCGGCTTCTCTCAATGGTTACGTTGGGAGACAATGCAAAAATAAGCAATACACGACTTTCCGTTCCCGTCAGGTCTATTGTGTTTTCATTTATTATGAGTTTCTGATTCTTCGCATCGAACAACACCGAGCCCAAAGTGAACATATTAGTATGCTTAGGGTCAGGTAAAGTTTTGCGCCGCTTAACAGATTTCAAAAAAACAAAACCAATAAATGCTAAAAATGACACACCGCCCAAAAGATATTCCTTCTTTACTGCAGTTAAACCATTCGGTTTGAATTTAATGTTAATCATGTAACAGGCGACAGGCTGCTTTCTTCCTATGCAGGCTACAATATCATTTTTCTTATTTTTTGATATAGCGAATCCATAGACTACGCTGGAGTTACCACAATTCAAAACGCTAACGATATAATCAGTTGCGAGAGGGTCTTTGGCTAACAAACGCTGAGTAGTATTTACTAAAGAATCCGTTTGAAAAGTTAGATCATTCTCAAACCTGATCTGGTACTCATTTTTAGCAATCTTTTTTACCGGAAGCACCCTTGATGTACTGTCGCCCGACTGTAAGAGTATCTCGTGTCCGATCCTGCGGAGTAAAACTTCCCTCCTGGCGATATCAAAATCGTCACTATCAGTCATACTGAAAGCTGCGCAGATTACAGAAATAAACAAAAGCAGCATGAATCCAAAGAGGTATCTGCTTTTACCAGACAGGAGATTTCGGCTATCAAGCATAGTGTCAAGTTTTTATTTACAAAGTTTACATTTTTATTTACAATTCAAATCTATCAAGCCGAAAAATATCAAGGTAATTTCGCTGAACCAATTAAATAAAATATGAAAAATAAAAGAAATGTTTTGTACAGCCTGCTTATCATGCTGGCAGGAGTAATCAATTTTACCTCACAAGGTCAACAAAAAAATGATACTCAGAATGGCGTTGAAACCCAAGAAGTATCCGCTTCTCAAGGACCCAAAGGTATCGTTCGTACCATCAAGCAAGATAGAAAGGGCAATATTTGGATTACTTCATGGGAGGGTATTTTTAAATATGATGGAAAATCTTTTACTAATATTACCTCTAAAGCGAGTTCGGCACGCTTCTTTTCTGTTTTAGAAGATAGAAAAGGAAATTTTTGGTTCGCTTCTATTGGTTCAGGGGTGTATTATTATGATGGGATATCCTTTCAAAATTTCACAACCAAGGATGGGCTTGCGAATGACAGGGTTACTACTATTTATGAAGATAAAACCGGTACTATTTGGTTTGGCAGTGAAGGGGGAATAAGCCGTTACGATGGGAAATCCTTTCGAAATTTAAAAATGAACGAAGCTCCTCCCGTTACTCCAGGTGATTCTGTCCATAGTTCAGTTTACCAAAATCCGCTTCCAGAAGATCATTGGATGCATAATGACGTTAATTCTATCATTGAAGACAAAACAGGGAAATTTTGGTTTGGCACAAGGGGCAATGCCACCATTTATGACGGAAAAACATTTACCACAATAATCAATAACGGTAAACCTTTTAGGAATGTTCGTTCGATAATTCAAGATGAAAAAGGCAATATCTGGCTGGGCGGCAGTGATGGTCTTTGGCGCTATGACGGCAAAATATTCACCAATATTACCCAGAAGTTTGTTGGTTATATCTACGAAGATAAAAAGGGCAATATTTGGACTAGTTCAGAAAGCGCTAACACGAAGGGCTGGATACTTTCCCGCTATGATAAAAAATCATTGACCGATAAAAAGCCAACTATAACCGAAATAACAAATAAACCAATGATATTCGGGATTTTAGAAGATGACAAAGGAAATATCTGGTTTGGCGCATTAGATGGAGTATATCGTTATGATGAAAAGACCATTACTGACTTTAAAAGTGCAACAGGTCAGAAATAAGAAGTATAGCAGAGTTTGAACTTCTGTACTTTTACCGCCCAAAACGGCCCAATTTTAATCCGTACTCACAAAGATTAGTAATTTCAATTTTATAAAAAAAACTACAGGAATTATTTTCGTGTAGCTTTTTTTTGTTTGTTATCTTTATGACTTATTGTTGTGGGCACGGTTCGAAATCATGGGCTATGGAACTTAAAAAAATATCCGATCGATCTGTGTTGCTTACAGTTATATTTTTTTTACATAATACTCCCAAACAGCTTTTGTAATAGCTACGATTATTTTTTCGGTGTCTTCTTTTGTTTCAGTAATGTTTTTCAAGTAAACAGAAAGAATAAAATGTTTTCCGTTGGGAAGTTTTACAATGCCAATATCATTCAATGCAACGCGCAGATTTTCATCATTAGTTCCAGAAATTCCAGTCCTGTGTGCCAATTCGGTGTTCTCTGGAAGCCCTGCTTTCATCCAGGTAATTCCTCGTGAAGTTTCTACCATTATTTGGTATAGGTATTTTGTGGTGGCTTCTTTCAGGACTTCACCTTTATAAAATTTTTCCAGCAGTGCGGTTGTTGCCAAAGGTGTTGTCGTGTTTGCATACAGATTTTCCCAGCTCGCCATTTGCTGCTCATTCACTTTTATCGTAAAATCTTTAATACCTTGTTTATTAATGAATTTTTGAACCGTTTCCGTTCCGTCAATAATTTTCAAAAGGATATCACAGCCATTATTATCGCTGTGCGAAACGGTATATCTAAGCAATTGATCCAAGGTCAAATTGATATTTCCATCGGGAAATTCGTCCCTTATCGGACTCCAGGTATCTGGAAGCAAATCTTCTTTTTTGATGAAAAATATTTGGTCTAATTTTAAATTTCCTTTATCAACCTGATTTAAAACAGTCAATGCAATATGAAACTTGAAAACACTCATCATTGGAGCCTTCAAATTACCATTGATGCTTAAGGTGTCTTTATCCTCAATTGCTTTGACGGAAATTCCGACGGTTGCGTTTTTTGCGGAAATTATTTGCTCTATTTTTTTTCGAAGCTCAGCCGAAGCCTGTGCAAATACCTGCACAGAAAGAAGAGAAAGACAGAGAAGGGATATTATTTTCTTCATAATGAAATTATTACTTTAACCATTTTACAATCATGTTGATAAATATTTTTTGCTGGTCAACAAATAAATAATGTGAACAATTTTCAATGATTTTGAAGTTTTGTTTTTTTACTATTTTCTCCATATCACTTAATTGCTTTTCTGAAAATACGTTGTCTTGTTGTCCGTAAACCGCAAATAATTTTATTTGTTTTTTTAGATTTTTTAAAATTGGTTTTGTGTCAATATTATTTTTATTTTCATTTTTATAGAATAAAATAGGTGCCTTGTCATTTCTGATATTGTTTTTACCAAATTCACTTAGTTCATAATTTTTACGAATTTCATTTGCTTCTTCTGTTGGAAAAGGCATTTTGAAATAATTGTTTTGGCTTGCAATTTCAAAGCATTGTTTTCTATATTCGGCAGCATTTTTATTCAATTTTTCTATTTTACTGACCTTTGAAATCATCAAAGTATCATTTTTCCTTTGATAAATTCTTTTGCTTGTTTTTAAAATGTGGTCATACGTTTCTTGTTGAGAAAACAAAGCACCTACAAGTATAAGGGAATTTACTTTTTCAGGGTTTTGCTCAGCATAAAGTATCCCAACTAAACCACCAAAACTGTGAGCAATAATATTTGCTTTTTTGATGTTGTAGTTTTTATAAAGTTCATTCAAATCTTTAATCGCTTCTTGATAAGTAAATGTCGCAGTAGTATCAGTGGAACGACCTTCACCGCGTCTGTCATAAACGATTACATAAAATCCTTTTTCGGCTAATTTTTTAGCGGTTGTTCCTTCAAAAAGTGTCGAATTTCCTCTCGGTCCTCCGTGAATAAAAATGATTGCCGGATTTTCACTTTGCCCATAAGATTTTGAATAAATAGTGTTATTTTTTTGAGCATTTACAGCGAATGATATTACAATGCCAAATAGCAATAATATTTTTTTCATACAAAAGGCTTATTTCAAAAGGTTACTTTCTTTGACAATTTTTCTAATTTCCTGTTCAAAATAGTAAGCAATATCAAAATTTTCGTTCGCTTGATTTTCCATAACAATAACACTAGTTTTAGTTTTGGGATAATATAAATTGACCGCTGTAAATCCTTCGCTTGGATGAAAACCAGTGTGCCCAATTTCCATTATGCTGTCTTTATCGTTTATTCGCAACCCATACCCATACCCAATAGGTTTTTCGCTAAAAAGCTTATGTGTATTGGTGATGGAATAACTAGTCATCATTTTATAAGTTTCGATTTTTAATAATCTGCCATTATGCAGGCATTCGTTCCATTTTGCTAAATCAGGAGCTGTAACTATTAAATGACTCCCAAAATAATTATGAATGTCAAAATTTAGTTTTTCATTCAATTTATAAGAACCGTCTTTTTTTATAGTGTGTCCTTTTGTCAAAAACTTATTATTGCTCTCGTTAGGATAATAACTGTTATCCATTTTACATTTCTTGAATAAGCCAGTTACTAATTCCTCGAAACTTTTATGACTTTGCTTCTCAAGAACCTGCCCAGCTACATAATAGCCAATATTCGAATAATTAAAAGCTGTTCCCGGTGCAAATTTTAAAGGTTTGTCGATATCTTCACTATTCAAACCCGAAGTATTGGTAAGCAGCTGATGAACTGTAATTGTATCTGCCCAGGAATATTTAAAATCCGGTAAATATTTGCGGATAGGCGCCTGCAGATCAATTGTTCCTTTTTCGACTTCCTGCAAAATAAGCACAGCCGTAAATTGTTTGGCGATTGACATGGTGGAAAATTTATCTGAAATTTCCAGTCGTGTTTTTTTATTAAAATCAGAATATCCATAGGCTTTTGCATATTTTGTTTTTCCATCTTGTTGAACAAAAACAACTCCGTTAAAACTTCTTGGATTTGTAATTTGAATTAAGCTGTCAATTTTGGCTGCATAGCCGTCTTTTTTCTGCCCAAAAGAGTTGCATGAAGTTAGTGTAATTAAGATGGTAATAAAGGTTGACCTGAAAAAATGTTTCATTTGAAGTTCTGAGAATTATTTAATGTAATATCTGTTTTTATTTTCTGCGAATATAAGAATAATCCTTATTGTATATTGTTTATAATACGACATTTGCTGTCAAAAAAATTAAATAACCTGATAGCTTTTGGATTTACTTCGTCAGTTTGCGATCGCTTGAGTATAATACTTGCCCACAAAGATTGGTAATCTCAATTTTATAAATGGAACAAAGAGTTTTTTGGGTTTTAAAAGAAGAATTCTCTTAAAATAACAAAAGTCACCATTATTCAATTCATTAATAAAATCTAAATAAAAACATCAACAACTTAAAAGTTAACATTATCTAAATGCAATAGGAGTTTATATTTTAAATAAACCATGTGTTTTGTTTTATATTATGTTATTTTTGAAGGAATTTTAAACATAAATCATATGAAGTTAAATTATCTGCTAGGACTTTTTCTGTTTCCCCTTTTTACTTTAAATGCGCAAAGCATTTCAACAGAATTAGTAGAATACCAGGTTTTAAGAGAACCAAAAATTAGTATCACCGTCAATTCACGTCAGTATTCAGTAAGAGTTACTTCACCTTACAACTTGACAAGTGATGAAGTTTATGCCCAATCTAAAGTTGATTTTCAAACCGAACTAAAGAATTTTGATAAGGTAACTGCAGATAGTGAAAACGAGTTTAAACAAAAATTAGCAGATTACGATGCTGATGTAGCAAGAGCCAATGCTAAATATAAATCAGAGTCTGAAGAATTTAAAAAACTTACTTTATTAGAGCGTTTAACGCTACAGGATAAAAATCAACATCCTAGACTTGTTCTTCCAAACAGACCGCTTTATGTAGCCCCGCTAAAACCGGTTTATCACGAGCCAAACCTTCAAAACTTTGTTATTATTGACAATAATGTTTTAGCTTCTCAGGTAAACATTGACGGCTTTACTAAAGACGGAGATTATTTGTCTATTTTATTAGACATCAAAAAAACTAATTTTCAGGATAATTCAGGACAAACGTATGCCAATCAGCCTACAACACTTATTGTAAAGCAAAATGGGGAAGAAAAAATAAATAAAATCTTTTTTCAGGAATATAAATATATTAGTTCGTCTCCAACAAACAATATCAATAAACCTCGTGAAGAACAACAACATTTGAAAAAAGTCGTTGCTTTTATCAATGATTATTTAAATGAAACATTTGCTTTTAAAACAATCCGATATAGTGTAAGACTTCAGAGTGTTAAAAACAAAGGGCAATATGATGATTTGGAAAAAGCAGATATTTATGTTTCAACTAATTTGAAAAAATTAAGTCCTGAAAATCCGCAAATTAATTCCGCCGCTTTTACCGGAATGCAAAAAGGAATTGATATTTGGAGAGAAACCTTAACTAAGATTGATTTTAAAGATCCAAAAGCCGATTTTAACGCAAAAATTGCAAAGTTTATTTACTTCAATTTAATGAATTTAAATTTGGCATTAGATAAAAAAACTGATGCAGAAAAAGTACTTAATGAGATGCAGGAAAATTTAATTTACATCAAGTTAAATTCAAATGAGGAAACCGAATTAAAAGCCATAGAAAAGCAAATTTATAAAACGACTTAAAAACTAATATGATGAGAACAAAGATACTTGCACTCCTTTTTTTAATGCTAAACTATTCCGGATTTAGCCAGATTAGTAAAGAATACGGAACTAAATTTGACTACGATTCAAAAGAAATAGATTTTAAAGTAGTTTTGGTTGATAACTACAATCATTATATGTCTTCTATAATAAATGTGGATGGCGGAATGCAGTCAAGCAACAAAATTATTATTAGAAAATTTGATCAAAAAAATCAGTTAGTTGAGACCTTTACAGAAGAATTTCCATATAAAGACGCAATTACGCTTCATAATTATGTTGGAAGTTATGAGATTGGAAAAGAGAAGCTTATAATTTTAACGGATTGTTATTCAAATAAAACAAAAAAGAAAGAAATTCATCAAATTACATTTGATAAAAAAACGGGTTTATTTGATAAAAAAGTAATCGCCGAATATACTTTTGAAAGCCTTTCAAAATCTGGAACTACTTATGCAATGGTTTCACAAAACAAAAACTATTTCGGAATTGTTTACAGCAAATTTGCAAATAAGAAAATTGCAGAAGAACATCAATGTACCATTATAGATGGAAGAACAGGAGATTTACTTTGGCAAAAAGACGTTTCCTTTCCGTTATTATCATTTACAGACAATGTAGTTTTAAGTGATAGCGGAAAAGTGATTTTCGTCAGAACAACTAAAGAAACCGGATCTCAAAACGTATTGGCCATAGCAGACGGAAATACTGTTGAAAACAAAGATTTTGGAAAAGAAGATGTTAAGATTAAGAAACCGCTTTCTTTTTCAGTAGGTACTAACGAGTATCTGATCGCATTTAATAATTATGCACACGGAATAAATCGCGGCGAATTTGATAAAGTTCTTGTTTATGATCTAAATGCTGGTACGGTCCTGAAAAATAATCCTGTAGAAAGTTTAAGAAATATTAAGGATTTAAAGAAAGTTAATTTCAATACTTTGCATATACAAAATGATGAAATTAACTTATTTGTAGACTGCGACTTTCAAAGCGGAACAAAACAGGATCCTACCTTTCCAAATTCTACGTTCAAAGTTCCGGAATATTCAAACGGTTACCCAAGTCTGCTGATATTTAATATGAATGGGGAACTGACAAGAACTGTAGATTATGATGTACGACCAACAAGAGAAGGTTATAAATCAATTGGTGTTCAAAATATTAAAGGGAATTATTTTCTAAATACACATGTAAACGAACAATATGAAGTCCCTGGAATTTACCGATTAAATAACGGTTCTATTGACAACAACCTTAAAATAAAATCTTTAGATGATGATGGAACCATAATTACAGGTTTTGCGAATTATTTACCAGAAGCTAAAAGATTAATTTTGGCGAAAACAGAAGGCAATAAACAAATGGTTTTTATCAATCTTTTGAATATTCAGCTGTAAAAAGTTAACTCAAAATAAAGTTACTTTTATAATAGCAAAGGCACTTGTTTACAGCAAGTGCCTTTTTTATATTTATCCTTTCTGGCAAGACAGTAATTACTTTGAAGTAAGTCTGGGGGGGGGGGAACCCCTCATCGCACACTAAGAAACTCCTTAAGGAATTAAGGAGTCTTTTTATGCCTTCTAATTTTAAGATCCTATTTTAAAACCGTATCATAAATTACATTCAGCAAGTCCTGCCTCATTTTTGAGTTTCTTTGGTTCAAAAGTATGATGATGCCCCAATTTTTAATTCTATTGTAACATATAATTGAAGACTGTCCCATAGAATCTCCGGACTTTAGATAAATTGTGTGTTTTTCATCTGTGCTAATGTTTAAGCCTAATCCCATTTCTCTTTTTTCATCTTTATAAAAGATTTTTTCGGTTACCATGGCAGCTTTACCTATTAGAGTTTCCTTATTTAACACCGATTTTAAAAACGTAATCATATCCGAAGCATTCGATTTTACCAGTCCGGCAGGTGCCGTCACATTCCAACTGAAGAATTCCTGAATGCCTCCCTCGGGATTGTGTCCAACTGTTCGGTTTTTTACATTAAAATTCTTGGTCAGTGTATTAGTCATCTTTAACGGTGTTATTATTTTTTCTCTGATAATTTCATCGTAACTCTTGTTATACACTTTTTCTAAGATCTGTCCGAGTAAAGTATATCCAATCGTAGAATAGCGGTATTTTCCATAATCTTTCAGCTCACTGCAGTTATTGATTAGCGCAGTCAATGTTTTTTCAGTTACACTGCTTACCGGCTGCTGCGGATTTAGTTCTATCAGCTTTCCGAAATCTATATCAGGCAAACCTGACTGATGAGAGGCCAGATCTGAAATTTTTATTTTGTTTCTAAGATTTTCATGCAGGACATACTCTTTGGGAAGGAAGCCGTCTATATAATCAGCTGTTTTTATTTTATTATCTATAACCGCTTGTGCTATTAAATTTGAAGTTAAAATTTTAGTAATCGATGCAATTTCGAATATCGAATTTTTATCAATTTTAATTTGGCTTTCTTCATTCAGATTGCCATAAGCCGTATAGTATTCTTTATTATTGCTGATAAAACCAACGCTAATACCTACGTTAGGATTTTTTTGATAATTATCCTTTATTATTGAATCAATCTTTCTGGTGATGTCTTGTCCGAAAGAAAAGGTATTTACTAATAATAGTGCTGCTAAAAAATGTAATGAAGTTTTCATGTATCGCTTTTTTTGATTAAAAAATTATTTCGATACAAAGATGTGGCAGAATCTAATGCTGGGCGACCGAATAAAAACAGTCGAACGCATTTATTTCAAAAAATAAGTACGAGTAATTTATAAAACAAGTACGAATAATTACAAAACATTGATTTATATATTTTTACGGTATTCAGTCGGGGTATAACCTGTGTGTTTTTTAAAAGCCGTATTGAAAGAAGATTTTGAATTAAAACCTACATCGTATAAAATTTCTAAAACGGTTACCTTGTTTTTTGAAGCATCTTTTAGAATATTCATTGCTCTTTCTATGCGATAGGTATTGACAAAATCATAAAAGTGCTGTTCTAGTTTATGATTAATTAAAAGTGATAAGTCTCGAACGGGAATATCAATAGCCACAGAAATGTCCTGAATGGTCAGCGAAGGATCGAGAAATGGCTTTTCATCAATCATATACTTTTCCAGTTTCAATAATTCCTCACTGTACTCTTTTTCACTTACAGCTGATGGCGAACTGCTTTTTTCTTCGGAAATTATATCCTCCACCAGTTTTAATTTTGAATCGATATTTCTAAACAGACTTGGATTGTTCAGAGCTTTGTATAAATACCAAAAAATGATAATCAGTTCAAATATGAGAAGTCCGATTTTTAATCCTTCAGAAATATTAGGATATTCTGTAAATTTAAAAATGTTCTTTAGTAATGCAACACAATAAAAAATTGACAGTGCCAAAGTAAACTGAAACAGCCAATTAAGTGATTCAACACTTGCTCCTGCATAATTTTCAAGATATATTTTTTTTGCTTTTCTTAAAATCATAAAAGCGGCAATGATGTATACTACAATCTGGACATGAACAAGAATATGATTTAACTGCACTTCCGGCATGCTAAGGCTTTTTTCAAGAAACTTAATTTTTGAAGCCAGATTAACCGTATAGAAACGGGGCAGTAAAATTAAATTTGCTGTTAAAAAAGGGATACTATGCGCTAAATGTTTTGGCTTTAGCTTAAAATCAGAATAGCAGACAGACAGAACATATAAATAAAAAGCGGGAAGCTGTAAGAAAAAAAATGTGCTTATAAAAATTCTTGCATCCAAAGAGAATTTAAACAAATCGTCTAGATTTATGCTAATATCAATTGCCGTTAAAACCAGAAAATAAGCAAAAAGGCGGTTACTTAATTTATGCTGTGTTTTGACTGTAACCAAAAACAATGACAGGAATAATGAGATAAAAATGGTTATTACAGCGATCGTAACCAATAAATTAATTTTGTCCATCAATTATTCTTGTTTTTCATTGTTTTTTTTTCTGGGAAGCTGTAGCTAAAGTAACCTGAATGGATTGGATATGCAAATAAAATGCCGGCAAAAACCAATTAAGTATCTAGGTTAAACTAATACATTCCTAATTAAGCTACCTTTTTATAGTCCTGCCTTTCTTTTCGATTAATCTACAAAGTCAATAAAACAATCTAAAATGTTAATTGAAAGTTAATTTTAAGTACTATGTGATACATAATACCTTTTTAAAGATATATATTTGCATAGGATATTATTATATAATCCAAATTATTTAATCAATCATCAATCAAAAAACCATTAATCATGAAAAATTCAGTTTTAATCTTAGGAGTTGCTTTAGTATCATTTTCAACTATTTCTAATGCAAAAAGCATCATTACCTTACCCTACCAATCACTTGAGAACATTATTGTATCAGGTGATATTATAGAAACACAAAACAATGTGACAGCAAAATTTGAAAAACCATTTTTGGCCGAAGAAGCTGAAGTATTCAATCCTGAAACTGTAATTGCCTACAATCCTAAAACAATAGAAGAAACTATTACCGAAGGAGATAAAATTGTCGAGGCTGTAGTTTCTGATGATTTAGAATTTATAGCTTATGAAGAATCAATGTGTGAGATAATTGCTCAATCAGATCTGATTACAGAAAATACGGCTTCTGATAAAATCTATCCGCTTTGCATTGAAAGAACAATATCTGATGAGGTATCTGAACTGGAATTAATTATTGAAAGTACTATTACAAATGAGGTACAATCTTTAGACTTCCAAAAAATCAATGGCGATTCTTTCATGATTAATTCAATTAATACTAAAAAGTTTCTTGGAATGAATTAATGCTAAGGGCGGTATAAGCTACTTATGGGATTTTAAAACATTTTTATGAAAGATCAACTGCCCAACCGCGTTGCAAACGCTGCGATTAAACTTCTAATTTAAGTGGGTACTCGTTGCAAACGAGCACCAGTAGACTTTATTCGTTTTCATTGTGCTGTTCTCTCAATATTTTGGCGACAATCTTTGATGCTTGTTTATATGTAATTCCTTTTTCTTGATCAATAGTAAAAGGATGCTCTTCTTCAATAGATTTAATTTCAGGTATTATTCCAACTTCTTGTTCTTCTGCGATTGTCTTTATGTTTAATGTGTCTCCATAGGTCGGAACTATTGTTTGTAACCAACCAAAATATGGTTCTGCATTTATTCTATTTAGGTCTTCCCACAAGTCCATTCGTTTTCCAAAGTTATCTTCGCTTATTGATGTCCACACGTTAAAAATTAAATTCTCGGTATGGTCAATTATTGGGATTGTTATTCTTCCTCGATGAAAAAATATTGTTTGTCAACAACACACAAACTTTCTTTAAGTTCAATTCTTTGTTCGCGTTTATCAGGAGGAACAGAAAAATAATAGTCGGGATATTCAGAACCAAAACAAAGTGGTAACTCATCATAAGTCTTTCCACAACAAGAGCATTTGAAACTCGGTTTGCTTTTTTCTTTTTTCAAAAATGAGAATAGTTTCATTTAATTAAATTTTGTTTTTCTGTTGGAGTTGCACCAATATTCTGGTATTACAGCGGGTTTGGAACTAAATTAATCCCTATTTTCGAATTTGCCTAAATCATCCCAAAGACAAAATCATTTTCTAATTAAGTAATGTTCAAATCAATTGCAGTACCTGTTGGCGGTTCAGTTGTTTTTTAGTCGAAATACGATTTTAATCCTTTTTTTCAGTATTTATGCTGATAAAGTCTAATTTACAAGTTTTAATATTTTAATTTTCGCTTCTTATAGATAAACTGTTGCAATTCCTAATAACACAATGATACAAAAAGATAAGAAAGCTAATCTTATTGACTGTTTACATAAAATATACATTTCGTAAAGTTCCACATCTTTTAAATTCTCAAAATCTTCATTCTTCGAAAGCACTCCTATATCAACGATTTTGCCTATGTCAGCCGAAACTCCATAATCAACTACATATTTTTGAAATAAATCAGGGAGTGTATTTTTTAGAGTCCAGCTAAAATCTTCTAATTTATCACGAAAATTAAATACGAAAACAGGAAAAGTTGGAATTCCAAAAATGATTGGAGCGAAATTTTTAATAGGTTTTGGAAAAACAAATAACCAAAATATACTGATTATAAGTATAGAATAAAAATATATTTGAATTTTAGTAGATTTACTCATTCTATAATTTGGATTTTAAATCCCACTTTTACTTTTGGATATTGTGTGCAAAGAAAATCAATTCTATCAGAGTATTTTCTGAGTAAATCTGAATTCAAACCTCTCCTCTGGTGCTCGTTTACAACTAGTACCTACTTACTTCTATGAACTAAATAAAGTGTTTGCAACGCGGCTCATATAAATAGATTACTATGAAGATTTTATAATCTCTTGCTAATGTAACAGCTTCTGTTTTTAGTAACCCGTGTTGCAAACGCTGCAATCTATTCTCTAATTTAAATAGGTACTCGCTGTAAACGAGCACCAGAAGAGTACTGATGTTATCTGCAGTCATTATTTTTTCACAAACAACTCAATATTTTTTTCGATTGTTCTTTCAGTTTGAATTATATCTAATAAAATCATTTTTAAAGTCTGTTTTTTATTTTTATCCGTTTCATTTATGTTCGAATAAAAAAAACTCATTAAAAATTGAGTTTTATTATTCAGCGTTATTTTTAGTTCTTCTATATTTGATAGTGTTGTTACTTTTTCATATTCAATTAAATCAATTTTAGAATTGGAAACAGATTTCCATGCGTTAATTCTAATACTTGGAACATATATTCCTTTAGACTTCATAACAATATCTAAAATTGTAACATTTTTGTTTTTAGAATAAAATTCTAAGGAATCAATCAAAGATTTTTGTTGAGGAATATTTGATTTAATATCTTCATTAGATTCTTTTAATTCACTATTTATTGTTGAAAACACTTGATTAATGTATGCTTTATCTTTTCTTTCAGAATTCCAATTATCGATAAAAAGTGCAATTAAAATTCCCGCAATTACTGGGATAATTTCCTTAATAAATTGAATACTATAATTTTTGATTTTTATCTTCATTAATGATCGGTTTGGTTATGATTACAGATAACTTGTGCAAAAGCCTTACGAAATAGACTTTATATATTCTCAAATATATAAACAATTCATTACAAATCATCAAAAGGATTTTAATTTGCTTTCTAAAAAACACTTAAAGCTGTGTATGTTTCTGTTTTTTTTCGCTTTTGGCAAGTTGAATTTTTAGCTTCTTTTCTGCTTTTCACTCCATGCTTTGAAAAGGGTTTTGAAAAACTAAAGCTGTAAACTAGCCCTGATGGAAGCGGCATCTCCCGATTTAGAAAAACAAGGCTTTTTTGCCGTAGTTTTTGTTAATCGGGAATACAGCAGACAGCAGGAGTGATGATGATGAAAAAACGAAAAACTGCTGCTCCTAATACTTTTTACAAAAAAAGCGATACCATTCTGCTGAATCGCATCGCTTTTTTTGTTTAAGAAGTCAATGAGGTTATTTCATCAATTCGAAACTGTCTTTCAAACGGATATCGGCAGAAGAGGAACCAATCATCAAATCGAAATCGCCGGGTTCTGAAACAAATTCCAATGCGTTGTTGTAAAATGACAATTTTTGATTGTCAATCGTGAATTCCAGTGTCTTGGTTTCCCCGCGGTTTAATGTGATTTTCTGAAAATCTTTCAACTCTATAATCGGACGCACTACTGAACCTACTCTGTCTCTCAAATACAACTGAACTACTTCCTCCCCTTTTACACTTCCAGTATTGGTGATGTTTACAGAAACGGTAATTGTTTCATTATTTTTCATTGTTTTTTTAGACAATTTCAAATTTGAGTATTCAAAAGTGGTGTAACTCAATCCGAATCCGAACGGAAATTTTGGAGTAGTTGGCAAATCAATATAAGCCGATTTATAGTTTTTGTCTCCATTTACTGAAGGTCTTCCTGTATTGAAATGATTGTAATAAATAGGAATCTGTCCTTCGGTTCTAGGAAATGTCATCGGGAGTTTTCCTGACGGGTTGTAATCGCCAAAAAGTACATCGGCAATGGCGTTTCCAGCTTCTGATCCCAGCCACCAAGTGTAAACAATGGTTGGCATATTATCGGCAACCCAATCAAAAACAAGCGGTCTTCCTGCATTAATCAAAATAACAATTGGTTTCCCTGTTTTTTGAAGTTCTTTGATCAAATCTTCCTGAACGCCGGGTAATTGTAAATTGCTTTTGCTCTTTGCTTCGCCGCTTTTATTGAAATTTTCACCGATGCTCAAAA
The DNA here is from genome assembly GCA_963511475.1 of uncultured Flavobacterium sp. Classification (GTDB taxonomy): domain Bacteria; phylum Bacteroidota; class Bacteroidia; order Flavobacteriales; family Flavobacteriaceae; genus Flavobacterium. The sequence goes on from CAUPJC010000032.1 coordinate 15,383, forward strand.
TGATAACCTCAGCTTGGCTTGCAACAAGCAGCGCATCTGCAAAACCTTCTTTGCTTTTGTCTTCAACCCCGCAGCCTTTGGCATATAAAATTTTGGTTCTTTTGCCTACTTTATTCTGCAGTCCTTCCCATTGTGAAACGATATAAGTCGAATCAACGTCTTTTACATCAACAGCCCAAAATCCATGATTGTCTCTTTTTGGTTTCACCATAGGCCCGATAAACGCTATTGTTTTCAACCCTTTGGAAAGCGGCAGTACATCTCTTTCATTTTTTAGCAGTACGATACTTTTTGCGGCTATTTCTCTAGCGACTTTGGTATGTTCCGGATTATTTAATGTTGCCTGCTCTCTTTCGGGACTGCAGAATTTATAGGGATCATCAAACAGTCCCATTTCAAATTTCTTGCGTAAAATTCTTTTGACAGCATCGTCGATTAATGCTGCAGGGACTTTGTTTTCTTTTACCAGCTGCTCCAAATTATAGCGGTAGGCATTGCTTTCCATATCCATATCACTTCCTGCGGTTATAGATGCAAGAGCAGCTTCTTTGTTGTCTTTTACATACCCGTGATTCACCATTTCACCAATAGAACCCCAGTCGGAAACCACAAAACCCTGAAAATTCCATTTTCCTTTCAGGATGTCTCTAAGCAAATAATTATTGGCACTGGCTGGTATTCCGTTAAGATCGTTAAATGAATTCATAAACGTTGCCGCTCCTGCATCAAGTGCGGCTTTGTAAGGAGGCAGATACGTTTCCCAAAGCATTCTGTTACTCATGTCAACCGAATTATAGTCGCGTCCGCCAACAGCTGCTCCGTAGGCAGCAAAATGTTTTACACAAGCCATAACCGAATTTACATCGCCTAAATTTCCTTGAAATCCTTTAACTCTTGCATACGCAATTTTGGTTCCTAAATAGGTATCTTCTCCAGCACCTTCCATCACTCTGCCCCAGCGCGGGTCACGAGAAATATCAACCATTGGTGCAAATGTCCAGTGAATTCCAGAGGCGGCGGCTTCGGTAGCAGCAATTCTGGCTGAAAGTTCAATCGCAGACAAATCCCAGCTTGCTGCTTCGGCCAGCGGAATTGGGAAAGTGGTTTTGTAACCGTGAATAACATCCAGACCAAACAGCAATGGAATTTTCAATCGGGACTGCATTGCCAGATCTTGATATTGTCTGGTATATTTTGTGCCCATGATATTAAGCATCGAACCAATTAAGCCTTTTTTGATTTCGCTTTGTTTATTAGCATTAATCGTGATAGGTCCCGTAGCCGTATTGTCGCCTGTATATTGGTTGAGCTGTCCAATCTTCTCTTCCAGAGTCATTTTATTCAGTAAAGTTTCCACTTTTTGATCTATTGTTTCTTGCTGTGAAAAAGCAAAAATCGAAAAGAATACTAAGGCCAATGTTATTACTTTCTTCATTTTTAATATTTTTAATTTATTGTTTTATTGCTGGTATAAACCATCTTTCATTTTTTAAATCAATGCCGCCTCTCATTTGTTCCTGAACAACCCTGTCTATAACAAACACTCCTTTTTCGGCCATATTTTCAAAAGAATCAATACCATTATTAGGAAACCCAATTCTTGTTCTATGAATATTAAATTGGTTTGAAAATTTACGGTTAAAGGCTTTTTCAACACCCTCTTTTCCTATCATAAATCCCAACAAACCTCCCCAAGTTGCAGTAGGATTATCGGAGTCCCAGCCTGCAAGTGTTCCAATTTTAATGGTTTCGACTATGCTGCCTTCTCCATAAAATAAGCTGATTAAACTTGAAGCAAAATTAATACCTGCCGCAAAACAACCATTACAGTATTTGTTTTTTGAAGTCATATCATAACCGTCAGCTTGATCTACCTGATACCTTTGATAGACTTCATCTCTGGTTTGTTCCCAAGGTATGTTTGACAGATACCTGCTTTTTACAAAATCGTACATTTTGGCCGAATAAGAGTCATTAGGAAGTTGTTTTCTAGAAACATCTGCCATCCAAAGTATCTTTTCTTTATTTGTCTTTTTTTCATCAACAGCGGAAGCTAAGGCATACATTGTAACATAAAACTCCGAAATCCATTGAGAATTAAATCTAGCCGTTGTTTGAATGGGAAGTTCGGCCATTTTTAACGCAACATCTGGTCTTGCAGGGGCAAAAAGGCCAAAAATTTCTGTTGTCAATTGCGCATCTATCATTTCAAATTCTTGATTGTTTTTTGGATCTCCTGTTGCTGGAGGAATCATTCCATCATTCATCAAATCAAAAGCTCTTTGATTGGAAACCCATAAAAAATTTTCTTCTTCTTTTATTATATGTTTAAGCCACCCTGAACGAATTTGCTCACCCGTTACTATAGATTGTTTATTTGAGTACAACAATTCTTGATAGAGATATTCTATGTCTGTGTCATCATCTGAACCCCAAATATTACCAGGATCTACAAAAACAAAATCAATAGCATCAGATAGATTACTAGGAACTCCTTGCCCCCAAATACTTGGCTGATCTGGTTTTCCCCAATCGTCACGTGTATAAAATGCTCCCGTTTTTAGTTTTCCTATAGAGCCAATCTTGTCCATTTCAGTCACCAAGCCTGTCCAATTTGCAATACATTCTCCAAGCCAAAAACCATAAAGCTTTTTCTTATATTCACTTCTAGAAATTATTCTGTCCGTGGCTTTAGGCTTATATGTCTTGTATACCAATCCGTTATCCTTTTCAGTTAATTTTAGATTCGTATCGTTTTGGCTTAATACAATATTGCAAAAGAAAAAGAATATAAAAATAATAAAACAACTTGATTTCAGATTTTTCATATACCCATTTCTATTCTGCTAAAATTAAAGAATTATAACGCTAGCACAAATTATTTTTTAAATTCTAAAAAATTAAGGTTAAAATTACCTCCTTCAAATTGAACACGGATTTTATTGATTCCTTCCTTGAGTGCTACGTTTTTAAGTACGACTGTTTTCCAAGTGGTTTCTCCTCCCGTCACCGGAAGTGCTATTGTTTCCGAAATTTTCTTCCCATCCTGTTCCAAATATAATTTTCCACCCGCTTTTTTGCTCGAATACCGAACGGCAACATCAAAAATACTTTGTTTTTTTACATCAACCGTAAATTGCAACCATTCTTTATCTTCAATGAAAGAAACCTGAAAACCGTTGGTTGTTTTATCTGTACAGGCTGCGATATCAACTCCATCGTTTCGCATTTTGCCTCCTTTATTCCACTGTGTAAATTTGGTCCCGTCATAATTGGCTACATCACTATCAGAGTAAGCAAAACCGTTTTGTCCCAAATCAAATTCAGTTGCAAACACTTTTCCAGGTAAACTATGTTTTTTGTACGGTTTGGTGTCGGTGGTTTGCACTTGTCGGAACATCGCGTCAACTACATCGTATCTGACGGTCAGATGCTCCATTTTATAATTATCAGCCGTTTGCATCAGCACTTTTTTGGCAAAATCTGCTTTGGGTTTTTCGCCTCCTTTTTTCCAATAATCCAATAATTTATCATAATCCGGAGCTTTTGTAACCGAAGTGACTCCTGCTAAATTTTCAATTTTTTTCATTGGCCAAAAAGCCCAGCCAATATTGTTGCTTTCCATTAATGAAATGGCTTCCTTAAACCAAACATTCGAATTTTCACCGCTTTCACCCAGCCAAATCGGCACATTGTATTGGGTTCTGTAATTCAACATCGTCTGAATCGAAGCAGTATCATTGGTGTTCCAATATTTATGAAAACTCAACGCCATATTTTCATCCCAAAGCGGAAACATACCGTTGTAATTATTGCCCCAGCAGTTTCCTTCAATGATGATTAAATGATTTGTATCAATTGCTCTAATAGCTTTTGTAATTCTAAGCTGCAGTACTCTTAAAGGAGCATTTGAAGTTTCATCGCAGCCGTTTTGATTCGTTCCCGAAAAATTCCAATTGGGTTCATTTATAATATCATAGCCCCCAATCCATGGATTGTCTTTGTAACGCTGGGCTAATTTTTCCCAAAGCGCCACCATTTTATCCTGATTTGCCGCACTCTCCCAAAGTGATGGTTTTGAATCATCATAGTCGGATATTGCAGCATCTTTCCCTTGTCCTCCGGGAGTTGCATGCAAGTCAAGAATTAAATATATTTTATTGGCAGCACACCATTTTACTAAATCATCGGTCATTTTGAATCCTTCCTCCAGCCAAGTAATCTTGCCGTCTTTCTCGGTTTCAATAGCAGGAGTATATAAATTGTAATGCATTGGCAAACGAATGGAATTAAATCCCCAGGCCGCCAAAGAGTCAATATCTCTTTTTGTAATTCCGTTTGTTTTGTATGCTTTATAAAATTCTTCGGTGTCTTTTACGCCTATTAAATCCGTGATTTTTTGCTTGATTTTATATTGAGGTCCAGCAAAAGCACCTGTTTGAATCATGTAACCTTCCTGAACCATCCAGCCGCCAAGTCCTAAACCGCGCAAAACGATGTTTTTACCGTTGCCATCTACAATTTTTGGTCCATCTCTGTGCAAAAAACCTTGCGAATAACAATTACACACAAAAAGCAAGGAAGCAATAAGTAATGAGGAGGGAAATTTCATGAAAAAAGATTTTATTTTTATAATGAGTTATTTTGCCTGTAAAATAATAACATTCTTCTTTTTTCGAAAAAGGCTGAAAATTGCTATTTTAATATTCGGTTAATTAATTGTTCTTCTTTATAATAATTGCAGATTTAACTTCGAGGTTATTATCCAAGCGTAAAATATAAACACCATCAGATAAATTGTTCGTGTCTATTGAATTTGTTGTTTCATTTGAATCAATTTTTTTCATTAAATATTGTTTTCCTGTAAGGTCAAAAATTTGCGCAGTGTATTTGGTAAAGCCTTCTGGGACAATAAAATTCAATTTATCAGAAACTGGATTTGGATAAACAGCAAATTCATTCTCTTTTATTTGACTCTTTTCAACCGATAATTTTGCAGTAGTTGAAGCATAATTGAAAGATTCCCAACCAGACACAGATTCTCTGTTACAATTCATTCCTGAAACTGCGCCTCCTTCCGAACAAAGAAATTTTCCGTTGAATCCTTTTAAAGCTATTTGTTGCCCTACATTTATCCATTCAAATGACTCCCATCCATTCACTGCAGTACTGTTGGACGTAACAGGTGAAGCTCCGTTTTGCGAATTCATATATTTTCCATTACTGTCTTTTAGTGCAATCTTATTGTCTCCCGCATTAACAACTGTGAATTTTTCCCAACCTTGAGCTGTACTTCTATCTGCAGTTACCACTCCAATACTATTGTTTGATGAAACATATTTACCGCTATTCTGGAGTGATATTAGGCTGCCAATAGGAGCGATAGGTCTTAGCCTGTCTTGTAATGTGCTAACCAAATTACAATTGGATAATAAAGATTTACTACAAATTTCATTAGTTGCAGTTACTGCATCAGCTATACTAGGTTTGGCACTTCCAAATTTAAGATAATTACAAAGGGCATCCCATTTTGGGGTACCTGGAAAGGAGTAAATAGATCGATCAGTGTATTGTCTTTTCCAAGCCCAAAATGCCCAACCAACGTTGGCCGCATCATAATCTATTCTAGCATCACGAATCCAATCCAATGTATTCTCTCCGAATTCTCCTGCCCATACAGGAATATTCAATGCGGCACCTTGTCCTTTTATTAAATTCAAATCAGGATTAGGATCTGACTGCCCTTGAGGTCCATAATAATGATTTTCGAATACTAGATTTGAGTCCCATCGTTGTAACATATCATAAAAATCACTACCATAATAATTTCCTTGTGCAAAAATGAGATGATTTGAATCCACCTCTCTAATTCTTGCAGTCATTACTTTATAAGAAGCCATTAAACTACTTTTTTGACCATTTCCATTGTCCAAAACTGGTTCATTAAGTAAATCATAGCCCGCAATCCACTCATTACCAACAAAATTTTTATAATGATTTGCTATATGATTCCAAATACTCGCAGCTATGTTAACATTATTCCAGTTGTTCCAAAAATTTGGTGTTCCACCGTTTGGATTGTCGCAAGTGTAGCTCGTACTTTGATAGCCTGGGGCTGTATGCAAACAAAGAATTACATGTATATTATTATTTTTGGCCCATGTTACCGCTTTATCCAGCCAAGTGAATCCATCATTAGTAAGAGTACCACTATTTTGATTCCAAAACATATTGTATGCAAACGGGATTCTAACAACGTTATAGCCTAGTGCTTTTGCTTGAGCAAAATCAGAATTTGTGATGTATGAATTTCTCCAATTATTTTCAAAACTTACTATTTTCGCTTCATCATTTCCAAATAAATCTTTAAATAATCCTCTAATTTGAGTAGGCGATTTTTCTCTCACATTGCCACCTGGTTCAATATTCATCATGTATCCCTCCCAAACAAGCCAGTTTCCAAAATTCACACCTCTTAAGGTTATAGGGTTTCCGTCTTTGAGTATCTTGGCTCCTGTGTTTGAAACAGTCAGTCTCTGGGAGTTTACTTGTAAACAAAGAAATAAGAGCATCATGCTAATAATACTTTGTTTAAGTTTCTGGTTTTTTCTGGTTTTTGGTTTGTTGTTCTTCATGGTTTTTGGTTTATTAATAATAAGTATAGCATCTAAATAAGTATTTACACTAAAAACATTTTATTCAAATCTCAGAAATTTACAGGTTTTTCAATTAGAAATAATTCATATAAAATAAAAATCAACTTTAAGGAAATATCCAAAATGATTTTCTTGACTGAGCAGAAATTTATTACCATATCCAATGCACAAAACGAAAGACTATTTTTCTTCTCTATGCGATTCCATTTTTTGCATGTCCTATAGAATACTTCCGTAGCATCAGTAACTATTAAATAGGTGTATTTTTCTTTATTTTATATTGAGTACCACAAAAGCGCTTGTTTGAATCATATAGCCTTCTTGTACCATCAAGCCTACAACACCTAAACCGCACAAAACGATATTTTTACCGTTTCCGTCTACAATATTTTGCCCTTCTCTATGCAAAAAACCTTGTGAGAAAGAGCTAAAAGACAGCACTGCAAAGCCTAATAATAAAAAAAGTCTCAGTCCTATGGTGGATTAAATTATTTTTTAATAAATTTTATGGTCTCCGTTTTATCTGCTCCGCTTATTTTCATTAGATAAACCCCTAAATAAAGCTGATTGACATCAATACTATTTTGCTTCCCTTTTATAGAAGTATTAATTAATTCACGACCGTTCATATCGTAAATTTTCACAGCCAAATCTTCATCTATCGCTGCACTTACAGTTATAGAATTTTGTGCTGGATTAGGATATATTTCAAACGAATTAGTATTGTTTTCAAATGATTTTGTTTTTAATACTTCAACGGTACCTGTAACACCCCAATTGAAATACTCCCAGCCTCCAGGTGCTGTTCTAGTACAAGTAAGCCCAGAAACTGATCCGTTTTCTGAAGACACATATAAATTATTGAAACCTTTTATTGTATATACCCCACACAAATCATCAAGAGTAAACTTTTGGTTATTCCCAATTGTACTTGAATTACAATACAATTTATTTGAAGACGTATTTAAAGTTACATACAAACCATTGCTTCCCTTAAGTGCAATTAGCCCATTGCCTGCATCAACAACGGTAAATTTTTCATTTACATCCAAATTTGTGCTTGTACTGCTCATCAAATTATCTGTACCCGAAAAAGTTACATATTTAGTATTATTGCCTTTCAAATAAATGACATTAGCCGTTTTAACAACTGGAAGTAAAGCTGGTACATTTGCATTTTCGTAAATAAAATTCACAGAATTCACATTAAACTCCCCTAACTGATTAGCAATCCTTATTTCCTGTACTCCAGAAGATTTAAAGACACCTGTTGCCTTATACGTTTTCCAAGAGGCCCATCCTCCAGTCGTTGGAACATCTGCTGTAGCAATAATTTCGGTGCCGTCAGAATTTTGAATTTGTATTTTACCAGTGGCTGAATTTCCGCTGGCTACTCTAAATTCTATTGTGTAGGTACCTGGCTGGCTGACATTCACTGTATACTTCATCCATTCTCCAACATTAAACCAACCAACAGTATAACCATTTGACACTGCATCAGTTGTAGCTTCAATATCAACACCATTATTACGATAAATCCAACCATTATTCCATGCAGTATAATTTCCTGTTGTAATATGAAAATCCTCCCAAGCCTGATCAGAATATGCATAGCCTTTCATTCCATAATCATAATTTGGCGTATACAGTTTTCCTGGTATTGCATTATTTGAAAAAGGTACTGTATTTCTATTCCCTGGCTGTGTAAAAATAGATCGAACCACTTCCGTCTGTACGGTACAATTTGCTAATTTGACATTCTCGGCCAATTGCATAACAGTATTAAATGCTGTAGTGGGACTAAGACCTGGATTTGTTCCTCCAAAGTAATTCAGCAAATCATTATAACCCGCAGGATATTTTGCATCAACAAAATCATTTATACTAGCAAATTTCTTCATAGGCCACCATGACATTCCAATTCCATTGGCATTAAAAACTTCAGCTGTTTTAGTGAAATGGTCATTGCTGTTTTCTCCATGTTCACCACACCAAATAGGTCTGTTTTGTGCCGAACGAAAATCGGTTATCCATTTGATATCTTGATTTGAGTTAGCCGACCAATACTTATGAAAAGTGTAAACCATATTAGCGTCCCAAGCTGGTGTCAATCCTGTATAATCATTTGCATACCAATTCCCTTCGATAAATAAAATATGATTGTCTGAATTTGCTCTAATAACATCAGTCATTCTACCGTAAATATTCCTTAAATCTGTTCCGTTTGGTAAATCCCAAGCAGGTTCATTTATTAAATCATAACCCGCAACCCAAGATTCAAGTTTGTATCTTTCCGATATTTTTTTCCACAATACTACTGCCTTTGTCTTATTAGCATCGCTTTCCCAAAAGGAAGGTTTTGTATTGTCATAATCACTAATCGCATTATTACTTTGCCCTCCAGGCGCTGCGTGTAAATCAATTATAACATAAATTTCAGCATCTTTACACCAAGAAATTAAATTATCCAAAAGTGTAAACCCTTGATTATTCCACACATCTGGTGTACCTGCATTTACAAAATACTCATAATGAAGAGGTACACGCACAGCATTAAACCCCCATGCTTTAACTTGTGCTACATCTGATTGCGTAACGTGGTTATCAAGCCATTTATCGTAAAAAGTTTTTGTGTTTGCCTCCCCAATTAAAGTAGTTAATTTTTTTTTCCATGTGTGCTGATCTGGTGCTTGGTTTCCTGAATTCATCATATATCCTTCCATAACCATCCAGTTTCCAAAATTCATAGCATTTAGAATCACCTCTTCATTAGTAGAGCTGTTAACAATTTTTTTACCCTCTACTTTTAACATTTGTGCAGAAGCTGAAGTACTAACTAAAATAGAAGCTAGTACCAGTAAAAAAAATAATTGAGTAGAAAATGACTTTTTATTTCTCATGATAAATTAATAAATAAGTGTTTGTATAGCATTTGGTAATATAGTAATCTCAGCAGCTTGATTTCCAATACATAGATTGTAAATTACTGCAACATCAGTCTGGTTCATAACAACCGTTATCATTTTTCCGTCTTTATTCAAAAATGAAGTGCTCAACAGACTGCTTCTGCTCACTGCTGAGCTTACTCTTTTGGCTTCTGGGCGAATAAATTTAGAAAAATGTCCAATATAATAATAAGACGGCGTATAAATTAACTCTCCCGATTTGGTATCGGCATGGATCGGAGCAAAACAAAAGTTTCCCACATGATTAGGGCCTCCTTTTTCATCCAAAAGAATATTCCAGTCTGTCCAGCCCACGGTTCCATTATTGAAATCATGTATCATCGATGATCCATAACGTTCTCCATTGGCCCAGAACTGATATTTAGAAGCATCAAATTTCTCCACGCAGCCTTCGGTAAACATTAAGTTCTTATCAGGGAATGCTTCATGAACTTTCCCAACATTTTCAAACATCTGTTTACCTCCTGCCCATGTTTCATACCAATGGAATCCCATTCCCCATGCATATTTTGAAGCTTCCGGATCATTGAAAATAATATTGGCTCTTTGTAGCATCAAATCACGATTGTGATCCCAAACAATTATTTTTTTGTTACCCAGTCCTTCTTTTTTCATTGTTGGTCCAAGATAATTTTTCAGGAAATCTCTTTCCGCTTCAGCTGTAAACACGCAAGATTCCCAGGTTTGTACCGCCATTGGTTCATTCTGTATACTAATTCCCCATATCGGCATCCCTTCTTTTTCGTAGGCTTTTATAAACTTTGTATAATAATTTGCCCAAGGCTGAAAAAACTCAGGCATTAATGTGCCGCCTTTCAGCATATCTTTATTACTTTTCATAAAAGCGGGAGGACTCCACGGACTTGCATACAGGATTATCTTTCCGCCAGCTGTCTCGGTTGCCTTCTTAATCAGCGGAATTTTAAATTCTCTGTCATGTTCGATAGAAAAGCTTTTCAATTCGGTATCGCCGTCTTTTATATATGTATAGCTCCCAGAAGCAAAATCAGAACTGTGAATTGTAGTCCGCAGTAATGAATAGCCTATTCCTTTTTCGGCACTGTAATATGCGTTCAAGAATTCCTGCTGTTTTTCTTTAGATAATTTAGCAAAAACCTCAGCACTTGCATCTGTTACTGCTCCGCCAATTCCTAGTAAGGACTGATACGTTTTATCTGGATTTACAAAAACACAAGTCTGTGTTTCTACGGGCTGTCTTAGTTCTGAAAATTTAAGATTATCTGTTTTTGACAATCTCAAATTTGTGCTTTCGGCTGTAGTGTACACTGTTACTGTCTTGTCTTTTGCAGAAAAAGAATGTGTAGCTGCTTTATTTTTCTGTTGTGCAAAAACAAAAAAAGATGCCAGTACAAATACCGTGGTTGTTATTTTTTCCATAATCTGTAAGTGATAATTATTTTGTTTCTTTTGATAAGCTATTACCAAATATAGGTTCCTACCGCTCCTCCTTCTAGTGAAGTTGTAACCCATTTTCCATTATATTTAACATTAAATAATTCTGCAGTATTTCCATCATTTACAACCAATAAAACTCTCTTTCCCGCTGGAGTTTTGAAAGCAACATTATGCAGATTCCCTACAACAGCACTCGCAATTCTCACAGAACCCGCTGGCACAAACTTAGAAGCATGAGCCGCGATATAATAACCGACATTACGAGTTAATGATTCGCTGCTATTTATTGTTATTGCACCTTTACAAGTTGTACATCCTCCATCCGTATGAGGACCAAAAGAACCGTCATTGGCAAGATTCCACTGCAGTGTGTTTTTGCTCCAATTGCGCATTGATCCGATAATTACATTTTTAACCTGCCATTTTAAATCTCCGTCAAATGCACCTGTAGAGGAAGTATACTGCTCCGTAAAATAAACGTCTTTGTCAGGAAAAGCATCGTGAACGGTTGAAAGTGCGCTAATATCACCTCCGTACAAATGAAATGCAGAACCTGTTACAAAGGGATAAGCCACAGCATCTTTTAAAATCGTAATCGGATAATGGGGGTTATCACAATTATGATCATAAGAAATAATCTTTGCAGCAATATTGGCTGCTTTAAATGCCGGACCCAAATTATTTTTTATAAAATCAGCTTGCTGCAAAGCAGTCATTACCATACTCGGATTGTTGCCCCCGTGCAAAGGCTCGTTTTGAGGAGTAACTGCATCAATTACAACTCCTTCAGCTTTCATTTTTTGAATGAATTTTACAAAATACTGCGCATAAACTTCATAATATTGAGGCTGTAAACTCCCGCCCACAAAATTATTATTGTCTTTCATCCAAAGCGGTGCAGACCAAGGAGAACCCATTATTTTGATATTAGGATTAATCGCCAGAATTTCTTTCAACAGCGGAATCATATCGGTCATATCAGGAGCCAGACTGAAATTAGCCAAATTAACATCTGTCTGCCCTGCTGGCATATCATCATAAGTAAAAGGAGAGGCATTCAAATCGGAAGCTCCGATACTGATTCTCAAGTAGCTCAACCCTATTGAATTATCGCCAGAACCAAACAATTCCTGCAATAAGTCTTTCTTTTTTTGAGTAACCAGCTGATTTATCACTTGAGCACTACCTCCAGTCAATGTAAATCCAAAACCATCAATTGTCTGATACTTTTGTGTATCATTAATTTCAATATTCTGATAAATATTTGCCTTGGTTCCAAAAGCTAAAATGTTTGTCTGCTTTTTCAAAAGTGCTGATTGATTTCCTGTGGTCAGCCAAAAATCAACTTCATTTTTTGCCGGTGTAGTTGGTTTTGGCGCTGGCGCTGGCGAATCTCCTCCTCCTTCATTAGAAGATGAACAGCTAATATGTATAGATAAAAAAGCGATTAAGAAAAACAGCTTTGATAATTGATGTGTTTTTTTCATTATTTATTGTAATTTATTCCGATAAAACAGTGAAATGATCCTATGTGTATTTCAAATCTTTGCCATCTAATAAAATAGTATCTTTATTAACTGTAGTGGGTTGTCTTTTGACAAAAAACATAATCAATCAAATGTCTTGATATCCTATTATATTTAAAATTGCTGACAGTTACAAAGTGATCAAAAGTTTTTTTACTTCAAAATTGTTTTGACGTCATTTACGATATTTGCTTCTATTTAATTTCAATATTCTTAAAAGTATCAGTTCTAATTCATTGTTCTAGCTTGTTCAGCTATTATGATTAAAATGCTATAGAAAATGCTGTTTTTGGAAAGGTTTATTTTTTATTTTAACTTCTTTTAGTTGGACAATGGTAGATAATACTTCATTAGAGCCTCTATTCAACTTAATAAAGAATAGAAGCCTAATGAAGACCTAACCCAAACTACCTAACTTAACTAAATCATTTTAATTATAAACTCTAATATAATCTACTTCAAAAACTGAAGATGTGAAATTTGGATCTACAGGACCTCCCCAAACTCCTCCCATTGCAAAATTGACAATCAGGTAAAAGTTTTTATTGAATGGGAATTTATCTGAATTCATAAAAGTGTAAAACAACTTATCATCTACATAAAACTTTATATAACCCGCTCTCCATTCTGCAGTATAAATATGAAATTCAGTATTATCATTAGGCACGTTTATAGTTCCTGTATCTGGAGTAGCACCTGAACGTCCAGGAGAGTGTAATGATGAGTGATTGATATTCAACTCTTTTCCAACTGATTCTAAAATATCAATTTCGCCACACGCCGGCCATCCAACACTACCAATATTACTACCTAGCATCCACACTGCAGGCCATGTCCCAACACCAGTTGGCACTTTTGCCCGGATTACTATTTTACCATAAGTGAAATCAAATTTTCCATTGGATTCTAATCTTCCAGAAGTGAAATCACCCTTTCCATATTTTTCTCTGATCGCTTTTATTTTCAAAACACCGCCTTGAACAATTGTATTTTCAGGACGATCGGTATACGACTGTAGTTCGTTGTTAACTCTCCCTGGATCCCAAATTTGGAAAGTCCATTTGGTTGCATCAGGTGCACCATCAGTATTAAATTCATCAGACCATATTAATTTTGACCCAACAAAAACAGTTATGGAGAGCGTTTTACTAACAAATTGTCCAGCATTATAAGCAGACACATATAACACATAAGTATTAGTACCTGATGCAGTATAGGCGTAAGAAAAACTATCACTTGTTACTTCCTTTGTTTCTCCATTACCTAGTGCTATTTTATAGGATGTTGCATTTGTTGCCGATAATTTAAAATTCACTACACCAGTTCCATCACCACCTGGATTTTGTGCGTTTGCTCCAACTACTGTTGCTGTAACCGAAAGATTTGAAGGTTTTGCTTTTGAAACGTCTGCACCTTCATCACCACTATTACTATCACTACAAGATAATAACATAAAAAAAACAGATAGACTAACGAAAAACAAACCAATTGACTGTATGTAATCTTTACTTTTTATCTCTATAAACAATATATTTTTTTTCATATTTTTTTTAAATAAATTCATCAATACTAAAACAAAGCTCAGAACAATCTCAAAAAAGTTCTGAGCTTAGGTTTTAGTCAATTAATTAAGGTGCTGGTTTTAATTTTAGATACCAAGCATTTCCAGTTTCAGTTCCTTGTACTCTTAAATACAAATAGTCCGCTGTAATAGCTAAAATTTCATATTCTTTTTGTACAGCACCATATCCAATAAAAGTATTAACTCCAGATAATTCAATACTCACTTGTGTCGATGGTGAATTATTACTGTTAGTTGGAACAGCTAATGCTCCGCTTGAAGCTGGAACAAAAGAGAATGCAGAAGTGCCACCAGAGTAATCATAACAGGCTTCAGCTCCTGAAGCAGGAATACCTGGAAGAGTAGTTAATGCACCTGTTTTTGTAAAAGCGCCAGTAGGAGTTGTAACTTTCAATTCATAAGTTCCTGAAGCAACAACTTTTGAAAAAGTAAAAGCAGCGGTATATAAACAATTTGCAGAATTCACCTTTTCATCAACTCCAGCAGCCCACCACTCTGGTCTAATAGAATCAGCATTATAAGGACCAACGCCAAGATGCCCAGGAACGCTTTTGTCAATAACCCATGTTTTTGTATTATTATTAGTCAATGCAGCTATAATTTCAGGATTAGGTGTAAAATCACTTCTTACTTTTACATCTTTTGTTATTACTGATGATGTACCACCTACACCATAAATCACAACAGTAACTGTATAAGTATGCACCCCTACGCTAGTATATTTTTTATTTACTCTTCCATTTGGCAACAAAACCAAATCTACAGCTGTCTTTGCATCGTAATCTATTTTATACGAAAGAGCATTATCAGCAGAAATAGAAAATTTCACTAAACCTGAACCATCTCCGTCTGGATGTTCAGCATCTTTGCCAACAACTTCTGCATTTATTACAATGTTAGAAGGTCCGTTTAAATCTCCAAGACTATATTTTTCTTCGCTGCAACTAACCAATGTTAGCGTTATTGCGAAGAAAAGTCCTAAAATGTATTTTATATTTGTTTTCATATGTTTTTATATTTTTTATCGGTTATATGTAATTTGCATATCATCATTGGTGGTTTCCGACCAATAATGATATGCTCATTTCATATTTTTTTAATTAGTTAATCTAACATTATCGATATAAATTACTTCCCCAGCTCCATCAGCTGAATCATTAAATCGTAAAACAAGTTGAGTGAATTTGGTTCCTGCTGGTATTCCTGAAAGTGCACTATAATCAAACACTAGTTCTTCCCAAGCTCCTGAAGTTGTAAATGCTGCTTTTAATACTGCAACACCATTTGCAGGATTCCCTCCAATTGCTGCTTCCAATTCAACATTTAGTTTCTTGCCAATATTTGCTGCATCAGGATTATATGCTAAAACTTTAATTTTTTTACCATACGAAAAATCAATTGGAATATTTAAAGGACTGTAGGTTCCGCTCCATGAAGGTTTTCCTGCTGGTTTAATGTATTTGCCTACTGTTGCACTCGTGTTTAAACCTGTAGCATTTGGGTTTGCTTCTTTAGAAAAAGTCACATCACCAAAAGTTCCAAAAAAGTAATCTACACCTGCAACTTCAAAATCAATAGGCAAAGCAAATAATGCTTTAGTCCCTTCAGTCTTTGCTGCACCTCCACTTAGAGCAACTACTCTCAAAACAAAAGATTCTCCCGTTCCTGGATAAACATGGGCTGGTAATTCTTCTCCAACTGCCATTGGTGTACCAACTTCATCAGCTACATCTCCATAGTATACTAAAAATGACTTAGCATATTTAGCTTCAGCTTTTACTTTCATCTCTCCAGAAGTTGTAATTATTAAATCTTCAGGAGCTCTATAAACGACCTTCAACGGAAACGTTTGTTCACTTGTAGTTCCAGATATAGAAGTAGCAATAACTTTTACGGTATAATCTCCTTCAGGATAAGCATGAGTTGTACTGTAACCTGGGGCTACTACTACTGGTCCAGCAACACCATGACCATACTGTACGGAAAATGATACTGCACCATCTGCAGTTGGAGTAATTTTTACATTTCCTGAATTATCATTACTAATATCAAATACTTTATTAACGTTTCCAGAACTTGCCCCTGGCAAAGACGTATCATCACTGATACCTTCAACCGCACAGCTTGTGACAAGAGCCAGTAAGGCAACAAGGCTAAATATTAATTTTATCTTTTTCATAATTTTATCTTTTTATTAATTATACTGTGGGTTTTGAACGATTTTAGTATTTATCAATTCACCGAAAGGAATTGGTAAAATTTCATTTTTACCAGCAACAAATCCTCTACTACCTAATACTGTAGCTGCATCTCCCCATCTCACTAAATCAAAAAAGCGCTGTCCTTCGCCTCCAAGTTCCAATCTACGTTCTGCTTTAATAGCAGCCATTGATACTGGAACAGATGGTAAGCCAACTCTTGCTCTTACAGCATCAAGTAACGCTTGTGCTCTTGCACCAGTAGCTCCTAAGGCTTCAGCTTCCATCAAATAAGTATCGGCTAATCGTATAACATACGTATTTTGTTTATAATTTAAAACTGGTTCTCCTGTCCCTGTAGAAACATCTGATTTTCTTGGAACAAATTTATTTAAGAAATAACCTGTATCTTGTCCTCCGGCACTGTAAGATGCTTTTCCAGCGGCCACCAAAGCTTTCATGTCTAACACAGTAGCTCCAAATCTTGGATCTGCTTTGATAAAATTATAAAAATCAGGTGTAATCATATTAAAACTCCATCCAGAAGGCAGGTCTGGCGCTGAATTATCTTTTCTAGCATAATTTCTCGGCCCACACATAACATTCAACACAGTACTTTCATCAGCTCCATTGTATTCGTTCCCCCATGATGAACCAGAGTTAATATGTGATACTTCAATAATAGATTCTGTATTAAATTTATTAGTTGTTATCCAAAGATCATTATAACTGGAAAGCAATTTATATCCATATTGACTTGTTCCTCCAGGAGTTCCATTAACAGCTGCTAGTACAGTCGCTGCCTCTGCTTTTTTACCAGCTGGATCAAATAAATATACTTTTCCTAATAATGCCTGAGCAGATCCTTTTGAGAAACGTCCATACTCTGAAGCTGGAACTGTAGCTGGTAAATCTGCAATAGCCTCTGTGAGGTCTTTTTCTATCTGAGCATACACATCCGCTTGTGGTGCCTGAATTACTTGATAGTAGTCTGAAGGAGCCAAAGGTCTTAATATCAATGGAATGTTTTTATACAATCTTATTAAATTAAAGTAATAGTTAGCACGCAATGCTTTAGTTTCAGCTGCATACCTTGTCTTCAAAGCATCACTCATAGGAACACCAGGTAATTTAGTCAGTAAATAATTAGCTCTTGCTACTCCTTGATAATGGTCATACCAAAAACTACCAGCTACAGTTTTAGAATCGACTGTCCAATTATTCAAAACCTGATATGACCATCCATCATTTCCACCACCACCACCAGCGAAAAAATCATCTGATGCAGAATTCGTCAATGTGATCATATTTTCAAAACCACCTGAGTTTTTTCTCATTAAATCATATACAGAAGTCAAACCAGCAAACGCTTGTGTCTGATTTTTATAAAAATTGGCTTCCAAATCTGTACCCTTTGGTTCTACGTTCAGATACTCGTCACTGCAAGATACCATTGTAATTATCATTGCTATCGCAATAGATAAAAACTTTATATTATTTTTTTTCATACTACTTTTTTATTAAAACTGAATTTGAACTCCAAAAAGGAAAGTTTTTGCTTGCGGATAATATCCTTGATCTATTCCTAAAACATTACCACCAATTTCTGGATCATAACCAGTATATTTAGTAAGTGTTATTAAATTTTCTCCCGTTACGTAAAATCTCAACTTATTGGCTCCAATTTTACCAATAATGTCACTAGGTAATGAATATCCTAATTGAATTATTTTAAAACGCAAATAATCTCCTTTTTCTAAATAAAAATCAGAAACGCTACTAAAATTTTCATTTAAATCATTATTTGTTAATCGAGGATAGGTATCAGATGTTCCTGCTCCATTCCAACGACTTAATGCTACTGTCTGGTAATTTGCATTCAAAATATCTAAACGACGTAATGCCTGGAAAATTTTGTTTCCAGCTGCCCCTTGCATTGCAACCATAAAATCTACTCCTTTATAATCTAGATTCATTGTTAGTCCAAAAGTGTATTTTGGAAGGGGACTGCCAAGGTATTGTTTGTCATCATTGTTAATTTGACCATCACCATTAGTATCAGTCCAACGGAAATCTCCAGGTACAGCTTTTGGTTGAATTAAACCACCAGCTGCATTTTTATAGGCATTAACCTCATCCACTGTTTGAAAAATACCCGCAGTTTTAAATCCGTAGAAATTATTATACGATTGACCCACTTCTGTTCTTGTTAAATTACCCAAATTATGAATACTAGCTGCGTTATCAGTAATAAAAGTTTTATTAAGACCTACGTTAGTTACTTCGTTTTTTAAAGTTGAGAAATTTCCGTTTGCAGAAAAGTTAACCTCTCCAATTTTTTTACGATAACCCAACTCTACCTCGATTCCTGAGTTATTCATATTTGCTACATTTCCTGCAGGGCTTCCTGCGGCTCCTAAATAACCTGGCAGTCCCACATATTGTAAAATACCTGAGGTTTCTTTCTTATAGTATTCTAGCGTTAAATTAAAATCATTTAAGACTTTAGCATCAAAACCAATGTTAAGCTGAGCTGTTTCTTCCCACTTTAAGTCTGGATTTGCAGGCGCAGCTGGACTATACCCAACCACAATAGTTCCTGGATACCCATAGGTATAATCTCTTCCACCCTCAATAAGCGACAAAAATTTATTCTCACCAATCCTATCATTACCAGTCACACCATACCCAGCTCTCATTTTTAAGGTGTTTACAATACTATTTTCTTTCCAAAACTCTTCTTTTGAAACAACCCAGCCCGCAGAGAACGAAGGAAAAACACCATACTTGAAATTTTCTCCAAAATTAGTAGAACCATCTCTACGAATAATACCTGTAAACAGGTATTTTTCATTGTAATCATAATTCAAACGAGCAAATAATGAACTAATCCTGTGTTCTTGATTGTTATATCCATATCCTGTTCTGTCTATAACTTTAGATTTAAAATTAAAAGAAGCCTCCTGATAATTATTTGTAGGCAAATTTTTAACCGTTACACCGGATCCACTGGTAACATTATCAGAATATGCTCCCTGACCTAAGAGCACTGTTAAGTTATGATTTCCAAAACTTTTCTTGTAAGTAAGAATGTTTTCTAGGTTCCATGCAAAAGTTTTATTAGTTGATCTGCTTATGTTATTTTCAGCAGACAATACATTTGCTCCCAAATAGAATTGTGGAGTAAACGATTCATCACCCCAAAAAGCTTCTTTTGCACCAAAAGACGATTTGAATTTTAAATCTTTTATTGGTGAAAATTCAACGTAAACATTCCCTACATAATCATCAGACCAATTGTAGTTACCTAATCTAGTTTTGGCATAAGCCACAGGATTCGACATTTCTTGCCCAACAACACGTGAGATTCCATAAGGATTCCCATTTTCGTCTCTTATAATAGTTGGATTACCATACCAAGACGAATTTGCATCAACAGGATCCGTAACAACTATTGAAGTAGTTGGATCTAAGTTTATTGCAGAACTTAATGGTCCTCCGAATACACTATTCGTATTTCCGATACCAACGCCTTTTGAGTGAGTAAAGCCAAATGTTTGACCAAGTGTGAACAATTTAGACAATTTATGTGTTGAGTTTAAACGGAAAGTCGTTTTGGAGAAATTAGAAATTTCTTTTGAAACAATCCCATCAGTATTTTGATATCCAACAGAAGAGTAAAAAGTAGAAACATCATTACCACCGCTCACACTAAGTTCATGAGAAACACGCATTGCATTATTGCTGAAAATAGCTTTTTGCCAATCGGTACCTGCACCCAAAACAGATAAATCTGTATAAGGAATTGGTTGACCAGCAGCTCCAGCTTTTTCATTCATTAATGCACCATATTGTGTAGCATTAAGTAAATCTAACGTTTTTGCAGGAGCAGAAGTACCTGTATAACCAGAATAACTTACACTCATTTTTCCTGCTTTTCCTTTTTTGGTAGTTAACAAAATAACTCCCGAAGCAGCACGAGCTCCATAAATTGCTAAAGAAGCAGCGTCTTTAAGTACCTCAATAGATTCGATATCTGATTGATTTACAAAACCAATTCCACCGCTATCTACAAGTACACCATCGACAACCCAAATTGGATCGTTACCTCCAGAAGCATCAAAAGTAGTAAGCCCCCTTATCCTAACAGTAGAAGATGAACCTGGCTGTCCTGAATTTGCAGAAACTATTACCCCAGAAACTCTACCTTGTAAGGCTTGTTCAACTCTTCCAACAGGAAGTTTTTCTATGTCTCTTCCTTTAATACTTGAAATCGCACCAGTATTCACACTTTTCTTTTGGGTACCATACCCTACTACCACAACTTCATTTAAGTCTTGTGATGCAGCATACATTTTTACCTGTAGCGATGATTGACCATTAATAGCTGTCTCAACAGTTTTATATCCAATAAAACTAATTAATAAAACTCCATTTTTAGGAGCACTAATTTGGAACCTGCCATCAAAATCTGTACCTACTGATGATGATGTTCCTTTTAAAACTATGGTTGCCCCTGGTATTGGCATCCCCGTTTCATCAATCACTTTTCCGTTAACGGGTGCTTCCTGTGCATACCCATAAACTGAGAATAAGACTGACAAAATACAAAAAATAAATGCTTTTAATAATTTCATTTTTCTGATTATTTTGGTTAAAAATTTAGTTATTTGATGCAATAGTATATCTAAAATTTCTAATTTCAGAATTTATAATCACTACAAAATCACATCAGTCAGTCAACAATGGTATTACAAAATATTATCAAAAAAAATTTAATTACTTGATTTTTAATATTTTAAAAACAAAAAAACATTACTTAAAAAAATATTAATTAAAAAAAATCATTACAATTACTATAAATTAGATACTTTAGCTAAAAATATGCAAAAGAGCCTCTAATTCAGCTGAAAAGACATCTAAAAATACACACTATCATATCACCAATAATTACATCAAATCATATACAAATTCGAAATAATAAAAAAGAACAATACATGAAATTGACTAGATTTATTTTACTGTTTATTTTATTTAACTCACCTACCATCTTTTTTGGTCAGGTAAAAAAAATTGGTCTTCCCCTTATCAAAAATTACAGCAGAAATGACTACAAAGGAGGAACACAAAACTGGAATATTGACCAAGATAAAAATGGAAATCTCTATTTTGGAAACAATGACGGTCTTTTACAATTTGACGGATCGAAATGGAACAAATACAAAGCAAAAAACTCAGATGCTATTAAATGCCTGAAAGTAGACTCATCTGGAAAAATATACGTAGGCTGTTATAATGAGTTTGGTTATTTTAAAGCCAATTCGAAAGGAAAACTCGAATACTTTTCTATTTCCAGTTCATTAGATAAAAAAACATTAGGCATAATTGACTTTATCTGGAAAATACACCTTTATAAGGATGAAGTTATTTTTCAGTCATTCGACCACATTTATATTTATAAGAACAACAAAGTTAAAATTATAAATGCCCCAAAAAGATTTCAATTCTCTTTTCTAACCAATTCCAGATTGTACTTACAGGATATTTCATCCGGAATTTTAGAATATAAAAATGGCAAACTGAATTATCTTAAAGGACTGAGTACTTTTAACAACTCGGAAATTTGGGGAATGGTTGAATTAGAAAAGAATAAGATCCTTGCCGCTACATTAGACAAAGGGCTTTTTATAATAACAAACAATCAGGCACTTCCATGGAATACTGAGGCTAATATATTTATAAAAAAGAATGGCTCACTAGGATGTATCCTTTATAAAAATAAATACGTTGTAATCAACTCGGTTCTTGACGGTATTATAGTTTGCGACCTAAACGGAAATATTATACAGCACATAGACCGCAGTAAAGGGCTTCAAAACAATACGGTTCTTACTTCATTTATAGACAAAAGTAATAATCTATGGCTGGGATTAGACAATGGAATTGCCTATGTAAACGAAAACTCATTTCTCACTTATTTTGGATTCAGCTATAATTTAGGCACCGTTTATTCATCTGTTGTGCATAAGGGTAATTTATATGTTGCTACCAATCAAGGTGTTTTTTATCATCCTTGGGATACCGATTTCAAAGAAGGCTCTTTTAAACTTATTGAAGGAACAACTACTCAAGCATGGAATGTTCAGATAATAAACGGAGAACTGATATGTGCCAGCAACAAAGGAGCTTTACTTATACAGAATGGAAAAATGATTAAAAATCTAGATCCAAAAGGATACTTTGGATTTAAATCGATACCTAATCAACCTAACTTTTTTATAGGAGCAAATTACAATGGATTTTCTGTTTTTGAGAAGACAAGCTCAGGAATGAAATTCAGAAATAAAATAGAAGGCATCGACAAATCATCCAATTCATTTGAAATTGACAAAGATTATTTATGGCTGAAAAAAGACCAATACATACATCAAATCGTCCTGAACAAGGATTTAAGAAAAGCCAGCACCGTTAAAACCTTTACTCAATTTTCTGAACAAAATCCTGGTACTGGAAGTCTTCAAAAAATAAACAATAACGTTTTTTTCCAATCTAATAATATTTTTTATACGTATTCTATATCTCAAGGCACATTTACAGAAGATGCTCTAATGACCAATATCTTCAAGTCAATTCCAAAAATCAAAAAACTGACAGAAGATACTAATGGAAATCTTTGGTACAATTATAATGAATCAATGGGAGCACTGATAAAAGTGGGCAACACCAAATACAAACATGTTATAACTCCGTTTTCAAACTTAACCGGGAAATTAGTAGCTAATTATATGTCTATAAATACTATTGATTCCCAAAACACTTTTATAGGCTTAACTGATGGTTTGGCACATTATGATGCTGCTATCGAAACCAAATCCGTATTAAAACCAATTGTTCATATAAGAAGCTTTACATTTCCAGGCGACACCATACATCTGGGAAATAAGCAAGATAAAAATGAGAAATATGAACTGCCTTATGCCTCAAACCAAGTCAAGTTCACATTTTCGTCTCCTTCTTACGAAAATCTTGAAAATATTGAATTTTCCTATCAGCTGGAGGGCTTTGATGACGATTGGAGTGATTGGTCCAACAATACCATAAAAGAATATACCAATTTAAAAGAAGGCAATTACAAAATGAAAGTAAAAGCGCGAAACAACTTTAGAATTCAATCAGACGAAACATCTATTGAATTCAAAGTATTTCCTCCTTGGTACAGACATTCATTTGCCTACTTATTTTACTTACTGATGGCTGCAGGTTTAGTTTACTATACCCGTTTTACCATAAGAATGAAAATAAGAAAAAACAAATATGTCGAAACCTTAGAACAGCGAAGATTATATTTAGAAAAAGAAACTAAAATCAAGCAAGAACAATATGAATTAGAAAAAGAAATTGAAAAACTCGAGAATGACAAACTGCAAATAAAATTACTATCAAAAGACAAAGAACTGGTAAACAACACCCTGCAAGTAGTTAAGAAAAATAAAATATTAAACGGAATTATTCAAAGACTAAGAGACATCAATACGAGTTCATTTGACGAAGCAGCAAAAACTCAATTTACTAAACTAAACAAAAGTATTATCAAGGAAGTCAGCACTGATAAAAGCTGGAAGGATCTTGAAAAACACCTGAAAAATGTCCACTTTGATTTTCTAAAAAAATTAAAGGAAAAACACCCTACCATTACTCCGAGAGAAATGGATCTGGCTACATATTTATTAATGAATATGTCCACCAAAGAAATTGCTGAATTCATGAATATATCAACGGGAGGAGTAGATTTGGCCAGATACCGGTTAAGAAAAAAACTGGAATTAAATCAGAAAGAAAATTTAATCGGGTATTTCATGAGTATAAAATAGATAAAAAAAAAGGCTGTCCTTACTTTTCGGACAGCCTCTTGAATTAACTGCACTGCTATTTTATCGTGATTTGCAGTACTCTCCCAGAGTGATGGTTTTGAATCATCGTAGTCCGATATTGCAGCATCTTTCCTTGACCTCCAGGAGCAGCGTGCAAGTCTAAATCACATATATTTACTGTCTCTTTCAAAAAATCTGCTGCTATTCATATTTAATTTCCACAAAAACAGGAAAATGATCCGATGGAAATTTCAAATCTTTGGCATCGGATAAAACAGCGTATTTATTAACTGTAACAGCTTTTCCTTTAGATATAAAAATGTAATCTATCAAAAGTGAAGTTGCTTCATGGTATTTAAAACTATTAAAAGTTCCATAAGGCCCAAAAGGTTTTTCTTTCGAAACCGTTCTAGCATCGTCCATTTTGCTTTTCAGTGCAATTATCCGCTCTGTTTCTGGTTCCGAATTAAAATCACCCATTAAAACAACGGGATACTTCTTGCTGTTTAATTTTTCGATTCTTGACAGAATTAGTTCTAATCCTTTGGTTCTAGCTAATTCGCCCATATGATCCAAATGAGTATTAAAAACCCAAATCAGCTTGTTATTCTGTACATTTTTTAAAAGTGCATAGGTACAAACTCTGTTGCAGGCGGCATCCCATCCCATGGAAATAACATCTGGAGTATCTGACAACCAGAAAGTACTGGATTCTAATACTTTGAATTTATCTTTAGCATAAAAAACATTTGAAGATTCCCCTTTTCCAATTCCATCTCTCCCTGTTCCTACATAACTGTATTGCGGGAGTGCTGCCGCGATATCCAATACCTGGTTTGGTTTTGCTTCCTGCACTCCAAAAACATCCGGCGCATAAAACTGAAGCTGGCCGTTTAAAAAATCTTTCCGATGTGTCCAGTCATTTTCTCCATCCGAAGCAACATCAAGACGGATATTATACGTCATTATTTTTAAAGTCTGTCCATTCAAAAAATGACTCATCAAACCAAAACAGAATGCCAAAGCAATATTTTTTCTAAACATTTTCTCAATTATTAGGGATTTATTTAATCCAATAAAATTATGCAATTTATACAGATGAACTTCTAAAATCGAAAAAAATAAGACCTAATTATTATTTACATAACCCTATGATAACGTCTGGGCAAATACCTCATATTTGTATTGAAAACTGCTCTCGATAATTAATTTTTGGATCAGAAATATGTGGCATTTTTGGAAATATAGTTCCTGCTCTTCGCTAAATCTTTTTATCTCGTCCCAAAAGACGAGATAAAAAGGATACCGCTTCGATCAGGGCTAAAAGGAGATATTTTGCTTTTTTGCCAATATTAACAAAAACCATCTCCAACAGTTAACCGCTGGAGATAATTAATGTTCTTTGTTCTGAAATTTTCAGCTTTTGTAATTCCTTATTTCAATAAAAAATCCTGGTTCAAATCTGCAATTCGAATAGTGAAAGTTCCATTTTCTGAAACCCATTTTAAGTCATCATTGACAAACTGCAAATCTTTTTGATTCAAAGTAAACGTTACCGTTTTTGATTCATTTGGAGCTAAACTGATTTTCTGGAATCTTTTTAATGACTTAAACTCAGGTGTTATAGTCGCAAAATTATCTGACAAGTATAACAAAACAGTTTCTTTTCCAGCTTTGCTTCCTGAGTTTGTAACCGTAACTGAAACATTCACATCATCAGAATTTGAAATTTCAGTTTTATCTACTTTTAAGTTCGAATATTTAAAAGTAGTATATGACAACCCTGAACCGAATTCAAATTGAGGCGAATAGCTTTTTTCGTATTTAGCATCGTCGTTCTGCTCGCCTTCAGAAATACTTTCAGTATATTTTCTATTGTATTTTTCTAATGAATTTGGATACTTTGGATAATTATAAGGTAATCTTCCGCTTGGGTTTACATCACCATAAAGGATATCAACCAAAGCTCTTGCCCCCTCATTTCCTGGTAAATAACATTGCAAAACAGCAGTCATTTGGTCTGCAAAATCACTAATTAACCTTGGTCTTCCTTCATTCAAAACCAACACGATAGGTTTGTTCAATTTGGCCAAAGCCAATGCTAACTTAACTTGAGATTTGCTCATGTACAAATCACTGATATCTCCAGGCGTTTCAGTATAATTTTTTTCACCCAGACACAGCACAATTTTGGAAACATTTTTAGCTAAATCAACTGCTTTCTGAATTTCAGCATCATCTTCAGTTTCCAAATCAGCTCCTTTTGTGTACAATACATTTTCTTTACCTAATTTATTTTGAAAGGCTTCCAAAATGGTAAATTTATCAGCCGCATACGTATCTGAATTTTCACCCTGCCAAGTGTAAGACCAGCCTCCGTTCAAATATTTCATGCTGTTTGCAGTTGCACCAGTAACTAAAACTTTTTCATTTTTGTTTAAAGGCAGAACATTCTTGTCGTTTTTCAATAATGTGATTGATTCTGCTGCCGTTTTATAAGCATCTTCAATATGTTCAGCTGAACCAAATTTTGGATAATCTTTTAAATTAGCAACTATATTTTGGAACAGATTCAATTCGAATTTCATTTTTAAAATACGGGAAACTGCATCATCAATACGTGACATTGGCACCTCACCTTTTTGAACTAAATCTACTAAATGTGTATAAAATGAATAATCCTCAGGAACCATGCTCATATCAATTCCGGCCATGATAGCCATGCGGACAGCCTCTCTTGGAGTTTGTGCAACTTTGTGACGGGTATATAAATAAATAATATCTTTCCAGTCGGTTAGAACTACACCTGTAAATCCTAATTCATTTTTAAGAATATCTGTCAATAAGTGTTTGCTTGCATGCACAGGAGTTCCGTTAATTTCTCCAGAACTCACCATTACGCTTTTTGCCCCAGCTTTGATTGCTGCTTCATAAATGGTTAAATCATACTGTCTCAAAAGACGTTCCGGAATAATACTTGGTGTTCTGTCTTTTCCTGTTGTTGTACTTCCGTAACCAATGTAATGTTTCATACAGGAAGCTACACTATATTTTGAACCCACATTATTATCTCCCTCAAAACCATCCACTAATGCAACAGCCATTTGAGATGACAAATAAGCATCTTCTCCAAAAGATTCCCACATTCTTGACCAAGCTGGATTTCTAGGAAAATCTAAATCTGGTGAAAAAACCCAAGGAATGGAAGAAGCTCTAGTTTCATAGGCCGAAATTTTGGCTCCACGTTTTACCAAATCAGTATTAAAAGTAGCCGCTAAACCAATTTGCTGGGGAAACAATGTTGCTCCCTGCGTATAACTTGCTCCATGAATAGCATCGATCCCATATAAAATTGGAATTTTGAGTCTGGTTTTATTAGCTTCATTCGATATCGCACTCATAGTTTCCTGCCATTTCTGCAAAGTTGGTGCTCCAGGATTAGGCACATTCAATATAGAACCAATGTGATGTGTCTGAATTCCGTCTTTCAATTTTTCGAGATCAAAAACACCTTTCTGATTCGTTTTTTCAAATATGGTAACCGTAATTTGAGTCATCTGACCCACTTTTTCCTCTAAAGTCATTTTTGAAATCAATTCAGAAACCTTAGAATTAATTTCGGACGATTTAGCATTTGATGATTGAGACCATGATACGCTGTAAAAAGATAAAGCGCATATAAATAAAACTTTCTTTTTCATTATTATTATTTTTTAAAAAATGTTAATCTCCCAGTTTTTACTCTATTAATATACTAATGTTTGAATTGCATGTGACGGAATCTGCAATGTAGCTTTCGAGTTATGTACATGTAAACTATAATCAATAGCAGCACCTGTTGCATTCATTATAACAGTTACTACTTTTCCATCACTGTTGATGAACGATGTGCTGGACAAAGTTGTTCTGCTTACTGCCGAACTTACTCTTTTGGCGTTTGGCTTTATAAACTTTGAAAAATGCCCAATATAGTAATAAGACGGTGTATATATTAACTCTCCGGTAGCAGTGTCTGCATGTATTGGAGCAAAACAAAAATTGCCAACGTGATTTGGCCCTCCATTTTGATCTAATAAAATATTCCAATCCGTCCAAGCTGTTGTACCGTTATTAAAATCATTAATCATTGCAATTCCGTAGCGTTCAGCATTTGGCCAAAACTGGTATTTTGCAGCATCAAATCTTTCTATGCAACCTTCAGTAAACATTAAATTTTTATCTGGATAGGCTTCATGGACTCTTCTTACGTTATTAAAATTCTGCTCAGCACCAGTCCAGGTTTCATACCAATGAAATCCTAATCCCCAAACATATTTTGAAGCTTCAGGATCTGAATAAATTACATTCGCTCTTTGAAACATTAAATCACGGTTGTGATCCCAAACAATAATTTTTTTATCACCTAAACCTTCTTTTTTTAATGTTGGTCCTAAATAATTTTTAATAAAATCTCTTTCTTCCTCTGCTGTATACAAACAAGATTCCCATGTCTGAGTTGCTAATGGCTCATTTTGCGTAGAAGTTCCCCAAATAGGAATTCCCTCTTTTTCATAAGCCTTGATAAACTTGGCATAATAGTTTGCCCATGCTTGGTTATACTCAGGTAATAAAACACCTCCCTTAAGCATATTATTAGTGCTTTTCATAAAAGCTGGCGGACTCCACGGAGCAACATATGTCAATAATTTTCCTCCAGCAGTTGTGATAGCTCTTTTTATCATTGGAATACGGTATTTTCGATCTGGCTCAATAGAAAATGTTTTTAATTCTTTATCTCCTTCTTTGATATAGGTATGACTCCCACTCCCAAAATCTGAACTGTGAATCGTTGTTCTCAGTAGTGAATAACCAATTCCCTTATCAGAACTGTAATATGCGTTTAAAAATTCCTGTTGTTTTTCTTTAGATAATTTAGCAAAAACTTCAGCACTTGCATCTGTTATTGCTCCGCCTATTCCCATAAAGTTTTGAAATGTGATATCGGGTTCTACAAAAACGGCAATTTCTGTTTCTACAGGCTGCTTAGAAGTTTCAAATTTTAGACTTGTAGTAGAAGACAAACGGTTCTGCGTATTTTCGGCTGTAGTGTAAACTTGAATTTCTTTGTTGGCTGTGGTATATTTTATATGTTGTTTCTGGCTTTTCTGTTGTGAGAAAACAGATAAAGAAAAGCATAAAAAAACAATAACTAAGCTGTTTTTTTTCATTGTTTCTGCTTTTAAAATTTAAATCTCTTTTGGATTTTTCGAATTGATTTAAAAATAGCCCATAATCATAATGAAAATGGGCTATTTACAACCTAACTAACTTAACTCAAACTTAAAATCAATCTGTTTATTATTTTTTTCTCATCATACAAATACTCTTTTAATACAAAAAAGTACATGGATATTTTTTTAAGTTTTTAATTTATTCTGAATGTTTCTTCAATCAAAAAAATCAATATTATATTAAGCTAAAAGCAGCATTTAAAAAAAACTGCTTTTAGCTTTAATGAGAAATTACCAACCTGGATTTTGTATCAATTTTCTGTTATTACTGATTTCTTTGGCTGGTATTGGAAATAATTCATTTCTCTTTATGAATTTACCATTTTTAGCAAATCCTTGATTTTGCAACACTGTAGCAGCATCACCCCAACGAACTAAATCAAGAAATCTAAATCCTTCAAAAGCTAATTCTAATCTTCTCTCCGTTTTGATGGCATCCATAGTAACCGTTTTAACAGGCAGATTTACCCTATCTCTAACTTGCGTAAAATAACCTTGTGCTTTTGAAGTGTTGCCTGCTAACAAATTTGCCTCTGCAGCCATTAATAAAACATCAGCATATCGTATTACTCTAATATTTGTACCGTAGTTTACTTCAGAAACTGGTGCGCCAGCTTCAGCAGCCAAAGAACCGTATCGAAGCCTAAAGTATCCCTCCATTCCCCACACAGGGTTAGGTTTTGTCCAATCTTCTGTCCAATTTCCACCGTACTTTGATTTAAGATCTGCAACTGATAATATAGTGGCATTTTTTCTAACTAAATCACCTTCCGCATCAAATGCTTGTGCCATTTTAGCTGTTGGGTAATTAAATCCCCAACCAGCTACAAGTCCAGAAGTTCCTGCAGAATAATAATCGCCTCTTGGTCCCATTAATTGCCAATTTATATTATTTTCCATTGCACGGCTTTCTCCCCACTGAAAAGTTCCCCAATTATAACCAGCTGTGTGTACAAAACCAATTTCGAATAATGACTCGATATTATATTCTGACTCTTTTAAAAATAGTTTTGAATAATCAGGCGCTAAGCCATACTCTCCAGAGGCTATTAAAGTCTCGAATGCGGCGGCAGATTCAGCATATTTTTTTTGATATAAAAAAGCTTTTCCTTTTAATGCTTGTGCAGTACCTTTTGACATTCTAAAACGCATTTCCACAGAATACTCACTTTTTTTAGGAAGATTTGGAATAGCTTCATCTAAATCTTTCTGGATTTGTGCGTAAACTTGATCTGGAGTTGATTTTTCCATTTCAAATTCATCCGCTTTAGGAACTGTTAATCTTAATGGCACTCCTCCCCACATTGAAACTAATTCAAAATAAAAAAAGGCTCTCATAGCTTTTGCTTCAGCTATCATTTTAATTTTTCCAGGACTGTCAGGAGTTGCAATTGCAAGAATATTATTTGCTCTCGCTATTCCAAAATACATCGATTGGAACGAATGTGCAATTGGTGCATTTTCTGCAGTGTACGAATAATCATCTAATTGCTGATACGGTGGCTGATCCCCGTCACTCCCCCCACCTGCGTGTGATTCATCCGAAGGAAAAGACTTTACAACATACATGGAGTTCCAATCTGAATTATAGGCCCATTGCAGCACATCGTAACAAGCAAATAAACCTTCTTGTAGTTCTGCTTCTGTTTTAAAGTACTCATCTGCTGGCAATGCGCCATAAACTGGTTTATCCAAGAAATCGTTGTCACAGGAGGAGAGCATCAAAACTAAACCTGTAATAAATGATAATTTATAAATTATTTTTTTCATTGCTATGTTTTTATGTATTCGTCGTTGCATTAAAATGTTACTGATAAGCCGGTCATCAAACGAGCTGCCGTCGGATATAATCCTCTGTCAATACCTTGTGAATTATTAGAGAAGCTGCCTACTTCTGGATCAATTCCTTTGTATTTTGTAAAAGTAAAGTAATCATCTAGTGATATATATATTCTTAGACTACTCATTTTAGCACGCTTAATTAACTCCGAGTTAAAATTATAACCTAATTGGATTTGTCTGATTTTCAAATAAGAAGCATCCTGAACCATTAAATCACTTGAATACATAATTGGATCTTTGGATGAAGCTTTTGGAAAACTATTTGTACTTCCTTCGCCTGTCCATCTATCATCAAAAAAGTAAGATGGGCGATTAGAATATGGGTTATCAACCCTTGCTAATGCCATGAAATTCTCTCCTCCAAAGGCACCTTGCAAGAAAAACTTAAGGTCAAATCCCTTGTAAGCAAAATCAAGAGTTGTTGCTATCATCAAATCGGGTTGTGGAGATCCAATATACGTTTTGTCTTGATCATTTATATCGCCATCGCCATTTGTATCAACTACAATTGGCTCTCCAGGAGTAGGACTCCAAGACGTAACTTTGCCTAAAGATGATTTATAAGCATCAACTTGTGCTTGATTCTGAAAAATACCATTTGTTCTATATCCTCTGTAGAACCAAACTGGTTTACCTAGTTCAAAAGAAGTTACTGTTCCTAATACAGGAATAGCGGCTCCATCTACTCTAGTAAGCAAAGGATTCAAATATGTTACTTCATTTTTGATAGTAGTTAAATTTAGGTTGATACCATACTTAAATTCATGTTCAGATTCTCTCCAGCCCATTTCTATTTCAAAACCTTTGTTTGTTACATCACCTGCATTTGCATATGGAGCTGCATAACCTGTACTCAAAGGAGGAGAAGAAGGTGTTAATAAATCTTTAGTCACTTTTTTGTAATAATCAAAACCAAATGTTAATCTATTATTTAAAGCTCTTACATCAAAACCTAAATCAGTCTGTTCAGTAGTTTCCCAAGTTATATTTTCGTTTGGCAAAACTTTAAGCTCACCTACTGTATGGTAATTACCTAATGCATCTGGATATTTTAAACCATCTTTTGTAATTAAAGATTGCCATTGTCCTCCCGATATATTTGAAGTTGAACCATTTTCACCCCAAGATGCTCTTAATTTTAAATGATTAATAGCTTCAACTTTCCAAAATGATTCATTTGATAATATCCAACCAGCAGAAACTGCAGGAAAATAACCTGAACGTTTATCTGGTGCAAAAAGAGATGAATTGTCATTTCGTAACGAAGCCTGAAACAAATACTTATTATCAAATGAATAAGTAATACGTCCAAAATAAGATAACATTGATGATGAAATTATATTACCCGCAACATCACCTTCCACATATGTTTCTCCAATAGTAGACCATTGATCTCCTTCTTTGATCATCCCTTCTGAACGGGCATTAACATAACTCCTTTTGTTATCTTGCGATGATGTTCCAATCATAGCAGAGAACTCATGCTTATCAATTGCTTTCGTGTAAGTAGCAAAATTTTCAAACAACCATGTGGTAAATACTTGTTGATTGTTATTTTTAGTATTACTAGTGTTTTCTCTAGTTGAATTCCACCAATATTGTTGTGTCCAATCATTATAATTATTATATGCTTTCTCAATACCAAAACGTGTTGTAAAAACAAATCCATCAAATGGCTTAACATTAGCATACACATTCCCTATAATTTTAGTTTCTTCTGTTACACCATGATCTATCGCTATTTCCGCCAAAGGATTGGCAATTTCACCGTTAATATACTTAGAAAGACCATAATATTCACCATTTTCAGTCATTGCAAGAGGTTTTCCAGCATCTAAGGCATTCTGAACATGAGTTGGTAATACAGACCCTTTTGGATAATAAACAGGAGTCAATGGATCCATCAGGATTGCATGATTCATAACACCAGTAAAACTATCATCTTCGGTAAATGCTTTACGATTATTTACTGATATGGATAAATTCTCCCCCATTTCTAAGTACTTACTAACTTTATGGTTTGAGTTTACTCTCATAGTAGATCGCTTAAAATTAGTCTTATCGCCTCCAAACAATCCATCTTGAGAAAAGAAGTTGCCTGAAAGTAAAAAAGTTGACACATCATTTCCTCCAGACAACTGAAGTGTCTGATGATGCATTGGTGCAGCGTCTTCAGCAGTTTCATCAACCCAATTTGTCCCTTTTTTACCTTTCCATTCGGCTGCACTAGGTTTATCTCCTGCAGGATTTGTTTCTGTAATCCACTGAACGTATTCTTCTGCATTCATCATATCTAGTTTTGTTCTCAATGATTGAAAACCATACTGAGAACTAAATGCCACCTTCATAGTGCCTGTCTTTCCTTTTTTAGTAGTAATCATAACAACACCATTACCACCATCAGCACCATAAATAGCAGCAGAAGCAGCATCTTTTAAGATTTCCATTTTCTCAATGTCGTTTGAATCTAAAAAGTCAATGTTACTTGTACGCATACCGTCAACTATATAAATAGGATCAGAGTTCCCATTAGAACCAGCACCACGAATACGAACTTTTGCTCCAGCTCCCGGTGCACCCGATTGTGCTAAAACAGAAACCCCAGCTGCTTGTCCTTGCAAAACTTGCGTTGATAAACCCACTGATAAATTAGCAATCTGTTCCGCCTTTATAGAAGAAATAGCACCTGTTACTACACTCTTCTTTTGAGTTCCATACCCCACAACCACGACTTCATTCAAGTTTTGTGATTCAGAGTTCAGTTGTACAGTAATCTGGTTTCTGCCCCCAATCTGTACATTTGAAGTTCCATACCCGATAAAACTAATAACTAAGACACCATCGGAAGGAGCCTTAATTTCAAATCTCCCATCAAAGTCTGAGGATGTCGCTGTTGTCGTCCCCTTAATTAAAATCGATGCTCCTGGGATAGGCATCCCTTTTTCATCATTTACTTTTCCGCTGACAGATATGTCCTGCGCCTGCATAACTACAGTGAATAGCAAAGATGAAACACAAAAAATAAACAATCTTGTTAATTTCATTTTTCTAAAAATTTTGGTTAATTAATTAGTAATTTGATGCAATACTAACGCAAAAAAAATATAATTAACAATTAAAAACCTTTACAAAAACACATCAAATATAAAACTAGAACCTTATTAAAACTCATCAAAATAATTTTAAATAATTAAATCTCAAGACTTTAATTACATGTTTTTTTTGTTATTAATTTGTTAAAATAAACAAAAAACCTACATCCACCTACATAACTTACACTATGACATTTATAAGATAATTAATACTGTAATTACACAACAAAAAAGGCTTAAATTTTAAATAAAACACACAATAACCAAGTAATTAACATTTTAAATAAGAAATTTATAATTCGTCGTATTTTATCCTTTTCAATTCTACCCTGTACTATGGAGAAAATGAATTAAAAAATGCGCATTGAACTTGTAACTGCACGAAAAAAAAACACAATGAAATCACACACAACAAGCACTATTCAGGATGAATCACAACCATCGGCGGGGAAAATCAGGACAAAAAGCTCTTCTAGTTTTTAAAAAGGGATAGCTCCTGCGGAAATTAAGCATATTAAAAACATTAATTTTGGTTATTTTAGCACTAATTAACAATAAGAAAATTGATTACAATCGGCTGTATTGGGCAACTCAAGTGCTAAAATTATGTCCCAAAGCGACATATTATCCATAAACAATTTAAAGATAAGTATGGCTTTTTCTCACCTGAATAACTTAATCAGCAATACAAAACACATATTATTAACTCTTAATAAGGTCAATTAATAATGACTGCAATAGATGAAAACTCATCGTTAAATAGTCAATCCCATTAGCACATATAAATTATGGAATCAAAGCTTGAGATAAAGCACTATTACTCTTCTGATTGAACCTAAAAATTTTTAAAAACCTCATAGATCTCCGTTGAAATCCAAAAAACTACAAATACATCCACCATTACTAGCCTTACTCGATTTTATCGTATATTTTGAGCCTGTATCTTTAAAAAATGCGATATAAAACATCAATAGCCTGCCCTACATAGAGATAACGTGGCAATATACTGACCAAATATTATCATTCTAGTGAAGAAAGCATCCCCACAAACTAAGTTTTATACATTGTGAGAATACTTCTTTCACCTCAAAACACGAGACCGTATGAACAAATTTTTGGAGCAGAAAGATTTGCTTCGCCTGTTTGCGATTGCTCTGATGGCATTTTAAGCAAGTATTATCTCGCTTTCCGTTACACACAAAGTCCAATAAGCACATACAAAAAATGTAAAGCCAGAGTTCGAAAAAAAATTTAGCTTTTTAAATAACTATAAAAAAGAGGCGGTTTCACAAGCTGTGAAACCGCCTCTCTTAAATAATTTTTAAGATATCTGTGTTCGAAACAATCTCATAGAATCAAATTGATACGCTCAAAATGCAATTGTTCCAATTGAAACTAAATTACTTTCATATAAAATTAGAAATAGAAGTTAAAACTATAAAACATATCTAGTTAGAACATTTTTTATTCTTCGAAAAGGTTTTTACTAACTAACCAAATAAAAACCTTTCCTGAAGAACAAACTCAAACTACTAACTTAACTAAACATTAATTATAAATCCTAACATAATCAATTTAAAAAGTTTAAGAAGTAAATCCAGATTCAATTTTGCTTGCAAAATTTTATTTTAGAAAACAATAAATCAAGATTTGAATTGTAACATTAAAATTTTATGACATATAATTAATAAAAAAAGAGTATTAATTCATTCCACTAAAACATCAGTTTTTAGTTAATTTTAAAATCAAAAGAGGAAGCTATAACACTTCCTCTTTCAAAAATAAACTAACTCAAAATATTATTCTGGTCTGAAAACAAAAGTCCAACCCGTACCCGCATTCATTTTACCTTTATTTACCCAAAGAACCATTTTGTCATTAGTAAGGGAAACAATTTTATATACACCAGTTCCATCACCTGCTTGCTTTCCACCTAATACTTCAACTCCGCCTTTAACAATCAATCTTTTACCTGGAACATCTAAAACAAATCCCCCTTTAGAACCTGTTCCAGAAGCTGTTTCATAATGAGTTAAATTTGCTGCACCGTTAAGGTCAAAGTGCATTTTTCCATTAGCATCACTTGGTCCACAGCATATCCCTGCATTCCACCAAGCAGTACCAGCACTATTAGGATCATCAGCAGGTGACATATACCACCACAATGGGCCGTCGCCATTTGCGTCAGGATTATCTTTATAAAAGACCCAAGTTTTACCTTTTTCTGTATCAGTACCAACTAAATCATACCAATCCTGTTCCAATGGATGATCTAATTTATCGATTTGTACATCGATAGTTTTTGTAAAAAACTGAGATCCTAGAGTCCCAGTATACTTAAACGTGGCTTTTCCAGGTATTGGATAAATAAACGTTTTTTTATTCGTTAAGGCTAATCCTAAATTATAATCCCAATAACCAGTAATTCCTGGTGTTACCATTTCAATTGTAATTTCGTTTCCTCCTGGTGTGCTTTGTGTAGCCACTAATTGAACACCATCAACATTAGTGGAGTCCACTAAATGTTCTTCATCCACTATTGGTTCGCATGCAGAAAACACAAGCATAAACGAAGCGATAAAGAGATATATTTTATTATTAATTTTCATATTTTATTATATTATAATGTTATTAAAAATTTACCATCCTGGATTTTGAGTGTAAATCCCATTTGACAATCTCATTTCCGTTTCTGGAATTGGCACCAGCGCTTTCGTTTCTGCTCTATATTTTACACTATAGGTGGCATTCGATCCTGAGTTTCTTACAGGGAAGGAGTCATTAAATGCGGTATTCACATCTCCCCAACGAACCAAGTCAAACCAGTGTATACCTTCAAATGCAAACTCATGCAAACGTTCTTCTTTTATGGCATCCAATGAATATCCAACAGTGGCTAATCCAGCTCTATCCCTTACTGCATTTAATCCAGTATCAGTTTTAGTAATCTCTGAATGCATTAACAGCACATCAGCAAAACGCATAAAGATAAAATCCTGTGCATGCATTAACTGATAATCTGGGTTTGACCAATTATACATCTGCACAAACATACCGACAGTCGTACCTACTGCATTCGGATACTGGAGAGGAGTGTATTTTTTATTGAAAAATCCTGTCTCATGCGACCCTTTATCGGCACTATAACTGCCTGTTCCTTGTTCAGTTTTACCAACTTGAAGTATTGACCCTACTTTTCTAGGATCAAGATCTGACCAATTGTTCCATAACTTAGGATTAATAGTACACCAGCCCCAGCCCTGACCAAAAGGAACCAATGAATTATCACGTATACCAGAAAACAGACAAAGTCTATTGGTATAGATAGGACCTGTATCACCCCAACTCCAATCGCCAAAAGAGAATCTTTGTACAAACATGGTTTCCAAGTTACCTGTTCCAAATGTAGGAGCCGAACCATCTTGACCGACCCAAGATAAATTCTCAGTATCAGCCCATGGCAGTACTATTTTACCTGCACTTTCATTTAAGTAAGAATACGGCCATAAATTTCTAAAATCCGAAACCAAAGCGTGTCCACTGTTGTCAATACAGTCATTCAAATAAGAAGCAACATTGGTTGCACTCAATGCTCCACCTCCCGCCAAAGGTAAATCAGTTGTTGCTTTTTGTTCAATGTTGGTCATATATCCTGTATAAAACAAATAGACGCGTGCTAAATAAGCCTCAGCAACCCATTTATTAGCATGCCCATAACTTGATGTTGGAATACTCGGAAATGGTGTGGCTGGCATAGTTTCAATCGCTAACTTTAAATCGGAAGCGATCTGAGCGAAAGTTTCAGTATAACCTGCTCTTGCTGCAGCTCTATCGCCATCTAGCTTAATAATTAACGGAACTCCACCAAAAAACTTTGCCAATCTAAAGTAAAAGAAAGCTCTCATAAATAAAGCTTCACCAATGGCCTGATTTTTGAATTTATCAGCATCTTCTTTTGTTGTAAAATACTTAGAAAAATCAGTATCTGCAGTTTTTTCTATAATAGCATTAGCCCTCGAAATCCCATTGTAAGACTGTATCCACATATCACGATAGGTATCATCAAGCGGGTCTTCAAAATTATCAACCCATTTAGCTTCTTTATCATCAGGACCACCACCGCCTAACATCATGTTATCCATTAAATTGGCAGCCATTTGTTCTTCACTAAAAATTTTTCTAGTATAGATTGCGTTGTAAACCCCTGCCATTGCCTCATCAATATCTGTTGGTGTTTTATAATAAGTATCCAAGCTTTTTCCATAAAGATTCTCAGAATCTAAGTAATCTTCGCAACTTGCAACAGTAAAAATTGCTAAAATTGCAATAATATATTTTAATTTTTTCATCGTTCTAGTTTATTTATATTAAAAATCTGCGCTTAAGCCAAACATAACTGTTCTTGCTTGAGGGTATAGACCAAGATCATAACCCGAAGCCCATCCTGCAGGATGATCGCCTGAACTGTCTGGACTAGTACCAGCAAATCTTACCTCAGGGTCCATTCCTTTATATTTAGTAAAAGTATGTAAATTATTTACCGCAACATATAATTTTAGATTAGACACAAACTTAACATTAGAGAGTACCTCACTAAAATTATACCCCAAAGTTAAGTTGTTGATTCTTAAGAAGTCAGCATCATGCATATAAATATCAGAAACATACTGGGTGTTTCTATTGGATGTATTAGACAATCTAGGCATAGTGTTTGAAGTCCCTTCTCCATGCCAACGATTAAAAACATCCGTAGTATAGTTTTGCTTAGGTGAATCAGCAAATGATCTGTAAGACTGCATTACCTGCATCCCGAATTTGCCAGCCATCGTAGTATTTAAATAAACACCCTTGTATTGGAAATTTAACTGAATCCCCAATTCAAAATCTGGATTTGGATTCCCTAAATATACTTTATCTTTCTCATCAATTTGACCATCCTTATTTTGATCCACAAAACGAACATCTCCAGGACGCTGGTCATTAAAATATGGTGTCCCGTCTGGTCTTACATAAGCATCCACTTCATCTTGATTTTGCAAAATACCAGCAGTTTGGAAGCCATAGAAAAAACCAATCGGCTGTCCAACTTCGACTCTAGAGACCGATGCCGTTCCTTGAGATAGGACATCAGTTGGACCTTGGATAATCCCATCTGAATTGTTTATCCTTGTAACTTCATTTTTGTTATGTGCCCCACTTATGGTAATTCCGTATTTAAAATCACCTGCTTTGTCGTTCCAGTTTACAGAATATTCTATACCCGAATTCGTAACATCACCTCCGTTAACAAATGGGGCTTTTGCTCCAGCCGTTCCTAGAACACCCGCAACGAGTAACCAGTCTTTGGTTGTTTTTTTATACAAATCAAAAGTTATCCCCAATCTTGAATCAAAAAGCTGAGCATCAACTCCTAGGTCTAACTGTTCAGAAGTTTCCCACATAACGTCAGGATTTGGGACGGTTTCAGGATAAGAAGTTGGACCGGAAACGGGCTTAGTGTCTCCAAAAAAGTATCCTGGAAAGGCATAAGCTATTTGTGATGAATACTGAAAAGGTTTAATTGACTCGTTACCGTTTTGTCCCCAGCTTGCTCTCAATTTTGCAAAATTAAGCACATTCTCAGTGCCTGACATAAAATTTTCTTTTGTGATCACCCAACCCGCTGAAAATGAAGGGAAATTAGCCCATCTATTATTTGAAGCAAAATTAGAAGAACCATCCACACGTAATGTTGCAGAAAAAAGATATTTTTCATTATAATCATATTGCGCTCTTCCAAAATAAGATTGAACCGCCCCACCTCCAGCAGCCCAATCAGCTCCACTAGTATTGATGTCATTTATGGAACTTGGGCTTTTTGTATTATTTATGTAAGCATATTTTGGATCACCAGGAAATAATAAATTATTTCTAGTTCCACTAACATTATTATTAATTTGGTCACGAATTAATTCAGTTCCGACTAAGGCAGTGATTTTATGACCCCCAAATTTAGTATCATAACTAAGTGTGTTTGTCCAAGTGGTATTAGCTCCAAAATACTGGCTTTGTGTAGCCCCATCCGTAGAATCATTATAAAGTAACCCTAAATGATAAGTTGGATTCATCGATCTATTATGTCCAAACCAAGAATCAATTCCATAAACAGTTCTAAATTTTAAATTCAATACAGGCTCAATTTCTAAAAAAGCATTTCCAGTAACTGTATTACTTTTTCCATAATTATAATTATGTCTGTAATACATCACTGCTAAAGGATTCGTTTGTCCAGTATTTAAACCATCCAAAGTTGGAGTAAATCCAAACTCATTAATATTCTTGTCTATTGAATTTTGCCAATAAGCAGGCTGTAATGGATTTTGTATTAATGCATTGTGTAAATCATTCCAGTATATATTACCTGTCGCAACTGCTCTATTTTGTACATTAGAATAGGTGAAATTTTCACCAATAGTGACAATGTTATGACTTGCATTCTTCTTTAAAACCATTTGGGTATTAAGCCTTGCAGTTAACCTTTTATACCCTGCATCTACAATATTCCCTCCAATAATACCATCTTGGTCAAAATACGAAATACCTGCTGAATAAATAACATCTTCACTAGCACCTGTAATGTTTAAAGAGTGGCTTACAATTGGTGCATCTTTTTTGGTCATTTCATTAATCCAGTTTGTTCCTTCCCAACCATTCTGCAATTTATCCCAAATATCATCTCCTAATTGCTCTCCAGCACCAGGGTAGTTAGTTTCTAACCAGTTGTTATCGTGAACAATAGCATTCCAATCATGTGGAGCCAAACCATCATTAACTCTTCCCTCGTCCATGATATACATATACTCTTGAGCATTCAACGGATCTAAGTTTTTGTAAATGTTTTGAATTCCAAAATAGGAGTCATAACTTATTTTTGCGGGTCTCCCTTTACGGCCTTTTACAGTTGTAACCAACACAACACCATTTGCCGCTCTGGATCCATAAATTGCAGCTGAAGCTGCGTCCTTCAAAACATCAATTGACTCAATATCAGTTGGATTTAAATAATCGATATTTCCAACAGACACACCGTCCACTACATACAAAGGGTTGGAATTATTAATAGTTCCTAATCCACGAATGGTAACTCTGGTTCCTGCGCCAGGAGATCCACTGTTCTTCGTAATGTTAACACCAGTAGCAATACCTTGAAGTGCATCAATAGCTGATCCGGTATTTAATTCAGCAAGAGCCTCCCCTTTAAAATTTGAACTTGCCCCTGTAAGTAAACCTTTCTTTTGAGTACCATACCCAATAACAACAACTTCATTCAAACTTTGTGATTCAGGATTTAACTTTACATCAATCTGAGTCCTACCACTAATCTGTAAATTTAAAGTTGTATAACCTACAAAACTAACGACCAAGACACCACTAGAAGAGGCCTTAATCGCAAATTTTCCATCAAAATCTGACGAACTGGCTGTTGTCGTCCCCTTAAGTAAAATAGTTGCCCCTGGAACAGGCATCCCTTTTTCATCATTTACTTTTCCAGTAACCGTTATATCTTGCGCTTGCAGGACTACTGAGAATAGTAAGGATGAAACACAAAAAATAAGTAATTTTGTTAATTTCATTTTTCTAAAAATTTTGGTTAATTAATTAGTAATTTAATACAATAATAAGTTAAATAAAACTAAATTAATAAAAAAAAAACTTTACAAAAACACATCAATAATATAATTCCTGCACTACAAAAACCAATCAATATAAAATCAAATATTTAAATATCAAATATTTAAGTATTTGAATCAAATGTTATTAATATGTTAATTAAAAAATTAACCCTACATTTACATAAAATAAAAATTATTAGATATATACTATCAAGTTTGTTGTAAGTGTAAATCCTTCAAGAGCAGTATGCAACATGAATTATACAAAATAGTTAAAATATTATATGAAATTTAATAAAACCATAATTTACACACTTACACTAACCTTTACTCTTTCGTTCATTGGGACGAGTTATTCACAAGTTAAAGAGCTTGGAATTCCGGATATCAAAAACTATAAACGTAACGAATATAAGGGCGGAACACAAAATTGGGACATCGATCAGGACAAGAAAGGCAACTTATATTTCGCAAACAACAGCGGTTTATTGAAGTTTGACGGAACAAGCTGGCATAAATACTCATTGCCTAATAATTCAGCCATTAGGAGCTTAAAAATTGATAATTCTGGCAGGATATACGTAGGCGGAAATA
This sequence comes from uncultured Flavobacterium sp., assembly GCA_963511475.1. Classification (GTDB taxonomy): domain Bacteria; phylum Bacteroidota; class Bacteroidia; order Flavobacteriales; family Flavobacteriaceae; genus Flavobacterium. Next base: position 58,048 of record CAUPJC010000032.1, read on the forward strand.
ATGAATTTGGTTATTTTTTAAGTAATCAAAAGGGGAATCTTATTTACCATTCCTTATCAAAATTATTTGATAAAAACAAAAGGGTTACTAAAAACACAAATATAATATGGAAAATTCATTATTATCAAGGAGAAATAATTTTTCAGTCCTTTACTAAAGTATTCTTTTTAAAAAAGAATAAGCTTCGCTATTATGAAGCAAAAAATAAATTTCAATTTTCATTTTTAGTCAGGAACAAGCTCTACTTTCAAGATAAAAAGATAGGACTGGTACAGTACTCAAACGGTAAGTTTATTACTTTAAAAGGCACATCACCTATAAATAATTCAGAAATATGGGCTGTTTTTCCTGGTCAAAATAATAAATTGATATTAGCAACTTTAGAAAACGGATTATTTATTTATGAAAACAATACAATAAAACCATGGCAAACCAAAGCCAATGATTATATTAAGAAAAACTCATCATTAGGAGGATGCATGATTAAAAACAAATTGCTTGTTTTTAACACCGTTCTCAACGGAATAATAATCACAGATTTAAACGGAAAAATAATTCAGCATTTAAACCGTCAAAAAGGACTTCAAAACAATACTATATTAAAGTCTTTTGAAGATAAAAATAATAATTTGTGGCTAGGTCTAGATAATGGTATCACATTCATAAATGAGAACTCTCCTTTTACTTTTTTTGATTACAGCTACAACATGAGTACGGTTTATGCTTCTTTAGTCCACAAAAACACCTTATATGTTGCAACTAATCAAGGGCTTTTTTATCATGAATGGAACGGAAAATTTCCAGACGAACCCTTCAAAAGAGTTGAAGGTACAATAGCTCAAGCTTGGAACATACAGGTAATAGACAATCAAATAATTTGCGCCAGTAACAATGGAGCTCTGCTAATTGAAAACAGCAAAGTTGCTCAGGTACTTGATAATAAAGGCTATTTTGGTTTTATGAGTATTCCAAATCACCCAAACAGTATTATTGGACAGAGCTACAACGGTTTTTCAATATTCGAAAAAAAAGGAAATAGTCTTATATTTAAAAATTCCATAGCTGGTTTTGAAGAAACAACAAACACTTTTGAAACACTTATAGATGAAAATTTCCTTTGGCTTAAAAAAAGATCAAATTTATATCAAATGAAACTATCTGACGATTTGAAAAAATTTGAGCAAATTAAAATTCACTCTAAAATAAGCGAAAAATATAAAGGAATTGGAAGTATACAAAAACTTAAAGGAAAGATATATTTTCAGACTAAAAATCATTTTTACAGATATTCTAAAGAGCAGGAAATCTTTTTTGAAGACCGAAAAATATCTTTATTATTCAGAAACACACCACCGTTAAACACAGTAATCGAAGATAATTATGAAAACATATGGTACTGCTATAATGATGTATTAGGGGTACTAGAGAAAAACAAAAATGGTAATTATACTAAAAGACAGACTCCCTTTTCTAACCTTTCAGGGAATTTAGTAAATGATTACATATCTGTCAACACGGTAGATTCAAAAAATGTTTTTATTGGGCTAACAGAAGGACTAGCTCATTTTGACTTCACAATTCCAAACAGTTTTATCACAAAACCGAAAGTTTATATAGAAAATTTTAGTTTCCCTCAAGATACAATCACAACAGGAAACCTAGCCAACAACCGCAATGAATACAACGTGCCTTACAACTCAAACCATGTTAAATTTACCTTTTCATCCCCTATTTACGAAAACCCTCAAAGTACAACCTATTCTTATAAATTAGAACCTTTTGAAGACACATGGACTAATTGGTCACCTAATATAATTAAGGAGTACACTAACTTAAAAGAAGGTGACTATATTATGAAAGTCAAAGTTAAAAACAGCTATGGAGTTCAATCAGAACCGGCAAAATTATACTTTACAATTTCCCCGCCATGGTATAGACATATATTAGCTTATCTGGGATATATCATACTTACTATAATAACAGTTAACATTCTTTACAATAGAATCAAACTAAAAATAAGAAAAAACAAATATTACGAAACTATTGAACAGCGAAGACTTTATCTCGAAAAAGAATCTAAAATAAGACAAGAACAGCACGAATTAGAAAAAGAAATTGAAAAATTAAAAAATGACAATCTGCAAATTCAAATTCTTGCAAAAGACAAAGAACTTGTTACAAACTCTTTGCAGGTAGTAAAGAAAAACAAAGTTCTAAATGGTATTTTGCAAAAAGTAAAAGAAATTGACGTTAAGGATCTGGATGAACCAACTAAATTTCAGGTGACCAAATTAAACAAAAGTATTGTAAAGGAAGTAAATAATGACAAAAGCTGGAAAGACCTGGAAAAGCATATTAAAAATGTCCATTTCGATTTCTTAAAGCGTCTTAAAGAAAAATATCCAACAATATCACCAAGAGAGTTAGATTTATCCACTTATTTATTAATGAATATGTCTACCAAAGAAATTGCAGAAATAATGAACATTTCTATAGGAGGAGTAGAACTAGCCCGATACAGACTTAGAAAAAAACTGGGATTAAATAAAAAGGAAAATCTCATAGGATTCTTAATGAGTATTTAAAAAACAAAAAACCAGTATATTTTTATATACAAGTTTTTTGTTTAAAAGGTAGTGTCTCACTAACTGTGTAAGTTAAAAAATGATGGGGTTATTAAACCACCATCATTTTTTTTTAACTTTAACTTTTACACAGTCTTATGAAAAAAGAAGATTTATTATCAGATGAATTTTTAAAACAATTCAA
>CAUPJC010000033.1:0-60113 GCA_963511475.1 uncultured Flavobacterium sp.
AAATATCAGTAATTTTATCGAAACAAATCATAAGGTAGGATTTAGTTAAATATTTAATTGTCAGAGATTTAAATATACTAAATTTTACCTTTTTGTGCAATGTTTTCAGCCTAAATTATTAATCGAGTTCAGGTTTTTAATTATTCTAAAATTCCCCATTCGATCCGCCACCACTAAATCCGCCGCCGCCAAACTCCATTGGAGAATCTTCAGCTTTTACTTCTGGTTTAAGTCCAAATTGCGAAGCTGTTACAAGAGTCTGCAGATTGGCAAAAGCAGTTGTGTCTGTAAAACGATCCGCTTTGAAAGTGATTCCAGTTTCGTTGTGTTTTGTTTTTTTTATGGCAAAATAAGTAAAAGCAAACAATACCAGTCCGCCAATGGTTAAGGCTACTTCTGGAGGTAAAACGTGATGATACATTCTGAACGTAAAAAAGCTAAAGCAAAGTGCCAGAAAACCAATCCATAGCATCATTCGGTCTTTGGTTTTCAAAGAAAAAAACAGATAAACTGCAGGAATTATAAATGTAAAAGCCCAAAAGAGCAGCGCAAAAGGAATTTCGGGACTCACGCTGTTATAGAAATAATCTTCCGACAGGCTGAAATTCAGTTCCCTTACCACATAATAATTTCCAGCCAGATAGAATAGAATTAAACAGAAGCCTTTGGCTAATTTCAGTCCGTTACAATAATAGGGAGAAGTTAGATTTTGAAGCTTTTTTTTAGAAATAAAATAACCAGCTCCAGAAAATAACAGCATGACAAAAGGCAATATGGCTTTGCCAATTATGAGGTAATCAAATACCAGATAAGCTATACTTCCTGTTATTCCAATGCACGCGAGCAGTGCCAAAGAGAGATTGAGATAACGCAGATAGGCAATACTGGATGCAGCTGCCATTACAATAATAACCGCTAGATAGTTAGGATCATAGTTTTGTTCAAACGTAAGTCCAACGGCAATCAGTAACGCTAAAATAGCTCCCAAAATAAAAGCATCGTCCAATCCAAAACCAAAATAGTTCATTTCTCGGGACATATATTCTTTCACTCCAAAACCAATCATGGCAAAGAGATAGATAAAAAACAGGTACCCATTGTCCATACCGCCTATTCCTATAAGTGCTATAAAACCACAAACTGAGGAATACAGCATACAGCCCAAAAAAAAGAAACCAATCCGTATAAAGAGATTATTTTGACTTTTTAGCCTTGCTAATTGATTGCTCAGCCCTTTGTATTGCTCCTCACTAATAAAACCAGATTGTTTCAGTCGATTCGCTTCTTCGTCTATATAAACGTTGTCTAAAAGTGTTTTATCGTATGCTGTCATCGGAAGTTTTTTTGTTAAAATGTTTAATTAGTTTTATAAATCCAATTATAGTACCAATAAAATAAAATGGTGTTGTAAAAATGAATACGGCAAAAAAGTCATCAAAATGAATGGAATCTAAGACCCTTACAAAAAAGATATTCATTCCGATAAAACCATATAAAACCGTAAAAATAAACAGCGTAATTGATCTAATTTGGAAACTTAAATTATAAAAATAATAAGTAGCAATTCCTAACACCAAACCAAACGGAAGCCAATAATCATCACATAAATTAACCATACAGGCAATACCGACTAAGTGAAGCGAAAAAGTAAGATAGACCAGATTGAAATGTTTTTTCACATTAATTTTGCTGGCATATAAAGCCCAAAGTAACAAAGTCAGTCCAAAAGCCAATCCAATGTAACTTAAGGTTCTGTTATTAAACATTTCATTTTCAAAATAATGTTTTGGATCTACCGAAAGTCCCAGATAAGCAGCCATTCCTGTGATTCCAATTGAAAGCACGCTTTTGTTATCAAAATAATAGGCACAAAAAAGACTGATAAGTGTAGGAACTAAAGTAGCCAATCCATAATGTGTCCCAAAAGTCTGGTATTGAAACTGCAGATATCCCACAAAAGTACAGCTCAATATAACGGCAGTAAGCACCAGATAATCATATAGTGGATTGGAAAATGGAGCTTCCTCCTTTTTAAAACCATCATGATTTTTAAAACAAAAATAAAAACTAATTACAGTTACCAGCAGCAACAATCCAAGCAGAACCGTATGTCCAATAGTATCAATGTTTTGATAAATTAGTATTCCAACACCAGAGGTAAACAACAGCATCGACAGGTATAATAAGAACTTTAATTCGTTATGAACCGAAAACAAATTCAAGCCACGATAGTTTTTAATGGCTTCAAATTGTTCTTCAGTAATATGATTTTTTTCAAAAAGCGTTTGTGCAGCCTGTTCTTCTAAATTCGCCATATTTTACAGTTAAGATATTTTTCAAATATATAGAATTTTATTACTAATTGGAGCGCAGTATTTATTTAAACTTTTTTTAGGAGCAGAAAGATTAGGCATTTTTGGTTAGATGGTTCCTGCCATCCGTTTTAATCTTGTAGGTCGAACCCCGACCCACAAGGATTTCCACTTCTGTCAGGGCTAAAGGGAAAAGATTTTTGCTTTTTTGCCATCATTCAAAAGAAGATTTAACGGCAGTTAACGGTTTAAAATTTATAAAAAAAGGTGCTAGAATTTGAATAAATCCTAATACCTTTTTTTATAAATTTATGCAAAAATGATTCGGCTTAATAAGCGTTTTTCATCTTTTCTTTAATTTCATTTAAACAAAGGTTGTTAATACTTCCTTCGTGCGTGTGCTTAGTCTCCTTTGGCGATTGATAGTTTCCTGCTTCCAATTGCTCGGCAACGGCTTTATAGGCGTCTCTAAATGGCACTCCTGCTACCACCATTTCGTTTAAAGTATCCACAGTAAATAGGTAATCGTATTTTTTATCGGCAAGAATGTTATCTTTTACTTTGATATCCTTGATAGAGAAAATAGCAATATCCAGACAGGCTTTCAGGTTTTGAATAGCAGGGAACAATCCCTCTTTCAATAATTGAAAATCTCTGTGATAACCGCTTGGCAGATTGTTGGTGATTAAAGTAATTTCATAAGGCAGGGCTTGAATCTTATTGCATTTTCCTCGGATTAACTCAAAAACATCCGGATTTTTCTTGTGAGGCATAATGCTCGAACCTGTCGTTAAATGAGCTGGCAGGCCGATAAAATCAAAATTCTGACTCATATACAAACACACATCCATTGAGAATTTTGCCAAAGTTGCGGCAACACTGCTCATCGCAAATGCTACTGTTTTCTCTGATTTTCCACGGCTCATTTGAGCAGCAACCGAATTGTATTTTAAAGTTTCAAAACCTAATTCTTTGGTAGTAAAAGTTCTGTTGATAGGAAAGGAGCTTCCATAACCTGCAGCTGAGCCTAATGGGTTTTGATCTACAATTTTTAAAGCTGCGTTAAGCATGGTGATGTCGTCAATCAGGGTTTCGGCATAAGCGGAAAACCACATTCCGAAAGAGGAAGGCATCGCAATCTGCAAATGTGTGTAGCCTGGTAACAATACATTTTGGTGTTTGGCTGCTGATTCCATCATTAAATCAAAAAGTGTTTTTACCTGCTCTTTAAATGCGGCAACAACATCTTTTAGATACAAATTCACATCAACTAAAACTTGGTCATTACGAGAACGAGCCGTATGAATTTTTTTCCCAGCATCACCTAATTTTCCTGTCAGTAAATATTCGATTTTGGAATGTACGTCTTCAAAACTGTCTTCGATTTCGAAATCACCTTTCTCTACATCAGCAATAATATCCTCTAAAGCCAACACTAAAGAAGTAGTTTCTTCAGAAGTTAATAAACCAATCTGACCTAACATTTTTGCATGAGCAATAGAACCTAAAGCATCATATTTGGCCAGAACCAAATCGAGTTCCCTGTCATTTCCTACCGTAAAATGTTCAATTTGTTTGTCGGTTGGTATTCCTTTTTCCCAAAGTTTCATAAGCGTGTTTTTTGTGTATCGTATTATATAGTAGGGACAAGTCGCGACTTGTCTGTACTAATTAATTTTGAAAAAGTTAGTCAATATTTTAATATACAATTGGATTCCTTCTTCAATTTCGTTTACATATATAAATTCGTCTGCCGAATGTGATCTCAAGCTTTCTCCTGGACCTAATTTTAATGATTTGCAGTACAAAACCGACTGATCCGAAAGGGTAGGAGAACCATAAGTGGTGCGCCCTAGAACGATTCCTGCTTGTACCAATCCGTGTGTAACAGGAATTGACGAAGCATTCAAGTGCATCGAGCGAGGAGTAACTTCGGCGTTGACATTGGTTCTTACGGTTTCCAGAATTTGGGTATTGTTGTAACAGTCATTTACTCGAATATCGACAACCAAATGGCATTCGGCGGGAACGACATTGTGCTGTTTTCCTGCGGTAACTTGGGTCACGGTCATTTTTACAGGGCCTAAAACCTCGGATATTTTCTCGAATTGATAAGTCTTGAACCAATCAATTACGGGCATTGCATTGTAAATTGGATTGTCCGGATTGTTGTGCGCAGCGTGGCTGGCAGTTCCTTTTACAACAATATCGAGTACCAATAATCCTTTTTCGGCTACAGCCAATTGCATTAATGTTGGTTCGCCAACGATGGCACATTCCAATTCAGGCAAATGTTTCAAAACACTGTTCAATCCATTTTTTCCGCTGCTTTCTTCTTCTGCAGAAGCTACGATTACAATATTGTAGGGTAGATTTTCATTGCTATAGAAATGTGTGAATGTTGCGATTAACGAAACCAAACACCCGCCAGCGTCATTGCTTCCCAAACCGTACAGTTTTCCTTCTTTGACAATCGCTTCAAACGGATCGTTGGTGTAGCCTTGGTTGGGTTTTACGGTATCGTGATGTGAATTAAGTAATAGGGTAGGTTTGGATTTGTCAAAATGCTGATTGTAAGCCCAGATATTGTTGTTTTCCCGTTCGAAAGGAATGTTATTTTGTGTAAACCAATTTTCGATTAAAAGCGCGGTCTGATCTTCTTCACTAGAAAAGGAAGGAGTCTGTATCAGGGATTTTAATAGTGATATTGCTTCTTGTGTTAGGGTTTCTATGTTTTTCATGTTTTACCGCAAAGTTTTTTTTACCGCGAAGACGGAAAGGCGCAAGGTTTTAAATTATTTTTTGCGACTTAGCGTCTTTGCGGTTAATTATTTACAATTCTATGCTCGTACAAATTACAGTCGAGTCTTTTAACATTCTGTGGTGTCCAATTTTTATTTTCTGAACGCCTTTGGACAAGCTGTTAAAACAGTTGTCTAATTTAGGAATCATACCGGAATGAATTGCACCTTCATCTTTTAATTTAATGTAAAGTTCTGAATTTATTTGTTCGATTACCGAACTGTCATCCTCTGCATCGTATAAAACACCTGGTTTTTCGAAGCAATAGGTTAAGGTAACTTCAAAAACCTCGGACAATGCAATGGCCAATTCACTGGCAATCGTATCGGCGTTGGTATTCAATAATTGTCCTTTTCCGTCGTGTGTAATCGCACAAAAAACGGGAGTTATTCCGCTATTTAACAGTGTTCCCAATAAAGGGGTATTTACTTTTTGGACATCGCCTACAAAGCCATAATCAATCGTTGGATGAATTCTTTTTGTGGATTGAATTAAATTCCCATCTGCCCCCGAAAATCCCATCGCGTTAGTGTTATTGGCTTGTAATTGAGCAACTACATTTTTGTTAATTTCACCCGCATAAATCATCACTACTACATCCAGCATTGGAGCATCGGTAATGCGGCGTCCGTCGATCATCTGCGGGACTAATCCAATGCTTTGCGCCATTTTGGTTGCCGATTTTCCGCCACCGTGAACAAGTATTTTACAGCCTTCAACTTTCGAAAAATCAGTAAGAAACTGTTTTAATTCTGTTGGATTGTCGATGATGTTACCGCCAATTTTTATGATAGATAATTTAGTCATTTTTGTATAAAGTTTCTGAGATACTAAGATTCTAAGTTTCTGAGTTTTTAAGTTTTTTGGTTCTTAGTAACTCAGCTAATTAGCTACTTAGCAACTTTTTTTAATATTTTCTGCAAAACCAATTGTGCCGAATAGGTTCTGTTATTAGCTTGTTCGATTACAATTGAATTTTCGCTGTCAATTACTTCATCGGTTACAATTACGTTACGTCTTACCGGCAAACAATGCATGAATTTTGCATTGTTGGTTAATGCCATTTTTTCGGCAGTAATCGTCCAATTGGGGTCGGAATTGGTAATTTTACCGTATTCTTTATAATTACTCCAGTTTTTAGCATAAATAAAATCAGCATTTTCAAAAGCTTTGTCCTGATCGTATTCGATTTTTGAATCTTTAGTGATTTCAGGATTTAGTTCGTAGCCTTCTGGGTGTGTAATCACAAAATCCATTTCGGTCTGCAGTTGCATCATTTCCACAAATGAATTTGGTACGGCTTGTGGTAAAGCTCTTGGGTGAGGAGCCCACGACAGCACTACTTTTGGTCTGTGTTTGGTTTTGTTTTCTTCCATTGTGATAGCATCTGCAAGGGACTGTAATGGGTGTCCTGTGGCGCTTTCCATATTTAGGATAGGAACGGTGGCATATTTTAGGAAACCGTTCATTACGATTTCGGCATTGTCTTTTTCTTTGTCAACCAAACCTGCAAAAGCTCTGATGGCAATAATATCGGCATATTGAGAAACTACCTCGGCTGCTTCTTTAATGTGTTCCGAAGCACCTTGGTTCATGATAGTTCCGTCTTCATATTCAAGTGTCCATCCTTCGCTGCCAAAGTTCATTACCATAACGTTCATGCCTAAATTTATGGCTGCTTTTTGAGTACTTAGACGGGTTCTCAAACTAGAGTTGAAAAATAACATTACTAAGGTTTTGTTTTTTCCCAGCTTCTTATTTTTAAGCGGATTTTCTTTGATTTTTATGGCTTGTTTTACCCACTTTTGGAGTGAATCTATTTCTTTTATTGAGGTGTAGTTCATAATTTTTATTTTTTTATTAATTCGGAGAGTGGACTTGCGGTATGTATTTATATTTTTAGCATATATTGGGTTAACAGTCCCACACACAAAGCAATTCCAAAACTCAATAATGTTCCGATGAGAATGTATTCCGTTAATTTCCGTTCTTTGGATTCTTTTAAATCACCAAATCTAAAAACCGATTTGGTTGCCAATAAAAATCCAACAGCTTCGAAATGATTGGTGCAGATAAACAGAAATACTAATAATCTTTCGAGTATTCCAATGTATCTGCCGGCATTTTTGAGTGATTGCTCTCTTTCGTTTGGGATAGAGTCCGACCACGGTTTTGTAAGCACACTCATTATGATGGAAACGGGCTGTGTCAAAAAAAACACTGCCGTTGCTAATATTATAAATGAATTGGAAAACAGTAACTCTAAAAGTTCTTTTTCTTTGTTTATCCAAAATAGGCCTAAAATTAAAATCACTGCCAAATGCAATATTTGATCCGCAATAAACCAAGTAATCTTGGAGTTTTGTGTCTGAAATTTTAATTTGCTGTAATCTATAATCAAATGGCTGAAAGCTATTGTTACCGCCAATTTCCAGTCGGTTATGTCAAATAAAATCAGTAAGGACAGTAAGCCGTGAATTAATGTATGGACATATAACTGCCAAGCCAATGCTTTCTTTTCTTCTTTTGCCTTTACCCAACTGTTGGGCTGCAGCAAAAAATCGCCGAGTATATGTGCCAAAATTAATTTTACAATAACTATCATATCAATTCTTTTAGCTTATGACGGTACATTTTATCCAATTCCAAAATTTCATCAACATGGGCACGCTTGAATCTGCCGCTTACCGAATTTTGTCCAATACCTAAAATTGCTCCTATTTCCGTTTGGTTTTTTTCAGGGTCTTCAAATAAGGTTGTAAATAATACAGCCGAATTTACTGTCCAAGCATCCATTTGAATTACTGCCAATTTTAGATATAAATTCATTTCATAATCAAAATTTGGAAATGAAGATTGAATTGCCAGCGTTGTTTTTTCCTTTTTCAGTTTTTCGAATTTTTCGCCGGAATGGATAAAGGCAGTACCATTGCTCTCTGAGATTCTATTGGCTGCATATTCTTTTGTTCCTAATCCTATTGCCATCCGGACATCAATTGGCGATACTTTTTTTTGTCGTTCGGTTACGCTTATGCTTTTTATTAATGCTTTTATTTTTAACGCCAAAAGCAGCACTTCTTCCGCATCTCCAATTTCTATTTGAAAATAATCACCTCTAAAAATTTCCCATTTTTCTGGTGTTGAGCCATAAGACTTCAACAATTTTTTTAACGGGGCAATCCAGATTTCTTGATTTACCAATTTTCGCGAATTGATAATGTCGGCGGTAATAATTGCTGTCATAATTCAAATTGTATGAAATAAAGGTAATTCAAAATATCGTCTAAAACAATGATATTTTTAAATATCGTGTTAAAATGTGATAATTTTTATTATCACTTAAATAGACGATAATATTAAATATCGTTCAATCCAATGATAATTAAATAATCTTCGTAAACTTAATTTCTCGTTTTATTGCTTTTAGCATAAAATTATCTTCCAGTCCATTTACAATCCAAGTTTCGATATTTCCTGCTTTGGCAATGGCAGCCGAATCAATTTTGGACTGCATACCCCCCGTTCCGTGGGACGATTTTTTGTCTCCGATTTCCTTTTGCAACAGCGAAAGATCGGTTACTAGTTCTATTGTTTCAGGCACTTCATCGTTAATTGACGATTTGGTATAGATTCCATTAGTATTTGTTGCAATAATCAGAATGTCAACGTTTAATAATACCGCAGCCAAGGCCGCTAATTTATCGTTATCTCCAAATTTAATTTCGTCAGTGGCAACCGTATCGTTCTCATTGATAATCGGGATATAACTGTTTTTGACTAAAACATTGATAGTATTTACGATGTTGACTTTGGACTGTTCTTTTTCAAAATCAGAATACGAAAGCAGACATTGTGAAATATGCAATCCCAAATCACTGAAATTCTCGTGGTAAATACGCATCAAATGAGGCTGTCCAATCGATGCTAAAGCTTGTTTTACAAAAACATCCTTATCATTATTGTCCAGTTTTACGAATTGTTTGGCTGCAGCAATTGCACCGGAACTCACAATTATGAATTCATATTCATCCTGCAAAGCAGCTATCTGCATTCCAATATCCTCAATCTTTCCTCTCGAAATATGATTGGTTTCTTTGGTTAAGGTATTGCTGCCTAACTTTAATAATATTCTCTTTTTACCTGATTTGTTCATTTTTTTGTTTTTAAAGCTAACAAAAGCTTGTAATCAAAATATGTGATATTTTAAAATATGGTTAACCTATATTTCCTCCAATTCTATTGTATATGTTTGATGCATTCCAACTTCTTCGTTTGCCTAATATCATTCTTTTTGCTGTTTTAAATTCTTTATATCCATGTTTATAAAGAAAATCAACTGCATCGATATTATCTTTCGGAAAACAGGCATTATCATGATTTGCAAACCTCATTTTCATAAGTTCAATTCCTGCTTCTTTTGTTGTAGCCAGAATTAAGCCTTCTCCAAAATCAGGCAGATAAAATCCTTCAATAACAGTATTATTTTGATAAATAAAACCATTTTGAAGGTGTTTTTCTAAATGAAACAGCCTGTCCTCCCCGCTTGTTAATTTGTCAATCGCAGCAATTGTTGTTTTTTGATCGGGATCAAATGGTATAATACTGTTTGAAATTTCCCAGGATTCCTCTGCTTTTATATCTTTAAAAAAAAGATATTCTGTTTCTGTTTCAAATCCAGCTTTTGCGTAAACCGGAGCTCCAAGGTCGGTTGCAATCAGATAAATTGTCTCGCATTTTTTCGGAACTGAATTTTTTACCAAAGATTGGGTAATTAATCTCCCAATTCCTTGATTTCTATTTTCGGCATGAACAATAATATGTCCCAGCCAAGCTACATCATTATGGATTATAGCGGTTCCAATTCCAACTATTTTAGCATCATTATTAATTCGAATAGAAAAACAAAAATCAGTGTTTGTTGTATAAAACTCATGAGCAGGCAAAATACTGCCCCAACCTGAAGGCTGTAAATCATCTAGTAAACTAACATCACTATTATTTAAGGTTTCTATTGTCATTATTAACTATAAAATATTTTGAGAGGCTCTTAATCTGCAACCTGCAATCTAAATTCTGTAATCTGAAATCTTCTTATCGAATCTGTCCATCCCCATAAATATACCATTTATTGGTAACTAAATGCTGTAATCCAATTGGACCGCGCTGGTGCAGTTTATCAGTGCTGATGGCTAATTCTCCTCCCAAACCAAATTGTCCTCCGTCTGTGAATCGGGTGGAGGCGTTTTGATATACTGCGGCCGAATCTACATTTTCCATAAATTCCTGCGCAGTTGCATCATTTTTGGTGATAATAGAAGCCGAATGTCCTCCACAATATTTGTTTATTTTTTCAATAGCTTCCTGATTCGAATTAATGGTTCCGATTACGATTTTATAGTCTAAAAATTCTTCGTACCAAACCATATCAGATTCTATTTGAGGAACGTTTACCGTTTTTGAAATCGTTTCATCTCCCAAGACCGTGACGTTTTTTTGCTGTAATTCTGAAATGACTTTTTGTGCAAAAGCTTCCCAATTTGGTAAATTTGTGTCAATTAATACTTTGTCTAAAGCGTTGCAGACTGATATGTTTGAGGTTTTTCCGTTGATAATTATTGAAAGCGCTTGGTCTAAATTGGCTTCTTTATCAACATACACAAAATTATTCCCGCGCCCGCTGACAATCACAGGGCAAGTAGCATGTTTCTTGACAAAAGCAATTAAATTTTCACCGCCACGAGGTACAATTAAATCGACTTTTTGAGTTGGTTTTTCCAAAAAGGATTGGGTTTCGGTTCTGTCGTAATTCAGATATTCTACCCAATTTGTATCTACATCATTGTCGGTTAAAGCTTGGTGCCAAAGGCTTACGATTTTCAAATTGGAACGTAAGGATTCTTTACCGCCTTTCAAAAGGATTTTATTTCCCGATTTGAAAGCAATACCGCCGGCTTCTACAGTTACGTCTGGTCTTGATTCGTAAATAATCAGTATTGTTCCGAAAGCAGCAGTTTTATTTGTGATTTTGATGCCGTTATCGTGTACAAAATGAAAACGTTCCTGACCCACAGGATCTTCTTGCGCAAACAATTGGCGCAATGAAAGAATCATTCCGTCAATTTTAGCATCGTCTACAAGCAGGCGTTTTTCCATCGCCAAATCATCACCTTTGTAGTTTTGAAGGTCTTCCTGATTGGTTTTTTTGATGTTGGTTCTTTCCTGTTCAAGCAAATCTGCCATTCGATTCAGAACTGCGTTTCTTTTTTGTATATTTAATATTGTTTTCATTTTTCTTTTATAGTTATGATGAAAAGTATCAATCCAATGAAACTCAAAGCAGGACCTGATAAAAAGCAAATTGTACTAATAGGATGGCCTAATTTTGTTGTATAACCAAAGCCACCCATCAGCCATCCAATTATCATTATCAATAAACAAAGTAGCAATTTACTGTGTTTTTTCATTTTTGTGATTTTTGAGAATTTGATTTGTAATTTGCTCTAAATTAATCTTCTTTTTGATTATTTCAATTCTGCTAAGCTTTCTTTCAGCGCAATTATAAACGTATCAATAGCTTCTTTTTTGATGGTTAAAGGCGGAAGGATTCTCAACAGATTTTTATTGTTGGCACTTCCAGTGAAAATCAGTTTTTCGACAATCAATTTTTTGCGTAAAGCACCGATTTCAAAATCAAATTCCACGCCCAGCATCAATCCTTTTCCTTTCACTTTGATTACTTCGGGAACCTGTTTGATAGCCTCTAAGAAATAAGCATAAACGTCATTTACGTTGTTAATTAGTTTTTGATTTTCGATTACATCCAAAACTGCGATTCCTGCAGCACAGGCAAGGTGGCTTCCTCCAAAGGTAGTTCCCAATAATCCGTGGCTGGCTTTGAATTTTGGTGCAATTAAAATTCCGCCAATCGGGAAACCGTTGCCCATTCCTTTGGCAAGTGTAATAATGTCTGGTTTGATGCCGTGGTGTTGAAAGGCGAAAAATTTTCCGCTTCTTCCATAACCCGACTGTACTTCGTCTAAAATCAAAACTGCTTCGTATTGACTGCAAAGTTTTTCTAATCCTTGGAAAAATTCGGTTGTTCCTTCGTCCAAACCGCCAACACCTTGAATTCCTTCGATAATTACTGAGCAAACATCTCCTTTTTTCAACTCAGTTTCTACCAAATCAAGGTTGTTTAGCGGTAAGAAAGTAACGACTTGCTGTGCATTGATTGGGGCAACAATTTTCTTGTTGTCGGTTACTGCAACAGCTGCCGAAGTTCTTCCGTGGAAAGAATTGTCAAATGCAATTACTCTTGATTTTCCGTTGTGGAAAGAAGCTAGTTTCAATGCATTTTCATTGGCTTCAGCTCCCGAACTGCATAAGAATAAGCTGTATTCTTCGCATCCTGAAAGTCTGCCTAATTTTTCTGCCAATTCCACCTGTAATGGATTCTGAATCGCATTCGAATAAAACCCGAGGTTATCCAATTGGTTTTTCAATTTGGCTACATAATCAGGTTGTGTGTGTCCAATAGAGATTACTCCGTGGCCACTGTATAAATCTAAATATTCTACTCCGTTTTTGTCTATAATTGTGCAGTCAACTGCTTTTACAGGAGTGATATCGTATAATGGGTAAACGTCAAATAAGTTCATGTTTTTTGTTTTTTTTAAGAGAAAAGAAAATAGAATATAGAGTAAAGACGAAATCGTATAAAAGTTTTTATTTTAGGATTTTCATAGGTCTTCATTCTATTCTCTATGTTCTTTAATTCTGTTTTTTTTTTAGAATCCGCTTGGTTTCAAATGCAATCCCGTACTTTCTTCCAATCCAAACATTAAATTCATGTTTTGAATGGCTTGTCCTGAGGCGCCTTTGACTAAATTATCGATTACCGAAGTAATCAAAATCCGGTTTCCTTTTTTCTCTAAACTAATGATACATTTGTTCGTTTGGACCACTTGTTTCATATTAATCCCAGTTGTGGTAACAGTTACAAAAGGCTGATTTTTATAGAACGCTTCGTATTTGGCAACAACATCTTCCAAACTTTCGTCTAGTATTGTATATAATGTTGCAAAAATTCCTCTTGGGAAATCCCCTCTGTTCGGAATGAAAAGCAATTCATTTTTGTAATCACTTTGCAATTGGTGCAGACTTTCTGAAATCTCGCCCAAATGCTGGTGATCAAAAGCTTTGTAATGCGACATATTGTTGTTTCTCCAACTGAAATGTGATGTTTCTGAAAGGCTGACTCCAGCTCCAGTGCTTCCAGTTGTAGCGTTGATATGCACGTCGCTGTTCAATAATTTGGCTTCCGCCAATGGCAGTAAAGCCAATTGAATTGCAGTAGCAAAACAACCAGGATTAGCAATGAATTGAGCATTTTTAATAGATGCTTTGTTTAATTCAGGTAAGCCGTAAATGAACTTTTTACCGTCAAAAACTTCGTCTTTATGCAATCTGAAGTCATTTCCTAAATCGATGATTTTGGTATGGCTTGCAAATTGATTTTCTGATAAAAAGGTTTTTGATTTTCCGTGTCCTAAACAAAGGAAAACGACATTCACATTTGGATTTACAATGTCGGTAAAATTCATCTCGATATCACCCAATAAATCGTGATGCGCCACCGAAAGCGGTTTTCCCGCATTGGTCGTGCTATATACAAAATCAAGTTTGGCGTTGGGATGAAACATCAGGATTCTGATTAATTCTCCCGCTGTATAACCCGATCCGCCAATTATTCCAATGTTAATCATAATTTTTTAATTTTAAAAATGCTATAAAACTGAATACGTTTTGTTGCTTTCCTGCAAGGTCTTTTTCGAGACCTTGTAGGTATTTAATTGTCTTAAAAATCCCAATATTTCCTATCTAGCCCCGATAGTAGTGAAAATCCTTTGTGGGCTGGGGTTCAGCCCACAAAGATTGTAACGGATAGCGGGAACAAATGCTTCTGAAAAAGCAAAATTTTTCTGCTCCTATAAAAAATACTATTCGTAAGTTTCGTTGTTTACAGATGAAAATATGTTTTGAGCATTACCCAGAATTTTGATAAATCCCTTCGCATCGTCAGATGTCCAAGCATTGTTCATTTCTCCGTATTGTCCAAAACCGGTATTCATCAAATCATTTTTGGATTCAATTCCGTCCAATGAAAAGTGGTAAGGTTTCAAAGAAACGGTTACCGTTCCGTTTACAGTTTTTTGAGTGTCTTCAAGGAAAGTTTCGATGTTACGCATTACCGGATCCAGGAACTGACCTTCGTGGAAAAGCATTCCGTACCAGTTTCCTAGCTGTTCTTTCCAGTATTGCTGCCATTTTCCGAGAGTGTGTTTTTCCAATAAATGATGCGCTTTGATGATAATTAATGGAGCAGCAGCTTCAAAACCAACTCTTCCTTTGATTCCGATAATTGTGTCACCAACGTGAATGTCACGACCGATTGCATAAGCATTAGCTAATTTTTCTACAACAACAATATTATTTGAAGGCTTGTCGGCTTTTCCGTTTACGGCAACCAATTCCCCTTTTTTGAATTCCAAAGTCACTTTCTCTTCACCAGTTTTTTGCAATTGCGATGGGTAAGCTTCACTAGGCAATGGCTGGCTTGAAGTCAAAGTTTCTTTTCCTCCAACGCTTGTTCCCCAAAGTCCTTTGTTGATAGAATATTGTGCTTTTTCCCAAGAATAATGAACGCCATTTTTTGCTAAATAATCAACTTCTTCCTGTCTTGAAAGTTTCAAGTCACGGATTGGAGTAATGATTTCGATTTCGGGAGCGATGGTTTGGAAAATTAAGTCAAAACGAATTTGGTCATTTCCTGCACCTGTACTTCCGTGGGCGATAGCAGTTGCGCCAACAGATTTAGCATATTTTATAGCTTCAATAGCTTGAAAAACACGCTCAGCACTTACAGATAATGGGTAAGTATTGTTTTTTAATACATTTCCGTAAATCAAATATTTAATTGCTTTATCGTAATATTTATCTAGAATGGTAAGGTTAGCGTGTTTTGCGCTTCCCAATTCGTAAGCTCTGTCTTCAATAGCTTTTAGTTCGGCGTCGTCAAAACCACCTGTATTGATTAATACGGTATGAACTTCATACCCTTGTTCATTTTTTAAATATTTAAGACAGTAAGATGTGTCTAATCCTCCACTATATGCTAAAACTACTTTTTTACTTCCCATTTTATATTGTTTTTTGGAGCTTCAAAAACTCCGATTTTATAATTAGATATTTTTAACTTTTGGCTGTTTACTTTTGCAAGAAAAGCGCTTGTTTGATTTCTTTTAAGCGATTCCAAATCCTAACGTTGAAAGGATGTTTTGGCGGGTCTTTCGGTTTTTCGGCTGGATCATAAAGCATTCCAGTACACAAACACATTTTATACTCTTTGCTTTTCAGGATTTCAAAGTTGGTACAGGTTTGGCATCCTTTCCAAAAACTTGGATCGTTTGTAAGTTCCGAAAACGGAACCGGTTTGTATCCCAAATCCGAATTGATTTTCATTACGGCAAGGCCTGTAGTGATTCCGAAAACCTTTGCAGACGGATATTTTTGCAGTGAATAATCAAATACAAAAGATTTTATTTTTTTCGCAAGACCTAGATTTCTATAATCAGGATGCACAATTAAACCGGAGTGAGCCACAAACTGACCATGCTGCCAACTTTCGATATAGCAAAAACCGGCAAAGATTCCGTTATTAAGCGCAATCACAGCATCACCTTTTTCCATCTTTTTTTGGATGTATTCCGGCGTTCTTTTGGCAATTCCAGTACCTCTCAACAGGGCAGATGATTCTATCGTATCGCATATTTCCTGCGCATACTTATAATGTTCTTCCTGAGTTACTACAATAGAAATGTTCATTTCAAGAGTTATATTTTAGGTTAAAAAATGTGCTGTAATGAAGCTCGGAATGTTCAGATTTTGCAGTATCAAATATAGAATAATTGACGCAAAGAACAGTCCAATTTATTGAATTACAGATAGATAAATTTTGTTTGGTGATTTTTTTTGGATGTATTAATCCAAATAAATATGGAAATAATTTCAAAACGATAAAAATAAAAATGAATAAATATAATGTGATTACACTATGGAAGCTATAGTTATAGCATCCGTACTTCGGGAGAAGCCGTAGGTGTTATTATCCGAGAGATAAATGTTATATATGTTTCTATTTTTTTCATCGGTGCAAAATTACAGCTTTTTTTTAAACCAAATGGTAAATTTTTTGTAAAAGTCAAATTTTTAACAAATCAGTAGGTATTTGTAATAAAAAAGAAAATTTAAATATGATAAAGGGGTTAATAGTTAAATTTTCTTTTTTTTTGAAGCAGGTTAATTTGAATCAATAAATAAAAAACTGTATATGCTTTTGTAAGGGATATTATTTATATTTGTGAAGGTTATGTCTGAAGAATTGCTCTTTAGTACCTGTTTTTGATTTTAACTCGCTAAAAATGAATATAATAAAATTGAATCTGTTGCTTGCAGACGATGATGAAGACGATTGCGCTTTTTTTAAAGAAGCCTTGGATGAATTACTTCTTTCTGTATCTCTGGTAACAGTTAATGACGGTGTACAGCTTATGGATTTCTTATCCGATAATCCATTAAAAAGGTTGCCTGATATTCTTTTTCTTGATCTAAATATGCCTCGTAAAAGCGGTTTTGAATGCCTGACAGAAATAAAGGAAATTGATAAATTAAAACATCTCCCTGTAATTATTTTTTCTACATCTCTTGATATGAATATTGTAGATTTAATGTATCAAAAAGGAGCAACGCATTACATACAGAAGCCTGGGGAGTTTTCTAAATTAAAAAAAGTAATAGCTAATGCACTTGCTATAAGCACTAAAAATAATTTCAAACAACCCGCAAGAGATTATTTCATCCTTCAACCCTAAATTTATTTTGAATGAGCAGTACAAATAATAAACATTATTTCCTGACTGGTGGTGGAGAAATGGGTGAACTTACACGCTCTAAAGACTGGAGCAAAACATCTTTAGGTACTCCTGATACTTGGCCTCAAAGTCTTCGTACTACGCTCAGTATTATTTTAAATTCAAAATTTCCAATGTTTTTATGGTGGGGAGAAGAGCTTACTTGTTTTTATAATGATGCTTACCGCCCAAGCCTTGGAAATAATGGCAAGCATCCTAATATTTTAGGACAAAAAGCTGAGGAAGCGTGGTCTGAAATCTGGCCGACTATCCATCCTCTTATCAAACAGGTACAAGCCGGCGAGGGATCCACTTGGAGTGAGAATCAGCTTATTCCAATATACCGCAACGGAAAACTTGAAGATGTGTATTGGACATTCAGTTACAGTCCCGTATTCGACGAATCTGAAAAGATTGCAGGTGTGCTAGTTATCTGTAATGAAACAACAGAGAATGTAACCTCAATAAAAAAATTAGAAGAAAGCAACAACCGATTTTTAAACAATATCATTCAGGCGCCTACAGCAATGTGTGTTTTCAGAGGAAAAAACCATGTTGTGGAAATTGCAAATGACATGATGCTTGAAATTTGGGGCAAAAGTAAAGAGGAAGTCATAAACAAACCTATTTTTGAAGGTTTGCCTGAAGCAAAAGGACAAGGTATTGAAATACTGCTGGATAAAGTGTATGAAACAGGAGAAAAATTCATTGCCAATGAACGGCCTGTTCAGCTTCCACGTAATGGAAAACCAGAAACAACCTATATCAATTTTGTTTACGAAGCTTTAAAAGAAACCGATGGGACAATTTCTGGTATAGTAGCGATAGCCATAGAAGTAACTGCACAAGTTGTAGCCCGTTCCAAAATAGAAGAAAGTGAGCACAAAGTAAGAGCATTGGTAGAAAATGCCCCATTCCCTATTGCGGTATATGTTGGAAAAGAAATGATTGTTGAACTGGCCAATGAATCTATCATTTCTATATGGGGTAAAGGTCATAATGTAATAGGAAAATCATTTAAAGATGTTTTGCCTGAACTGGATAATCAATTGGTGTTTGAACAGATTAAGACTGTTCTTGAAACAGGACAATCTTTCCATACAAAAAATACACCTCTGGATTTGATTGTAGATGGAGAGTTATATACTTATTATTTTAATTATAGTTTAACTCCCTTATATGATATAAAAGGTAATGTGTATGGTGTTATGAACACTGGAGTCGATCTGACAGATTTAAATTTAGCCAAGAAAAAGATAGAGGAAAGTGAACAAAGACTTAATATTATAGTTGAAGCCAGCGAACTTGGTACTTGGGAATTAAACGCCAAAACAAAAGAGCTTAAATATTCCAAGAGATATCTTGAAATTATTGGTGGATACAAGGATTATATAGAATTAACTCACGGACAATTGGTTAAACACATTCATAGAGACGATTTACCTATTAGGGAAAAAGCATTTGAAGAAGCAATTATTTCAGGATTTCTACATTATGAAGCCAGAATAATATGGAATGATCAATCCATTCATTGGGTAGAAGCTAAGGGGAAAATTTTCTATGATGCAGACCATAAACCTGATAAATTATTAGGTACAGCTAGGGACATTACAGCATTAAAAAAACACCAGCAGGAATTGGAAGAAAGTGAACAAAAATTCCGATTGCTTGCCAGTTCAATGCCTCAACATATTTGGACATCAGATACAGATGGTAATTTGAATTATTACAATCAATCTGTTTATACTTATTCTGGCTTAACTCCAGAACAGATAAATGAAGAGGGCTGGCTGCAAATTGTACATCCTGATGACAGAGAAGAAAACATGAAAGTATGGATGGAATCCATAGCCACAGGAAAAGATTTCTTATTCGAACATCGCTTCAAAAGGCATGATGGCGAGTATCGCTGGCAATTAAGCCGTGCTACTCCTCAAATAGATGAGAATGGAAAAATACAAATGTGGGTAGGAACCAGTACTGATATTCAAGATCAGAAAACATTTACCAGTGAATTAGAAAAACAGGTGAAAGAGCGTACTAAAGAACTTAGCCAAATAAACGAATCCCTTGAAAAAAGTGAGGAACGTTATCATTTAATGGTAGAAGAAGTACAAGATTATGCTATCCTGTATCTTAATCATTTAGGTATTATTGAAAATTGGAATCTAGGAGCCCAAAAAATAAATGGGTATAAGGCGGAGGAAATTATAGGGAAGGATTTCTCCGTTTTTTACACGGAATCTGATAAAGAAAGTGGTCTTCCTCAAAAATTATTAAAAACAGCCATACAGGAAGGCAAGGCTGTACAGGAAGGATGGCGTATCAGAAAAAATGGAAGCCTCTTCTGGGCGAATGTTGTAATTACAGCTGTTCGCAACAAAAAAAAGGAAATTATTGGTTTTTCAAAAGTTACACATGATCTCACCGAAAAAAAGAAAGCTGATGATAAGTTAAAATTAAATGGATTAGAATTACAGCAAAAAAATATTGAGTTGGAGAAAATGAACAAAGAGCTACAGTCTTTTGCTTATATCTCCAGCCATGATTTACAGGAACCACTGCGAAAAATACAGACATTTGCGTCACAGATAATGGAGAAAGAATCTCAAAATTTATCGGACAGCGGCAAAGACAAATTCAAGAGAATGCAAAATGCTGCTCAGCGAATGCAGGCATTGATTAATGATTTACTTTCCTATTCCAGAACAAACATTCAGGAAATAAAATTCGAAAAAACAGCTCTTAATCAAATTATTAAAGAGGTAAAAGAAGATTTAAGAGAGGAATTGGAACAAAAAAATGCTGTTATTGAAAATGATGAAATATGTGATGAAATAAGTATAGATATTATTCCATTTCAATTTAGACAATTGATATACAATTTAATAAGCAATTCTATTAAATTCTCGAAGTCCGATATTCCTCTTCATATAAAAATAAAATGTGAAATTGCGAAAGGTGAGACTTTTAGTAATGATAAACTTTCGGCAGACACAGAATATTGTCATATAGGCATTTCAGACAATGGGATTGGTTTTGAACAAGAATACGGCGAGAAAATATTTGAAGTATTCCAGCGTTTACATGGAAGAAGCGAATATGCGGGAACAGGAATAGGTTTGGCGATTGTTAAAAAAATTGTAGAAAATCATAATGGTATCATTACCGCAGAAGGAAAACGCAATAAAGGAGCAACCTTTGATATTTATATTCCGTTAATGAAAGCTTAAGTAGAATTATCTAAATGAGGCCAAAATATTTTAGTTTTAATCATCAATAATATCTGTAGTTATTAACTTACTTATTTTTATGTTCTATGTTTTTCGGACATGAAAAAATTATTAGTATTTTAAAGTAAATTCGCCAAAACATCGCACATATAAAAATGGAAGAAAAACGAAGAAAAAAGAAACTGCTCATTAGAAAAATAATCAAAATCATTTTAGTAATAGTTTTAATAGGTGCTGCTCAATATTATTTTGTAAAGGAGAAACCTGTCAGTAAAGAGCTCACTGCTTTGGTAACCAAATATGATAGTGCCTGTCCCGTGATGATAAGTGATGATATACGTATGGAAAGTGTAAATCAATTGCCCGATAATACAGTTCAGTATGATTTTACTTTGGTACGTGTTCTAAAAGGAAATATTGATGTTGCAGCTTTAAAAAAGTCTGTGGAAAAAGAAATATTAGCTGCTTCCAAAGAGAATCCAAGTCTTGAAGCTTTTAGGGATAACGATTCTACTGTGATTTATCATTATATGGACAGTAATCAGGAAAATTTATTTATAGTTACATTGACTCCGGAAATGTATTGATTAATTTTCGGGCTATCATTATTTTGTGAGCGCTTTGATAATTATTTTTCCTAAATTAAAATAATTCCAAAACTATTTATCAACTATATCGTTTGATAATTTTCAACATCTATTTTTAGAAAATTTAATCTTCCAAATATGATAAATATCAATATTTGCAAGGTTTCATGCTCCTAAATTTGTTCTCTCATAGACAAGGGTAAGTTTGCCTAATTTTTTTGACAGGCTTAGTTTTGTTGCAATTTAGGAACCTATCATGATTAAAAAAGGACTGCTTTATCTGTTATTTATAAGCGTATTGTCTGCTTGTAACCACCCTGAAAACATTAATTTATCACCACTTCAAAAACTCGAAGAAGGAAACAAACGATTTGCTTCGGGAAAACCAGTGCATCCCGATGAAACGCTGGAAAGAATCCGTGAACTCAAAAAAGGACAGCATCCGTTTGTCGCTGTTGTAAGCTGTTCAGACTCGAGAGTGCCTGCCGAGCTTGTTTTCGATCAAGGGCTTGGCGATATTTTTTCTATCAGAACTGCGGGAAATGTTATGGGCGATTACGAGTTGGGAAGTATTGAATATGCCGTTGAGCATTTTGACTGTAAACTGATTGTGATTATGGGACACAAAGACTGTGGCGCCATCAAAGCATTTATCAGCTCCAAAGGGCATTATGACCATCCGGATCATATTAAAAACATAATTAATTATATAGAAAGAGAGAACGAAGAGAAAAGTTTAAAAAGTGCCAATAACTTAACTGTTGATAAAGCCATTGATGCTAATATTGCTCACGGCGTCACTTTTTTGAAAACAGCAGAGCCAATTTTGAAAGAGCGTTTTAACCATAATAAAATTGCAATTATTGGTGCGTTATATGATATTGAATCGGGTATAGTGACTTTTAAAAACATAAAATAAGGTATACGCCAAAATGCTTATAATGAAAAATTACTTTATTTATTGGATGCTTGTTTTAATGCCTGTTTTTTCTTTTGGGCAAAATGAAATCCAGAAAGAAAATGCTTTCGCCCCTTTAATACCAACTTCTAAACTTTCGTTGTTAAAAGAGATTGATGTTATCTTTAATACCCGTTTGGTTTTTGATAATTATTTTGTGGATAATGAACATGTAAATTCTCTTTTTTCGGTCAATCAATTCCGATTTGAAGTAAAAGGGAAAATTCATGACAAAGTGTTTTTTAGATTCCGGAACCGATATACTAAAATTGCCGATCCAAACACGGTAGATAACATGAGCCGTGCCGTAGATATGGCTTACTTGACTATTGATGTGACATCGCATATTAAACTTAGTTTTGGTAAAATGATAGGGGATTGGGGAGGTTATGAGCTTTTGACAAATCCAATCGAAATTTTGTCTTATAATACGATTAACAATAATGGTGAAAATTTTCTGGTAGGAGCTTCACTTTCTTATGCATTAACAGATCATAAAAACAAGTTTAATTTTCAGGTGCTGAATTCCAGAACAAAAACATTTCAAGAACAATACGGAACTTCTGTACCGCCAGATATTAAAGCTACAGAAACGCCTCTGGCAGCAGTTGGGAATTGGAAAGGCAGTTTTTTTGACGGAAAATTGGAAACCACTTATAGTTACGGTTATTTCATCGATGCCGAAAACACAAGCCGAAGTTTAATTTCGCTTGGGAATAAGTTTAAAAATAAAAAATGGCTCCTGTATTATGATTTTCAATTCAGCAAAGAGGATTTGGATCAAAAATGTGTGGTTTCGAATATTATCAAAAGCAAGTATCCTTATACCGCCGAAGATGTCACTTATGTCGAAAACTGGATAAGAGCAGAATATCAGATTCAGCCAAAAATAAATCTTTTGCTTACCGTCATGAATAGTAATACCTATTGGAATGGAAATCCAGATTCTGATAAAAGCGATAGATTATTGACTTCGTACGGAATCATTCCAACAGTTGAATATTCGCCTTTTACCGATTTCAACATGAAGTTCTTTGTAGGTTACACTTTCAAGAGAAATAATTATTCTGCATATGCTCAAAACAATTTTAATACAGCTAACGGAACCACCGTACAACTGAGTTTTGGTATCATTGCACCATTACTGGTCTTGTGATTATAAAAAACATCTGTGTTTGTGAATTTCACTGCTAAAACTAAAACATTTCCGTTGGAATTCAATATTTGAGACATAATCTTCGAAAATAGTTCAGATATAAACAGGAAAGAGGTTGCTTCACTTGAAACAGCCTCTTTTTGATACAATTTAGAAATCTTATTTTCTAAACTGGTTGTTATTGATGACTCCATTGATTTTGGCTTTCAGATCTTCGCCAGTATCATAAACCATTTGCTCGCTCGTAGGGAACGGAACAATTTTTTTGTCAAAATAGGCGTAATAATTATCATCGGCAGCACGACGGTCTCCTTTGTACGTAGAATAGATATTCTCAAATACAAATTCGCTTGCAATCGGGAAAGACTGTATCGCTTGTTTTGATTTGCTGTCAATATAATCTACTTTGGCAGTGATTTGGCACAATTTAAATTGTCGAACTTCATAAATCCTTACCGATGCATTAATAAGATTGTCCACCATGACAGCTTTTCCTTGTCTGTCTACAACGACTTTGCCGTTAGCATCAATTTGTTTTTTTTGACCATCAACTATTTGTCGTTCCTTTATAAATTCTCTTTCTTTTATTTGTTCCGGCGAAATTAATATTGATCTAAAATTGATAAGCATATCATAATCATAGCTAATGTCTTTTTGTTTAATGCTATGATACACAGTCCATTTGTCGTTTAATTTGTAACTTTTGAAATCAAGGAGATCATTCTGCAATTGAACCGGAATAATCATATTACTCTCGTTTTTGGTATAGACGATCACATGATCAGTTCCTTTAAACTGTGCTTCATCCATCATTTTGGCAACATCTTTATAATTCGGATTTATTTTGTCCAAATAAGCTAAATCATCATATACTCTGCGGTAATTCATTTTGTTTTTGGTGAGCATCAAGGCTTTTGCATTGGTATACAAATAATTTGATAAAGCATTTTTGCTGGATATGATCGCGTCGTTATAATTGTCAAATGGAAAAATTGCATTTCGTCCTTCCTTGATTAATTTTAACGGTAATAAAGGTTTGATTTTCTCTTGTCGGTCATTTAGTGATAGATAAGTATTGTATATTTTCTCCAGATTGCTTGGAATATTTTCTTTGCTTAAAAAACTGATGCTGTTTAGATCACGTTCTTTAGCTTTGGCGAAAGCCTCTTCGAGTAAATAGATGTAATCCTGTTTGCCTTTTTTGTCTTTATTGGAACGCAGATTGGAAATTGCAATATCGATTGCTGCGTCATAATTTCCGGAAGCCAAATTGTTTTGGGTTTGTTTTACACCGCATGATGTAAGCAAAATA
Organism: uncultured Flavobacterium sp.; assembly: GCA_963511475.1. GTDB lineage: Bacteria > Bacteroidota > Bacteroidia > Flavobacteriales > Flavobacteriaceae > Flavobacterium. The sequence continues at coordinate 24,330 of CAUPJC010000033.1, forward strand.
AAGAATGTAATTAAAAAAGTAATTTTTTTCATTTTTTGGGGGATAATGAATTATTTTGAATGGGAAGCTTTAAAAGGTTTGTACAAATTTACTATTCTCTTTAGAGTTTTCGGCTTAAAATGTTTCAAAAAAAAACCGACAAGGATAAATTGTCGGTTTGTATAAAAAAGCTTTTTTATTGTCTTACAAATGGAGGCAGTAATTTGCTGGAACATTCGCCAAAACCAATGCGTACCTGCCCGTTTTGACTGTATCCTTTCATAATTACAGTATCGCCATCGTTTATAAATTTACGTTCGCTGCCGTCATTTAGCGTTATAGGATTTTTTCCGCCCCAACTCAACTCAAGCATTGATCCATAACTGTCTGGTGTAGGTCCCGAAATTGTTCCTGATCCCATCATGTCACCTGAATTAACACGGCATCCATTAGAGGTGTGATGTGCTAACTGTTGGCTCATAGTCCAATACATGTATTTAAAATTGGTTCTGGAAACGACTGTAGGTTCAGCATTTTCTGGAGCAATAGCTACTTCAAGATTAATATCGAATGTGTGTTTTCCTTTTTGCTGTAAATAAGGGAAAGGTGTTGGTTCTTGTTTTGGTCCTTTGGTTCTAAAAGGTTCCAAGGCATCCATAGTGATGATCCAAGGAGAAATAGAAGTGGCAAAGTTTTTGGCTAAGAATGGTCCAAGCGGCACGTATTCCCATTTTTGAATATCACGAGCGCTCCAGTCATTCATTAAAACCATCCCGAAAATGTAATCTTCAGTTTCGGCTATAGGAATTGTTTCTCCCATAATATTGCAGTCAGTAGTGATGAAAGCTGTTTCTAATTCGAAATCAACTGATCGTGATGGTCCGAAAACTGGTGATGTTTCGCCATTTGGAAGGATTTGTCCCATCGGTCTGTGAACAGGAATTCCAGATGGTATAATCGAAGAGCTTCTTCCATGATATCCTACAGGAACGTGAAGCCAGTTTGGCAATAAAGCATTTTCGGGATCACGGAACATTTTGCCTACATTGGTCGCATGCTCTCTGCTGGAGTAAAAATCAGTATAATCGCCTATTAATACAGGTAGCTGCATTTCTACATCTTCCATTTTGAAAATCACGATATCTCTATGGGAGATATTATCTCTTAATTCAGGATTTACAGCATCAAAAATTTCAGCAATTCTGTTTCGAACCAAACGCCATGTTTTTTGTCCGTCCGAAATAAAATCATTCAAGGTATCCTGCATGAACATATCATCTGTCAATTCGATTCCTTCAAAATAATTTAACTGTTGTAAAGCGCCTAAATCGATTGCAAAATCACCAATTCGAGTCCCTACTGTCACGATGTTTTCCTTTGTAAGAAAAACTCCGAACGGTATATTTTGAATAGGGAAGTCACTGTCAGATAGTACTTCTAACCATGATTTTCTTGTAGTATCGTTGGCTGTTATTGGCATGATAATGTTAATTGTTTGTTGAAAATTACTTGTCAAATATATTATAATCTTACAGTTAAACAAACGTTTTTTTGTATTTTTGCGGGAAATTAACGAAAATCAAAGAAATGCAACGCGACAAACAAATTTTTGACCTTATTTTAGAAGAACAAGACAGACAAATTCACGGGCTAGAACTTATTGCTTCAGAGAATTTTGTAAGTGACGAAGTAATAGAAGCTGCTGGTTCTATTTTGACAAACAAATATGCCGAAGGATATCCTGGTAAAAGATATTACGGAGGTTGCGAAGTAGTTGATGTTGTAGAGCAGATTGCTATCGACAGAGCTAAAGAATTGTTTGGTGCTGCTTATGCAAACGTACAGCCACACTCAGGTTCTCAAGCTAATGCTTCTGTGTACCATGCTTGTTTGACTCCTGGAGATAAAATATTAGGATTCGATTTGTCTCACGGCGGTCACTTGACTCACGGGTCTCCTGTAAACTTTTCAGGACGTGTTTACAATCCAGTTTTCTACGGTGTAGATAAAGAAACAGGAAGATTAAATTATGATAAAATTCAAGAAATAGCTACTAAAGAACAGCCAAAATTAATCGTTGCGGGTGCTTCGGCATATTCTCGTGATATGGATTTTGAGCGTTTTAGAGTAATCGCTGACAGCGTTGGAGCAATTTTGATGGCTGATATTTCTCATCCAGCCGGGCTTATCGCAAAAGGTTTAATGAACGACCCAATTCCTCACTGTCATATTGTAACAACAACTACTCACAAAACATTGCGCGGACCAAGAGGAGGTTTGATCTTAATGGGTAAAGATTTTGAAAATCCTTGGGGATTAAAAACTCCAAAAGGCGAAATTAGAATGATGTCTTCTTTATTAGACTTAGCTGTTTTTCCTGGAAATCAAGGAGGACCTTTGATGCATATTATTGCAGCAAAAGCAGTAGCTTTTGGAGAGGCTTTACAAGATGAGTTTTTTACTTATGCTTTGCAATTGCAAAAAAATGCAAACGCAATGGCCGATGCTTTTGTAAAAAGAGGATACGATATCATTTCTGGAGGAACAGACAATCACATGATGCTGATTGACCTTAGAAATAAAGGAATTTCTGGAAAAGATGCTGAAAATGCTTTGGTAAAAGCAGAAATCACTGTAAATAAAAACATGGTTCCATTTGATGATAAATCACCATTTGTAACTTCGGGTATTCGTGTTGGAACTGCAGCAATCACTACTCGTGGTCTTGTTGAAGAAGATATGGAAACTGTTGTTGAATTGATCGATAGAGTTTTATCAGATCATACAAACGAAGAGGTTATCGAAGCTGTAGCAAACGAAGTGGACGAAATGATGAGCGAAAGAGCAATTTTCGTTTTCTAATAAAAAGTTTAATGGTTTAAATGTTTAAATCGTTTAATTGTTTAAAAGTTTAAAGTTTAGAGATTTGTGAATACATAATGTCATCACAAAGAATTTAAACTTTAAACTTTTTCCTTTTTATTTCTTTTTAGTTTCTCTTAAACAATTTAAACAAGCATTAAACAATTTTAAACAACCCTTAATCTAAAAAAAAAATGGGCGTATTACGATTACAGCTGCCAACAGATCCTAGGTGGGTCAATATCGTTGAGAAAAACATCGAGGAGATTCTTACCGATCATGCTTGGTGTGAGCAAAAAGCGGCTACAAATGCTATTACGATAATTACGAATAATTCAGAGCATCAGGATTTGGTAAAGGATTTATTGGCTTTGGCCAAAGAAGAAATCGATCATTTCGAGCAGGTTCATAATATTATCATCAAGCGCGGATTGAAATTGGGACGCGAACGCAAAGATGATTATGTAAATGAATTGTATTTGTATATGAAAAAAAGCGGTGATGGAAGCAGAGTTTCGGGCTTGGTAGAGCGATTGCTTTTTTCGGCTATGATTGAGGCCAGAAGCTGTGAACGTTTCAAAGTTTTATCCGAAAATATTAAAGACGAAGAACTGTCCGTTTTTTACAGAGATTTAATGGAAAGTGAAGCTGGACATTATACAACATTTATAACTTATGCTAGAAAATATGGCGTTGGAATCGATGTCGAAAAACGCTGGAGAGAATGGTTGGCGTATGAAGAATCTATCATTGCTAATTACGGTAAAGGCGAGACAATTCACGGATAATTTTAATTCATTGGGAGTAATTTCTTTAACACATAGAAACATAGATTTTGTAAGCTTAAAAAGTAGGCGTTACACTTATTTAAAATACACATAGCGGTCTATGTGAAAGAAATATATTTCTTTATTTAGTATTCTTTTTTAATTAAAATCTATGTTTCTATGTGTTTAATTTAAACATCATGAATTAGAACCAATGAGGTGTTTTTTATTGTTTTACAAACTAAGATTGTTGATAAAAGGATAATTAGTTTTCTCTTGTATTTAATGAGTTCACTTTCAAAAACGCTATATTTGAAAGTAACCAAAATATAGAGCCATGAGAATAGAAACTGATTTGAAATTAGGGTTTAAAGATGTAATGATCAGACCAAAAAGGTCCACTTTAAAAAGCAGATCTGAAGTCTCTTTGGAACGGAATTTTAATTTTCTTCACAGTACAAGTGCTTGGACTGGAATTCCGATTATGGCAGCGAACATGGATACTGTTGGAACTTTTGAAATGGCAGCAGTTTTAGCCAAAGAAAAATTGTTTACAGCCATTCACAAACATTATTCGCTTCAGGAATGGAATGATTTTCTGCAAAATGTTTCTCCGGATTTCTATAATTATATTGCAATAAGCACAGGAACAGGCAAAGAAGATTCGGTAAAAATTGGTGCTGTTATAAAGGCAAATCCATTGCTAAAATTTATCTGCATTGATGTTGCCAATGGGTATTCAGAGCACTTTGTTCAGTTCTTAAAGCAAACCCGAAAACAATATCCAGATAAAGTTATTATTGCCGGCAATGTGGTTACTGGCGAAATGGTTGAAGAACTATTAATAGCTGGTGCCGATATTGTAAAAGTCGGAATAGGTCCTGGTTCTGTGTGTACAACCCGAGTAAAAACGGGCGTTGGATATCCGCAGCTTTCTGCAATTATAGAATGTGCCGATGCAGCGCACGGTTTAGGCGGACATATTATCAGTGATGGGGGATGCTCTATTCCTGGAGACGTTGCAAAAGCTTTTGGAGCAGGTTCTGATTTTGTGATGCTGGGCGGTATGCTGGCTGGACATGCTGAAAGCGGTGGCGAGCTTATTGAAATAGACGGACAAAAATTCAAGCAATTTTACGGAATGAGTTCTACCACAGCAATGGATAAACATGTTGGCGGTGTCGCAGAATACAGAGCAAGTGAAGGAAAAACAGTTCAAGTACCTTTTAAAGGACTGGTTATAAATACACTACTGGATATTTTGGGAGGCCTTAGAAGCACCTGTACTTATGTTGGTGCTTCAAGACTAAAAGAGCTTACCAAGCGAACCACGTTTATAAGAGTAAGCGAACAGGAAAATCAGGTTTTTACCAATTAATTTAAAAAAATACTTCTTTACAAAAAATGATTGCAATTTCAGAAGCTGTCAGCAGCGATATAAAAACAATTCAAGAGATAGCTTATAAAACCTGGCCATTAACGTATGGTGAAATTTTATCTGAAGCGCAATTGAAATTTATGCTGGATTTGTTTTATTCTAATGAAGCTTTAACGGCTCAATTTGATAAAAAAGAACAATTATTTTATGTAATTACCGAAGAAGATTCTGTTTTGGGATTTATTGGAATTGAGCACAATTATCAAAATGAAAATACGACCAAAATTCATAAAATTTATATTCTGCCAGAAACTCAAGGCAAAGGAATTGGTAAACTTGCTATCGAAGCTATCGAAAAATTAGCTTTAGAAAATGATGCCACTTCAGTTTTGTTAAATGTAAATCGTTTTAATAAAGCTTTGAATTTCTATCAAAAAATGGGTTTTAATGTTATTGATGAAGTTAATATCGAAATCGGGAATGGTTATTTGATGGAAGATTACGTTATGGAGAAAAAGTTCTAATTTATTTTTGTTTGATTCAAGACCGATATTACCCAATTCAAGAACTCCAGATTTCTTAGCAATAGTGCATTTACATTTGCTTTATAAAAATGTATTATTCACTAAAAAATCAAAATCATGAAGAATTTCCTTTACTTATTACTGTTAGTTTCTTCGCTAAGTATAGCTCAATCAAAAGAGACAATTGAGAAGCCTGCAGCTAATGCTTATTTTGTTTTAAACAAAACAACTGTTCGATTCGAAAATAATTTCGCTTTTAATAAATATATCTTATTTAATGAAGGCAATAATAAACATATCTCATCTAATGAAAGTAAAGGTCCATATTATAATCCACCAATATTTAATAATTTATCAAATACAGAGTATCATTTTACGGTATTAGGAGAGAAAATTAATCTTAAAATAACGGATCCAAAAGTGTATAATAGTTTACATATGATAGGAGTTAGAGGCATAGATACTCTCAAAGTAAATAAAGATTTATATAGAATTGAAAATCTGGAAATTCAGATTGTAAAAAATAATAAAATCGTAAAAAATTGGACTTTAGTCACACAATCAAAAAGTTATAGTGAAAATAATGTTTTTGAAGGAAAAAAATATTTTGAAAGCGGCTATTTTCCTTATACAGATTCACTAGTTAACGGTGATAAACTTGTGATTTCAATTAGAAAAAAAGGACAGGAAAAATGTTTAAAATTACACCTTGAGAAAAAAGAGAGTGCTCGAAAACCTTTTGTAATAATTTCAAGATCAAATGATTTAAAAAAATCGATAAGTTTTGAAAATTTTATTCAAGAATCCATAGACGAATTACATAAAAATAGATTTTTAGATAAATCGAATTTTTATGATGATTGGCCTGAAGATTATGCACCTAGAATTATTGGAAGAAGCAGACACTTCAAAGGTGAAAAATACTGCTTGGTTTTTAGAAAACCAAATGGTATAAAACGAACTTATGATAGTTTTGAATACCGAATGAGCGTAAATTCAAAGACTGGTGAGTGGATAAACTCGAATGGTATCATTTTCTTGGATTTGAAAGAATCTGGAGCACAATACAAACTTGAAGTCCGTTACAAAGATAATCCAAAATATGTTGCTGTCTATAAATTTGACACCGAACCCGATTGGTATCAAGCACTATGGTTTAAGATTGTTATTGGAATACTTTCTCTGTTGATTTTTTCTATCATTTATATTTTTTGGATGAGGAAAATAACTAAAAGAAAGCAATTGGAACAAAAATCAAAAATCAAAATGCTGTATGCACAACTTAATCCGCATTTTGTATTCAATGCTTTAGGATCTATTCAGGGATTGCTTAACGATAATCAGATAGAGAAAGCAAATCAGTATTTGGTAGGTTTTGGTTCACTGCTTAGAAACACGCTTACTTCTAGTGAAATGGAAACACATAGCCTTGAAATCGAAATAAAAAGCATCAACAATTACATTGAGTTAGAACAGCTGCGAAATCCTTTTAGGTTTCGTTTAACAATAGATGAAAAAATTAATGTTTATGAAGTACAAACGCTTCCTCTTTTGATGCAGCCTTTGATAGAAAATGCCATAAAGCACGGGATTTCAAATAAAGAAAATGCTGAAATAACACTTACTATTTCGAAAAAATCAGATGATTTAATTTTTGAATTAGCAGATAATGGAAAAGGTTTTAATACATTAGCAGAGCAGAAAGGTTTTGGTTTAAAACTGGTAAAAGACAGAATTACGTTATTTAATCAATCGTCTAAAAAAATGAAAATTGATATGAACATCCAAAGTAATTCATCAGGAACACAAATTACTGTTTATTATAAAAACTGGCTCAAAAATGATTAAAGGAATCATCATCGACGATGAACAAAACAACATTACCAATCTGCAGCGATTGTTGGAGAAATATTGTCCAGAGGTAATTATTACTGGTTCGTCGACAGATGCTAATGAAGCTATATCATTAATTAAAAACAGTCAGCCCGATTTGGTTTTTTTGGATATCCAAATGCCAGAAAAGGATGGTTTTCAGGTTTTGCAGGAACTTAATTCATATGATTTTGAAGTAATATTTGTTACGGCTTTTAGCCAATATGGAATTCAGGCTATTAAATTTTCTGCAATTGATTATCTTTTGAAACCTATTGATATTGAAGAGTTAAAAAAAGCGGTTGCTAAAACAAGCGAGAAATTAAAACATAAAAATCAAAATCTGCAATTGCAAAATTTACTCAATCATTTAAAAGAAAGTAATAACAGTTCCGAACATAGAATAGCCATTTCATCGCTCAAAGAAACCCGTTTTGTATATGTGAAAAATATAGTTCGCTGCGAAAGCGAAAATAGCTATACGTTATTTTTTACAGATGAAGGCGAAACCATTATTTCGACAGTACCTCTTTATGAGTATGATGAAATGCTAAGTATTTATGGATTTATTCGTTGTCATCAATCACATTTGGTAAATAAAAAACATGTCAAAAGCCTGCTAAAAGAAGATGGCTATACTTTGTTGCTTTATGATCAAATTAGAATTCCAGTTTCAAGAAATAAGAAAGATTTGGTGAAAAAATCGTTAGTTTAATTTTAAATAGTTTTTATATAAAATAATGTTTTGTAATTGTTTAAAAACTATTAATGCCAATTGTATGTATTTAAAAAAGTTAAACACAAATACAATCTATTTTAATTACACGAATCCTTAAAACAGGTAAAATTTGTTCAATACAATTTTAAAATTTGTGATAAAAAAATCACTTCACTATAATATCATGTTTATAAAGCAATCCCTTTAAGCCGTCTAACGAAAAGACGGCTTTTTTTAATTTAGTCGTTTTTGGGTCTATGGTATAATTACGGCTGGTTTTGAAATTGGCCTTGCTGGCTGTTGCTTTTGCAAATTCTGCGCGGTATAAATCACAGTTTTCGAAAAGGACTTCGGTCAGATCGGCAGCCATAAAATCTACTGCAATCAAACTGCAGTTGATAAACGGAGTTCCTTTTATTTTTAGCGTATAAAATTTAGAAAAATCCAGGATGCAATCATAAAAGTGTACTTCAAAAATGAGTTTGCTGCACATCGCAAAATTTACTTCTTTGATTTTGCATCGGTTGAAAGTCACGGTTCTCAAAGCCACATGATTGATTCTGGCTCCATCAAAAATACAATCATTAAAGACACAATCGATAAAGGTTACATCCATAAAATTACAGGCCGAGAACGTACAGTTATTAAAAGTGCAGCATTCAAATTCCTTAAAATTGACTTCATCCACGCCATACTTGTGGCTGTTATATTCAAGATTGAAGAAGTATTCAGGCATGATGGGATTTATACTGTTTGTAATATTTCATTTTATAGCAAGAGACAAAGTAACAAAATTATAAATGGAAATTAGATGGAGATTTTATAATTAAAAATAAAAATGATGTAAAGTTTCTATGCTTATTTTCTATATTTTTGGTAGCAAAACCGAAAAAATTATGACTAGCATACAAAAACAGGCTGAATGTGTTTTTTTATTTTTTAGAAAAAAAATAGCCCAATAGATATGATATTAATTGTAGATGATGTAAGGGCAAACATTGTAGCCTTAAAGAAAATATTAGAACTTCATAATTTTGACGTTGACAGTGCAGAGTCTGGAGATGAAGCTTTGAAGAAAATCCTGAAGAACGATTATTGTTTAATTATAATGGATGTTCAGATGCCGGGAATGGATGGTTTTGAAGTTGCTGAAATTCTAGCCGGCAGTAAACGTACCAAAGATATTCCTGTAATATTTTTATCTGCGGTTAATAAACAAAAGAAATTCATTTTTAAAGGATATGAAACAGGCGGAGTAGATTATATCACAAAACCTGTAGATTCCGATTTGCTGATTTTAAAAGTAAAAACATTTTTAAAAATCTACCATCAGCAAAATGAATTGAAAAAAGTTAGAGATTTATTATCCAAAGAAATCGAAATCAGGAAAGAAGCCCAGAATAATCTTGAAGTAAAAGTTGCCGAAAGAACCAAACAATTGGTTTTGAAAAATGAAGAACTAGAGCTTCGAAATCACGAATTACAGCAATTTTCCTGGGTAGTATCACACGATTTAAAAGAGCCGATACGAAAAGTTCAAATGTTTATCAGAATAATTGAAGAGCGGTATCTTGTCAAAAATAACACTTCAGCAGATTATGTTGCCAGAACCATACGTTCTGTCGAAAGAATGGAAAATTTAATTACCGATTTACTTGACTATTCCAGACTTTCATCGAAAGTAGTTTCAGAACCTACCGACTTGAATGATGTATTGTTAGAAGTAATCACCGATTTTGATTATCTGATAGAACAAAAAAATGCCGTTATACAAATTGCTCCGCTTCTAATAATTACAGCTATTCCCAGCCAGCTTCGGCAAGTATTTCAAAACCTGATCGGAAACTCTCTTAAATTTTCAAAACCTGATGTTCCTCCTGTAATAGAAATCACTTCTGAACGAATTGAAAGTAAGGAATTTGACAGCCCTCCTTCTGAAACAGGAAATTATATTCGATTAATTGTTAAAGACAATGGAATTGGTTTTGATGAAATTTACTTAGACAGGATTTTTATGATATTTCAAAGTCTGCATGATCGCCAAACGTATCAGGGAACAGGAATAGGACTGGCAATTACAAAAAAAATAATAGACAGGCACAACGGCTTAATTACTGCTAAAAGTAAAGAAGGCGGTGGTGCGAGTTTTATTATTATTCTACCCGTTAAAAGCGAATTATAAACAACAATAGTCATAGTTTAAATTATGAAAGATAATTTCAAGAGAAATCTATTAATTAGTTCTTCTATCTCATTAATTATATTAATGATTAGTTCTACAGCTTCTTATTTGAGTATACAAAATTTATTAAAAAGCAATTCATTGGTGAATCATACTCAGGAAGTAATCTCTAATTTGAATGAAGGTAATGCACTCATTTTGGATGCACAATCCGGAATGCGCGGTTTTCTTATAACAGGCAACGAAACGTTTATTGATGATTTGGCTGATATTGAAAAAGAATCAAATGATTATTTTGATACATTAGAAATACTTACCGCAGATAATTCGGCTCAGCAGCTTAACTTAAGACACTTGAAGCCATTGCGCGCTAAGTTTTTTAAATATCTTAAAAGGCGTATTGAACTCAAAAGACTCAATGAAGAGGTAATAGCCTATGATTTGTCTATGGGTAAAGAGATAATGGATGATATACGCCGTATAAGCAGCAATATTGAAAGCAACGAAAGTAAATTATTAAGTGAGCGAAATTTAAGTTCTGAAAACTATGGTTTTTATACCGTTATTCTGATTGTAGTTGCTTTTATAATTTCGTTTGTTATCACGATTATATTTTTTGTAAGAGTGTTAAGAGATTATAATGAACGCACCTTATTACAAAAAGAGCTCATAAAGAAAGATGAAGAAACCGCCCAGCGAATTACTGTAATTAGTTCAATTGCTGCCAACATATCGGATGGAAATTATGACATTCGAGTAGATGATTCCCAGAGTGATTCCCTTGGCAGTTTAGGAGAATCGCTAAATGCAATGGGAGAATCGCTAAAAAAATCTTTTCATTTATTATCTGAAAAAGAATGGCTTCAAACGGGTATTGCAAAACTTAATAATGTGATGCTGGGTGAAAAACCAATGTCCAAACTCACAAAAGATGTCTTAGAATTTTTGTGTGCTTATACGAATAGCAGTGCTGGAGCTTTTTATATTGTAGATGGTGATGAATTGCAGCTCTCGGCGACTTACAGCTATATTCCAAATAAAGACAGAGAGCGCATAAAAAGAGGAGATGGTTTGGTTGGGCAGGCATTAGTTTCCAGAAAAACTTTGGAATTAAAATCTTTTACACCAGAAGACATTAGAATTACTTATGCTTTAGGAGAAATAAAACCTGCTCATATTATTGCAGTGCCTTTGTATGACAGCACTGTTGAAGGCGTAGTAGAATTGGCAGGCCTTAAAGAATATTCTGAATTGGATTTTGAGTTTTTAGCAAGCATCGCCAATAATATTGGTATTACTTTAAAAGCGACTCAAAACCGTTTACGAGTGAATGAATTATTAGAAGAAACCCAAAGCCAATCCGAAGAATTAAGAATCCAGCACAGCGAAATGGAAGCGATTAATTCAGAATTGGAAACTCAAACCGAAAAACTGCAGGCTTCTGAAGAAGAACTTCGAGTACAGCAGGAAGAATTGCAGCAAACCAATGAAGAATTATCAGAACGCAGTGTTTTATTAGAAGAAAAAAACCTCGAAATTCAGAAAAAATCAGAAGATTTAGAATTAAGCACTCGTTACAAATCGGAGTTTTTAGCGAATATGTCCCATGAATTAAGAACGCCTTTGAATTCTATCTTGTTACTGAGCCGTCTGCTTTCGGAAAATAATGATGCCAACATGAATGAGGAACAGATAGAATTTGCCAAAGTGATTCAAAGTTCTGGTAATGGATTGTTAGGACTGATTGATGAAATTCTGGATCTTTCTAAAATTGAAGCCGGAAAAATGGATTTAGAATTGGTTGATGTTTCTACCAAAGAAGTGACAGACAGTCTGAAAAATCTTTTCACTCAGGTGGCCAAAGAGAAAAATATCCAGTTTAAAATCATCGATGAACAAGCACCGGTTATTATTAGAACGGATAAAATGAGATTGGAACAAATCCTTAAAAATCTTATTTCGAATGCTATAAAATTCACTGCTGTTGGCGAAGTTACCTTAGAGATTAAAAAAGACGACCGCAACGATAAAACTATTTGTTTTATAGTAAAAGATACAGGAATTGGTATTCCGCTTAACAAACAGCCGTTAATTTTTGAAGCCTTCCAGCAAGCGGATGGTTCTACCAAACGTAAATATGGCGGAACCGGATTAGGACTGTCGATAAGCAGAGAATTAGCCAAATTACTGCATGGTGAAATTTCGCTTAAAAGTACAGTTGGCGAGGGAAGTGAGTTCACTTTATGTGTTCCTGTGTATGGTTTTTCAATTACAAAAGAGAGTGAAACAAAAGCATTATTGCCTGAAATTGAAACTTCAGCATTAGAGCAGACTGCAAATAATGAAATAAAATACAAGTTTATCAGTTCCATTATTCCAGAAGAAATTGAAGACGACAGAAGCTCCATTTTAGAGGGAGACAAAGTAATTTTGATTGTGGAAGATGACATCAATTTTGCCAAATCATTACTTAGTTTCAGCAGACAAAAAGGCTATAAAGCAATTGTGGCTGTCCGCGGTGATTACGCCTTAAGTTTTGCCTTATTGTATAAACCAGTCGGTGTTTTATTGGATATCGAACTTCCAATTTTAAATGGCTGGCAGGTATTGGAAGAACTTAAAAATAACATCCAGACCAAGCATATTCCAGTTCATATTATGTCATCGCATAAACTAAAACAGGAAAGTTTATTGAAAGGAGCGATTAACTTTTTGGAGAAACCAATTGCTTTTGAAAAAATGCCTGAAATTTTCAAGAAAATAGAGCAGATAATCAATAAGCAATCTCAAAAAGTATTGATTATTGAAGACAATCCCAAACATGCCAAAGCATTGTCTTATTTCTTAGAAACCAATAATATCAATTCTGAAATAAAAAGTGATATTGACGAAAGCGTCGAAGCCCTGACCAAAAATAATTTGGACTGTGTAATTCTTGACATGGGTATTCCTGACAAAAATGCTTATGATATATTGGATATTGTCAAAAAGAATCCAGGATTAGAAAATCTGCCTGTAATTGTATTTACTGGTAAAAGTTTATCTATCAAAGAAGAATTGAAAATTAAAAAATATGCCGATTCTATTGTGGTAAAAACAGCCCATTCTTTCCAGAGGATGTTAGATGAAGTGTCACTTTTCCTGCATTTGGTAGAAGAAAATAAAAATTCAGGAGGGAAAAATGGAAATCATAAAAAACTCAATTTATTGAATAATATCTTGTCCGAAAAAACCGTTTTGGTGGTAGATGATGATGTTAGAAATATTTATTCGCTGACCAAAGCTTTGGAAGTTTTCAAAATGAATGTGATTACCGCTATTGATGGTAAGGAAGCATTGAAAGTATTAGAAGAATATCCAGATACCGATGTGGTTTTATTGGATATGATGATGCCAAACATGGATGGATATGAAACCGCCCAAAGGATAAGAAGCAATTCTAAATTTAAAAAATTACCGGTAATTGCCGTAACAGCCAAAGCAATGACTGGCGACAGGGAAAAATGTATTAAAGCAGGAGCTTCAGATTATATTACAAAACCAATTGATATTGACCAGCTGTTGTCTTTATTACGAGTTTGGCTGTATGATAAAAATTAAAATAATTACGCATGGATAAAAAAAGAGTTTTAATCATTGACGATGATAATAGAAATATTTTCGCACTCTCAGCTACATTAAAAACCAGAGCATTTGAATGTGCATCATGTCTGAGTGCAGAAGAAGCTTTAACTATTTTAAAAAATAATGAGCATTTTGATGCTGTCCTGATTGATATGATGATGCCTGATATGGATGGCTATGATGCTATTCCATTGATAAAAGAAATCCCATCGCAAAAATCCACAATTATAGTGGCTGTAACGGCTCAGGCTATGGTTGGAGACAGAGAAAAATGCCTGCACGCTGGTGCCGATTATTATATATCCAAACCCATAGACGTTGATAAACTATTGGCTATTTTAAGCACGATTTAGCATGATTGAAGATATTGAACTGGAAACTCTTATCAATGTAGTATTTGAATATTACGGTTTTGACTTTGGAAGCTATTCTAAAGCCTCTTTAAAACGGCGCGTGACCAGATTGTATCATTTGGATGGATTTCATCATTTTCACGAATTTTTAGCTAAAGTGCGAACGGATGCCGATTATTACAAAAGAATGGTAGAAGAAATTACGGTGAATGTTACCGAAATGTTTCGCGATCCTTTATTTTATGCCGTATTGCGAAGAGAAATACTTCCCGTATTAGGAACAAAACCATTCATCAGAATATGGCATGCGGGTTGTGCTACTGGCGAAGAAGTGTACTCGATGGCAATTTTATTGAAAGAAGCTAATCTGTTGCACAAATCATTAATCTACGCTACAGACATCAATGATTCGGTACTGAATACTGCCAAAAAAGGAGTGTTCCCTTTGCGGATGATGAAACAATATTCCGAAAATTATTTGGCCTCCGAAGGCAAAGCAGATTTTTCGACTTATTACACGGCGAATTATGGCATTGCAAAATTCAATGAAGACCTGTCCGAAAAAATGGTGTTTTCCCAGCATAATCTCGTTTCGGATAGTTCGTTTAATGAATTTGACTTAATATTGTGCCGAAATGTATTGATTTATTTTGATAATGATTTACAGGAAAGGGCTTTACGGCTTTTTGACGACAGTCTTCCAAAACTGGGGTATCTTGTTTTAGGATCAAAAGAAACGATGAAATATTCCGAATTGCATGGCAAATACAAACAGTTTGAGAAAGAGAAAATATGGAGAAAGATGAAATAATATCTGGCTGTGAAGTGGTGCTCATTGGCGGTTCGGCAGGAAGTTTAAAAGTATTAATGCATATTCTTCCGCAGTTATCGGTAATTCCCACTTATGCACTTGTTATTATTCTGCATCGAAAAAACACCGAAGATTCTGCCTTGGAAGAATTGATTGCTTTTAAAACCATTTTGCCCGTAAAAGAAGTAGAAGATAAAACGGTATTAGAACCTGGTTGTATTTATATTGCTCCCTCTGATTATCATTTATTATTCGAAAAAAATAAGCTTTTGTCTTTGGATGTATCCGAAAAAGTAAATCACAGCCGTCCGAGTATTGATGTTTCTTTTGAGTCGGCTGCTGAGGTCTATAAATCGTCTCTTGTTGCCATTCTTTTATCAGGAAGTAATTCAGATGGAACCCAAGGACTTAAAGCAGTACAGCACTTAAGCGGTAAAATAATTGTACAGGAACCCACAAGTGCCGATATGCCTTTTATGCCTAACCATGCGATTCAAAATATGTCGCCTGATTTTATTTTGGATGTAAATGAAATATTGTCCCTGCTTATCACTATTAATACTTCTTTTTAATAAAAAAATAGGGAATTCATGTATGTTTTGGTAAGTTAAGACTTTTTAAAACCTCGAATAAGTTCCCATATTATTGAGCAAAACAAATTTTTCATACTATTTTAACTACTAAAATAGAAGCTGATATTGTTAATAATGCATAAAATATTGTAAAATGTGGCTAAAAGAAAACGATTTCGTTGGCTTTTTTGGGTTTTCAGATCTAAAAAGAGTTTTTTTATTTTATTCTTTTATTACTTTTGGGGCATTATGAGAGGAGCTGCTTTATATTTCATGTATTTGTTTTTTCTGCTGTTAGGCGGAGGACAATATATGCATGCAGAGTCATCTCCTAAAATCATTATATCTGAAGCATCTTCTTTTAATTTAATAAAAAAGCATCAGGTAAAAGTTAAAAAATCCGAAGCAGGAAGTGTTTTAATTGAAGAAGCTGATACCGATTTAGATGAAGAGCTGCACAGTGGCGACAATCTAAACAAAGCCTTAGCTACTACTAAAAATACAGTAGCAAATTGGTATTTGACATTCTCGAGTCAAATACATTACAAGGATAACTCCAAACAATTTAATTTTTTTGCGCCTTATTATGGCCATGATAATCCTATTTATCTTGAAATAGGAGTTTTTAGAATTTGATTCTATCTCACATCAATTACTTTAGGTGTGATTTATGAATGTCCAATGTTTGTATATAATCTTTTTATACTAATGTTGGTTTGTTAAGTTTTTTTCATTTTGGACAGCTTAGTTTCACCTTGGTAATCGATGGTCATTTCTTGATCTAAGGAATTTCTATATTCCAAAATTTCCATTCGCTTAATTACCAATTTTTATACTATGAAGAGAATTATCGTTTTCACGGGCTTAATTGCCGTGATGTCCCTTGCCAGCTGTACAAGCAAGAAAGAAGAAAAAGAAGAAGTCGAAACTTTTGAAGTTACTAATCCTGTAAAGATTGACACTTCGTTTACGAAGCAGTATGTTGCACAAATCAAGTCTTTCCGCAATATCGAGATTCGTGCTCAGGAAAAAGGATTTCTGCAGAATATTTATGTCGATGAAGGTCAGTTTGTAAAAGCTGGTCAGGTATTGTTCCGAATCATGCCAAAAGTGTATGAAGCCGAATTATTAGGTGCTCAGGCAGAAGAAAAAGCTGCTGAAATTGAACTTAAAAATGCCAAAACATTAGCAGACAAAAATATAGTTTCAAAAAATGAACAAGCTGTAGCGCAAGCCAAATTAGATCAGGCAAAAGCCGAAGTTGCCCTTGCAAAAGTTCATTTATCATTTACCGAAATCAGAGCTCCGTTTGACGGAACTATCGACAGAATCCCAAAGAAACTCGGTAGTCTTATTGATGAAGGAGAACTGCTTACCAGCCTTTCCGATAACAGTCAGATGTTTGCTTATTTCAATGTTTCTGAACCGGAATATTTGGATTATGAAACCAATGTCAAAGGCAGATCTCAGAACAGAGTGGGATTGCTTTTAGCTAATGGCACAACATTTAAGGACAAAGGAAATGTAGAAGTTATAGAAAGTGAATTTGATAATGAAACAGGAAATATTGCCTTTAGAGCGCGATTCCCTAATCCAACTAAATTGTTGAAACACGGGGAAACCGGAAAAGTATTGATGGAGGCACCTCTTCATAACGTAATTGTGATTCCGCAAAAAGCTACTTATGAAATTCAGGACAAAAAATATGTTTTTGTCGTGGATAAAAATGATGTAGTAAGCTCTAGAGAAATTACAATCAAAGGAGAAATTCCAGATTTGTATATGATCGAAAGCGGTATAACTGTAAACGACAAAATCTTATTAGAAGGTGTTCAGAAAGTTAAAGACAATGATAAAATTAAATACAAATACGAAGCACCGCAGGAAGTCATTACTCATTTACGCTTAAAAGCAGAATAGTTTTAAGCGCTAAATTCTATAAATAACAGCATTTTGCCAAAAAACATTTTTAACATATAAGGCATATAAGTTTCATATAAGCAGGAAAAAAAGTAAAGCAAAAAAATATCCATGTAGGAAATGTAAGTTCATAGAAGGATAAAAAAACTTAAATGACCTTACATGTCTTATATGGTTTTAAAAAAAATATTTAAGGAGCAAAGTAAAAACTTATATGACTTACATGTTAAAAATAAAATGCTGTTTATTTTAGAAGATAGCCATTTTAAGTAAATCAGTTTGCAGTATTTAGTAATCAGAATTCAGTTTAGGATGTAAAAAAAGAATCTGGTTTAATCATAAAAAAATAGAAACAAATGTTTGATAAATTTATCCAAAGACCTGTTATGTCGATAGTGATATCGCTTATAATTGTCTTTTTAGGGGTGTTGTCGGTGATGAATCTGCCAATCACCCAATTTCCGTCCATATCGCCTCCAATGGTGAATATTACGGCAGATTATCCTGGTTCTAACGGGGAATTGATGATTAAGTCGGTAGTTATTCCTTTAGAAAGAGCTTTGAATGGAGTTCCGGGAATGAAATACATGACCTCCGATGCGGGAAATGACGGTGAAGCCAGTATTCAGGTGGTGTTTAACTTAGGAACTGATCCTAATCAAGCCGCTATTAATGTTCAAAACCGTGTGGCTTCGGTAACTAATAAACTGCCACCATTGGTAGTAAGAGAGGGTGTGAAAATTACCCGTGAGGTTCCGAGTATGCTGATGTATGTGAATCTTTTTAGCACCGATAAAAATACTGACCAAAAGTTTTTATACAATTATGCCGATATCAATGTATTATCAGAATTAAAAAGGGTAAATGGTATTGGATCTGGAGATATTTTAGGAACTCGTGAATATGCAATGCGTATCTGGCTGAAACCAGATCGTATGCTGGCTTATAAAATTTCTGCTGACGAGGTAATGGAAGCATTATCAAGCCAGAGTTTGGAAGCTTCACCTGGAAAAACGGGCGAAGCCTCCGGAAAACGTTCTCAGGCATTCGAGTACGTATTGAAATATTCGGGAAGGTTTACCACCAAAGAACAGTATGGCAATATTATATTGAAATCCAGTCCAAATGGAGAAATTCTGCGTTTGAAGGATGTTGCCAATATTGAGTTTGGAAGTTCGATGTATGATATTTATTCGAATTTGAATGGAAGACCATCTGCAGCAATCGTGCTGAAACAATCTTTTGGAAGTAATGCAAATCAGGTTATTGAAGATTTAAAGGCTAAATTAGAAACTATTAAGAAAAAATTCCCAAAAGGAATGGATTATGAAATTTCGTATGACGTTTCTAAATTTTTAGATGCCTCTATCGAAAAAGTAATTCACACTCTGATTGAAGCTTTTATTTTGGTAGGATTGGTTGTGTTTCTTTTCTTGGGCGATTGGCGATCTACTGTTATTCCCGCTATTGCTGTACCGGTTTCGTTAATTGGAACTTTTGCGTTCATGCAGTTTTTTGATATTTCGCTGAACTTAATCACTTTGTTTGCCTTGGTTTTGGCCATTGGAATCGTCGTCGATGATGCCATTGTGGTTATCGAAGCCGTCCACGCCAAGATGGAGGAAGAACATCTCTCGGCTTTAAAAGCGACTAAGAAAGCGATGCATGAGATTTCGGGTGCTATTATTGCTATTACATTCCTGATGGTAGCCGTATTTATTCCTGTTACGTTTATGTCTGGTCCTGTTGGGATGTTCTACAGACAATTCTCTATCACAATGGTAACAGCGATTGTACTTTCGGGTGTAGTGGCATTGACCTTGACTCCAGCACTTTGTGCAATGATGCTGACAAATAATCACGGAGTACCTAAAAAGAAAACCCCTATAAACAGATTTGTAGACGGTTTTAATAACCTGTTCAACCTTACGCAGACTAAATATCAAAATGTACTTGGAAAGATAGTAAACAGAAGAGCCGTTACTGTCGTAGTACTTTTGGCATTTTGTGCAGGAACATGGTTGGTGAGCAGTACTGTTCCTTCAGGATTTATCCCGAATGAGGATCAAGGAATGTTTTATGCCATTATCCAAACGCCTCCCGGTTCATCATTGGAAAGAACAAATAATATTTCGGAGAAACTGCAAAAAATTGCCGAAACTGTAGAAGGAGTTCAATCTGTTTCTTCATTGGCGGGTTACGAAATTTTGACTGAAGGTACAGGATCGAATGCTGGAACTTGTTTGATTAACCTTAAAAACTGGAGCGAACGTAAACATTCAGTGCAAGAGGTAATGACCGAACTGGAAGAAAAGTCTAAAGATATTCCAGGTGCTAATATCGAATTTTTCCAACCGCCGGCAGTTCCTGGATATGGAGCAGCAGGAGGATTTGAGCTTCGTTTATTGGATAAAACAGGTTCAGGCGATTACAAAAAAATGGAAAAAATCAATAATGATTTTGTAAAAGAACTGAACAAACGTCAAGAATTATCAAATGTATTCAGTTTTTATAGCGCCAGTTTTCCTCAGTATATGATGAAAGTGGACAATGATTTGGCACAGCAAAAAGGGGTGTCAATCGAAAATGCGATGAATACCTTATCTACGTTAGTGGGAAGTAATTACGAAATCAGTTTTATCAAATACGGAATCAATTATAAAGTTATCGTTCAGGCGGCTCCGGAATATCGTGCCCAGCCAGATGATATTTTAAAGCTTTACGTTAAAAATAATCGTGATGAAATGGTGCCTTTTTCTGCCTTTATGAAATTAGAAAAGGTTTATGGTCTTTCTGAAATTACCAGACACAATATGTACACTTCTACCGAGATCAGTGGTTCGGCGGCTCCGGGTTACAGCAGTGGAACAGCCATTAAAGTCATTCAGGAAGTGGCTGCCGAAAAATTGCCTAGAGGTTACGATATTGACTGGGCAGGTATTTCTGCCGATGAGGTAGCACAAGGAAATCAGGCTATTTGGGTTTTCCTTATCTGTTTAGGTTTCGTTTACTTGGTTTTAGCCGCTCAATACGAAAGTTTCATCTTGCCATTCTCAGTAATTTTATCATTACCGGCAGGTATATTCGGTGCTTTCCTTTTACTGAAATTTACAGGCTTGGAGAACAATATCTATGCTCAGGTTGCCATGGTAATGCTTATTGGTTTACTGGGTAAAAATGCGGTTTTGATTGTTGAGTTTGCCATTCAAAGGCACGCAGCTGGAAAATCGGTGTTAGAAGCTGCAATGGAAGGAGCTAAAGCCAGATTCCGTCCTATTTTGATGACTTCATTTGCTTTTATTGCCGGTTTGCTCCCATTGGCATTTGCTACTGGACCAGGTAAAATTGGTAATAGAACGATTGGTACTGCAGCAGCAGGAGGAATGCTGATAGGAACAATTTGCGGTGTATTTATAATCCCGGGATTGTATTATGTTTTCGGTAAAATAGCTGAAAGATTCACCTATGTTAAAAATCAAAAAGAAAATCCATTAACCGAAGAATTTGATAATAATCATGCAATATAAAAAGTCATTTAAATATATTATCCCGCTAGGTATTTGCCTAGCGGCGGTAAGCTGTACACCGGCTTTAGCTCCGCTGGCAGAAACTAAAGCTGTTCCGGAATCTTTCGGTAAGAGTACTGATACAGTCAATACATCAACTATTCCTTGGAGAACTTATTTTAAAGATCCAAACTTGGTAAATTTGATTGATACTGCCCTGAAAAACAACCAGGAGCTACAAATTACCCTGCAGGAAATTGAAATTGCCAAAAATGATATCCGCGTAAAAAAAGGACTCCTGTTGCCACAAGTTGGAATAGGAGCAGGAGCAGGAATTGAAAAAGTAGGTCGTTATACCAGTCAAGGTGCTGGTGACGCTTCTACCGAAATTATGTTTGGTAAAGAAATGCCAGATCCACTGGGTGATTTTAAAATAGGAGCTTATGCAAATTGGGAAGTGGATGTTTGGAAAAAACTGCGCAATTCTAAGAAAGCAGCAGTTAGCCGTTATTTATCTACAGTTGAAGGTAAAAACTTTGTGATTACCAATCTTATTGCCGAGGTGGCCGATTCGTATTACGAATTATTAGCCTTGGACAGTCAGTTAGAGATTGTAAAACAGAATATCACTTTACAGAGTAATGCTTTGGAAATAGTTAAAATTCAGAAAGAAGCTTCCAGAGCGACTGAATTAGCGGTTCAGAAATTTCAGGCTGAGGTTATGGCTTCCAAAAGCATGGAGTTTGATATTCTTCAAAATATAAAAGAAACGGAGAATAAAATCAACTTTTTGCTGGGACAGTATCCGCAGGAAATCAAGAGAGACAAAACTAATTTTACTGATTTATTACCTTCTGAGGTTAAATCAGGTATTCCATCTCAATTGTTAGCCAATCGTCCTGATATTAAGCAGGCCGAATTGGAACTTCAGGCAGCAAAACTAGATGTAAAAACAGCGCGTGCCGAGTTTTATCCTTCACTTGATATTTCGGCAGCAATTGGTTTCAATGCTTTCAAACCGTCACTATTGTTTACGCTTCCTGAGTCGTTGCTGTATTCATTGGCAGGAGATATAGCTGCTCCTTTGATTAACAGAAATGCACTGAAAGCAGAATACAGCTCGGCCAATGCCAGACAGATTCAGGCTTTGTACAATTATGAGCGTACGATTCTGAATGCCTATATCGAAGTGGCTAATCAGCTTTCTAAAATTAGTAATTTAGAAAAAAGCTATGATTTAAAATCACAGCAGGTAGCCGCTTTAAACCGTTCAATTGATGTAGCAGGCGATTTGTTTAAGTCTGCCAGAGTCGATTATTTTGAAGTTTTAATGACACAGCGTGATGCTTTAGAATCTAAACTCGAATTGATTGAAACTAAAAAAGAACAGCTGAATGCTTCAGTCTATGTTTATAGAGATTTAGGCGGAGGCTGGAAATAATCACATTTATCAATATTGCAGTACAACTATATAATACCATTTTTTTAGTTGCCAAAAGCCCTAAACATGTCGAAGTGTTTGGGGCTTTTTTTATGAAATCTAGTGTGATTTGATTTTTTAGGAGCAGAAGTTTTTCGTAATCAACAGCATCAGTCCCGCTTACTGTAAAAAACAAATCAACCAAGTTTTAATTTATTTAAAATCAGTTATTTGTCGATAACTCCATAATAAGCTTAGTAAGCTTTCTTAAATATTCCTTTTCACACTTTTCGATAACTCCATAGGGATTGACGTAGAGTGGTTCCGTTCAACACGGGTTTCATTGTTCGTGCTGCGCACGCAACGAAATCCTTGCTGTTATATGATGCCGTGTGTCCTGCGTTGCCTCGGGATACGAAGATATAAAAGTTCTTTGGAAGTGCAACATAACTTTATTAGAGATGATAGGCTTTATTAGTGTTCAGAAACGAGCTTTGACAAAACCAGAGAGGTCTCACAAAGGGATTACGAGTAAAGAATTGGACTATCGAATAAGGACTTTCAGGAGTTGTTTCCAAACCGCCTTGAGGTGCTGAATTAAAGAGATTTGGGATTGAGAGTCAAGGTCAAAGCAGTGCCAACGCTTGTATGTTGAGTAGTTGTATGGTGTGGTTATAGGAGTTGAACGAAAGTGAACCCTTATTGAGGTGTCGAATTTAGCGAAACGGTATCACGAACACAAAGAAAAACAATAAAAAAGCGTGATTAAAATAACTTTAACTGTGTCAAAATCTATGGGGTCAGCGACCCAGCGAGACCAAGTGTAGCGGAAAACCTGATTACTGACTATATGGCACACGGCATAAAGAGGGCAAGAACTATAACCAGGCTCTAATAAGAAACAGGAGAACCAAGGCTAAAATGGTAAGAAAAAAAACCAACAGTCCCAGAGAGGAAAAGGTTGTAAGTAGCGATGTTTAGTTCTTGGGGCGGATGAAGTCGTAGTAGCGAAAATATCCAAGAGAGTAGGAGTAATGCCCCTGCGAGCGAAGTGCTTCACATAGTTAGTAATGATAAGGTATTACAAGTCCAAGAAGACGATGATTTTTCTTATCAAACACATTCCTAAAGGATTGCACTATGAAGAGCCGAATGAATCGAGAGGTTCACGTACGGTTCTGTGAGAGGTTTAGGGGTGAGATTCCCCTTTACCTACTCGACACTTCTCTTTTAATATGCTTATTGCTTTTAATATATTTTGTTTGTCAGCTTCTAAATCGTTCACTACACTTCTAAAAAAGGTCTGTCTTTCATTTGAGTAATCTAAATTATAATCTACTGGGACACCAATATTTTCATAAGACTTACCATTATTATCCATATATATTTCATTAGATATAGCAAATGACCAACCATTAGGTAGTTTTTTTTCTAAAGCTGTTGACATAGCTCCAGAAGTTGCCGAACCAATTCTATTTGCATTTTTCATAGCCATAGTTGCTATTGAAAATGCTTCGGCTGCACTACCTGTTTGTTTAGATGTTAATACATAAACTGGTTTGGTAAAAGCATTTGTATTACCATCAATATACAATGGCAATAATGGTGTAAATCGATTTCCATACCTCAATTTCTGTGTTGCTATTTGTAATTTACCTTTAGGAATAAATCTACTTAATATTTCAAAACTTACTGCATCTTGACCGCCACCATTGAATCTAACATCTATTATAATGGATTTCATTTCTGACAGGTCGTTCATAACCATATCCATAATCTTTGAGACTTCTTTTACTTCCTCTTTAATATAGTCACCCTCATACATTTGATGAAAAGTTTCAACAAAGGCATCTACATAACCAACTTCATCTATTCTCTTTTTAGGTACATCTAAATCAGCAAAAAGCCACATTGCTTTAACCTGAATGTAACCTGTGACATTGTTCAACTTTCCCCATTGAATTAATGGAAACTGCAGTTTGTAATCTCTTGTTAAATCTACTTGTAGATGATGTTTTGCTACAATTCCTGCGACTTGAATATCTCCATATTCAGGTAGATTTTCTGAAGAATTTTTATCTTGATTGGATTGCTTTTCTAATTCGGTATTGACTTCCTCACTTGCTTCAAGAAAGGCGTGGTTATCCTTAAGTGATTCAAGTGTTTCTTCGATTACTTGGTACAGTTCAACATCAGTTGATTTTTCTGTCAATTTTCCCTTTTGCTGTTTATAAAGTTGATTCCAATTTATTTTATTTAGTTTGAAGAAAGCATAATGTTCTTTTACGGTTTCTGCAAATACTTCAAAATTGTAAATAGGATTTTTGTTTTTTTCTGTTTTAGTTTCTATACAAAGTTGCGGCAAAGCTTTGCTCCGTGTAAACTTATACGTTATAACACCTTTCAGCAGATTTAGTGTGTCGTTTTCTAGAGTCAGTGATTTTTGTAATTCTTTAAAGCTTCCTTTTCTGTTTGGCAAACAAGAAATTGATGTAATGTCATAGAATTGATAAGAAGTACTGTCTTTAATTTCTAAAACCCATCCCGAACCAACAGATTCCCACTTTCCACTTAATGATTCTGTATTTTTTACGGATTTATTTTGGCAAGCAAATACTAGCATAAGTATTGCGGTAACATAGGCTGTTCTCATTATTTCAAGTTTGATTTAATTTTTACATCCGATGTTACTCCTCTTTTATGAACTAAAACCGATATGGTTTTGAGTAACAGTGCGTTTTTAGACATATACACATAACCGTCCATATCATTATTGCCTTCCGAATTTTTTAATAGGTAGAATACTTTACCTTCCTTGTTTTGCGCTTTTCCTATTAGGTGCATATTGTGGTCATCTGTGGTTGTTTTATTCTCAAAGGTTTCTTGTCGTAAATTTTGTGTAATAATTATATTTTCTTCATCAGTAGAAAGTTGTAAGACACCTTTTTTAAAATCAAAAAATGATTCTGACGCATCTCCATCCCAAGCAAGACTGTACCCATTTTCAAGAGCATAATCGATTGTTTTTTCAAATTCTTTTATTGGTAGATTTAAGTATGTGTTTTCATTCCAATTTGCAGGAATATTTAACACAAACATTTTGTAGAAATCGCTTTGTTTATAACTTGTTATTTCAATGTATTCATCAGGATTAATACCTACATATTCATCCGCAAATGTTTTTGGTGAATACAGTTTACCTTTGTATTCAAAAGTTGCAGGCGGTGTTCCGAGGTATGCTTTTAGAACACCTTCAATAGCTTTAATCCAACTATAAGGTTTAATTCTTCCATATCCAGAAGTGCCTATTGACGCTACCATATTTTTGAGCAAGTCATCCATTTCAACGTGGTCGTGTTGCCAATCTTCTTCAATTAATCCATTGTAAACTTGCTCAGGAATAGCGCCATATTTTTTATAGGCATCTAAAACACTAAACGTTAGATCTCCTTCAGCAAAATAGCTATCGCCTTTTTTATCAATAAATTTCTTTGCTTTACCTAAATATGTGGGAGGTACATAAAAAATTGGCGACAAGGATATAGACTCTTTACCAAGTCTTATAGCTTCTGTTTCGATGAACGAAGTCGTTGCAAAACTCCAACAAGTGCCTGATGATTGTTGGTTTTTGAGAGGTGATGGTTTAACCTTAAAAATAATATCGAAATCGGTAGAGCTTTGTGCAAAAGAGGCAATTGTTACATTGGTTAAAAACAATATATTAAAAAAATACTTCATTTATTATCTATTTAGAGTGATTTGCAAAAATAATTAGTACTATTCTAAATGTCTTGTAAAATATTGCTATTGACATAATCACTTGGACTTAACCCTACATAATTTTTGAAATAATGACTAAAATGACTTTGGTCGTAAAAGCCTGTTGATAAAGCGGTTTCAACCAAGGATGACCCTTCTCGTAAATATATTTTTGCTTGTTTTATCCTTTGAAGGTTTACATATTCAAAAGGAGTAATACCAACATTTTTTTTGAATTGACGAATAAAACTGTACTTACTTTGTTTTGCCATTGTAGCTAAATCATCTAGTTTTATTTTTGTATGATAGTTTTGTTCGATATATAACTGTGATTCAGTTATGAATGAATTTTTAATTTGTTGACAATCAAAAACAGTATTCTTCCCATAAGTAAAAATCAATTTCTTTAGGCCCTCAACTAATAAATCATTGTTATGTAAATTACCTGAATGTAAAGCCAAAAAATAGTGAGTAAACAAATAGAACAAACTTTGGTCTTCAATAAGTTTTTCGGGAAATGAAGTATATTTTTGTTTACTTAGATACTGTATTACCTCTGAATTTATATAAATTGAGGTTACAGTATAAGAATTATCATCAAAAATTTTGTTTTCGTGAATTTCAAATGGGTGAGAAATAAGAATTTGCCCAAGAACACCAATCAAATTATTTTCTATAAAAGTTCCTTTTTGAATTAGCGAAATGACATATGTGTCATGAAAATGTATTCTAAATTCGCTTTTACAATCATTAAAAGCTAAAATTTCTAACGAATCAAATTCTTTTAAATACATTTTTTTGGATTGAGATTATTCAGTTTCTAATGCCCTACAACTGTAGTGGGTTAGGTGCAGTATGCCTGTGTTGCGCCTGCGGCATGCATTTTGCGCTTAGCCCAGGTGCTTGTTGCACAACTGATCAAATATAGCAAAAAGGAAACATTGAAAAGAGTTTTTTTTTTGTAAATTTAAACATGCAAGCAAGAAAAGAATTTACGC
Source organism: uncultured Flavobacterium sp. (assembly GCA_963511475.1). Taxonomy (GTDB): domain Bacteria; phylum Bacteroidota; class Bacteroidia; order Flavobacteriales; family Flavobacteriaceae; genus Flavobacterium. The sequence continues at coordinate 51,575 of CAUPJC010000033.1, forward strand.
CAAAAATGCTCTATCAACCCAATCTAAAACTGTTGTTGTAATAAAATGTGGTAATTTTTGGTCTCTTATTTTGTATGCTCCTTGCACAATTTTTTATACAAATACAATTGCTTTTCTTACAAATAAATATTTGATAATATTTGTTGTTTATAGGAACGGGTACGAAGTCGGGAGACTTCGCAAAGCAATCGCGATAATGGGAACGCTTCTGAGAGCGGGGTTCAATATATCAATATTTCAAAGAAGACCATCAAGAAAAACGGAATCAAACGGCTATAGAAAATTCAAATTTAATCGCAAAATTTGCAATCTCAATGCTTGACCAAGAAAAAACCTATCCAAAATCTAAAAACAGAAAACGACAGAAAGCCTTTGGTAGTGATCTTTACAGAGAATTAATCTTAAAAGTTTAAAAGCGAATGCCCTGATAAGTAGAGTTTTTGCTGTTGTAAACAGAGAAACTCCCTATATTAATACTTATAAATTCGCATCATAAATTTAACATTTTTTAGTTGCTTTTTATCATAGAATGCCGAGCGGGGAATCCAAGATCACATGCATATCACATTCGGTTTGATATTGCTAATTAATGTATATAGTTGAAGTACCAACAACTTTTCCATTCAAAAAAACAACAATGAGTAACCCATTCAGCGAGTATTAGGTAATATTGATTTTACACAATTTTCAAACTCCTACAAAAAAAAACTAAAACTCTCAAAAAGTTGTAGTTTTTTTGGAAATAAAAGTAAAACAACAAGGTTTGTAAATACGAGCGAGACGGTTTATTTATCCACAACAAAAAAACGTGAATAAACCTGATTTAATAGCAAGCTCTAATGCTCATAACACAATCTATTGTAATAATACGTCTAAACTAATCGGGTTGGTAGTTTACAATTTGCCAACTGCCATTCCAAACATAAAGAACATCGGTTTCTCCTTTGGTAATTTAAAACGTATTGATGTCTTTGAACTCATTTTTGTCTCTTAGCTTCGAGATAATTTTACATTGTAAACTTTCGTAAAATCTGGCTTTAATAGCGTTTGAGTTCCTTTAAATTGAAGTACAATTGGGTACGTATTTGGGTGTTTTTTTTTGATTATTTTGTTAAAATTTACAAATACTTTTATTTCGATAATTCATTATTTTTTTAATGATTATTGCATAAAAACCTTATTTAAAAAAAGAATAGTTTAAATTTTATAGAAATTATTTGCATTTTAAGTATTTTGTTTATTATATTTGATAAGTTAATTCCTAAAATAATTATGAAAAATAAAAAAAACAATTTATTAAAATTTGCTGTAACTTCCTTTGTGATTATGGCATGTAGTTGTAGTAAACCTGATGAAGTCATTTCATCAACAGAGGTTATCGGTAAAACTAAAAAAAACGCAAAAGTCAGTGTAATTTTAAGTCCAAAATGGAGTGTTACTGGCAAAATTTTTGAACAAGGTACAGCGGGTTCTTTTGAATCTGTTGCCGTAAAAGATCCAACACTTGTTTACGACGGTGGTAAATGGCATGTGTTTTATACCGGTACAGATGGAAACAATTGGAAGATGGGTTATGTAAACACAGTCTCATTATTCAATATGAAAGCCGATCCTCGTAGGTTTATGAATTCGTTAAATGGTGGAGGATATTTTTGTGCTCCGCAAGTATTCAACTTTCCTGTAAAAGGAAAATGGTATTTAATATATCAATCAGGTTTAGGTGCCACATATTCTACCAATACTAGTGTATCCAATTACGGAGGTTGGGCAGCAGGTAAAACAATGGGGATTAATGATGGTATAGACTTTTGGTGCATTGCTGATAATAGCCATGTATATTGTTTTTATTCTGCACAAGATGGTTCAAATAATATTAAAAGACGTAGAACTACGATCGCTAATTTTCCAAATGGTTGGGAAGCGCCAACAATTGCTGCAACAAATACTTTTGAAGCCCCTCATGTATATAAAAACAAAGCAGATGGTAAATTTTATATGATGGTCGAAGATGCTGCAAGGTACTTCGAGCTTTGGTCGGCTACTACGCTTAACGGAACATGGACTAAAGTTTCAGAAACATGGGCTACAAAAGCAAATTTAACAGAACGGAGTGAGCATTGGACAGATCAGATTTCACATGGTGAAATATTGCGTTCAGGAAACAATCAATTAATGGAAATAAATAATATTGATCGTTGTGAAGTCCTTATACAAGGTGTTGTAAATGGAAATTTTGGTAGTTATATCAAAATTCCTTACGATTTAGGATTAATGCAAAACTTTTAAGAAATAAAGATTACACATGATATTAATAAAAAACATAAAAATAAATAATTATGAAAAATAATAGAATTTCAATTAGAATTCAGTGGGTATTGTTAGTGATACTAGCTATATTATTGGGTAATAATGCGCAAGCTCAATTGGGAAAATGTAAAGGAAAATATTTTGGAAATATTGTTCAAAACAGTGTTCCAAGTAATTACAATACATTTTGGAATCAGACTACTAGTGAAAATGCTTCAAAATGGGGCTCGATTGAAGGTACAAAAGGAGTTTATAATTGGTCTGGTTCGGATGTGTCTTACAATCAAGCCAAAAACAGTGGCGGACTATTCAAGTTTCATACTTTAGTTTGGGGTGCTCAAACACCAGGTTGGGTTGCAAGTGCTAGTACAGCAACGATACAAGCTTCGGTACAAGCCTTCATAAAAGCCACAGCTGACCATTACAACCCTTTGGGCGGTCTAAAAATGATTGATGTATTAAATGAGCCAGTAAATACCCCAATGACAGCTAATTATAAGGCTGCTCTTACTGCGGGTTATCGAGCAGAATCAGCCAATGCAGGTGATATCAATAATCAATATGGTTGGGTAATTTGGTGTTTTCAATTGGCTAGAAAAAACTTTCCAAATACTACGTTATTGATTAATGAATACAATGTAGAAATGAACTGGAATAACTGTCGTGCACCTTATATTGCGATGGTAAATGCTGTAAAAAATGCTCCAAACCTTACAAATGGAGCAAAAAATCTAATTGATGGTGTAGGTTTACAGGCACATGGTATTGAAAATTTAACTGCTGCAAATTTTAAAGCATGTATCGATGAAATCTGGACAAAAACTGGTGTTCCAATTCATATTACTGAGTTTGACCAACCCGCTAATCCTAACGAGACCAAACAAAGAGATGTTTACGCTAGTCTAATTCCAGTAGCTTGGGAACATCCAAGAGTAGCTGGTATTACATTGTGGGGTTATATTCAAGGCACTACTTGGATCAATGGTAATGGTGTCTCTGGTGCTGGCGGAACTGATTCTGGATTACTTTATGGAAATTTTGTAGATCGCCCAGCAATGACATGGTTAAAATCTTATTTAGGCGGTCGCCCATCGCTTTCTTGTTGTCCTGCACCCGCTCCATTTGGTGGTTGTGGTACTACTGTGGCAACTCGTAATTTTGTAACTAGAGCTCGAGGTACTGCTACTGGTGCTCAATTACAATTACGAATCAACGGTAATGTAATTGCTACATACAACCTCACTACTGCTTTTGCAAATTATAGCACGTCGTCAACAGCTACAGGTGCTGTACGTCTAGAAGTTGTAAATGATATCGCAAATAGAGATGTAGAAGTAGATTATTTGCAAGTGGATAGTGCGGTTTTACAAGCCGAAAATCAAACGGTTAATACAGCATTTTATTCAAACAACGCTTGTGGTGGTGGCGGAAGCAGCCAGATGATGCATTGTAATGGTTATATTGCATTTGCAGCTGCTACCAATCGTATGGCAACATCAAAAGAATTTGTAAAGCAAATTGAATCGGACGAAACCGAAATAATCGTATTTCCTAACCCAACTATTGATGGCAATACGAATTTAGAGTTTTATAATGAAAAAGAACAAAATATAATTGTTCGATTAGTTGATTCTAGTGGGGCTGCGGTTAAAGACATAGCTTCTCAAAAATTTGCAATAGGTAATTGTACTTTGGCAGTGGATTGTAGCAATCTCTCTCCAGCGATCTATTTTATTGTAATCGAAAAAGAGAATGCAAAACGTGTTACTAAAAAAGTTATCGTAAAATAAATTCTAGAAAAATGCACAACTCCAATAACTTGGGATTTTAATTTAGCTAATTATTAAATAAAATTTTGGTTCATATATAATCGGCTAATTGTATTTATTGGTGATTCATATTCTAGGTTTTTTTTAGGTCTTTCATTAAGCTGATTTTGTACTTCTTTGAGTTGCTTTTTTGATATTAAATTAAAGTCAGTTCCTTTGGGGAAATAGTCTCTAATTAAATCATTTGTATTCTCACTTGTTGGTCTTTCCCACGGACTATAGGGATGGGTAAAATAGACTTTTACTTTGGAGTTTTTAGTAAAGGTTTTGTGTTGCTCCATCTCTGTTCCGTTGTCATTGATCAAAGACAGTTTTAAGTTGTCAGGAAGCTTTCTAAACTCCCTTTCAAAAGCTTTTCTCACGGTTGTGGAATCTCTCTTTTTGAGAGGTACAATTATTAAAAATCGGGTTGTTCTTTCTACAAGAGTTCCAATAGCACTTTCTCTGTTCTTTCCCAGTACCAAGTCGCCTTCCCAGTGACCTGGTATCTAGCGAGTGAGTACTTCGGCAGGTCGTTCATCAATGCGAATTGGGTCTTTAATTGTCGTTCTTTTATCAGCACCTCGGCGTGTATTTCCTCTTTTGCCTAAGTTGAAAAATCAGCAGTTTTTCGACCTCCTTTTTAGGTTGAATATAGATGTGATAATAGATGCTTTCGTGCCAGATTTGCATAGTGGGATCAAAGGGATAAAATTGTTTTAAAGCATCTGATATTTGCTTTGGAGACCAATGGAATTTTAATTGTGAATATATAAAATTTTTGAGTTTTGGATTGCTGTTAATTTTGGTTATTCCCAATCGTTTGTCCATTATATTATGGACATAATTTCCTTCTGCTTTTAGGTTGTCATAACGTTCATTTTTGACTCTTTTTAGTTCTCTGGAAATGGTGCTTGGATGAACCGATAGAGTAGTAGTGGCAATTTGTTTGTTATTTTTGCCCAAAGCGATTTGTTTTTCAATCTCAATTCTATGATCACGATTGAGTCTTTTGTAAGCTGTTTTCATACTACAATTTTATACATTTTTTGGTTATAAAATTGCGTTAGATTCTTGTCACTTAACGGACTTGATTCCAGAGCATAATTTTTATAGATTATTAGACTAGTCTATTGATTTTCGATTTCTATATAAAGTTACTTCAAAATATTATGGAGACGAAGGACAAGAGAGCATTGACCCGGTTGTATTTTTCAAAATCTGTTTAGTTGGTTATTTAAACAACATAAATTCGGACAGGAAACTCATCGAATATTGTTCGAATTGTTTAGATGTACGTTTGTTCATCCGTTATGACATTGATGAGACTTTGCCATGGCACAGCACCATTAGTCGCACGCGTGGGTTGTATGGTGAAGAAGTATTTTTAAGTTTATTTAAAGAGGTTTTAAAGCTTTGCGTTTCCAAAGGTATGATTCGAGGTAAACGACAAGCAGTGGACAGCGTTTTTATCAAAGCCAATGCCTCTATGGATAGTTTGGTGGAGAAGGAAGTATTGGAAGACGCCAGTGCCTTTGTAGATGAATTAGAAGAAAACAGCGAATTTAAAACAACTAGTACCAGAAAGAAACTAGTAGAACAACATCATCAGTGGAAAAAAGAAGCTTATAAAAGCCAGCCCAATCCCAACTTCAACATTGATAAAGTAGATGAACACGGCAATTCAATACGTCCAAGATTTGTATCAAATCACACCCACTATTCACCTACAGATTCCGATGCTCGAGTAAGTGTAAAACCAGGCAAAGCGCAGGCATTACCACCAACGTTCCCGCGCTACAAGTAGTTTGAGACTAAATTAAGCCCTATTTTCGGATTTGCCAAATCTTCCAAATACAAAACCAATTTCAAATTAAGCCTAATACCCAAATTGCTTGTAGCGTGTGTTGGCAGATCGGACTTTTTTCGGTTTGTATACTTTTTAAAAGAAAAAACGGAAGTTTAGCAATCATTTTAAAAATTTGATTTACCAACTTCCGTTTTTAGTTCTGCTTTTTATAAACAATTTGTTGCGTTGCTTAATTCAACGCTGTCAATGTTGTAAATTAAAGTGTTATTCGATGTATTGTACATAGTTTCAGAAAAATTATCATAAAGTTTTTCGTTAAGTAATCCTTCTCCCGTGGAAAAAGAAAGACACTTATTTGAAGTTATAAACTTAATAGTAACTTTTGTCGCAATGTATCGTGAATCATTTTCCATTCTAAAGGGTTGCCCTATTCCAGTTTTTTCACCATCTCGTTCTATCAAAATCTTGATTTCTTTATTTGATTCGATTGAATATGTTTGAAATTTTGTATTTTCTTTATCGTATAAAATAATCTCTAAATCTTCGGAAGTTAAATTTTTGTATATAAAATTTGTTTTTAAATTATAATCTATTTGGTGTCCTCCATCACAAGATAAAAGAGTAAAAACAATTATTCCGTATGCGATAAATAAAATTTTGAATATTTTTGAATATGTTTCCATAAGTCTTCTCAAAGATTAAATTAATTCCAGCGGGTAAATAATGCAGGCAAATTGTTTTCAGTTGGATTAGTATGGTCATTTATTATTTTATTCCTCCAATCGTCCCAATTTTTTTGATACATTAGTGAGTTCTCAATTTCTCTAATCGTGTAACCGCTAACGTTGTCTCCGAATGAGTTATCATTATCAATCATATCCTCAACGACCCCTGTATAATTCCCGAAATAATCATTTGTATACGTTGGGTACACCATTCTTGTTAATTCCCATTGCACACCTCTAGCCCATGATTCTTTAACGTTAACATCTACAAATTCAAAAGTCCACCAAGCCATCTTCCAATGCGATGCGTGAGCTAGTTCATGTATAGTTGTTCCATAATAATCTCTGCAATTATTTCTTTGAAAAATTCTTATTGTTGGTAAGATTCCGCCCAAACCTCTCCAAAAGCTATGGTCACCGTTAATATCTTTATCTTTATCAATTGCAGCTATTTTCATTCTCGATGGCATATCGTTATCAAAAGGAGGTCTTCTCAATGCTTTAATATCTTTGTAATAATAATGATGTGCAGCTCTGTGAACCATTGCAAAATGAATATCTTTTGAGTCGGTTATATTAAAATTCCACGATTCATTCTTTTTTGAAGGACCTCTGGTTTCAGCTTGTCCAAATGTATCGTTACGTATGTCATAATGTTGTCTTTCCCATTGTAATATGTATCTTGCTTCTCCACGAACCGTTCCTGTGGAAAAATTACCATTTGCATCGGTAATTCCGCTGTCAACAGTGAACCATTGGCGTATTAAAACTTGTGCGCCTTCAACAGGAACATCTCTGCCAAGAGAATTATCAAACATCGTTATTCTTCCATTTGGTCTCCATCTTTTTCCAAATATCCACCAAGCTGCCTTACTAGTTTTAGCAGTAGACAAATTTTCAAGACCTAGCTGTTTTTCATTATGTGTAAGGGTGTAAGCTGTTATTAAAAGATTTGCTAACAAATCTTCTTTACTATTTATAGCTATTTTACTTGCTTTTCCTGTTTCTGCGATATTGTCAAAATAAGGGTCTTGTTCGGGAATATACAATTCTTCTAAAACCTCTGTTTTTATTCCAGCAGGAAAGACATAGTCTTTCGGGACAGCAACATAATAAGTACTTATTGTCTTTTCATCATTTGTACCTACTTCATTAAGAACTTGCTCTGGAAATTCATAATCTAATGGGTAATCAAAAAATATTTGAGTAGTATCTTTCTTTAACTTTAACTCCTCTAGTTCCGTTTCAGGTTCTATTTTAACATATAAATGAGAGGTTTCGATGTCAAAATCAGATAAACTACTTGACATTTTAGATGTCTTGGAGGTTTTCATATTTCCCTTTACACTATCTAAAGCTTTTCTCATATTCGCAACAGAATATGGGTTTTCTAGTTTTGTGCCTAATTTTAATAAATAATCCTCATCTCTTGCTGTGGTTGAAGTATTTGTTTTTTCATTGGAATCATTATCGCTACACGATAAAATTGTTGTTAAGAATAATCCTAACGTGATAATCTTAAATTTGTTCATTTTTAATCATTTTTTAAAAGTTACTCTGCTTTAGATTGATTCGTAGATTTATTGCGAGAAATACATTATTAATTTAATTTTTTAAAAATAACATTTTTAAAGAATATTAGCATTAAATTAAAGTTAAATTTTATAGAAACAAAATTTATCTCCGAATTTTCTAACTGCATACTAATTTGTCTGCAATTTTTACTCATTTTTTAGGATTGAGATTTGTGTCTTGTCCTGATATAGGTTGACTATTTTTGGTTGTTATATAATTTCAAAAATAGGTGATTGTAGCCGTAATATTGACAAGTTTAGAAAAAATCTTTGAAGGGATTTTTTTCCAAACTTGTCAACATTACTATGCAACTA
>CAUPJC010000034.1:0-57833 GCA_963511475.1 uncultured Flavobacterium sp.
ATAGTTTCCTAATAAATAGTATTGTGCATACATCAAAGCCGATAAGTGTCCTGCATCCATAAAGAAACGGTCTCTAAACGGCCAATCCATCTGGGTTGGGTCAAAATCTAAATATTCTGTGTATAATATATGCATAAAATCGGCTCCTCCCATGGCACCTCCTGGGTGTCCTGAATTTGCTTTTTCTACCATAGAAATAGCCAGCGCTCTTATGTTGTCTGCGGCTAAATTGTCAATTTTGTGGTTCATAATTTATGGTGTTAATTTTTTTTATATAAATCAGGAAATCTTCTGGTTTTTTATAAGCCTGAGCTCGGTTTTCTATTTTCCTGCAAAGAAGCAAAATATCTCCTTTTAGCCCCGATTGCAGTGGAAATCCTTGTGAGCCGGGGTTCGGCTTACAAGATTGCAACGGAAAGCGGGACCAATGCTTCCTGAAAATGCCTTATCTTGTTGCTCCAAAATTAATCATCTAGTTCAGCTCATAAATGTCTAAAAATCTTTCAAAATCTGTTATTAAAAATCTTTAAAATAGAATCTCAAGTTCAAAACAAATGAAATTCAAAAATACGCAACCGATTGTTTTTACAAACTTATAAAAAAATACTTTATGAATTAAATTATTAGTGAAACAAAAAAGATAATCACAAGAATATATATAAACGATATTTTTTTGTTAAATCAAATATGCAAAAAAAGTATATTTGCAGTAAACGGATACCAAATGGAAGACAATAAAGATATTACGATTTATGACATAGCCAAAAAATTAAACCTTGCTACTTCTACAATTTCCAGAGCTCTAAAGGATCATCATACCATTAGCGCAAAAACGATTAAAAAGGTTAAAGAGGCTTGTGCAGAGTTAGGATATCGTCCAAACAGTCTTGCTGCCGGACTGCGCAGCAACAAAACCCAAACAATAGGTGTATTAGTACCTACAATTGATCAGCCATTCCTATCTTCATTAATCAGTGGCATTGAAACTACAGCTAAAAAATCCGGATATAATATTCTTATTACACAATCTGGAGATTCATACCAAGAAGAAATCAATATGACCCAAGCACTGTATGCCAGCAGAATCAGCGGTATAATTTGTTCTTTAGGAATGGAAACAAGAGATACTGCGCATTTCATGCCATTTATAGATGCTAAAATTCCGTTAGTATTTGTAGACAGGGTACCAAACGATATAGATACGTACAGAGTTATAATTGATAATTATGCAGCTGGATATAAAGCAACAAAACACCTCATTGATCAAGGCTGTAAACGCGTTGCACATTTTTATGCCGGCGGCGAATTTGGCACACTCTTCAGCGAAAGAAAAAGAGGATATTTGGATGCCTTAAAAGCACACAATCTTCCTATCGAAGAGGATTTAATTATTAAATTAGAACTGTTGGTATTTGCTGAAGGAATTAAAGCAACGAATAAACTGCTGGATATGAATAACCCTCCAGATGGGATTTTTTCATCAGTTGATATTACCGCAATAAGTGCAATTCAATGTGCCAAAAAAAGGGGTGTCAAAATACCTGAAGAACTGGCAATAATTGGATTCAACGATGATCCTATTTCATCAATTATTGATCCAGGTTTATCAACAATATCACATCCTGCATTTAAAATGGGACAGATTTCTGCTGAAAAAATATTAAATCATCTGTTATCTCCAAAAAAAGACAACATTAAAGAAGTGACATATCTTAATACCGAAGTAATAATCAGAGAATCCACAAAGAGAAATTAAACGATACACATACTCCCTTTCCTTTTATCATCAAAGAATCTAAACAATTTCCAGTGCATTAGCATATGAAGCTTCGGTTTTTTGACTAGGAAAATAAACGACAAGGGCTTGTTCATTTTGTTTGAACTTCAGTTTCTCTCCAGTACTTACAAGTTTTATCTGTTTTATTTTGTCGGTAAAATAGAGAGAATCTTTGCCTAAACTTTTGATTATTACCGCACCATTTTCCGGCCATGCCATGACTGTAGCATAAAGTATTTTTCCTTTTTGTGCAAAACGAATATCTTCTGATGTAAAAGGCTTTCCTTTTCCTTCGTTAAAACCTTGGGCAGTTAAAGCTCCTGCACTTCCCTGCTGAGGACCTTCACCAAATATTTTCCAAGGCCGGGTACCGTATATGCTTTCCCCATTGGCTTTCATCCAAGTACCAATTTCGGAAACAATTTGTCGTTCTAATTCGTCTATACTCCCGTCACCTCTTACTGGAATATTGAGCATTAAATTACCATTTTTGCTTACTGCATCTATCAAGGTGTGAATAACCGTCTTGGCTGATTTGTAGCGTTTTTTAGCATAAACATCTCTGTCATAATGCCATTCACCAAGACAAGTATCTGTCTGCCAAGGCAAAGACTCAATAGTATTACCTTGTCCTTTTTCAATATCCCAAACTAAAGCTTTTCGTTGCTGCTCATCTAATATTTTGCCTGTAATTACTGTTTGGACAGTTTTATTTTTTTCGAGACTTTTATTGTATAAATGCGCTGCTATACGCAAACCTGCATCGCTAATTGGCCAAAGCGGTAACGCCGTATCGTCAAAATAAATCAAATCCGGGTTGTATTTATCAATCAAGTCAATAGTTCTGTCGTGAAAATTTTCCATATAAGCTTCCGATGGTTCTGCAACTCCGTTTCCCCAATTCCATTGACTGTGTATTGCTCCATTATCTGAACTGTTTTTACTTAATGGATGATTTTGTGCATACAATTCCTGAGGGTCTAAACCTTCCCACCAAGTTCCAATTCCGTCAGATTTAGTCAGATTTCCGTCATAAGGAACACCTGCCAGAACTCCGTTTTTATCAAAACGTTGAGAAGTTTCATACCAACTCCAAGCATGAGCTGCATGAACACTTACGGCAAAAGGAAGTTCAGCTTTTCGAGCCGCTTTTTCCCATCCAGCAATAATATCTTTCTTAGGTCCCATTTTGGTCGAATTCCAATTGGGCTGATGTTTGCTGTCATAAAGGTCTAGATTATCATGATGATTAGCCATGGCCATAAAATATTTAGCTCCTGCATCTTTATACAAATTGACTAATTCTTGTGGATTCCAATTATCGGCTTTCCATACATTAATTACATCTTTGAATCCAAATTTTGAAGGATGACCGTATTTTTCGACATGAAACTTATATTGATGTGAACCTTCCTGATACATACCTCTAGCATACCAGTCGCCTGCTTCTGGTTCACATTGAGGTCCCCAGTGTGCCCACATACCAAATTTGGCATCCCTAAACCAATCTGGCACCTGATACTTGCTTAGAGAATCCCAAGTAGGTTCAAAAGGGCCTTTGCAAATTGAAACTGAAGAGCTGAAAAAGTTTTTTTGAGCCAATAAAGGTGATAAATAAAGTCCAGCTATCCCTGATACAGCTAATTTTAAAGCGTTACGTCTGTTCATGTTTTTTTTATATATTTCCGATTATATTTATTTTCTTTATAATACTTCTTTAAAATGGCTTTGAGTAGTTTTAAAATCAGCATTATATAAACATTTACTGCCTTTATCTTGTCATTTTTAATTCAAAAATTTGACAAAAATAAAAACAAATATAAACGATGAAGTGTGTGTTTTTTTTACACAAAAACGATTTTTTATTATTCAAAAACGACTTTAATAATTTAATATGTATATGTCCAAAAGTATTTTCAAACATTCTTTCTCGCTATTAAATGTTGACTATGTGAAACTTAATCAGAACTGGAATTATAATAATGTCATTAGTCCTTATTATAGATTGTACTACATTGATGATGGAATCGGATTTATTTCGGACAGTTCCGCCCACCTAACTTTAGAGCCTGGAAATTTATATCTTATTCCTAGTTTTACAATATGTAACCTGAATTGTGAGAACTATTTAAGCCAATATTTTATTCAATTTTTCGAAGAGACACCTGATGGAATCTCATTGTTTAACAATAATAGAAGCATTATGAAGTTACCCGCTACAGAAACTGACATTATGCTGATTAAAAGATTGCTTCATATTAATCCAGGAAGAGGAATTAATCGATCTGAAAACCCAAAGGTCTATGAAAAAGAAACCTACTACAAAGAGTATCTTTCACTCAATAATGAAATAAAAAAGCATTTAACATTTGAAAATCAAGGAATTATTCTTCTCTTAATATCCAGATTCTTGAGTTCAAAAAGTTTAAAAATAAACAATTCGCAGACTATACCTTCCAAAATTTTGGATACGATGAGTTATGTGCAGCTTAACATAAGTGAGAATATTACTGTTGCACAATTAGCTAAAAGAGTAAATCAAAATCAAGATTATTTTTCAAGACAATTTTTGATACATACTGGCCAAAGACCCTTAAACTTTATCCATCAAAAAAAAATAGAAAGAGCTCAATACCTTATTGCAACTACTGATAAAACTTTTTTAGAAATCGCTATGGATACCGGTTTTTCCAATTTACCTCACTTTTCAAAAATATTTAAACAAATTATAAATCTGACGCCAGGGAAATACCGTCATCAAAATCACCACTAAAATAGTTTATGGTTTTATACTTCATTAGCATTCCCCGTTCCTTTATTGTGCGACAGACAAAACTGAGGAAATAAAGGAATACCTAGTTATAATATGAACATGCCAAAATAAAAAAAATAAAACTTCTAGAAACAAAAAAACTAAGACTTAACAATAGTACTAAAATCCAAAAGCTTTAAAATCATAATATTATTATTAAGATTTTGTAAACCAAATTAAATTCAGGACAATTTCAAAAAAGAGCCTTCATGATTTTAGCATAAATATCTGTGTTTTGATACACTCCTTCAAAATTTTTAGCCCCTGCCCCGTATGCAAAAACTGGAACTGGTATAGCAGTATGGTCATTTGTACTAAAACTTCCCTGCACATATCCTTTTGTTATACTGCCATCGATTAATGATAATCCACCCGTTTCATGATCTGCAGTCACAATTAACAATGTGTCTGGATTTTTATCTACAAATTCCATTGCCTCTCCTACCAATTTGTCAAAATCAAGCATTTCGCGAACAAGATACTCTAAATCATTTTTATGTCCGCCGTGATCTATCTGTGCTCCTTCTGCCATAATGAAAAAGGGATTTTTTGTTTTAGAAAAAGTATTTGTTGCTTTCGCGAATGATTTAGTCAAAAAATCCCCTCTTCCCTCTTTGATAGAGACTACGGCCGAATCATCTAAAACTATAATTTTATTGTTTTTAATAGTATCCAAACTACTGAATTTCTCAGCAAAAGAATACCCCATTTCAATCAGCAGTTTAGATAAGTCTTTCCCGTCTTTTCTAGTTTTAAATTCTTTTAGCCCGCCTCCAATTAAGATATTAGACGGGTTGCTTAGAAAATCATAAGCTATTGATTCATTATAAGTTCTTTCGGGCTGATGCGCATAAAAAGCTGCGGGAGTTGCATCAGTACTATTTCCTGCAGATATAATAGCTGTTTTAAAATTTTTCTTAGCTAACTGCTGTGTAATTGATTCTAAAGGTTTTCCGTTTTCATCAACACTAATAAATCGGTTATTGGTTTTATGTCCCGTTGCCATTGCTGTTGCTCCTGCGGCCGAATCGGTAATATAACTATCGGATGCTTTTGTGATTGAAAGTCCCTGCGTTGGAATATTAAAGAGACTCAGTTGTCCCTTGTTCGCTGTATAACCAGCGTAAATTTGAGCTAATCCCATTCCGTCACCAATAAGAAGAATAACATTTTTTGGTTTTTTCTTATCGAAAACTGACAAGTTTATAGGCTTATATGCTGTATAAAATTCTGTATTTTGATAAAACGTTGTTTTGATATTCTGGATAAATTGTGCCAATGCCGCAACATTATCTGTACCGATAAAATCAACTTTTAAATTCATCAAAGTTATCCACGTATTAACATTGTCCTGCGTAGCCCAAAATCTAATTTTTTTATGCTGATCATGCACTTTTTTGATTACCGCCTGCATCTTTTGTAAATCCGCTTGTATCAAAACACCTTTACCATTCCATACGGTAACGTCTTTTAAATCGGCGCTGATCATTTCAACACGAGACAATTGTTCCTGTGAATAATTTTCATTCAGTCTTCCGTCAAAATAAATAAACTCAGGATATACTAACCACAGCGACGGCAAAGGCCTGTTTCCTGAAATCACAACTTTCACATTTTTATTGGAGCTGATTTCTGGAAATGCCTGAAACTGCTGTGCAATTAGTTTTAAAGTTGATACTGCATCCGACTTGATGTCAATCATTAAAATCAAAGGTTTATTACTCGGATAAGCTTTACCTCCTAAATTTTTCAATTTTGCAGATAAAGGCTCTAGATATAGACTTTTAAGCGTATTAAACTGCGTAATTTCTTTAGAAGTATGCGCCACAAACAACTCATTATTTACTAAAAAAACATCGGCTTCAATGACGCCGACTTCATTAGAATATGCTCCATAAAAAGGAAGCGCGCTAGCATAATCATTATGCGAATGGATATTTGATGAACTGTATTCCTGTGCTTGAACAAACAGAAAAAATTGGAAACAAAAAAGGGTTATTATTTTTTTCATTAAAATAGAAATTTATTCATTTGCAAAGCCGTAGGTAACTTTGCATAGAATTTTATTTATTACTATTGTGTCTATTTTTTTTTACAGCTTCAGGCTTATAATAAGCCTGAAGCCCAAAAAACTAACTAACAACACGAAACTAACGATTACCAGCATTCTTCATTAATTTGACTTCAGCTGGCATTTTCTTGAATGCTTTTATTTTTTTATTTCGGTACTGTAAATCACTTTTCCTTTCTCATTAACTGCTTGTACATACAGGCTGTTGGATAAAACTGAAAATACCATAAAACCATATTCAGAAACAGCTAATTTGCTAAAAGGTAAAGGGTCGATTACAGTTACTTCAGAAGCTGATCCAGAAACGAAGTAATTGGTTTTACCTTCGGGTAAAAGGTGCTGTAAATCATGATCATGTCCAGCGATATAAGCATCTACTTCGTATTTATCAAAAAGTGATTTCAATGATTTTCGCACTGCCTTGGTATCATAACTTTCTCTTCGTTTTAAAGTTGCTGTAAATAGAGGATGGTGTCCAACAACTAATTTCCACTTCACACTTTTAGGTGCATACGTCAAGGTTTTAATAAGCCACTTTTTTTGTGCAGTGGTATCCTGTGAGATTACATTTTTTCCATAAACATCATTTTTATGAAAGTCTGGAATTAAAGGATTTGTATCTATAAAAGCAATTAATACTTGCTGGTTTGGGTCTCCGTTAATATCAAATGTTTTGCTGTAATAACGGGCTGGCATATTCCAGCGCTGGCTTATTTTAGTATAGGCAACCTGTGCGTCTGGATTACCTGCATAATCATGGTTTCCTAATACCGGATACCAGTTCCAATGGAGTGAAAAATCGGTATAAATATCTTCAAAAGAAGATTTCCACTGCGGGTCAAACTCACTTGCAACGCCAACTGGATAGAAATTATCACCAGTGGCAATTATAAAATCACGACTAATTTCTTTGGCTGTAATCCCCATTTGTCTGGCTACAGGAATTTGGTGATCTTCGCCAAATCTGCCCCAATCTCCCATGACGATAAAATTTAGCGCATTTGGATATTTTTTGACAGAAGTATCTTTTGTTTGAGCTACAGCAAAATTTACAGAGAGCGTGCAAATAAATACTTTTACTATCATTTTTTGCAGTACTGATGTTTTCATTTTTTTAACAATTAAAAATTTGAAGGCTGAAATTTTTATTTTAATGAAATACTAAAACAGCCTTCAAATTAAATATATATTCTAATAATTAATATCCTTGATTTTGTAATAGATATCCTGGAGTGTTAGAAGCCCCATCGATAGCTTTTTGAGGAATTGGGAATAGTCTATGATTTACATTTTTATCAGATTTTTCTGTCCATTTATCTTCATAATGTCCAAAACGAATTTGATTGGTTCTTCTTAATCCTTCCCAGTAAAATTCGAAACCATATTCTCTGTATAAAATATCCAAATTGATGGCTGGGAGCGCCGCAGGAATTGGAGCACGAGCGGTTCTCGAAGTTCTTACTTTGTTCATATCAGCTAGTGCACCGGCAGTATCTCCTTTTCTTAATTTAGCTTCAGCACGCATCATAAAAATTTCAGCATATCTAAGCAATACCATATCTACACTGCTGTAATAATTTCCGTCTGGAGAAGTATGGCTGAACTGGTATTTAGATACTCTATATCCAGAATAGTGCATACTACCTTCCTTCGTAAAATCAACTTTCAGCGTAAGATTAACATACCCGACATTTTTATCAGGTCCATTTCCTTTTATCTGTTTAACAGGATAAATTCTGTAACCTCCATCACATTTAAAAAAAGCACCATTAGCATCTTTTCTTGCAGCCCAAGGAATGCCCCTCATGATTCCTCTGTCTATTTCAAATGTCTCAGCTTTTACACAATAGTAATGATCCTGATCGTTTAATGGCGAAAATCCTGTAAGATCTTTCAAGTTTGCCGGCACTTTTGCATTATCTTTGTAAAACCTTGAATCTGCATCGGCAGGATCTACAGCACCATAAGCATCAACCCATGTCTGATAAAAATCTGATGTAATAGCCGGACCATCAGTTCCGTCTGCATTGATTGATTCAGGTCTTGGAAACATTGATCCCGGAATTGACCAATATGCCCAGCGGTTATGTTCGTCTTTTAAAACTCCACGTTGATCCAATGCAAAAATTAATTCTTTATTGGAGTTATTCTTATCATCAAATAAGTCAAAATATTCAGGAGATAAGCTGAATTTACCTGAATTTATAATATTGTCTGTATATTTAATGACCTTATCCATATCAGCAGTCGCAAATGTAGGCGTACCATAAGGATTACGGTATACGGCAGCATTTAGATATAATCTAGAAAGAAGTCCCCAAACTGCAGCCTGAGTCATTCTGCCTGGTCCTTTATTATTATTAATAACATCAGCCACTGACAGTAACTCGCTTTCGATATAAGAAACAGCCACTTGTCCGCGAATTATTTCCGAGTTTATCTTAGATGATTCTTTTTTAAACACAATTCCCCAGCTGTCTAATGTCATCATATGTAAATAAGCTCTAAGAGCTTTCATTTCATATAGTGCTCCTTGCGCTTCTGTATTTCCACCTTCTGCAAGAGGAGTTAACACTTCAATAGCAGTTAATGTTCTGGAAAGATTTATAGTTACTTCATTCCAGGTACTTGAAACCAAATCATTTGTAGGCGTTGTGGTATGTGCATGAACTGCTAAATATTTACCTCCGTCATACCAGTCTGTTCCTCCCCTGTAAGGTAAAATACCTTCATCGCTGGCAATTAACTGCAGTCCAAAATTGTTGGTATGAATCCATGTTGCTTTTAATTGTCCATATGCCGGAGCAATTGCGCCGTTAACCGCATCTGCCTGTCCGATTCCCGTTAAGGATTCATCTAATATTTGTTCTTCTAGGTCGGTACAGCTCCACGTAAATAGTAAACTGAATGCGAGAGCTCCTATTATTATTTTATTTTTCATGTTATGTTATGTTATTTTTATTAAAATGCAATGTTTAAACCAAATGAAATAGTTCTGCTTTTTGGATAACTGAAATAATCAATTCCAAAAGCCTGAACCTCGCCAACTGAAGTTCCTGTATTTATTTCAGGATCATAACCACTGTATTTAGTGATCACAAATAAGTTTTGTCCTGTTACTGTAAGGCGTAAATTATCCATTACATTATCAAGTCCAATCATTCTTGGTTTTAGATTGTATCCTAGAGTTGCATTATTTAATCTTAAGAAACTACCGTCTTCTAAATATCTGGTAGAAACGGTGTTTGAATTGGTGGATGCTTCGTTTAAATATTCTGAAGCCCTGTCTGTAGTGTTAAAAGAATTGGCAAGCTGTCCTCTATTGAATGATGACATTGCAACATGATTGTAGATTTTATTACCTCCTACACCATTAAAATTAGCTCCCAAATCAAAATTCTTATATTTCAAATTCAGGTAAAACGCAAACACATAATCCGGTAATGCGCTACCTGCAATGATACGGTCATTGTCAAGAATTTTACCATCATTATTTGTATCTGCAAATTGGTTTAAACCATCAGGACCAATTCCTATGAAATCAAGCATATAAAAAGAACCCATCGGTTGCCCATTGATAATTCCGTTGATTGTTGCTCCGGATTGTCCTCCACCCTGCGCTCCACCAGTTGTCAATATTGTATATGGTGAGTTTTCTACTTTATTATTTGTAAAAGATATATTTCCACCAATGCTATAAGAGAAATCTTTGCTTTTGTCACTACTGTAGTCTAAAGCTAACTCAATACCACTATTTTTTATCTCCATTTCAGGAATGTTTGTATAATACATAGGAACAGGCTGAATAGGATCTGTAGGTGCTATTTGCAATAACATTTTACTTGAAACTTTGTTAAAATAATCAACAGTACCTGATATTCTATTATTAAACAAACTAAAATCTAAACCTATATTGGTTTGTGTTGAAACCTCCCATTGAATATCTGGGCTAGCCAAACGTGAATAGATTGTACCATAAGGATAGCCTCCTAAATCGATAGCTGACGGATCTAATGGATACGTATCATATCCGCCGTTACTTTCTCTATAACTTGCTTTGGTAATTTTAGCAGGAATCTCCTGAGATCCTGTTTGACCCCAGCTCGCTCTTAGTTTAAGATTATTAACAACTTCAGATTCATTTAAAAAATCTTCTTTTGTAATATTCCATCCTAACGCAACAGATGGAAAGTAACCATATCTATTATTCTCACCAAATTTAGAAGATCCATCGGCACGTAAAGTTGCAGTAAGTAAATATTTGTTATCATACCCATAATTTAATCTTCCAAAGAAAGACTGAAGTTCATTTTCGACCGCAGATGCATTCTGAATTGTGCGTTCACTTGCTGTTTCAATTTGATATTTAGGTTCTACACCATTTACAGGGAATCCTGATAAGGTATAATTTTTATCATATACCTGAATTTTTTGATAAGATTGACCAGCCAAAACAGTAAAATTATGAGCACCTGCATTAAAGTTGTACGTTAATGTATTTTCATGTAATACATTATTATTGGTCGTAATAATATTGTTTAAAGAGCCTAAAGTTGTGTTTGTATCCGTTCTGTATGGCAAAACCTGTATGTCTCTTTCTGTAATAGAGTAATCAACTCCAAGATTAAATTTATAGGTTAATCCTTTTATAAATTCGTAAGATGGAGCAATATTCGCTAAAATACGGTTGTTGCTTGTTTCATCAGAATAAATTCTTTCACTAATTAAGGGATTTACAACATCATTACTTAAATTAGTATTAGGTTCTCCGTTAACATAAACCGGGTCAGTTGGATTCATTGTCAACATATTGCCTACCATAGTTCTCGAATCTGGCCTTGCATTGTCAAGTTTTGTTCCTGTCAAGTTAAAAGCAATATTAAACTTATCCTTAAATGCTTTTTGGTTTAAGTTCAAACGTCCTGAGTAGCGTTTTAAATCACTATTTTTCAAAACACCTTCTTGATTATCTACGCCTAAAGATGCTGCATAAGTTGATTTATCTGTACCTCCACTCATTGACAAATTAATGTTTTGAGAAACACCGGTTCTTGTTAATTCATCCTGCCAGTCCGTATTTGCTCCGCCATCTTGCAAAGTTCCATTTACAGCAATAACTTGCTTTCTAAATTCATCTGCACTAAAAACATCGACTTTATTAGCTAATGTTGACAATCCAGTAGTCATTGAAAAGTTTATTTGTGTTCTGCCTTTTGACCCTTTTTTAGTTGTAATTACAATTACTCCATTAGCAGCTCTTGAACCGTAAATTGCAGAAGCAGATGCGTCCTTAAGTACATCAATACTTTCTATATCCTGTGGATTTATAAAATTCAATGGGTTCGAAGCAACACCAGTACTAGAATTGTCCAAAGCAAATCCATCCAATACATAAAGAGGTGTTGTTCCAGAGCGCAAACTTCCAGCTCCACGAATAATTATATCTTGTGTCGCTCCCGGCTCACCGCTTGCTGAAATAACGTTAACCCCGGCAACTTTACCCTGAATAAGCTGTCCTGTATTTGCAACTACTCCTTTGTTGAAATTTTCACTCTTTACCGAACTAATTGATCCTGTTACATCAGATCTTTTTTGAGAACCGTAACCAACTACTACCACTTCGCTTAAAGTACTTACTTCTTCCTTTAAAGAAATATTTAACACTAAACTACCAGAATAAGCAACCTCTTTTGTAGTAAATCCTAAAAAAGAAAAAACCAAAACGCCGCTTTGATCCCGTAATTGAATTTTAAATTTCCCATCAAAATCTGTCGTGATTCCTGATTTTGGTTCTCCTTTTAAATAGACTGATACACCTGGTATAGGTTCCTTTTGGGGATCAGAAACTACACTTCCTGATACTGTTACCTGCGAATAGGAATAAGACATACATCCTAAGGCAAGAACTAAAATCGCATAAATTTTTTTCATCTAATTAGTATTTTTGTTTTGCCAAAAGTATTTTAAGCAACTTGCCAAATGGGGTAATTTTGATTCATAAAAGAGGATTTTGGATTCAAATTAGGACAAAATTAACGGCAAAAAAGGGGTATTTTGTTCACTAACATTCAACTAACTTTTTGTAAACACAGAGCTAACAGAAGTTCTAAGAGAATACTTTGTACTCTTTTGGACTTTTTCCGAAATATTTCTTGAAAGAACGCCCAAAATACTTTGGATCGTTATAACCACACTCAAAACTGATCTCAGAAACATTTAATTTTTTGGTTTTTAATAGTATTTCTGCTTTTTGTAACCTAAAAGAGGTAATAACATCAGAAGGAGATTGGTTCAATGCTTCTTTAAATATGCGGTAGCATTTTACTCTCGAAATACCTAAATTTTCTACAAGTATCTCCACATTAAAAGAAGAATCCTGCAATTCTTCTTTTATTATTTCCAAAGCTCTTTTTACCAGCTTGTCATTGTTCGTTACTATTGGATCATCTTCCGTTAAGATTTCAAATATTTTTTGCTGCATTTTATTTTCCTGTTGAGCCTCTTTGCTCTTATCAATTAGAGAAGCTATCTTTTTTATAATAAATGTGGCACTGGCAGGTAACTGAATTAGTGTATCTATACCCAGCTCCAATAATTGTTCGTGCAGTTCATAATTAACATGTTCTGATATATAAATCATTGGCATTTTTAAACCTGATATTTTTTTATTGTACTCTAAAAAATGGAGCAGCTCTTTTGATAATGTTGCCTGATAAAAGACCAAAGCAGAAAAATTCATTTGTGTGACAGCGGAATTTAAATTAGCTACTGAGTTTTCAAAAAGCAAATGATAAATACTATTCTCCAAAACCTGATTGGCAACCGTATAATCAGATTGGTCGCTGAAAACTAAAAACAATTCCTTATCTATAGAAAGCTGCTCTTGTTCATTGAAATGTTTCCAGGAAATTGTTTCTTTAAGTTTTAAGTTTTCGTTTGCTAATTCTAAAGGAATCTGTAAAGTACTTTTAAAATTTTCTTCCGAATTATCAAAAAATTCACCATTCAAATCTTCCAGCAATACATGTAAAGCTTTAAAGTAAGGACTGTAATGTAAAATATTGTACCAATTGTTTTTTAAGATTATGCTGTCGGAAACTACAGTAACTTTCAAAAAGTTATTTTCATATCCAATTTCAATATCTAAAGTACTGTCTGTTTCGGAATACTTGCTAATATCATTGAAAAAATACTGCAGTAATAGCTTTAATCGTAATACATCGATAGCAACAAAATGAGCCGAATTATCTATCTCGCAATTTAAATTAACCTGATTACGCTGCAGTTCGTTTTTTAATTTTTCAATACTATTCTTTAGAATCGGAAACAAATTAACTGCAGATTTCTTTATGGCACCAATATCTTTAACATAACTCAAATAATTCCATCCCGAGATTAAATCAGCCAATTTACCAGACTGCAAAATCAAATCCCGTTGTGCCTCGCTGTCGTTTTTTTGTGTACTTGAGATTTTAATGATTTTGGCAATTGGATCTTGAAACTCCGCAAGCATAAAGGATTTAAACTTTTCGATTTCAAAGTTTTCATTTTTAAGAGTACTGTGCAGCTTTAAAAGTTTTTCTTTCTGTTCAGATATTTTTTTGTTCTTTTCATCCAGTTTTTCATTAATTTCCAGCAGGTCTTTTTTCTGATTTTCAATAACAGCAGTCCGAGATCTAATTTTTGCAATCAGGTATTTTTGCTGTGATGCAGCAGTTTTATTTTTAAAATAAACCAGCATTATGCAACTCAATGAGATACTCCCAGACAACAAAATATAAAACAAAATGGTCTCATAAAATGCTTTGCTTATATTCAGATTAAAAAAAACTGGCAGCGTAATTCCGTTTTTACCTTGTTTTATCAAAAAATGATAATCCCCAGAAGATAAATTGGCGTATTCTATTTTTTTGGTATCGTTTAATAAAATCCAATTTTTATCTCTTCCTTCTAACTTATAATAAATGGACACTTTGTTTTCTTTAGGAAAGACAATGGGGATTATTTCAATTTCTAATTCATTATTACTAAAACTCTTTTCGATTTCAGATAAATAATTTTCATTCCCATCTACTCTCAATTTGATTTTTGCTTTAAAATCAGCCGAATGAATCACATTAGGATTGAAATAATTAAGTCCATTTACACCACCAAAAAACAAATTCCCCTTGTTATCCTGATAATAGGCTCCTTCTGAAAATTCTGGTGCCTGCCATCCATGATTTGGATCATAGGATGTGATTTTAAAATTATTTTTAGCAATAGATGCAATTCCTTTAGTGGTACTAATCCAAACCTTATCGCCGTTATCGATAAGACCATACACCATGTGGCTTGGAAGTCCATCAGCCTCTGTGATATTTTTAATTAAACCCTTTTTTTTATTAAAAACACTGACCCCGCCTAAGGAAGCAATCCAATAATTATCTGTAGTCTGGTCGATAAGAACTGAATAAACACTATTTCCTAAAATACCCTGTTGTTTTGAAATTTGGTCAACCTTATTAGTATCTAAATTAAGTACAATAACACCATCATTTTCTGTCGCTAGAATTAAATTCTGTTTGTCTTTTTTGACACATCTGATATGATATTTCTCCAATGCTTTCTGCCCTTTAAAACTCTCAAATTTTTCGGTTACCAAATTAAATTTAGCCACACCTCCCCAACAGCCTATCCAAAGCTGTTTATTTTCATCCTCAAAAATAGAATACGATCTATTATTGGGCAGTTCTTTGATGTTTTCGGCCTCATAACAGGTATATATTGTACCGGAAATACGTATGATTCCTTTGTATGTTCCCGACCAGATTGTTCCGTCACTAGCTGTAAATAGACTCCTGACTCTATACCAATCCGGATTTAAAGACGCTTCTTTGATTGCATATTTTTGGTAAGAATGACTTTTTTCATTGTAGTAATAAAGCCCATTTGTGTAATAACCCAGCCAGGTTTTTCCATTTGCATCTTTAGTAATCGCTCTAATGGCTTCCGTTGGTAAATTAGGCTGTTTTGCAGGATGAGGTACTATGGTGTTTATTCTTTCTGAACCCTTATAAGCCATACTCAAACCGCCATCTTTTTGCCCTAACCAAATGTTCCCAAAAGTATCTTCGTGCAGCGTTTCAATTTCGTTGCTGTTAAATGAATAAGGTAAATATAAATCAGAAGTATAATGTTCAATCTTATTCTTACTGGCTATATAAAGTCCATTTTTTCGAGTAGCAAACCAAATATTTCCTGACTTATCCTTTAAAACGTCATTGATTATAAGATTAGTATATTTTCTTAACAAGATACTTTTTAGACTCTGAGAATCTGTATTTTTTATGGAATTATAAGATATTGCAACAAAAGCTCCTTCCTTAAACTCATAGTAAGCAGTACTTGTCTGCACAACGATATTTCCTTTTTGAGAAAGGTGAAAGTTTTTTGGAATGCCTTTAAATCTGAATTTTATAAATTCACCGTTTCCAATATATCTGTTTACATCACCTTCTTTAGTAATGAGCCAGATAAAGCCTTCCTTATCCTTTGTTAGTTTCGTAATATAATCACTGGAGATTGCTTTAGTGTCCTTGAAATTATGTTTGAAAATTTTAAAATTACAGCCATCATAATAATTCAGTCCATCCCAAGTGGCGATCCAAAGACCACCGTCTTTGTCATTTTCAATATCAATTACCGAATTATTCGACAGCCCTTGATTTGTTGTAAAATTTTCGAACTTAATTTGTTGTCCAAACGACTGTAGTGTAATAAAACATACAACCAATAACCTTATAACCATTTGTTAGTTTTTTAACTTACAAGAATACAATCACAAGTTTACTTGAAGATAAATTGCATGTTAAGTTACATGCTTTCTTATATGATATAAAAACAAAAAAAACACTCGATTAAGTGGCTTTTCGTGACCTTCGAAGGATTCCAAACCACAAAGCGTACATTCCTCCCCTGCTTTGGAAAGCCTCCAAAGACTTCAATTGTTGCTAACTAATTTGAACTTTGGATACTCACAACAATAACTCCAACAAAATAAGGCAGTTAGCACAATACAAATGTTCAAATATTTTTTGAACCTCAAATATCCTTACAGATAGAATGATGGTAAAGATTTGGAAATTATCGTATTTTAATTATGAAATATAAGCAACCAAAAACTACCGATAAAAAAGGTTTATAAGCTTTTACAATATACTTACGAACCTCTTGGTCAAAATTTAAAACTTTTGTTGATTTGATTTTTTTTATTTATATAGGAATTTAGTTTAAAACTGACTATATTCACAATGGTTATTATTAATTCCAATCATAACTGTTAAATTTTACCGAAAACTTTAAAAAAACCTATCATGCACACGATACTATTAATAGAAGATAACGAGGGCGATATTTTTTTGATAAAAGAAGCTTTACGAGAAACTAATTTTCAAGGGAATATAATTGAAATAAAAGACGGAGAAGCTGCCATTGCTTTCTTTTTGAAAAAAAAAGCAAATCAAGAACCGCTTTCAATTAGTTTAGTGTTGCTTGATGTAAACTTACCTAAAAAAAATGGACATGAAGTACTAAAATTTATTAAAAATACTGATGCTTTAAAACATATCCCTGTAGTAATGCTAACGACTTCCTCATCCAAAAGTGACATTAAAAAAGCTTATAAAAATTACGTGAATTCCTACATAACTAAACCCTCAGATACAGAAGATTTTCAAGAAATAATTGCCAAGATTCAGAACTATTGGTTTTTTACCACACAACTGTTAAATTAATTAAAATAAGTATATTTATAATTCTACTTTAACCATAGATTTTTTCTCTAAAGTACCACTTGATATTTTAAAACATGAAAAATAGTCAACAGAAATATAAAGTTCTTTTAAATAACTCAATTTTGGCCATTTTATTTGCAAAAGCTGATGGTAAAATCCTCGAAGTTAACGAAACTGCACTAACAATGTTTGGTTATAATCAGGAAGAATTTACGGATTTATACATAAAAGACATTATTGACTATACGGATTTAAGCATATCAAAACTCTTTACCGAACGTGGCGCAAAAGGCACAATAAAGTTTGAGTTGACGGGTATTAGGAAAAACGGAGAAAAATTCCCTATGCAATTCTCTTCTTCGCTATTTCAAGATGAAGATGCAATGGAATATAGCTGTATCACAATACATGACATTTCAGAGCAAAAAAAATCGGAGCTAGAAATGGCTCTGATGATTGACAATACCGAGGAATCTTTCGTTCTCTTAGATGCCAATTTGCGCATCGTTTCATTCAATACACAGTTTAAAAACATAGGGAAACGATACTTGGGTTTTAATGCAAAAAAAGGCGATTATATATTAGATTATGCACCACTAGACCAGATCCAAGAACTCAAAGAGTTTTATAGCTTATTACTAAAAGGAAAAAAACAAAAAAAAGAATTAGTACTACCAACTGCTGAAGGTAAAACTAAATATTTTATCCTTACCTACACGCCTACAATAGATGATAATAATGCTGTTATTAACATATTTATAAGTGCTAGGGATATAACCGAAGAAACCGAAAGCCAACTGGCAATTAGAGAAACAAAATCCGAGTTAGAAAAAATCATGAGTTCTTCTCTAGATGTTATATGCACCATTGATGCTGAGGGTAATTTTGTAAAAATAAGTAATGCTTCAGAAAAAGTTTGGGGTTATATGCCTGATGAACTTGTAGGGAAAAAATTTACTGAATATGTTCATCCTGACGATCTGGAGAAATCAAAAATTGTCACGCTGGAAATTATAGCTGGTTTTGATCAAACGAATTTTCAGAATAGATATGTCAAAAAAGATGGGACTATAGTTCCTATAATCTGGTCCGCCAAATGGGATGATAACGAAAAAATGATGTATTGTATTGCTAAAGACGGCACTGAGAAAGAGAAGCAAGAAGCAGCTATAATTAAATATGGAAAACTCTATAAAAATCTTTTTGAAAGCAGCCCGGCTCCAATGTTTATTTTTGATTTTGAGACCTTACAAATTATTGATTGCAATGAAGAAACCGTTCTTAAATATGGTTATACAAAAGAAGAGCTTTTAACATTTACCATTAAAGACATTAGTTCAGCAGAAGATATAGAAAAGATTGAGAAAGCTGTAGTCGATGAAGCTTACTATAGTCAAAAACATAAAAATGTTTGGCGCCAGCACAAAAAAAATGGAGACATTATTTTCATGGATATTAGTGGTCATTTGATTACTTATAATGAAAGAAGGATGGCATTGGTTATGTTGATTGACGTTACAGAAAAACTAAAATTTGAAGAACAAAGAGAATTTGAAAAGAGGGATAAAGAAGCTTTAATCAACAGTACTGATGATTTGATATGGAGTGTTAGCAAAAATTTTAAATTATTAGCTGCCAATCAATCATTTGTAAAAAATTTAGAACAAAACATCGGTGTCAATATTAAAGTAGGTGATGATCTTATTCTTGATAGTGTCTATCCCAAGCCCTATCTCGATTTTTGGAAATCCTACTACACAAGAGCTTTGAATGGAGAATCATTTATTGAGGAGATAAAAAGCCCATCTCATGAAGCCCAGAAAGAAGTTTGGTATGATATTACTTTTAACCCTATTTTTAAAGAAGCAGAAGTAGTTGGAATTGCCTGCTATGCAAGAAATATTACAGAAAATAAAAAGATTAAACAAGAGCTAATCTATTCAGAAGAGAAATATCGTTTACTATTTTATAACAGTCCATTACCTAATTGGATCTATGATATAGAAACTTTAAACATAGTTGATGTTAATGAAACTGCTATAGTTCAATATGGATATAGTAGAGATGAATTTCTATCGATGAATCTTAAAGATTTGAGAAAAGAAAATGACTACTTAAAACTACAAGAATCGATTGAAAAAGGAAAGAAAAATCCTAATTTTTTTAACTCAGGGATATTTACACACCGCAAAAAAAACGCAGAATTAATAAAAGTAGAAGTTTCTGGGCATAGTATTTCCTATCTAGGTAAAAAATGCAGATTTGTTGTTTGCAATGATGTAACTGAAAGAGAAAATGCACTAAGTGCCTTAAAGGACAAAGAATCAAAATTGAGAAGTGCACAACAAATAGCCAAACTAGGATATTGGCAAAGAGAGATTTCAACAGATACTTTGTTTTGGTCATCAGAAGTATATAAAATTTTAGGCATAGATAAAACCATAAATCCAAGTTTTGAACTACTTAAGTCAGCCATTCATCCTGAAGATATTGATGCTTTTATGAAGGAACGATACGCGGTACTATTTGGCGAAAAAAAAATGGACGTGGAATATCGAATAATTCTCAAAGATGGCAGTATAAAATGGGTTCATCAAACGGGAAAACAACAGAAAAGTCATGATGGCCAAAATAATTTACTGGATGGAACGATTCAAGACATTACAGAACGGAAGAAGATAGAAGAAAAATTAAAAGAGAGTATTCAGCGTTATGAAAATGCAACTAAAGCAACAGATGATGCTATCTGGGATTGGGATTTAATAAATGATATTACATATAGAGCTGAAGGATTTAAAACTAGTTTTGGATTTGATTTAGCCGAGCTCAATTCGCCAGATAACAATTGGAAAAATTACATTCATCCAGATGATGAACCTACGGTCACCAAAAGTATTTTGGATACAATATACAGTGATGAAAATTACTGGAGCCATGAATACCGTATTATAAAATCAGATGGAAATGAAGCATTTGTTCACGACAGAGCTTATCTTATTAGAAATAAAAACAATGAAGTAGTTAGAATTGTTGGGGCTTTAAAAGACATTTCTGAAAGTAAATATTATCACGATGTAGAAATTTTAGAAAGGGAAATACTCGAGCTAAATGCTTTGGGCAATATTCCAATAGAAGATATTATTGAGAAATATATGTTGGGAATTGAAAGGTTACATCCTGGTATGTTGTGTTCTATGCAAGTGTTAAAAGGAAAACAATTGTTTAATTTAGCAGCACCTAGTTTACCAGAAAATTTTCTAAAAATTATTGATGGAAATAAAATAGGTGACAATATAGGGTCTTGTGGTACAGCGGCTTACTTAAAAAAAAGAGTTGTAGTAACAGATATCCCTAATGACATTAGATGGGCAGATTACAAGGAATTGGCACGCTATAATGGCTTAAAAGCGTGCTGGTCAAATCCTATTATTAATTCAGATGGTGAAGTGTTAGCAACATTTGCCGCTTACTATCGAGAGATAAAAGCACCATCAATATTAGAAGAGAACAGTATCGAAAGAGCTGGTCATATTTTGCAGGTTATCCTTGTAGGCTATCTTAAGGAAAAAGCAATAATAGAAAGTAATCTTCGGTATGAAAATGTTACCAAAGCTACCTCTGATGCAATTTGGGATTGGGATATAGTTGCAAATAAAATTTTATGGGGAGAAACATTTAATCATTTATTCGGTAAGATAAATGATGAAACATCGTCGGATGAAAATAAAGTAAAAAAACGTC
Organism: uncultured Flavobacterium sp.; assembly: GCA_963511475.1. Taxonomy (GTDB): domain Bacteria; phylum Bacteroidota; class Bacteroidia; order Flavobacteriales; family Flavobacteriaceae; genus Flavobacterium. The sequence continues at coordinate 21,177 of CAUPJC010000034.1, forward strand.
TGCACCCTGCGGAAGCAGAACAAATTTTTCAAAGTGCCAAAGCAGCTATAAAAAGTAAAGATTTAAACTGGTCATACGAACATCGGTATCTTAAAGGGGATGGGAGTTATGCCTATGTTTTGAATAAGGTATTGATTATAAGAGACTCCAATGGAAGGGCTATTCGAGTAATCGGAGCCATGCAGGATATTACCGAGCGAAAAATATCTGAAGAAGCTACCAGAAAATCAAATGAGCGTTTTGAGTTGATAGGAAAGGCAGCTAATGATGCTATTTGGGAATGGGATTTTGTTTCAAATAAAGGTTGGGGAAACTTAGTACACCAACAAATGTTTGGCTTAACATTAGAAGATCCAATACCTGAAAGAAGCGAATGGATAAATCGCTTGCATCCAAATGAAAGAGAAAATATTTTGCAGAGTTTTCAGGATGCAGTTAATGCTAAGAGCGAAATTTTTTATGGCGAATACCAATTAAGAACAGAAAATAAAGGATGGATAAGTATTTCCGATCGAACCTATATTGAATATGATGCATTTGGTCAGGTGAAAAGGAAGATTGGCAGCATGTCTGACATCACCCAGCGAAAACAAGAAGAACACAGATTGAAGTTAATGAGTTCTGTAATAACCAATACCAATGACTCCGTATTGATTACCGAAGTCGAATCCTTTGATGACTCAGGACCGAAAATTATATATGTAAACAAAGCTTTTACTAAAATGACTGGTTATTCGTCCGAGGAGGTAATAGGCCTAACTCCAAAAATACTGCAGGGACTAAAATCAGACAAAAAAGAATTAGCACGTTTACGGAAAGCACTTGAAAACAGGGAATCATGCGAAATTACAACCATTAATTATAAAAAAAATGGTGAAGAATTTTGGGTTAATTTCACAATTAGTCCAGTAGCAGATGCAACGGGCATTTTTACTCATTGGATCGCTATTGAAAGAGATGTTACGATACGTAAAAATGAAGAACTGCAAAATGAACTTATAGCCACTATCAGTAAGGTATTCAACGAATCCATTCTGCTGCATGAAACACTAGATAGAGCCTTAAGTTATATTATTGATTTTGGAGGTTTTTGTTTTGCTGAGGCTTGGTTAGCTAGTACAGATAGAACTATGATTAACAGAGTCAGCAGTACTTCATTCACCGAAAATATGAAGCTGTTTCTAACCGAAACAACAGCTGATCAAACTTTTATTGGTGGAGAAGGAATTGTAGGGACAGCTGCTAAAACCAAGGAATTAATTATCTGGGAAGATCTTTCCAATAAAAAAGATTTTAGACACGGAAAAGCTGCAGGGAAAATTGATTTGAAAACAATAATAGCTTTGCCTTTACTATATAATAATGATATTATTGGCGTACTTACTTTTGGTATTGATTATTCTATTTTGGATACTGCAAAATACACATCATTGTTTAAATCTCTCTCTAACTATTTGGCTCCAGAAATAAAACGAAAACAACTGGAACAAGAATTAAACCAATTGTTTAATTTTGCGCCCGATATAATAGCAATAGTAGGTTTAGATGGTTATTTTAAAAAAATAAACCCTGTAACATGCGAACTTTTAGGCTATACTGAAGAAGAATTATATGCCGTACCATATGCCAACTTTATTCACCCGGATGATAGGAATAAATCGACTGATGAAGCAGTAAAATTACCAAAGACTAATCATACCTTTTACTTTGAAAACAGGTATATCACTAAATCTGGCAGTATAAAACACTTGGCATGGAATGCTGTCTATGCTAAAGAAGAAAATAATATTTATGCCGTTGCCAAAGACATTACTGAAAAGAAAGAATTAGAAGATTTATTGCAAAAAGCCAATAAACTAGCAAGAATTGGCGGATGGGAATTGGACTTAGAAAAGAACACTGTTTTTTGGTCGGAAATTACTAAAGAAATACATGAAGTAGAAACTGATTATATTCCTGACTTGGAAACGGGGCTTAGTTTTTATAAAAAAGGGAGAAGTAGAAGTGCTATTCGCAGATATATTAGGCGAGCATTTAAAACCGGAAAATCATGGGATGATGAATTTCAGATTATTACTGCCAAAGGAAATGAGCGTTGGATAAGGGTGATTGGCAAAGTAGAACTTGTAAAAGAAAATTACAATAGGATTTATGGTAGTTTTCAGGACATAGACGAAAGAAAAAAAGCGGAGGAGAAGATTAAAAACAGCGAAGAACGGCGCAAGTTAATCATGAATGCTGCATTAGATGCTATCATTTGTATTGATAAAAAAGGAATAATTACTTTTTGGAACCCGAAAGCAGAACAAATATTTGGCTGGATGGCAGGCGAAGTTATGGGAAAAATGCTTTCTGGGCTAATTATCCCAGAAAACTATCGGGTTATGCATGAAAATGGCATGAAAAATTATTTAAATACTGGTAAGGGACCAGCACTTAATGTATTACTCCAGTTATCAGCTATTCGAAGAAGCGGTGAAGAGTTTCCAATTGAATTAACAGTTTTACCAATAAGACAAGATGGGGAGGAATTCTTTTGTGCCTTTATTAGAGATATATCTGAGCGAAAAACGTATGAAACCAGATTGATTGAATTAAATGAAAATTTAAAAAGACAAAAAGCAGAACTCGTTATTTCTAATCAAGAATTAGAGCAGTTTGCCTATATTGCATCTCATGATTTGCAGGAACCATTAAGGATGGTTACTAGTTTTCTTACGCTCCTGAATAAAAAATACGGTGCCGATTTTGATGAAACAGCCACTAGTTACATTGACTTTGCTGTAGATGGTGCTAAAAGAATGCGTCAGCTGATTTTGGATCTTTTAGAATATTCAAGAGTAGGAAAGGCTTCTGAAATCGAAGAATTTATTGACTTGAATAATTTGATAGCAGAAATAAAAATTCTGTACAAAAAACAAATTGAAGAAATTAATGCCTATATAATTGTAAGTGAGCCCCTCCCGCTGATAAAATCTCATAAATCACCATTACTGCAGTTATTTCAAAACTTGATAAGCAATGCTTTAAAATACAGCCGTAAAGATGCTGCGCCTAATGTGAAAATTTCGTTTATATCGTATGATGATTATTTGGAATTTAAAGTAGAAGATAATGGTATTGGTATTGATGAAGAATATTTTGAAAAAATATTCGTTATTTTTCAGCGTTTACATAATAAAGATGCCTATAGTGGCACTGGTATGGGGTTAGCTGTAACCAAAAAAATAGTGGAATCATTGGGAGGCCGAATTTGGTTAAAATCAACTATTAATGTTGGCAGTGAATTTTATTTTACTATACCGAAAAAGAATATTTAAATTTTTATAAGTAGATCTTTATTAGTTTTATGCAACTAATATGCTTTATTTTATAGGCGTATATAATGGTTAATTCCGTGATTTGAGGGAACTTTGTAATTTTTTAATTTGAAAACAAAATATAAAAGAAAAAGTGATTGATTTTGCCTATATTATTGTTTGAATTTATCGGTTTTAGCAGATATTTCCCTAATTATATCATCTAATTCTATAGCAGAGTTGTTTATATGTTGAAGTATTTCTTTTATTTCATCAGGATTTGTTTCAATATGATCCATAATTAAATTCACTAATCCCATAATTCTTGATACAGGTGCTCTTACAATATGTGACTGTATCCATTTGATTTCTGTCAGCTCTTTGTTTCTAATACTTATCGCTTCCAAATGTTTGAGGTTCTCAGTAATATCATTGATTAATACCAGTTCAGTATTTTTTCCCTTATAAATAATGGTATTGCTTATAATTTCTACATATATTGTTTTTTCATCTTTCCTTTTATGCTGTACTATTTCATGTAGATACATGCTGTTAATGAATGCCGATTCTTCGTTTCTATTTTTTGAATCAGATACTACAATATCATTATAATTCATTTTTTTAAATTCGTCAAAAGTATATCCATAGTGGTTAATAGCAGCATTATTTATTGCATCAAACTGATCATTAATTTTATCATAAACCCACATGGGTTGAGGGCTTAAATGAAATAAATCTGCGTATTCTTTTTCAGCTTCAGCGTGTCTTAAAATGTGCTTATTTCGTTCGATACTGTAAATAATACTTTTATATAAAATCATTCCGTTTAAACCGTCTTTTAGCAAATAATCGCAAGCTCCCAAAGTGATAGTCTTTATTGCAAATGAGAAATCAGAATAGCCGGTGAGGACAATTAGAGGAGTATTACTAAAAAGCAATAATATTTCCTTCATTAAGAAATCTTTGTTCATGTCTGGCAGGCTTAAGTCCAAAAGTATAATATCAAGTTTTACATTCATACTTTTTTTAAAGTCTTCTGTTTGCTTAAAATTCTCGCAACGATGAACATCAAGGTTAAGAAACATTTCTTCCAAGTACTCTTTTGCTAATAAGTAGTCGCCCAAATTATCTTCTACAATCAAAATTGTATACAGATTAACATCTTTAATCATCGTCAATATTTAGTATAAATAATAATCAAATAAATATACAATTATTATTACAATGACTTTCCAAAAGGTTTAAAATAAATACTAAAAAAGAAGGGTCAATTTTGTATTCTAAATTATCGTTGAACTGCACAATGCGAACCTGTCTTAATATTTTATTCCCATTGGAATACTGTTAAGTTTTAAATTAAAAATTTGACATAAAACAATAGACCTGATTATGTTAACAGGCGAGTAAAATTTCTGCAAAGCAAACTGTAACTGCATTGAATTGCCGATCAATTGTTCTTAATCAACAAGAACAATTGCACTGTGGCAAGCATTAATTCACCCATATGGGCTGACTTAAAATTGGCAAAAATAAAAAATGTGCCTCTATATATTTAAAAGAGTCCTACAGGAGCATAAAACAAAAAAGCCCCTAAAATAGGGGCTTTTCGTGAACGCAGAAGGATTCGAACCTTCGACCGCCTGCTTAGAAGGCAGGTGCTCTATCCAGCTGAGCTATGCGTCCATTTGTTTTAAAACTTTATGAAAAGTTTTGTCGGGGTGGCAGGATTCGAACCTGCGGCCTCCTGCTCCCAAAGCAGGCGCGATAACCGAACTACGCTACACCCCGAAGGCAAAATTTAAGCGGAGAGTAAGGGATTCGAACCCTTGGTACAGTTACCCATACGCTTGTTTAGCAAACAAGTCCTTTCGGCCACTCAGGCAACTCTCCAAGCTCAAGGAACGTGTCCTGTTTTGCGGTTGCAAATTTAAGACATGTTTACGTTTCTCACAACTATTTCAGCACTTTTTTTTAATATTTTTTAGTGTTTTATCAAAATGACTTAACAATCAAAGATATAGAGAACAATTAAAAAAGACTTAAGTCATCTACAATAAAACATGACTGAAACTTACTTCTTTTTTTAAAATACAGCCAAAAGAATATTTAATCCTGAATTTCAATGAATTGAAAATATATCTTTCACCACCTAATCTGTTTTAAAGCTGAAACAGAAAGAATTAACAGAAACTTGAGTCCTATTCCTGCACTAAATCTATAATCGAAATCGAGTTACAAATCAAATCACTTGCAAAAACATTAAAAGAATTGCTGACTAAAATTTAAAAACACAGCATTTTTCAAAAATAGCATTTTAACAATTCACTTAAAATATCAAAACAAAATACACATTCATTAAATATATCTTAATTTAACCTTATTAAAAGTTTTAATTTTACAAAAATTATTTAAATTTGCTACACAAATCAATATTGTATCAGACATGAGTAAAAGAGTTGTTATCGTTTCTGCTGTTAGAACACCTATCGGCAGCTTTATGGGAAGTTTATCCGCAGTAACTGCACCGAAATTAGGAGCAATAGCTATAAAAGGAGCATTAGACAAAATACAATTAGACCCAAATTTAGTTGACGAAGTTTTTATGGGTAATGTAATTCAAGCTGGTGTAGGACAGGCTCCAGCACGTCAGGCAGCAATTTACGCTGGTCTTTCTACTGAAACAACTTGCACTACCGTAAACAAAGTATGTGCTTCAGGAATGAAATCTATCATGCTGGGAGCTCAAGCAATACAATGTGGCGATGCTGAAATTGTAGTTGCTGGCGGGATGGAAAACATGAGTTTAATTCCGCATTATATGCATTTGAGAAGCGGAACTAAATTTGGACCCAATACAATGGTTGACGGAATGCAAAAAGATGGATTAACCGATGCATACGACAACAATGCAATGGGTGTTTCCGCCGACTTATGTGCAACGGAATATAATATTTCTAGAGAAGAACAAGATAATTTTGCTATTCAGTCTTATGAGCGTTCCGCAAAAGCTTGGAATGAAGGAAAATTTGACAGCGAAATTGTTCCTGTAGCAGTTCCGCAAAGAAAAGGAGATCCAATTCTTTTTTCTAAAGATGAAGAATTCACTAATGTTTCATTAGAAAAGATCCCCACATTAAACGCTGTATTTACAAAAGAAGGAACAGTTACAGCCGCAAACGCATCAACGATTAATGATGGTGCAGCAGCTATTATTTTAATGAGCGAAGAAAAAGCAATTTCTTTAGGCTTAAAACCATTGGCATTCATAAAAGGATATGCAGATGCAGCTCAAGAACCAAAATGGTTTACTACTAGCCCAGCTAAAGCAATACCAAAAGCATTAGCAAAAGCAGGATTAACATTAGATGAAATCGATTTTTTCGAATTTAACGAAGCATTTTCTGTGGTTGGATTAGCTAATTCCCAAATACTTGGATTAGACAATGAAAAAGTAAACGTTAATGGAGGAGCCGTGTCACTAGGACATCCTCTTGGCTGTTCTGGTACGCGCATTATTGTTACATTATTAAATGTATTAGAACAAAACAATGCTAAATATGGCGCCGCGGCAATTTGTAATGGCGGCGGAGGAGCATCTGCCTTAATTATAGAAAGAAATATTTCATAAGAATCCCTTTAAATAAAACAAAATAATTAAATAAATACGAATTGAAAATCACTATTTTTACAGTCATTTTTGATTCGTTTTTTATTTTTAATCTAATTTATATAAATGTTTGGAATTTGTAATTTAGCCATGATTCCACTTCGTGCAGAAGCCAGTGATAAAAGTGAAATTGTTTCCCAAGTCTTATTTGGAGAGCATTTTGAAGTTTTGGAACAACAGAAGCAATGGACTCTCATTAAAACACAATATGACCAATACGAAGGCTGGATTGACACGAAACAATTTCTGATAATTACTGAATCAAACTACATACAGCTTTCCTCTGACGCAATAATTCTCAATTCCGATTTGATTGAATATATTGTGACTCCATCCAATTTACTAATTCCAATCCCTTTAGGAGCATCATTATCCTTTTTAAATTATCCAGAAATCAATACAATTCCTTTTGATTTTGAAGGCACAAAAATAAGCGGAATAAAGCCAAAAAAGAATTTACTTTCATCAGCTTTCATGTATTTGAACGCACCTTATTTATGGGGAGGCAAAACACCTTTTGGTGTAGACTGTTCAGGATTTACTCAAATGGTATACAAACTTAACGGATACAAACTGCTAAGAGATGCTTCACAACAGGCAACACAAGGCGAAGCATTAAGCTTTATTGAAGAAAGCGAACCAGGTGATTTAGCTTTTTTTGACAATGAGGAGGGAAATATAACCCATGTAGGAATCATTATGGAGAACAATTATATTATTCATGCAAGCGGAAAAGTCAGGATTGACCGTTTGGATCATTTAGGAATCTATAATGCCGAAAGCAACAAACACACTCATAAACTTAGAGTAATTAAAAAAATAATTTAACATAACTCCATCAAAGAAATCACCACAAAATTGGGAGGTTTTTTTCTAAAAGGCAAACAGAAAAATAACAAAAAAAAAGCTAGAAAAAATTTTCTAGCTTTTATTGTTTTTACATGGATGCTTTTAAAGAATTATACTCATTTGTCATATCGAGAGACCTGTAAACTCCCAATAAAGACTTTATAACATCCTGATTTTTTGGATCAATATCCAATGCTTTTTTAAGATATGGAATTGCACTTTTAACTAAATTATCTTTTTTAATTTTTAATTCATCATATTGTTGCATTTCTTCTGGAGTATTACCCAATGCTGACATCTGATCAACTAAAGTTTTTTTGGACTCTAATTTGCCAAATGCTAAATTAATATAGGCATCAATGTATTTAGGATCTAATTCTAAAACTGCATTGTAGCAAATTTCAGATTTTGCAAAATCACTTCTCTCTAAGTATATATAAGCCAAATTTTTATTGATTTCTAATTTTTTAGAAGGTGAAAATTCATCTCTTGGCTTTTCATAAAGAGTAGCTAGAATCCCTGAATCTCTAGCTCCGGCAGAAACAAAAGCATCTTCTTCTTTTGTTTTTTTATTGGTAGCATAATAAATAATTCTTTTTCCAGAATAATTTATTTTCCTTAATTCTTCATAATAATTAATTGCTGAATCATAATCTTTAGCATTCATTGAAGCAGAAGCTGCATTAAACAAATTCAAAGTATCTTTTTTATCAAACAAATATACTTTATAGCTCTTTTCCGCACTCTCTTTATATTTGTTAGCCTTGTAATCTTCAATCGCACCATTAACCAACTGAGACTTCATTGCTTTTAAGGCAGTATTAGCCTGCAAAGTGTACTTATACTTCCCTACTTCGTTTTCTACGCTAAGTAATTCTTGATAAGATTCAGATGCTAATGTAAAATTGTTGGCTGCATCAATGTTTTTTGTCGCTAAATCTTTTAACACATTACCTTTCAAAAAATAAAAATCAGACTTATCTTCATCTCCAGCATTAACAATAAGATATTCTGTTTTCTTTAGAATACCCAATGCATCTTGGGATTTCCCGCTCGCAAAAACAGATTGCGCTTCTTTTATTTGTGCTTTTTGAGCGTTAGCAACAACATTTATCAATAACACCATTGATAGTATTACAAATTTTCTTTTCATGGGTATAGGTTTAAATATTAAACAGATTATTTAAGGGGTTTGGTTATTCAAAGATATTAGGAATATATCACATAAATATAGTTAGCCTAATAAAAGAGAATACTAGCTTGAATTTATTATGAAATCCTAAATTTTAATTGATTGAAAGAATCAATTATGAAGTGTAGTTTTATATCATATTATATAATTATTAAATTTGACAGTATTGAATTAATTAAAAATTGACTAACATTATAAAAAATGTAATTATTTTAACAATATTTAATCTACAACGTTTTTTTTATTACTTTTTTTTATTATATTTTTAATATGCATCTAAAATAAAATTAAAAATTGAAAACACAAATAATTTTCAAACTTTTTTTCAACTAAATTATAACGATTTCGTAAACAGAATAAAAAAACTGTTTCTTGATGCTTTTTTATTAAGTATTTAATTATTTTAGTCATGATAAGAATGCTAAATAAGCTTTATCCAAAGTCATTTATTTAGCACAATCTAAAATCATAATATATGTCAAAAAAAAAAAAAAAACCTGCTCTGATAATAATACTCAGGCAGGATTTCTTTATAATATAAAAACCAGTTTACATTTTTGCCTTCAAAGCTTTGTATTCGGTCGTCATTTCAAGTGCGCTGTAAACATTCAGCAATGTCTTGGAAACATCAGGATTAGCTGGATCTAGATCTACTGCCTTTTGTAAGAAGGGAATAGTACTTCTGAATAAATCCTCTCTTTTCTTTTTCAAAGCATTATACTTTTTAGTATCATCAGCAGAATTACCCAATTTATTCATGGCATCAATGATATTTTTCTCATCTTCTAACTTCATTGCCGCCATATTAATATAGGCATTAGTGTATTTTGGATTCAATTCTATAACTTTATTATAAAATTTTTCGGCTTCACTATAATTTTTTGCTTGTGCACTTATAACACCTAGATTAAAAATCAAATCAAAATCATTTGGATTTTTCTCCAAGGCTTCAGAAATTAATTTTTTATAAGTATCCATATCTTTTGTCTCCAGATAGAGATTAGCTTCTGTTAAAATTAAGGAATTATCATCTGGATTTGTTTTTCTTGCATCAGAAACTGCTTTTTTAGCTTCATCCATTTTTCCTTGCTGCACATAAATCAAAGCCACATTTTTATAAATTTCCCCTCTTTTAGAAGGAACATTTTCTACTCTTGGTTTTTCATGAGTTCCCATTTTAACCAATCTGTCTCTATCAGCAGCTGTATTAAAAAAATCTTCTTGTCCGCTCACTTTATTAACCGCATAATGATAAGTAGCTTTTCCAGAATAATTTAACACTTTTAACTCTTCATAAAGCTTCAAAGCTTTATCATAATCTTTTGCATTAACAAAAGTTGATGCAGCATAATAAAGATTTATAGTGTCTTTTTTCTCTAACAAGTACGCCTGATATAGTTTTTCAGCTCCCTCAGCATCTTTGTTTACTTTAGTATCTTCAATCGCACCATTAACTAACTGTCCTTTAATCTGAGCAATCGAAGTTGCAGCTTGCGTAGAATATTTAGCTTTCCCAGAAACCTTTTCAGCAGCTATTAAATCCTGATAAGCCTTTGCCGCTAAAATTAAATTCTTATCTGTATCTATTTTTTTATTAGATAAATCAAAATACGCATTCCCTTTAACAAATAAAAACTGTGCCTTTTCTGCATCAGGAGCATTAGCTGTTAAATACTCAGCTCCCGTTAAAATAGTCAGTGCTTCAGCTGAGTTCCCTGATTTTATCGCTTTCTCTGCAGCTTTAATTTCATTTTTTTGAGCAAAGCTCATTACTGATAAAAATAATGCTGACGCAATTATTACATATCTACTTTTCATATTAAATTATTTTTATATTTACTTATTCAATTACCGATTAACTATTCCTCGTTATCAATATCATCTTCATCTGAATCATCTTCTTCAACTTCTTCTTCAGAGTCGTCGTCTTCATCGTCATCTGCTGCACCATCATCCTCAAGAACCTCAAGTACTGGTTTTACCCTTTCTATACTTTCTGTTTCGATAACATTTCCATCTTCATCAACAACAACTTCTTCAACGTCATCCTTCATTACTTTTGTAACAGCAGCTATCGAGTCTTTACCTTTCAGATTAATTAATTTAACCCCTTGAGTAGCACGGCCCATAACACGTAAATCTTCAATAGCCATCCTGATTGTTAATCCTGATTTATTGATAATCATTAAGTCATCCGCATCAGTTACTGCACTAATAGAAATCAATTTTCCTGTTTTCTCGGTAATATTCAAGGTCTTAACTCCTTTACCCCCACGGTTTGTAATTCTATAGACATCTTCGCCATCGTCATCAACTAATTTGGTACGTTTACCATATCCATTTTCTGTAACAACTAAAATTTGCGAATCATTAATATCATTTTTATCAACAGTAACCATACCAATAACTTCATCTGCCTCATCTTTCAAGGTAATACCACGCACTCCTGAAGCTGTTCTTCCCATCGGACGTGTTTTAGTTTCCTCAAAACGAACTAATTTTCCAGATTTGACAGCCAAAATAATCTGACTTTCCCCATTAGTTAATTTTGCTTCTAATAATTCATCGCCTTCTTTAATCGTGATTGCAGCAACACCATTTACTCTAGGTTTAGAATATTTCTCTAGAGAAGTTTTCTTAACCTGTCCTTTTTTGGTAACCATAACAAGATTATGACTATTGATATAGTCTTTATCTTTTAAATCCTGCGTACAAATAAATGCTTTTACTTTATCGTCGCTTTCAATATTTACTAAGTTTTGGATTGCCCTGCCTTTAGCGGTTTTACTTCCTTCTGGAATTTCATAAACACGCATCCAGAAACATTTTCCTTTTTGTGTAAAGAACATCATATATTGATGATTTGTTGCCACAAACATATGCTCTAAGAAATCTTGGTCTCTTGTTCCAGCGCTTTTTTGCCCAACCCCTCCTCTATTTTGAGTTTTGTATTCCGTAAGATTTGTACGTTTGATATAACCTGCATGCGAAATTGTAATAACAACATTTTCATCAGCAATTAAATCTTCGATACTAACATCTCCACCTGAATATTCGATTAGTGAACGACGTTCATCACCATACTTTTCACGAATCTCTTCAAGTTCTTCCTTAATCAAAGCCGTTCTTAAATTCACATCAGCTAATAAAGCTTTCAAATGTTCGATTAATTTCATCAACTCATCATACTCAGCTCTTAACTTATCTTGTTCCAGACCTGTTAACTGACGCAAACGCATTTCTACAATCGCTCTAGCCTGAATATCTGATAATTTAAATCTTTCGATTAATTTTTCACGAGCTTCTTCCGTATTCTTGGACCCTCTAATTAACGCAATAACTTCATCAATATTATCAGAAGCAATAATTAAACCTTCCAAAATATGCGCTCTTTCTTCAGCTTTACGCAATTCAAACTGCGTTCTACGAACTACAACATCATGACGGTGCTCAATAAAATAATGAATCATATCTTTTAGATTCAGCATTTGAGGACGGCCTTTTACTAGCGCAATGTTATTTACACTAAAAGAAGATTGTAATTGTGTGTATTTATATAAGGTATTCAAAACCACATTTGGCGTTGCATCACGTTTTAAAATGTAAACGATACGCATACCATTTCTGTCTGATTCGTCACGAATATTGGCAATACCTTCAATTTTCTTTTCGTTAACCAAATCAGCGGTACGCTTAATCATATCAGCTTTATTAACTTGATATGGAATTTCGGTAACAATGATTGATTCTCTGCCGTCCACTTCTTCAAAACCGACTTTGGCACGCATAACTATACGTCCTCTACCTGTTTTAAAAGCCTCACGAACGCCTTCATAACCATAAATCACACCTCCAGTTGGAAAATCCGGAGCTTTGATATGATTCATTAATTCATCGATTTCAATATCATTATTATCCAGATACGCTAATGTACCATTGATAACTTCAGTTAAATTGTGCGGAGGCATATTCGTTGCCATACCAACTGCAATTCCCGTAGCTCCATTAATTAATAAGGTAGGAACTCTTGTCGGCATTACTTTTGGTTCATATAAAGTATCGTCAAAGTTCAATTGAAAATCAACTGTTTCTTTTTCGATATCGGCCATAATTTCTTCAGAAATCTTTTTCATTCTGGCCTCAGTATAACGCATTGCTGCCGGACTGTCACCATCAACAGATCCAAAGTTACCTTGTCCGTCAACTAACAAATAACGCATGCTCCATTCTTGAGCCATACGCACCATTGCATCATAAACCGAGGTATCTCCATGAGGGTGATACTTTCCTAAAACTTCCCCGACTATTCTTGCAGATTTTTTGTGGGCAGATCTTGAGTTTACTCCTAAATCATACATTCCGTAAAGTACTCTTCGATGCACTGGTTTCAAACCATCTCTTACATCAGGAAGCGCTCTTGAGACAATTACCGACATCGAATAATCGATGTAAGCTGATTTCATTTCATCTTCAATGTTAATAGGAATTAACTTTTCTCCTTCAGACATAAATATATTCTTAAATTAAAATTATTTTGTATTAAAAAATCCCGCTAATATAAGCTTTCTCAATATTTTTTCAGATATAAAACAAACATAAATTTATCTGATTTATTAACAAATTTTTATTGCCATTTAGTTAATAAATTAAATTACTTTTAAGTCTCTATTCTTCATTTTTTTTGTCAATTAGCATTAATAGATTTATAAGGTATGATTTTTGCTTTTAAACATCATGTTTACTAAATTTACATAACTATATTTAAATATTATGGATGATAATTTTTCACCTAGAGTAAAAGACGTTATTACTTATAGCAAAGAAGAGGCACTGCGTCTTGGACATGACTTTATAGGTACTGAACATTTGATGCTTGGCATTCTGAGGGATGGTAATGGTAAAGCTATTCACATCCTGAACAACCTGTCAGTTGATCTTGATCATTTGAGACGAAAGGTTGAGATACTAAGCCCAGCGAGCCCTAGCATTGATGTCAGCGTAGAAAAGAAAAATTTACATCTGACGCGTCAAGCTGAACGAGCTTTGAAAACGACTTTCCTGGAAGCCAAAGTTTTCCAAAGTTCCTCTATTAGCACAGCACATTTACTGTTGTGTATCTTAAGAAATGAAAATGACCCTACAACCAAGCTATTGAATAAACTCAAAATAGATTATGATATAGCTAAAGAACAATACATCAGTATGACTCCAAACGAAGAAGAATTTTTAGAAAACTTGCCAAAAAATGAATCCTATAATGATGATTCAGGACAAGATGACAGTCTCAAAGAAGGCAGTTTTAATAATCCAGCCAATAAATCTAATAAAAAATCAAAAACTCCGGTTCTTGATAACTTTGGAAGAGATTTAACAGAAATGGCTGAAGAAGGGAAACTAGATCCTGTCGTTGGGCGTGAAAAAGAAATAGAACGTGTTTCCCAAATTTTGAGCCGACGCAAAAAAAACAACCCCCTTTTAATAGGTGAACCTGGTGTGGGTAAATCAGCTATTGCTGAAGGTCTTGCTTTGCGTATTATTCAAAAGAAAGTTTCCCGTATATTATTCAACAAACGTGTAGTAACTTTAGATTTAGCGAGTTTAGTTGCTGGGACTAAATACAGAGGTCAGTTTGAAGAACGTATGAAAGCCGTAATGAATGAGCTGGAAAAAAATGATGATATCATTCTTTTCATAGACGAAATTCATACTATTGTTGGTGCTGGAGGAGCAACTGGTTCGCTCGATGCCTCAAATATGTTCAAACCTGCATTATCAAGAGGAGAGATCCAATGCATTGGAGCTACTACTCTAGATGAATACAGACAATACATCGAGAAAGACGGCGCACTTGAAAGACGTTTCCAGAAAGTAATTGTAGAACCGACTTCTGTTGAAGAAACAATCGCTATTTTGAACAACATCAAAAACAAATATGAAGATCATCATAATGTAATTTACACTCAAGAAGCAATTGAAGCTTGTGTTAAATTAACTAATAGGTACATGTCTGAACGTTTCTTGCCAGACAAAGCTATTGATGCACTGGATGAAGCTGGATCTCGTGTTCACATAACCAATATTGACGTTCCAAAACAGATATTAGATTTGGAACGCCAATTAGAAGAAGTCCGCGAATTGAAAAATTTAGTTGTTAAAAAGCAAAAATATGAAGAAGCCGCTAAACTTCGTGATGATGAGAAAAAGATAGAAAAAGATTTAGCCATAGCACAAGAGCAATGGGAAGAAGATTCTAAAAACAATAGAATATTGGTAACCGAAGATAATGTAGCTGATGTTGTATCTATGATGACTGGTATTCCTGTAAATAGAATTGCACAAACAGAAAGCAATAAACTGGCTAAATTACCTGAGTTAATTCAAGACAAAGTAATCGGTCAAAATGAGGCTGTTTTAAAAATAGCGAGATCAATTCAAAGAAATCGTGCCGGATTGAAAGATCCAAACAAACCAATTGGCTCATTTATTTTCTTGGGTCAAACTGGTGTTGGAAAAACACAATTAGCCAAAGTTCTTGCCAAAGAATTATTCGATTCGGAAGATGCATTGGTTCGAATTGACATGAGTGAATACATGGAGAAATTTGCAATTTCAAGATTAGTTGGAGCACCTCCGGGATACGTAGGATACGAAGAAGGCGGACAATTGACCGAAAAAGTACGTAGAAAACCATATTGCGTAGTATTGCTTGATGAAATAGAAAAAGCGCATCCGGATGTATTCAATATGATGCTTCAAGTACTGGATGATGGTTTTTTAACTGACAGTTTAGGACGCAAAATTGATTTCAAGAACACTATCATCATTATGACTTCGAATGTTGGAGCCCGTCAATTGAAAGATTTCGGACAAGGAGTTGGATTCGGCACTGCTGCAAAAATTGCTCAAGCCGATGATAATTCTAAAAGCATTATCGAAAACGCTTTGAAGAAAACATTTGCACCTGAATTTTTAAACAGAATTGATGATGTAATTGTATTTAACTCTTTAGAAAAAGAAGACATTAATCTGATTATCGAAATAGAGTTAAAAAAATTATACAGCCGTGTTAATGAACTAGGCTATCAATTGAAATTATCTGATGAAGCCAAAGCATTTATTGCTGACAAAGGATTCGACAGACAATTTGGAGCAAGACCTTTAAAAAGAGCGATTCAGAAGTACGTTGAAGATGCACTGGCAGAAGAAATTATCACTTCCAAAATCACTTCAGGCGATGAAATATTCATGGACATTGAAGAAGGTTCTCAAGAGTTAACTGTAAAAGTTCACAAAGCAGAAGAACCTACTAATCAATAATTTAAAACAAAACATCCATAACAAACCCGTTACGTTTTAATAACATAACGGGTTTATTCTTTATAAGATAATGTCGTATTTTTTAAAAACAAATATTTACATTTGATACTACATATAAAAGATCAACCAAAATTAATTTATGGTACAAAATAAAGTCATACTGGGTAGCGAAGAATGGTGCTCATTTCCAGAATTAGGAATCCCTACAATTAAAGCCCGAGTAGATTCTGGTGCCAAAACATCTGCTTTGCATGCTATTAACATTGCACCATTTATAAAAAACGATGCCAATTGGGTAAAGTTTGACATCAATCCTATTCAAAACAATATAAAAACGGTTATCCATTGTGAAGCTCCTTTGGTAGGGAAACGTATTGTAAAAAGCTCCAGCGGTTTTAGAGAACACCGCTATGTGATTCAAACCAATATATCTATAGGCGATACCAAATGGCCTATCGAAATGACATTAACCAATAGAGATTCTATGGGTTTCAGAATGCTTTTGGGAAGAGAAGCGATGAGCGGAAGAATCCTTGTTGACCCTGAACAAAAATACCTTTTGGGACAGCCCACCGTTGAAAGTCTTCAGGAATTATATGTAAACTCAGAAAAAGCCAGTTCAGGCTTACGAATTGGTCTTTTGGCCAGTAACCCTGAATTATACAGCAATAAAAGAATCATGGAGGCAGGCGAGATGAGAGGACATGAAATGCATTTCTTAAACATTAAAGAATGCTACATGAAACTGGATGCCAAAACTCCGGAAATTCATTATCGCGGTGGGAAAATATTAAATCAGTTTGATGCTATAATTCCTAGAATCCGCCCTAGCATTACCTTTTACGGCTGTGCTTTAACAAGACAGTTCGAAGCTCTAAGAGTATTCTGTTTAAATTCATCAACTGCAATAACACAATCCAGAGACAAATTATTTTCATTGCAGTTATTACTAAATCACGGTGTTGACATTCCAACAACAGGATTTGCTAATTCTCCATTGGATACCGATAATTTAATCAAAATGGTTGGAGGCTCTCCTCTTATTGTAAAATTATTAGAAGGAACTCAGGGAAAAGGAGTTGTATTAGCAGAAACTAAAAAAGCAGCCGAAAGTGTAATCAATGCTTTCAAAAGCTTAAATGCTAATATATTAGTACAGGAATTTATTAAAGAAGCAAACGGAAAAGACATTCGCTGTTTTGTAATTGACGGTAAAGTGGTCGCCGCAATCCAAAGAGAAGCTATGCCAGGTGAGTTTAGAGCCAATATCCATTTGGGAGGAACTGCTTCAATTATTAAAGTTACAGCCGAAGAGAAAAAGATCGCTATAAAAGCAGCAAAAGCAATGGATCTAAAAGTAGCTGGCGTTGATATTATTCGTTCCGCAAAAGGACCATTATTGCTCGAAGTAAACTCTTCGCCTGGACTTGAAGGAATCGAGGGTGCTACCAATAAAGATATTGCCGGAGAAATGATTAAAGCCATTGAGAAGAATTTCAAGATAAAATAAATTAGAACAGCCAGATCCAGTCACAGTCGCAGTTTACAGTCTCTATTTAACTGAAAAATGTGGCTAAAAACTGAAAACTAAAAAACATGAATCCATACCTAGATATCGTCCTCCGAAGTGCTGCTGTGTATTTATTCATGGTTATTGCGCTGCGGATTTTTGGTAAAAAAGAATTATCGCAACTCAATACTGCCGACGTTATTTTGATTTTGCTGATAAGCAACTCCGTGCAAAATGCGATGGTCGGAAACAACACAACACTTTGGGGCGGTTTGGTTGCTGCAACGATACTTTTTGTGATTAATTTCATTTTAAAGAAATTGATATATCGGTATAAAAATTTCAGCAATTTCATGCTCGAAAAACCTGAAATCCTTATTCACAACGGTACTTTAGATTTCAAAAACCTAAGCAAATTAAACATTACATCTGATGAATTAAAAGAAGCCATGAGAGAACATGGGGTAGAATATTTTAAAGATGTAAAACTGGCAATGCTGGAAATTGACGGAAACATAAGCGTTATTTCTGGCGAAAACAACTTAAAGCAAACCCATTACAAGCGCAGAAAAAACCATAAAAGTTTAATTCAGGGGAACTAAATAATGAAAAATAATTCTGAAACCCTTTCTTCAAAAAGCTGATAAAAACCACTAATCCTCTCTTTTGCCTAGATCGAAACGACATCTCCCGAAATGAAAAACAAGGCTTTTTTGCAATAGCTTTTACCAATCAGGAATATAGTGATAATAAACAAAACTTGAAGAACTGCTTATTGCTTCAAAAATGATTTTTGATCCAAACAGATTTTAATAAAAAAAACCATTCGATTTCGAATGGTTTTTTAATAATACTATGCATCTATTTTATAAAAATATATTCAGAAACCAATATACTAGTGCAGCCAATAATGCTGATACTGGAATTGTAAGGACCCAAGCCCAAAGTAAACTAACCGTTACACCCCAGCGTACAGCCGAAACACGTTTTGTTAATCCAACTCCAATAATAGATCCTGTAATAGTATGTGTTGTACTTACTGGCACTTTAAAATGTTCTGTAAAATAAAGTGTTAGAGCTCCTGCAGTTTCAGCTGCAACTCCTTCAAAAGAAGTTACTTTAGTAATTTTGGACCCCATTGTTTTTACAATTTTCCATCCACCGCTTAAAGTTCCTAAAGCAATTACAGTATAACAAGCTAATGGAATCCATTCAGGCATTACAGCTTCGATATGCTTGTCTTCGTTTGCAAGCACAACATTTAGCCAATCAGGCAAACTCGACATATCGACACCACTTGTTTTAATATAAACCGCAACTGCAGCCGCAATAATCCCCATTACTTTTTGAGAATCATTTCCACCGTGACCTAAACTAAATGCAGCAGAAGACAGCAATTGCATTTTCTTTAAAACCGCATCGGCTTTGTGTAAATTTAAACTACTGAATACTAAAGCAAATGCTGAGATAGACAATATTATAAAAGCGACCAAAAACCATTTAATATTATGCGATTCAAATACAACACTCCAGAAATGTGAATCAAAACGAGGTTTTTCGATTTTTTCAAATGGAACCATTTGGCTATAAACAAACCAAATTGACAGTATCATTAATGCAATAGTAAATATCTTTGGTAAGATACTTTTTCTGGAAGCATTTAGCAGCCAAATAGAAATCAAATACGACATTATCGCTCCTAACAAAGGCGCAAGAACAATAAATGCAATAATAATAACTACTCCAGAAGGCATACCGCCGTCTTTTCCTGCTTTATACCAGCTTACAATATCATACCAATGTCTAGTATGCTGTACTCCGTCTTCTATTAGTGTATAATCCGAAAATCCGTGCACTGTAATAGCATGTGCAACCGCAGCTCCAGCAAAACCACCAATTAAAGTATGGGAAGAACTGGAAGGAATTCCCTGCCACCAAGTAATTAAATTCCAAATAATTGCTGCAACGACACCTGCAAGAATCACTGTCAAATTAATTTGACTTGAATCGGCCGTTTTGGCAACCGTATTGGCAACTCCCAAGCCAAAAACCCAGTAAGCTAAAAAGTTAAAAAAAGCAGCCCAAAGTACTGCCTGAAAAGGAGACAAAACCTTGGTTGCAACGACAGTAGCTATAGCATTGGCAGCATCATGGAAACCATTGATGTAATCAAAAACTAATGCTAGAACTATAATAATTAATAGTAAAGTCATATCAATATCTTCAGAATAATTAGATTAAATTAAGAATGTTTTACTGTGATAGATTCTAGAACACTAGCTACACTCTTGCATTTATCAGTTGCAGATTCTAAAACTGACAATACTTCTTTATATTTAATGATATTTTTGGCATCTGTTTCGTTTTCAAAAATTTCAAAAACGGCTTTATTATAAACCATATCCGATTTATTTTCCAACTTGTTGATTTTCGCACAAGCATTGGTAATCGTTTTCATGTTGCTCAAGTTTTTCAACTCTTTTACGGCAACATCAATGTTTTGACAAGCCTCAAGGTTGATTTCTGTCATTTTACGAATTGATTTCGTGATTTTATCCACTTGATACAAACGCATTCTTGAAGCAGCACCATGAAGATAATCGGCAACATAATCAATTGACGTAATCAAGGAGTGAATATCCTCTCTATCAAAAGGAGTGATAAAGTTTCTGCTCAATTCTAAATTTGTCTGACGGGTTATATCTTCTCCTTTTTGCTCTAATTCATCGATTTTGATAAAAAGAACTTCTCTTTCCTTTAAAGGAAGATTTACAGCTTCGTGCAGGTTTGAAGCTAATTCAATTAAATTACTTGACGCTTCTTCGAAAAGAGGGAAGAATTTTTTGTCTTTTGGAACTAAAAATTGAAAAATAGAATTTAATGACATTTGTTTATATTTTATGTAGTGCAAAATTACTTCATTATTTAAAGCTAATGTTAAGCTAATGTTAACAAATCATCTTCAATTTGAAAACTATTTAAGAACTCCACTGTTTTCTCAATGTCATAATGCAGAATTCGATCTTCTTTCACCAAAGGAACTTCACTCCTGTAGGATTTTAAAAACATTTCTATAAAATCACTTGATTGTAATGGCCTGCGGTATTGAATTGCCTGTGAAGCATTCATTAATTCTATGGCTAAAATTCGTTCCAGATTTTCCATTACACGCAAGCATTTCGTCGCTCCGTTTGCTCCCATGCTTACATGATCTTCCTGTCCGTTACTTGACACGATACTGTCCACACTCGAAGGAGTAGCTAACTGTTTGTTTTGGCTTGCAATGCTTGCTGCAGTATATTGCGGAATCATAAATCCTGAATTGAGCCCAGGATTATCAACTAAAAAAGCAGGCAGATTGCGCAGTCCCGAAATCAATTGATAGGTTCTGCGTTCCGAAATACTGCCTAGTTCTGCCAAAGCAATTGCCATAAAATCCAAAGCTAAAGCTAAAGGCTGTCCATGGAAATTACCGCCGGAAATAATCTGATCGCTTTCTATAAATATATTAGGATTATCCGTTACTGAATTAATTTCGGTTTTGAATACTTTTTTCACATAATCAAACGCATCTTTCGAAGCGCCATGAACCTGCGGAATGCAACGGAAAGAATAGGGATCCTGCACGTGGGTTTTAGACTGTTCGATGATTTGACTGCCATCCAAAAACTCTTTTACTCTTTTGGCGGTAGCAATTTGACCGTTATGAGGACGGATATAATGTATCAATTCATTGAAAGGTTCTATTCTGCCGTCAAAGCCTTCCAAAGATATAGTTCCGATTAAGTCTGCCAAAAACGAAAACTTATTTGCTTTCATTACAATATGAACACCATAAGCACTCATGAATTGTGTTCCGTTTAACAAAGCCAAACCTTCTTTGGACTGTAACACAATTGGTTCCCATCCAAAATGTTTTAAAACCTCACTAGAATTTACTTTTTTACCCTCAAACCAAACTTCACCTTCTCCTAATAAAGGCAATGATAAATGAGCCAAAGGAGCTAAATCTCCAGAAGCACCTAAAGATCCTTGAGTATAGATTACTGGCAAAATGTCATTATTGTAAAAATCAACCAATCGTTGTACAGTCTGTAACTGTATTCCCGAATGACCATAACTTAAAGACTGGATCTTTAGCAACAGCATCAATTTTACAATCTCATTCGGTACTTCCTCCCCTGTTCCGCAAGAGTGGGATTTTACTAGATTTTCTTGAAGTTTTGACAAATTTTCATTTGAAATTTTAACATTGCAAAGAGATCCAAAACCAGTATTGATACCATAAATAGGTTCCGAATGCGAAGCCATTTTCGCATCCAAATATTTTCTGCACTTTATTATATTCGTTTTTGCATTCTCCGAAAGTGCAATCGATTTATGATGCGAAATAATCTCCTGCAAGCTTTCAAAAGAAAGTAATTCGGTACTTATATTATGTATATTATCCATTCATATGATTTTAAGTGTTCAAAATTCTACAAAACTGCCTTAAAAAGCAATGTTTTATAACGATAATTAAAAAAAAGGCAAAAAATAAATTTAAAACTCCATCCAGTACCCAATTATCCTTTTAAATTCTACATTATTTAAATCTTTCAAGGGCTAATTATCGTTTTTCACGCCTAAACTGACAATACTAGAAACCTTATTCAGGATCAAAACCACAATACAATTCAATTAAAAACAAAGATAATCTCAACAAACGAATGAATAAATTACGCAATATTAAATTTCAATCAACATTCAATTTAATTATTAAACTATTCGCAAAAACGAACTATAAAGCTTTGTTTTTTCATTAAAAACAGTACTTTTGGGAAATCAAAATGAAGAAATTTAACAGCACATATCATCCTTCGATAACAACTCAAATTTGGGTTACTCTTGCTGTTACAACTACATCTACTACAACTACTACCCCTTAGGGGTATACATTTTACATATAATCCAGTTGCTGTACTTTTTTCTTTAAAGAAAGAAAGTCATGGGTGTATAGAAATCATTTTGCAATCAAAAATAAAAATACAAAATCGCTGATTTTCAGATATTAACAATTCAAAAAGCGATTCAAATTTACATAAAACAAATACAAACTTCTTATGAGAGTATTAAAATTTGGCGGTACTTCGGTAGCCAATGCAGAAAACATAAAATTAGTTTTAGACATAGTCCTTAATAAAGCACAAGCCGAAAAACTTGTTGTTGTTGTATCCGCTTTAAGCAAAGTAACCGATTTATTGCAGTTAGCAGCTTCGAAAGCTGCTTCCAATGATGAGAGTTTTAAAGAAATTGTTACCGAAATTGAGAAAAAACATTTAGAAGCGCTTAAACAGCTTATTCCAGTAAGCGAGCAAAGCGGTTTATTAAGCCATATTAAAAGAATCATCAATCATTTAGAAACATTGCTTGACGGATGTTTTCTTTTGGGCGAATTATCACCAAGAACTTTGGATACTATTCTAAGTTTTGGAGAATTATTATCTTCCTATATAATTGCCGAAGCTTTAAAACAAAAACTAAAAAACAGCAATTACAAAGACAGCCGCGAATTGATTAAAACCAACAATCAATTTGGAAAAGCTGTGGTAAACTTTCAGCTTTCGAATCAACTGATTGCAGATTTTTTTGCATCGAATGAAAACCAAGTAGTTGTAATGCCTGGATTTATTGCCACTTCTGAAGACGGTATTATTACGACTTTAGGACGAGGTGGATCTGATTATACAGCTGCAATTATTGCTGGAGCATTAAATGCTACTGATTTGGAAATTTGGACAGACGTAAACGGAATGTTTACAGCTAATCCAAGAATTGTAAAACAAGCCCAGCCTATCGCTACAATATCGTATCAGGAAGCTATGGAATTGTCGCATTTTGGTGCCAAAGTATTGTATCCGCCAACAATTCAGCCTGTTTTAAGAAAAAACATTCCAATTTTAATCAAAAATACTTTTGAGCCTCAAGCCGAAGGTACATTGATTTCTAATACTATTTCGCCACAGACAAACCCCGTAAAAGGGATTACTCACATTGACAATATTACATTGATTACTCTTGAAGGCTCTGGAATGATTGGCGTTGCTGGTTCTTCTAAAAGATTATTTGAGGTATTATCAAATGAAAGCATCAATGTGATTTTTATTACTCAAGCTTCATCTGAACATTCAATCTGTATCGGTATTTTAAATTCGGATGCTGCTACTGCTGAAATTGCTATCAATAAAGCGTTCCAAATAGAAATTACGCAGAACAAAGTTGATCCTTGTATTGTTGAACAAAACCTATGCATTATTGCTTTGGTTGGTGAAAACATGAAGAATCACCAAGGTCTAAGTGGCAGAATGTTTAGCACTTTAGGAAAAAACAACGTTAATATCCGTGCGATTGCCCAAGGTGCTTCCGAAAGAAACATCTCGGTAGTTATTAACGAAAGAGACGTTAAAAAAGCACTGAATACGTTACACGAAAACTTCTTTGAAGAAAACACTAAACAGTTAAACCTTTTCGTAATGGGTGTTGGAAATGTGGGTGAAAAATTCATCGAGCAAATCCACCAGCAAAAGAAATTCTTAAAAGAAAATTTAAAAATAAATCTAAGAGTTATTGCAGTTTCTAATTCCAGAAAAATGCATTTTGACGAAGACGGAATTTCTTTAAAAGAATGGCAGTCACTTTTAGATAAAGGAGAAACAGCCAATAAAGAAGAATTCATTTCGAAAGTAAAAGCACTCAATTTACGCAACAGTATTTTTGTGGATATTACTGCCAATGAAGAAGTATCTAAAACATACGAACAGTATTTAAAACAAAACGTTGCCGTAGTAACCTGTAATAAAATTGCCTGTTCATCAGCTTATGATAATTACAAAAAACTAAAAGGCCTGTCGCGTCAATTCAATGCTCCTTTCCTTTTTGAAACAAATGTTGGAGCTGGATTACCAATCATCGATACGGTAAAAAATCTTATCGCTTCTGGCGACAAAGTGCACAAAATACAAGCCGTTTTGTCAGGCAGTCTGAACTTTATCTTTAACAATTTTGATAAAAACAATACTTTTCATGACGTAGTTAAAGAAGCTGGAGTTCAAGGATTCACAGAGCCAGACCCAAAAATAGATTTAAGCGGAATTGACGTAGCCAGAAAGATTCTGATTTTGATTCGTGAGAGTGGCTACCAAATGGAAATTGAAGACATTGAAAACAAATCTTTCCTTCCAAAGGAATGCATGGGAACTACCAATAATGATGCTTTTTTCGCTTCCTTAAAAGAACATGCAAAACACTTTGAATCTATTTTGGCAGAAGCCAATCAAAAAGAAAGCCGACTAAAATTTGTCGCTCAATTTGAAAATGGAAAAGCAAGCGTAGGTTTGCAGTTCATTCCAAAAGATCATCCGTTTTATAATTTAGAAGGAAAAGACAATATCGTTTTATTCTATACTGACCGTTATGTAGATCAGCCTTTATTGATAAAAGGTGCCGGTGCTGGTGCAGCGGTTACAGCTTCTGGAATTTTTGCCGATGTGATTAGAATAGGAAATGTATAATTTAAATTGATGGTTGTTGGTTAATGGTTGATAGACAGAAACCGACAACCAACAACCATCAACCAACAACAATATTTATGACTGAAATAAAACTATTTTGCCCAGCTACTATTGCGAATCTTTCGTGCGGTTTTGATGTACTCGGACTTTGCTTGGCTACTGCGGGTGACGAAATGATTGTCCGCAAATCGGATGTGAAGGGAGTACGCATAACTAAAATTGTTGGTGCCGATTTACCATTGGAAACCGAAAACAATGTTGCCGGAGTTGCTGCGCTGGCGATGCTGGAAGAAGTAGAAACCGAATTTGGTTTTGAAATCGAAATCTACAAACACATCAAGGCAGGAAGCGGAATCGGAAGCAGTGCGGCCAGTTCAGCAGGTGCGGTTTTTGGAATCAACGAATTATTGGGACGTCCTTTCACCCGAAAAGAATTGGTGAAATTTGCGATGCAGGGCGAAAAATTAGCCAGCGGAAATGCTCATGCCGACAATGTTGCCCCTGCCCTTTTGGGAGGTTTTACATTGGTTCGAAGTTCAAATCCTTTGGATATCATCAAAATTAAAAGCCCTTCCGAATTATATGCAACCGTAGTTCACCCTCAGATTGAGTTGAAAACATCGGATGCGCGTTCAGTATTAAAACAAACCGTTTCCCTTAAAAGTGCCATTACCCAATGGGGAAATGTAGGCGGACTAGTAGCAGGATTGTACACTGAGGATTACGAATTGATCGGGCGTTCGCTGCACGACGAAATCATAGAACCAATCCGCTCTATGCTGATTCCGGGATTTGATTTGATCAAGCAAACTGCTTATGAAAATGGAGCTTTAGGTTCGGGAATATCAGGTTCCGGCCCTTCTATTTTTGCATTAAGCAAAGGAAAAGAAAACGCCGATAAAATCGCCAAAGCCATGAGCGCCGTTTACGAAGAAATGAATTTACCTTATGAAATTCACGTTTCTAAAGTGAATGACGAGGGAATGAAAATAATATAAAGTTAGAAGTACGAGGTTAGAAATACGATTTGAGATTGAAAATCTAGGAAGCTTGAGAAATCTTAATACTTAATTCTAAAATCTTAATACCAAAATTTAAAAATGAAATATTACAGCTTAAACCATAACGCACCAAACGTTTCTTTTCAGGAAGCGGTAATTCAAGGATTGGCAACCGACAAAGGTTTGTATTTTCCGGAAACCATTACGCCTCTAGCTCCAAGTTTTTTTGAGGCTATCGAAAATTTATCTCACGAAGAAATTGCTTTTGAAGCGATCAAACAATTTGTGGGAGAAGAAATCCCAGCCGAAACGCTGAAAAAAATCATAGGTGAAACATTATGTTTCGATTTCCCCTTGATAGAAGTTGAAAACGGAATCTATTCCCTTGAGTTATTTCATGGTCCGACTATGGCGTTCAAGGATGTTGGAGCGCGTTTTATGTCCCGCTGTCTGGCGTATTTTAACAGAGACAGCAAAAACAGTAAAAATACCGTCCTTGTAGCGACTTCCGGAGATACGGGAGGAGCTGTAGCCAGCGGTTTTCTTGGCGTAAACGGAGTCGATGTGGTTATTCTTTATCCTTCGGGGAAAGTGAGCGACATACAGGAAAAACAACTGACGACTTTGGGACAAAACATAAAAGCCCTTGAAGTTGACGGTGTTTTTGATGATTGCCAAGACATGGTCAAAAAAGCGTTTCTTGATAAAGATTTAGAACACATCCACCTGACTTCTGCCAATTCGATTAATATTGCGCGCTGGCTACCGCAGATGTTTTACTTTTTCTTTGCTTACAAAGCATTGAAAGCACAAAACAAACCGTTAGTTTTCTCCTGTCCAAGCGGAAACTTCGGAAATATTTGTGCTGGTATCATTGCTAAAAAAATGGGTCTGCCTATCGAGCATTTCGTGGCTTCTACCAATGTAAACGATACGGTGCCGAGATTCCTTACCAACGGAATTTACGATCCAAAACCATCTATCGCTACGATTTCGAATGCGATGGATGTTGGAAATCCAAGTAATTTTGTCCGTATTCAGGAAATGTATCAAAATGATTTGGAGCAGTTCAAAAAAGATTTTACGTCATACACTTTTACTGATGCCGAAACTTTGGTGGCATTAAAAGCCATCTATAACGAAAGAGGCTATATCGCCGAACCGCACGGAGCTGTTGGTTATTTAGGATTGAAAAAAGAATTACTAAACATACCAAATGCGATTGGTGTTTTTCTGGAAACAGCGCATCCTATCAAGTTTTTAGATGTAGTGGAGCCGGCTTTGGGCGTTACTTTGCCCCTGCCGACACAAATAGAAAGCGTGATGAACAAAGAGAAAGTAAGCGTTAAGATTTCAACTTATGATGAATTGAAGGATTTCCTTAATTCAAAGTAATTTTTTTACCATATAAGTCATATAAGACCATTTAAGTTTTGCTAGTGTTTAGTGAGATTTAAATGGTTTTTCTTTTGAGAAAAATTAGCTGACAATTTCTAATTATATTTAATAATCGCACTTTTTCCTTTGAAAAAATGTAATCACACACACTTTTTCAAAGGAAAAAATGTAATACAACACACTTTTCCTAAGGAAAGGTTTTAGAATTAGAAAAAATTGTTTTTTTGGGAGCTAATCCTGCTGTCCGCTGTATCTGTGTGCCTGAACCCCAGGCACACAGGATGACGCTACCATCAGGGCTACAACAGCATCAGATTTTTTTAAGAAAAACAATTTAAAAACTACAGTATTATTTGTTCTTTGATTAAATTTAAAAGGCTATTATTCAATATGAAATTCTACAAAATGGTAAGAAAAAAAACATATATTTGAAAGGAGAAAAACAAAATCACTTTCATTTACCTGTTGGGTAGATTAGAGAAAGTCTGTTTCATATATATTCCCGTTAGCTGATATTTTAAAAGACAACATATGACATCAAAAGAGTTACAAAATTTAAGAAATGCTTTCGATTCAATTTTAAGAGCAGATTATATTACACTTGACCAAGTTAATGAATTGGAGAATTTGGAAGATTATTTCGTAGACTTCTTTGGTATTATGCAAAGTCTTTTGCAAAAACAGGATAATTTTATAGCTGGAAGAAGAGGAACTGGCAAGACAACGAATCTTTTAAGAGCTTATTTTGAGTGTCTAAAAACAATTTCACCAAAACTTAAAGACAAAGAATCCATATTTAATAAAGAAAAAGTATTACCAATATATGTAGATTTAAGTACTTGCAATGATTTATTTGACAGTGAAGATAATTTACAATTAATCGAAGTACATTTCATTAGACAAATTATTGAATCACTTAAACGACAGTTAGAATTGATGTTTGACGATAAATTCTTATTGTTATTTAAAAAAGAAAACCCTGCATTAGATGATTTAGAATATATAGAAAAAGTTTTAGTTGAAGGTATTGCTCTAAGAAATCAGTCAAGTACATCAATTTCAACAAAATTAACAGAAAGCGAACAAGCAGAAATAAATTCAAAATTAAGTTTAACAGAACTTGAACTTAGTGGTAAATTATCAGCAAATTCAACAACAGAAACAGGGCAATCCTATACACAGCTAAGAGGAATAAATGTTCAAGATTTTCTAAATAAAATTAACGATATCAAGAAAAAAGCAAAAATCAATAATATTTTTGTTTTTATAGATGAATATTCTGATTTATCTGAAAAATCTCAACAAAAGTTTGCAGGTCTATTAAAAACATTTTTAGGATCAAGAATGGGAATGTTTTTCAAAGTTGGGGTTATTACTGATCGTTATGATTTTGGCGATAAAATTATCATAGGTCGAGATATTTTTCCTATTCCTTTAAATTTCAATGATTATGTTGATCGCTATGGGGGTGCAATTTCCGCAATTAAAAAAATGCAAGAATTTGTAGAAATTTTAATTGAAAGACGTATTTCTATTTTCTGTAACGGCTTAACAATACAAGATGTATTTAAAGCATCTAAAGACCAAGTTTTTTCAAGAATAACAAAAGAGGCAATAGGTGTACCACGTACAATTGGATTAATATTACAGCAATCTTTTATCCAAGCGCAAACAAATTCTAGTGATAATAGAATAGGCTTGACTGAATTAAATTATGGCATATCTTCTGCAAGAAAAACATATCAAAGACAATTTGAAGGTAGTATAAAAAGAAAATTATTACCTGGCTTTTATATGGATATGTGGAATTCAATAATTTCAAAAGCTATTAGTGAAAAAAACAAACATCCAGATAGGCCAGCCAGCCATTTATTAGCTGATCCGATTAGAAAAGAATATTTAAATATTCTGTGCGAGAATTTTCACTTACATTTTCTTTCAGAAAATATTGCATCAAAATATGGCGGAAGTTATAATTTATATAGTATCGACTATGACATTTGTAATGAATACAATATTAAATATGCTGAAGAAAAAGATGAATACACTGCGATAAGGTTTATTTATGACACAGTGTTAAGTGCATATGATCCATATTTTACTAAAGAAAAAGCAAAAAGTTATAGATGTCCAAATTGTAATAAAATATATGATGAAAATGAAGTTGTCAAATCAAAAGTAAAAAGGTGTTTTGATGACGATGAACTTTTGATAGAAATAATTCATATGGATATTCCAAAAACAGAAGGTAATTATGCGGAAGTTGAAATAAAAATTTTAGGTCAAATCTCATCTCTTAACTCAGAAGAAGCTATGAATGCTAGAGAAATTGCAGATGCAGTTGGTTGTACAACACAGAAAGTATCTTTATGGGGCTCTAGAGTTTTAGCTCCTAAAGGACTTATAAACATAGATAAAAGAGACAAAAATTACTATTATTCAATTGATTAAAAAAAGCTAACCTACTAGCGCGAGCGTCACGCTCGTGAACGCCACGAAAAGCCAATAGGAAATCTCACGAGCGTGACGCTCGCGCTAGCAACTGAGAAAAAGATTTTTTTAGCCAAACAGAAAAATTTAATCCAAAAAATATTAAATTTAACTCTCTAAAAAAGAACATCATGGCAAATAAAGTTACACTTCACAGAGTTTTTTCGGCACCTGTTGAGAAAGTTTATAAAGCATTCACAGATGCGGATGCAATGGCGTCTTGGTTTCCGCCTTATGGTTTTGTCTGCAAAGTACATAGTATGGATTTCCGAATTGGCGGAAAATACAAAATGTCATTTACCAATTTTACTACGGGGAAAAGTGATTCATTTGGAGGCGAATATTTGGAAATTGTACCTAACGAACGATTAAAATATTCAGACCAGTTTGACGACCCCAATTTACCGGGACAGATGATTACAACAATCGAACTGCGAAAAGTACTATGCGGTACAGAACTTTTTGCAACACAGGAAGGAATACCTGATGCAATACCGACAGAAATGTGTTATTTAGGCTGGCAAGAATCATTAGACAAATTAAAACGTTTGGTCGAACCGAATATCCCTGATGCTTAAACTTAGTAAAAAAGTAGTATAAAATGCGACAGGTTTTTACACAATATTGTCATTCCGACGAAGGAGGAATCTCCGCAACGTGAGCAACCAACGGGGATTCCTCCTTCGTCGGAATGACAAACAGGACGGCTAAGATTCGCTAAAATACTTATTGAACTCTTCGGAACAAAAGTTTTTAAAACCTATTAGGTCTAATCAGAAGAATAACATTGTTTTATTTCAACACTTGATTATTATAAAATTTAAAAAAATGGCAAAACAAATTTTTATCAATTTAGCAGTAACTGACCTTCAAAAATCTATGGCCTTTTATACTGCGTTAGGCTTTACAAACAATCCTCAATTTTCGGACGACAGCGGAAAATGCATGGTTTGGTGTGAAAACATTTTTGTAATGCTTTTGACACACGAAAAGTTTTCAAGCTTTACAATCAAACCTATTGCAGACACCAAATCTAACATAGCGGGACTTTTTTCGTTATCAACTGACAGTGTTGATGAAGTGAACAGCATTATGGCAAATGGTCTAAACGCCGGCGGAATAGAGCCGAGCGAAATGAAAGATTATGGTTTCATGCAAATGCGTACTATCGAAGATTTTGACGGACACACTTGGGAAATTTTCTATATGGATATGTCAAAAATTCCGACGGAATAGTAAGGCGGAACGCAAAACATATAACTGATTTTTAGACAACCCAGAAATGCTATGACATTAAATTGCAATATTTTTTCCGTTTGTTTCTTTCTTCTTGAGAGGCAAAATACTAACTTCAATTCTCTGCCTGATTTTGCAAGTAACTTTAATTGGCTGGATTCCCGCCGCAATCTGGGCTGTTATTTCACTGCAAAACTCGAGAGCTGATAAACGCAACAATCAGCTGATTAAAACTTTGAGAAAACAATAAATAAATCATAACTAAAAAACACGCTAAATGTTCATTGTTTCATTATCCTATAAAAAAGACATCATCGAGGTAGAAAAATTATGGAACCTCACGTTCAATTTTTAGACAAATATTATACTGAAAAGAAATTCATTTTTTCGGGAAGAAAAAATCCAAGAACAGGCGGCGTAATATTAGTTCGTGATGTGGACAGAGAAATGCTGCAGGAAATCATTAAGCAAGACCCTTTTTATCAAAATGAAATAGCTGATTATGAAATCACAGAAATAATTCCGACTAAATATGATGAAGATTTTGCGGTTTTTATAGAAAAATAGCGTTTTATCAATTAGACTAAAACCAATATGAAATTACTTCGATATTTTTTTCAGAAAAGAATGGTTATAATTTTATTTCTGATTTTCATTCTCATCAATCTATTTGCAAATCGATACAAACATTTTGGAATTAACAAAACTGTTGGATGGGCTTGGGATATCAATATGATCAATCTCTGTCCGTTAATTTTCTTAATCTTCTTTTATGTCTTTTTATTGACTTATGGAATTATCGCTTTGAGTAAAAGAAAAACAAATTTGAAGCTTTCCATCTTACATACAGCTATTATTTTGACTTCTGTAATTCTAATGGAAATTAATGAAATAGAAATTTTAATGATTTGCAATATCGTATCAATTACTGTATTCTCAGCAAATTTATTTGGAACTTTTACTAAATACAAATACTCCCATTAAACATATTTCAAAATCAAATTTTCACCGCTAAATTTCTTAATCAGCGTACAGGCCGCGTAAGGGATTGCGGTGATATCTACCGATTTAAAAAAACAAGGCTTTTTAGCCGTAGTTTTTTATAGCGGGAATAAAGCCAAAAGCCCGACCCCAAAGCCAGCAGAAAGATAAATCTGAAACGAAATTTTCTGCTTTGGGGTTACGCCCAAATAATTCAAACCTTTCTTCAGCGGAAATTCATCGCATAATTTTGCAATTCTTATTGATAATTCTATAAGTCCAAAAGTTGTAATGAAATTAATTTTATATCTCATTATAAAACTAAAGTCATGGATAAAGGGATGTATCATTATGCTACAGTTTCAAAAGCATTGGAAGAATTAAAAGAAAAAGGTTTTACAGTAGATTTTAATATTCAGGAAACTAAAATTATAAATAGTCCAAATGATTTTGAAATCGTGCATATCTACCGCTACGAAGGAGAATCAGACCCGGGTGACGAGGCTACGGTATTTGGAATAAAATCAACTGCAGGCGAAAAAGGAGTATATGTTGCGGGTTTATCGGCTACTGCGGATAACAGTGCAGCAATGGTTTTGAATGATTTAGCTATAAAAGGAAAAGATGAGCAACTCTAATTGATGAAACAATAGCAGCAGTTTTTTATTAGCCGTAATTTAATAGAATTACAAAACCAATTCTTCAAACAGCCTCTGAATGGTTTTATCCAAATCATCACAAAAACCTGTATGCGGTCTTGAAGTCTGTATTGCCGAACTTCGGATAGCAGTTAACCAGCGAAAACGGGACGGAATATCAAACTCGCCTATTGGTCCTCCTGCCCTTCCACCCTGTGCAATTTTTTGAAAAGATTCTAAATTTAATTCGAGCTGTTCCAAGTCAAAGTCTTCGGAAAACAACAGCAGTTTTGCTTCGTTAACTGAATAGAGCATTTTTATAAATTTCGCTTTTTTGCAAAACAGAATAACGCCTACATTTAGGAATTCTTCGCGTTCTACCCTTGGCACTACGCGAATAACGGCATATTCATATAAGTTTTTCTCTTGCATTTTGGGCTTCATTTATAAAAATTTCTGAATGGTTCAATCTCGTCCATAAAAACTGAAAGTAAACATCTCTGATTTCGTCTGGAGTCTGCTCACTGTCTTCCCAATGGAGCCAGTCTTCTGGAATGTAATTGACAATATCCTGCAAAATTTCTTTGGTCAGTATTTTTTTGAACGCAATATCGGTTGCTTGCAGTTCACTAGCTTGTGGCAGTAACACATGGTCTTTTATCAGTGCAAAAGGACTTTTGGCGTGCGTTTCCCAAGTATTCCAAGAATGATGAAAATATAAAGACGCTCCATGATCGATGAGCCATAATTCTTTGTGCCAAATAAGCATATTGGTATTTCGGAACGTTCGGTCAACATTGGTAATAAAAGCATCAAGCCAAACAATTTGCGAAGACAGTTCTGGTGAAAGTTTTGTCACCACAGGATCAAAAGTAATCGCTCCCGATAAAAAATGCAGTGCTAAATTAAGCCCTTGGCTTCCCTGCAATAAATCCTGAATTTCCTCATCGCCTTCAGTACGGCCAAAAGCTTCGTCCAGATTAGCAAAAACTAATTCGGGCATTTTCAGATGCAGCACTCTTGCGATTTCACCGCCTATCAGTTCGGCAATCAGGGCTTTTACACCATGTCCCGCTCCTCTGAATTTCAAAACATATTTAAAATCATCATCGGCTTCGGCCAAAGCCGGCAGTGAACCGCCTTCACGAAGGGGAGAAATGTAGCGCGTAACATTTACGGTTCTTAATTCAAGCGGTTTTTTCATATTACAATTTTATGAACTACAAACTTACAAATTTCTTTTATAGCCACTAAGATGCTAAGAAACTATGATTTTGCAGACAGTCCAAACGGTTAAACAATTAAACGACAAAATCATTTCCCAAATTCCCTTTTCTCTATTGGTTCAAATGAAAAATTGGAGTCTTTAAATTCTAATGTTCCTTTCACAAAGAAAGGGATCGTCATATAAGTAGAAACCAATCCTGTTCCCTGTTTTAATTTTTGATTATTTTCCAACAAAACAAAAGGGGCTCTTTTTATATCACCGCCATAAGAACGGTAGCAAAAATCTCCTCTCAATGTGTCTCCTATCCGATTGCCCCGAACGGCTCCAGAATCTTTTCCCAAAAGTCCATATCGGATTTCATATTCTCCATAAAAAGTATTTTCTGTAAAAACCAATGACAGAAAAGCTGTTGAATCTCCTTTTGAAGCTTTATAAAATTTTTTAAAGGTTTTACTTTCCCTTTTGTTACAGCTATACAGTAAAAAAATCACAGCCGCTATAAAAAACAGTTTTTTCATTATACGCTTTTTTTGTTTCCATTTCTTTTGAATACAATTGACAGAGCAAATATCAATGAATTTCTTTGCAAAATTTAAAGACAGATGGAATAATTTATTCAAAAAAATCAAATTCAAGACAAAAACCAATTTATTAATAAGATGCAAATTTCAAACACAAGCATAAATATTGATTTTATCTGGGGGTAATATTAAAATTAAAGCACAATTCTACAAATAACCCCCAGCTGGAACAGGGTAGCACAACCCGAATCATGCACTTTTTTCAAACCTTTACAATCATAAAATATAATAGTCAAAATTCTGTTAAAACCTTTGATTTTATTGAGGTTTACTATAAATTTACAAACATGAAAACAGCACGCAAAATAGCACTTTATACCCTTTGCTTACTGCTCACCATTACTTGGGCTGCGCCGTCTGTTTCTAATATTATAAAAACTGCTTCCGAAAGAAAAATTGCTGATAAAAAAGAAGCTTTGCCAGAAGGAAAATCAGAAGTAGAGGAGAAAAAATTTGAATTAGTATATGATTTTTCTTCTCTATTTAGTATTTCTTTTCAAGCTATAGTTCCCACAGAACTTCACTTTAGCAAAGGCACTGCTCTGCCACCATCAGTAATTTTGGATTTATCAAATCCGCCTCCTGAATTTCATTTATTTGCTTAAGATCCGCTTTCGAAATCAATTAGATTCGGAAAAACTTTTTTAATACAATCAAAATAAAATTCAAACACATATATTATGAAAACGATATTCACACTCGCACTTACTTTATTTACCTCTTTAATATTTGCTGACTCTCACATTATTGTAAAACAAAATGGAGAAAAACTAGAAGTAAATTATGTCACTACCAAAAACAACACTGTTTTTTATTCGCTTCCTGGAAGCAGTACTGTAAACGAAATCAGTCTTTTTGCTATTGACAAGGTAATTGATAAAAAGACAAACAACATACTTATTGATAATCACAAAATAGATGTTACCGGAAAAAAAGGATATAAGAATGTGCAGTTAATAACAAATACTCAAACAAACGGTTTACATCAGGGAGTCGATTTAAAAACCACAATCCACAAACCAAAAGGACAGACAAAATCAGATTGGATTGCAGACGCTTCAACCAGATTAAAAAAACAGGCTGCAGAACAAGGATTCCCCTTTGTTGTGATTACCAATCAAACCGATTCCAAATTAGAAGCTGTAGCATACAATTATTAAACAGCAATTTTAAGAAAAACACAAAGAGACAAGTTAATTCTTGTCTCTTTTTTTATGCTTTAGTCAGTCTAAAGCACACATATCACGCAATACCTTGACCTAATATTTTCATACTGACAGAACAAGCTTTGTTTTTTCTCGCAAAGACGCTGATTTGCAAAGTTTTAACCTCTTTCTTTGCGTCTTCGCGTCTTTGCGAGATTTATGCATGAAAAAATCTCGCAAGAAATCCTTGACTCAATAAAATTACATCCGATGTAACATGAAACAATTAAACAACCTTAAACTTTTAAACTATCTTAAACAACCTTAAAACCTGAACTCGATTAATAATTTAGGCTGAAAACATTGCACAAAAAGGTAAAATTTAGTATATTTAAATCTCTGACAATTAAATATTTAACTAAACCCTACCTTATTATTTGTTTCGATAAAATTACTGATATTTTTTCTATTGTTGATGAATTTTGTAAAGATTTTGACAAAACCACACAACCTTTTCTACTAGGAAAGCCTTCCAAACGTCCTTCGATTATGTCAAAATCCGAAGTAATTACAAT
>CAUPJC010000035.1:0-56877 GCA_963511475.1 uncultured Flavobacterium sp.
ACAACCTGGTCAACTAACCGAACAGGGTGGTTTTCTGGGATTTTATCAAAAATATTTACCGGAAAAAGTTCCGGAGTATTGATCGATTGCGATTTAAATATTACTTTAGCCATTGCTCGTTTTTTGTGCAACTCTAAGATACTATTTTAGATTAAAAACAGCAAAAAAAAGGCTGTCCTTACTTTTTGGACAGCCTCTTTTCATTTTATAAAAATAGAATTATTTTTTCACCCTTCTAAACCGAAATTTTTTCAATTAAGATTTCTGAATCAGATTGATCAAAATACGTACAGGTCATTTCAATAATATCCACTCTCCATCGTGCAATGCCACACTGACCAGCATGATTGCAAAATGTTAAATAGTCGGTTTGACCGTCTTGGTGCATTACCAAAAATTCGATAAACCGCTCTTTATTGGCAGATGCAGCAATTGCTATCAAATCGTATTTTTCATCCGAAGTAAGAGTGTAATTATTTACTCCATAATACTGAACATGACCATCATTTACAAAGGTATCATATCCTTTTACGCCTAAAATGATTAGATCCTGTATGTAATTTGGAAAATCGGCACCGCTTTTTACTTTAGAATGAGCCTCTTTTATTTGTTCGATTGTAAACATATTTCGTTGGTTTTTAAATTAATTATAAACTCAAATTTGATTATTGTTTTTTTGGAGCAGAAAGATTTGTTGTTTTCAAGAAGCATTGTCCCGCCATACGTTACAAACACAGTTCACTGAACTCCTATGAAAGTAAAAGTATAGTGAAGTAATCTTGTGGACTGAACCCCAGTCCACAAGGATTTCCACTTCTGTCGGGGCTAAAAGACAACATTTTTATTTTTTAAGACCATCACAGAAAACAAAAATACAAGAACTTATACCATTTAACATTGAAATTTACTGCAAAGAAAATTTAGATTTTTTTATTTATTCGAAAAAGAAAAATAAAGCATAGCATCGCTACGGTATCTTTTTATTTTGAAGAAGAAAGGAAAAAAGAACATTTTATTACGGTAAATTTTAATTTTAAATGGTATTGGATTATAAACTTATAAAGTCAGCACTTTTAGGAAAAACGCTCAGCGCATCCACAACAAGCTGCGGAGTTGGAGTGGCCAGTTTTCTTAGTTTAGTATCCATCCATGCACCATCCACGGTTATGGTGGCACATAATGTATCGTCTTTATAAAACTCATGAATAATAGACCAGCGTGAAGCATCGGTTTTCATTTTTGCCATTTTTGTCTGCATGATGATAATGTCAGAGAGCTTGATTTCTTTTCTAAAAACACATTCTTCTCTGAATAATATTGGACCAATATGTTCGGTTTGCATTACTCTTAATGTTAAACCTAACTGTTCCAGCAGTTCAACACGATGCTGTGCGCCAAAATCATAATATGCACTGTGGCGCAAGTGAAAATTAGGATCTAAATCAGACCAGCGAAAAGATAATTGTTTGCTAAAGGTAGCCATAGACAAGATATTTATGATGTTTTATAGTTGGCTAAGATAACAAGGATTTTCAACCTGAAGTTATAACTTTTTGCCAAAATTATTAGTAAAAATTAGTTAGGTTTGCAGTTAAATTTTGGTGAATTAATTTTTTAATTCTTATCTTCATTATTGAATTGAGTAACTATTAAAAGCATATATTTTGAATCTGCAGCACAAACATAATTTTGAGGACGACCAATTTATTTTTTGTCTTGAAGGCGTTCCCGATGTGGAAGTAAACACCATCACAGATGTTGTCATAAATCTTGAAAAACTGGCACTTGAGCATGGAATTTCAAGCATTTATAAAACCTGTGATACTATTGAAGGGCTGGAGGAAAGCTTGAATACACTGCTTTATGATGATCACAATTTTAAGGACTACGAAATTATTTATTTAGTAATGCAGGGCAAAAGAAATACAATCTGTCTAAATGATTATTACTATAGTTTTGAAGAAATAGCCGAAATCTTTGAAGGTAAAATGAAAGGCAAGATTTTGCATTTTGCTAATACCAAAGTGCTTGACTTGAAAGAAGATGAAGCCCAATACTTTTTGGATATCACAGGAGCACTCGCAGTTTCGGGTTATGGCGTGGCTCACAAGAATATAAACAGCAGTTTATTGGATAAAGCATTTTTTAGTTTGTGCCAAGAACTGGATGATGTTGTAGAAATAGTAGAAGAATTGCATCAAAAGCATTATGCAATCTGTAAATTACTTGATTTTAGATTGTATTATTAAAAAGCCCATTAACAGGGCATTCGCTTTTAAAAAAAGTTAACCACGAATTGCACAAATTTACACTAAAAACAATCTGTTTTAATTACACAAATTCTTAAAACAGATAAAATTTGTGTAATTCAATTTTAAAATTATCATAATAATTTGTGACAATTCGTGAAATTCGTGGGAAAAAATTTTAAACGCGAATGCCTTGGTTGTAATAGATTTCTAATTCGGAATCTGGGTTAAATTTAATTCTCGCAAAGGCGCTAAGAAATTGGTTCTTGATTTTGTGTCTTTGCAAGAACAATTAAAGCTTAACTTTATGATATTGAATGCTTGTATGAAACAGTCGCAGGAAATAGCTCCAAAATAATACCTTCTATATTTCGGTTTATGCAATTAGACAGTATTTGTCTTTAATTTTTTTAATACCCATTTCAACGTGTATATTTGTTTTAGAAAATGTATTTTCGCACACTAAATTAGCTGTTAAATTGAATGAAATGAGTAAAAAATATACTGTCGGCAGTTTATATGCAGGAATTGGCGGGATATGTCTGGGATTTAAAAAATCAGGATTTGACATAAAATGGGCTAATGAATTTGATAAAAATGCCTGCATAACCTACAGAAATAATTTTGAACATCAGCTTATCGAAGGCGATATTCTGCAGCTGGATATTGATGAGATACCAAAAATAGATATATTGACTGCAGGTTTTCCGTGCCAGCCGTTTTCGGTAGCGGGTTATAGAAAAGGATTTGATGACAATAGGGGAAATCACTTCTTTCGAATACTTGATTTTGTCGACACAATGAGACCGAAAGTTGTTTTTTTGGAGAATGTCAAAAATCTGGCGACTCACGACGGTGGTAAAACAATGAAAGTTATCGAGCAGTCGCTGAGAGACAGAAATTATTCCTTTCAAGCCAAGGTTTTGAATACTAAAGACTATGGAAATATTCCTCATAACAGAGAACGGATTTTCATGGTTGCTTTTGATGAATCAGTCTATCCGGATGCTGAGAAAAAATTTGAATTTCCACAAAAAGAAAAGCTGAGAAAGAGGATAAAAGAGGTAATCAGTACAGAAAAAGTAGAAGATAATTTCTATTACGGCGCAGATAAGTATATGTATAATATGCTGGAAGAAACCATGAAATCTGAGGATACTGTTTATCAATTCAGACGCCAGTATGTAAGAGAAAACAAATCGAATGTGTGTCCAACCCTTACTGCTAATATGGGAACCGGCGGGCATAACGTACCGCTTATTAAAACTGAATTTGGCTTTAGAAAACTGACCCCAAGAGAATGCCTTCGATTTCAGGGATTTCCGGATACTTTCAAAATACCAACAAAAGCGGCTAATTCAAGCATTTATAAACAAGCAGGAAATTCCGTAAGCGTTCCTGTAGTTCAGGCAGTGTCAAAGAATATTTTGAAGGTTCTTAATGGTATTAAATAGCTTTTAATTCCTGAATAAACTCTTTTATACATCTCAAATCCCCGCTTTGAATATAGTAGTTGCTGGCGTCCATTTTGGTGTATTGATTTAATATTGCATTTTGAGGTAAAATATATCCATTTGCGATTGCCATTACTATATCGGTATTGGTGCAATATCCGGCAATGTCAAAATACCAATTATTTGCAAAAAGGATATCATCAATAGTTTTGCGTTCTATTTCATTGCTTAATAATAATCGTTCTGCCTTAAAGAGCTTTTTAATGTCAGGTTCAATTCTAACCAAAACAAAATAATCATACAGAACCGTTGCACCATTATTGAGCAGCATATTCGGTATATACTGCCCTTGAGAATTCCAATCCTTAGTTTCAAGCAACAATAAATTAGACTGATAAGCAGCAGATTTTACATTGATTTTTTTGCTTTGAATCTCTAAATCCGAATCATCCCAAATTCCTTCTTTGTAAATGCCAAAATCAGGTTCTTTTAGATTAAAACCTTCTGATTTGAAATAATTATACAGTACTACTTCCGCTAATTTTCCTTGGAATGTATTGCAGAATTTTTCACCTCCTTTTCGATCATACTGCCCGCCAGTTCTGCAGTCTCGATGATGTCCTGCACCAAAACACATTTCATAAGCAAAGTTGATAACGGTTTTTATAGCTTCTCTTGAAATCAGCGTCTCTGTAAATGGTTTTTTATGGCTGACATAATAATTATTTGAACCTTCAATAGTATCTAACTTCATATCGCTACAGTTTTTAGAGACAGTAATTACGGTATTTGTAACTTTATTTTTCTTACAAATGTAATTAAGAAGTCTTTATGCTGTACTTTATGTATGTTTATTTTCGTATTTTTTTATTATTTAGAATTCTGTTAGGGTCAAATGATTATAATCTATTATCAGCGAAGCGCAGTTTAAAAAACTATAAAACTGAAAAATTAGAATCTGCGAAACAAAAATGAATATTGAACAATACTTCAAAATGTGTATTCATTTGTAACCCAATAAACCAATTAAAAATGTAAGTAGTTTGTCATTTCCTTCAATTTAATTATTGCTTATAGAATAATCTGAAAAACAATTTACATCAAAAGCCAGCATCTTCGGTAATGAATTAAAAAGGAATAGTAAATTTTTTAAAACTGCAACAAAAAAATAAAATTCATTTTTGTTAATAATGGTGTATTTAAAGATGTTACTTTGTTAAATAATATATGGAATAATTAATAAATTGATTTTATATTGATAATTTGATAATTTTGCATTGCTATTTTGGTTTTTATTTAAAAACTTGCTGATTTCATGATATTTATCAGGTTTTAGACTATAACGTTTTCTTAAATTTGATGTATAATTAAACAAGCACTTAGCCATGAAAACAAAATTTCAAATTTTAGCAATATTAGCACTGCTAATTGGAACAGGAACAAAGAGTTTTGCACAGGAAATAAGTTGGACCGCACCAGAATATTCTAATTCATTGCAAAATCCGTTTGTAGGAAATCAAAAAGCAACAGATGAAGGGAAAATAATATTTAATCAGATGTGTGTTTTGTGTCATGGCAATAAGGGGCAGGGTAATGGACAAGCTGGTCTTACCTTAGAGCCGCGTCCTGCTAATTTTACTGCTCTGAATGTAATGAATCAAACCGATGGAGCCATTTTCTGGAAAGTAACCAATGGGAAAGCTCCAATGGCCACTTATTTTGAAATACTAACAGATGATCAGCGTTGGAAACTGGTCAATTATATACGACAATTAGAAAAAAAATAATTTTGAATTAGTAACCGAATAATTTTTTTTTCACAAACCGTTACCGCTTAAATTTTAAGTGATAACGGTTTTTTTATGAATCAATATAGGATAATTCAGATCCAATCAATGTTTAAGGTTTTACTAGAAATCGACTTGTTATTCAGCTATAAAATCAATTTTTTAAAACCTAAAATTAAGGTTTTGTGTCGGAATTGGAATCAGCCACAAAACAAATCCAATAATTAGTAGTAAAAGTTATAATTTAATATAATTGATTTCTCTTCATATTGATATATTTACAAATGTAGATTTGTTAAAATAGTAAAGAATATTTATTTTTAATTTATATATATTAAATATTTATTAATATTAATGTTTTATATTGTTTATTGTTTGATGATAATGTAATTTTGTATGAAATATCAGAGTTCCTTTTTTTTTGCAGTGGCAGCTTACAATTGATATCCCTTAGAATTTTAAATAAATGATTTACAATATATAAGAATTGAAAAAATAGTTTTGAATTAGTACCTGAAAATATTTTTTTTGAATAAAACCGCTACTACTTACCATGTAAGAAGTAACGGTTTTTTTTCTGATCTTAACTGCCGCTTTCTTATCACTCTTTCAGCGACGCCATATCAATCACAAAACGGTAGCGGACATAACTTTTCAACATTCTTTCGTAGGCTTCGTTGATGTCCTGCATTTTGATTAATTCAATTTCGGATACAATGTTATGCTCCCCGCAAAAGTCCAGCATTTCCTGAGTTTTGGCAAACCCGCCAATTAATGAACCCGCTACTGATTTTCTTCCCATTATCATCGGAACAGTATTCAGGAACGGTTCCAAGCCTTCTAAATAACCTTCAATGACTAAAGTTCCATTAGTATTTAAAGTCCCAACATACGGGTTTACATCATGCACATAAGGAACGGTATCAATAATCAAATCAAATTTTCCGCCTACAGTACTCATATAAGCATCATCAGTCGAAATAACAACGAAATCGGCATCCAATTCTAAAGCATCTTTTTCTTTGCCTGGTGTTCTTGAAAACAGCGTAACCTCGGCAACATGACCTTTGGCAAGTTTGATAGCCATGTGTCCCAATCCGCCTAAATACTTGTCGCGGCTGTTGTACGTTCCAATCCATCCATTGGAGCAATATTGTTTCAGATCCTCTTTGCAGTTATCGCAGGTGTGGCATGAACCAACTAAACAGCCCACTGTGGCAAAATCACCCACTTTTAGTTTAGTATCTTTGCTTCCTACTTTGGTCACTTTTCCAACAATTACGTGACCAAAAACCGTCG
Organism: uncultured Flavobacterium sp.; assembly: GCA_963511475.1. Lineage (GTDB taxonomy): Bacteria > Bacteroidota > Bacteroidia > Flavobacteriales > Flavobacteriaceae > Flavobacterium. Next base: position 6,790 of record CAUPJC010000035.1, read on the forward strand.
GATAAGTCGTAAATTTCTAGTCATTTCTCGCGGTGTGCAAATCTGAGTGGCAAACACCGCAATACAAAATATCAATTTCAATATCTTTTGCAGTCACGTTTCAGCGCTGAATTTCCATTTGTTCCAAACGTGCATAAGCTACTGAAGTACCATAAGCTTTTACATTTGTGGTTTCCATACTTTTAAAATGTTAGATTATATTTTAAATGCTTGATTTCAAGTATTATAAAGATACTGAGTTTTTAGTTAATTATTTCATATTGTGCAAATTAACAAAAGCATTTTCCTGATTTTTAGCAGCAGAAAATCAATTTTCATAAGAAATCTAATCCCGCTGTCCGCTACAAACGAAGTTCACTGAACTCCTATGAAAATAAATGTATAGTGAAGTAATCTTGTGAGCCCAACCCCGGCTCACAAGGATTTTCACTTCCATCGGGGCTAAGCGAGAAATTTAGTCTTTCATAAAAACTTTAGCCGATTGTATTGCTGTATTTTGGATGCACGGCGGGTAATTATGTAACAATAAAAGTTGTGGTTGAAATTATATTATCTTGTTTTAGGTTAATTTTATAATAGTAATTTTAAAAAAAAACGACTATGAAAAAGATAGACAATCAGCTTGATAAGAGTAAAAAAAATCAAACTTTAGCTGAAATTGCCGAGCAAGGTTTTACGGTAAGAAATGGTCACAGTCCAGACAGCCCAAATCCGTTGGAAGACCCAATTTCCAATGAAACAAATGATAATTTAAATACACAATTAGATTTAAAAGATGATGAGTTTGACACTGATGAAAATTTGAAAATTTTAAATGATGAACTTGATAATCCTTCCGATTCAAATCGTCATAAATAACTATAAATTAACATACCAAAATTCTTTTCCAAAATTCAATTTGTATGGATTGTTCCACTTTTTTGCAATTTTGAAATGCGTTGAACTCTAAAGACATTCACGGAAGTCGGGAGACTTTTATCTTGTTTATGATCTTTCAAGAACTTTTTAAGAAACGCAAAGTCAGAGACATTTGCGTAGCATGAACGTTTCCATAGAACTCTTCGGGGAGCGGGGGGCGTTTATGTGCTATTAGGCAATGTGCTTTTCTTTTCGGTTTTTATATATTAAAAAAACAATTGCACCAAAAATTATCAAATAGAAAATTACTTTACCTGTTAGTTCACCCCACAGGAATGCCCTACTGCTACTTTCGTAATTATTAAATTGATTTTTTATACTTAACCCTTTACGAAACTTAAATGATGAAATTATTTTCTCTTTCTGTATATTAAATTTTTCGGCATTATCGGCCGAGTGGATAAATACAAGGACATATGTATAATTATTTAAAAACAACAAATAATTATCCCACAATTTTTGCTCCCCGCTTATTGACGTTTCAGTACTAAAATTTAAAAATTTTAATCCTTGAATACTTATTATCTTTTTTCTCAATAGCTTTCCTTTGGAACTGTTTAAAATTCCTTCTTGTGCGCCATCATAATATTTCATCAAATCTTCTACGCTTTCAATAGTAACTATAGTATCTTTTTGTATATTTTTTGTTATTATAACAATACTATTGTCTAAGAAACCTTTGATAACTTTTTGTTGCAAGGTGTCAGATATTTCCAAATTTTGGGGCATAGCAATAGAAAAATTTTCATCGATTTTATAAGTAACTAAATTCTGTGCAAAATTGCTAGATATAAAAAGGAGAAAGAATGATAAAATTATTTGTCTCATATTGGTATTGTTGTTTTTTCAGCATGACGCCTAACGTTCGGGTTTATTTTAACGTAAATATTTGGCAGTATAATAAGTCGTGACATTTTTTATGGTTTGTCTGCTTTACTTTGCGAGTACATAATGCAATTCTGCTATCGTTGTGTAGATCTGTGCGGTCGGGGATTTATTATTTTTTTTTATAATTATAATAAAAAGGAATAAGATTGCAGTATAAAGAATTCGATTCTAATAAATCTTCAGTATCTGAATCAATAGCTTTATCTAAAATATCTAAATAAATTTTATTTAATATAACTCCCATTCCATGATTTTTATTTCCAATATACTTATGAATAGTTTCTAAATCAGGATAATGGTCGTTATTATGAAAAAAACGCCTCAATTCTTCTATAGTTCTATAAACTAATAAAAAATCTTTTAAAGGTAAATTCACACTTTTCCCGTCTTCAATAGTGTCTAAACCATAACTAATTATATCTTCTATACTACCTGTTTTTTTTGTCATTATAATTTTCTTTTACAAATTTAGTTGTCTTAGGGTCTAATTCAACATCTCCTCTAACTACATATTCTATATCACCTTGAGCATTTTTTACAGTACTAATCTTAACGTTCACGAACGGGACGCTCGAGGGTGTTTATCTATAGTTTTCTTTATATGAATCTAAAAGCTCAAAAAACATATTTAATGACTTAATTTCATCAAATTTATTCTTTTCTAAAATCATATTTCTATAACCTGAAGTTGATTCGGTGTATTTGAGTTTTGAAGCTACAAAATCATGAAATCCTTTCCATTCAGGTTTAATGTTTTCTTCGACATTATGAACCCAACAGGATAAATTAAATCCATTTATATTGAAGTATAAAGCAGTTAATGATTTTTCGCCAATATACAACTCTGGTTTCTCACGAATGAAATCTAAAAAATCGAAAAGATTTGTTGGCTTGCTTTTTTCTATACTCATGTTTTTATTTTATTCTACGCTATCGTTGTGTAGATCTACGTGGTCGGGGTTTTTAATATAAAAAGTTATTCAGTCTTATTTTTTTGCTGGACTTGTGATATTAATCCCGCAATTCCACCTACTGCTGCAGAACCAATGGCAATAAGACCTTCGCTAGGCTTTCCTGTAAATGTTATACTTAATATTGTTGCAATAACAATTGCACCAAGAATATAAATAGCTATTCGTGGTGCCCATCGGTCATTTGCAACAGGATTGTTTTTACGCAACTCGTCTATTAATTTAAGTTTTTCTTTGCAGGAGAGATTTGTATCTGATAACACCTTTTCCATTAATGGATAAAGTAATTCATGATTTGGTTTTTCCATTTTGTTTGTTGTATTTAAAAGATTAATTAATTCAATTTTTATCAGCTGATTCTCATCATACGATTTTAGATAAACTTGATGCTACATTCTTGTACTACAGCAGGTTTGTTTGCTTTACTTTGCGGGCACAGAATGCAATTCTGCGCTATCGTTGTGTAGATCTGCGCGGTTGGGGTTAATTTACTCATCTTGATCTTGCAAATCAGATATAAAGTTATAAAGTTTTAAAATATTATTAGATGCTAAACTTGCACCTTGGAAATCTGGATATAATGATGAAAAATTAATATTCATTAAATCTAAACCCAAAAGGGCTTCATTAATTATAGAATCAGGAAAAGTAATTTTATAAAAAGATATCCAATCTTGTTCTGGTTGAGTTTTAATTATATTTTCAAAATCGGCATTAATTGATAATTTTAAAAATAAACCTCTTTGACTCACTAATCTTCTATTATCATCAAGTGGCTCAATTAAAGAGATAATTTTTTTATCTTCTTCTCTAAAATTTTCTAAATCTGGTAAATTAAATGCGTATAAAGCTCTTTTCCCTGTTTTTGATTTTTCTGCACCAATAATTGCAAAAAAAATTGCCACATAGGGTGAATGTGTCCAATCAATAAGTGGGGTTGCTAAACCATGATGTTGTCCAATTGCCCAAATCTCATCTTCATGCATTTTTTTTAAACTTAATCCAAGTCCTCTTGATTTAAATTTAAAGTTAGTTAGTTGCTTTTGATAGAAAACATCAAAATCTCTAACAAGTTCACTCTCTCTTAATAAACGTGTTAGTGAAGATTCTATTTTCCAATCATCTTGGCTTTGCCCCCTAAAAATATATTCTGGATAAGATCTAAATAAATAATTTATATTAAGCATTAAATCATCCCATGTATCACAATCTAGGTATTCTATATTCATGAGTTATTGTTATAAAATGAAGTTTATTTTTTTGATAAGATAAAGAATAATTATTTGCTAGGAAGGATTATTAAATTGAATTTCCTCTTCAAATATATAAATTAACATTCAAAAAAAGTTCCTTTAAATGCTTTTCAAATATAACTTCTGTTGGCGAAAAAACGGTGCGAAAACCGTAAATATTCTAAATTATTACAAAAGCCCTAGCCCTGATAGAAGCGGTATCCTTTTATTTTTTTTCTTTAAAAAGATTAGTAAAAAGCAAAAATAAGCAAAACGGATAAAACCGTTACTATACAGTAGTTTATAAAATTGCAGTCTAAAGTTAGAGGTCATTGTCCGATAGGTTTTGGGCTTAAAATGACAAGGTTAGGTTACTAAATCATTACTGATTATAATTTAACTAAACGAAATATAATAATCTATATTTCAGTCATTTGCGCCGTTTTTCATGTCTCCTTGTAACTCATTAAAATTTAATTTTAAACATTAAACAATTGAGTTATGGAAAAAGTAAAAAGATCCACGTTCAAACTGCTTTTCTACCTAAAGAAGAACGAACCTAAGAAGAATGGCAATGTACCCATTATGGGGCGTATTACCATTGACGGAACCCCGAAAACATTCGGAACAAAGTTAGAAATCAATCCTGATAATTGGGAATTAAAGCACGGAAGAGTTTTGGGCAAGAGTTCAAATGCATTAAGTGCTAATCTTAAATTGGATAATATACGAGTGCGTATCAACAAGATTTATGATGATATGCTCAAAGACGAGGGGTTTGTTACCGCACAAAAAGTAAAGTTTTCCTTTTTAGGAGTTGGTGTTATGGGTGATGGAATCCTTAAAGTATTTAAGGAGCAAAATGAGGATTTTGAAAGAATGGTCAGCAAAGGAAAGCGTTCTCAAAATACCTACAATAAATATAAGACGGTGTATAATCACCTTTGTGAATTTATCAAGGAACGTTATCATAGGGAGGATATGGACTTTCGGGAATTTACTTCCGATTTTATTAGAGAGTTCGATTTCTTTCTACGCATAGATAAAGATTGTACACATAATACGGTTTGGGTCTATACAATGCCAATCATTGCTTTGACAGAATTAGCTATAAAAAAAGGTCTGATACGCAAAAAACCTTTTGAAGATTATAAAATTAGCATGGAAGAAACTGATCGTAGCTATCTTTTAAAAGATGGCGTAGAAAAGTTGATGCTTCTAAAGCCATCTAAATCAAAATATGAACTTGTAAAAGACCTCTTTATTTTCAGTTGTTTTACAGGACTTTCCTATGTAGATATTCAAAAGCTAAAATGGAGCAACATACAGGCATTCTTTGATGGACATCAATGGATTATTAGCAGGAGAAAGAAATCAGATGTTGCTTCCAACGTTCGTCTATTGGAAATTCCAAAGCATATTATCGAAAAGTATAGAGGAATTACCCGTAATGATTATGTTTTTCTGATACCTTCCAATCCAACCTGTAATACTCACATTAAGAAATTAATAGGGGAAGCGGAAATAATTACAGAACAGAAAGTAACCTTTCATACTGCACGCCACACATTTGCTACTATGTTCTTGACTGAAGGTGTACCACTTGAAAGTCTTAGCAAAATGATGGGACATAAAAATATTTCAACCACACAGATTTATGCCAAGATTACAAGTCAGAAGATCAGCAAGGATATGGATTTGGTATCGCATAAATTCGCCAGAATGGAAGCTACATTTGTTGCTATGGAATCGGATGTATCATTAGGGAAAGAAATTATTTTGGACGGAGAAGAATTTGAACTTGTCACGTGATTTCTTTCATCACACCATTAATATAAGCAGGACTTAACCATCCTGCTTTTTTTATGCCTATACTTCATCCTCAAAGCACATTTATTTTTCCAACGCAAATCCCAATACTTATAAAAGAGCTTTGATTGGATACTTGATAAAGCATATTGAAAAAATCCCCCGTCACTATTCCTCAATGATATTTTTTCAATACTCTTTCAGTGGCATCTCAAGCCACTATTATAATAATGGTTGTTTATAAATTCTACTAAATGTAAATGCTCATTTTGTAATCACATAGACCATTCCCTGAATGCCTCTTCCATTGCCTTCCACATAGGTTTTATTCAAGAAGCCAGTATGCTGTTTTGTTCCATTTCAAGAGCAAAGGTATTTACGTGTTCTTAACGCAGAAACAAGGTCATGCCCTCCGGGTTTGCAAAATAATCTCCACCCATTCGGGTCGTATTTTTTTGACAAAACCTTGTTCCTGCTAAACACTAACCTTTCTTGCTCGTGAAACGAAACAAAGCATACTCCGGCTCTTTAGACGAATAAAAAAAATGTCAGAAATGAAAAAATATAGCATTGGAAATGGTAAAAAAAGTGAAACGAAACTTCAACACCTCCTCTCATTGCCGAATAAATCAAGGTAAAAAAATCAAACAAAAATTCAATAACGTAAAAATCGAAAATCATGAACATCACAGGAAGATTGACAAGGGATGCGGAAGTACGCACAACGTCACAGGACAAACAGGTTGTAAATTTTTCAGTAGCCATCAATGACAGCTACAAAAACAAATCGGGCGAACGCATAGAGCAAACAACCTATTTCGACTGCTCCTATTGGATAACTATGAAAGTAGCCAAGCTACTCACAAAAGGCACATTGGTAGAATTATCGGGAAGAGTAAGCACGAGAGCGTGGACAGGCAATGACGGAGTGCCAAGAGCAGGACTGAATTTCCATACCTCACAAATCAAACTGCACGGAGGTAGCAGGAAAGCCGAAACCGTACAGGCTACTGCACAAACCAAAAACAACAAGGTTACAGCACAGGAAACAGCGGACGACCTCCCATTCTAACAACGAGTATTCAATCATTTTTTAACATCAAAATTTTAAGCATTATGGCACATAATATCAATTTTAACGAGAGAACAGGACATTATTCATTCTTTAGCGTACAACAAAAAGCGTGGCACGGTTTGGGGCAAATCGTGGAGCAATACCCAACAAGCGAGGAAGCTATCAAATACGCAGGGTTAGATTACGAAGTCGTAAAATCCCCAATATTTACAAAAGGTTCGGGCATTATTGAAACGACTAACGGCATAGAAATAGGCAGTAGCGAATTGGAAGTACCTAACTATTTCGCCAACATCCGTACCGATAACAATGCAGTATTGGGCGTAGTGGGTAGAGATTACCACATTGTACAAAATCGTGAAGCCTTTAATTTCTTCGATGCTATTGTAGGTGGTGGCGAGGGTATTCTCTATGAAACCGCAGGAGCATTGGGCAACGGAGAACGTATATTTATCACGGCAAAATTGCCCGACTATATCCGTGTAGGCAATGGCGATGATGTAACGGAAAAGTACATTTTCCTGACTACTTCGCACGATGGTAGCGGAAGTATCACAGCCGCATTTACGCCTATCCGTATCGTTTGTCAAAACACCCTTAACGCTTCGTTACGCAGTATGACAAATGTAGTCCGTATCAAACACACTTCGGGAGCAAAACAGCGTATAGAGAACGCTCACAAGATTATGGGACTTGCCGACACATTGAGCAATCAATTAGAGGGAATTTTCAATGAGTGGGCAAAGGTAAAGGTATCAGATAGAGAAATAAAAAAGCTAATCCAATTGGCACTTTGCCCGAATAAAGAAACTTTGGATTTAATCAAAAAGGGTGCGGAAGATGAAATTTCAACCGTGTTCAAAAACACCGTTGAGGACGCATTTGCTTATGCAATGATAAGCGACACACAACAAATGGACACAACAAAAGGCACATTGTTTGGAGCGTACAACGCTGTTACAGGCTACTATCAGAACGTAAGAAATTACAAAAATGACGAAGCCAAATTGCAAAGCATCGTATTGGGTGGTATTGCCCAACTCAAATCACAGAAAGCATTTGACTTGTGTACCTCTTTTGCAACGGACGGTGCGGAAATCCTAAACCTTAATTAAATAACCACAGGCTACCGCCTTAATCGGTGGTAGCTTAATATAAACAAGGGATATGAAAGTAAACGATTTAAACGGTTGTCCAATAGAGATAACAGATTTAAAAGAAGCAATAAAAATAACAGCAGAATACAAAGAATACCGCCACGAGGACAAAAGTTTCTCGGAGTTCGACAAAAGACAAAAAGTCTATTGGACGGATATGTATGAGAAATTAACAACAATCAAAAAACGATTAGACGAAACTTTAAAATTTTAAAACAATGAATACAAATTTTTTCAATCAGATACAGCAGTTGGACTTTACAGGAGTATTGCAACTGAACATTTCAAAAGGAATAGAAAGCAACCTAATTGTAACGGTATTACTCAACAACGAACAATGTGGAGATAGTGCTAAAAAGGGTATTCCTCCATTGGTATTTAACGCCACTCCACAAGAGTTTGACGAAGGATTTTTTGAGCAGATAACAGCACCTATACAAAAAGTATCGGGCTTAATGGTGGATATGGAAAAATTCCTAAAACAAATGGAAATAGTCAAACAGCAATCGGCAATGGAGAAAGAAAAGACCGAGAAAGCGAAAAAGGAAAACGAAGCCAAAGACAAAAAGTTTAAAGACGGAATGGCAAAGGCTGATGAGTTGGAAAAAGAGGGTAAATTCCGTGAAGCCTGGATAAAAGTACCCGATATAACGGAGTTCCCCGAAAAAGCAGACGAGATACGTAAACGCAAAACATCATTATCTGACAAGTTTGGAACGCCAAGCCTTTTTGGAGCAATGGAAGAAGCAACACCCGAACTGCCACAAGCGGAAGAAGCTACTACCGATTATCCCATTGATGAAACGGAAGAAGAACAGTATTAACAATTAAAACGAGCAATTATGTTATTAGCAACCCAATTAGAACGAGTTTTTATACTCAAAGATAAAGGACAGGACATCAGATTGACCGACCCCGAACCACGTTGGAGCGTGGAAGCAGTAATGAATTTTTACGCCAATATGTACCCGATTTTGACTACTGCAAAAGTATCTGCACCACAAATCAAAGATGATGCAGTAGAGTACAAATTTGAAAGCGTAATGGGTACGAAAGGTTAAACCAAAATTATAAAACGATGAATTATGCAACGCAACATCATATCGGGAATTATCAGCATACCCGAACAGAAACGACAACAACAGTTACACCGACAGTTGGGCGAGTTCGCAAATTGGATACAAAGACCAAAGGATGCAAACCAAGTACAAAAGGACAAACAGAAATCCGTACCAATAGCAATGCTACCAATGGTATTCTAAAATGTACGTTTCTGCCTAAACTGAAAACAGTACAATCCGTACAGACTTGTCAGAAAACGGAGAGGGATTTTTACAAGTCCCTTTCCAAACTTGCCGAGCATTACAGCATTGAACCAATGCAAACCAAAGATTTTGATTTTCCCTACAATATAGCATTGGCTATGTGGGATATGGAAATCAAAGTAAAACGTGCCAACATAAATTGGGATAGTTTCAAATTGGTACAGGATAGTAAGAAAACATTTTTTGTGAGTGAGGAAAGGTACGATGTGGGTACAACCTTATATTATATCCCTATTGCACCACTCTTTAAGATGCTCAAAGACCCAAAGCGTAAAAAAAACGCACAGCTACTTATATCGATATGCAGTTATCTGTATCATATTGCCGATGTGCCATATTACAGGCAAGAAGACAGCTATTTGTATTGGCTATATGAAATGCAAAAAGACTGGATAGAACAGGACGATGAAACGGACGAAACCGAAGCGTACAAAAGAGAGTTGAGAAATGCAGAATATATTGGCGATAACATAGAACAAAAGCTATTCAACCGTATCAATCTAAAAGTATTTGAACAACGTTTGAGCCGATTTAAAAGCGTTGATACGTTCGACAGAGAATGTTGGCAGGTAGCTTGTAATGTATTTGCGCTTTATACAGAATATCCCACAGCAAGCATTTTCAGAAACGCACCATTGCCCGAACAAGACCCCTATAATGATGATTGCGAAAATGAAACAATCGGAATGGAAAAGTATATCTCTTTTATTTCTGATACCAAAGGCTGGCTGTATGAAAGCCTTTCGGACAGTATCAACAATGAATTTAACGAGTATGGGACAATGGAAGAGCCTATTATTAGCAAATCTTTTGACGGAATCGAGATAACGCAGGGCAACCTTGATTTTGAAAACCGTTTGTTTGCCGTATTGGACGACCTATGTACACTATTATATGATTATAAAACGACAGCAAAATGAAACCTGAAAATAACATAACCGAAAATTTCGGAATATTATACCACCCTAAATCGGCTTTGGTTTTCTATGAAACCAAAAGAACAGATACCGATATGTACGTGGAGCATTTCGATATGGACAGCAACGGAACACCTATCAATGCTCACCCATTGACAGTAAAAGAAGCCAACGTATTGGCGAAGGCTTTAAATACCGATGAAGAAAACAGCAAAGCCTTTTTAAAGCCAAAGGGGATTTTAACGACTAATATTCTGCATATCAATCCAAGCGAAAAAGGAACGGTACTTTGGTACACCAAAGCACAGCAAAGACAGATGTATTTTGTAAATAGTTTGGACATACCTATCGGAAAAGCACAAGTACCACCAATGCTTTGGTTTGCCAATAAAAATAGCCTTTCGGTATTTGCTTTAGCAAACGATAGAAGACCGACAGAGAAAACGCCATTGCATTACGTACCTTTTTTCAACATCTATGAAGATGGTAAAGTTTGTATGGGTACTGTAACTATTGACATTAAAAATTCGGCTTCGGTTGAGGAATTTATACAGTCGTGGGAACATTATTTTTTCAATTCCTATTTCAGCCATTCATTATGCGAAAACGTGACAAGAAAAAACATTGTAACCCTTTGGAAAGACCTTATCAATACAGATAAACCCTTTCCTAAAGAGGTATTGAAAAAAAATAACACAACCCTTAAAAATCTATTGTGATGAATACAGCAAAAACAGCAGTCCATTTTACGGACAATTATTTACTAAATCCGACCAACCCGATTTCGGTAAACCTTATCGGAGCAGGTGGCACAGGCTCAAAAGTATTGACCGCTTTAATGGAAATAAACGAAAGTTTGATTGCGTTGGGACACTCAGGGTTGCAAGTCCGCCTTTGGGACGATGATAGTATCACGAGTGCCAATTTAGGCAGACAGCGTTTTGCAGAAAGTGAAACAGGATTATACAAATCCGTTGCTTTAATCAATCGTTGCAACCGTTGGGCAGGTACAAATTGGAAAGCCAAAACGGTAAAATTTGAAAAAGACAATTTTGGCAGACTACCCGAACAAGCAAGAGCAATCATTACCATTACCTGCGTGGATAACGTACAGGCAAGGTTTGGAGTTGCTGAAATTCTTAAAGAAATAAGCCACCGCAGACACTACCAAGATGAACCAAAATATTGGTTAGACTTTGGCAACAGCCAAAATACAGGGCAAGTGCTACTATCTACTATTGGAGCCATAAAACAACCTAATTCAGAGAAATACGAAACGGTGGCAAGTCTGCCATTTGTTACCGATGAATTTGGCGAATTGCTGAAGCAATCTGAACAAGAGGACAACACGCCAAGTTGCTCACTTGCCGAAGCATTGGAACACCAAGATTTGTTTATCAATTCATCATTGACACAAATGGGTTGTTCCTTATTGTGGAATTTATTCCGCAGGGGAATGACCGAATACAAGGGATTTTTTCACAATCTGAAAGATTTTCGCACCCACCCGATAAAAGTCGCCTGACCCGAAAAGCGGTCGGCAAAAATGCAATTCCTCACTTCGGTCGGAAACGCATTTTTGCATCTAAAAGGTACAACCACTTTGCCAAAATACACCACTACACAATTCCCTTTCCTTACATTTTACCAAACAGATTGCGAAATTATTGCGTGGGATATTCATTATCCCATTTTTGCTTTTAGCGAACTTCTTTTCTTTTCACATCTGCGACCAAAGAAAAGAAGCAAAAGAACGTCGCTTTATTACATTGGCTTTTATTATAATTTTAATCGAAGAAAATGCTTAATTCATTAAGTTTGTCGTTCTAAACTATACACGGATTAAAAAAATGAAATTTAAGGATGAATTGTTTTCAATCATAAAAGAAAAACCATTAAATCTAAAAATACTTAAAGCTGTTCAAGATTTAAATTTAGATGATTGTTGGATTGGGGCAGGATTTGTAAGAAATAATGTTTGGGATAAACTGCACAATATTATAAACGTAGATATTGATTATGATATTGATGTTGTTTTTTATTTCCCTGAAAATATTTCTGTTAGCTATGAAGAAGAATTAGAAAAAAAGCTTTTAGCTAAAATACCTAATTTACAATGGTCGGTTAAAAACCAAGCTCGAATGCACCTGAAAAATGGTCATAAAAATTACATGAATGTTTTAGATGCCATATCTTATTGGCCCGAAACGGCTACTTCAATTGCTATCAGGCTTGATGAACTGGGTAATTTAGATTTGATAGCACCTTATGGATTAACAGATTTATTTAATTTAATTATAAAACCAACACCCAAATTTGATACAATCATAGTTGAAAAAAGATTAAGAGAAAAAAAGTGGCTCACAAAATGGAGAAATCTCAAGTATATAAAAAACCATAGTTAACATACAAAATAAGTCCGAACTAGGTGCAACCTATTTGTCAAAATGTACCGCTCCACAAATTCCTCTCTTACATTTCAACAAATAGGTTGCGAGATTTTGCTTGGGATATTCATTATCCCATTTGTTGTATTTAATACTGACTTCTTTTCTTTCCAGAGTGCGACCAAAGAAAAGAAGCAAAAGAACGTCGCTAGATTGCTTCCTGAAAACTAATTTATTTCTTGGAAGATATTTCAGCTTTCAGTTTCTGGCGATGCTGAATTCCCCATTTTGTCATTGCATTAACCAATTCTTCTAAAGTTTGACTGTAAGGAAGTAATTCATATTCAATGCTTACCGGATAACCATTTTCCACTTTTTTGACTATAAAGCCATTGAGTTCCAAATCTTTCAATTCGCTGGAAAGGACACGTGCTGAAATTCCGGTGACTTGTCTTTGAATTTCTGTAAACCGCTTATTTCCTCTCGCCATTGCGATGATAATCATTAGTTTCCATTTACCGCCGATAACGTATAAAGCGTCTGAAACTGCTGTTAAAATCGTGTGACATTCTTCGGTGAACTCCTTATTATCTGTTTGAATTTCTGTTGATTCTTTCATAACTAATCTATTTACCAGTTATTAACCTTTGGATAACAACTAATATAATGTTAGCAAATATATTTATTAATTGTTGTTTTTAAATAATTTGGTCACTCAGAAATCAAAAAGATTCTTACCAATCATCATTTTTATTACAGATTAAAATTTAATAATCCTAATTTTTAATCTTTAAGCCATACAACCAGAAAAGGCCTAGATATAAAATCTAAGCCTTTGAGAATTCTAAATTTTCACTCAGAACAATCCCTAATCTAGCTTACCAGTCCGCCATCAATATTAATGCTGGCACCAGTGATATATTTTGCGGAAGGATTTGCAAGGAATGCTACCAATTCTGCAATATCGCTTTTAGTTCCATAATGTCCCAATGCGACGTAACCTCTGATGATATCTGCAAATTGTGAATCCGCAGGATTCATTTCAGTTTCAATCGGACCAGGCTGAACTGTATTCACAGTAATACCTCTAGGTGCCAGGTCACGGGCAATTCCTCTTGTCAATCCTGCCACTGCAGCTTTGGTCATAGCGTAAACCGCACCACTCGGGAAGATGGATCTTTCTGCTGCTGCACTGCCGATCGTTATTATTCTCCCACCATCATTCATTATGGCTGATGCTGTTTGTATAGCCACAAAGACACCCTTAATGTTGACGGCAACCATTTTATCAAAATCTTCCATTTTAACATTGGGAAGCAAATCGTTAATTGCAACTCCTGCATTATTGACTAAAATATCAAGACTTCCAAAAGTTTCAAACGCTCTATTGATAGCATTAACAATTGATTTTTCATTCCCGCTATCTGCTTTTAATGCAATAACTTTAGTTTCTTCATTTGATAATTCCAATACTAATTGATTGGCTTCATTTTCTGAATTCGAATACGTAAAGGCAACATTTACGCCTTCTGAAAATAATTTACGTACAATTTCCTGCCCGATGCCACGGCTCCCGCCAGTTACGAATGCTGTTTTATTCTTAATAGATTCCATTTTTTTAAATTTTGATTGTATTAATTATTGTGCAATATTATACCTTTACTTTACTTTTGTCAAGTAGTTACTTATTTGTATTGTAGAAACAAAAAAGTAAGTAATGCTGTAAATCAATTAGTTAAGATTTAAAAAAAATGAAAAATAATAGTAAAGCGGAGACTCAGTGTTCAAGATGCGGGATAGAATATGCATTTAAGAGAATCGGTGGAAAATACAAGGCAAGAATTTTATGGAATCTTAAAACCAGTGACCAGCTTCGTTTTGGTGAGCTGCTTAGAACATTGCCTGATGTAAGTACAAAAATGCTTACTCAGGCTTTAAGAGAATTAGAAGTCGATAATCTGATTATTCGCAAAGTTTATCATCAAGTACCTCCAAAAGTTGAATATACCTTAACTGAAAGTGGCAGAGAATTGCTTCCATTCTTTAAACATTTGGATGATTGGGCCATTTCTCAGATGGCGAATGAAATTTCTTCCTTGGATAATTAATAATATTCGTTGAATTTTTAAATCTATTAGAATGCTTTAAGCAATTGTCTTGTATACTATTGTCGTTCGAAACCAATTTATTACTTGATAACCTTTAAGTAACGACTAATAAAATGTTAGTAATTTTGATATAATTTTGTCGAGTAAGAATTTTAAAACAACAAAATTATGTCAGTTAAAATTTAAAGGCGAAAAAAATAATCACAATCGGGCTTACAGCTTTGACTACGATTATGGTAGTATTAAGCGGTTTGATGAAAGCCATTCATCTTCCTTGGTCAGTGGAAGGTCTGGCTAAAACCAACTTGCCAAATTCCGCAACTGCATTGGGTTTAATGGAAATTTCCTTCATTATTTTATTTGTATTTCCAAAAACGATTCGTATCGGTTTCCTATTAATCAGTTGCTATTATGCAGGTGCAATGGGAACAGAATTGTCACACGATGGCTCTATTTTTAATCCTGCAGTTCCCTTAATATTAGTTTGGATGAGCGCTTTTCTGCGTGAACGTTCAGTATTTTTCGGTACAGCCGAATCAACAGCAAACTAACGATACAACAATATTTATCAGAAATAAATTAATTTAAAATCAACAGAATTATGACTTTAGAAATTTTAAGAACAAAAGAAGATTTGAGAAACCTAATCGATGTTTATGCTTACTTAGGTGATGAGAAAAAAATTGCAGAACAGATGGAATTATTCACTTCAGATCTTAGCTATAAAGTATATATGGGCGGAGCTTTGGTAGCCGATGCTTCGGGTAGAGAAAGTATGGAAAGAGATTTTAATTTGCATTCCTCTGAAGTAAAAACATACTTTACTCTTAACGGTCAACACACGGTAAAAATCAATGACGAGACAGCGTCAGGAGTTTCTTATAGTCAAATTAAAATGATCAGAGAAATTGAAGGAAAAGATGTTCTAACGGATTATAGTGTAAAATACGATGATTATTATGTTAAGATAAATGGAAAATGGCTTATCAAGGACAGGGTTGCACATTTTGTTGTAGTAAAGTCAAATAATTTGCCCTAATTATAAAATTGAAGCTATAACATAGTCTCAAAAAAATAGGAGACAAAAATGCATTTCCTTGTTACTATAGGAAACGCATTTTTTCATTTAAAATTGAGGTAACCCCTTTGGTAAAATATGTCTATACACTATTCCCTTTTTTTATATTTTTACACAACAGGTTGTTAGGGGGATATTTACTTATTCTATTTATTGTATATAGTACTGACTTCTTTTTTTTCCACCCAGCGACCAAAGAAATATAGCATAAGAACATCACATTATTTATTTGGCGTTTGTTTTTTTGAAAGTTATAGAACCTGCTAAATTGACTAAATTTGAAGTCTGCTAGTAACAATAAATTTCAAAATGATTGAAACTGAAATCTCAATAACCATAAACAGAAAATCCGATATTACCTTATTAGAGCAAACAATTGTCGGGAACAAGTTCCAATTTCCGGTTTACATTCGGGAATATGAATTTAGCTATCAAATAAATTTCACAAGTGATTATGAGGAATGGGAATTAGACACGGCTATTATCAATTCTTTTCCTGGATATGAATTTACCACAGACCTTGAAAAAGGACGGAAGGAAATACGAATTCAAATATCCCGATACCAATCAGAATTATCCACCGATGGCTGGGGAAGACGGATTGAAAATCCTTTAGATGAAACGAAATATCTTGTAAAGGCATCGGCAAATAAACCTGAAAAATTCAATCCTAAAATCAAAGTTTTGTTTGAAGATAAAGAGCAATACTACTTTGTAAATATTGTAGATGGTGTTAACAGTGCTACTGAAGAAAAAGGTTTTTTGCTTCTGGATCATTTTAAAACCAATGAAACTGATGAAGCAACATTTTTTAAAGATAGATTGTATAAATCTCCTTTAGAAGCTTTTCATTCAGGATACTACAAGTTGTCTGAATTGGTGGATAAGGATTTTAGCATTTACCTTGAAAACAAAAAGAAAGAAATCAGAGAAATTCAAAAGCTACCTCGAAAAATTATTCGCGATTTTATAAATGCTTGCAATAGCTCCGATGAAAATAATATTCTGAAACATTTTGACGAACATACGATTTTTGAGAAACGTAAGAATTGGAAAACCATTTTTGAAGTCGAAGGAATTTCAAAATTTAAAGAATACCTTAGTTCTTCTGAACAAGAATTATTCGGTAAGGATTTTAAAATCAGGTCGTCTTGGAAAATTAATTTTCCTAATATCACAATTGGTATAAAATATTTTCCTGCTTCAGTTGATAAGGGAAGTAAGTTCAATCTTAAATATGAACAAATGATTTTTAGATTAGACAATAACAAGATTGTCAGTATCGTATATGAAATTTAATAATAAATAGTGAAATTCGGCTAAAAAACTTAAATGAAAATTAAATCATATTTACCTAAAAGCCGAACAGATTGGCAAAAATGGCTTGAAAAAAACACCAGTTAGAACAATCTGTTGGCTTGTTTGTTTCACTAAAAAGTCGAATGTTCAGATATTAAATTGGAGTGAAGCTGTTGATTAAGCATTTCGTTTCGGTTCCTTCTTCACAGTCAAAACTAAAAACCGTCGGTGTTTCTTTTGTCTATAGCTTCTTGGGTTCTTGGAATCCAATTTTCGTTTATGTCTGATTCTGCTCTAGCTTGTATTTCTTCAACAAACGGTCGCCGATTTTTATTGTAATCTTCAAATGCAAACGCATAATTTCCGTTGTTCTTTTCTAATGCATCAGCCAATGTTCCTGCTCCTTCCATTGCCAGCGAGCCACCCATTCCTGCTGCTGGAGAGGCACAATGTGCAGCATCGCCAACCAAAGCGACTCTGCCTTTTGTCCACGATGGCATTTTTATTTGACTCAAATTAACAAAATAAAAATTATCTGATTGTTTCACTTCTCCCATTAGTTCTGCTGTACGCCAACCATCGACAAACTGGTCTAAAACAATTTTTCTTTGTTGCTCAATGTTACGGAAATCGTAAGTAATTTCTTTTTCGGAAATGAAGAAGAATACTATGTCTGTCTTATCTTTATATCCGCTTAACATATATGCCTTACCTGGAACATTGTACCACTGCATTGTGTTTGGTGCTATCAACTCTTTGTCTAAAGTAGTAATAGAACCGTAAGCTTTTAGGAAATAGGTATAATCCTTTTCGACACCAAACCAAAGTTTCCTTACCCCCGAATGCATTCCATCACAACCAATGACAAGTTCGTATGACTTTTGTGAACCGTCAGCAAACGTAACTTCCATAGCATCCTCGATTTCGTTTAATACTGTAATACTATTGTTAAACATAAAGTCAACATCATTCCCAATTGCATTAAGCAGAATACCCACTAATTTACTTCTGTCAATTTCTATTTCATCAAAGTTGTGCTCTTCAACTTCATTGGAATTTTGTTCTTCGCCACCATCATTTATCACTATCGAATTTATAGTTATATCATTATTATCCTTAAATTCTATCAAAGCCAAACTCAAACTGTTTGACAAAATTTGGTCATAAATCCCCATTTGTTTAGCGAATTCAATTGTGTTTCCGCTCAAATTAAGAGATGTTCCACCTGTCCTTGCTTGGCTTGCAATTTCTACTACTGTTACTTTGTAGCCTAATTTGTTCATCCACCAAGCTGTCGTAAGTCCTGATATACTTGCACCCGAAATGAGTACTTTTTTATTTTTTACTATTTCCATTTTACATTGTTTTTAAATTCAATGCAAACTTATTTCTTCGGAAAATCTAACAATAGAACAAATCGGTCATTCTCGTTTCTATTTAATTCTTTGGGTGTAACACCTGAATATTTCTTTACATTTCTAATAAAATGATTTTGATCGGCAAATTTTTGTTCAGGAAAAAAATCACCTTTTTTTATTTGTGGTAACGATGCCTTAAATCTTAAAATATTGCAATAAGCCTTTAATGAAAGTCCAACATATTTATTAAAATAACGATTGATATCTCGGCTTGTCCAAAATGATTTTTCAGATAATTCTTTAACCGTCATTTCTCCGTTTGATAAATAAATGTATTCAAACAAAAGTCGTTTTTTCTCATCTATTTTTTTTGTACTTAGAATATTCTTTATTTTTTTTGAAATGTTGTTTACAAAAATTTCAAAGTCATTTAGATCGCAAATACTAATGTCCCAATAATTATCGGATAGTTGTTTAGGTTGTGATTGTAGTTCAGCAATAGAAGTTTCAAGAACATATTCGAGGGCAAGTAATTTAAAACTAATGGCAAACACAGTAGTTTTCGCTGGAAAAGTTCCTTGAAAAGGTTGCCTATCCAAGTCCATAAGCAACGTTTTAAAAGGTTCATTATCTGAAGCAATAAAAATTAAATCAACTTTTCCATCTGGCAAACTGGCAATTTCAATGCCTTTGTCCGAATGATTTTCAAACATATAAAAGACATCAACAAAATCAGAAAGTGATGGGTCAGCTTGGATAGTCGATAATTTTAATTCGTTGTCCATCCGTTTGGTGTAGTCAAATTTATGATTTAAAATATTTTAGGGTATTTTTAGGGTTTTAGATAATTCTTAAATCCCCGTTATAATAGCACTTATCAACCTTTTTTATAGATGTATATAAAGCCACGAAATATACCGTAAAGTTTATAATACCACACAAAAAAAGAACAATATGATTGATATTTTTTTGGTAACGTGAGATTTGTTTTTTAGAAAGTAAAAATTTGAGTTAAGTAACAGGAAAACAGACAAAAACGCATTGCCGAAATTGTATAAAGTGCAGAGCAAAATCTTGATCCAAAACATTTGCAATAAAAAAGAACACATGGCTAATAAGCTATTGTCAAAAAGTGCATTTTTTCATAATCTAAAGGATTTTACCATCCATTATATAAAAGTTGCCTGACAACCAAAATAGGGTGGCAAAATGCAATTCCTTCCTGCGGTCGGAAACGCATTTTTGCATTAAATCGGTGCAACCACTTTGCCAAAATGTACCGTTCCATAAATCTTCCTCTCTACATTTCATCAAACAGGTTGTGTTATTATTTAGTGGGATATTCGGTATCCCTTTGTTGTTTCAGTTGACTTCTTTTCTTTTCACACAGCGACCAAAGAAAAGAAGCAAAAGAACGTCGCTTTATTATGATAAATTTTGTTTTACTAACGTCCAAAAGGAATATTCTAATTCATTAAGTTTGTGCAGTAAAATACATATCTCTTAAATTTGAGAGTTTTAGTGATACTATGGAGACCACATAATATAAACTCAGCTCTTAACAAAATTCAAGTAATAAATTTGCATAATAAATGGAAACCGATGCTTAAAAATATAAAAACTATTCCTGTAAACACGATGGCAGATATGTTTGGTACGGGTATTGCTATTGGAAAAGCAACCATTAAAGACTTACAAATTTTTGAGGAAGCTGAACAATCACATCGGGATGATTATCACATATTTTTCCTGCTGGAAAAAGGAAATGTTTCTTTTGAAGTTGACTTTCAGCAGTATAACGTGTCACAATCGTGTGTGATTTACATTCATCCCAATCAGGTACATCGTATGGGGGCTTTTGAAAATGTAATTGCCAGTTTTTGGGCGATTAATAATGAGAACCTAAATTCTGAATACTTGAAATTATTGGAAGACATTACACCAGTAAAACCCTTGACTTTAAATAAAGAAACGCTTGCTGTTATTTCCGAAGCAGTATCATTATGTTTAAAATTTTCTGAACGTAAAAACGAAAAATTATATTACTCCTTACTAAATGGAAGTTGCAATACCTTAATTGGACTTGTTATTTCACAGTATTTAGTTCAATCAAAACCATTTGACAAACTTTCACGGTTTGAAATTGTAACCAAAGCTTTTAAGCAATTATTGGAGCGAAATTTTATAACTGCCAAACGACCGACAGAATACGCCCAACAATTAAATATTTCCTCCTCTTACTTAAACGAATGCGTGAAAAACACGACAGGTCATTCTGTTTCGCATCACATACAGCAACGTATTATTTTAGAAGCCAAACGTTTGCTTTATCATTCCGATATATCGGTAAAAGAAATTGCAACGGAATTAGGCTATGACGACTATCCTTATTTTTCAAGGCTGTTTACTAAAGTTTCAGGAATATCTGCCGTAGCATTCCGAAACAAAAACCACGATTAGTCCAATACTAACCCTTTTCTTATATTGTTTGATATTTCCATTCGTTGTTCCTTTGCATTATAATTTAATGTATAGAATAATGATTTCAAGCATACCAAAATGGGTTAGTAATTTGTTCGGAAGCACAATGCGACCGAATATGAGAGTTATGGAAACGCATTGCCTAAGTCCGCACATCAAAAAAATACGTTTCCAAGGCGATATATCAAAATGGGATTTTCAAATTGGATACGCAAGCGTTGTTCGTGTGAGCGAAACCGAGTTTAGGAATTATACGGTGGCATATCACAATACGAAAGATGAAATTTTTGAAATTGTATTCCATATTCACGGCAACGGAGTTGGATGTAAATACATTGACAGCTTAAAAGTAGGCGATGAGATATTTGTAAGTCCACCAAGAGGGCTGAAAATTTACCATTCAAATGCAAAATATCAATTCTTTTTTGGCGATGAAACATCGTTAGGACTTGCTTATTCATTTCTTTCAATTCTAAAGAAAAATGAGCATCAATATCAATTCTACTTTGAATTAGATGATGAAAATAAAAACGTTCCCAATTTATTAGGTTTGGAGAACTGTACTGTATTCCCCAAGAAAAACACATTCAAAAGCAAAAACCAGATAAATGATTTACCTATTTTCAAATCATTAGAATTGCAGACTGCCAACTATATTTTAACGGGAAATGTAAAATCAATTCAAACATTCAGAAAAATATTAAAGAGCAGAATAAAAAGTAAAATTAATTCACAGGGCTATTGGCTTGAAGGAAAAAAAGGATTGTAATGATTTATGTATTTATTTATAACATCAGTAAAAACGGAACAAGAGATCGGACAATTAAAACCACACTTAAATGATTTGTTAAAACATGCAAAATGGAATTTTGACCTTGAAGATTGTGACAAAATTTTACGAATTGACATTGAAACGGAAATTACCCAATCTATAATTAATCTCTTGAAAGACAAAGGTTTTTACTGCCAAGAATTAGTGGATTAAAACCACAGAACAACAAAATGGAAGCCGATAATAGGGATTTTTTGAAATTGGGGCTGAAAGATTATGATTGAACTCTTGTTCTAAAAAGCCTCCAATACGCAAAGTTCTGAACCGTTAGAGCGTTATTTCGTTATTTATAAAATATTCTTTAGCAATTTCCGCTACTCCCATACTAAAATATCTTCCGCCATTGATAACAACTTCAATGGCTTTTTTAAAATCGTCTGCATCGCTACCAATGAGAAGATAACCAGCAAAACCAATTTTTAAGATAGATTTTACAGTTTCTTCTGCGTCAATATCACTATGGACAATCAGATTTACGGTTGGATATTCTGTCCTCAATTCTTGAAGCTGTGCCAATATATTCTTGTCATAAAAATCGAGGTCAATAACACACACTTGGGGAAGCGTTTTTAAAGCGGATAATTGAGATAGTCCGTCTTTAGTGTTTTCTGAACGAAACAATACTTCAATTCCTGAAGCAATGAGATCGTTGCAGATTAAATCCAAAATCGGGCTTTTATCATTGATAAAGGCGAGGGTGTTTTTTTGTTGTGCTGTACCAGTTTTCATATCATACTTTTTTTGAGTTGATGTAGCCCTGCACAAAAAAGAAGACGCAGGCAAACTACACTTACCGACATTGAGGCACTGGTACGCCCGACAACGAATAAGTGAGCGCCCACGCCTATGGCATGAGCGTTCCTCCTTATTTGTCCCGTTGTCTTAAAAATTACCAGTTTTCAATGAGGGACTTAAAGTAAAAACACTTTAAGATTTTTCTATATATAGCTACAAAGATACTAAAACTCTCTAATGATACACAATCAGACTTCAACGATTGAACAAAGAACTTTTATAAGTATTTAGCGTTGTTTATGTAATTTTTTTCAAGTATAAAGAGTATATCTGATTGCTTGAAAATAATCTTACCGCCTATCTGGATATAAGGAAGTATTTTATCATTCCTGTATTGTTGTAAAGTACGCTTACTAATGTGTAGCAACTCACATACGTCCTGACCAGAGAGGTATATCTCTCCGTTCATTACAGGATGGTAATTCTTCAATATTTCTTCGATACGGCTTCTCAACTGCATTATCATCTGCTGTTGTTCAATAATTTCTTCGGCTTCATTCGTCAGTAAATCCATTATCATTGGTATTGTATGGTTGTCAGGCTTCGAGCAAAGCCTGTACGTCCAAGAGTTTATAATAATTCTTGCGGTTTAGTTTGGAATACGGCAATAAACCTTTGTCCTTATAGGTCTGCAAAGTACGTTTGGTAATGTTTATCATTAGACACACTTCCTGGTTATCCAGCCATTTCTCTTCTTTGAAAATCGAGGTATATTTTCGAGTGGCATTTTCGGCCAGTTCCAAAAGTTCCTTCAACTCATTTTTCATTCTGTCTAATGCGGATTTTTGTATTGCGATAACTTCCATAGCTTGCTTCATTTTTCTGTGGAAGTTGAATTTAGAAAGGCTTATTACAAGGTTCGAAAATATTGCTCTCATTGGCTTTGAAAGGCAGTATTTGGCAGTTTACTTTTGCCACAAATAAAAAATCGGATAACCTTTTGGGCTATCCGATTTATAACAATATTGCATATTATCTTTTAATAATTATTCACCAATATGATTTCAAACTATTTTATTTTCTTCTATAAAGTCACCTAATTCTTTAAATTTGAAATAAGTATATCTCACAAATTTATCCTTATCCTCAAAATAAAGGTTTTTTATCTCTGGAATAATTGAATATGGATTTCCATTTCTCATAAATCTTGATCTAAAAAAGGTTATATGAAAATCTTCATCTTTCATGTTCCAATAAAAATGCGGAGTCAAATCAGAAATTACACGAATAAAACTTTTATTTTGTTTCAATGTTTCATTCCGAATCATGTTTTCAACAAGACTTTCAATGTTATTAGAATAATCAAATCTATATTTATTCTTTTTATCATGTACACCTTGAAGCTTTGCACAAATTTCATCATAACTCATTCCCTCTAGGTCTTTAATTTCTATACCTAACTCTTCTCTTATGATAAACAAGTCTTTATAATCACTTCCAGCAATTTTAAATCCAGTGTCGATTTGCTTAATAATTTTCTGGGCATAAGTTATGGGTTCAATATCTTCGCCTATATAGTTATCGCTTAATTCTACAAAATACTGAAATGTTCCGAATAACTCTATAAAACAATATAATTGCTTCAATGTTTTTCCGTTTTCATCAACTTGCTTTTGTGAAAAGAGTACTAACGAATGTGACATAAAGTTAGAATCTATACTTGTTCTGATATATTCAATCATTTCTTCAAGCCTTGCAACCGGATAATAAGGAAAAATATTATCGTTATGTATGGTTCGGTTATTTCTATCTACTAAATGTTCAATCGTATTAAAATCTATACCATTGCTTAACGCAAATTCAATAGCTATTTTAGTCAATCCCTTTTTAAAAATCTCATTATCAATATTAAATGGTAATTCTAAAATACCTAAAAAGTTATTTAGAGAAGAAACTATTTCAATTTTATAGTCAGCATAATCTGCAGTCCTTTCTTTTAGGTCTTTCTCAACTTTAACTCTATAGCTTTTGGCAATCTTTTCATTTGCCAAAACGTAAACAATTTTTTTCTCGTAATCAATCTTGTAATCAGGACTGTTATTTGATATTATACTATCCTTTATTCTAACATCAATACATTCTTGAGTTCCCAATAGATGCAGTTTTCCTTGAAGGCTAACTGAATTAGTATTTCGATCTTTTTTTATATCGATTCTTTCTGTTATCAACTTAAAAATATCACTGAAAGGTTTGTCAATTTTTCCCCCTAGATACTTTTCACCCCCACAAGTTTTACAAAGTATTCCAGATTTTTTTAATTGTCCGCCCAACGCTTGAGGGATTATATGTTCATAGTGATTTTTCGTATTTGAATCAACATTTAACTCTAAAGTTATTCCACATAGATAGCAAAAAATCATGTTTTTTTTATTTTAGTTAAAGTAAACTGCAAACAGATTGGAGGTAGAACAAAATTATACAAATATTTTAAGTGGCAATTTGAATGAATGTGTTGATTATCGAGTTTTTTGTATCTCAATATTTTGCTTTTCCTTATCTTTTTTCATTTGTGTATATGACCAAATAAAAAGAATACCGATAACAATCAAAGCGTAGGCAATCCATTTACCGATACGTTCTATAAAACGGGTAAATACAGATGCTTCAAAGCTCGAAAACCCTTCTGCACCGACCGCATTACGCCTGTAGAATTTTCTACGGCTTATCCAATAGATAAGCCCTATCCCTGTAACAAGAGGAATAATACCCAACACTAATTGAGAATTAACTGCATCCATATTTATTGAGATTAAAATCAAGTAAATTTAAACAAAAACATCTTATATCGAAAGCCGAAAAGCAAAAAACCGACTAAATTAGGTCGGTTTTGTCTTTTTTTAAATCGCTTTTAATCACTACTGTTGAACTCAAAGCTCAACTGCTTTTCGTTTCCAAAACTGTCCGAAATCCAAACCTCAAAGGATTGTGATACAGTGGATCCTGAGGTGTAATACAATCTAAATTGTTCCTTTGGCAATGAATATAAATCATTCGGGAGATACGGTAGTTCATCGTAATGTCGTAAAGTTCCTTGTCCGTCAAATTGGAAGTAACGGAGAAAATATTGCGTGTTACTGTAATTTCCTGTTCGTTGTATAGTAATGCGTATTTCTACCGTCTGTCCATTGGCAATAGCTGTAGGTACAGGCATTACGTTTACCTCGAAAGGAAAATCGTTTTGTATTTCGAGTTCATCGTCTTTGCTACAAGATACTAATGCAACCGAAGCTGTGAAGATTACCAGCATTACACATATCGGCAGTAATCCTATTCTGAATTTATTAAATATTGCTATCATCCTTTTACGTTTTAAAAATTAAATCTTAATCCCACGCCTGCTGATGGTCGGAATTGTTCCAAATCCGTACCCCATAAGACCTTTGTACGTCCTTGGAGGACTAACACAAATCGGTCGGACAGGTATGTTTCAAATGTGAGCCGTCCGCCAGCTCCGAAGATGAAATTATCTTCACTCAGTATCTTTGCTCCGTCATACAATAGTGCTTCGCCACGATTAATGCTTTCATAACCTAATACGCCTGTTATTCCAAAGTTTAGCGTGATGTTCTTACGGGCATCACCCAACAGAAAGAAACTGTAACCGCCCTCGGCAGTATAGGTTTCCTGTGGTATGCGGAGGTCTTTATAATTTTGGTATTGGTGCGTGTATTCCAAAGCCCAAAGTTGGTAATTGCCATTTTTACCGTTTACGGTCATCGCAACACTGATGTAATAATCGTTTCCCATTTTATCATCGGACATAACTCCTGTACTTACTTCCAATCCTTTCTGTTTAGGCAACATTCTTTGTGCCCGTGTAACCGTGATGGACATAAAGAGGAACATCACGGTATAGATATACTTTTTCATATTATTTGCTTTAAAAGGTTATTAAAATTTCAGGTGCATATCGTTAATCAAACGAGCTTTTATTAAATCGGAATTTTCTATCTGGAGTGTTTGATGCCTGCCACCGTTTTTCTCGAAAATTTCAATCAATAATACCTTGTCATCGGCAATGGTAAATTGGTCTAACAGAAACACGTTTTGGTCAGTGGTTTGTCCTGAAATTTCCGTAAGTGGTTTATAAGTTCTGAGCGGTATCATCGAGCGTTCCTGTACTACGGTACGTTTTGCGATTTTCTTATCTACTACTTTGAAATTGACAAAATCAATCTCGAAAGGCACATTGGTACGGTTTCTTACTTCCGTGTGGAAATAGTATTTGCCGTTGTGTATGTAAATGCTTTTGAGGACAAACTGAATACCGAAACTCTTAGCCCCAATATGCTTTATAATACGTTTATTGTTCTTGTAAATGGTTTTCAAAAGCAACCCTGCCAATGAAGGAGAATTATTGCCCAATTCTTCAAAAAGAACATCGTTTCCGTTGGCTTTGTCCACTTCTTTTTGCATTGTCAGCAGGTTATAGCTCAACGCTTCGGGACAGGAACTGTAATGAACATTGAAGCTGTAAAAACGTCCGTCATTCGTGATAACAGAAAAATTGGTTTCGTCTTCAAAATCCCTTACCGATGCTTTTACACGCAATACATTTTCAGCATCTTCAGCTTTTCCTGCAATTAGGTATTCACTGCCCAAATCCACATAGCGGATAGCGGTTGGGAAAATCAGATGTGAAGTCTTGTCATAAGTAACTTCCATACAGTACGGTTCTATCTTGCCTAAAGCAAGAGGCGTTTTTGCATTGTCTTGTGCAAAAGAGGATATGGCAAAGCCAATGATAAGGGCAAATGCGTAAAAGGTTTTAAAATGATTTTTCATTGTTTTATTTATTTGAGTTCAACATTATTGTTTAGATACAAGGAAGACCTGATGTCCCGCCTTTAGGGTAACTTTTGGCGTTCGTACTTTTTTGGAGAAATAGCCCGAGATGCCCTGTACTACACCACGGCTCAAATCAGCGACAACCTGTTGTCCTGCTGATTGGGTAAGCATCAGGCTCGTCCCGGATTGCTGGCTCATATTACCTGCCATTTCAGTAAGGGCATTCATTTCTGGCGAATACGGAACGTACAGACCTTGCTGTCCATCTAAATCGTAAATGGTTATATCTACCGGAATGATATTGCCCTCAAATTCTATGGAGGTAACTTTGAGTTGTAAACGTCCTCCCTCAAGTTTGGCATTAGCCGTTACAATCGTTCCTTTCGGAATGGTACACCCAGACGTTTGAGCAGGCTCTAACAATCGTAGTCTTACTCCCGTTTCGCCGATAACTGTTTGTGCCTCGTGTACACAGGCTTTGATGCTGTTTTTCGGTTGTACCTCTTTCCCAATAGAACCAGCAGTGTAGAATCCTCGGTTTCTTGTTTCGCTCCAATTGGCGGAAAAAGCACTGTCGGTAGGCTCACGGTACAATGCTGATATGGTGTTTTTCTTTGTGGGCATAAACGCTACAAAATGTTCTTTTTGAGTTGAACCTTTCGTAGCTGTACCAGCACTTTTAGCAGGTGGAGCTTCTGTCGAATTTGTACCTGTTGGCAGATACTTTGCTACCATCTGATAGGATTTCTCCATTAGGGCAAGCTGGTCATCAACCGTTACAGATTTAGGCACCTCTTTTTCAGCCAGTTTTTCCTTTAATTCTTCCAATTGCTTACGGAGTTCTGTTGTTTCCGAATTGTTATCCTGATAAAATGAACCTAATGTGCTTTGTGCATTGCGGTAACTGCTTAATGCAGGATTGCCGTTTCTTCCCGAACTTTTGCCACCGCCATAGCTGTTGCTTTCTTCTTCTTCAGGAAGTTGTCCATTAATGGGTTCTTCTTTTTCTTCGGTATTCCAATAGTCAGAAAGTGTAGTCAAAGCATTACGCTTTTCCTGCTCTTTGCGTTCGAGCATTTCCTGCTCATACGCCTTGCCTTTGTCGGCAGGCATTCCTGCTCCGGTAGCCTCTGGTACTGCATCATTCAATCCGATATTTTCAATTTCCTTTTTATCGGAAGACGGTTTAAATATCAGATACATACAACCTAAAAACACGACACCCATTAAAACGAATATCAGTGGCTTTTTGAGTTTTTCGGCTTTGTTCTGTGTACCGTCTTGCAGTACATCAGCGGTTTCATTCGGACTACCTTCTGTTACCAGAACAACCGTTTTTTTGGTTTCATTCTCTTTCATAAATCTTATTTTTTAGAATTGTTACTACTGTGTCCTGCAATCTTGTAGGACTTTCATTTTGTTTGAGGACAGGATTTTCGATATGTTTGATGACCATATCGTTACTTGTCTTTGCCGTATCGTACCATACTTTGAAAATGACACCTACGGTAAGCAACAGATACCCCACAAAAAAATAAAACGTGTATTGGTGCTGTTTTCGCAAGGGCAATGCTCGCCAACGTTCGTCCAGTTTGTCAAAGTATCTGTCCATATTTTCCCTGATTTTTTTCATATCCTTAGCTTTTAACGTTCAATGACTTCTATATCCTTATTTTCAATCACCGCAAACTTTTCAATATTGAAGCCCTGCGGGTTGTTGTCCGAACGGACAGAGTTCACGAGATAGCAGGAAGTAATTAGGTTACGTCTGGTTACGTTACTCGAACGGATAATGAACTGTTTGGAGTAGGTGTGCACCGCATAAGGATAGGTGTCGAAATTGCATACAACACTATCGACCTCGATGCGTTGCTGAACATTACCAGAAATAATTCTGTTGTAATAACCCTTTTCTGACAAGTCTTTGTAATAGTCAAAAGCACTTTTGTCGGCAAGGTTGAATGCCCTGCTCATATTACTTTCGATAGCATTCTTGTCGGGAGCAAGCGTAAAGAAAAGCTCGTGAAAACGCCTGACGTGTTCCCTTGCTTCCACAGGTCGGTTGATGCTTGCATCTTGCGATAAGGCAAGCATCAACGATTTCCCATTATCCAGCACATAGATTTTTTGGCGTTGTTCGTCTGCAAAGCTGTACGATTTCCATATTGAAAATCCTACCACGCTTAGACAGAGTGTGGCAAATAAAATGGCATATAGCCGTATCTGCCTAAAACTGTTTTCGATATTTCTGAGTGTTTTAAATTCCATTTTTAAATGATTTGATTGTTTTTTATTTTCCCATTAACTTGCCACCGATATTTCCAACTGTTGAACCTGCTCCAGCTCCAGCTATATTGCCTGATTTCATTGCCGTTTGGTTTACGTTACGGGTAAAGTTTCCTGCACCGCCTGCCTGAATAATCCAGCCTGTTACCGTAGGAATAGTGAAGTAACCCACGATACCGATTATCATAAAAATAATGTACACAGTATTGGATGTATCGGGGATAAAAGTCGGATCAGCAAGCATTTCTATATCTCTTTCAATAATGAGGGATTGTATTTTGGCAAGCATACAGCTGAACAGGTCTGCCACAGGCAACCATAGGTAAACGCTGATGTAGCGTGTTAGCCATTGTGTGAGTGTAGCCTGAAAACCATCCCACACGCTTATCGCAAAGGCTATTGGCCCGAGTATGGACAGTACGATTAGAAAGAACGTCCGTATGGTATCAATAACCAAAGCTGATGCCTGAAATAGTACCTCTAATAGATTGCGAAACCAATTCTTTACAGTCTGTTCCATACTGTACATACCACGTTCCATATACATTCCCGACATTGTTACCAAATCAGAGGGCGACCAGCCCAATTCTTCGAGCTTTTTGTCAAATTCTTCATCAGAAGCGAGATAAGCCGTCTCGGGATTTCGCAACATTGCTTCCCGTTCCAAGAGGTCTTTTTTAGACTGTAAATCGTTGAGGTCAAGCACCTGATTTTCGAGGATTGTATGTGTGCCTTGTACTACTGGACTTAACACAGCATTGATTGTTCCCAATACCATAGTTGGAAAAAACATAATGCAAATCCCCAAAGCAAACGGACGGAGCAAAGGATACACATCAATGGGTTCAGCTCTGCTTAAAGCCTGCCATACTTTTATGGCGACATAGAACAAAGCTCCCAAACCTGCTACTCCTTTAGCCACTGCCGCCATATCGGCGGACAGTGGAAGCATCTCATCGTACAATGAGCGTAGAACTTCGTGAAGATTTTGAAATTCCATAACTACCAGTATTTTTGGTTAGGAGTTCCATAGAGTTCCAGCACTCTTTTGGTATTGTTCTGCTTTTTTGCTCTCAAAAAGCTCACGGAGATATTCTTATTGGTGTAGTAGCGTACCAAACTGTGGTATTCTTTTACTTCTTTGTACACGCGATCAATAATATCCATACGCTCTTTGTCGTTCAGCGAAAGGCTTGAAGAGCTTACAATCTGTTTGAGTTCTTTCAGCAGTTCGGTACTTTCATTCAGTAGTGCCGAATAGCCGTTGGCGATAGCGGCCAATTCCTGTGGAGAAAAATTTGGATCGTTCATCATCTTACCGAAATTCTGTACATACATTTCGGATACGTCACCAACAAGCAGTACCGTTTGCTGTACCTTACGGGCATCTTTCACCAGATTATTTACAGCTTGTAGCTTGTCGTAATACTCCTTACCTTGTTTATACACCTTTTCCACTTCCTTTAAATTTTTAATTACATTCGATACCGTGGAGGAAGTCTGTATAATTTCATTCGCACTGTTAAGAATACCCGAAGCCAGATTGGTAGGGTCGGTTACTATCCATTGTGCTTTCGCTGACGGTGCTACGGCGAGCATTAGTGCCATACACACCATAAAAAGGATTTTTTTACTCACATTCATCTTTATTTGATTTTTGTGTTCGTGAATCTTTGATTTCATTTTCTTGAATTTTAAAATGTTAATGACTATTGATTTGCTTTGTCCCGCCTTTCCATTGCGATATGCTTAATGGCGAGTTCTACGTTGCCGTCCAATTCGGAAGCTAATTGCATCACTTCCAGTTTTTCGGTTTCTTCTGTTGTGTATGCTAGGTATTCCTCCAAACTAACTTCGGTGGCATAAACTGCCGAGTGCGTACCACCTAAACCTATCCAAACCTCTTTGTAGAGTCGGCTTGCATCGTTGTTCATATTGATAGAAAGTACCTGTCCTTTTTCCTTATCCGTAAGCCCCAGCATCGCCTGTATATCATCGAATTTGTTCATATACTTGCGTTGGTCAAGCAGGATCTTACAATCACTATTGTTGATGATACTTTCTTTAACGATGGGAGACTGAATAATATCATCCACCTCCTGCGTTACGACAATCGCTTCACCAAAATATTTTCTGACGGTTTTAAACAAATATTTTATGTATTCTGCCATACCTTCTTTGGCAATGGCTTTCCACGCTTCCTCAATTAGTATGAGTTTACGGATACCTTTTAATCTTCTCATCTTGTTAATGAAGACTTCCATAATGATGATGGTCACGATGGGAAAAAGGATTTTGTGGTCTTTAATCGCATCAATCTCAAACACGATAAAACGTTTGGAAAGCAGGTCTAACTGCTTATCGGAATTGAGCAGATAATCATACTCACCACCTTTGTAATAGGGTTCCAATACATTAAGGAAATTGGCGATGTCAAAGTCTTTTTCACGAACTTGTTTTTCTTCCAATACCTTGCGGTAATCTCCTTTTACATATTCATAAAAACCATTGAAGGAAGGAAATTCGTTGTGCTGTTTAATACGGTCGATGTAACCGCTTACGGCATTGGACAACGCCACTTCTTCTGAGCGAGTTGGCGGTTCATCATCACGTTTCCAGAGTGTCAGTATCAAAGTCTTGACACTTTCACGCTTCTCAATATCAAACACGCCATCATCGGTATAGAAAGGGTTAAAGGCAATCGGGTTGTCTTCTGTATAAGTGAAGTAAACGCCGTCTTCGCCTTTGGTTTTTCCTTTGATGAGTTCGCATAAGCCCTGATAACTATTACCTGTATCCACCAACAGCACGTGTGCACCCTGCTCGTAATATTGCCTAACCATATGGTTTGTAAAGAAAGATTTTCCCGAACCTGACGGGCCAAGTATAAACTTGTTGCGGTTCGTGATAATACCACGTTTCATCGGCAAATCCGATATATCCAGATGGATAGGCTTTCCGGTCAGGCGGTCAGCCATTTTGATACCGAACGGAGAGGGCGAATTGTGGTAATTCGTTTCTTCTGTGAAGAAACACAACGCAGGCTCTATAAATGTGTAAAAACTTTCCTCACTCGGAAAATCGCCTGCATTGCCTGGCATTCCTGCCCAATATAAAGTGGCTACATCCGTAGTGTTGTGTCTGGGCTTACACTCCATTAGTGCCAACGCACTACCACAATCGTTCTTCAATTGTTTAAGTTCTGTCGGATCTTCCGACCACGCCATAATGTTGAAGTGTGCCCTTATGGAAGAAAGACCGAACGAATGTGCTTCGTTCAGGTATTTTTCTATCCACTCTTTGTTGATTTGGTTTGCCCTGCTATACCTTGCCAAAGAGTGCATATTCCTTGCGGACTTCTCAAACTTTTGGAGATTAGCTTCACTGTTATCCAAGAATAAATATTGGTTGTAAATATGATTACAGCTTAACAGCAATCCAACAGGAGCAGCGAACGATAAACGGCAGTCGCTCCGGTCGGTAGATAGTTTTTCAAAACGGGTATCAGCCGAAACGGTTCCCGGCAGGTCGTCCGTATCAGACAAGGTGTGCAGGCTCAACCTTTTGTTCCCGATACGAACTTCTTCCGCTGAGAGTGCGATGTCCTGCATTGGTGCTCCAGCTTCTTTTGATAGTGTAAGGTATTGTTCCAGCAATCCCTGCTTTTCATCCGTACCAATAATGTCTTCTTCGGTCAAACGTCGCAGGCTTACAAAACTACTATCGTTCACGATACGCTCAAACTGTGCAACGGCTTCCATAAAGCGATGTATCGTTTCCTTGTCCCTGATTTCCTTTGGTATCAGCGTACCTTTGCAAAGCGAACTAAAGTTGCTTTGCATCCGCATTCTTTCCTTAGTGGTCTTGGTCAGGAACAGGTAACAATAATGGTTTAGGAACGGTCGCTCATTAAAATGGCGTTGGTAGGATTTAGCCAAAAAACTTTGGTCTTCCTTTGCCAAATCGGGAGTGTAGTTTTCTTTGATGTACCAATCCTGTTTGTGAATGACCGTAAAATCGGGCAAAGTCTTGATAGCCTTGTGCCAGGCGGAATGAATGGCTTCATATTCCGCAGAAGCTACCGTAAACAGTTCTGGTAAATGCACTTCAAAGCAGGCGGTAATGTCTGCATCTTTGGAAAGAATGCAGTTGTTTTCTACTGCCAGCAAAGGAAACTTGCTTTCCAATGTGGTGGTCTTTGATACATTTCTCATACTGCATTTTGTTTAGGAGTGAATTTTAAATAGCGATATACAGGCTTGCGGCAGATGATGTATCGGGGATGTCTTTTTCCTGCTCCGATTTTCATTAGTCCGTGTTCGCCGTACTTTTTGTTTAGTGAAAAGGTCTGCCATACAATCAGCAAAGCACCGCCTGCTCCGAGCAGTAGGCAGACGTAAGAGTTCACGCCAGCCATATACAGTATCATCACCAGGATTAGTGTACCAAGCAGTCCACCTGCGAAAATGAACAGGTATTGTGCTTTCAGTCCTTTAAATTCCACCGTTCTCCCAATGCCTTTGTTGATATTGTAGTTCATAAGGCAAAAGATTAAAGGAAGAATGAACGCAGAACAGTCGCCGCAACGATCAAGAAGATACACGCACCAAACCACGATGCCGCCGTCTTGCTTGTGTCGGGGTCGCCCGAACTGAATTTGTTGTACACCTTAACTCCTCCGATTAACCCGACCACCGCACCGATGGCGTAAATTAATTGGGTTGCGGGTTCGAAATAGGACGTTACCATTTGGGTAGCCTCGTTGATGCCAGCCGTGCCGTTTCCTTGTGCGAACGCACCAATTTCTGATAGTATTGCCACGGCTACCAGCAAAACTTTTTTTCTCTGTTTTTCCATAATTGAAACACATTAATTTGTTGCTTTTTCCCACTCCTTGTGGGCTTTCGGGACAAAGGTGTTATGGAAATTGAGGAGTTGTAACAAAGTGGCAGTCAAAGGAATTGTTTGGCTGTGAGTGGCGTTATATTTTACTTTAGGATTATAATAATCATTAAAATTCAGCAACCAAATATTTGTATATCGAAAATCGCGATATGCAATATAATGGATTTAAAAAATTTGCTTATTCTATATTTTATAATTAATATTGCATATCGCAATATGAAATGTTAGAATGACACAAGCAAAAAACAATCTTAAACCGCAAGACATTGTAATTCTGTTAAAAATAATTGCATTAGGTGAAAAATCTTGGTTTCACCATACTATTGCTCAGGAATTAGGCATGAGTCAATCGGAAGTAAGCCAGTCTTTAAATCGCTCCAAATATGCGGGACTAATTGATGATGCCAGAAAAAAAGTGAACAAAATTGCTTTTAACGAATTTTTAATTCATGGTGTAGGTTATGCTTTTCCGCAACAACCAGGAGCATTAGTTAGAGGAATGCTAACAGCTCATTCAGCAGAGCCTTTAAATAAAATAATTCAAGCAACTGATAAATATGTTTGGCCTTATGCAAAAGGATTAGACCGTGGTCAAGCAATAGAGCCTTTATACCCTACTCTCGTAGCTGCTTCATTAAAAGACAACGATTTATACGAATTGTTAACTTTAGTTGATGCCATTAGAGTGGGAAGAGTAAGAGAAAAAGAAATGGCAAAAAGAGAATTAGAAAAAAGAATACTGCATGTATAATAAAATAATCAATCTAGCATTAGTTGCTCAAGTAGCGAAAGGTTTAAAGGAATTAAATGAAAAGATGGTCTTCATTGGAGGAGCAGTAATTAGTTTATATACTGATGATCCAGCTGCTGAAGAAATTCGTCCAACTTCTGACATAGACATGACCATTAATTTAGCGAATTATTATGAATGGACACGAATGCAAGAACGATTAGCTGAACTTAATTTTTATCCAGATCCTCAAGGACAATCCATATGTTCGTATCAGTTTGAAAATATCGCCATAGACATTATGCCTGCTGACGATAGTAGCATTGGTATATCCAATAAATGGTACAAACCTGGATTCAAATACCTACAACAAATAGAATTACCAGAAGGAATTAAGATTAACGTATTACCATCCCCTTATTTTCTGGCTACCAAATTAGAAGCATTTAAAGACCGAGGACAAAATGATTTTTACGGTAGTCACGATTTCGAAGACATTATCTATCTAATAGACAACAGAACAACAATAGTAGAAGAAATTGTAACCGCAGATGAGGATATTAGAGAATACATAAAAACAGAATTAACAACGATAAAAAATCATCCACAAGCAGATGAAATTTTAGCAATGCATATCCATCCCTTAATCCGAGAAGAACGTTTTAGAATGTTGATGGAGAAAATAGAAATGATTACAATATAAAAGCAATCAAGAATTGCATTTAAAAAATAATTAAAGTTAACTAGAGAGATTTATAATAAAATAATGACAAACTTAATTCAAAAACAAGAGTTACAAAATAAAATTTGGAAAATCGCCAACGAGGTACGAGGTTCGGTAGATGGGTGGGATTTCAAGCACTTTGTTTTAGGAGCACTTTTCTATAGATTCATAAGTGAAAATTTCACAAAATACATTGAGGGAGATGATGAAAGTGTCAACTATGCTAATTACCCAGATAGTGAAATTACACCTGATATCATAGAGGATGCTGTAAAAACAAAAGGTTATTTTATTTATCCAAGTCAGCTTTTTATAAATGTTGTAGCAACTGCCAATACAAATCCAAACCTTAATACAGATTTAAAAGCCATTTTTGATGCTATAGAAAGTTCTGCAAATGGATATCCTTCAGAACAAGACATAAAAGGATTATTTGCCGATTTCGATACTACAAGTTCAAGATTGGGAAATACTGTTGAAAATAAGAACAGTCGTTTAGCTTCTGTTTTAAAAGGTATTGAAGATATCAATTTTGGAGTTTTTGAAGATAGTGATATTGACATGTTTGGTGTGGCTTATGAATTTCTAATTTCGAATTATGCAGCCAATGCTGGAAAATCAGGTGGTGAATTTTTTACACCTGAACACGTATCTAAACTAATTGCTCAATTAGCATTGCACGGACAAACCACTGTAAATAAAATTTACGATCCTGCTGCAGGATCGGGTTCACTGTTGTTACAAGCCAAAAAACATTTTGATAATCATATCATCGAAGAAGGTTTTTATGGTCAAGAAATAAATCATACTACCTATAACTTGGCTCGTATGAATATGTTTTTGCACAACGTCAATTACGACAAATTTCATATTGTTTTAGGTGATACACTAAAAGACCCACAACTAATCAACGAAAAACCGTTTGACGCAATTGTTTCAAATCCTCCCTATTCTGTAAAATGGATTGGCGATGATGATCCCACAATGATAAACGATGACCGTTTTGCACCTGCAGGAGTTTTAGCTCCAAAATCAAAAGCCGATTTTGCCTTTGTTTTGCATGCACTTCATTATTTATCTCCTAGAGGTAGAGCGGCAATTGTTTGTTTTCCAGGTATTTTTTATCGTGGAGGTGCCGAACAAAAAATTAGAAAATATTTAGTCGATAACAACTTTGTAGAAACTATCATTTCTGTAGCACCCAATTTATTTTATGGAACTTCTATAGCAGTGACCTTACTAGTGCTTTCTAAAAAGAAAACCGATACTAAAACCCAATTTATTGATGCTAGTGGCGAAGAATTCTTTAAGAAAGTAACCAACAACAATATGTTAACCGAAAAGCATATTGATAAAATTATAGAACTGTTCGAAAGCAAAGCAGAAATACCTCATGTGGCAACCACTATCGACAATACTATAATTGCAGAAAACGATTATAATCTCTCAGTTAGTTCTTATGTGGTAGCAAAGGATAACAAGGAAAAAATTAACATAGAGGATTTAAACAAAGAAGTCAATAAAACAGTTAAAAAAATTGACAAGCTTCGCTCCGCTATTGATGCCATAATAAAAGAAATTGAAGCATGAGTTATCTAGAAAAATTATTAGAAGGTGTTGCTGTGGAATGGAAACCACTGCAAGAGTTTGCTGATTATGAGCAGCCGACTAGATATTTAGTAAATTCAAAAAATTATAATGATAATTTTAAAACTCCAGTTTTGACAGCTGGTAAAACTTTTATTCTCGGATATACAGACGAAACTGAAGGCATTAATAAAGCATCAGAAAATCCTGTTATAATTTTTGATGATTTTACAACAGCCAATAAATGGGTTGATTTTGATTTTAAAGCGAAGTCATCTGCAATGAAAATGATTACATCTAAAGATGAATCTAAAGCATCATTAAAATACATTTATTATTGGATGAATACTTTGCCAAGTGACTTAGTTGATGGTGACCACAAAAGACAATGGATTAGTAATTATGCAAATAAATTAATCCCAATTCCTTGTCCAGATAATCCTAAAAAATCTCTTGAAATTCAACAAAAAATAGTTGCAATTCTAGATACTTTTTCGGAGCTTACAGCGGAGCTTACAGCGGAGCTTACAGCGGAGCTTACAGCACGAAAAATGCAATATAGTTATTATAGAGAGAAGTTGTACTCTTTAGATAAAAATAAAGTACAACATTTACCTATGGATGATGAAAGTATAGGAGTATTTCAAAGAGGTAAACGATTTGTAAAAACTGATTTGATTTCAGAAGGAGTTCCTGTTATTCATTATGGAGAAATGTACACACATTATGGAACTTGGGCAGATAAAACAAAATCCTTTTTGAGTGAAGAACTAGTTAATAGTAAAAATCTTCGTGTAGCCCAAAAAGGCGACGTTGTTATCGTTGCAGCAGGTGAAACAATTGAAGATTTAGGAAAAGGAACGGCATGGTTAGGAGACGAAGGCGTGGTAATACATGACGCTTGTTTTTCTTACAAAACCTCATTAAACCCTAAGTTTGTTGCGTATTTTACACGCACCAAACAATTCCACGACCAAATTAAAAAACATATTTCTTCAGGTAAAATTTCAGCTATTAATTCAAATGGATTGGGTAAAACAATAATTCCAGTTCCTTCCAAAGAAGAACAAGAACGTATAGTTTCTATTCTAGACAAATTTGATGTTTTAACCAACTCAATAAGTGAAGGATTACCAAAAGAAATAAAGTTGAGAAAAAAACAGTATGAGTATTATAGAGATTTGTTACTAACATTTCCACAAGATAATTTAGTAGAATAATATGGCAGAGTCATTAAACGAAATAGCAATATCGCTTAAGAATGCTGATAAAAAAGTACAATTGATTTATGCTTTCAATGGCACAGGCAAAACAAGACTTTCACGTGAGTTTAGACTTGAAGTTGCTCCTAAAAATGAGGATGAGGAAAATGAGGAAGATGAAACAGGCATAAAAGTGCTTTATTATAATGCATTTACAGAAGATTTATTCTTTTGGGACAATGATTTGGATGCTGATACCAACCGTAAGTTAATAATACGCCCCAACAACTTTACAAAGTTAGCATTGAAATTTTTGAAAGACCAAGGATTAGATAATAATATTGCTTCTAATTTTCAGCATTTTACCACCAAATCCATTACTCCTATTTTTAATGAAGAGTACACAAGTAAAGATAAAAATGGAAACGATATTATAATAAAAGCATATTCAGAAGTAACATTTTCATTAACAAGCGGTAATGAAGGAAGTGAGAATAATATTAAAATTTCTAAAGGTGAAGAAAGTAATTTTATTTGGTGTGTTTATTATAGTTTAATAGAACAAGTAGTTGAACTTTTAAACATTCCAGAACTTGAAGATAGAGCAAGCCAAATTTTTAATAATGTAAAATATGTGTTTATAGATGACCCTATAAGTTCACTTGATGAAAATCATTTAATTCAACTTGCAGTAAACTTAGCCCAATTGATTAAGAAATCAAATGGCATTCAATTTATAATTTCAACACAT
The DNA here is from genome assembly GCA_963511475.1 of uncultured Flavobacterium sp. Classification (GTDB taxonomy): domain Bacteria; phylum Bacteroidota; class Bacteroidia; order Flavobacteriales; family Flavobacteriaceae; genus Flavobacterium. The sequence goes on from CAUPJC010000035.1 coordinate 46,393, forward strand.
AATCCACTTTTTTATAATGTCTTGTATAATGAACTTGGATTAAGTAGGAAAGGAGGATCTTTTATGTTAAGTAAAAATGAAGATGGCACTTTTGAATTCAAGGATAAGCATGGTGATTCAAACAAAAGCTTTTCGTACCATTTATATTTAAGAGATGTAATTAAGAAGGCAATCGAAAACAATGAAGTTTCAAAATTTCATTTTGTTTTATTAAGAAATCTTTATGAAAAAACAGCTAATTTTCTTGGTCATGAAAAATGGTCAGATTTACTACCAAATGATAACAGAGAAGGTTATGTAAGTCGGATTATGAATTTTTATAGTCATAGTACTTTATCTAATGAAGAGGTAAGAGAACCAACTCCACCTGAAAAGGAAATGATCAATTTATTATTTAAACATTTGATAGATAATTCTAAATATTTAAAAGAAGAAATAGTAGTAGAACCTTCAGTAGTTGAAGCATCAACAATAGTTACAGAAAATGGCACAGTATAAAACCATAGCAGAGTCAAACAATTTTATTGTTTTAGATAATTACAATAAACATTCAGAGGTAAATGAGCCACCAGCAGTTTATCAAACAGAAGCCGCTCTTGAGAAAGAATTCATACAAGATTTAATCAATCAAGGATATGAATATGCTTCAAACCTAACTTCTTACGAAGCCATGTTGGCAAATGTAAAAATACAATTGCAAACGCTCAACAACATGCAATTTACAAATAAAGAATGGCTTCGTTTTGTGGAAGAATATTTAGATAAACCAAGTGATAATTTGGTCGAAAAAACAAGAAAAATTCATGATAACTACATCTACGATTTTGTTTTTGATGATGGACACATCCAAAATATTTATTTAGTTGACAAAAAAAATATAGTTCGCAATAAAGTTCAAGTAATTTCTCAATTTGAACAAAAAGGAACACATGCCAATCGGTATGATGTTACAATATTAGTTAATGGCTTACCATTAATACAAGTAGAACTAAAAAAACGTGGTGTTGCCATTCGTGAAGCTTTTAATCAAGTGCATCGCTATTCTAAAGAAAGTTTTAATGGCACAAATTCACTTTATAAATACGTGCAAATCTTTGTAATCTCAAACGGTACTGATAGTCGCTATTTTGCAAATACTGTAGAACGCAACAAGAATACTTTTGACTTTACTATGAATTGGGCTAAAGCCGATAATACTTTAATTAAAGACCTTAAAGATTTTACAACAACTTTTTTCGATAAACGCACGTTGTTAAACGTATTGCTCACCTATTCAGTTTTTGATACAAGTGATACATTGCTTATTATGCGACCATATCAAATAGCAGCAACCGAAAGAATGTTATGGAAAATAAAGAGTTCTTATGAATCAAAAAAAACGTCAAAACAAGAAAGTGGTGGTTATATTTGGCACACCACAGGCTCGGGCAAAACACTCACCAGTTTTAAAGCGGCTCGTTTAGCTACACAGCTAGATTTTATAGATAAAGTATTTTTTGTAGTAGACCGTAAAGATTTAGATTTTCAAACAATGAAAGAATACCAACGCTTTTCTCCTGATAGCGTTAATGGTTCAGACAGTACTGCAGGTTTAAAACGAAATATTGAAAAGGATGACAATAAGATTATTGTCACTACGATTCAAAAGCTAAACAACCTAATGAAAACAGAAAATGATTTAGCAATTTATCAAAAACAAGTGGTTTTTATTTTTGATGAGGCACATCGTTCGCAGTTTGGTGAAGCACAAAAGAATTTGAATAAGAAATTTAAAAAGTTTTATCAATTTGGTTTTACAGGAACTCCTATTTTTGGTGATGATATTGTAAATGGCGAATTAATCCGAAAAGGAAATGCAATTGGTGCAGAAACAACAGCCAGTGTGTTTGGTCGTGAGTTACATTCATATGTTATTACAGATGCAATAAGAGATGAAAAAGTACTCAAATTCAAAGTAGATTACAACGATGTTCGTCCTAAATTTAAAAGTTTTGAAACAGAGATAGATGAAAAAAAATTAACGGCTGCCGAAAACAAAAAAGCTTTTTTACATCCTGCTCGTATCAAGGAAATTTCGACATATATTCTAAAAAATTATAGAATAAAAACACATAGAAATCAAGGTGGCAATAATGGGTTTAACGCTATGTTTGCTGTTAGTAGTGTAGATGCAGCAAAATGTTATTATGAAGAATTAAACCATCTGCAAAAAGAAAGTGAAAAACCATTAAAAATTGCAACAATATTCTCTTTTGCACCCAATGAAGAGCAAGGTGCTATTGGAGAAATACCAGATGAAAACTTTGAGCCATCAGCAATGGATAGTAGTGCTAAAGAGTTTTTAACAAAAGCTATCGATGATTATAATACTATGTTCAAAATGAATTTTGGTATTGATGGTAAAGGTTTTCAAGACTACTACCGCGATCTTGCTAAACGTGTAAAGAGTAAAGAAGTTGACCTAATTATAGTAGTGGGTATGTTTCTAACAGGTTTTGATGCCCCGACTTTGAACACTTTATTTGTAGACAAAAACTTGCATTACCATGGTTTAATGCAAGCATTTTCTCGTACCAACCGTATATATGATGCTACAAAAACATTTGGTAATATAATCACTTTTAGAGATTTAGAAAAAGCAACTGTTGATGCCATAACCTTATTTGGAGATAAAAACACTAAAAATGTAGTTCTAGAAAAGAGCTATAAAGAATATCTAGAAGGTTTTACAGATATTGCTACAGGAGAAGCACGCAGAGGTTTCATGGATGTAGTAAATGAATTAAATCAAAAGTTCCCAAATCCAGATGGAATAGTAACAGAAAAAGATAAAAAAGAGTTTTCAAAACTTTTTGGAGAATACCTGCGAGTAGAAAATATTTTACAAAATTACGATGAATTTACCAATCTAAAAGCATTTCAAAAAATAGATATAAACGATCCTGAAGCTGTCGAAACATTTAAAGAGGCTTATTATGTAACTGAGGAGGAAATAATTAAGATGCAAGATGTAAGCTTGCTTCCAGAACGAACAATTCAAGATTATCGCTCAACCTATAATGATATACGTGATTGGTTAAGACGTGAAAAAAATGGCAAAGAATCAGAAGAATCAAATATTGATTGGGATGATGTTGTCTTTGAAATAGACCTGCTTAAATCTCAAGAAATAAACCTTGATTATATTCTTGAATTGATTTTTGAGCATAACAAAAAGAACAAAGATAAAGCCACCTTGATAGAAGAAATCCGCAGGGTAATTCGTGCAAGTATAGGCAATAGAGCAAAAGAAGGTTTAGTTGTAGATTTTATAAATGAAACAGATCTTGAAATCATTCATGATAAAGCAAATGTTATAGATTCATTTTACTCATATGCGCAAGGCAAACTGAAAACAGAAGTTTCAGAATTGATTGCAGACGAAAATTTAAATGAGGAAGAAGCAAAACGATACATCGCAGCATCTTTAAAGCGTGAATTTGCTAATGAAAACGGAACGGAACTCAATGCTATTTTACCTAAAATGAGTCCTTTAAATCCTCAGTATTTAACAAAAAAACATAGTGTTTTTCAAAAAATCACTGCCTTCGTAGAAAAATTCAAAAGGGTTGGTGGACAATTGTAAATAACTTTATTAAACTATTCGAAAACAGATTAAACTAAAAATCCTGTCAAGTATTTGGATTCTAACTGAATTTAATACTGATTGAATGTTTACAGTTATAATTAGGTACTTTTTGATTTTGAAAAGTGGGTAGAAAAAATGATATTGGGTAGTTCACACAAACTCCCCAATATCAAAATCTCCCAAATCATTATTCCGCAAAGTGTAAGAACTGGCTTCTGTTTCAGATGAAAGTGTGCTATCCAAAAGCTCGGCAATTTTTCGGGAAGCACCCTCGATGGAATTTTCCAGTAGGCTGAATAATTCAGTACCCTGTAATCTTTGAACTATCGCAATCGCCGTTTCCTTTTGGGCTTGCTCCAAATTTTCTTTTTGGAGTAACACTCCCACGGAGCTTAGTTCGTCATAGGTAACCCCTTGGGCAAGACTGTCATCGCCACCGGATATTCCATACCTGTTCCATTCTTCTTCCTCTTCCTCCAAATCAGGTATATTTCTGAAAACTTCGTCCAGCTCTTCCTGCGGAATTTGAATACCTACGTTTTCATTTTCGTCGTATTCAATGTCTAAATTATCAGGGTTTATCTCTTGTTCCTCGATTTGTCTTTTGGTGGCAGTGTTTGGCACTGAAAGGCGTTCAACGGGTTTTGGTTGCCCCATAATATCAGGCAGATTTGGATTGACTTTTTCCTTTTTCGATTTTTGCTCCGACCTGTCATTAATGACAATCTTATCCTGCAAAAGCAGGACAATGACTATCAGCAGGCATATCACAATTACTGTTTCCATAATCAAATATTTTAAAAAATGGGTTTAAACTTTTCATTAAAATCATCGGTAATTGCTTTCTCAAATAGTTCAAAATGATGTTCCAGAATATTGTCAAGATAGGCATACATCGGTATCTCATCTTTCCCTATAACCTGTACGATGCGGGATAACCGTTCGTGATATTCCTGCCGGATGTAAATACTTTTATCTCCACGTTTCGTCATTGAGTGGGTTTTCAAAAAATGATCGCCATAACTTCCGTCAAGGCTTTTCTTTGTTCGGTTCTTTTCCCTTTGTACAGGTTTGCTTCGTAGTAATTCTTCCTGCTTGTTATCTACTTTTTCCTGCTCTTCGATTGGTGCAGGCTGGAACTGTATCCCTTCTTTTTTAATGCCATCAACCATCAGGTTCATCATCAATTCTTCGTTAATGTCCGGAGTAACTTTTCTTTTATTATCTTTCTCCATAAGGCTATAATTGAATAATTTTTAGTAATTCTTCTATGAACAGGTCTAACTGACAAGCTTTCATCAAGCGTTCATCAGGAGGCATTAAGGTAGAACGGAAAACGGTTCTGCTGTCCATTTCACTTTCTTTGCGAAAACGTGTGCTGTTCTTGACTTGGCTTTGCATCAGGCTTAACCCTAATTGTTCAATCAGCTGATTATACACTCCGTATAAAGGTGTGCTTTCCCTTCCATCTACCTGATTCCAGAAAAGGTTAATGGTTTCTATGGAAGTTTCCCCCTTTTTCATAATCACATCCTGCAAAAGCTGTGTGAAGATGAGCGTACTTTCCATTACTAGACGGTCTGCCGTGATGGGCGTAAAAATGTGATTCATTCCAGCTAATGCTTTCAGAATGCCGGGCGTGTTCACAGTTCCGGGCAGGTCAAAGAATACAACATCAAGAGGAACTGAAGAAGCATTAACAAATTCGTGAGCCGATTGCAATACGCTATCCGCTTTGTATTGCATAATCGGGTAGGCTTTTTTATTGATAGTGGTAAATTGTTTGTACGCCAGCTTTTTCAAAGCCTCATTTTCCATAACCATTGCCAAATCCCTTGTCTTCATTTTCATAAGACTGTGCTGTGGAAAATCAGCATCAAATACGGCTACATTATAGCCCAAACGATAATGCATTATACTAGCAACAAGTGTTGTAAATGTGCTTTTGCCAACACCTCCTTTTTGAGAAGAAAATGCGATAAACAGAGGTTTCTTTTTTGTGTTCATATTTTTAAAATTTAAAGTTTATATATTCCTGATTCAGTCTTGAAGACTATCAGGCAGTCTATGCTGATTTCCTTCTATCTTTCTTGCAGGATAACCATCAGATTTGCCAGCCAGAATTTCTGATTGCCTGCATTTTTGCAATACAGCAGTACTGTATTCATTCCGGTATCTTATCAGGCAGGATTGCCATCTTTCTTATGTTCCGTCAATCAAGAGAGCACGATATTTTGATAGCAAGCTGTCACGCTTTCCGACATTCCTGAATTCTTGCATTCCTGCAATCAGGAAAGCCGAATTATCTGCTATCTTGAATGTGTTCTATCCGTTCGTCCTGAAGTACGTGCTGACTGTCTTCCTGCCGACATTCAAAGGCAAAGAACTAATCATTTTCATTCCATTGTATAGGTGTGGCAGTATTTGGCATTCAAAGGCAGTGTTTTGCAGGGCATTGTATTGCAATACTCTTATGGTCAATGTTTTACTTTGTAAAATGATTTTTATTAACGGATTCATACAAAAGCCTCTTGACAAAATGGACTTTAAGCAGAACGGCTTCGAGCCGTTTTTCCCTGTTACATTTAATCCGTCCCGAAGGGCGGATTTTTGTGTTCATCAGAACACGGCAAGTTGTGTTTTGAGGCACTCGAAACCGAGTTCGTGCCTCAAAACAACTTGCCCTGCTGGGAGCTAAAAAACGCTCTCCGAAGTCGAGGTTTTGTGTGAATTTTAAAATGGATTAGTGATGAATGAGAATAATATCAAAAAACAGAATAAGGGCGGACGGACACCAAAAACCGACCCGAGCATCCACCGCCATGTTTTCCGTTTGACGGATGAAGAAAACGCAAAACTTTTATCGCTTTTTGAAGCCTCGGGAATGCCCAATAAAGCCAAGTTTATCATTTCTCTGCTATTCAGTAAGGAAATGAAATCGGTTAAAATTGATAAAGGAACGGTAGATTTTTATATGCGATTGACTTCGTTTCACAGCCAGTTTCGCTCCGTAGGTGTGAATTACAACCAGATTGTAAAGCTGTTGTACAAGCATTTTTCTGAGAAAAAAGCCGCGGCGTTCCTCTATAAATTAGAAAAACAGACGACTGAAATGGCGATGCTATGCCAAAAAATCATTCAGATAACCGAAGAATTTGAAGCAAAACATTTGAAAAAATAGTCTTAAAAATGATAGCAAAAATCGGAAGAAGCGGAAATTTATATGGGGCATTGGCGTACAATCATATCAAAGTGGAGAATGAAAAAGGACAAATTTTGTTTGTCAATAAGATGATTGAAACTGCTAGTGGTCATTATTCTGTTGCACAATTAGCTCAATCTTTTGCCCCTTATCGGATTGCCAACCGCAATACCGAGAAACATACCTTGCATATTTCACTCAATCCCGATCCGAAAGATATGGTAAACGATGACAAGTACAGGGAAATGGCGGAAGAATACATGCGGGAAATGGGTTACAGAGAACAGCCTTTTGTGGTTTTTAAACATACCGATATTGACCGCAATCATATCCATATTGTATCGGTTTGTGTGGATGAAGAGGGCAAAAAGATTTCAGATAAATTCGAGAAAATGAGGTCTATGAATGTATGCCGTGAACTTGAAAGGAAATACGGATTGATACCCGCAACAGATAAAGAGCATCGAAAGAATGAAAAGATTTTTAGCCCTGTAAATTACAAAATAGGCGATGTGAAAAGCCAAATAGCTTCGGTTATTCGCCATTTGCCTAACTATTATCAATATCAAACTTTGGGAGAATACAACGCTTTGCTTTCCTTGTTCAATATTGCCACTGAAAAAGTAGAAGGCGAATTACAGGTAAAGATGCAACGAGGTTTATTGTACATACCTTTGAATGAGAAAGGAGAAAGAGCAGGACATCCGTTCAAGGCTTCGCTTTTCGGAAAGAACGCTGGGCTTCCGACTTTGGAGCTACATTTTGCGAAATGCAACACGGCTTTAAAAGACCATCCGACAAAACCAACCATTAAAGCTATCGTTACCATTGCCCTGAAATCAACAAATGATGAGCAGGCTTTTAAAAAACAGTTAGGAGAACAAGGGATTAACATCGTAGTACGCAGAAATGATACAGGACGTATTTACGGAATGACTTTTATAGATCACAATTCTAAGACGGTATGGAACGGTTCACGTTTAAGCAAGGAGCTTTCTGCTAATACCTTTAATGAGTATTGGAACAATAATAGCAAACCCGACATTGAAGAGCCAATTAAATTACAATCGAAAATATTAAGACCAAATGATGCAGATCTTCCTGCGGAAGAACCACACCATTTGTTCAACTTCCTGAATACTTCAGAAAAACATGAAGATGTTTTGATCGAAACATTGAGTGGCTTACTTCCCGAAGCACAGGGAGAAGATTACGAAGAACAGGATTTTGCCAATAAAATGAAGAAGAGAAAGAAACATTACAGAGGGCAAAATTAAAATTGACCTCGTTTTTCATTTTCCGTCACTCAATGGTATCATATCTTTCTCATTCAGCGAATAAGTTACAGCTTGCCTGTGGATTCAAAATTATATAATAACAGAATAATCTTGTAATTTTTAAAAAAATCACTGGTTTAACCTGTTTTTGAAATTTATTTTACTGTTTTCTAAATACTTAAATCAATTTACACGAAAGTATTGCTTCTTTTTTTAAAAATTAAAAGAACAATCAATCTTATTTGAAACCTTTTTCTTCATACCCATTCCCAAACCTGTAATTAAGTATAATCCCATGCGTATTGATGTTGTTGTATTGTTTTAGGGCGTAGCTATAATTGTATAATAATTTAAAATTAGTCCCTAAATGAAATCCTGCTAACAAATTGATGGTTTCACTGGTACGGTATCCAGCTCCAAACTCCACCTTATTCAAATAATTGACAATTACATTACAATCTATTTGAAGTGGCGCTCCAGAAACATATTTGACCAACACACTTGGATTAACCAATACTTCCTCTAATTGTGTGGTAAAAAAGCGATAGCCAAAATAACTATAATACGGATTTTTAAAATTGATATTTCGCTCGGTAGATAAGGAGTTTCCTAATACATTGGGAGCCGAAATTCCCCAATAAACACGATCTCTATTATATAAAATACCAACCCCAACCGAAGGAATGAAAGCATTAGTATTGTTTTGAAATTCAGGGTCATTTTCAATTTTCAAGCTCAGTAAATCCTCGCTATACATGGTGCCACCCGCACTAACTCCAAACGACAAAACATTGGGATCATAAGCCCACCACCTGCCTTGACCATACTCAGAATCAAAGAAAATTTTATAGGCATAAGCTCCAAAAAAGCTAGTAGCTGTTGTAACTCCTATTTCGTCGGTTGCAATGCCGCCTGCCAAACCCAAATGCTTGGAACGAAGTGGAGCGTTTACAGTCAGTCCCATGTTTTTAGGACTTCCTTCAACCGAATTAAAGAAGCCAGAGTTTATCAAAGTTACATCTACATCTTCATAATACCCTGCATGGGCAGGATTAATCACTACGGTATTGTAACTGTAGTTGGCAAAAACTGGAGTTTGCTGTGCAAAAACAAACTGGAATTGCATTGTAAACAAACTGGCAATAATAGTTTGTTTAAAAAAGTCATTTTTCATTATTTATCGTTTTAATACCAAAAATCCTTTGGTTTTATTAAGACGGTGCGTACCGTTTATTTTAATGTCAAAAAAGTAAGTTCCTTCGGGCAAAATATCGGCTCCCATACTTCGTTTTTTATTGGCAATACCACTAAAGACATTGGTAGTATTGTTGTAATTTTGGATATAAAAAACCAAATCGCCCCATCTGTTGTAAATAGAAACTTGATTATCTGGATGCTCTTCTATGGTATCAATTTTCCAAAAATCGTTTATGCCATCATCGTTTGGAGAGATGCCATATTTGGTATCGTCTTTTGGGGCTGGCTCTACAAAAACTGTAACCGCATCGGTTGCCAAACATCCCTCGGAACTGGTAAAATTGATAGTATAAGTAGTAGTTTCTAATGGGCTCACAACAAACAAATTGTTCAATCCTGTTGCCCCATTCCATTCAAAACTTCCCGTTGTTGATGCGTTTGCTTCCAATTGAGTGCTCTCACCTTCTTTTATGTAAACATCATTCCCAGCATTTACCGAAACGGTTGTAGCGGTTACCACAAAACTACATTTTGAAAAATTACCGCTCTTGTCCCTAGCTGTAATTTCTACAACCATTCCACTTGTAAAAGCACTTCCTTTTGCTGGATTTTGTGTAATCGTTACCGATGAATCGCAATTGTCCGACACCGAAATTAAAGGAATATAATCCGGAAGTGTAGCCTCGCAAGACAGGATTTGATTGCCTATACAATTGATAATAGGATTGATAGTATCGGCAATCGTAATGGTTTGATTTTGTTGCGATGAATTAACCCCATCCGAATACGTCCAAGTTATGGTTGTCGAAGTCGTGATTGGGAACACTGCATTGGTTGTTCCAACAATACTTCCTGCACAATTGTCCGTAGCTGTTGGAGCGATTAAACTCGCAACCGAACATTGGGCGTTTACAGTTGGTAAAGTCGAAATAGCAGCAACTGGAGCGGTCGTGTCTTGAATGCTAATAATTTGGTTTTGTTGCGATGAATTAACCCCATCCGAATACGTCCAAGTTATGGTTGTGGAAGCCGTGATTGGGAACACTACATTGGTTGTTGCCGTGATTGTTCCTGCACAATTGTCCGTAGCCGTTGGAGCGGTTAGACTTGCAACCGAACATTGGGCGTTTACAGTTGGTAAAGTCGAAATAGCAGCAACTGGAGCGGTCGTGTCTTGAATG
>CAUPJC010000036.1:0-55433 GCA_963511475.1 uncultured Flavobacterium sp.
GGCACCAGCATTCCAAAAGGATAGTAATCTGAATAGCTAAGAACTTCGGCATTAAACTCGCCAGCTATGGTGGTTGGTATTTTTTTATCTGATACTACTGCGAGTACATTTCCTAAATGATTCGACAACTCGTAACGCTTGTCTCCAATCGAAGATAAGAAACTTCTTTGAACCATTGGCAGCGCAGGTGCAAAAAATGCATTGGTGGGATCTAAATAGTTTGGTATTCCATCCGTTGGTGCATCTGTGTTAAGTGTATATGGCATACCTGTTGTGCCTGCATTTACCATTCCTGGGCCTCCTTCATAAGTTTCCCAAGTAGCATAGCCATCACCATCGTCGTCAATATCAAGATAATTTGGTATGGTATTGATTGTCGCTTTAGGATTCTGAACTGAAGCTATTCCGTTAGTGTTTAGAGTAGCTCCTGTGGCAGGATTTTTGTCTCCATCAGGGTTTACTCCTTCATTTAGTGTATAAATACCATCTCCATCGTCATCTTTATCGTCTTGATTGGCTATACCATCGCCATCAGTATCTATAAAACTAAGATCATTGTTTACTTCGTATAAATCAAATATACCATCTACATCAGTATCAGGAAGGCAAGGTGCAAGAGTACGAGTTACAGAATTGTTTATCGCTATTCCTAAACTAGATACTGGAGGATTGCTGGTATTAGAAACATCTACTGCATCATCAAAAGTAAATCCGTTTTGCAAAGTATTGATACCATAGTTAAAATAACACATATCAAAGCCTAGAGCTCTTGCATTACCAACTCCTCCTAATTTATTAATGTTTTCAGCTGGAATAGTAGCTGGACTAATTGTTCTTGGAGTGATCCAATTAGTCCTGTTTTCAACAATTTGCGTAAAACCGTTTACATCCAGTTGAGTAGGAGTGTTGCCAAAGGTAGTATTCAATTTTATAGCAATGCTGTTGGCAGGTGTTGTCAATAGATTCGCTTGTAAAGTCACATCATAACTTTTGATTGTTGCAGTAACTGGGCTGTCTGATGTAATTTTAGTATATTGATTAACTGTAAACTTAGGACTTATAGTATTATTATTTTTGACTAGATTAATTTGAACCTGATTCGTAATTTCTTTGGTCTGAGTTTCAATTACATCTTTGGTAACTTTAAAATCTTGCACAGCCACAGTCGCTGGAGAAGATACTATTAGATCTATAGTAGTGACAGCTAAACCTGGTGTAATTTGTGTTTTGAATACAGTAGCACTTCCTCTATAAAGAGTTATAAAAAATCTACCTGATTCTGAAGTTTTTCCTATTTTTAAAATCTCGTTTGCACTAAATGTACCAATTAGAACTTCATCACTCCCATTTGAATAATATAATCTTGACCGCCATATCGCCCCAACTCTTAGTCTCGAACTTCTGAAACCATAAAAAAGATTATTAATAGTAATACCCACTTTTACTCTGTTGTTATTTGAAATTGAGCTGGCAGTTTTGAATTCTAGCACTCCAGTTTCTGCTGGGCCAAAAACAGCTACTGGATTGGCTGTTGTACAACTACCAGCAGATACTCTAAAAAGATTTATTAAATCGCCATTGTCTACTCTTCTGACACAGTTGTTGGCAACCGCTTTTACATCTACTATTTTACTTTTGGTAACAGATTCCTGTTTAATTCCTGTGTATTGCAATTCACCAAGGAAATAGGTCCCATTAGCAGGATTAGTATTAATCAATTTAATAGTAGTGTCCAGATTCAGGCTTTGCATATCTGGATCTATTGCAGGCGAATTATTCGGATATGGATTCCATGTTGATGAAGCCGTTGTGTTATCAAAGTGAAGCGCATAATCCCTAATAACAGGTGTTCCTGTTAAAATAGATGATTTTGCAAGAACACTACTCGTTCTTGCAAGTAGATTTTGAGATGCTCTATTGGTAATTGAATTGTTCATGTATTTATAGACAAGCAAATCTGCTTCTTCTAGTCCAAGCCTGCTACTGCCGAAAAGGTGATGCTCTTTTAGACGATATAGCGCTTCAGTATTGCCTCCCTGAGCTTTATAATTCTCTTCGTAAACCCCTAACACATTACCTTGCGCATCACGAGCATAATGCGTACGCACTATATCACTCCCACGTTGTACGCGTTTAGCTATTCGATTACCGAGTCCATCGTACTCAAAGGCAATAGTAAGTCCTGACTTGCTGTTAGTAACTTTCTCTACTTTACCATCAACACGCCAATTGATCGTTAACCCTTCATTTTTGTCTTGTATTAATTGGCCTATAGCATCATACACATAGTTATATGTATTAGAATCACCTAAATTATAAGCTGCCTTTTCATTTAGATTTTGCTTTATATCGATACCTGTTTCAGTAAATATATCATCAGCCACATCAAAAACATTGGTAAGCTTGTTGGTCCCGGGAATGTATTTATAGGTAAAGTTGTCCATCTCCGGGTTTGGCAAATTTGGTGTTTTTGATTTTGGATATAATCCCGGTGCGCTATTTTGTAAAGCTTGTAAATTTCCATTTTTATCATACGAATAACTTGATTCATAACTTTTGGCAGCTTTCATTGTGAAAGCATCAAAAGCCTGAGAAGTCATCGTTTTGATACGATTAAGCTGATCGTAAGTATAATTGTTTTTTTGTATGGCAAGCAACTGATCGCCTTCTTTACGAATAGCTGTTGTCATTTGCTTGATATTCCCATTGTACAAGTTTTTAAGGCTCTCTCCTGTCGCATTACGACTCACCATCAGCGGTTTAAACGAGTCAGTACCTGTATCTCCGGATATAGCTTTGTAGTCGTTGTCATAATAGCTTAAGGAATAGCCAAAAGCATCTTTGGTTTTGGTACTACCAGCCAATGATCCGTCCTGACCTAAGTCATTTGCGCTATTTGCTAAATTTTCACCATTTACTGTTTTTAGCCAGCCTTGTAAAGTATAGGCATAATCAATACCCTGTACCTTCTTGTCTCCAAGTTCTACTCTCGCTAATGGTCCGTGTGCATAATATTCATAGTTGGCATCTTTTTCCCAAAGTACACCATTGGCAGAAGTTTCTACACTAACAATACGATTATCGGCATCATAATTATAACGATGCGTAAATTGATCGGCTTTGTTAGGCTGAAATTTAACTGTGTTTACATTTCCACTAATAAGATCATAATCATATATAATCCTTTTTAAATGAGCCTGACAATCATTTGTTTGTCCTGTTGTTGTATTTATAACGGTTTGAGTACAATTAGGATTTTTTAGAGCAGTATAATAATTGACTATTTCTTTTACATTTCCATGAACATCATAATTGTATAAAATAGCATTATCAAAAACTTTTGGAGTGCTATAATTTTCATGATAGAATACTCCAGTTACACGATTGCGGTTGTTGTACGCCGAATTAGAACCAGATACAGCATTCGTAACAAATAATGAAGAAGCTCTTATACCGGTCTCTACTTCCGGATCTTCATCATAAATAGTATTTGTGACTTGAGTCCTAGGTAAAGTACTATCAAAACTATCTACTATTCCCGTTGTCGCCCCACTTGGTATTGGAGTACGGACAAGCCTTCCTTCCGGAGATATACTATAACTTACAGGTGCAGATGGGTTTGCTGCATTGAACACAAAACTATCTATTTCACCCGCCTGATTTATTCTTCCTAAGCTATCATAGTTGGTATAGCTCATTTTGGCAATATTAGCGGTTTGCTGCTTTCTATTTTGTGAAGCTATAATTCGGCCCAGTTTATCATAAGCAAAACGGGTAATACCTCCATCCGGGGTACTTTGCCATACCAATTGGTTTAATGAATTATAGCGATATTCTGTCTTGAATTGATGATTCGGCTGTAAATTACTAACATCTCCTGTAAACTGTTTGAACGGGTCATCAGCTGCTTTATAAGCTTCTATAAGTGGGTTCTTAGCTTTAATATCAGCTGGTAAAAAACGTTTTACGCCTTCTGGAGCTACAGTTTGAGTAAGATTTCCTGCCTGGTCATAATAATAAAGTGTGTATTGGTATTCTTGATCATAGTAAGTCATGTCAAGATTTTCAACAACCTCTGACATCCCTTTTTTGATATACGATGCAATAAATTCTTTACGTTTCTCTTGCAATAAATTATTATAATTATCTGCAGAGAAAGCTTCCGCAATGTTTTTGACAAGTTTTTGACAAGGAGATACTGTTTCCTCTGGTAGACTAGGTGAAACCACACTGGTTAATGCGGCTGGAGGGCAAATTTTGCCTTTATTATCGGGTCTAAATACAGTTTCTACCCAATCATTCCAGTTAAGTACCGGATTAACCTCATTATTTGCTATATTCTCTGCATAATATGCTCTATATTTTTCTATCACAGCATTGATACCATTAAAACCATAATGCAGAAAAGTGTCTCCAAACTCTGCAAGTGTTCTAAAACGGATGTCATAAAGCTCTTTAACATCTAGTTCTTTTAAGTATCTGATATAGCTATCTGAAATATATTGATAGCCATTATTACAGAAGTTATCAAGCGTGGATTGTGGTACTGTATAATCCTCTATTATATTATTCATCTCATTTATAAATGCAGCTTTCTTTTCATCGCAGGCTACTGGAGCTATTGTTTGAGGAATACAGGTTGAACAGGATTCTGCTTCAAAGCTGGAGGCAATACGAGATGTGGTTTTACTCGATCTGCTATTTGCATTTGTAATTTTAGTCACTCCCGAAGCATCAACTGTAAAAGTAGAAATATCTATTGATGAAGCGCTTCTAGAGCTTAGCAGCCTTGCCGAAGATAATGGATAATCCTCTGCAAAAAACGTACAATAAGTAGATGAACTACCACCGCTCGGATTAAGTGCAATATAATAATTCATATTTGCATTTACAGATTTCGATACTCCATTTTTATCCACATACTTTACTATGACTTCGTTGGTTGTAGAATCGACAAAATCAATAGAATTTATTAAGGAAATACTACTAACATCCTGAATATTAAGAAAAAACTGAGCAGAACGGTGGCTTTCAGAATTATAAATATCCATAATAAACTGTGAATTAAGACCACCAATCCAAAATTTAAATCTAGATAAATCTACTGGATTATTATATAGATTCGATGGGTTTTTGGAAATTAAATAATTTCTAAGCGACTGAAAATGAGAAATTAAATTAGAATCACTTATAAAATAACTTATTGAAGTACTCGAAGAAGAATTTTTCAGATTATTATCACTTACATAATTATTACTGATTGCCTCATTAAAAACATCTCTTAAATTATTCTCAAATTTTAATTCATCCTGAGCATTTAAACTACAAGAAATAACTGTATCAGTGTTAGGTTTCAGAGGAGCCAGAAAATCACAAAAATCATATGATATTGAATAACAAGAAAAATCATTTATTACAATATAGTAACTCGCAGCAAAATCAAAGCATTTTATACTTTTTGAATCATAATTTGTACTAACAGCTCCTTCAGGATCTATATCAATTTTATTAAAAAAAGTAGATTTTTCATATGATCCATCGGTTGCGGTTAGATAATGTACTCTTAATCTAAAACCTCCCTGCTCTTCCTCATTCTCATTGTAAAAATATAATGAAATTGAATCATCAACATCTTTACCCAATTTAAATTTATATAGATTTACATCACTTTTATCATTACAGCTAGAAGAGTCGTCTCTATCTTTTAAAGCCTGAAAATGTTCTGTTAAATGTGAATTGACAATAAAATCATTCATAAAAGGAAAAGCACTGCAAGTCCTAAATGGAACAAGTAGATTTCCATATTCATCAAAAGAAGCTGGGTCTGACAAAACCTGATTAATTACATCCTTAAGTCCTTTCTCAAATGCAATTTCATCACTGGTATTGACACATGCATTAATATTTGGAGTTGGTGAACATCCAGCAACTTCCTGACAAGCATCTCCTATACCGTCTTGATTAATATCTAATTGATCCGTATTTGGAGTATCGGGACAATTGTCTAGGTCATTTGGCACCCCATCATGATCAGTGTCCATAATAGCAACAAAAGGACAACAATCAAAATTATTAGTAAAAAGTTTTAAAGTACCATTTAAAACAGCTGTACCAGTAGTAAAATTAGTATTTCCAGAAGTTACTAACTGAAATGAACTATCAGAATTGGTCGTAGATGCTTTAAACGTAATTGACTCAAATTTTTTAAATGTATAAGAATCTATAAAAGTAATTACTGGTGAAGTATGATTCCCATCATCCGCTCCTGTAGTTGATTGTAAAATAAGATTTGCAATAATATTTACTCCTTGTTTTAAATATAAATTTTGCGCGTTTCTCTCCCAAGTTACACCTAGAGCAGCTCCAAAAAACTTCTCTAAATAAGAGTTTTTATACGAAGTATAATTGCTTATATCAATAGGTGTACTGCTATTAAAGGTATTTTTTGTTTTTAACTCATTAAAAAGAGGTATCAAAGCTTTCTCAAACTCAGATTTCTTATTACAGCCTACACCCTGATCATTAGTAGCCTGATTTGGATCAAGAACTTCACCAATAGAATTTTGAGATATACCGCATTCTCCTATAGGTGCACAAGTTTCTCCTGTTAAGATAATTTCATTAGAAATTTCACTATTACCAGCAGTTCCTATTTGAGCTACTACTGAAAATTTATATTTCCCTTCTGAAGGTTTTGAATTTCCTAAATCATAATAAAGCTGTTTTAGATTTTTTATGCTCCATGTAGAACCATAATTCGACCAGGTATAACCTCCTGTTTTAGGGAGCTGTATTGCAATTGGGCAAGTAGTAAAATCTCCTCCCGGTCTTGGGATAAAGTTAATATTTAATGTTGTTCCGGAAGTGTTCGTTGTAATATTCAAAGGTTTTAATCCTATCTGAAATAATCCTTCAACAGTTTGATTATTTGCTGGAATCATTAATTTCTGAATCAATTCTTTGGTGATATACTGCTTATTAAAAGGCAAATTACTCAAAGATGCCGGAGAAGAAAAAGCAGGATCTTTAAAAAATCCATTCAAAAGCATATCAAAGTCGAACAAAAGCGGGCAATTCCCAGTCTGAGCATAATACTCAAAGTGATTTTCTTTGACTAAATTAGCCATAGCATCTGCAGGATTTAAACTAGAATTATATCCAAAATCTGCCGGAAGGTAATTTTTTTGTTTGTCCTTGTATAATATCGCGCTACTGCTTTCGCATAAAGACCCCGAAGTAACAATGTTTTGAATATAAGTAGACAGTGATTTTTTCTGAGCAAAATTATCAGTCAATACATCTGCAATAGCATTTGAAGATGCTGTACCTACACAACCATTAAAAGACTTGCGCTGCATAGCATATATATTGATGAATATATGTTTAATTTTATTTTTCAAACCTATATATAAACCTTTATAAACATTCCAAACTTCGTCTTTTTGAGAATCACTTAAAGTCGCATTGCTTAAATCACATACAGAAAAAGAGTTACACAATACACTTTGTAAAGCAACCTGAAACATGCTTAAATTAGTACCGTTTTCTCCAATATAACTACTATTTAGTGCCTGATACATAATACTACCAGTACCAACCCTCATATTATATAGAGTTGAATCTTCAAAAGGTGATGCTGATTGTACTTGTTT
Source organism: uncultured Flavobacterium sp. (assembly GCA_963511475.1). GTDB lineage: Bacteria > Bacteroidota > Bacteroidia > Flavobacteriales > Flavobacteriaceae > Flavobacterium. The sequence goes on from CAUPJC010000036.1 coordinate 7,653, forward strand.
AAAATAGGGATCATTATTGTAAATTTGCAATTTTCCTGAATTTCCTGCACTATCAAAATTTACAAATCCTTTTGAATTTGCCTCTGCATAGGTTGCGGTATTCATTAGATAAGAATCATAACCATCAGAAGATAAAGGTGTAGCAACGATTGACGGTACTGTTCCTGTATTTTTAGCAATATTAAAGTTTATTGTTCTTGCGCATATTTCACGGCTATATTCTAAATACTTATATTCTGGGTGGTAAACTAATAAAGATTGAGCCCAGCTATCTTCCCAATTCAATATAAAATCACTTACGTTCAATAATTGTTCTGGTTTTACAGTCCAAATATCGCTACCGTCAGGAGCTTTTACAGAACTAAGAACAGGACTAAAGGCCGGATCAACTTCAGGTGAATATTTTTTTGGAGTCGTTGTATTGTCTACTATTCTCACTTCAATTAATGATGGAACTCCATATTGGTCTTTATATATGTCTACCTGATCCTGAGTAGGACTTGTTGATTTTCGAGGATGTTTCCAGTTATTTCCTGTAGTTGTACCATTATAAAAAAGACCTCCATATGAATTAAAAACACTTAATTTATCAAAATCTGGATTAGGAATCGGATTATTGTTTGTGTCTAATATTTCAATTCCGTTGCCATCAATCATAGTAGCATCAGTCGCTCCATATTGTCCATTAGGCCTTAAATCTGATACCAATAAATTTTCATTCATTTGGCAAGCAGTTTCAAATTCTATGAGTGAAGGATTACATACCCTTTCACATTCTTTATTTAATAAATCCCATTCTCTATTGAAACGTACATTTAAAGCATTTACATCAGATAGTAATATTAAATTGTTTTGTGCATCGGTAGCTCCGGAGTTTAATGATATGGTTGTTGTATTGCCTGATTCTGACACAGCCAGAACGACTTTACCAAATAATTTATCAAAAGCATTTTGAACATAATGCAATCTGGTACCTATACTATCTATACACCCCTTACATGTTAGATTACATGAATCATAAACAAACTGAGTAGTAGGTGCTAACCCAAATTTTGGATCAGCAGGATCGATATAACATCCAGAACCTGATGTTATTAATTTTTTTATATAATTATCAGCATAGTCGTTTAATGCTTTTTCATTTATTTTTATTTCTTTCTTCAGACTATAGCTACCAGTATTTAAAGTAGTTTTTGCTATAACTTTGGGTAAATCTGCTGAAATATTAGTTCCCCCCAAACTAAACTTTCCTACAGTTTTAAAAATAGGCGTATCCAATTTTTCGTTACCGCAATCGTCTTTTAAACCTAATTTAACATCATATACAAAAGGATATAGACCTGATGGACAATAAAAGGGAGAAAATGAATTTGTCTGATTTAAAGTATATCCAAACTCATATCCTTCTCCGTCGTTTGTTACTTCTATTGATTTCGACAGAGCCAAAACATCATTGCTTTGAGGAAATATCCCTGTAGATTGCAAAATGTTGTTATCTCTTGGCGTATCGGCATCTGTAACGATAAGTTTATTGAGTAAATCTGCTGTAGTACTCCCATGACCATTCGCTTCAGCCGTTGCCTTATCTTGTACATTTTCATCATGCAAATTAACAAGATTAGCAGGTGATTTTCCAGACAATGCAGTAGCAATGGTACGTCCTTGCGGATCCAGATAACTAACTGAAACTTGCTTATTAGGATCAACTACAATATTTTTTTTATAATGAGAAGATTCACCTACGCTATAACCAAATAATCTATGTAACTCCGGAGCTGAAGGTGTTGTATAAAAATATTTCATTTCGTGAGCCGAGCCCAGCTGATGATCTGAACCAACTCCTCCTTTTCTGGATATCCTGCCTGTATTGTCAGGTGTATATTCTATTTGTGAGAAAGGATATAATTTCGCATCAGGCACATAGGCCTGGTTAGTTCTTACAGAAAAATCAGCATATCCTAATGGCGAATAATACCTGCTGGATCCTGAACTGTCTGACATACCAGAAACAGTACTAGTACAACTCCCACCGTCTATGTCAAAATCTTTGAAGGAATATAATTTGTTTTGAATGTTTAAATTGTAATTTTTAAAATAATGAATGTTATTATCTGTTGTGGGCGTAGGCAATACTTCTATACCTGTTCTTCCCTGACTATCATAAATAACTTCGCCTACTACGGTAGTGTTGTCCGTATTAATTTTTGTTACTGTCTGGCGATTTCTCAATGAGCCATCAAAATAACTTACTATTTCTTTTTTCTTTCCATCTTCAGCATAACTTGCCTGAAATTGCCAGTTTTTTCCAGTTTCATGTTCAGAAATAACGCTTTGATGAGGCCAGTCGGCTATGTTATTTTTTGGACCGGTTCCTGAACTCCAATTTCCGTAATATTTAACAAATTCTGTATTTCTGCTTATGCCTCGCACTCTGTATATCAAATATCCCTTTCCGTATATTAATGGTATTTCAAAGGTGTTTTTAGAAGTTATGATTCTTGTATTATTGAGTTCGAAGTCCCTCTCTGTAAACGGAATTTGATCTCCAGCTAAATGAGCTGTTATATTTTCGTTACTATAATTATCTATCCAGGTCCATTCTAATTCATATTCTAAAGCACCTGCCAAACTTTCCCAATTAATCGTAATTGAACTTGCTGTAGCATTAGTTGAGCCTATTGGATTTAGTAATTGTTCAGATACTGAATAATACCTCTTGCTCTTGAACCCCATATTAACAAAAGCATTACTTGGAACAACATTTCCATTATTTGTATTCAATGCTTTATAGGAAATCAATTGTACTCTAATACCAAATCTATTTTCAATTTTTAAATAACTTAGATCACTAAAGTTAGTACCACCACTATTAGCAGGATTGGGATTATAGTTCACTAACAATTCTTTATTAAAAGAAGTATCAGTAGAGCCGTCTTGCTTTAAAGGAGTGATTCTAAAAGTAGCCTTTAATTCATAAGTCACATAGGGTGCCAAATTACTATCAATATTTAATGATAAGTAGCAATAAGGTGTTAAGTTATTTTGATTTGGAAGATTCGCTTCTGAATCAAAAATAGAAATAGGAGCATTGCCAAAACTGGTAATCGCTATCGGCTTAAAATTACTATACTCTTTTTCTTGCACTTGTGCACTGAGTATTATTGTAAATAATAATAACCCAACTAAACTTATCTTTTTACTTAACACATTCAATGATATATTCATATTATAATTATAACGTGATTAACTTATATGTTTTAAACCCACAAAAGGATTTGTTGTTTCATTCTTGATACCCAAATAATGATTTGGTTACAATTGATGCGCTTTATTGATTCTTGAAATAAGATGAGTTCGATCATAGAATCAATTAATTAAAAAATTCCTCTATTCCGTCTTCGGACTATTACTTCGTGTCTCTTGTATGGTATAAACTCCTTTTTCTGTTTCTTTTTTTACTCTTACTAACCCTCCTTCTAAATCATACTCATAAAACGTAGCATAATTATTCTCATCCAGTTCTGCCATGAGTTTCTGAGTATCTTCGTCATAAACAAAACTTTTTAAATTTCCGTTGTAAGGAAAAAACCGAATATCATCAAAATAGCAATCTGCAATAGTGCTGTTACAATTCAGTGTTATTTCTAACTTTGGATTATTTTGTGGGGTAGTTACAGGAATTTCTATTATACCCAAAATACGCTGCCAGCCATCTATGATTGGTCCCGAAGGCTTGAAATTTTGCGAATAAAATGGCGCCGCATTTCCATTAGAAATAGAAATCGATAAATTGCTTTGAGAATAAGTAATTTGCTGCTTCGCATCATTTTCTTTTACCCAGCACGAAACAATATATTTACCTTCTTCGGGCATAAAGGAGCTATTGGCCAATTCATCAAGTGTTGCTTGCTCTGCTGCTGAATATTTTTTTATAATATAGGTAACTGTATTTGAGAATACATTACACGCTTTTTGTCTGATTGAAATAGTTTTACCTATGTAACTACTAGCTGTATTGCCTAAAATTGTTGTAGCATTAACATTCAGCTCTGATAATCCATCAAACTGTGGCATATCAATCCAGCTTACGGAGTCTGTTGAATATTGCCAGCGATAAGAACTAGTCATAAAACCTATTTGACTGGTTATTTTAATATTATCATTTATTGTTAGGTAGGTATTCGAATTTTGAAAGATTTTAAGATCCGGACCTACACTATACTTGAAAGTTATATCTGTCATTCTTGGAGAATAGTTACCAGAAAATGTACCACTTGCACAATTAGAATTAAGGTCTTTGTATACAGATGAACCGGCATCTGTTCCTGTTCTAAAATTAACAAACGCATAACATTCGACTTTTACCGGTTTGAAATTTTTGACACCAGAAAATACAAGTTTGTTTACTTCCTGATCACCATCGTTATTGATATCTCTTTTATAAATATCTTCAGAAGTACCATTCTCATAGTACAATGTAATTCTTATATTTGATGAAGTTTTATTTTTAACTCCCGCATTTATCCTATAATTCAAATCATATATTTTAATATCATATGATTGGGAAAATGATATATTAGAAAATATAAAAAAGACAAATAGTATTATTTTTTTCATTTTTTAATTTTTTACAAAAAATATTATTTAGTTTTATTCAAATACTGAGATACTAACACTCATTTTTTAAATTAGTTTCGATTTTATAATTTATTATTGATAATAACTGTTTCTGATAATTTCCTTTTACTAAAAAAATTAAAACTGAGGTGTCGCATATCCATTCGCTCACGCAACTCTTATTCCTTGGTTGCCCCTATTGTAGTGCCAACCATCTATAATTATAGCCGTAGGCTTAATTGTTAGTGAATAGAACGTTGTCTTTCCATTATCTGCTAATACTATTGTAATACTACTGCTATCATAGCTAAGAGTCTTCACTTCTAGTGCTTCTTTTACCCAGTCACTTACTTTGTATTTCCCTTTAAGAGGCATAAAAGAACCATTCACGTTTACTTGTGAATATAATTGTAGCCCAAAGCATAAAAATATTAGTAATAAACATCTATTTATTTTTGACATAATTTTAAAATCTAATTTATTTTTTTCAAAACTTAGGTAGTACAATTCTTTTACTTTTCAAGTGCCTTAGCTATTTACTATCTCAGAGTTCATTTTAAAATTTTCTTACTGCTCTGACTTTATTTCCATTTCCGGATGCACTTTTTATAAATTCCAATTGCTGTCCTGCTTCCCAACTTCCATACTTAAAAAACTGAATTGCCCAAGCTTTCGTGCTATCTGATGCTTGTGAAGAAGACCAGTAATGTCCTCTTCGTGTATCATTATCAAACTCTGTAAAAGTTTCTATTCCTATTTTATATCTCATAGTAAACATTAAAGCTAACTCATCTCTACTAGGCAAATACCAATCGGTATAGCCACCACCATTATACTCCCTCGCTACTTTGGCAGCATATGGAACTGAACTTGGGGAATAGTTACTTATTATTGTCGTTGTATTTATATCTCCTGTTAAAATATCAGTAGATGTTTTATCGTTTTTATAAGTAGATAATGGTCTAAATGTGGTCAAATGTGCTTGTGATGGTAATTGCGGACTTTGACCATAATTAGGCATCTGTACATCATGTAATGCAGATATTAGACCGTGACACCCTGTGCCATCTACATATATAACGATCCCACCTCCATATAAATCTCCTACACTTATGTTACACTGTACCACTGTCACTACCACAGTTATGGGCTGACCTAAACATCCACTTACTATATCTCGTGGTGTAATGGTATATGTAACTGTTCCTTGTTTTACATCAGAAGTTTTTAGTAGTTGTGATATTCTATTTCCAATTCCTGCTGTTGCACCGCTAACTCCAGACTGAACAGCTGTCCAGCTAAATGCTGTTCCTACCATCGTACTAGTTAAGTCAATGTTTATAATTTCTCCAGTATTTATAGTTTTACTAAATGGTGTCGCTACAACATTTGCGTTACAAACCCATGGACATTTTGCTTCTTCAGTATTTTTAATAGTAGCGTATAAATTTCTCGTCATAGTACTGGAAGAACCTTTAGCTACTTTCAAACTATTTCTTCCAGTATGTGATTGGCTGGAGACAATGTTAATTTTATCATTGGCAAAACCAAAATGTTTTTTAGTTGTTTCGGCTTTCTTCTCTTCAAATCCTTCATAACCTATTTGTTTGTATTTCGCATTTGAAGCCACTGCCATAGGTAATTTATAACCATAACCATATTGAGCTGCACTATAGCGATCCAAGGCATCTTTGTTCTCCAGCTCTGCCCCATATGGACTATACTGACTTACGCTGCTGGCATAGGTCCAATTAGTTTCATCAATCTTCCAAACCGGAATAGCCGCACTACGATCCAGCTTATAAAAAGGATTGAAACTAGTAAAAAAACCTTCGTTTCTAGGGTTATTACTATCTCCTCTTCTGCTATTTCTGCCTGTTAAATAAGCGTATGATTTTTCGGCTCTCCAATTTCCTTTAATATTCCAGAGGTAAGGATTTACCTTAACATCATTAGGATATTTTATGTCCCCCGATGAACTAATCGAATTCAAGTCCTTGTCAATTATAATGTTGCCTGTATTTGGGTCTTTGTGTGAGACAACATTACTGGAATTATAATTTGGATAATAAGGAAGAATAGACTCTAACTGAGTATTCCAATAATCTTTGTAAACCACTGCATTAGCATTAATAATCCTCGGATTAAAACTCGAGCTGGCATTAAATTGAAAAGAATCCTGATCTAGTTTTCCATTTTTTATAGGATTGATCATAGAGGTAATTGAAGCCATAGAAGCCGATTGCATGTTTTTATATCCTGAGCGTACAATCTTAAAATTAAAATTATTTAAATCTTCACATTTGTTTATATAAGATCCATTTCTATCCATTAACAAAACACCTGTTTTATCACTATTAAACCCTACTATCCATAATTTATATACTGCGGGCAAAGTCTGACCCAACATATCTGATGACTGGATTATTCCGTTGTCAACAGCGAGTTCATCTCCAATATGGAATATTTTAGAAATATCACCACTATAATTGTCTAATTTCAAGTAAGGGTTACCTGCCTGACCTGTACCTGTATAACCAGTAGATCCGCTAGCAATCAATTTTCCTTCAATACCAATATTTTGAGAGGCTAATCCCATACCATCATACATCCAATAAGCTGGAAAATTGAAAGAATAGAAATGATCACTATACTCATTGACAGTTTCAGTTAACAGTACTTCACCTGAGCTGGCGTCCCATCCAAGATTTTTAGTAGAAACGATAGCTCCTAAATCCGTTGCAATTTTTTCGATTAATATTGCCGTTTTATGAACATGCTTTGTGGTTACCGCTGTACGTAGTTCATTAATATTTGTAGACGATTCCGGAAATACTGTGGGTATAAATATAGGTATTGGAAATATCCCAACAGGAATCAACATTCCTGCAACATTGGCTTTAAAACCGGAAGTTTCTGTTTTAGCAAAACTTCGATTAAAATCATTTATTAAATCGTAGTCAACTCCAATTATTCTTTTAGAGACATTACCTTTTTCATCTATAGTAGTTATATTATTATCTATATTTCCCTGCTCATCTAAATTATATTTGTATTCTACTGAGGAAATTATTTCGTTGGCTTCATTATATATTTCCTGCAATTTCACTTTACCATTCATATCATTGGTTTCAATAGAGAAGCCTTGTGTCATTGTCAGTAAATTTCTAACATCGATATTTCCTCCTCTTATGATATTCTTCAACATATCCTTAATAATGCTAGTTGGGGTAATCCCATTGATCATTTTCAAATCAGTGTATAGTACTTTTGTTGGAAAATCATGACTGGTATAATGTTTCGTTACCACACTGCCTGTTGCGTGTTTTTTTACTCCATCATTTTTTCTATCCAGATTTCTTACTGTAACTCTTGCATAAGTTACTTTTGAAGCCGGGAAAAAATTAGCACCAAATGGTTTTTCTACATAATTACTTTCCATAGGAGCCGATATTGTCTCTGCATAATTTCCTTTTGCATTATAAAAAGGTTCTACAAAAGGATTTTCTGCACACATATTAGGCTCAAAAGTTGCAACTCCACTAGAACTTCCATCTTCATTATTATAAGAATATGTTTGACCATACTCCATATCATTAAATTTGGTTCCTGTACCTTCAAGCATTTGAGTCCAATTGTCACTTAATTTTATAGATTTTACACGAAGTCCTCCTCCAAACTTATGGCCATCTGAATTTTCTAATCGAATCCAAGACTTTTCAGGTTTAAAAATCCTAGCACGTCCTTTATTTTGCAAATAACCATCAGGACCATCAAATATTTCTTTGATGATACTTAAACTACCTCTTAAATTTTTTACAATAGAACCAAAATCTGTTGCTGCTGGATCATCATTTATACCACATGTTAGTCTGTTTAGAAAGGTACGTCCAAAACCCCATCCAGCTTTGGCAATCGGATTTACATTATTGCCATTCCCCTTATCCTTTGACAAAAACCCCACAGGAATAGAGGCTATTGTACCTCCCAATTCTGAACTGTATTTAACATCAATTTCATCTGCATTGCCTATTTTGAAATAACCTGAAACGTATTCATACTGCTGTGCATTATCTGACATATTCAGCATAAATTTAAACTGTATGGGTTTGTTTAAATTCTCGCTTAAGTATTTATCAAAAAATCGCTGTTTTGTTAGTCCATCACTACCAGTTATAAGATTATCATCACTTAGTTTTACATACAAAAATCTTTTATGAGAACCGCCATTATATAATATGTTTTTGCTTTTTATGTCATTACCATCAGGAACTACATTGTGACCTACACCAACAACCTTATACATTTGCATCGCTTTTTTATCCTGCACATGTTTATAGTCATCACTTTCAGTGTCTATTGTGATTTCTCCTCCCGAAGGTAATTTAACAGTTTTCAGGCTCCATGACGCTGTATAGATATCCGCCTGATTTTTAGTTAGATCAGTAGCTACTTTTACTTTATTTTGATCAACAAAAGGAAATTCAGTATTCGATAAAGGAGTGTTTATATAACCGCTGTAATCAGGATTCATTTTATAATTTCCCCAAATATCAAAACCTTTCATATCATAATCAGGATTGTCAGCAGGGTTGTCTGATCCATAATTAAAAGCATATGGGGTGTATTTTCCCATATTAGAACCTCGATAAGTAAAATATACTTTTTCAAGCGTTAATTTTCCACCATTATTACTTAACTCAGTAGATGTAAGAGAAGTGCTTTTATCATTATTCGGCATTCCTTTACATATATTGTAGCTATATACAAAATGTGCTGTTTTTATTGGTTTTACATTACTTCCTACAATTTTTGATGGATCGAAAATTGTACCTGTGGCATCAGTAACTTCTGGTCTGGAATACAGTCTGATCGCTTTTATTTTTTTCATCCTTCCTGCACCTGCCCCCCCATTTTCGTCAGCGACACCAATGGCATCTTTTCTTTCTTCAAGATCAAAGAAGGCAACATGAGTTTTGGTTACTATTCTGGTAAGATATTTAAGTTCTTTTATCCCATACAAATAATTCCCCTTCTGATCATCTTTTTTTGAAATAAGACCTTCGTTATAGGTTGCCTTATCTTTTTCAAATGGGACTCTCCATTGATAATCCTGTACTGTAGTATATTCAAACCTGGTAAAAGTCCCTAAATCGTTTAGAGTAGGTCCATTATCATCAATATCCTGATAATCTGATGACAAAACAGTAGACAATAAATAACTATGGGCATAGGCAGGAGTTATAACTCTGTTTACATATTCATCGCTGGTATTAGTTCCATTTCCATAAAGAGAGCCGTTGTAACCAACCAGTCCGTTGGTATTATTACCAGTTTGTCCTGAAACATCAAAAGTAGCTTCTGATTTTTTTGTATTGTAAGCTGTTTCTCCATACACATATGTTGTACCATCTGTTTGCAAAACTTTTATTCCTGCTGTATGATGTGGTTTAGCATTATTGTTTTTAATAATAAATTTATCTCTGGATGCTTCTGAATTCGTTACTTTCTGAATAACCTGACTACGCAAAAAACGTTTAGATCTCTTTATTTCTGCATCTCCATATTTACCACCAGCAAATGAATAAGTACTAGTGTTGGTATTTTTTTTATTTCCATCAATATCAATTCTTAATGCTTTTGTCTCGTATATTCTATCTTTATAAATAGTCTCTGGATCTACTATAGTAGCTCCTACCATCTTGAAAGTAACCGCTTCATAATCCACAGATTTTTTATCAGTACTTTTTTCATTAAAACGAGCTAGCACATTGTTATTCTGGAACCATCCACCGGTGGTACTTTCAGAGGGAGCTTTCTTGAAATCACCACTGGCATGAAATAAATTACCCAAACCAACTTCAACACCAAAATTTTGGCTTTTCCCCAGATCTACAACCTCATCATTATACACACTGCTTACTTTTGATCTGTAAGGTCTAAACATTCCTGCCACACCTTGTCCATCGATGCTGTAGGTGTCATAAGTATAATTAGTCACAGGCAGCGCCAGTGTATTTTGACTAACTGTTCTTTCATTTTCTCTATTAAAATCTAAGACTCCAGACTCATTTATTTTTTTATATTCAGTATTTTCATAGCCATAGCCTTTTTCTTTTCTGTTTCGATATTCGTCTGCAATAGTTTGATAAGAGCCATAACCTGTAACCTGCACTTGTCCTTCTACTCCAAAAACTTCTCCTCCAAGAGCGCCATTAAAAGAAAAATTTTCATTTTTAAATCCTATTCTTTTTGAAGGAGTGAAACTTAAATTATTGAAAGAAATACTTCCTCCGATACTTGCTCCGCCAGTAGCTCCTTTAATATTATCATAATAAGTTTGTCCGTTTGCACTAGTCTTTTTATCCGCAGTTTCTCCTTGTTGACTTATACTTGCAGATACATTAAGATTTTCGACACCTTTCCTACTATTCAAGCCTAAAGAAATTGAGCTGTTTAAAGAAGTAGTTTCACAACCATTATCTTGAATTTTAGAAGAAATACCAATTCTTGGAGACACTGTAGCGCCACCGTCTAACGAGCTTGAAAAATCCATCCCAACGGATACATTACCGTTAAAATTAAACCCTATACCATAAGAAGGTTTAAATGATATTCCTTCATAATTATTAGATTCCACTCCCAATCCAACTCCTAGTTGTAAAGCGTCAAAACCTGTATAAGCACCATTAACACCTACATTAATACCCACTGTTCTGTTTTGCCTTAAATTGTTTTCATATATCATTTCATCACCCCTAAAATCATCAGGTAAGCCTCGTACTTGTCTTTCTATTTGTCCTACATTTAGACTCCAGCCAAGCCCTACCCACGATGCTTCCTGATCCATCGTTATTCCTGAATTGTAAGCAAGATTCAATGGATATCCACCCACATCCATTATTGGTATATTATAATTAAAATCACCGCTTGCCAGATCTACCATATCCGAAGTTCCTATAGGGGTAAAAGAGTTGAACTCAGGCTGTGTTGGACCACTCGTCAACGCATACATCTGCAAAGGCTGAAACGTTTCCAAAAGAATCATCATAGCTAAATAAATAGCGACTGTTTTTTTAAACTTACTTTTTTTCACTTGTTGGATCATAAGGCTATAGGGCTAAAAGTATCTTTGAATTTAAATTTTAATGTTCCTTTTCTAAAAAGGTAATCATTGTAAATCAATTGTATTTTGTCGTTGGGATCTATTCCTGAAAAGAATAATAATACTTTTTGAAAAGGAGCAATTTTATAATTACGCTCAAAATTTACACCAGAACAGAGAATTGTATCTTTTTTTGAAGTCACCACATAGAAATCTTTATCAAGTCCAAAAGACATATACTTTACTGCTGCGGTATAATCCATTCCTGTAAAATCTTTGCCTAATAAATCTTTCTCCTCATCTTGATGGAAGCTAAACTCAATAACACGTTCTCTTTTATTTTCTTCATAAAGAGAATCAACCATCTTAAGATTTTCATTTCCTAAATCTTTTAATAAATAATATTGAATAGGAACTTCGGTTGCAGTAAACCCAATATCATCTACAACTTGGGTATAGGAACGGGATTTCCAACCTACTTTTTCCAAATTAAAATAGCGATCCCTAATTTCCGAATCTTGTTGGTTACTTTTTGATTCTTTAGTACAAGAAACAAGAAGAAGAATAAAAATTAACGTACTAAAAACCCTCATACTTTTTATTTAAATAACTAAGAAGCTCACTGGTAATATCAATTTTTTCATCTGCAAACAAAATTGTTTGTTTATTGTCAGATCCAACTACTAATAGATAGTTTTTGTCTTTGGAAAATTCAGCAGTATACCTTTTTATTCTTGACAAAATTTTAGTGGTTTGCTCAGTCGCAAAAGTTTGACTGAACTGCTCCAATTCTTCTTTTCCTTGAATGAATTGCTGCATCAGTTCTTTTTTTTCTGAAGCAGAAATTGTAGGAGACTGTAAATTGGAATATAAATTATCTAAAACTAATTTTCTTGAATTAAATTCTTTTTCACCTGCCCTCTTCATTTCTTTGGTCATCCTAAAACCATCAAATAATTTTACAGTATCGACATAGACGATTTCATTATTAGATTTAAAGAAATAAAAAAGCAAGAAAAAAGCTAACGCGCTTATTAGTAACACATTAACCACAAACCGAGGGGGTATTTTATATTTAAGCACAAATGACTTGTTAAAATTATAAATACAAATATATAATTATTTAAGAATTTACAGCTAACATAAAATAAAATTTTATAAAAATTGCGAAAATAAATACAAAACAAACAAATAAACTGCTTTATAGCAAAAAAATTTATGTTAAAAAATTATTTCTTAGCAAATTAAATTAACAAGTATTGTCTATGCATCAAAAAAAATCTTAATTGAAATCTTAAAAATAATACTATTTTAATTTCATTTTTGATCAGTCCCTTTTACATAAGATTTACAATTGTAAAATTTAAAAATTTTTTATTGAAAGACTCTTTTTAAAATTTAAATGTCAAAAGCTATTCTTGCATTCCAAATAAAATAAATTAATTTAGCAATTCAATTTTTAAGTTCATGAATAAATTTATACTTTTTTTTGTAATCCTTACAACATGTTATATTGGTTATTCACAAGAAAATCCTCTTTGGGTAACAATAAATAAATCAAACAATCCTTCCTATCAAAAACTGTTAAAAAAAGCGGAAGTAGACAAAAATTTACTTTATACACTAAATGAAACTGACTTTAAGCAAAGAATGTTTAGTCTTCAAAGTAAATCGAATATAAACGAAACAATAAAAATAACAATACCAAACAGTAATGGAACTATAGAAGAGTTTGCTGTAAAAGAGTCGTCCAATTTCGCTCCCAAATTACAAGCGTTATACCCTGACATTCGAGCTTACTCCGGCACTGGAATTACAGATCCAAATGCTTCTATAAGTTTTAGCATTTCTCCAATAGGAATACAAACTATAGTTATGAGGGGCGATAGTGGCTCGGAATTCATTGAACCATTGACTGAAGACAACTCAATTTATATACTTTCGACTTCAAAAAACAAAAGTAAAGGGAATTTATCTTTATTGTGTAGAACTTCGGATCTTGGGTTGAATAAAGATTTCACAAAGAAAGTCAATGAATTAAAGTCAAATAATGCTGTTTTTAAAACCATGCGGTTGGCATTGTCCTGTACTGGAGAATATGCAAGCTATTTTGGAGGAACAGTAGTGGGAGCTTTAGCTGGAATGAATGCTACCATGACAAGAGTAAATGCTGTTTTTAATAAAGATTTAGCATTAAAATTAGAACTAATTGCTAATACAAATTTGATTATATACACCAATGCTAATACAGATCCCTATTCTAATGAAGCGGAAGGATTAAATACGATTTCTGGTTGTACAGGAGACTGTCCAGGAACTTGGAACAAAGAAGTACAAAGTACAATTACAAGTATAATTGGAGAAGGAAATTATGACATTGGTCACTTATTTGCCGCCTCTGGAGGAGGAGGAGATGCCGGTTGTATTGGTTGTGTTTGCAGTCCAATTACCATGACAATTTCAACACCTGCTTATACCAAAGGAAAAGGTAGTGCCTATACCTCTCCTGCCGATTCAAAACCTGAAGGAAGTACATTTGACATTGACTATGTTGCCCACGAAATGGGACATCAATTAGGCGCAAACCATACCTTTTCATATGATGTGGAAGGCACTGGAGTAAGTGTCGAACCTGGTAGTGGGTCTACTATTATGGGGTATGCAGGAATCACTGATTATGACATACAAAATCATTCTGATGATTATTTTGGATATGCTAGCATATTGCAAATACAAAAGAATCTGGCGACAAAGTCCTGTCCAGTAACTACTATATTAGTCAATCAAACACCAACCATTAATGCAGGCATAGATTACACTATTCCTAAAAACACGCCTTTTGTTTTAAAAGGAACAGGTTCAGATCCAAATGAAAATTCCTTGTCTTATTGTTGGGAACAATATGATTCTGCCACCGACCAAACAAGTTCAAATAGCTTTGCATATGCTACAAAAACCAATGGCCCCCTTTTTAGATCTACCGTGCCAAGTAGTTCGGCTAATCGATATATGCCAGCTTTAGACAAAGTCCTGCTTGGCCAATTGACTACAACCTGGGAGTCAGTTTCTTCAATAGACAGAACATTAAACTTTACTTTAACAGGTAGGGATAATGCGCCTTTGGGTTTAGCACAAACCAATACCGATGCAATGGTAGTAACTGTAATAGCTAATACAGGTCCTTTTACAATTACCTCACAAAACATTCCGGGCACCAATTGGACATCTGGAACTATAGAAACTATAAACTGGACTGTAAACAATACTAATACTTTATCTGGTTCTACCAATGTAAATATCAAACTTTCAACCGACGGTGGTTTGACTTTCCCAATAATTTTAGTTTCCAATACACCAAATGATGGTTCTGAACAAATCATAGTACCCAAAATTAGTGCAACAGATTGTAGAATTTTAATAGAACCTACAGAAAATATCTATTATGTTGTTAATAGTCAAA
Source organism: uncultured Flavobacterium sp. (assembly GCA_963511475.1). GTDB lineage: Bacteria > Bacteroidota > Bacteroidia > Flavobacteriales > Flavobacteriaceae > Flavobacterium. The sequence goes on from CAUPJC010000036.1 coordinate 22,835, forward strand.
CTTTTTCGATTAAAAATTCAATTGCATCTTCTTGTAATTCATACTTATTCACAACTCCTTTCGCAATACCGGAGTCTGAAGCTTATAGTTCATTATCAATTGACGTACCCACATCTACAGAAAATGTGGCTGATATAAATGTAGAAATAAAACTTAACCACCCTTATTTACCAGATGTTCAAATAGAATTGGTTAATCCTCAGGGAGTAGTTGTTAAATTGTTTGATAGTTTTTGTGGAGCTTCAAATAATAAGCTATTTCTAAATTTTGATGATTCTGGAATTCCTCTTTCTTGCACTAATTCAACTTTACAAACTGTTACTCCTGCTCAACCGTTAAGTGCTTTTAATGATATCAATCCAGAGGGTAGATGGACATTAAGAGTAAGAGATGCAATTCCTGGAGATAATGGAGTGTTAGAATCTGCATCATTGACAATCTGCACAAAGTCAAATTCTTTAACAGCAGCAAATTTTGAAGTCGACAATTTTAGTCTGTATCCAAATCCAAATAAAGGAAGTTTTAATATTCAATTTGATAACACAGGTACAAATGATATAAAAATTTCCATTTATGATTTAATAGGAAGGCTGATTTTTGATAAAAAATATAAAAGTGAACTAAATTTTAATAAGAATATAGAATTGAGTAAAATTCGAGCTGGTATTTATATATTTAAATTAACTGATGGAGATAAAAAAACTGTAAAAAAATTAATAATTGAATGATGATTTGTAATCCCCCAAAATTATAATGTCTTAAAATAATAGAAATAATCATCTTTAAAATTAATTGTATTTTATAAAATTTAGTTTTAAGACAATCTAAATATTCTTTGAAATAAAAATAGTTTAAAATAGAATAATATTTAGACTACAATAATTTATAAAAATAATTTATAAAATATTACCTTGTGCCCATTATTAAACTTAATCTGCTTTGAAAACAAAACTGTCATTATCTCTACTTTACTTTTTTATTTCGTTATCACTAGTTTCGTTTTCAGACCCTTATTCAATAAAACGAATCAGTGATCAAGATTTTAGATATGAATTCTATGTTACTGATAAAACAATAACACCAAAACCCAACAAAGTGTATTATTGGTTTAAAGGTGGTGCAATTCATAGTGCTCAAGGTGGTTCTGGAGGAGATTTACTAAATGATGGGTTTTTAAAAACATACCATAGTAATCAAATTGCCGAAAAAGGAAACTTCAAAAATGGTCTAAAAGTTGGAGCATGGAAAACATGGCACCCAAACGGCTCAATAGAAAGCACTCAAAAATGGAGTAAAGGATTGCGGACAGGCAGATATTACAAATATGATAAAAATGGACTCGTTGTAGAAACTGGTTGTTATAAAAACGACAAAAAACAAGGAAAATGGTATGACTTTGAAAAAAAAGACACTACCAATTATCGAAATGGTATGCTTGTGATAAAAAAACAGAAATTATCTAAATTAGACAAATTAACATTAGAACTGGAAACATTAAAAAACGATGCAAATAAAAGAACAGCTATCGAATCTGAAAAAAACGAAATTACAGCTGCAAAAAACAGTGAAAAAGATTTTATAAAAGCACAAAAGACAGCATTAGAAAATGAAAAAGCTAATGCAAAGATTCGTAAAAAAGAAGCACAAGAAGCTAAAATTGCTGCAAGAAAGACTGACAAAGCCAATAAAAAAGAAGCAAAAGAAAAAGAAAAAAAATTAAAAAAGACAAGCAAAGAGGCCAACATAAAATCTGAGACTACATCTAAAAAAGAAAATTTCTTTAATCGCTATTATAATAAATTATTTAAAAAGAAAACAAGCAAATAAAAAGATATGGTTAAAGCTCACAGTTTACTATATGCCATTTACATTTGCTTGATTGTCTCTATTATTTGTGGGGCTCTATTATTTTTTTCAAATTTATACGGACAGCTCAATTTATACTATAATCTTCAGGAAGAATTATACATCAATAATCAATCAATAGTTAATCTTGCATTAGAGAATAAAGAGACATTACAAGAACCCATTCAAGATGAAAAATCAGGTATTATAGGAAGTTATGTAGCAAAACCCTACGGTCTGTTAAATCTTTTGTTGGTAAAATCAGAAACAAATAAAGACACTGTTCAATCTGCACATTTTATTGGGCTTTATACCAAAGATAAAACAGCATTATTTTTAGCCAATTTCTCTAAATCACTTACTTATACTGGTACAGTAAAATTAATTGGGGACAATTCACTCCCATCAACCTATATTGAAACTGCTTATATAAACAATAAACCCAATCAGCTTCTTGTTGATGGGAAAAATACTATTTCTGAAAATCAGCTTCCAGAGATCAATCCTGATTTTAAGAAAATATTCTACGGAATACGTGCTGAGAAAACAAATTTATCTGATGTAGAAAAGCAAAAAGATTCGTTATACTTCAACTCTTTTTTTAATACAACTAAAGAAATCTATCTAAATTCAATTGTTTCGGATGTGATTTTTAAAGGTAATTTTATTTTACGCTCCAAAGATTCCATACATATAAAAAAGAATACCGTTTTAGAAGATGTAATATTGATTGCGCCAAAAATAACATTCGAATCTGGATTTAAAGGTACAGTTCAGGCATTTGCCACAGAAAGAATAGAATTAGAACAAAATGTCATCTTAAATTACCCATCTGTTGTATGTATTTATAACGAAACAACTGAAGAAAGCAAAATAAAAATAAAAAAAGAGTGTAAAATAAATGGTGCTGTCGTTTTATTTGGTAACACAAACGAAATGATAGACAAAAATAGTATAGAGATAGATGAAGAAGGTTTGCTATTTGGAGACATTTATTGTACGGGAAAATTATTTTTAAAAAGTAAAGTTTACGGTTCTGTTTATACCAATCGTTTATTTTACAAAACGGAATCCGCATCTTATGACAATACCATTTCGGATATAGAAATTAATGCTAAAAAAAGACCAAACTATTTTATTTCAATTCCAATATTTGATTCAAAAAAAGTATCTCATGGCATCATTAAAAAAGTATTATAGTTTAAGAGCAAATTCTATATTGGAATCAGTCATTGCTTTGACTATTATTTCAATATGTTTTTATTTCACAATACTGATTTTTGCAACAGTTTTTACACCAAGAACATCTGCAAAATTCTATAATACCCAAAATAAAGTAAATGAATTATTCTTTTTATCACAAATAAAAAATGACTCATTACTAAATGAAAACGAAGATGAAAATTTATCAGTTGAAGAAGAATATATCAATGAAAACTTAAAAAAAACCACCATCCATTTTAAAGACAGCACACAGTTTGAGTTTGAAAAAAGTTTTTACATTCAAAATAATCATGAATAACAGAAAAATGACATCTGCTTTTTCTATAGTAGAGGCTATTGTCGGCATGGCTATAACCGCCATCATTATGAGCATAATATTTGTGGTTTTTTCTATTGTAACAGAAAGAATGATGGATTACAAAAATCAAAATGAATCAATCTGTGATTTAAATAGATTGACTTATAGTGTCAACAAAGATATTTTTGAAAACGAAAAAATGACTGTTATTGACAATGAAATTACATTTAAAGGTTATTCTGGAGAAAACATAAAATATAGTTTTCTTGAAGACTATACTTTGAGAAATAATGAAATATTGATAGATACATTTAAAATTAAGGGTAATCAAATACATATTGATACTGTAAAAAGTAAATCGGAACAATTTGTTTTTCAAAAATTGAAATTCAATATAGAAATAAATGAAAACAAAATGGACTTGAAATTCTATAAGCGCATTTATGCAAATGAATTATTATTAAAAGAAAAGAACGAAAAATGAGTCTTGATTTAAGCACATATAAAACTGCAAAATCTGAAAAAAAACCAGTTAAAACAGAAAACATTAATCTTCAGTTTTCAAAATCCCTTTCAGATAAACAAAAAGAAATATTCTACAGAGAGTTGAGTATGCTTTTAAAATCAGGAGTCGATTTTAAAAAAGCATTAGAAATATTAGGCAACCAGTCTTCCAATAAATTTGAAAAAGAAATAATCATTGAAGTAAAGAACAAAGTTGTAGAAGGAAGAAGTATCTATGAATCAATAAAAGAAACAAATCAGTTTTCCCCATACGAGTATTACAGCATTCAAATAGGAGAAGAAACCCGTAAGCTAGAAGAAGTTTTAGCCGAATTACAAAAATATTTCAGCAGAAAAATCCAGATGAAAAGGCAAATTATCTCTGTGTTGACATATCCAGCGATTGTAATGCTGGTTACCTTTTTAGTGCTTTATTTTATGCTCAATAAAGTAGTGCCAATGTTCAGTTCTGTTTTTAGACAATTTGGAAGTGAGTTACCAAAAAGCACTCAAATCATCATAAAATTATCAAATCATTCAGGAACAATTTTCACGGTTGTATTAGCTGTTATAATTGGGTTAATCGCCACACATACTCTATTAAAAAAAGATCAAAATTACAGAGCATTTACAACGAAAATAATTTTGAAAACCCCATATTTTGGAAACTTAATTAGAAAAATTTATATTTCTCGCTTTTGTCAAGCCATGAATTTACTAATTACATCCAAGACAACATTAATAAATTCCTTAACATTGACCGCAAAAATGATAGGCTTTTATCCTATTGAAGTTGCTATTGAAGAAATAAAGGAAGACATAACAAGAGGTGCTTCCTTACATGAAAGTTTAAAAAAACACAATGTATTCGAGAATAAAATGGTTTCTATGGTTGAAGTAGCCGAACAAGTGAATCAGCTTGAAACTATGTTCGAAAGATTAACAGAACAATATAATGAAGAAATTAGCCATCAAACCAAGATGATAGGTGTCATTTTAGAGCCTATGATTATCATAGTAATTGGAGTGATTGTAGGGGTAATAATGGTCTCTATGTATGCTCCAATGTTTGATTTAAGCAAAATAATAAATAAATAACAAAAATTTCATTACAATTTGTATTTTTGTCAAAATTAAATTAACAATTTTTAACGAATAAAATAAGATAAAGATGTTGAATAGCTTTAAAAAATACTTTCAAAACACTAAAAAAACAATGGTTAAAGCCTATTCTCTAACCGAAATTTTAATAGTATTATGCATCATTGGAATCCTGCTATTAATGGTATTGCCTAATCAAACATCAGTAATAGGTCAAGCAAAAGCTATTGAAGCTCAAGCGATGTTAAATCAAGTCTATGGCTTAGAAAAAAGTCATTTTTATAGGCATTCAAAATATTCAAGTAATCTAGAAGAGCTTGGTTTCGAACCAGAACTTACCGTTGATGAAGGCGGTCAAGCGGTATATAAAATAGAAATTATAGAAGCTTCGAATGATTCCTTCTTGGCACGTGCAACTGCAACCTCAGATTTGGATGGTGATGGTACCTTTAATACATGGGAAATTGACAGCAAAAAAATGTTAACAGAAGTAACAAAAGAATAAATTGGAAATAATTTTTACAGGTTTATTACTTTGTCTACTTGTTCTGTTTTTTCAAGATTGGAAATACAGAGCAATTCATGTGGTTTTGCCTATACTAATTTTCTTGTCATCCTATTTTATAATAAAACAAGAAAATAAACTTTCAAATAAAATCATGATTCTAAACTTATGCTTTTTTCTAATAACTCTAAGCATATTAACCCTTTATATGAGTTTAAAAAACAAACGCTTTTTAAATCCTTTTCAGAACTATTTTGGATTAGGCGATTTGTTATTTTACATCAGCATTGCTCCTTTATTCAATCTTAAAAACTACGTTCTCTTTTTTATACTTTCAATGATTTTCGCCATTTGTTTACAATTTACATTGAGAAAAAAAATGAAACACAATACGGTACCTTTAGCTGGATTTTCGGCATTATTTTTATTCATAATTCTTGCAATGGATGGTTTATTAAGCATCCCGAAAATCTCTTTAATATAATGCAAACTATAATAGTTCATCCAGAAAATCAGCATGTTTTGTCCAATGACATAGCAAATCAGTATAGGGTATTGCCAAAAACTGTATCTGATTCTAGCTTAGAACTTTATATAGATGAATCGAATAACAATTTGGATACCAAAGAAGAATTAGAACTTTTTATTGGAAAAAACATATCCTTATTCTCATTTGATTCATCAGAAATTGAAAAAGCATTATCTATTTATTATCGTAAAGAGCGGCTTACTAGTTCAAGTAAATCCATTAATATAGACAAAGGTGATTTCCTTGAAAATTTATTGGGAGAAGCAAAATCTCTAAAATGCAGTGATATTCATTTTGAGATTTATGAAGATTCGTCCAGAATTCGGTTTAGAATTGATGGCCAGTTAATCGAGCGATATAAAGTTGAAAAAGACAATTATCTGGAATTAGTTAACAAAGTAAAGATAAAAGCTAAGCTTAACATTACCGAAAAACGTTTGCCACAAGACGGAAGAATTACTAATGATTCATTTGACATTAGGGTCTCCATTTTACCCACTTTATTTGGCGAAAAAATAGTCATGCGTTTGTTAGGACAAGATGCATCAAATATAGATTTGAATACTCTTGGTCTTCAGCAAGAAGAATTGCAAAACTATTTAGAAGCCGTAAAAAAACCGAACGGAATTATTTTAATAAGTGGTCCAACCGGATCTGGTAAAACAACTACACTTTACGCTACTCTTAGATTGCTCAATGACAGCAAAAGAAACATTGTTACAGTAGAAGATCCAATTGAATATACATTAAAAGGAATCAATCAGGTTCAATTAAAAGAAGATATCGGACTTACTTTTTCAACTGCTTTAAAATCGTTTTTGCGACAAGATCCAGATGTCATTATGCTTGGAGAAATTCGAGATTCAGAAACAGCATTGATGGCAATTAGGGCATCTTTAACGGGGCATTTAGTATTATCGACCATTCATACCAATTCTGCAATTGGAACTATATCAAGACTAATAGATATGGGAGTTCCATCATACTTGATAGCCGAGACTTTAAACCTGTCGGTAGCGCAACGATTGATAAGAAAGCTATGCAATGATTGCAAGAAAGAAGTTAAATGCAACAAAAGTGATTTCCCAAGTAATTTCCAATTTCCGTATGAAGTTTCTAGTTATTATAAAGCTGTAGGCTGCAATAAATGCTATCATACTGGTTATAAAGGCCGAACAGCTATTTATGAAGTTTTACCAATTGAAAACACTATCGTTGAAGCCATAAAAAACAATACAATATCAAAACAATATAACACTAGCGATAATTACAAATCATTGTCTGAAAAGGCATTTGATATCTTATCAAAAGGAGAAACAGCACTAGAAGAAATTTATTCTATTTTAATAAACATATAAATGTTCAAACAAATAATATACGTTCTAATTGGTTTATTTTTTACAAATACTATTATTGCGCAACAAGACATAAATGAATTAGTTAAAAATTTTGATGCAATGTCAGCACAAAATAAAGGGCTTGAAGAATCAATAAAAATAGATATAAATGGACTTACACTCCATGACTTTATTTCTACTATTGCAGAAGACCATCAATTAAATGTTGATGTAGATCAGAGTCTAAATCAAATGATTTCTAATAATTTTTTTGACGTAAAAGTTAAAGATGTTTTTATACATTTAGTTCAAAAATATGATCTTGAAGTAATTTTTAGAAATAACATTATCATTTTCAATAAAAGAATAGAAAAAATTGTGGTCCCAAAAAAAACTGCAAAAATAATTGATGTCACTTATAATTCCCTAAATGACTTCTTATCAGTTAAACTGGAAAGTGACACATTATCATCCGTTATAAAAGCAATTATAGACAAATCAAGTAAGAATTTGATCTTGGCTCCAACCATCAGAAATATAACCGTTTCATCCTATATACTAAATCGACCATTTGATCAAGTAATACAAATGATTGCAAAGTCAAATGATTTATTAGCAACAAAAGATGATGATGGAATTTATTATATTGAAAAGAACAATACAGAATCATCCATAAATTCAATAAGTAACAATTCTAATTTAAAAGCTAAACAGCCAAAAGCCGCCGTAGGACTCCCAGGGTATTATGACGTTTTAATAAACAAAAATGGATTATTAACTGTTAAAGCATATGCAGCTGATGTAGCAGATTTAATAACCGAATCCGCAGAGAAACTAAAAATTAATTATTTTTTTTATAACAAGCCTGAAAATGAAAAAATTACGCTTTCAGTAGAAAATATAACATTTGATGATCTTTTAGAACAAATTCTGGAAGGAAAAAAATACACATTCAAAAAACAAGGTGAATTTTATTTAATAGGAGAACAAATTACAGAAGGATTAAGAGTAACTGAGATAATACAATTGGAAAACAGGTCCATAGAACTAGTTCTTGGTTCTTTACCAAAAGTATTTTCCGATAAATTAGAGATAAAAGAATTCACAGAATTAAATGGATTAATCGTTTCTGGGTCAAAGAATACTGTTGATGAATTAAAATTATACATAAGACAAATAGACAAAGTTGTCCCTATGGTTCAAATTGAGGTTATTATTGTCCAGTACAATAAATCATATTCCATTCAAACAGGTATGAAGGCCGGAATAGACAAATTAAATAAAGTAGTTACTAGCGGAACAATATTCCCTACCACTGATGTAGTCGTAAATTCATCATCTATAAATAGTTTAATAGATGCCTTTAATGGTTTTGGTATTTTTAAATTAGGCAAAGTCGCTGAATCATTTTATGCCAATTTAAAATTACTGGAAAACAATTCTGTAATTAATGTTGAGTCAACTCCAAAAATAGCAACGATAAGCGGTCATGAAGCAAAATTGTCAATTGGAGAAACCAGCTATTATTTTGAACAAACTAATCGTCTTATAAGCAACAATATCGGTAATGATGTATTAAATTCTGGTGTTTGGAAATCGACTGATGCCAATCTAAGTCTATCGATAAAACCTTTCGTATCAACTGATGAAAATGTGACTTTAACAATAGTTGTTGAAAAAAGCTCCTTTTTAGCAAGAGCTGGTGAAGATGCTCCTCCTGGAAAAGCAACACAAAAATTTGAATCTCTAGTTAGAGTAAAAAATAATGAAATGATTTTATTAGGAGGGCTAGATGAGCTAAAGAAAGAAAATTCAGGAACGGGGACTCCATTAATTTCTAGAATACCGGTTATTAAATGGTTTTTCAGCAGCCGCCAAAAAGGTAAAAGCACCTCAAAATTACATTTATTCATCAAACCAACCGTAGTATATTAATGATTACTATTCTATCCAAAATAATAAAAATTAACGAGTTACATGTTATAGGAATCATTAGAAATGAAAATGAGGAACTTTATCATGCTTTAACAGTTAAAAAAAAGGGGAGTAAATTAACTATTATTACCATGTCTTCATTTACAGAATTTGAGGACCTTAAAAAAAATGTAAATCAAGATTTGCCATTACTTTTGTTGATTGATGGAAAGGGCATATTAAATAAAGCTATCGATTTCAATAATGAAGCAGATGTAAGCTGGTATAAAAACATTGATTTAAACTCAATATACCATACTAGCTTAAAAGGTTTAAATATTGATTTTATTAGCTTTAGCAGAAAAAGTATTATAAATGATACTCTATTAAAATTTAAAAAAAATAATTATCAAATAATTGATATTTATTTGGGTTCATTCATATCATCAATATTAATTAATTCTATAAAAAAAGAAATTATACTCTCAAATGATTTAGTATTAGAATTCAAAAATGACAAACTGCATAACTTTATAAAACAAGCTGATTTTACAAAAAAAGAAAATTACATCATTGGAGCCGAGACAATCACCAATACATACTTGCCTTTATATGCTACAGTAATTGATTTTTTTATAAAATCTAAAGAAATTTCAAAAACAAAAATTGAAACTTTAAATACAGACGAAATTATATACAAAAAAGCTTTTAAATATTTTGGGGTCTCAATTCTAGTTGGTTTCTTGATTTCGCTTTTGATAAGTTTCTTTTTAATTCAGTATTATACATCCAAAAACACAGCTCTGAATATTCAAAATATATATACCGATAAAAACTATCAGCAAACATTAGATTTAGAAAAACAAAAAGAAAATAAAGAGAAAATACTGTTAGAATCAGGCTTCTCATCTTCAAAGTTTCTATCCTTCTATTCTTATGAAATTATCAAAATAGTTCCACAGGATGTATCATTAAACGCTTTAGAAATAACTCCATTAATAAAAGAACCCAAAGCAAACCAAAAATTAATTTTTGACTCTAACACCATAAATGTAAAAGGAGAAACTTTTAATGAATCTTCATTTAACACTTGGATGGAAAGTCTAAAAAAAATGAATTGGTTGGGAAATTTTGAAATTATTAGTTTGAAAAAAGACAAAAAAAACAAATCTCAATTTGAAATAAAAATCACAATCAAAAATGTTTGAAAAATATTCCTTTAAGAAAAAATTTCTAGCGTTACTCCTTTTGACTTTTATAATTGCGATAACAGCATACAAAAGGTCATTTAGTACATTAATTCAAGTAATAAAAGAACACAATGCTTTATCGAAAAAAATTGAAGACGTAAATAAAAAAGCTAATAATCAAGATGATTTGGCAGAAAAAGTTGCCTATTTAGACAGAATAATCGGCAAAGAGGGAGTTTCAAAAGAAGTAATACAGCAAGAAATTGTAAATTTTACAACAAAAAGACACCCTAAAGTATCCATTAATGTATTAGAACCGATACACCTTTTTCAAGATGAAAACCATACCATTATCACAAATCAACTGGATGTTACCGGTAATATAAACCAATTATTACAATTAGGGTACGATTTTGAGAAGAATTTTAGTGATTCAAGAATTGTAAATATGCATTTCTATGTCTCAAAAAAAAATAACAAAACAGATCTTTTACATTTTAAAATTATATTTCAAAATTATGAAAAAAATAAATAGAGTTTCAATAATAGCAATTGCATTAATTTTGTTTTCATGCGATGATATATTGGAGAAAGACATAACAAATGATATGGTAGAACTTATATCGCCAATAAATTTAGAAAAGATTGAAAGCAATGTTGTCACTTTTAAATGGAATAGCCTTTCTGATACAGATAATTATCGCATACAAATTTTCAAAACTGATAAAACAAAAGTATTAGATTCATTAATATCCAAAACAAACTTAACGTATCCAATGCTAAAAGGGAAATACCAATGGAGAGTAAGAGCTGAAAATTCAGCATATCAATCTTCATATTCCCTTCATGCTGACTTTTCTGTCATCGAATCAACCGATTTAGGTAAACAACAAATAATTTTAAAAAATCCAGCAGATAATTATTACACGAAAAACAGCACCGTAACTTGTACTTGGGATGTGCTAACAATGGCAGATTCATATGTGTTTGAATTATTAAATGTGACCAATGGAGAAACTAGTGTTATTCCAGAAACTAATATTACAAACCCAACATTTGTAATAAATAACACCTATTTGAGTACCGAAGCTAAATATAAATGGAAAGTAAAAGGAGTAAATGCTACATCTGCAACTCTTTATAGTTCAAATACATTTTCGGTTGACAGAACTAATCCTAATCAACCTAGTAATACTCTTCCCGCACAAAATGCATCATTTACAACAAACCAACCAATTAATTTTAGTTGGTCAATCCTAGCAGATGTCGGTGCTATACAATCACCTATTACATACACTATAGAATTTGCAAACGATATAAATTTTACAACTGGAGTCCAAAAAAATGACGTTTCAACTGCCTCATTCGATAAAGCCTTCACAGCAATTGGAAGTTATTATTGGAGAATTAAAGCAACCGATTTAGCAGGAAACATAAGCATCTATAGTACTCCTTTTAAATTTATCGTAAAATAAATAATTCTCAATCATCCTAATGAAAAAGAAAATTAATGTCGCTTTAATATTAATTGTTTTGACAGTATGGGGTTTAGTAGCATCAAAAACTCTAAAGCAATATTTTTTTTTAGATAAAAAAACAAACTATACAAAAAATTACAATTCAAATTTAAAAATAAATCAGATAAATAAAGACACTTTTACTATCAATCATATTGATAGAGACCCTTTTTTAAACGAAGAAAATAGAGTAATTACTTCTTCGTTAGCTCAAAACACACATTTTAAAAGCACTATTATAAAAAAGAAATTAAAACCAGAAATAATTAAACATATAGAAATTTTAAATTGGCCACTTATTTCTTATCATGGCTATATCAATTCTAAAGATCGAAAAGATGATTTATTAATATTAGTAAACATAGATAAAAAATTACATAAACTAAAACTAAATGAGCAATCAGAAGGTATTACAGTAAAAAAAATTTACAAGGATTCTATCGAATTAGATTTTAATAATCAAAAAAGAATATTTCGATTAAATTAATTTAAATGAGCTGCTTTTATAACAAAACGTCCCATTTAAGGAATTGCAACTAAAAATGAAACAATTAAAAACAATTAAATAAAATCGAAATAAAGTAAGAATCCATAATTTTGAATACAATATTGAAAACCTAATACCGGAATAAAATCAGGTATTAGGTTTTACTTTTTTCTCTTATTTACACTCCATACATGTATTTTGGCGATTTTGGGTCATTCTCAATATCTTTTGACTTCCGAAATGGGTTTTGCAGTGATTTATATCCAAAGGTTCTCCTGAAAATACTTCTGATGGAGTATTTCCATGTAGCGAAAGCTGAGGGCGTATGTTGTTATATGTTGGCACATCGATTTTCAAAGCAGCTTCAAGTTGCTCTTAGTTGGCTAAATATTGAAGTAGCAAAAATTGGTGTTTGATAATTTTATTATAAGCTTCAATTCTAGAGTTCGATTTGGATATTATGAGACAAACAGACTCCAAACATTTAGAACAACTTATAGAACGTAAATTAGTAGCATTACATAAAAATAGGAAAAGAAAATTTTTACATCAATACAGCTTTATATAACTTTCTGCATAATGAACCACAACAGTTTAAGTTTAAATAATTGAATATTTTTAACACGTTTACAAGGTCATGTCAAAAAAACGTCAAAAACTTAACATGTTAAAATTCTCATGTTAGAAAAAAAACAAAAAAGTTAACACGTTATAAATTTCATGTTAATAAAAACAATATATCACTAAAGTCCATTAAGAGAATCTTCCTATTTGCTCACGTGAGGAAAGCAAGTGAGGAAACCCAAAAAATCAGCACAAAACCGATTTTTACAAAAACAACAAAGCTATAAAATCAAATAGTTAACAAACAAAAAAGCTTGAATTTCAATTTTCATAACCCTGAGGTCACGGGTTCAACTCCAGTCTTGAATACAAATAAAGCATTAATAATCAAGTATTTATTTTTTTTTATTTAAAAAATTCCTCACTTGATAATCCTACATAACCAGACTGTCAAACTCATTGATATAGGCATTGTACTGATAGGCTTTCTACCATTCTTCATAACAAAAAGCAACTTTCTAAACAGCGCCGCAGATAAACAGTATATCCTCATCAGATGTTGTGGAATGAAGTGATCTATACACCCATCCCGATTTTTGACTAAAGTATTTTCCTAGTATTTTCTTTATAATTGCCTTTGAATCTTCTGCACTTACATCAAAAAGACTGTGAGCGAAGGTACTGGCGCATGACCAGCCTCCCCGTACCTGAACACCATGCTTCTTCATTATCTCTGCAATATCTTGATAACTTAATGTAAACCTAAGCTTGAAATATACTGCCTGAAGAGTACTATATTTTGGATAACAATGACCTTTAGTATTCATGATATAAAAAATTTAGATTCCTAAAATTTAATCTTAGATGCGACTGTACCATGAGTTTAATCATATCATAATTTACTTTACAACTTTGATAAAAAACAACTTTTTTATACCAAGTAAAATTTGCATATTCGTACCAAATACAATATCTAATGAATGACTACTTAATTGGAATAGGAAAAAGAATAAAAGATATTCGAAAAAAAAATAAAAAAACAATAAGTACAGTTGCGAATGCTGCAGAGGTGAGTAATGGTTTGATATCCAGAATTGAAAATGGAAGGACAATACCATCTCTTCCTGTTTTATTGAATATTATAAATGCTTTAGAAATTGAGGTTTCTGATTTCTTTGAAGGAATGCCAAAACCTACTGCTGCAAATTATATTGTTTCGCGTGCTGTGGACAATTCTATTATAGAAAAAGAAGATGATGCTAAAGGATTTACATATCAGTATATTTTTGGAAAACAGCTTTCGTCGATTGGTTTTGAGGTCGTATTGCTAGAAGTAAAACCAAATTCTCAAAGAGAAAAAGTCGAAACTGATGCTTTTGAATTTAAATACATGCTGTCTGGAGAATGCTATTACGTTATTGGAGATGATGAAGTACTTCTAAATGAAGGTGATTCCATCTTTTTTGACGGTAGAATTCCACATGTTCCTATAAATCGCAGTAAGACTTCCGCCAAGATGCTAGTACTGTATTTCTTGTTCAATACAGAAAGAGAATAAATTTTAAAATATACAGATACAACCAGTTTATTTCTATTTTATCTCTCAAACAATAATTGACTTTAAAAAAAACTCCCCCATATTAAGATAACAAGGAGGAGTAAAAATAAAAAAACATTTTTTTATAAAAGTATCGCTCTTAATTCTAACAAATTATTTAATATATGAGTAGGATTTGCATTTTGAATTTGTTCTCTGGTCTGGGCACCAGTTAAAACTCCTACCGTCATACCGCAATCGGCACTTTTTCCTTCCTCGATATCAATGGCCGAATCTCCTACTTTTAAAACTTTCTGAGGATCTTTTATCCCTGTAAGCTCCATAGCTTTCAAAATCATATCTCCGCCTGGCCTTCCGTTTTCAACATCATCAGAAGTAACCAGTGCATCAATAGTTACTCCTACTGACCACCCTAATTTAATGAGTAAATTATTGGCTGTGATAAAATCATAACCCGTGTTTAAAACTACTTTGATATTTTTATCTCTTAAATCCTTAAATAGTAACTCAGTACCTTCAAAGGTCTTTATTTCTAAATCAGAATATGCTTTTTCTAAGGCTGGCTTAAAATTAGAAAATGCTCTTTGAGCTGTTAATTCAACAGTATCCAAATGGGTACATTCTTTTAAAACATCAAAAATGGCTTGGTACTTTTCTTTACCAGCTCCATATTTCAAAACATTATTCAGTGATACATCATAACCTTCATCGTTAATTACTTTTTGCACTGTTTTATAAACTGCATTTCCTTCGTCAACAGTTGTTCCAGCCATATCAAATACTACCAGTTGTATTTCTTGCTTCATTATTATTTATTAAAAATTTTAGTTATATTTTCTTTTGAAAAACCCGCACTTCCTGTCATTCCCTTTCCCCCTATTCCAGTTATAATATGAATATTTTCGCCTATTGTATGTTCAAAAATGTCTTTGGTTTTACATTGAGAGTACATACCAAACCATCTGTTTTGAATTTCATAAGTAGGCAGATCAATAATCTTTTTAGCTTCTTCGATCATAAAATTATCGATATCCATATCCAGATTAAATCCTAGGTCATCTATATTTTCTGCCGATGCATATTGATGGGAATCTCCCAAAATAACTGATCCGTCTGCTGCTTGTTTGAATAAAATATGCACACCCCATTTTTTTTCTAAAGAGTTCGAATCTTCTTTAGCCTTAATTTCTTTAAAAGAAGGACACTCATAAAAAGATTCATAGCGCCTGATTGACAAACCTGTTAAAATTGATCCATCTAATTTGTAATTTTTCTGAGGTTTGGTCTGCAGCATCTGCAATTTAGAAACCTCTAAATCACTTTTGAAAAATAATTCAGGATATAAATTTTTAAATTCACTGCCATTGCAGATAATTACTTTTTTAGCAAAATAGCTTTCTTTTGCTGCACTTTCTAAAATAACGCTGTCAGCTAAATTTTCGCAATTTAAAATAGCCGTATTGGTTATTAATTTCAAACCTAAATACTGTACCATATATTCCTGAAGTCTGTAAATCATCGTCCGTGGTTCGACTGTTACTTCATCAGGAAAAAACAATCCTCCTTTTACATAATCTGAACGCAAACCCGGATATTTATCTAAGCATTCCTGTTTATTCAATAAAATTGAAGCATAATTATTAGCTTTATTAATCTGCGCCAACTCCTCAATAAGCCGAACTTCCTGATCATTTGAGGCTAAATAAACGGAACCATTTTGCCTTACAGAAATATCAAACTGGTTTTGTATTTCTTTGTAAATAGCTAAACTTTCTCTTCCGTAAGTCTGCCATTTTGAGTCCATTCCGGAAGGTACTACTTGTCCGAAATTTTGAATTGTAGCGCTTTTTGGCATTTTATCCTTTTCAATGACGGCAACTTTCAGTCCCATTTTCAATGCATGATACGCATGAAAAGTTCCCAAAACGCCACCTCCTACAACTATTAAATCATACTGTGCTTTCATATGAAGCTATTTATTGTTTTTTATTGGTCATGTGTAATTCGCAAATCTTCATTGGTGTTTTCTACCAATATAGGGTCATGCTCATTTCATTTAAACCAATTGATAATTTATATTTAGTTTTTTAACTTTCTTATGTTTATTACTTAGATATATCATCGAACTTATCGTGACAACTGTTCCCATAACGGCAATTAAATAGGCTCCATTCATAAAAAAATCCAGCCAGGACAAATTGGGCTGTCCAAAATTTTTATACAATATGACTATAACACTTCCCAAATATCCAAAAGCATCAGCTACGTAAATAAAAAATCCTGCGTTACCTTTAATTTTAAAAGCGGCTATAAAGCGATCAAAAAAAAGACAGTTAAAAGGAACATAGCATATATATAATCCAAAACCTGAAACCACCATCCAGCTGAATGGTGTAATAGTATGCGAATGAAATAAAAAAGTAGAAGCTCCAATAGATACTGAACCCAATAAGAGTAAGATTTGATAAAAAATCAAAGCTTTCATATTGTCTTTGAAATAAAAGGCAGTCCCCAAAACTAACAGCACAACACCAGCTACTATTATTTCTGAACTTGAATAAACGGATAGATCGCCTTTGTAACCTAAACTGTCCCATAATTCGCGGGCAAAATTATCCCTGAAATCTCTGAAAGCTGTCAGATAAGTATAAAACAAAACCCAAATCGTCATAGGAAATAAAAATTGCTGTAATACCTTTTTTCGATTTTTTTGAGTCATTGGAATACGCTCTGAGCGTAACGCTATATCTTCTTGAGAAGGCTTAGGAATTCGTTCCAAAAGCCATGCAAAAAATAATAACGGACCAACAAATAACAAACCTGTAATGGCAGGCATCCAGAACTCTGAAAAATGCAGAGACTCCATTACAAAAAAACCTGCTGACTTTACAACTCCGCTGGAAACAATAAAACTGGTGCTTAACGCTACTCCTAATATTTCCGTAAATTTTCTTCCTTCTAAATAGGAAAAAACAATTCCCCAAATCATTCCCAGCGAAATACCATTAATAAACATAAAAAAGATATTATATGGTTTTGGAACAATGGCAAACAGCATCAAAGCAATCTCGGCAATACCTATTAACCCCAATAAATAAAATATTCTTTGGTTTGATTTTAGTTCTGAAATGACTTTGATTCCGATGAATTTAGAAATCACATATCCTAATACCTGAGCAATGATTAAGAGGATTTTATAATCAATATGAAAGACTTCCATTCCTTCAAAAGTGGCTACTGTAAAAGGTTTTCTAAAAGCATACATGCAAAAATACACTCCAAAAGAAGCAAGTGAAGCATTCAGTACAAAAGGTATATCCGACTTTTTACGCGTCATTTGACTTATTTTTTAAGTATTTCTAATGGCAGTCCTTTCATTTGAGCATCTTTTGCAGTATCAAAAAATTGCAATACAGTTGGAGCAATTTGATTGCTGTATAATTGCTCTTTCGTTGTTACTTCTCCAAGTGCTTGGACACCATTTCCAAATACCACTAACCAAACCTGATCGGCTCCTTTTATTTTAGAACCATGACTTCTCCATTCATCCAATGGCTCAGTCCCACGTCCGTGATCTGTTGAAATAATAAAAATAGTATTGTCTTTATAAAAAGAATCCTTTTGGGTAAAATTCCATAAGTCCTGAATTAAACTGTCGGCAGCATTGGCTGATTTTAAATAAGCCTGATAATTTCCGTCATGAGCAAAATCATCTGTTTCTCCGTAAGAAATATAAACCAACTCGGGATTCTCTTTTTTCATGTATTCTAAAGCATAGTTAGAGGTAAAGGCATCAAATCGAACAGAATCCCATGGCGATGGCACTTTGGGCTGTAACTCATTTAAGAACTCTTCTCTAGGAGAAAGCTTATTTCCTTTTGCCAGTTCAAAACCAGCATTTACAGGTATTCCTGAGCGCTCTTCGTTGATGATAAAAGGAAAAACATCCCAACTTCCAAAAGCAGCAACTTTGTTTTTATATTTAGAAAGAGTATTCACTTTCTCTAAAACCGTAGTATTAGGATTGTTGAATTTATCATTGCTGTTAATGCGGGAATCATCAGCTGAACCGGTTAAGATCTCGTTGTAACCCGGGTAGGAAAACCACATAGTGTTCGTCAGGTTCACATTGCTTCCTTGATTTCTATTACCGTGTAATTGTCCCATTTTGGTAACTTCATTCCAGAAAAAAGGCATAAGAGCGGTTCTTCTTTCTTCAGGCGTATTTCTCCAAAATTTTTCTTTTAATGCCGTAGTATCTTCTACATATTTTTTATTTGCAATAAGCTTGCTGTCAGCCCCGGTAAATAATTCCTGCCAGCGAAAACCATCTAAGGTAAGAAAAACAATTTTAGGGTTTTTTATCATTTTTTGTTGTGCCTCTGCTCCCAAAAAGCTAAAAACACATAAAGCGGCTACAATTAATTTTTTCATTTTGTTTGTTTTAAATATTAAATAATTTATTTTTTTCCAGACGAGAGTTCACTCAAACTTTCATCTAAGAAGTTTAATGCAGTCTCCAATTCATCTCTTTTAATAATAAGTGCCGGTGATAATTGCAACACATTGCCTGCAGAAACTTTAAAGCTTAGACCTTTTTTTAAGCAGCTATACATTACTTTTTCTGCCTCATCTATCGCTTTTTCTTTAGTTATTCTGTCTTTTACTAATTCTACGCCCCACAAAAGTCCTTTTCCTCTTATATCTCCAATAATAAGGTGCTTGTCTTTAAGTTTTTGCAGTTGGGTTTCCATAAAAACAGCATCGAGATTTACCTTATTCAAAAGATTTTCATTCTCAATAAATTCGATTGCAGTTAAACCTGCTACCGCTCCCAACGGGCTTTTTTCATGGGTATAATGTCCTAAAGAAATATCTCCAAAAACATTATAATCGTCTCTGGTAATCATTGCTGCCTGAGGTATAATCCCTCCTCCCAGACCTTTACCAATACATAAAATATCAGGTTCAATATCATAATGTTCAAAAGCAAACATTTTGCCAGTTCTTCCTAATGCAATTGGAATTTCATCTAAAATCAATAAAACGCCATATTGAGTACAAAGTCTTCGAGCTTCTTTCCAAAAGTTTTTTGACGGAATTTGAACGTCGGTATTTCTGATGGTTTCGGCAATGAAAGCTCCGATATCATTTTCTTTAGAAAAAACATATTCTAAGTATTCTAAACATTTATTTTCGTTGTTTTCAAAAATACCTCTGTACATTATTGGTGGCGGAATGCGTTCTACGCCGGGCATTAAAGGCCCCATGTATTCTCTAAAAACAGCTTCACCGCCAACACTAACCGCATCCAGAGAAGCGCCATGAAAAGAATCCCAAAAAGAAATCACTTTAAACTTTTTAGTTACCGCTCTGGCCAGCTTGAGTGCAATTCCGATGGCAGAACTGCCATTTGGTGTTAGTAAAACCCTGTTTAAATTTGAAGGACATAACGAGGCTAATTTCTCTGCAAAATCAATGGCGGGTTTATTGGTAAAACGCCTTGGAGAAAAAGGCAATGTTTTTAATTGTTCAATGAGATTCTCTATCAGTTTTGGATTGGCATATCCTATTTGATGTACATTGTTACCGTGAAAATCCAAATATGACTTCCCTCTCACATTTGTGATATAAGGTCCCTCACAGGATTGTAAAACGTCTAAACATGGAGTTGACATAGACTGATGCAAAAAATAACGTGCATCTTTTTCTAAGAGAATCTTTGTCTGCTCATCCTTTTCAGATGCGTTCCAAAGCATTCTCTCTGATGTTAAATTAATGTCTCCTTCTGTTTTTTTATTTGTATTGAGATTATCCATGCAATAAAATTTGATACTATCCTTATTCTTTTTGTCTTCAGATTATGGCTTAAAAATAGAAGGTGCCATAATTTGTTTTGGAATTCCTGCTGTTTCGTAATAAACATCTAACCAGCCTCCTCCTCCGCCATTAAACCACAGAACCTCCAGCGGATAAACTCCTGTTTTCAGGCTAATTTCACCTGATTTTTCTATTATGCCATGATCACCATCATTGTTAGTCACAAGTTGATTATTAACCTTCAAAATACTTCCGTCATCCGATCTTGTATAAAATTTATATACTCCTTCTTTTTCAATAGTAATAGTAATTTTAAATCTCACAGCAGTATTATCCTTAATCTTCTGAATAATTTCTTCAGAGCTTATTTCAAAACAACTTCCCTTTTCATTCGGCGACAGATTGTCTAAAAAAGGTACTCCATTTAAATTCGACAGATAAAATATTTCATACGAAACAGGAGGCTGAAAACCAGCAGGAATTACTCTAAAAAAAGCTTCACTTACTAAGCTGGCTATACTTCCATCTTTAAAAACGGCACTTTTTACAACTGTATTTTTATCTGTTTTAAAAGGAGATTTATATAAAAGAGATTTAACCGAAGGCATTGTTCCATCAGTAGTGTATCTAATTTCGCCTTCTTTGTCTGGATTTTCGATTATCACTTCGGCCTGATTGGTAAACAAACCACCAGCTCTTTTGCTTAAGACCGCTTTTGGTAGAATTACGGGTTCTTTGAATCTTTTTGCCATCGGATAATCGTCTTGGTCGTTATATCCTTCAAAAGCATTTTTAACGGGCCTTCCAATACAAGCCATCGGCATTTTTAAACTCAGAGCAAAAGCAACAGTTGCAGCATTATCATATTGATAAACAGGATAATCAATTGTATAATTTTTCTTAACTGATTTTCCCCAAACAATAAACGGAATTTCTACTTCCTGCATTGACTCTCCGCCATGACCTTTGCCTATTCCACCATGATCAGAGCTAATAATAACAACAGTTTCCTCTGCCATTGCAGAGCTGGTTATTGCCTGCATTACCTGACCCAGTAAAGCATCGGCTTTTTCTACGGCTTTATAATATTCCAGACTGCCATGACCGTATTCGTGACCAGCATGATCAACGTGATCGAAGTGCACAAATGTAAAAACGGGTTGTTTTGATTTGATATAAGCGCTGACTTTAATTGCTGTTTCATCTTCTGTTTCCGGATTGATATCATACGTAACAGCATTTTTTTCGAAAAGTCTTCCAAAACCAGACCAGTGGTAAATAGCTCCTATTTCTGCATTTTTTATCTGAGTATGGATCTGCCTGAAAATGGTTGGAAAAAGAAAATCCTCACCTTGTACTACAGCCGGAAGAACAAAATTATTTTTCTCCCAATCGTTTGAAGTAATTCCGTGTTGTTCTGGCCCCACTCCCATAATCATCGATGCCCAATTGGTGCTCGAACTTGATGGCAGTACTGACCTTGAATGCATTGTAGATGCACCTTCTTTTATTAGTTTATCAAAATTTGGAGTATTGGCTTTTTCAATACCGTCAGGACTCAATCCATCAAAACCAATGATTACAACATGCTTAATTCCGGAAAAGTCTTTTTTATTTTGAGAAAAACAAGACCATAGCGAGAATATCGCTATGATCATGATTCTATTTTTGATGTATTTCATTATGCTTTTATTTTAGAAGCCACATAACCGCATTAATGTCATCTGTTCCTCCATATTGTCTGGTTAATGCTGCGTTTACGTTTTCAGAGTTGTTTTCAAATTCTCCTTGCGGATATTTCCACCTCATCGGAATTTTTCCACCATTTTTATTGGCTGGACCAACATTAAAAGCTGGAATTCCAGTTCTTCTGAAGTTAAAATAAGATTCTCTTTCTGAATTTTGAAAAAAGGCTACATATTTTTGAGTCAG
Source organism: uncultured Flavobacterium sp. (assembly GCA_963511475.1). Classification (GTDB taxonomy): domain Bacteria; phylum Bacteroidota; class Bacteroidia; order Flavobacteriales; family Flavobacteriaceae; genus Flavobacterium. The sequence goes on from CAUPJC010000036.1 coordinate 45,160, forward strand.
AATTTGTTCTAAACCAGCTGCATTATTGCCTTTATAGACTACATTGGCACTGTTTAAAAAAGTAGTAATATCAGCAATTGTTACAGCATAAAAGTCCATAGAAGCCTTAATCCCCTTATTGTAATAAGCTGCTGCATCACCGGTAATCCATCCTCTATTCATGGCTTCGGCAATTACAAACTGCTGTTCTGAATAACCAAATAAGATATAACCCTCACCCACATACGAGCTGTAATACCTTTTCTCGTTTGGATAAGACAATTTACCCTGATCTGAAGCGACCTGCATAGGGCCTTGTTCATCCCCAGTATTGGGAGCGATATAAGCATTTTTATTTAAAGGATCATTTGCGTTAAAATAAAAAGCGGCGGGGTCAGCAACTTTATACATTCTTGGATCATTATTCTGCTTTAAGATGTTTAAATAAGTTCCAGCCATAATGTCTCTGTTTCTGTTACGACCGTAATTTGCTGGATTTAAAGAGTAATTATTTCCGTTTTCATCAGAAAAATATCGGGTCATATTATCCTCAATACCTCTCATTAATGGGTATTTTGAAGGATTGCTTACTATTGCATTAAACTCATTTATAACACCTATTTCAGCTGTTTTTTTACTCAGTCCAATTAATACTCTTAAATGAAAAGCATTGATTGTTCTTTGCCATTTGTCTAAATCTCCATTGAATAAGAAATCGCCTTCAACAGCACCAGTTCCAACTTCGGCCTTTGCAACCGTAATTTGATCGTTAGCGTCATTTAGAAGTTTTAGAATTTCGATATAAACTTCCTTTTGAGTATCATATTTTGGTTTCGTAATTACTTCGCTTTCTTTAGCTTTTAATGATTCTGACATTGGAATATCACCCATTCTTTTTGACATATAGTCTAAGAAATAAGCATTAAAGAACTTTGCCAATGCACCGTATTTATTTTTTGTGTCAAATTTTGCAGATTCTGCTTCCATCGCTTTAACATTCGATAAAGTAGTATACCGCAAGGGAGCCGCTCCCCAGTTATAATCCTGTTCTCCGTAATAATCAAATGATATTGCCCAAAACTGATTGTCTCTTTGTGCACTCGACCATGGACCTTCATCATCGACATTATTCATTACTCTCAGAACCTCTGTCAAAAGCATTGATGGAGGAACAACCGTTGCTCTATTTGGATCATCTGCTAAATCTTCAAAATTGGTACACGCTCCGGCAATGAAAACCATTGCAATAATCAGCATGCTCTTATATAGTTGTATTGTTTTCATTTTTTTTGTTTTAAAATTTAAAGTTTAAGTTCAAACCATAACTTTTTACAGTTGGAGTTTGTAACGGCGAAGAACTTTCATCTAAAAATTGATCTAAGTCAATATTTTTATTTTTAGAGAAATAAAGTAAATCTCTACCAACTAATGAAATAGAAGCATTCTCTATAAAAGATTGTTTTATGAAAGAATCCGGAAAATTAAAGGTCAGGCTAATTTCTCTTAGCTTGAAGAAAGTTTTGTCGATAATATTCGCTGCATAATTACCATGGTATGATTTTGCATAATCCTGGTAATACATTTTAGTCGTATTGGGAGCAAAAGTTCTTGTATCAGTAATAGTGTTTCCTTGTCCATCTGTAATTAATTCTCCTCCTGTTATTACCACTCCATCTGTTACATATGATTTTACACCTATTACATCATTTGCTCTCTCAGGCGCGTCGCTGTCTTCATGCCTGCCGCTCTGCCACATTTTTTGATTTACATAATTTTCGATTTTCCCGCCATATCTTCCATCAAAAGTAAAATTCAAAGCCAGATTTTTATAACTGAAATTATTGGTAATACCCATTGACCAATCGGGAGCTTTGTAACCCACTTTTGTCTGGTACGGATTAATTAACGGTTTACCATCATTACCTACAATAAGTTTACCGTCATTAGTCCTCATAAAATCGTTGATATAAAAAGCATCTACACGCTCCCCTATTTTAATCCTGCCGTTATTTTCGATTCCGTTATAAACCTCTTTCAAATATTCCTTATAGGTCGCCCAGTTAACATTGAAATCCCAATTAAAATCTTTGCTTTTTACAGGAGTAACAGATAATGCAACTTCAACACCTTTTGTTCTTGTTGTAATACCATTTTGTTTGCTTGCTGAATATCCGGAAGTTTCTGAATATTTTAAATCAAAAATTTGTGGCCCGTTTGTATTTTCATAATAAGTAACATCAAAACCAAATCTATTTTTGAGCATTTTGGCTTCCATACCAAATTCAATAGAGGAATTGAATGCCGGTTCTAAATCCTGATTAGACAAAATTTCAGAAACATAAGCCGCATTATATGTTTTTTCGTCAATTGTAAAAGGAACTCTAAGTCTGTAAGTATCTAAATTACTGTAAATATCCAGTGAACCGCCCACTTTTGCATAAGAGGTTCTTACTTTTAAAAAGTCAACCAACGGAATTTTTACTACTTCACTCAAAACAGCACTTAAACCAACTGATGGGTAAAAGAATGTGTTATTTTGCTGAGGAAGTCTAGAATCTGTATCAAATCTTCCTGTGGCTCCTAAGAACAAAAAGGATTTATAAGATAAATCCAAAGAACCATACCAGCCATAAGTCTGAAATTCACTATTGTAACTTATAGGCTGCATAGGAGTCTGCGTATTGCTTAAAGTATATAATCCTGGAATAATCAAATAATTGGTAGAAGCGGAAGAAATACGTCCTTTATTAATATTGACATTTGCCCCTAAAGTCCCTTTTATTCCAAAATCCTTAATCTTTTTATCATAATTCAACATAAAATCAGAGTAATTTTTAAAGCCGTAATTGTATTCTTCTTTATAATCTCCCTCCGCTTTTTCTCTATCGTAAGTTGTCATCGAATATGGGAATTTTTCATTTTTAAACAAATTCGTAACTGCCATATTCGTTCTGATCAACATATCAAAATCACTGTTAAACTTGTGATTAAGACTAATTTGCCCTGAATAATCATTTTTATAATATCCTCTTAACCATTCATATGCCATGAAATTAGGATTATTATAACGTGTGTATTCAAAGTTTTTTTGCTGCAGGCCTTCCTTTCCTTCTTGCCAGTAGTTTCTTAAATCTCTAATATCATAATCAGCACCTCCCCAAATCAGCATATTATAAATGTAGCTGTTTGGTCCATACTGCACATTTGGATTATTTGGAGAAGTTTGGAAACTAAAATTTGAGCTTGCATCAACCCAAGTATTATCACTAAGATTATACTTTCCGCTAAGATTAAAATTATAGATATCTAATTTCGTATTGGGATTGATTCCTTTCTGATGTGTATTGGAAAGTGAAAATCTGATATTGCCTTTATCAAAGTTTGAAGCAAGTGCTAAATTATTAGTGGACAAAAGACCAGTTTCCATAAAATTTTCAAAATTATCTTTTCCTCTTGCCAGCCAAGGAGTTGGGATTAATTTTCCATTAGCGTCTAAAGGACTGTCATACTGTGTTATCAGCTGACCATCAAATCTTGGTCCCCATTGATCATAATCGGCATCATTTATACCGCCTCCTTTACCATCAACAAAAGCGTAATTCCCATATGAACCAGGACCGTAAGCATTTTGAGTTTTTGGAAGAGCATTATAACCGCCTTGAAACATCGAATTATGATTAAATTCAACTACATAATTTTTTTTATTTTGAGTGCCTCTTTTTGTGGTAATCTGGACAGCACCATTTCCTCCAACAGATCCATAAAGTGCCGCTGCATTTGCACCTTTTAATACATTTATACTCTGTATATCATCAGGGCTTATATTCCAAGTGTCAGTACCTAAGGGCACCCCATCAACTACAATTAAAGGCTTTTTTCCCCTAAGATACATATTGGGACTAGCGAAAAACTCTGGTGACGCAGCTACTACCAATCCAGCTACTTTACCTGAGAGAGAATTCATCACATTTGCATCTCTTCCCTTAGTTATATCACCTTGAACCTCTTGAACTGAGTAACTTAATTTTTTCTTTTCCTTTTTAATTCCAAGAGCGGTTACAACAACTTCATTCAAACTTTGAGAATCTGGTTTTAAATGTATCACATCTGATTTTTTGCTTCCCGGATTATAATTAACTGTTACATATCCTACATAAGAAATGATTAACTGCTCGTTACCTTTTGGTAATTCAATTTCAAAACCTCCATTTAAATCTGTTGTAACTCCTGAAGCTGTTCCTTTTATAAGAACCGCTACTCCTGGTAATGGTTCGTCTAGTTCATCTACTACTTTTCCTTTAAAAGCAGAAGTCTGAGCAACGATAAATGATGATATCAACATCATTGTTAGAATCATTAAAGTTTTAAAATTTTTCATTGGCTGATTAAATAGTTACTATTAGTGAATTTTTACGTTACAAATGTGTAAAAAAATTTACTATATGTAAACTTTTTGATTTTAAGAAATCTTTAACAAGTCTTTATTGTATCATCAAATTAATGTTACCGAAAATAATTATGATAATTTTACAATTAAAAAATTAATAGTTTATACCATTTATATTCTGGATTTACCCACCAGCTCGATTTACTAAAACAACCGCCTCAGGCATTTTTTGGGTGAAGCTATGGAGAGTAAATTGGTCAAAAGCACAAATGAGAAAGAAACTGTACATTGACTCCTAGTCAAAATAAAAGCAGAGAAAGCAAAACTCATAACATAGAACAAATTCAAAAAAAGAAAAAGAATTACCTATAATAATTGAGGAAGAAATTTCTTTTGAAATTCCTAAAAATTGGGGTTGGTATAGGTTGGGAGATGTGTGGGTAAAAATAGGTTCTGAGAGTACTGGAGTTCATACCTAAAAGTAAATGCAGAACATAAGATCTTTGTGGTTTAACACCGAAAAAAAAAAAGGCAGTCTTACACATTAAAAGAATTTAAGCCTCAACGCAATATATATGTGATCAATAAATATTCTGAGTCGCATTGTTTTGGCAATTAACTATAATCTAGCTCAAGTAAGGAAAGCAAGTGAGGAAAAACTAAAAAAAATCACAAAACAATTTTTAAAAAAAAATAATATAAAACATTGAAAATCAATTTATTAAAAATAAAACCACTCTACACTGAAAGTGCAGAGGTTTAGTTTACAAGGGACTGAAAGTCCCTCTATTTTGAAAACTGATTGAAAAACTTTTAAAGACCTGAAATTTATATTTTTTCGCATTACTAAAGTACTGCAATAAATTGCAGGGTTCTAAACCCGAATCTGAGACAAATAAAAAAATTCAAATTTCAATTTTCATAACCCTGAGGTCACGGGTTCAACTCCCGTCTTCGATACTTGATGGGATAAAGAAGACAGATTATTCTTTATCCTATTTTTTATTTTCAAACAAATCCCTGTTAATCATATAGATTAGCCAAAAAAATTCATTCAATAGAGCGGTTCGAAACGTATTTTTTACGATAGTGAAATTTTCTGGAAATATCGAACCAATTAGTTCTCTACATCCTATCCAACCCCCGTCTTTATAGCATTGATTCAATTCAAGAAGCCTTAAAATGCCTTTACTAAGTAGATTCTTTACATCTTGACTACTCTAACTTATATTTGATAGCTTTTGTTCAAGTTTAATGGTTTCATTTTTGTATTTCGAATTCATTTCACTGTAATCCGATACATCAATTTGTTGTTTTGACAATAAATCTCTGATGTAGGTAATTCTCTTTTTATAGTCATTAATTTCTTCAACTAGCTTTATTTTATAATCAATATTCATTTTGTCGCTCTCTTTATTGCAGGCCACAGACAAACAGTGTTAGCTTTATTAGAAAACCTTCTAGTGTAACTGCATGTATTGTTCTTTGAAACATTTTCTTGCACCCCAGCCTGAGACCAATAAAAAAACTGCAAGATTCACTTGCAGCTTTTAACATTTTTGTACTAAGAAGTAAAAACTATTATCTCATCGAGACTATAATAAATTCGCTTCGTCTATTGGCTTGATGTTCTTCTTCGGAACATTTTACTCCTTCAGCGCAATGATTTACCAATTGAGATTCGCCGAAGCCATTCCCTATTAATCGAACCGAATTGATTCCATTCTTTACTAACCAATCTACTGTCGACTTAGCTCTCTTATCCGATAATATTTTGTTATATTTTGTTGTTTGACGGCTATCCGTATGCGAACGCACCTCAATTTTCATCTCTGGATATTGTTTCATCACTTCCAGCACTTTAGCCAGCTCATAAGCTGCATCTTTGCGAATAAAAGACTTGTCTAAATCAAAATAGATTAGAGGAATATCCAATGTTTTAGCCAAATCAGTTCCAACAGCTATTGGCTTGATGCGTCTCTCTAGAACCAAAGGAAAATCTTTACTGCTACTGGATATTTTGGTTGTAACAGATGCTTCTTTGGTTTGATATTCGTCTTTCTCACCTCTTACATAATAGGTTTTACCGCAATCCACTGGAAAACTGTAACGCCCTTGTGCATCTGTTTGCATCACTTGCAGAGGTTTGAAATTCTTATCAAACAAACTTATCTTGGCATTTGGAAGTATTTGACCCGAATCCAAATCGGTTACAAGTCCCATGAGGGTTTGCTCGCAAATCAATTTTTTATTCTCTACAAATCGGTAAATATCATCATATCCTTTTCCACCTTCTCTATTCGAAGTGAAAAATCCAATTCTATTTTTGCTGTTGATTAAAAACGCAAAATCGTCTTGTTTACTATTGATTGGCTCTCCTACGTTTTGTATACCATAAAAGCTTTGGTCAACTTCAATTTTGGCTACAAAAACATCTAATCCTCCTAAGCCAGGTCTCCCATCACTTGCAAAATACAATTCGTTATCATTAGAAATAAAAGGAAAGGTTTCTCTGCCTTCTGTATTGATTTCGGGTCCAAGATTCTCTGGAACACCATAAGTCCCATCTTCATTTATTTTAACTTTAAATAAATCTGATTGTCCTAATGTTCCTGTCATATCAGAAGCGAAATATAAATTTTTTTCATCCACACTCAAAGCAGGATGCGCTACACTATAATTATCGCTATTAAACGGTAATTCGGTCACATTTCTCCATTGTCCTTCTTTATCAATTGTGGCTTTGTAAAGTTTAAGCAAAGTGTTTTTATTGGCATCTTTTCCTCTTTTACCTTCTAGAAAATTGTTTCGGGTAAAATACATCGTCTGCCCATCTTTTGTAAACACAGGCGTCGATTCATTAAACTTGGAATTTATCTTACGTTCAAAACGTTCCGGCGTTCCCATTTCCCCATCGGGTTTCATCTCTGACCAATACAGATTAGTAAAAGATTTATTAGTCCATTTAAACACTTTCTTAGAAATCCCTCCAGTATCTCTAGCCGAAGCAAATACCAACTTTGTTCCAAAAAATGAACTCCCATAATCTGAAAATTTTGAATTTACACCTGCATCCACAACTTGGAATCTGCTTGAATTGGCTTTGATTTCTTCTAGATAATTTCTATTCTCTTTAAAAAGTATTCCACGTTTATCGTTACCTGTTTTTTGATTGAACTGTTCTAATATTTGATCAGCTTTGACATAATCCCCAGTTGACTTCAACGCTTGCGAATAGCGGTAAAAATACTCTGGTTCCTGATTAGGATATACTGCAAACAGTTGGTCATACCATTTCAAAGCCTGAGGTAATTCAGCTTTAAAATAATAGGCATTTCCAAGTTTTTGGAACATTTTCTCATCCTGATATCCTTTTTCGGCTACTTTCTCATAATTATCTATGGCATCTACATAGGCAAAACGATCGTACTCCTTTTCAGCTCTGCTGACAGTTGTTTTTTGTGAAAATCCTTGTAAAAAGAAAGCACTCAAAAACAGACTGTAAACTATATTTCTAATTTTCATAAGCGTAATTTTTAGAAGAATCTTGGAGAAATAATTTTGTCGTATTTATTAAATAATTCATATCGCAAAAAGATCTCATGTGAACCTGAATTGTATCGTGCAAATTCTGTAGTATCAAAATCATAACTGTACCCTATAAACCACGTATCGCTGGCTTGGAAACCTACCATAGCACTCATAGCGGCACTCCACCTGTAAGCCAATCCTGCCACGAATTTTTCGTTCATCATAAAATTGGCACTTACATCCACTTGAAGCGGGGCACCTTGAACGTATTTGGTTTGCAATGATGGTTTTAATTTTACACTAGGATTCAAATCAAATACATAACCTGCAATCAAATAATAATTGATTTTCTCAGTTGCAATATGACTTGTAGAACTCGAAGTTGCTGATTTATCAAAATGTTCTGTTTCAATTAAATTGGGTGCTGATATCCCTATGTAGCTATTATCAGAATGCAAATAGAATCCGACGCCAATATTAGGTGAAAATTTATTATCAATATTATCTTCGTACATATTGGGATCCCCAGGCTGGTACTTTAGCTTTCCAAAATCAACATTTAACAAATTGGCACTAGCTTTTAATCCAAAAGACATTTTATATCTCTGTGAAGCGGGTATAGTATAGGAAAAATCAACTGCTATATTATTTTCAACAGATGGTCCTATCTGGTCATTTATAACAGATAAACCCAAGCCTACTTTACTCTCGCTTATAGGAGTATTAATAGACAATGAATTCGTAACAGGAGCTCCTTCTACTCCAACCCACTGATTACGGTGCAAAGCGAATATGCTCATAGCTTGTCTAGAACCCGCATAGGCAGGATTAACAACAATAGTGTTGTACATATTTTGGGTATATTGAGGATCTTGCTGTGCTGAACTCACAATGGTGAAAAGCATTATTACCAAACCTATTATTTTTGTTCTCATGTGCAGTTTTTTATTTATAATTTGAAACTTATCTTATTATTTTCTGTTCAAATACAAGTAACCTGATTTTTCTAAAGTATTAGAATTACTGTCCGTGTATTTCAGTATATAAAAATATGTTCCTACTGGCAATTCTTGTGACTTTTCAACTGTCACTCGTCCTTCAGAAATCCCTTTGAATGCATTATTTACATTATCATAATGCTCACGTTCAAATACTAATACACCCCAACGGTTGAAAATCTTTATCGAATTATCAGGATAACATTCCAATCCTCTGATATAAAATTTATCATATTGACCACTTCCATCAATTGTAAGCGCATTGAATACTTCTATCGCACATCCTGAAACCAAAAGTACCGTAGGATTATCATCGCCCAAATTCAAATCATCTGATTTATCTTCTATTCTTGTTCCGTCTGGACTTGTACCATAAGCTATGGCTTGATTTGAAACAGATCCTGAATTGATATCCACTTGTTTTATCGAATATTCCCCTTTGAAATGAGTTGTATTACTTTCACCTACTGCCAATGATAATGGAATTCCTGACATTAAAACTCCAGGTAATGGATCTGTTATAGTTACATTAGTTAAAGGAACATTTCCTGTATTTGCCACTTCAAAACTATAAGTAATAGTCTCTCCTGCTTGTGCATAACCGTCTCCATTCTCATCATTAAAATGAGCTGTTTTCACCAACGCAATGTTTGGTCTAGATACAAATACTGTAACTGTAGCGCTACTGCAATTACTAGGATTTGCTTTTTCACAAATGCTGTAATTTAAGGTATATGTACCTCCAGGAATATTGGCTAAAGTATCTATCGTTCCATCCGAATTAAATATAAAATTAGCATTTGGATCTGCTGTTAATATTATATCTGATGGATTAACAGATAATCCGTTAAATTTATCATTTGTCAGTACATTGAAGATTCCTGTTGACGCTTTGCTTCCGTCTACAATTCCTGCATCGTCTCTATTTGCTTGAATATTAAATCCTGATGATGCTGTTACACTGATAACAACATCAGCTGTATCAGTAAGAGATCCGTCGGTTAGTGTATAAGTAACCGTTGGAACTGTTCCGGTGTAATTGCTTACAGGTACAAAAGTTAAACTTCCATCTGACAGTATCGTGATAGCTCCAACACTTGGAATCGTTACTGCCGATCCTACACTCTGTGTGCCTGTGATTCCGGCTATGGTATAATTCTGAACCGTCAATACTGCTGAATCCAAATCACTGTCCAGTCCTGCAACAGCATCATTGTCGGTGATTATGTTTCCTGTAATAGAAACGGCATCTTCCAATCCGCTGTATGCATTGTTCTGTGCTGCCGGTGCGTCGTCAACTGATGTTACATTGAACGTAACTGTCGCTGTCGAGGTATCACCGTCGGCATCGGTAATGGTATAACTGATGCTTACCGGAC
>CAUPJC010000037.1:0-54062 GCA_963511475.1 uncultured Flavobacterium sp.
ACCAAAAAATGGACTATGCCAATCCATAATTGGGGATTAATACTCAATCAGTTCTTAACTATATTTGAAAAAAGGGTTCAACTTTAATTAAAAAGTCAAACCCCGTTATTTTTAAACTTACACACTTTTTAGGACAGTGTCTCTTTTGAGTAACACGATACCTCGAGGCTCTGCCTCGGGGTAATTCATTAAATCTTTAAACTTATTTTTATTTAATTTAGGATATGCTTTAATTTCTAATTTACCATTTGATATTGATAAATCGTTTTTTATCGCCTCAATTTTATTAATATAATTACGGTTTGCTTCTTTGATACTAATTTTGAAATAATCAATCTGCTCATGCAAATCTTTTATTTCCTTATCAATTTTAATTATATCTTCTAATTTGTCTTTTTGTATCTTTAATTTTTCTTCAACTCCTTTGTAATGGGTGTTATTCTGAAATTCTTCGAACCCTTTAATATAAATAGGGTTTTCAATAATTGCTGTTATAGATGTTTCAACGTGTTCTTTTTGTTTTCTATTTAATTCAATGAATGAATCGATTTTTACAATCCATTTATTCTCAAATTCCAATTTTAAATTTGTAAAGCCTGATTTGATTAATTCTTTATTAGAATCTGACAATGCGACAAGCTCAAAATCAATTTCATTTGTAATGAAAAATTTTGATTTTAGAGCTTCTATTTTAAATATTTCGTCAGAAATATTTTGAAATTGCTTATTAAGGGAGTCATTTTCGCTTTTAAAGGCATTATATTGAGTTAATTCTGCATGTGAAATATGGGATTTTGATTTTAATTCTAAAAGTTCTTTAGTAAGTCTGTCTATTTCGGTTTCAATTCCTTTTTGATCTCCTTTTTCTTTAAGTAATATTCTCTTTGAATTGATATCTTTAATTAGCTGAAATAATTTATTGATTTTATTTGTAATTTCAGTATTATTTTCACTGCTAAATGTTTTATATGTATTTATTAATCTCTCCTTGTTGTTATCCTGTTTTATAATATTTTCAACTAAATTGTCTAATTCCTTTTTTTGGTTTTTAGCCAAAGAGTACATATAACTTTGAGGGAAATATTCTATATCTCTGTTGTTATCAATTAATCCATCTTTCCATTTTATTTGGATATCAGAGACAATTTCATCAACATATTTAGTATATTCCTCATTGTCATATTTTACCTCGTGATTAGAATTTAGCCTTTTGGCTATAATGCCTAGTAAAATAGACTTTCCAGTTGAACGCCCTCCAATAATTGAGTTGAGATTTTCGTTAAAGTATAATGTTTGAGGTAAAAAATCAGAATGAATAATTTTTACAGAATCAATCACTTGATATCCAGCTTTCTCTTCGGGTTTAATTGTTTGAATTGCTACTCTTTGTTCAGGTTCATGCATAACTTGTTTTAAGCCTTCAAAATTAACGTCTGATTTTATCCACGTGAATTTATCAATCGCCATATCATTAATTGAATGGGCATCAGAACAATAAATCACTGCTTTTTGCTTAGCTCCTTGAAATCTTTTTTCATCTAAAAAATATGAAGTATCTTGTTGTCTTGCGAAAAAAATATCAGCAAGATTGTCATATTGCGATGCAACTTCTACACTACGTCCTTCTCGATTATTTTGCCTGAAACCACCATAACCATTAGGACAACATACAATAAGATAATCTTGCAGTCTTACAAAATCAGATTCTAATTGTTTGATAAGTGTTTCATCATTAATTGTAGCGCCTTCAAAGTCAGATTTAGATTTTAAATCAGAACAATATTTTTCATTTTTTGTTTTTAATCTATTTAAGAAATTTTCTATATCCAATGTTTTAACTTTATCTGAAAAAATGACATGTATGTTAATGAAATCACCATCTTTATTTGGTTGAGCTAATCTAAATTCTAAATTAGGAAATACAACAATCTCAATGTCTTTTAATTTCTCTCTGACAATATTAATCTCATTATTACTATCTACCACATTGAACCGGAAATAATTTGTAAGTCCTATCGCTTTAATGTTTCTTTCTTTCAAATTTTCAATCCAACCTTCCCAATTACTTCCATACTCATTTTTTAAAAACGACAATGGGCTATGTAAATGTAAATCCCATTTTCTCCATTCAGATCCTCTATTATTTGCTATATCCATAATTATTTTTAGACTTACTTTGAACTATTATATATTTCTGATTGAATACATCTGCTTCGTAAAAATAACTAAAACAATCTTTGCTTAAGATTTATCTTATCAACAAATATTGCCATTAAACAAATTACTAGTTCTTTTTTTACTATTCCTTACGGTTTTCCGTAAACGACCAACAAAAATCAATCCAATCATCTAGATTACCTAGAATATCTGTTTTTCCGTAAAATGCTTGAAATAATTGTTGTCTTGAAAAAAAGAAATGCTTCATCAGTATTTTTTACTATAGCCCACGGTTTCAACCGTGGGCAACGTATTAATGTACCTATTTTTCAACTCTGGATAAATTATATTGTCTCCAGCGGTTGAAACCGTTGGCTATAGTTTTGACAAAAATGAACTGTCGGGATTTTTCTTTTTTATAGCTTTACTCCGCTTTAAACCTAAACCCAATCCCATGTAAATTCTCAATAGCAATTCCTTTTTCGTTTGCCAAAATTTTGCGCAGACGGGAAATAAAAACATCGAGACTGCGTCCCATAAAATAATCATCATCACCCCAAAGAGAGGTTAAGATTTGTTCACGTTTTAAAACTACATTTTTATTGTCGAGGAATAATTTTAAAAGGTCAGCTTCGCGCTGGGTGAGGGATATTTTTTCGGTTTCATTAAAAAGGATGAAATTTTTGGTGTCGAATTGGTATTTCCCAATTTCATAAATTGATTTGTCAACCGTATTATTCTTGCGGGAACGTCTCAAAAATATTTCAATTTTAAGAAGTAATTCTTCAATGCTAAAAGGCTTTACAAGATAATCATCTGCACCCAATCGGAGGCCTTTAATACGGTCTTCTTTTAAGGTTTTGGCAGATAGGAAAATAATGGGAACATCGGTATCGAGTTTTCTGATTTCGGAAGCTAGTTCAAAGCCGTCCATTTTCGGCATCATTATATCCAGAATACAAATGTCGAAGACGCCTTTTTTGAAAGCTTCAAAACCGGCTGCTCCATCTTCACAATGGATCACTTCATAGTGGTTTTGCTCCAAGTTGTCTTTGGTCAGAAATGCTAATGTTGCATCGTCTTCGGTGTATAGTATTCGGACAGGATTCATTATTTTTGAGGTATTAACAGTGAAAAGGTACAGCCTTTTTCCGGATTGCATTTTACCGAAATTTTCCAGTGGTGTAAACTGCATATTTCTTTGACATAATACAAACCCAATCCAAAACCAGTTACTTCATTGCTTTTTTGATTCGGAATTCTGTAAAATTTATCAAATACAAAAGGAATGTTTTTGGAGTCGATTCCAATGCCGTTATCGATAAAATCGAATTGTAAATACTTTCCAGCTTTTGCAACAGCGATATTGATTTTGGGTTTGTTTTCGCTGTATTTTATTGCGTTATCCAGCAGGTTATAAACTAAATTGGTGAAATGAAACTCATCCGCTTCAATGGTGACAGACTCTAAATCGGTTTGAATTTCTATTTGGATTTCCGGATGTTTGAGTTTACTGTTTTCAATTACAGATTCCAGAATTGGCAAAACATCCAACGGTTTTTTATCTAAAACCAAAGGAGCATTATCAGACTTTGCAACGCTTAGAATTTTTTCAATATGCTGGTTCAGTTTGTTGCTTTGATCAATAATAATATGAGTGTACTTTTCCAATTTTTCATCTTGCTTGATTGGATTTTGCCTGCTGAGATAATTGGAAGCAATAAGTATAGAGGATAATGGTGTTTTGAATTCGTGCGTCATATTATTGATAAAATCACGCTGCAGATCGGAGTATTTCTTTTGCTGTAAAAGCGTAAAAATAGAATACACATAAACCAGTAAAATGATGATTAATGCAATCGAAAGCACAAACCAAAACCGTAATGAACTGAACAGATAACCAGTTTCATTGGGAAAACGAATTGCAAAATAATAGACAAAATTTTTGTGTTTAGGGAAATGTACAGAATGTTTCGTCTGTTTCTTTTCGGATAGTGAGATGTAGTTGCCATAGACCATTTCGTCGCTTTGGCAATTGTACATGGCATATTCAAAATCCGTAGTGATATTCATTTTTCGGAATTCGGATATGAGATAAAACTCTAAAATTTCGGGTTCAAAATCGTTGTCAACATTTACGATATAATAATCATTAGAAATTTTGCTCACAGGATTTTTGCCCGGAAGTTCATGATTGGTTCCAAGATATAATTTTTTGACCACTTCCAGTAAGGCGATGTGTGCTCTTTGGCTGAATTTTTTCTCTTCAATAGTAAAGGCTTCTTTAGTCCAAAATAATTGTGCTACTAGGATTCCAATAATGGCAATTAATCCAATTAGGATGCTGCTATTGAGTTTGGTCAGTTTCATAATGTAATATTAATCAAAATTTGGCTGTCTTTTTTGCATTAACAAGTCGTTAACAAACATTGGATACCGCTTAACAAGGGTGTCTGTTTTTCTAATCTACTTTTGGATTATTCAAAACAGTAACCAATAAAAAACAATAATATGAAAATGATTAAAATTTCAATGCTGGCATTAACTTTAAGTCTAATGTCTTTTTCAGCTATCGCTCCTGTAAAAACATTAGTTTCAAAAACGGTTGCAGCAGCTTCATCAGTTGTATGGAAAAGTGAGACTATAGATGTGGGAACAATTCCTCAAAACACACCAAAACCTATTGTTTTCGAATTTAAAAATACTGGAAAAACAGCTGTAATCGTTACAAATGTTCAAGGTTCCTGCGGTTGTACAGCAACAGATTACACCAAAACACCAATTGCACCAGGAAAATCAGGTACAGTTACGGCTACTTATAATGCTGCAAATCCAGGTGTATTTACTAAAACTGTTTCGGTAACAACTAATGCTGATACGGCTACTAAAATTTTGACTATAAAAGGAACAGTTGTTGCGGCAGCTTCTGGAGTGAAAAGTTAGTTTTAAGCCTGAACTCGATTATTATTTTTTGGAGCAGAAAGATTAGGGATTTTCAGGAAGCCTCGTCCCGCTATCCGCTACAATCTTGTGAACCGAACCCCGGTTCACAAGGATTTTTGCTTCAAACGAAGTTCACTGAACTCAGATGAAAATAAAATTATAGTGATGTAATCGGGGCTAAAATACAACATTTTGCTTTTTTGATATTATTCAAAAAAAATCAAGATTTAACTAGAGCTACCGGTTTCAATCGCTGGAGATAATAATCGAGTTCACAGTTTAAATCAAAAAAGTATAATAGAACCACCTGAAAAGGTGGTTTTTTTGTTTGTAAATTGGTCTCTTGAAGATTTATGATTATAGTTTGAAAAAATAGTACATATTATTAAATTGTAATCAATTTATATTTGTTGTCTATACCATTATAAAAGCCCTGAAAGATTATGAATTACAAAAAAAAATACCTTTTATTTTTATTGATTGCCATTTCGTCCTTTTCTATTGCCCAAAAAAAGGCTGAAGCCCAATCGCTTTTTGAATATCAAGGGAGAGTCGAAAAAATGCCCGACAATAAAGCGATTCTCATTGGTGCCGCTTCATCAGTGTCTTTTGATTTTGAGGGAAGCTCCTGTAATGTTTTACTGCAAAGCGTGGAGGATCACCAAAACTATGTTTCTCTAGAACTTGACGGAAAATATATTGGAAGAGTACGAATAGAAAAAGGGGAAGCTAAATCTTTTCCAATTGCTGTACCCGATGGTAAAAAAACGCATCATCTTTCGATTTATAAAGCTACCGAAGCTGCTAACGGAGGTGTTTTATTTGCTGGAACAACAGCGAAGCTAACAGAAAGTACAGCTTCCAAAAAGAAGAAAAAAATTGAACTGATAGGTGATTCTATAACTTGTGGTTATGGCAATGATGCCTCCGAAATTCCTTGCGGGAGCGGGGATTGGTATGATCAGCATAATGCTTATTGGGCTTATGGCCCCGTACTTTCCAGAGCATTGAATATCGATTTTGTGTTGAGTTCTGTTTCTGGATATGGGATGTACCGCAACTGGAATGATGAGCATGAGAACGAACCAATTATCCCGGATGTGTATGAAAATTTATATTTGAATAAAGACAGTTCAAAACCCTATTATTTTGCTTTTCAGCCTGATTTGGTGAGTATTTGTTTGGGAACAAACGACCTTTCTGACGGTGATGGCAAAAAGGCGAGACTGCCGTTTAATGAAGAAAAATACGTTTCAAATTATATTGATTTTATCAAAACGGTTTACAAACACGCACCTAGCACCAGAATTGTTTTGCTGACCAGCCCGATGGTTTCAGGAGAGCGAAATGTAACTTTGGTAAAATGTCTGAAACAAGTTATTCAGGCTTTTGAAAATGATAAAACGCACAAACCAATTGCATTGTTCGAATTCCAGCCAATGTATCCAAAAGGCTGTGGATATCATCCTGATATTGCTGATGATAAAGTGATGGCAGATCAATTGATTCCTTATTTCAAAAAATTATTAAATGAAAAATAAGATAATTGCCTTTGTTCTTTTTCTGATATTTTCAAATACCGCTTCCGCAAATGTTACGCTTCCGAATATCTTTTCGGATAATATGGTTTTGCAGCGCAATAGTGATGTTACAATTTGGGGATTTGCTAATCCGCAGGAAGAAGTTGTGATAACACCAAGCTGGAATAAAGAAATCTATAAAATCAAAGCCAGCAATCAGGCGAAATGGGAAATTGTTATTCCTACTCCAAAAGAAGGAGGACCTTATACCATTACCATAAAGGGCTACAATGAAATCGTTTTGAAAAACATTCTGATTGGCGAAGTCTGGATTTGTTCCGGACAATCCAATATGGAAATGAACGCCAGCTGGGGAATTGAGAATGGCGATGAAGCGGTAAAAAACGCCCTGAACCCTAACATCCGATTTTTTTTAGTGCCAAAACTGACGGCTACAACTCCGCAAAATAACATATCAGGAACTTGGACGGAATGCTCGCCTGAGACCATGAAATATTTTAGTGCCGTGGGTTATTTCTTTGGAAAGCGTTTGCAGGAAGAATTGAAAAATGTGCCTATCGGTTTGATTTCGTCGAATTGGGGCGGAACGCCAGCGGAGATTTGGATGCCGGAGGAAGTGATTCAAAATGATGCCGTTTTATTGGAAGCAGCCAAAACACGTAAAGAAGAAAGCTATGGTCCGAACCAGCCGGGACGCGCTTTTAATGCAATGATTTATCCATTGACCAAATTCAAAATTGCAGGGGCATTATGGTATCAAGGAGAAAGTAATGTAGGATCTACGGTTTATGACAAAACGTTTTCGGGATTAATCACTTCGTGGAGACAATTATGGAAGTATGATTTTCCGTTTTATTATGTACAGATTGCGCCTTATAAATATGGAGAAGATCATTTTGGCGGTTCAGTCATTCGTGATGCGCAGCGCAAAGTATTGCAGGAAGTCCCGAATACAGGAATGATAGTAACCAGCGATATTTCGCCTATAGATGATATTCATCCAAAGGATAAAAAATCGGTGGGGATTCGTTTGGCCAATTTGGCTTTGGCGAATACCTACAAAACGAATACCGCATTGGTAAACGGTCCGCTTTATAAAGCAATTACCGTTGAGAAAAATAAAATAACAGTCACTTTTGATTATAGTGAAGGATTATATTTTAAGGATAAAAAAGCCGATTTGTTTGAAGTGGCAGGAGTAGACAATGTATTTTATAAAGCGAATACGGTTATTAAAAACAATACAGTAGTGTTACAGTCAGATAAGGTAAAAGCCCCCGTAAAAGTTAGATATGCGTGGAAGAATACCGATCAGGCGACACTTTTTAATAAGGCTAATTTGCCTGCTTCGTCTTTTATAACAGAGTAGTTTTATCTTATTTCGAAACAAAAGACACATTTGTCTTAGTTTATGCATCATTTGTTTTATTAGAAAAATAATTAGAAACGTAAATTGCTTTCTGTTTTTATACTGGTTGTTTTGATTCGCTTTTAATTTGGCAAGAATATAAAATAATCTTTAAATCCGTAAAGCTGCGTGAGGGATAGAAGCTGGCTACCGAAGTAGCGCGTATAGCCCGACCGCGATGAGTAAAGGGGGCGAATAACGATTCCTAAAGTAAGCCCCCTTTGCTCATCGTGGTCACGCCCAAATTTTTTTAAAATTATGATGTCGCAAAAAATAAATCCTTTAACTAATAAAATGAAAAAAATAATTACTGCAGTGGTTTTTACCCTGATTACATTTGGAACTATGAATGCACAAAAATCACTCCATTTAGACAAAACAAAACCTATTGAAGAGCGCATCGATTTATTGATGAAGCAAATGACACTGGAAGAGAAAGTGGGGCAAATGAACCAGTATAATGGTTTTTGGGAAGTTACAGGACCAGCTCCAAAAGGCGGTACTGCCGAGTTGAAATATGAGCACCTGCGCAAAGGATTGGTTGGCTCCATGCTGACGGTTCGCGGTGTTAAAAATGTTCGCGCTGTACAGAAAATTGCAGTTGAGGAAACCCGATTGGGGATTCCATTAATTATTGGGTTTGATGTGATTCATGGTTATAAAACGCTGAGTCCTATTCCGCTGGCAGAATCGGCAAGCTGGGATTTAGAATCGATTAAAAAATCAGCTCAGATTGCAGCTGATGAAGCTTCGGCGTCTGGAATTAACTGGACTTTTGGACCAAATGTAGATGTAGCCAATGATGCCCGCTGGGGACGTGTGATGGAAGGTGCAGGAGAGGATCCTTATTTAGGAAGTAAAATTGCGACTGCGAGAGTGAAAGGTTTTCAAGGGGAAACCACTGCCGATTTGGCAAAAGTTAACACGATTGCAGCCTGTGCGAAACACTTTGCAGCTTATGGTTATGTAGAGGCTGGATTGGAATATAATATTGTGGATATCAGTAATTCTAAATTGTATAACTCGGTTTTACCGCCGTTTAAAGCGACTGTTGATGCGGGTGTCCGTACATTTATGAATTCCTTTAATACCTTGAATGGTGTTCCGGCTACAGGAAATGTGTTTTTACAGAGAGATATTCTGAAAGGAAAATGGAAGTTTGATGGTTTTGTAATTTCTGATTATGCTTCGATTCGCGAGATGATTGCACATGGTTATGCCAAAGACGAGGAAGATGCTGCTTTGAAAGGGGTAGTTGCAGGATCGGATATGGATATGGAATCGTATCTTTATGTGGCGAAACTTGTTGGTTTGGTTAAAGAAGGGAAAGTTAAAGAAGCATTGGTAGATGATGCCGTTCGCAGAATTTTGCGTGTGAAATTTGAATTGGGATTATTTGATGATCCTTATAGATATTGTGATGAAAAACGTGAAAAAGAAGTTATAGGAAGCAAAGCCAATAATGAAGGCGTTTTGGACATGGCCAAAAAATCAATTGTACTTTTAAAGAACGATAAAAACTTGCTTCCGCTAAAGAAATCAGGGCAGAAAATAGCTTTGATTGGCGCTTTGGCGAATGATAAAAACAGCCCGTTGGGAAGCTGGAGAATAGCATCTGATGATAATACGGCAGTTTCGGTTTTAGAAGGCATGCAGCAGTATAAAGACAATAAGCTGACTTTTGAAAAAGGTGCTGACTTAACAGTTGGAAAAATTTCATTTTTAGATGAGGTTGTTTTCAATACTACCGATAAAAACGGTTTTGAAGCAGCTAAAAAAGCAGCTAAAGAAGCGGATGTTGTTGTAATGGTTTTAGGAGAACATGGTTTTCAGAGCGGGGAAGGCCGAAGCAGAACTGATTTAAATCTGCCTGGTGTGCAGCAGGAATTACTGGAAGAAATTTATAAAGTAAATCCAAACATTGTTTTGGTTTTAAATAATGGGCGTCCCTTGAGTATTCCGTGGGCAGCAGAACATGTTCCTGCTATTGTTGAGGCTTGGCATTTAGGGACTCAAACTGGAAATGCAGTAGCGCAGGTATTATACGGGGATTATAACCCAAGCGGAAAACTGCCAATGTCTTTCCCACGAAATGTAGGGCAGGTTCCAATTTATTATAACAAATATAGCACGGGAAGACCTGCAAATACAGATAAAAATGTGTTTTGGTCGCATTATACAGATGTCGAAAAAACACCTTTATTTCCGTTTGGTTTTGGTTTGAGTTATACAACATTCGATTACAAAAATCTGAAGGTAAATAAAACTGCTTTCGCAAAAGGAGAGCCTGTACAAGTAAGTGTTGAGGTAACCAACTCAGGAAATTATGATGGAAAAGAGGTTGTGCAATTGTATATTCATGATGATTACGCAAGTATTATCCGTCCGATAAAAGAGCTAAAAGGTTTTGAATTAGTCAATTTGAAAAAAGGAGAAACCAAAACAATTTCTTTTACTTTGACAGAGAAAGAACTTGGTTTTTATGATAATGATGGAAACTATTTAGTAGAGCCGGGAACCTTTAAAATTATGGTTGGCGGAAATTCTGATAAAGGTTTGGAAGGCGGTTTTGAATTGAAGTAAAAAAAATAGACAGATAGTTTTTTTAACTAATACAAAGCAGATACATAAGTTTAATAATAACCGCAGATTCGCTGATTTATTTTTTAAAAGGCAAATTAATTTTTATTGAAATCTGCGAATCTGCGGTAAAACTAACTTGTAAGTTTGTCGTGAAAACTACCTGTAGGTTTATTTTTAAGCTAAAACAAATTTCACTAATTTGCACTAATTATTATTGGTGTTGATTAGTGAAATTTTTGTAAATAGGAAAAAATGAAATATAACAGATGTGGAAAAAGCGGGTTATTACTGCCTGAGATTTCTCTAGGATTGTGGCATAACTTCGGTTCAGTGGATAATTTTGAGAATGCCGAAAGTATTGCTAAAGAAGCTTTTGATAAAGGAATCACTCATTTTGATTTAGCAAACAATTACGGACCGGTTCCAGGTTCTGCCGAAGAGAATTTTGGTAAAATATTGTGGCATAATTTTCAAGGAAATCTGCGCGATGAAATTGTAATTTCGACCAAAGCGGGTTACACTATGTGGGACGGACCTTATGGAGATTGGGGTTCTCGAAAATATCTATTATCGAGTTTGGATCAGAGTTTAAAGCGCATGAATGTTGATTATGTTGATATTTTTTATTCGCACCGTCCTGATCCCGAAACGCCAATCGAAGAAACCATGATGGCACTCGATCATGCTGTGAGAAGCGGAAAAGCTTTGTATGTTGGAATAAGTAATTATTCTGCAGAAGAGACTAGGGTTGCCGTTGATGTTTTAAAACAATTGGGAACACCTTGCTTGATTCATCAGGCTAAATATTCTATGTTAGTGCGTTGGGTAGAAAATGGCTTGTTAGACGTTTTAGAAGAAAAAGGAGTAGGCTGTATTGCGTTTTCGCCTTTGGCACAAGGACTTTTAACCGATAAATACTTGAACGGAATTCCAGAAAATTCCAGAGCACATAATCCAAACGGACATTTAAAAGAAGATGAGGTTACGCAGGAACGTATCCGGAAATTAATTCAGCTGAACGAAATTGCTAAAAACCGAAACCAGTCTTTGGCTCAAATGGCTTTGGCTTGGTTACAAAAAGACAAACGGATTACTTCGGTTTTGATAGGAGCCAGTTCAATTAAGCAATTGAATAATAATATTGAATGCCTGCAGAATTTGAATTTTTCTTCGGATGAAATAAATGCAATTGAAACTATATTGAAATAAAAATTTTCATTTTGTAGAGAGGCACTGCAGTGCCTCTCTACAAAATGAAAATTTTTACAACAGAGGTTATAATTATTTCGGCGAAATAATCGCCGATAATCCGCCACCGTTTGCTAATCGATATTTTAGTTTAGTAGTTGAATCTACGGTTATAATCTCTCTTTTGTAATCCTGTGCTGCTTTATCAGCGTTTAATCCGTCAGAGAAAATTTCGGCTTCATATTTTTTGCCTTTTTCAAGGAATGAAAAATCAATAGTTACTTCTCTTGAATCCCAGTTTGTAATTGCGCCTAAATACCAAGTATTAGCTTTTCTTCGGGCTATTGTTACAAATTTCCCAACTTCTCCATCCAAAGCCACAGTTTCATCAAAAGTAGTGGGAGTTTTGGCAATGAAATCAGTGCTTTCCTGTTCTTTCATATAAGCCGTTGGGCTATCAGCCATCATTTGCAAAGGTGCTTCAAAAATGGTGTATAATGCTAATTGATGACATCTTGTTCCCTGACTTACCGGATTAGAATTACTGGGTTTGAATTCGCTTTTGGTTGCATTTCGCATTGCGCCTGGCGTATAATCCATTGGACCAGCCATCATTCTGATAAACGGAATCGAACAATCATAAGCTGGGACATCATCATTTGGAGTCCATTTATTGTTTTCCAATCCTTTTACTCCTTCAAAATTTAGAATATTTGGAAAAGTACGCTGAATACCTGTTGGTTTATACATGCCGTGAAAATCCAAAAGCAATTTAGTATCGGCCGCTTTTTGTGCAATATCATAAACAGAATTTACCATTTTAGCATCATCACGATCCAGAAAATCCACTTTAAATCCTTTGATTCCTAAGCTGGCATAATTCTTTAGAATTCCGTCTGTGTTTTTTGTCAAAGCCATCCAAGAACTCCACAAAATAATCCCTACGTTTCGTTCTTTTCCGTAAGCGATTAAAGCTTCTAAGTCGACATTTGGGTTGTGTTTCATAATGTCATCTTCAAGACTCCAGCCTTCGTCTAGAACTACATATTCCACTTTGTTTTTGGAAGCAAAATCAATGTAGTATTTATAGGTTTGGGTATTGATTCCTGCTTTAAAATCGATATTGTAAATGTTCCAGTCATTCCACCAGTCCCAAGCTACTTTTCCGGGTTTTATCCAGCTGATGTCTTTAATTTTCGTTGGTTCAGATAATTTCTGAATCATATCATTATTGGCTAAATCGGTGTCATTTTCTGAGATTACAACAATTCTCCAAGGGAAGTTTCGGGTCCCTTTTGTTTGAACCAAGTAATCGGCTCTTTCTGTAATCAGTCGGTTAATGTTGTTGAATCCTCCGTTTTTTTCCTGCAGAGGATATTTAGAAAAACGGCTTTCAAAACCGGATTTGGAATTGTTATTGGTTACAAATAATCCTGGGTAATCTTCCAGATTGGCTTCTAAGAAAACAGCTTTTTTATGATTTTTAAAATCAATTAAAAACGGTAAAAATGCTAAAGTATCTTTAGAAAATTCGCTGATTTTTTTGTTTTCATACTGCGCTTCAAACGAAGAAATATAAGGGTCTTTCGGGTTTCTTAAATCACGTACATAAGGCATCATCGTATTGTAATCCTGATCGAAATTCAAAACAACTTCTTCATTTTTTACAGTTATATCCTTTTTCTTTTTAGTAATAAAACGATATGCAACTCCATCATCAAAAGCGCGATATTCGATACTGAAATCATTTTTGAAATGTATAGTCAGTTCATTGTAATTGTTTTTAACTGATTTCTTTTTGTAAAAAGGAGAATCAAATGAAGTATCAACTGTTTCTTTTTTCGAGTTTAAAACAACTGTATTTTTTCCTAAAACTTCATCTTCACCAATAGACAATGACATTGCCGATGGAGCCAAAACAACATCTTTTTCATGCGAAACAGACCAAGTTATTTTATCATTTACAGCAATTTCAACTTGAATTTTTCCATTTGGAGAATTCAAGGTGAAGTCTTGTTTCTTTTGGGCAAAAGAAAAATTTAGAAAAAGTAAGGCAAAAATGAAAAAGGATACTTGTTTCATTATTTTTTGAATTTAGAATTGTATTTCTTAACGATTTCCAAAGTCGATTTATCCGTAGAAAAAACTGAATTTAAACCCTGTGGTTCCTGTGGCGGGTCTGTTGTCAAAGGATCGCCTGGATTCCATTTTCCATCTGCAGTAACCGCTTTTCCTTCGCCACCAAATCCCCAAAAATTGGCTGCTTGTAATACTCCTTTATTAGCAACACTTTCGGCAACTCTGTTAAAAATATAATTATAGAAAATATCTCTATTGGCAACAGATGAAGTGCTTGTTAAATTCTCATTTTCTCTTGGCAAACCAAATTCTTCAATAATAATTGGTCTTTTCAAATCTTGGGCAACTTTTATATGTTTATCGATATAAATCCCTGCATTTTCTAATGTTGTCG
Source organism: uncultured Flavobacterium sp. (assembly GCA_963511475.1). Taxonomy (GTDB): domain Bacteria; phylum Bacteroidota; class Bacteroidia; order Flavobacteriales; family Flavobacteriaceae; genus Flavobacterium. The sequence continues at coordinate 14,294 of CAUPJC010000037.1, forward strand.
GCAATGTTTTCTCGGCATTATCTGCCTTAAACCAATTCCAGTTTTTAGGCCAGATGTGCATGGTCAAGTAATCAATATTTGGATTCTTGTGCGTTCTTTCAAAAATTTCTATTTTATCGTTAGAACTATTTAACCCTTCAGAACCTGTAGAAATCAAGTGATTTTTATCTAAACTATCCATTAAATTGACAATTTTGTTCAACCAAATGGTGAATTTTTCTTCGTTTTCCACCGTAAAAAGCCTTGGTTCATTACCAACCTGCCACGCCATAATCGTGTTGTCTTCAGTATATTTTCTATTGGTATATGCATTTGTTCTGCCAATAATATATTTTACATGATTGTTTAAGCCTTCGATACAAGGCTCACAGCTGTGAAATTGCTCTGTATATGCCATAAATTGTGGCCAAGTATTTGGAGCTATTGCTGGCACTGGAATTGGCCCTTTTCCATTCCACTCTAAATATTGCGACATACCGCCGGACCATTCCCAGTTATTAGTCAAAAACAAAACGGCATACATGTTACGTTTACCCATTTCGGCAATTAGGAAATCCAAACCATCCAGTAAGTCTTGGTCGTATTTTCCCTGTTCATACTGTAAAGCAGGACGAACAGTAAAATCGTATTTTCCGCCATCACCGCCAACCAGAATTCTCAGGTTATCAATACCGTTTTTCTTCATTAAATCCAGTTCCCGAAGCAGTCTTTTTCTATCGCCTACTTTTTTGGAAGCCAGTAAACTTCCATACCAGTAGTTAGTCCCAATATAGGAATAAGGCTTGTCGCCTTTGTAAAATTGAGTTCCTTTTACGGTGATTCTGTCTTGCTGTTTTTGGGCTCCGCAAGAGATGCTGACTAAACAAAAAAGAGCCAAAACTATTTTTAATGCTGATTTCTTCATAATTAATTTATTTCAGGAGCTTTATCCTGCTATCCGCTTGTATCTTTTCTTAAGGTGATGAAAAATCACCTTAAGAAAAGGATACCGCTTCTATCAGGGCTAGGGCTTTTCGTTATATAAGAGAACTTAAATTTTATTTTGGCAGCTCATACATTTTAGGCAGCGTATTTATCAATGCCGATTTTGTTTTTGCTGCAAATGTTTTAAAATCAGATGCATTTGTTGCTGTCGGTGTTGGAACGTAATAACCGTCTTTATCATTAGTCCATAACATAACATAACTAATCTGAATGCTATTGTCAGTTAATGCGCTGTATAAATAGGTCGAAAACCATTCGCTTATTGGCGGAGTCGTTGCGGTAACATAATAACCTGTTTCGGTCATTGCGGCAATCTTTACTTTTGTTATTGCTAAATCAGAAATCATTTTTAGTTTGGTATTGGCTTTATTAGCTTCTGTTTGCCCTTGATTATTAAAGTCTCCGTAATTATCCATTCCCAAAACATCAACATATTTATCTCCAGGATAACGGCTCAAATAATCAGCCGATTTAGAATAAGAATTGTCAGGAGAAAAGGCATATAAAATATTATGGACACCTTTTGTATCTCTTAAATAAGTAACTGTAAATTGATAAGCTGCTTTATATTCTTCTGGAGAGCAAAAGTTAGCTCCCCACCAAAACCAGCTTCCGTCAAACTCATGGAAAGGTCTGAAGATTACTGGAATTAATTCTCCTTTTGACCCTTTTAATTTTGAGGTAAAGACCGCAACTTGATCTAATTTTCCTTTGAACCAGTCATGTCTGCTGCCACCGGGCAAAATGCTTCTAAAAAATGTGTTTTTATCAGCTTCAAGCATGTTTTTTACATAAAAAGTATATTCTTCATTATCAGTTGCTGGATAATTTTTGTTTTTAGGCCCTCTCAAATGCCATGATAAGGTGTTGATTATTCCTTTTGCGTAAGCGTTTTTTATTTGTGTAGCATTTTTAACTTCTTCTTGGTAAAACCAGTTGCTGCTTGTACCATCGTTTCTAATATCGGTTACAAATGACAAGTCTGAACCCACAATTGCGGGATCATATTCTGTTGTTTTTTTAATATCAGATTCGCCGCCAGCTTCTTTATAAAATGAAAGAAAAGCATCTTGCTGTCCAACTGCAAATTTGGTTTTAGCCAGTTTTTTTAAGTTATAAAATAATGCAACTGTTTCTGGAGTAGCATTTGGGTCAACCATATAGTTTTTTACATTTTGTGCTGTCAAAAGATCTGTAGATACAACTGGATCAGGTGTTGGGTCTGAGTTATCTCCTGAGCAAGCTGCAAGGAATAAGAATCCCAAAAGAATTATAATGATATACTGTTTTTTCATAATGATATTTGTGATTTAGAATTACCGCAGTTTCAAATGCTATTTAAAAGCAATCGAAATCGCATCGGCATACAATGTTCCTGTTGCAAATCCTAATGCTAACATGACTCTGTAATTTTTTGTTCCTGCTGGAATTGTATAGGTTTTGGTATAAAAAGTCCAATCGGTAGTTCCAGTTACAAAAGTTATATTTTGGTCTTCTCCCGTTTTTTTATTGTCGGCTCCTGTGAATTCAACATTAAATAATCCATTATTCCATGGATCTTTTCCTTGTTTGATAGCATCCGATTTTAACCAGCCAGAAATTGTTACTGATGTAGCATTGTCAGGGACAGTTGTAATCTGGTCAATTCCATTCCAGTCAAATGTGGCTGAATTTAATACAAGCGCTGCTTTACCTTCTTTGAATATCGTAGTTGAAACTGTAGCATTACCGCGCCACGAAGCTGTTCCGTTTTCAAAATCAGTATTTGCTAATTCTGATGTTTTAGATTGTGAAGCAGTTGCTTCATTTTTTGCATTTTCTTCTTCCTGCATTTTGTTCATCTGCTCTTGCGTAAAGGCAACAGCTTTTAAATCATCAAAAAAAATGGTTCCGTTAGTTTGTCCCAACGCCAGCATTACTCTAAGTTTTGAGGTTCCGGCTGGAACAGTAACTGTTTTTTTGTAAAAAGACCATGGAGTTGTTCCTAAAACTGAAGCGATACTTTCGTTTTTAATTTCTTTTTCTGCCGAATTCAAAAAAGCGATATCAAATTTCCCCGTGTTCCAGTCATTTTTACCTTTTTCGACACCTTCAGTTTTTACCCATCCGCTCAATTCAATAGAGACTGTATTCTTTGGAATAGATATAATCTGATCAACTGCTTTCCATTCGGCTCCCACATATTGATTAATGGTACAGCTGTTTTTGCCTGATTTTTTATCATAAGGCGAAATAGCTGCGTTTTCTTCGCCTCTCCAATTTAATAATTCAGTTTCAAAACCAGCATTTTTAATAAGATTGGTTTGCGCATTATTTGTCACAGCAATTAAAAAAAGACCCAATACAAGTAATGATTTCATAATAAATTAAATTTTGAGGTTACTTTAAATTAAAAAAGGAGCTTAGGAAAGCTATTAGATACGGTGAATTAACTCAATACATGCTCTGCCATTGTGATAGGGACATTTCCAGAAACCAGCTTTGTCTTTTTCCATAGTTGAGTAATTGCTAAAAACACCCCAAAACCATTCTCCATTTTCTTTGTCAATGATGTGTTTTTGTATGAAATCCCAGTTTTTGAAGACAATATCTAAATATTCTTTTTTTTCGGAAAGCTGCCAGGCAGTAAAGTAACCTATCATCAATTCGGCTTGAGGCCACCAATGTTTTTCGACCATTAATTCGTTAGTTTCCGGATCATATTCATACCACAATCCGCCGTCTTCATCAATTCCTTCTTTGGTAGCTTCTGCAATTTGAAGGGCATGTTTTTTATAATTGGTAATTAATGCTTCGTCTTCAACAATTTCGGCACACTGCAGTAAAAGCCAGGCTGCTTCAATGTCATGACCGTATGATATTACATCTTTCTTTTCTATCCAATTTTCATCAAAAAACAGTCTTAAATGTCCCGTTTCAGTATTGATGAAGTATTTTTCGATAGTTTCTAATAACTCAATAATGACTTTTCGTAATGATTCATCTTTCCAAACGGTGTATAAATTTGCAAATCCTTCTACAATATGCAAATGGGTATTCATTGTTTTCTTTTCGTTGGCGTCTTTTTCGCTCAATCGTAAATCATCGATAGGCTGCCAGTTGTGGGTAAAGGCTTCCAGATAACCGCCTTTTTCTGAATCGTAACTGTATTCCTGAATTTTGGAGTATAAAGCGATAGCAAGTTCTAGAGATTTTTCATCTTTGGAAACCGAATAATATTCGCTTAAACCATAAATAACAAAGGATAAGGCATAAATTTGGTTTTTGGTATCTTTTGGAGTTCCATCATAATTGATACTCCAAAAGATACCACCAAATTCAGTGTCGTAAAAATGCTCTCTAATGTATTCAAAAGCACGTTTCGCTGTGTTTAAATGTTCTTCGTTTTTCGAAATTTTATAAGCTGCAGAAAAGGTCCATAACAGTCTCGCATTAAGTACAGACCCTTTCTCCGCTTCATTGTTTGTATTGTTATTGTAATCTATTTGTCCAACAAAGCCTCCGTTTTTTTCGTCTAAAGTGTTTTCCATCCAATAGGAAAGAATACTTTGAAGTTCGAGCTTTAGTTCTGTTTTTAGATTTTTTAAATTGGAATTCACAATTATGAAATTTCTTTGTTTCTATTCACTTGATCGATAATGGTATTTACGGAACCTGCAGAAGTCAAAGTGTCTTCGGGAGTATTGATAACATAATCCACTAATCTTTCTACAGAAGAAACCGCTACGTGCATTCTTGTATCAGAAGAAGCATAATAGATGAAAACAGTACCGTCATTATCTTCAATCCATCCATTAGAAAATAAAACATTTGAGACATCTCCAACTCTTTCTACACCTTCAGGTCCCATAAAATGACCGGCAGGAGCATGAATAACTTTTGCAATATCATTCAAGTCCGTCATGAACATATACAGTGTATAACGCAGACCCGCTGCAGTGTTACGAACACCGTGAGCCAAATGCAGCCATCCCTTTTCAGTTTTGATAGGTGCTGGTCCAAGTCCGTTTTTTAATTCATATACGGTGTGATATTTTTTTCCATATATGATTTTTTCTTCTTTTACGATTGGATTAGTCATGTCTTCCACATAACCAAGTCCAATTCCGCCACCATTTCCAACATCAATAAATCCGTCTTGAGGACGTGTGTATAAAGCATATTTTCCGTCTATAAATTCCGGATGCAATACTACATTACGCTGCTGTCCTGTATTCGAAATCAAATCTGGCAGTCTTTCCCAGCTGATTAAATCTTTGGTACGGACAATTCCTGCATTTGCAATAGCGGTACTAGTATCACCTTGTGGTGCAGAAGGATCTTTTCTTTCAGTACAAAAAATACCGTAAATCCACCCGTCTTCATGCTTTATTAAACGCATGTCATATACATTGGTGTCAGGTTCTTCAGTTTGAGGAATAACACATGGTTTATCCCAAAAGTTGAAATTATCTACTCCATTCGGACTTTCTGCAATAGCAAAAAAAGATTTTCTGTCGGCTCCTTCAACACGTGCTATTAGAACGTAACTGTCGTTCCACTTCATGGCACCAGCATTGAATGTTGCATTTATTTGAATTCTTTCCAAAAACAAAGGATTTGTATCTGGATTAAAATCAAATCTCCATTCCAGCGGTGCATGAGCGGCTGTTAAAACAGGGTTTTTATAACGAGTGTATATGCCGTTTCCAACGCCGTCTTGTGGTTGGTTTTTTGTTTGTATCAGCGTATTAAATTGTTTTTCAAGTTCGATTTTTATATGTTTTGAATCGGCTTTTATTGCTGTTGTACTCATAATTGAATGTTCTAAATCGTATATTATTTATTGATATTTCTTTTGTCATTAAGATCATCTTCAATTGCCTGCAGTTTGTCTTCTGACAGGGGATAGAAAATGATAAAAAGTACTGAGATAGCTGCTGCAATAGCAGGAAGAATGCTCAGCATTAATTGTATTCCCGTTTGCGCGGTAAGTGTTTGTGCTACATTGGCTTGGAAACCAAAGTATCCCAATAGCCAGCCTGTCGCAGCGCCGCCAATTGTCCATCCAAATTTTTGTGACATGGAAGAAGCTGAGAAAATAAGTCCCGTAGCTCTTCTTCCTTGTTTCCATTCGGAGTAATCGGCACTATCAGCATACATTGACCAGATTAATGGAAATATACAGCCGGCACAAATACTAATCAGTACTTGGAAAACCATTATAAGTATAACATCTTCTTTTCCTAAATAGTAGAAAATGACACTTAATATTGCAGCAAGAGCCATTGCACCAAAGAAGGTTTTCTTTTTTCCAATTTTATTTGCAATAGGTGTAGCTGCAATAACACCAATGATATTTGCAGCTTGTCCTAATACCAAATAAAGTGTGGTTGGGGTCATTGCAAAATTCTCTCCCAGAATGTTGAAGCTGTAGCTCACTGTACTGCTTACGTAGTATTTAAAATAATAAACTGCAGCTCCGTCACGTATCGAATTGAAGATAAGCGCTCCGATTCCAGCACCCAGTAAAATCCACCAAGGTCTATTTTTAAGAAGGTCGTTTAAATCTTCTTTTAAGTTAGGTTTTTCATCGTTTATAGGCTGTACTCTTTCTTTGGTAAGAAAAAAGCATCCCCAAAAGAAAACTGTTGTAATCATTCCAAAAACAATAATGGTGTATAACCAGCCCGTTTTAGAATTTAAGCTTCCTCCAAAATGATTTACCAAAGGTTCAATTAACCAAAGAGCCAATAAACTTCCTCCAAAAGCAAAAACCATGCGGTAGGACGAAAGTGTGGTGCGTTCTTTTCGGTCACTAGACATTACACCTAGAAGCGAAGCATAGGGTACATTGATGATAGAATAAATCATCATCATTAATGAATAAGTAACGTATGCATATATTATTTTTCCTTTTTCATCAAAATCAGGAGTGTAAAAAGTTAGGACGCCGATTATTGCAAAAGGAATTGCTGTCCATAATAAATAAGGTCTGAATTTCCCCCAGCGGCTCTTGGTCCTGTCTGCAATAATACCCACTAAAGGATCGAAACAGGAATCCCAAATACGTGTAATTAGGAACATAGTTCCAACTACGGCTGGTGCTATCCCAAAGACATCTGTATAAAAAAACATGAGATACATGCTGAAAATTTTCCAGAACATAGAGGAAGCAGCATCTCCTAATCCGTAACCGATTTTTTCTTTTAATTTAATTTTTTCTTCCATTTTTAGAGGTTAATGTCTTTTGGGGTTATTTTTTGTATAGGTTAATTTTTGCAGCATCTTTTTCAAAAAGAATGTTGTCCAGATTATAGAAATCTATAAAATCTTTCTCACTGATTTGTCCCTTGAAAGGCGCATAATAATGCATCTTTTGCTCTTTTTCCTGCCAGCCATGATTTCTCCAAACTAACACATAGGATATTTTATACGATCCCATTGCCTTCATCAATGTGTCTGTCCACCATTTGTCATAAGGAATGGCTTCGTAACCAGTTTCGGCAAATGCAATAATTTTTCTTTGTTCTTTGGCAATCTGGTCTATTATTCCAAATTGTTTTTGGCAGTTTTCTATAAAGGAATTGTCTTTCAGAGGGTCATTATAAATGTATTTATCAAAACTTAGAACATCAGCGTATTCAGTACCTGGGTAGTATTCTAGGAAATCTTCTTTAGAAGTAAAATCAGCTGTGTTGTACACGTAAATTAAGTTGTGAACTCCTTTTTTTCGAAAATAATCAACGGTAAATTTCCAAAGTTTTTTAAACTCTGCGGGGCTTCCGTTGTTTTTGCACCACCAAAACCAAGTTCCAGTAAGTTCATGATAAGGGCGGTATAATATTGGAATTAAATTTCCTTTTTTATCTTTTAAGGTTAAAATATATTTTACCGCTTCATCTAGCCAAGTTTTGAATTTTTCATGGCTTACACCTCCTGGTAAAGCCGAAGCCAATGATTTTGGAGTGGTGTCCCAAGCATTTCCTCCTGTTAGCGGATTGTTCGGGTGCCAACTGAGGGTAATGATTCCTCCTCGTTTGTGTCCGTCAATGATGTATTGTCTCATTTTGTCAAAAGGAATACCATCGATATTTTTATCCGATTTGTTTTCAAGTCCGCCCAAATCCCATCCGTAAACTGCAGGATAATCTCCAACTACATCTTTCACATCGCTTCGTCCTTCCTCATATTTCCAGTTCACACCGTATGCCAAATCATCTTGATGACCAAAAAGGATTCCTTTATTGGTTGTTTTTTGTAAACTTTGGTATAAATTGACAGTGCAACTGGTTGCTTTTTTATCAGATAATGATAATTTAGTATCACTTTTTTGTGCGCAAGTGAGGAAAAATGCATTTAAAGTGAAAAATAATGTGACTATATAGCTGTTTTTTGTCATATCTGTGGTGGTGGGTTTAATTGGCTTAAAATAAAAATTGATTTTGTTTATGGTTGACTTTCAAATGCTTAAGGATTCATGTTCGAGTTTTTGCATTTTTATTAATTTATTGTAAAAATGTTAAAAAAATAAGTGCTTTAAAATGATTTATGTTTTTTGTAAGTGCCTTTTCATGGAAAAACATAAATTTATTTTTCAAAGATAAAGTAATAACATCTTTTGGATTAATATTATTTTATCAATTTTATATCTTATTATTGCAAATAAAAAAACGGATTATGAGCACTTTTAAAAATTTTCATAGAGAAATAGTTCCGCTTGCGGCTCAAGACAGCTTTTTAGTTTTTGATAGAGTTAAAGATGAATTTGACTATCCAGTACATTATCATCCCGAATTTGAGATTAATTTTATATTGAACGGAAAAGGGGTAAAACGCGTGGTAGGGGATAATATTGAAGAGATTGATGATATTGAGCTGGTGCTGGTTGGTCCTAATTTGTATCACGGCTGGGAACAGCATAAGTGTAAAAATAAAGATATTCACGAAATAACGATTCAGTTTCATCATGATCTTTTTCATGAATTTTTATTGTCCAGACGGATTATGACACCTATAAAGGAGATGTTTAATCGGTCTGTACATGGTATTTTATTTTCAAATCAGGTGGCTGAAATGCTCACTCCGCGGTTGATAAAGATATCTAAGCTTGACGGGATGGATTATTTTCTTGAAATCATCTCTATATTGTATGATCTGGCAAACTCCCGTAATCAAAGGATTTTGTCAACTTTTACTGTTGAAAACGATACTTTTGAAGAATATGACAAGATGAAATTAATCTATGATTATATTCAGAAGAATTTTGCTGAAAAATTATCATTAGAAGAGGTTGCAGGTGTGGCCAGTATGACTACAATTTCTTTTAACAGATTTATAAAAAAACGCACAGGAAAGACATTTGTCAATTATATAAATGATATCCGGATTGGTTATGCGGCCAGGTGGCTGGTGGAGAAAGATCTAAGTATATCTGAGGTTGCGTTCAAATCTGGCTTTAATAATATAGCTAATTTCAATAGAAGTTTTAAGGCTTTTAAGAAATGCACGCCTAGTCAATACCGTGAAGATTTCTCGGGATTGAAGCGAATTTTGTAATTAACTTTTTGTTTTTTGTTAAAAAACTCTTTGAGACAATGTTTTAAAGTTTTTTTTTATTTTCATAATTACTTATATTGTATGTATTTTAAGTTTTAAATAATAATAATACAAAAAATTATTATTTAAATTTTGTTATGTGTAATTAAATTTTTCATTTTGAAAATATATTATCATGAAATGATATAATAATATTAATTTGATGTTAACTACTGTTATAAATTTGTTAATTATAAAACATACTAATTAATACCACGATAATCGCTTGTTACCCTATTGGCGAATTATCAAACTTAACTAACAAATTTTTATTATGAAGAAATTATTGTCTTATTTAAATCATTGGAAAGTCGATACCATATCGATTTCATTGATATTTTTTTTATTGACCAGTAGTTTAGCTTTTGCTCAGGTCAGCAAAGTAACAGGAGTAGTTACAGATGCCCAAGGAGCACCTATGGTTGGGGTTATTGTTACGGACGTTGATACTAAAAAGGCTGTATCTACAGGTTTTGATGGTGTTTTTGTAATTGAAATTAACACAAACGGAATACTTTCTTTTACTTATTTGGGATTTGAACCTAAGAAAGTAACTCTTAGCGGTGAAAGTAAACTTAAAATTGTATTAAAACCGGTTACCGATCAATTGAAAGAGGTTGTCGTTATTGGATATGGTACTCAAAAGAAGGGTAATGTAACCGGAGCTATTTCTAGTATGAAAGCTAAGGATTTTGATGATATTCCAAAGGTCAGTTTAGATCAAATGATGCAAGGTAAATTGTCAGGGGTAACAATTACTAATAGTTCGGGAGCTCCAGGAAGTTCTGTGTCCGTAAATATTCGTGGACTTACTTCTATATCAGGAACTAATGAACCTTTGTATGTTATTGATGGAATACCTATATCTGGAGATGCAAGAAATTCTTCGACTTCAGGAAGGTCTCCTGTTGCTGGTGCAAATTTATCCAATTCGGGCGAAGTTACGGTGAGTCCATTGGCACTTATTAATCCTAATGACATTGAATCGATTGATATTTTGAAAGATGCTTCTGCTACTGCGATTTATGGATCAAGAGGAGCGAATGGAGTGGTGCTGGTTACAACTAAATCTGGTAAAAAGGGCACCGGGAAATTGAGTTATGAAACTAGTACATCTATACAGCAGCAAACAAAATTCTTGAAAGTTATGAATCTGCGTGAATATGCTACAGCTCAAAATTTACTTCAAAAGTATCCAGCAAATCCTTGGGAAGTAACTTCTAATCCAAGAACTGAGTTTGCTTTTCCTGATTTATTAGGAGAGGGTACGAACTGGCAAAAAGAAATTTTTAAATCTGCAGCAATGATTAATCACCAATTATCTTTTTCAGGTGGTAAAAATGATATTAATTATTATATTTCAGGCGGTTATACAAATCAAGATGGTACAGTAATTGGTTCAGGATTTAAGCGCTATACCTTCAGATCTAATTTAGATGCTAAAGTAAAAGAGTGGTTAAAAGTTGGACTAAATGTTTCAGGGGGTATTACTAATGAAACGATAACATTAAATAGTTCATATAATGGTATAATCAGTACTACTCTGTTGGCAACTCCGGATTTAGCAGTAAAAAATGCTGATGGTACTTTTGCAGGACCACCAGCAGACGATTTCACCTATACTAATTTTATTAACCCTGTTGCATCTGCATTGAGTAAAACAAATGAATTAAAAAGAAAAGAGTTTTCGGCAAATTTATATACAAATATGAATATTGCTAAGGGGTTAGAATATAAATTTGAAATTGGAACATTTATAAATTTTTCTGATGGTCTTGCTTTTAATCCAAGCTATAAATGGGGAAGAGTAGAGAACGAAGTAGCAACAATTAATACTAACCATCAGAGTTATTATAGTATTAATGTTAAAAACTTACTTACATACAATAAAAATTTCTCACAAAATCATTTTACTTTACTTTTAGGTCAGGAAACAAATACTTCTAATTGGAATGGATATGGATTAAAAGGAAGTGGATTTTTATCTAATGACAATAGAGATATTGCTTTTGCTGATCCAAAAAAAGTTTTGTTAGATGGTAGGTACATGGGTTCGGCAGCATTAAATTCATTTTTTGCAAGGGGAAATTTTGATCTGGTTAATAAATACGGAATTTCTGGTTCATTCAGAGCAGATGGGTCTTCTAAATTTGCTCAAGGACAACAATGGGCATATTTCCCAGCTATTTCTGGATATTGGAAGCTCTCTGAAGAAGAGTTTATGAGTGGAACTAAATCAATTATTGATAATATTAAATTTAGAGTTGGTTACGGACATACAGGTAATCAGCAGATTCCTGGAAATAGATTTACCGAAACTATAAAAACTGTGACGACTGGTTTAGGATCAGGTACTGCAATATCCAATTATGCTAATCCAGATTTAAAGTGGGAGGTTTCTAAGCAAACCAATATAGGAGTTGATTTTGCATTGTTTAATTCTCTTTTAAATGTTAATTTCGATGTATATCGAAAACTTTCAGAAAACTTCTTATATCAGCCCGATTACCCAACATACTTAACTGGATCTGCTTCTTATTCAGGAGGAATTGATGCTCCTTGGAAAAATTTAGGGGATATGGAGAATAAAGGTTTTGATTTAACACTTAATATGACTAAAAATTTCTCCGATAAATTTTCATGGAGTTCTAATTTAGTTGTTTCAAAGTATTCTAATAAAGTTTTATCTTTAGATGGCCTAACAAACCTTTTGCGTTCTGTTAACATAAACGACTATACTTTACGAAATGTAACTAATACAACTGTTGGGGAAGCAGTGGGTAATTTTTATGGATTTAAATACTTAGGTGTTATCCAAAATAATGAGCAGTTAGCTCAAGCTCCGTTAGTTAAATTAGGTACAAGTTATGAGCAATCACGATTGGGAGATGCACTTTATCTGGACGTGGATAATAATGGTTATATAGACGATAATGACAGAACTAAAATAGGTTCTCCACATCCTGATTTTACTTTTGGTTTTACCAATTCATTTAAGTACGATTTAATCGAATTATCAATATTTCTTCAAGGCAGCCAAGGTAATGAAGTTATGAACTTGACAAGACGTGCAGGAGTGCAGAATCCTTATTATGTTAATCAGTTAGTTGAAGCAAATAATTTCTGGAATCCGGAAAATACAACTTCAAATATTCCAAGAGCAGCAGGAAGCGATACAACTTTAGCAAACGGTGAAATATCTGACAGATATGTTGAGGACGGTTCTTATGTTAGAATACAGAATGTTACTTTATCATACTCACTTCCTAAGGATCTTTTAAATAAAATTAAGCTATCGAATGTACGAGTGTATTCAGGAGTACAGAATTTATACACTTTTACTAAATATTCTGGATATGATCCTGAGGTTGGTAAATACAATCAGGATGCTTTATTGAATGGTGTTGATAATGGACGTTATCCATCTTCAAGAACTATCACATTAGGTTTAAATATTGAATTTTAAAAAGAAACCATGAAAAATAAAATCACATATAAAAATATGCTTCAATTATTTGTAGTATTATTCCTTTTTGCATCTTGTAGTGACGATTATCTAAATGTAAAGCAAGAAGATTCTTATACTTTAGAAACTGCATATCAAAATGATAAGTTAGTCGAAAATTCCACAAACAGTTTGTATTGTGGCTCTTGGTTTGATTTCTATAATGGTCCTTATCATGTTATGTTGGAGGTAAGTTCTGGAAATATGACAGGGTTTGATCCAGGCAGTTTTGGATCACTTGTACATAGGTCAACAGATTCCAATTTATTAAATGCTTGGAAGAGTCTTTATTCAGTTGTAGCTCAATCTAACGCGGTATTAATAAATTTACCTAAATATGTTGGACCAAATGTTACAGAGAGTGTTACCAATAATGCTTTAGGTGAGGCACATTTTATGAGAGCATTAGCTTATTTCTATTTAGTAAGACTTTATGGCCCGGTTCCGATTGTAGAAAACAGTTATGATTTTTTTGATAATTACAATGTACCTCCTAATACTACTGCAAGTATTTATACATTTATAGAGAATGATTTGATTCAAGCATCTAAATTATTAAAAACAAAACTTAGAACTTCTAATTATGCTGATAATGCAAGGGTGTCAAGTGGTTCTGCTAAGGCGATGTTAGCAAAAGTTTATTTGTACCAAAATAAATTTACACTATCAAAAAATTTAGCAATGGAAGTTATTAATTCTGGAGAATTCAGGCTTCTAGGTAGTTCCGAGTTGAGAAACAAATCTTTTGGAGATTTATATTCAACAGCTAACAATAATAACGAAGAAACCATTGCAGCAATTCAATGGGTAACTGGGGGAGGATATTCTGCAGCAAATTATAGTAATACGGTTTATGCGGGAAGTTCATCATTAACAGCAGCAACCTATAATGGTGTTTATGCTCCTTCACAGGATTTAATGAAAACAGCTTATGAGATTTATGAATTGAATGGTGTTATTTATGAAGATTTAAGAAGAAAAGAAACTTATATGATTAAAGGTGATAAATATGAATATCTTCAATCTAAACAAGGGGCCTCTTACGATACTGCAATAGATGAAAATTTTGGAGCACAAAACTCAGGGGCTGGTATAAAAAAATACGTTGTTGGAAGAAGCAGCAAATATGCAGGGGATGAAGACCCAGATAACCACGGATATGCAAACAACACTTATCTTATGCGTTATTCTGAAGTGTATTTGATTTTGGCAGAAGCTATTTTGGCAGGCAACACTTCAACAAGTGATCCAGATGCGATAGACGCAATAAATGTAGTAAGAAGAAGAGCAGGATTATTAGGATATACAACTAAGTTTACAGATTTGCAGCTACTCAAAGAGCGAAGAGCAGAACTTGCTTTTGAAGGAGAATTTTGGTTTGATTTATGTCGCATTGACCGTAGTACGGCAGTGGATATCATTTTAAACCAAAACAGAGGTACAATAGTTAATCCTTATTATGTAGCTTCAGTAAGTTCATCTTCATTTATTTTCCCAATTCCTGCTTTCGAGGTGCAAAAAAACCCGCATCTTAATGACACCCCAGTTACATATACAAATAAATAATAATTATGAAAAAAATAGAACCAATTATTCGTTTATTCACTGTTTTATTAGCAGTACTATTTGTTTTTTCATCCTGTGAAAATAATGATGATTCTAAGGTAAGTGCATTGGGTATCGAAAGCGTTAATAAAACAAATGTAGAAGATTATGTAGGTACCCTTGAACCAGTAGAAATAGCTTATCTTGAAAATATGTATTATATTAAGGGAAGTGGTTTATCTACATTGACAAAGGTTACTTATAATGACGTAGAAATTTCTTTTAATGCTACAATGGTAACTGACGGTGGAGTTTTTATAACTATCCCCTCGACCGTTTTGTACAATAATAAAGTAATAAACAACAGCTTTAAATTATATACTGGCTTGGGAACTTTGGTGTATAAATTTCCAATTGCAAATCCTGATCCAGAGGTGCTGAATGCTGAAAAAGCAATACCTGATGCAGGCGATGTATTAACAATAAAAGCGTACAAGCCAATTTCGGTAACTATTGGTGGAGTTGCTGCAGAAACGATAGGAACCCCTACTTCTACACAAATACAGGTAAAAGTGCCTCAAAATTTTAACATATCTGGTGAGTTGGTAGTATTAAGTGATTATGGTTTATCTAATTTATTATTAGGTATAGATTACTTCATATTTGCAGATGATTTTTCAGGTAGTCCAACTCCTATTGGTTCAGGACATTGGGGAGGTTCAGAAGATTTTTCCAGTACAGAATTAGTTAGCAGAGGTACTCATTCTATAAAAAGAGAAACTGGTGGATGGAGTTTGGCAAGGATTGATTACACACCAGTAGATGTTAAAGATTATACTTATTTAAAAATTTCGGTGCGTCCTGATGTTGTTAGAAATTTAAGGTTTTCTATAAATTCGGAAGAAGGATTAGATGAGAACACAGCCAGTGGAGATAAACATGGTATTGAGGTTCAGTTAGAACCAGGCAAATGGAATCATATTAGTATTCCAGTTAAAGATCTTATCGATTTGGATAAGCCAAATACAACTGTAAAGAGGCTGTATATTAGAGATTTAAATGGTTCTGCAGCG
The DNA here is from genome assembly GCA_963511475.1 of uncultured Flavobacterium sp. Taxonomy (GTDB): domain Bacteria; phylum Bacteroidota; class Bacteroidia; order Flavobacteriales; family Flavobacteriaceae; genus Flavobacterium. The sequence goes on from CAUPJC010000037.1 coordinate 29,978, forward strand.
AATATTTTCTTAGACGATATCGGTTTTATTTAGTATGTAAATAAATCTCAAACTAATTAAAAAACAAATTTTAAAAATAATAAAATTATGAAAAAAATAATTTTTAGGTATTTGGCAATTCTGGTATTGCTGATTACTATTAGTGTATCGTGTGATAAATATGAACAGGAGGAAAACCAAAATAAACCTTCGCTTCTAGGAACATTGTCCAATAATCCTGATTTAGATGTGTTTTATAAGTCATTGGAAATAACAGGGTTAAATAAGTCATTGGATTCTCTTTCTAAAATAACGCCATTAACCATTTTTGCGCCGAATAACAATGCAATGGAAGTATATTTTGAAAAAAATGGATATGCTAATGTTGACGAAGTTCCAAAGTTAGAGTTAAAAAAAATAATATTAAACTACATTATATCTGGTGTAAAAAGAACTGAAAGAATTGTTATAAATCCTACTAATCCTTCCTCGGATCTTGATGAAACAATTGGAGCTGAGTATTTAGAGACCAAAAAATATACTTCAATAGCTTCTTTGTTTAAAGAATTTGAATCAATGGATAATTCTTTAGATATTGGAATTCAAGACAACTGGGACAAGAGTGTTCAGACATTAACAATTTGGGGTGAAAACGTAGCTGCATCTGCAAAAGATATTGTAACTGAAAATGCTATAATTCACATCGTTGGTAATTTGGGGAGTTTGCCTAAAGCTCCTCTCATTGTGAGTCTGTCTAATAAATATCCTGCTCCTGGTGAAATATTAACAGTTACGGGACTAAATTTTTATAGCATCACATTTGTGACGTTGGGTTCTGCAAATCTTGATATAATCCCTAATTCATTAACAACTACAAAATTTGATGTGAAAATACCATTGAATTTTGATTATGGTCTTTTGACCGTAAAAACAAACTATGGTAAATCAAATCAAGTTAAGGTTGGTGTTGAACCCGCACCCCCTACAATTGTGAGTTTTAATCCTATAAATGCTGTAGCTGGTGATGAAGTTACAATAACAGGTGATGGCTTTGTACGACCAATTGTTACTCTTTCGGCAACAGCAACGCAACCTGAAATTTCGCTTCCAATAGTTTCTTTTACATTAGATAAAATTGTTGTAAAAATACCTGCCAATGCAAATCATAGAAAAATATCTGTAACTAATAGTGTTGGTACGGGAACGTCTGCTGAGGCCATCGGAACGGCATTATATGATGATCAGTTGCATGGTGTTCAATGGGGAGGTCCTTGGGCTGGCCAAGGCGTTAATTTTGATTACACTGGAGACTCTTATCAAGGATTGAAATCTTGGCAATGGATCTTCGGCGGCTGGGATGGAGGAAACTGGGGCTTTAATGTTGATATGACGCCCTACAAAGCACTTAGAATTGCCGTTAAAGGTTTGAAAAATGGGCAGGTTAATTTTAACTTGAACGGAGGTGCAAATTTTGTAATTCCAGTTACAACTTCATGGGTGTACATGGAAATTCCATTAAGTAAATTAGGTAATCCTACAAGTGTTACTATGTTAACATTCCAAGAGTCGAATAATGATGGTGGAAATACTGTATTATTTGACAATATAGGCTTTGTATTAAAATAATAATTTGGTTTAAGTTTTTTGAGTTAGTTTAAGATATCCCCTAGTCGAAAAATTAGGGGATATTTTTTTAAAAAAAATCATGTTTTTTTCTTTTGCTCTTTTTTAGGCATATTTTGAAAAAAAAGTATCAATATACTTGACTTCTATTCCTTATTTTTGAGAGTGAAACTTTTGACAACCCTTTTTATAAATGTTCATGAAAAATTTCAAGACATCCCTTTTTTTAATACTAATTTCTTTTACTTTTTCTGTTTTTTCACAATCTGCTTCCAATAATTCTCCTAGAGAACATATTTCGTTAGACAAAGATTGGAAATTTGCTTTTGGGCATCCGTCAGAGACTAAGAAAGATTTTAACACAGGAACGGCTTATTTTTCCTATTTGGCAAAAGCGGGTTTTGGTGACGGCGCTGCCAATGCTTCTTTTGATGACCGCTCTTGGCGGAAGTTAGATCTTCCTCATGATTGGGCGGTAGAACAAGGTTTTAGCAGCGAAGCTAGTTTTAGCCACGGATTCAAAGCAATTGGCCGAAATTTCCCAGACAAAAGCATCGGTTGGTACCGCAAAAAAATAACCATCCCCGAAAGTGATTTGGGAAGGCGAATTCATATCGCATTCGATGGTGTTTTTCGTAATTCCATTGTTTGGGTAAACGGGCATTATTTAGGAAATCATGACAGCGGTTATTTAGGTTTTGAATACGACATCAGCGATTATATTAATTATGGGGGTGAAAATACAATCGCTGTTCGGGTAGATGCCACCATGGAAGAAGGGTGGTTTTATGAAGGAGCAGGAATCTATCGTCACGTTTGGCTTAATAAAACCAATGAGCTTCATGTACCGGATAACGGCACTTTTGTAAAAACAAAAACTAAAGACAATACCAACGAAATTAGTACACTAGTTACAATTACAAATGAAGGAAAAACTGCAAAATCATTCAGAATAAACCAAACGATTTGGGATGCCACTGGTAAAACTGTTTCCGAAAAAACAATCAATTACTGCAGTTTAAATCCAAGAGAAATCAAAGATTTTTTAGCAGATTTGACAGTGCAGAATGCGACACTTTGGTCGCTTGAAAATCCTTATTTGTATAAAATGATTACTTCGGTTTATGAAGAAGGTAAATTAGTGGATACTTTCCAGACTTCTTTCGGAATCCGAACAATACGTTTTGACGCCAATGAAGGTTTTTTTCTTAACGGAAAACATGTCAAAATAAAAGGAACAAACAATCATCAGGATCACGCAGGAGTAGGAGCTGCCATGCCAGATGCATTGCAGGGTTTCAGAATTAAAACCTTAAAATCCTTCGGGAGCAATGCCTATCGCTGTTCTCATAATCCGCCAACGCCCGAATTGCTTGAAGCTTGTGACCGTCTAGGAATGCTGGTAATTGACGAGCATCGTATGATGGGAAGCACACAAGTGCAACTAGCAGATGTAAAAAAAATGATCGAACGCGATAGAAACCATCCTTCGATTATAAGCTGGAGCATCGGAAATGAAGAATGGGGAATTGAAAATGATATTGTAGGCGCTAGAATTGCCAGTTCGATGCAATCTTATGTAAAAGCTATAGATGCTTCCCGACCTTCAACTGCCGCCTTTAGCGGTGGGATTGGCAGTAAGGGAATCACAACGGTTATGGATCTGCTGGGAATCAATTATATCGTGAATAAAAGTACCGATAAACAGCATGAATTATTTCCTCAGCAATCCATTTGGGGAACAGAGGAAGGAAGCACCAATGCCACTCGTGGCGAATATTACCGAGACAATCAAAAACACATCATGCCGGCTTATGATAAAGCGCCAAGTTCCAGTTTTATTAGCATAGAAAAAGGCTGGAAACACTATAATTCCCGCCCGTATCTGTCAGGAATGTTCATTTGGACAGGATTTGATTACCGCGGAGAGCCAACTCCGTTTGAATATCCTTCCACAGGTTCTTATTTCGGAATGGTAGATCAATGCGGATTTTATAAAGACACCGCTTGGTACTTAAAAGCGTGGTGGCAAAACGAACCTGTATTGCATCTTTTGCCTCATTGGAACTGGGTAGGAAAGGAAAATCAAAGTATCGAAGTTTGGGCGTACAGCAATTGTGACGAAGTGGAACTTTTTTTAAACAAGAAAAGTTTAGGCAAAAAAACAATGGAGAAAGACGGACATCTGGAATGGAATGTCAATTATACTCCCGGAACGCTTGAAGCAATCGGATACAAAAACGGAAAGAAAATCATAACCGACGTTGTGAAAACTACTGGCGCAGCTACCGTTCTAAATTTATCTTCCGATAAAAATAATATAGAAGTTTCGAAAAATGATATCGCAATGATTACAGTCAGTGCTAAAGATAAATCGGGATTTTCTGTGCAAATTGCTGATAACGAAGTTACTTTTTCAATCACTGGTCCAGGTAAAATTATAGGTGTTGGAAACGGAAATCCAACCTCACTCGAAGCTGATAAATATTTGGAAACCAACACTGTTATGAATATTGAAAATCTAAAAGAAAAAATAGTAGCCGATTTCAATGTTTCCGAAGAAACTCAGGAAAATGTACTAACCGAATCTTGGCAAAAAGCTTTTACAGACGATAGAGATACAATTTTTGGCAAAAAAGTAAAAGCAGTTGTTTACAGAACTGAGTTCGAACTCCCGGCAAATTACAATGAAACAGAAATCAATTTGTTCTACAATAGTCTTGGCAAAAAACAGTCTATTTTTATCAACGGACAAAAAATCAGCAATGAAATTCCCGAAAACAAAAAAGGCGATTCATTTGTGCTGGACAAAAAAATACTGCACTCAGGCAAAAACACCATTGCAATTATAGCCCAGCCCTTATTGAAAAAATACAAATGGGACGTGGTCAATCAAAACCCGGGAACGATTCAAATTATTACCAAAGCCGAAAATTACAAGCGTAAATTATTTAATGGCCTGGCTCAGGTTATCATTCAAACAACTGGCGAAGCAGGCGGAATTACGCTGACCGCAACAAGCAACGGACTCAAAAAAGCCGAAATAAAAATAAATGCAGTAAAACAATAAAAGTTAGCTGGGCGTGCCCCAAGGGTCGGGCTGTACGTTCCCGCTTCCCGATTAAAAATCGGGAGAGCTCCACTGCCATCCCTCACGCAAAAAGTGCTGAACAATATCATATCGTTTTTAAGAAAATCTGCCTAAATCTGCGTGCCAACATTTTTAAAAAATAACAAAAAGAAAAAAACATTAATACAATCCAAAATGAAAAAATTACTTCTCAGCCTGCTTTTAGGCAGTATGACATTTCAAGGTTTCTCACAGGGAAATGTCTATAAACAAGAAACAGGAAAATTCGAAGGTTTAGCCATGACACCGCCAATGGGCTGGAATTCCTGGAATACTTTTGCTACAAACATTGACGAAAAAATGGTCAAAGAAACTGCTGATATAATGGTTTCTTCCGGAATGGCCGCTGCAGGTTACAATTACATCGTTTTGGATGACGGCTGGATGGCCAAAGAGCGTGATAGTAATGGAGATTTAGTTCCAGATCCCGTAAAATTTCCAAGCGGAATGAAATCCTTAATCGATTATGTACATTCTAAAGGTTTAAAGTTTGGTTTGTATAATTGCGCAGGAACAAAAACTTGTGCAGGTTATCCAGGTACTCGTGGTTACGAATATCAAGACGCCCATTTTTATGCCAAATTAGAAATTGATTTTTTAAAGTATGATTGGTGTAATACTGCAGGAATCAATGCTCCAGAGGCTTATGGAACAATGAGTAATGCATTGAAAAAAGCTGGAAGACCAATCGTTTTCAGCCTTTGTGAATGGGGTGATACTCAAGTATGGAACTGGGGAAAACCAATTGGTAATCTTTGGCGAATTTCCGGAGATATTTATCCTTGTTTTGATTGTGAATATAAACATCCCGAAAATTGGTCTTCATGGGGATTTATGAAAATTGTAGAAATGCGCAAAGACATTCGTAAATTTTCGGGTCCTGATCATTGGAATGATTTTGATATGATGGAAGTAGGTAATGAGATGAATGATACAGAAGATAAATCGCATTTTGCTATGTGGTGCATGATGGCTTCTCCTTTAATTGCCGGAAATGATTTCATAAAAATGTCTAAAGAAACTTTGGCGATTCTAACAAACAAAGAACTGATTGCGGTAAATCAGGACAAATTAGGAATTCAAGGATTTAAACTTTCTGCCGAAGACGGATTGGAAGTTTGGGTAAAACCTTTGTCAGACGGGAATTGGGCTGTTACATTCTTAAATAGAACTGATGCTCCTAAAAAAATCAATTTCGATTGGAAGAAAAACCCAATCAAAGATGCCGATTTTGGCTTTGAAGCCGATTTTAATAAAACGGTATTCAAAATCAAAGACCTTTGGAAAAACAAAGAAGTAGGAACTACCAAAAAGAATTTCACTGCCGATCTTCCTTCTCATGATGTAATTACACTAAGACTAATTCCTTAAATTAATTTAGGCAATGAATATCAAATCTAAAATTATTCTGCTTTTGCTAATGTTGAGCTACAGTTTGGCAAACGCACAATTCGTTAAAAAGCACGGTCAGCTTAGTGTAAAAGGAATACAGCTTGTGGATAAAAACCAAAACCCAATTGTTTTGAGAGGGGTAAGCTTTGGCTGGCATAGTATGTGGCCACGATTTTATAATGAAAAAGCGGTAGACTGGCTAAAAAAAGATTTTAACTGCAATATTGTACGTGCAGCAATGGGTGTCGAAGCAGGTGAGCATTCTTATCTAAAAAAGCCTGAATTTTCTAAAGAAAAAATTGAAGCAGTTATTAAAGGAGCAATCAAATCTGATATTTATGTAATCATCGATTGGCACAGTCATAACGTAAATTTAAAAGAAGCGGCAGCATATTTTGGTGAAATCTCCAAGAAATATGGAAAGTATCCAAATGTAATCTACGAGGTTTTTAATGAACCGGATTACGAAACCTGGCCAGAAGTCAAAGCCTATTCTGAGGAAATAATAAAAGTCATTAGAGCAAACGATCCGGATAATATTATTTTGGTAGGTTGCCCAAAATGGGATCAGGATGTTCACTTGCCAGCTGCAGATCCAATAAAAGGATATGATAATTTAATGTATACCATGCATTTTTATGCAGCAACACATCAAAAACAGCTTAGAGACCGAACTGATGAAGCCATAAAAAACGGTTTGCCAATTTTTATCTCTGAATCGGCTGGGATGGAAGCTACGGGAGATGGGCCAATGGATTATGTGGCCTGGCAGGAATATGTAGATTGGATGAAAGCGAAAAAATTGAGCTGGATAACTTGGTCAATTTCCGATAAGGTTGAGACCTGTTCCATGTTAAAAAAATCAGCTGATTCCGGAGGTAATTGGAAAGATGAAGACTTGAATGAATCAGGTTTGAAAACAAGAGAACTGCTTAGGAAATATAATGGCAAGAATTAGTTTATAAAACATAAAAACCAACTTTTCAGCGAGTTGGTTTTTTTTGTATTATAAAAAAAGAACTATATTGCGCTTCACTTTTGGCTGCAATAGGATTGACTTTATACGATAGCAACGATATGAAATTAACATTAAAATTAACGACTTATTTTAAATTAGTATTGTTAATCATTGGTATTTGTTCACTCTTCTTATTGCTGTTTAGTTCTCTTTATTTATATACTGTTCAGCAGGAAAATGATGTTTTTAAAGCCAATTCGAATCAGTATGAAGTTGAGGTCAATAGGTTGTTTGATTTTAATTCAAAAACGCAGATTGTTACTATAAATGATCTTACTTATTGGGATGCTTTGGTGAATTTTACAAAATCCAAAGACACGCTGTGGTTTAAAGAATACATTGTAAATGAATTTCCTACTTATGAGGTAGATTATATTTCGGTTTATGGTCTGGATAAAAAGTATATTACAAGTGTTTCAAAACCTTATTTTAAATCCAAAGATTTTATAGTAGGTCATGCAATGACGAATTTATATAAAACCAAGTTTTGCAGGTTTTATATGAAAATCCCCGAAGGTGTAATCGAAGTGTTTGGCGGAACTATTCATGCTTCAAATGATCCCAGAAAAACAAAAACAAAACCAGCCGGTTATATGTTCATGGTTCGGTTATTGGATAAGGCATATTTTAAAAATTTGGAGGATATTTCTACCTCTAAGGTGAGTTTTTTTGATCATGTAAATACAGATTCAGTTGGTAATAAAAAAGTAACTTCATTAATAAAACTTAAAGATCATACTAATCATGTTGTTAGTCAGTTACTTTTTGAAAGACCTTCCTATCTCAATTTTGAAAGGACCAAAGAGCTGTTACTAATTATCGTTATAACTACTTTGGTTGGACTTATCGCAGCGGTTTATTATTCCAGAAAATGGGTTTACAGACCGTTGAGGCTCGTTACTAATATCTTAGAAAGCGACCGTGAAATTTCTATCAAATTGCTAAAAAGAGAGCCAGGCGAATTTGGTCACATTGGAAAATTATTTGAAGATCACAGAAAAAATCGGTTTCAATTGGAAAAATCCAAAGAAAAAGCCGAAGAAAGCGATAAGCTAAAGTCAACTTTCCTAGCTAATTTATCTCATGAAATTAGGACACCAATGAATGCTATTATTGGATTTTCGGATTTGCTTTTAAATGAAAGCTTAAGCGAAGATTTAAAAATGAAGTATTTGAAAATCATCAATAGCAGCGGAAAAAGTTTAGTGTCTATTATTGAAGATTTAATTGAAATGTCAAAAATTGATGCCAAATTAATAACTCCAAATTATAAGGGACTGGATATTAAAAAATGCATTAAGGAGCTGTATAATACGCTTAAAGTTACAATTCCTGAAGATAAAGGTATCTATTTTTATATTAATGAGAGCAACGATAAATTAGAGAATAATATTTTAACCGACGAAGTAAAGCTGAAGCAGATAATAGTTAATCTGCTTACAAATGCAATAAAATTCACAGATAATGGGCATGTGGCGTTTGGTTTTTCAATAAATAAAGAAGAACAATTAATAGAATTCAGAGTCGAAGATACAGGCATTGGAATCAGCAAGAATGATTTGAAAGTTGTTTTTGACCGCTTCCGAAGAGTCGAAGATGATTATTCTATCTCACTCAGCGGATTAGGATTGGGCTTATCCATTTCTAAAGCTTATGTAGAAATGCTTGGCGGAGAAATTAATGTTGAATCGGTTTATGGAGGCGGATCAGTTTTCAAATTTACAATTCCGTTGATTTACGAAGAATATACTGTTGAAAATAATACGGACGATGAAGAATGCCCAGATAAAAATGCTGATTCTAAAAATATTTTAGTAGCCGAAGATGATAATATAAACTTCCTGTTATTGAAAACAATCTTGGAATTAAAAGGTCACACCGTCTTAAGAGCTAGGAATGGTCAGGAAGTTGTAGATATCAGCAGGTCAAATTCAGCAGTAGATTTGATTTTTATGGATATTAAAATGCCTGTTCTGGATGGTTATGAAGCTTTTGAAATGATAAAAAGAGATAATCCAAATCTCATTGTAATTGCTCAAACGGCTCATTCTTCATCTGAAGTGAAAGAAAGAATAATGAAAGCAGGATTTTCAGGCTATATCACAAAACCTTTGGATAAAGAAAAAATCTATGAAATAATTTGTCATGTATTTCAAAATAATTCAGCTGGCTAGATTTTTTTAAGAAAAAAAATGAGGAATTTCAATAAAAAGGAGTCCTCATTTTTTGTTTTAGATGTTTTTTTATTTTTAAATTGTAGTTGCCTTGGTTTTTATAGGTGATAATAACTGTTGTAATTGTCAAATAGTAAGATCATAACTGTAAAGATAGTCCTCTCTTATAAAACCCATTTTGTGATATAATTTTTGTGCAGCAGTATTACTCTTAGCAGTTCTTAATCGAATGGTATGAGAGTCAATTTCTTTAGCTAAAGCAACTGTTTCCAGAATTAGCTTTTCACCCACTCCTTTTTTTCGGGCCGAACTGTCTACAAAAAGATCATTTAGAATTACTATTTTATTAAGTGCCAATGATGAAAAAGTAATATAGTTGAGCGCAAAACCAATAATCTTATTTGGATTTTCATTATCAAAAGCTACAAAAACAGTAGCTTCATTATTCTCTAATCTTTCCTTTAGAAAGGAGTGATGTTTTTCATAGTTGGATGGGCTTTTGTAAAAAACAACATATTGATCAAATAGTTTTGTAAGTTGATCTAAGTCTTGAATATTTGCTTTTCGTGTCATAATTAGCTGGTTATGTTAGTTTTGAATACTAAATGTACAAAATAAATAATAATTTATTTTAATATTTTTTTCAATTTAATTGGTTTTGTACTCTTTTTTTACCTAAAAAGCAAAAATTAGTACTATTAAAGACTAAATGTGTATTGTCGTCTCTGTTTTAAATTTTCTCGGCACTTGATTAAATATAAAGTGTCGTTTCTTATCATCCGAAATCAATGGCTGTTATTTATTCAAAGTATTTTTTTGTAGATCATCAAATCAATGGATAAGTTTTGACTAAAACGGCTTTATTCTAAACCAGTTTTCTTTTTTAAAATTAAAAACTTAGACTCATCTGATAGTGAGTTTAAGTTTTTTTTGTTCTGTTTTAATAGTAAAAATGCACTTCTAATTTTGATATAGAAACAAATTCATTCTAAATTTTTATTTTTAAGTTTACCCCTGTTTTTTATGGGGTTTTGTTTTTAATTATAGATTTTAAAACTGAATTAATGTTATTTTAGTTTTAAAATAAATTTCAAATACAATTTTATATGGGGTATTTGTAAAAATACACATTATTGAATTTGTAAAATAAGCTCAAAAAAAACGTAATTTGATCATAATTCGGTATTGATTTTTGGATATTAATAATTCGTATCAGAAACTTTTAAAAAAATTTTCATGTTAACGAAAAGTTAATAATTTCGCTCTAAAGAAAGAAAAAAATAACCAAAATCTGGCTGGAAAGCCATTAATCAAATTACTAACAAAAACAAAATTAAACATGAAAAAAGTATTAGCAATTTTAGTGTTAGCCTTAACAACGAGTATTTCATTTGCACAAGACGGTGATACTCCTTCAGGACCTCCTGTAACCACTTTTGGAGGATCAGCAGATATGTATTATAAGTATGATTTCTCTACTCAGCCAACTCAACCAACTTCAACTAGTTTTACAAATGCAAGTGATTCATTTCAATTAGGAATGGCTTCTATTGAGGCATCACATTCATGGAAGAAAGCTTCCGTTTTTGTTGATTTAGGTTTTGGAAGTAGAGCATCTGAGTTTACATACAATGATGAAGCAAATACATTTATGATTAAACAATTAATGTTTACTTACGAGATTTCAGATAATTTTAAAATGATTGCTGGTAGTTTCGGGACGCATATAGGTTATGAACTGCTTGATGCTGTTGATAATAAGAATTATAGCATGTCATATGCTTTTACAAATGGTCCATTTTTTAATACAGGAGTTAAAGCGGTGTACACTTCAGGAAAATTCACTGCTATGGCGGGAATTACAAACCCTACCGACTTTAAATCTGCATTAGATGCGGAATCAAAAAATAAAACTTTTATCGCACAAGTTGGATATGTAGGAGATACAGGAAGTGCTTATTTTAATCTAACTACTGGAAGTAATAATCCAACAACAGGAAGCGATAGTAATCCTATGAGATTTAAAAATGTAACACAATTTGATATTGTAGCATCAAAAAAATTAACCGATAAATTTGCTTTAGGTATTAATGGAACTTATGCGATTGTTGCAGATGATTTTGATAGTGAATTAGATAGTGAGTGGTTTTCAGTTGTTGGATATGCTAGTTATGCTATAAAAGATAACTTTACTTTAGCTTATAGATTAGAGTATTTTGATGATAAAGATGGAGTTTCTACAAATGCAGTTGGAGGGAATATTTTAGGAAATACATTGTCGTTGAATTATAAAGTTGGGAACTTAACAATTATTCCAGAGTTTAGATATGACAATTCATCGGAAGACTCTTTCTTGGATAATGATGGAGTGGGTACAAGTTCTAATGCTTATTTAATGCTTGCGACAACATATACTTTCTAATTATATAAAAAGATATTTTTTTTTTGGCTGTCAAAATCCTCTGTGGTTTTGGCAGCTTTTTTATTTGTCCAATTTAATCAGTAGAATTCCTCTAGCTTTGTCGGGGTTAAAGAGGGAAGTTTGAAAACTCAAGGTTATAAACTAAAAATTTACTTTCTTTCAACTCGATGGCTCTGCCTTGGGTAATTCATTCTTATTTTAGTATTTTTCTTAGGGAATATTTTAGCACTAATCATTTCAATTATTTGTTTTTTCTTACTGTAGATTCTCCTATCCGATGCAAGATATATATATATGATTTAATTTGCGAATAAAATCTAGTAAAAAACAAAAACGGATTCAATGCAAATGCAAAGAATCCGTTTTTTATCTGTTTAAAGCTTTTAGTTTCTAATTATTTTGGCAGTTTTAGATTTGTCGTAAGAGTCTAAATAATTGATAAAATAAATTCCCTTTGGATAAGTACTAAAATCTAATTCAGCTTCTTCTTGTTTGTTAATGCTATCAAGGTCAAAAGAATTTAATGTTTTGCCATCAAGTCCTATAATACTTGTTATTTGGGCTTTATTCAACTTGATATACAATGTTTTTTCTACAGGATTTGGATGGTAAACCAAATTTTCTGCTTGAATATGATTTTCTAAAGCAATTTGAGTTTTTCCGTTTGAAGTTTTTGATGTGGTTTGGATACGATTATCTCTATATGCACTGCTACTGCAAATGCTATTAAGAGTAGTTGCATCTTGAACTCTCACAAACTTAAGAGGTTTACTCGGAGTTCTTGATTGAGAATATTCAAATGAACTATACGCATAATTACTGCCGGTCATGTCAATTAGAGGGATGGGAAGAGGAATTATTTTTATAGGGTAGGTAACCGCATATAGCACATTTTGTGCATTAGGATTATCTGTTCTTTTGAGGTTTAGAATAACTTTTAGTTTAAAAGATTTAACTCTTGGTTCAAGATATTCTGGTTTTGGTATGTAATCTATTTTTACAACTTTATTGTAAGAATTATTTATATTTCTTAAGCCTAAAATCCCATAATCAGACCGATAAACTTTGTTGTCTCTTATTTTTTTTATATCATAAATAAATTCAAAAGCATAATCATTACTGAAATATTTTTCTCCAATTGGAGTAAACGAATTATGAAACATCTTGTTGTCTTTATCTGTTGGATTACCTATACTAGTGCGAAGTACACCTGATTCTCTAAAGGGTGAAACATTTTGTAATTCTGGGTATAAAATTAGTGGTAATCCGTTTTCGGTATCCTTATTTACATTTATGTCCATAGCTCCTGTAGAAGGGCCTCCTCCAATAGGACTAGCAATTTTGTCAATAAAAGTTAAAGATGGTTTTATATATTCTGCAACTAATATGAATTGAGCATCTTGCAATTCTAAATTGCTAGCAGGATTTATCATATAACGAAGATAATCACCGGACATTTTATATTTTCTTCTTGTTATAGCAAATGGAGCTGAATTTTCTTTCTTTTCTAAATAAAAGTTTTTATACCAATAATATTGTGCTTCATTTTGTGTCGTTACCGTCTCAGTATAATACATTGTAGGTTCATCAATCAAAGAAAAAACTCCCATTGGTTCGTTGTACAAAGGTTGTCCTCCATAAATACCGGGCAAAGATGCAGAAGTTTGTGAGCCAGGTAATCCTAAAGTAAAATCGTGCATGGGAGCATTGAGAGAAACAGTTCCATTTAGTTTAACTGCCAAATCTACGCTCATTGGAGCAAGTTCTAACGGACCATTTTCTCCACCACCTCCACCAAAGAGAGAACTCATAAACTTAACGGCTTGTCCAACATAAGGTGTTGCTGCAAGTCCAGCCTTCATAAATGAATTGGTTTTCATGAAGTTTCCTAAACTTTTTATAGCATTGATGGTAACACCATTGTCGTTTAATGTACTATATACTTTTTCATAGTTATCAACAAAACTTTTCACTCCTTTGTGTGCAGTTGTAAATGTTTTACTAGCACCATCAAGGCTACTCCAAAATTTACCTCCAGAAGTATCTGTTCCAGAACCATTAGCAATTGAAGTTATCGTTCCATTTATTGCGCCTGTGAGGTTAATTGTAGAATTTTGAATTAAATTGGTGTACAATTTTAATCGTGCGTTTTCTGTAAAATTACAAGTACATGGATCGTAATTTACCTTGAAATCGGCATAAGACCAACTGGTTGCATCATTAAAAAACGTTAAATTAGTAGTGTATTTTGGATTTGGAATGTGAGGTGATAGCAAAGGTTTTTCATAAGTGGTCATATCCAAAAGATTGGTTTGAAATCCAGATGAAAATTGCAAAGTCAATTGTGCATTATTAAAAGTCGAAGGAACACCACTCCATTTAACTAAAACTCTCAAAATTCCTCTAAATTTATTGTAGAGCAAAAAATAAGTGTGTTGCGGTGGCGCTTGCAGCGCATTATTATTATTGTCATATCCAATATTATAAGCAATAGCTTCCCAGCCATTTTCGGCTTTATAATCTTGTTGCAAAGCAATATCCTGAAATGCGGATTGATTTGATAAAAAAGGATTTGGAGTATAACTGTTGGGTTGGTAAGTTGTATTGTATTTAAAAGTTGTAGAATTTTCCCAATTGAAATGATTCAAATAATTTGGAAAAGCAGGATTTTTTGGATCAATAGGATTTGTTGTTGTACCGTTTATACATTGTCCAACCGCTATTGCTCTAATAAAAAACATTAAGAGTACTAATTTTTTCATATTTTTTTAGATTAAAATTCGCATAAAAATAATTATAATATATGAGTTATATTATTTTTCTTACTGTAAAATTAAATTTATTTGAAATCCTTATTTTTAACACCTCGTAAGGGTTAAATTGTTAATTTAAAATCTAAAAATTGAATATTTATTAGAATTTTTAGATTTTTATAAGTCAGATTATTACAATATAGAGTGTGTACAAACTAATTCTTGGGTGGTGTTATATTTGAAGTTTGCAAATATTGCAAAATTAATCAAGGACGATTGCATTTAAATTAGAGTTTAATGCTGTTTTAGAATTTTTGGTTTTCTACTTTTTATCCAAAAGATATTACTGTTTTTTAACTACCGCTATATTTATAAATCAGCTTAATAATTTTAATAAGCATGTCTGGATGCGGACTTTATCACAATCTGAAAGATTAGAGCCTGAAGGCAGGCTTAGTCCATTTTCAAACAGCGTCGCGGCAACTTTTTCTCCATAATAAGGATAGTTTTTATACAAAGGCTGAAGATGCATAGGTTTCCATAAAGGTCTGCATTCTATATTAGCATCCAGCAAAGTCAATCGGATGGTTTCTTTGTTGATTCCATTTTTAGTTTCGGCAGGATTTACAAGTATTGATGTGAGCCAATAATTTGAAAAATAGTCTGGATTTACTGTTTTATAAACGGTGATCCCCGGAATGTTTTCAAAAAGAGATACATAAAAATCATGCATTGCTCTTCGGAGTATAATATGTTCATCAAGAACTTTCATTTGGCCGCGCCCAATACCTGCACAGATATTGCTCATTTGGTAATTGTAGCCCAATTCGCTGTGCTGATAATGTGGTGCTTCGTCTTTGGCCTGTGAGGCAAGAAACTGTATTTTTTTCTTTTGTTTGTGATTGGAAGTTACAATAGCGCCGCCTCCGGAGGTTGTTATAATTTTATTCCCGTTAAATGAAAAAACACTGATATCACCAAAAGTCCCGCATTTTTGTCCTTTGTAACTGCTTCCTAAAGCTTCGGCACTGTCTTCAAGGATTGGAATATTATATTTATCGGCTACGGCTCTAATTTCATCTATTTTATAAGGAACTCCATATAAATGTACGGTGATTATTGCTTTTGGAATCTGGCCTTTATAGATTGTGTCAACGATAGCATTTTCTAAAGCAATAGGACAAAGATTCCAGGTTTCAGGTTCGCTGTCAACAAAAATTGGTGTAGCTCCCTGGTACAAAATTGGATTAGCCGATGCTGAAAATGTCAGAGATTGGCATATAACTGCATCGCCAGGTTTTACGTCTAAAAGTATCAAACCTAAATGAATAGCTGCAGTTGCTGAACTCAGTGCAGTTACAAAAACACCGTTGGATAGGTATTTTTCTAAATCATGTTCAAATTCGGTAATATTTGCGCCAAACGGAGCAATCCAGTTGGAATCAAAAGCATCGTGTATGTAGCTAAGTTCGGAACCTCCCATGTGCGGAGAGGACAGCCATATTTTTGGTTTAATCATTGTTTTTTAGATGCTAAAATAACAGAAATTTTACGACAGAAATCTTTAATTGTAATTTAAGCAAAAAAAACGCTTTTTGGGTTAAATCAAAAAGCGTTTTTTATAGAGTATGAAATTTCTACTTTTTGTAAATAGAATAAATAGTGCTGACTGTTTTTTCATCCAAAATATCATTAATTTCTGTTTGGATATAATGAAGTTTAAAAGCGATAATTGCTGCCGAAAGACTTTTTGTATTGTAACCTATTACCTGCAGACCTTGTTCTACATTGAATTCTGGTGGCGGACATGGCAACTCCTCGTCTGGCCAAACTCCAAATCCATTTGCAGCCAAAAGTTTCCAAGGGAACAAAGCACTTGGGTCTTTTTTTCTTGTTGGAGCAATATCGGCATGTCCTATTATGTTTTGAATCGGAATATTGTAATCCTTTTTTAATTTGGTCAAGAGTGCCAACAGGGAATTAATTTGTATATCCGAAAAAGGCTCAAATCCATTGTTGTCCAACTCAATGCCAATAGAGGTAGAGTTAATGTCAGTATCTCTGCCCCATGAACCATTTCCTGCGTGCCAAGCTCTTAAATAATCGTTAAGCATGTGGATTACTTTACCGTCACGCGCAATCACATAGTGAGCACTTACATTGGTTTGTTTTAGTGTAAAAGTTTTTAAAGTCTGCTGCACTGAGTCTTGTGCAGTATGATGAAGAATAATAAAATTAGGTTTTCTTAAATTGAAATTAACTGTACCTACCCATTCAGAAACAATACCGTTTTGTAAAATTTTAGTCCCTGTTTTAGAAAGTGTGTCTTTGTAATTAAGCAATTGATTGTTGTATCTGTAGGCAACGCTGTCAATGACGACAAAAGGTTCACTTTTTAAAGGAGTTGCTTCTTTTGTAGCAATGGTTTGATTTAAGGATTTTATTTGGTCATTATAAACTTTTTCATTTGCTTTATTCGGATTTGTACCGCATGAAGCAATTAATAAGACTATAATAAGAGCGTAAAAGGTTTTTGTCATGATTTTGAATGTTTCAAAAGTATTTTAGCGTGAGTTTTTTAGCGTTTTCGAGCTTCCATTTTGCTGTTTCTTTCGTCAATCAAATTTTTGAATTTCTCTTTTTGTTCTTTGTTCAAAATTTGTTTTATTTCCATTTCTGTCATTTCACTTAGAACTTTAAACTCCTCTTTTTTCTCATCGTCGCTAATTTCTTTTTTCATTAAAACCTCTTCTTTTTTTAGCGATTTGATGTAAATGTTTTTTACAACAACCTCCTGAAGTGCATCCAGATTAAGTTCTTTTTTGTAGAAGGCTACTATTTTTCCAGCAGTTTCCTCTACAGGTACAGGTTTTGGAGCACTTGGCTGACTGGTCTGCATCTGATTCATTTGGTTAGATCTGCCGTAACCATTTCCGCCATAACCATTTCCTCCGTATCCGCCGCCTCCGTAACCATTATTGTATTGTGCCGAAATAGTATTGGCAGACAAAAGAAAAAATGCTATAAACAATGCTGTTTTAAATGTTTTCATAAAAGACAATGTTGAAAATTAAAAATTTAAACTGGCTCTCCGTATAAATCAAATTCTGTGGCTTCAATAATTTTAATCATTGCAAAATCACCTGTTTTTACATAATGCTTTGTTGCATCGATCAATACTTCATTATCTACATCTGGGCTGTCAAACTCGGTTCTGCCTACAAAATGCCCGCCTTCTTTTCTGTCAATAATACATCTGAAAGTTTTGCCAACTTTCTCTTGATTCAAATCCCAAGAAATTTGTGACTGCAGTTCCATAATTTCGTTAGCACGATTTTGTTTTACATCGGCAGGAACATCATCTTCCAGTAAAAAAGCATGTGTGTTTTCTTCATGAGAATATGCAAAACATCCCATTCTGTCAAACTTCATTTCCTGTACAAAGTCTTTCAGGATATTGAAGTCTTCCTGTGTTTCTCCTGGATATCCCACAATCAGAGTTGTACGGATAGCCATTCCCGGAACTGCTGCCCTAAAATCTTTTAATAATTGGGTAGTTTTTTCTTGAGTAGTACCTCTGCGCATCGATTTCAAAACAGAATCTGCTATATGCTGTAGCGGAATATCAATATAATTACAAATCTTAGGTTCGCGTTTCATGATTTCAAGCACATCCATCGGGAATCCGGTAGGGAAGGCATAATGTAAACGAATCCACTCAATGCCTTCTACTTTTACCAAGGCTTCCAATAATTCGCCAAGAGCTCTTTTTTTGTATAAATCAAGACCATAATACGTTAAGTCTTGAGCAATCAAAATCAATTCTTTTACGCCGTCACGAGCTAATCCTTCTGCTTCTTTAACTAGTTTTTCAATAGTCTGCGAAACATTTTTCCCTCTCATTAATGGAATGGCACAAAAACTGCATGGTCTGTCACAACCTTCAGATATTTTTAAATAAGCATAGTTCTTTGGAGTCGTAGTCAAACGTTCTCCTAGTAATTCATGCTTGTAATCGGCGCCCAAAGCTTTTAACAAAGCAGGCAATTCTGTAGTCCCAAAGTATTGGTCTACATTCGGAATCTCTTTTTCTAAATCCGGCCTGTATCTTTCGGATAAACATCCCGTTACAAAAACTTTATCTACAAGTCCTTTCTCTTTTTTATCAGCATATTCTAGTATCATATTTACCGATTCTGCTTTAGCATTATCAATAAATCCGCAAGTATTAATCACGATAATATTTCCTTCATCTTCGGCTTTGGCCTCATGAGTCACATCTTTGCCACTGGCTTTAAGCTGTCCCATCAGCACTTCACTGTCATATACATTTTTAGAACACCCTAGGGTGATCACATTTATTTTGTTCTTTTTTAAAGACTTCGTTCTCATAATATTATATTCCTGATAATTTAGGAATCTGCAAAATTACAATTTTTTGCCGAAACCCTGTCTGTTTCCTTTCAAAATGGACGTTTTGTTTGTGTAAAAATGATTTGGAGCAGCATTTTGTGTTTTTTTAAGAGCATTTCTCCCGCTGTCCGTTGCAATCTCCCGAAGAAAAATCGGGAGGATTTCCACTTCTATCGGGGCTATTTTACAATTTTTAGTTTTTCAATACAGCCTTCTAAAAAGAAAACCACTTCAAATCAATGAAATGGTTTCTATACAATAAATATCTTTAAAAACTATAACTCAAATGCTAAAGTCATAGAAACATTGTTGTTTACAGTATTGATTTTAGCGCTGTCTGTAAATCCTTGACTAAAAAAACTTTGTTGTGAATTTCTTTCGGCATAGGTGTAAGCCAAATCTAATTTCCATGTGCCAAAATTATAGCCCAAACCTCCTGAATAACTATTCAAATCTCCAATGGTTCTAGCGTTTTTGTAGGGGCTTTGCTCAAAACGGTATCCAGCTCTAAGACTCAATGTTTTAATTTTGTATTCTCCACCAACTCTAAATTCCGAAGCACCAGTTAGCTGGTTGGATATATCACTGTTCACAAACTCATTTCTTGAATCTCTTTCTATAGAGTATTCAGTATTGCCATAATCTTTGAAGCTGTAATCAAAACTGATTAATCCTTTTTTATTAAAAACATAAGCCAAACTTCCTGTTAATTTACCAGGAGTTCTTAATTTATAAGCATCATAAATCACTACATCATTTGAATCAGGGTTTTCAAAAGATACATTAGGATTAGTGTTAATAGTGTAATTGAAAACTCGAGAAACTAGATTTTGTCTTATTTCATCATTAAGAGTATACCAAGTAGGAGATTCGTATGAAAGTCCCAAGCGGACTTCGTTGGTAACTTTAGCAATTGCTCCAAGCTGGAATGAAAATCCTGATCCGTAGGTGGTTATCTCATTTTCGAATGAAGTGCTTACTAAGTCAACAATATTAGTATTTGCGTTGTCATTTTCTTCATAAAAAATAGAGTTTTTTTTGTAATTAGTAAAATGAGAGTTCAAAGTTAATCCTATATAAATTTTGTCTCTGTATGAAGTGGCGGTATTAAAAGACAATTTACCATTATACCCCGTTGAAATTATTCTGTTTTCTTGATAGTAATTTCCTCCAGCGGGTACATTCGATGTGTAGATGGCGTTGCTGTTGTCATTTTCATCCAAAGGATTAATTAGGTAGCCATAATATCCCAAATAAGCTTGTTGGTCAGCATAATTGAGTTGAAAATAATTGTTATCTGTAATTACTCCTAGTGGAATTCCAGGTTGATTTCTACTAGGATTTGCATTGGCATAGCTCAAGAAATAATCACTAATATTATTTGTTTGATTGGTTCCAAAAGAGTTGATTTTGTTGTCAAAATTATTTGTGTTTTCGTAATTTATAGAAAGGGAGAATTTCTTCCACTTACTATTTAAATTATTGTTTCTAAAAACAAAAACACCGCCTGCTTGGTTCATATCAAAAGAATTATCGCTCTTGGAAGTATTGGTTTCAAAATAATTAGAATTATTTTTGGTGCTGAAATTACTTAAAGTTGTGCTAATTTGGTTGTTAGAAAAAACAGCAGAACTTGCTGGATTCACATTTATAGCAGATAAATCACCTCCAAGTGCGCCAAAAGCACCTCCCATAGCTCTAAATCGAGCAGTTCCGTTCTGGTTATTTTGTGCATAACGCATAGCGTCATTTATTTCTTGTGAATGTACTGTATAGAATGTTAATCCTGCTGCTAAAAATAACAAAAGGTTCTTTTTCATGGGGTTGAGCTTAAGGTTAGTTAATTTCTCGATTAGTATTTTTTATCTTCTTCCGCCACCACCGGACACTCTTCCACCACCACCGCCACCCGATGATCTAGTGCCGCTGCTCATGTTGCTGCCACTGCTTCTGTAGGAACTGTTGCTGCTTGGAGTGTAGCTTGATCTTTGTGAGCTTTGACTTGATGTATTTGTTCTGTTTTGTGTGTAATTACTATTACTTCTAGATTGATTTTGAGAGTAGTTTCTCGTTGTTGAACTACTATTTCTATTGGTAAAAGTAGGCGATTGTCTGCTTATGCTAGTACTGTTTCTATTATAGTTGCTGCTTCTGTTGTAGGTATTGCTTCTGGTGTAGCTGTTATTTCTGCTATAGGCATTATTTCTAGCATTGTAGTTTCTGGTATAGCTGCCGTTGTTATATGTTCCAGCATAGGAAGAGCCTCTTCGGCTGTGGTTGTAAGAGTAGGGAGTAGCATAACCATATCCAGGGTAGCCATAACCTGGATAGTCCCAGCCGTAACTTGGGTAACCCCATCCATAATGAGGATATCCCCATCCGTATCCGTAATAAGGATAGCCATAGCTATAGCCGTATCCATAATACGGATATCCCCATCCAAATCCGACTGACCAATAACTATCTGGATAAACTGTTATAATTGTTTCTTGTGGAGAACTTCCCCATGAAGCATAACCTGTAGATGGTGCTTGTATAGAATCGTTTTCTACATTATAATCACTGCCGTAACTGTTTACATCAGTGAATATTTCGTCAGAACTTCCTCCTGTACTTTGTAAGGAGTTAAAGTACTGCTTGTATTGAACTGAAGTTTGAGCGTTTTCATTGTTTTTTACCACAACTTTCTCTCCATTTGTGCTATAAATGCCGTCACTATCATAATAGGAGCTATTTTGATAAGAACCACAAGAGGTTATTATCAAGCCTAAAAATACAATTAAGGTATTAAGTGCTGTTTTCCGAGTAATTAATGCATTTGTTTTCATTTCGGCAGATTATTTTATTGTTGGACAATACAAAATTAGTTAGTTTTGCGTAATTATTTAGTTAAATTATTAAGAAACAAATATTATGCCAAATTATTCAAAATGAGCAAGAACCTTACGACAAGAGCAGAAGATTATTCAAAATGGTACAATGAGTTGGTTGTTAAGGCCGATTTAGCCGAAAATTCAGGGGTTAGGGGTTGTATGGTAATAAAACCTTATGGGTATGCTATATGGGAAAAAATGCAAGCTGAACTTGATAGAATGTTTAAAGAGACAGGTCATCAGAATGCTTATTTTCCTTTATTTGTCCCAAAAAGCATGTTTGAGGCAGAAGAGAAAAATGCAGAAGGATTTGCAAAAGAATGTGCTATAGTTACTCATTACAGATTAAAGAATGATCCTGATAAACCAGGGAAATTAATGGTAGATCCTAATGCAAAACTTGAAGAGGAATTAATTGTACGTCCTACAAGTGAAGCTATTATTTGGTCTACATATAAAGGATGGGTACAATCTTATAGAGATTTACCTTTATTGATTAACCAATGGGCCAATGTGGTGCGTTGGGAAATGAGAACCCGTTTGTTCTTGAGAACAGCTGAGTTTTTATGGCAGGAAGGACATACGGCACATGCGACAAGAGCAGAAGCAATAGAAGAGTCAGAGAAAATGATGAATGTTTATGCTGATTTTGCCGAGAATTTCATGGCTATCCCAGTTATAAAAGGGTTAAAAACCGAAACAGAGCGTTTTGCTGGTGCTGAAGAAACGTATTGTATCGAAGCTTTGATGCAGGATGGTAAGGCGCTGCAGGCTGGAACTTCACACTTTTTAGGGCAGAATTTTGCTAAAGCTTTTGATGTTAAGTTTGCGAATGCTGAAGGTAAGCAGGAACATGTTTGGGGAACATCGTGGGGAGTTTCAACCCGATTGATGGGAGCGTTAGTAATGACGCATTCTGATGATCAGGGATTGGTGTTACCGCCTAATTTAGCGCCAATTCAAGTTGTTATTGTTCCTATATATAAGAGTGATGAACAATTAGACGCGATTTCAAGTGAAGTTGATGTTTTGGTTAAAGCATTTAGGAAATTAAATATCTCTGTTAAATTTGATAATAGAACAACTCAAAAACCAGGATTCAAATTTGCTGAATGGGAGTTAAAAGGAGTCCCTGTTCGAATAGCTGTAGGTCCAAAAGATTTAGAAAACGGAACTTTTGAAGTAGCAAGAAGAGATACTTTGACAAAAGAAGTGGTTTCTAAAGATGGAATTACAACTTACATCGGCGATTTATTGGAGCAAATTCAAAAAGATTTATTCGAAAAAGCATTAAATTACAGAAATACTCATATTACGGAGGTAAATAGTTTTGACGAATTTAAAGCGGTTCTTGAGGGTGAAGGAGGCTTTGTTTCAGCACATTGGGATGGTACTGCTGCTACCGAAGAGAAGATTAAAGAATTGACAAAAGCAACGATAAGATGTATTCCTTTGGATAGGGTAGAACAGGCGGGAAGCTGTGTGTTTACAGGGAATCCTTCAGTTGGAAGAGTGCTTTTTGCGAAGGCGTATTAAAAAAAATAAATTTTTTTTGCTCTGGTATTGTAGAACTCAAAAATAGGTGTATCTTTGCATCCGCATTAGAGAAGCAGGCCCGTTCGTCTATCGGTTAGGACGCATGGTTTTCATCCATGTAAGAGCGGTTCGATTCCGCTACGGGCTACTATTTAGTTGTGAATTTGTTTTATAAAACAAAATTTTGTGTCTCAATTTTTTGTTTTATTAGTTAAAACTGAAGTGATTTAATTTTAATCGTGGGAGGTTTTTCTTTTTTTACTAATTAGTAAATCAATAAATTTTAAAAAAAAACAAGAAAATGGCAAATCATAAGTCAGCTTTAAAAAGAATCAGAAGTAACGAGAAAAGAAGAGTATTAAATAGATACCAGCATAAAACAACTCGTAACGCAATAAAAGCATTAAGAATATCAACTGATAAAGCAGATGCTTCAGCTAAATTATCTAGTGTAATTTCTATGATTGATAAATTAGCTAAGAAAAACATCATTCATGACAATAAAGCTTCTAACTTGAAGTCTAAGTTAACTAAGCTTGTTGCTAAATTGTAAGTAACATAATTTATATAAAAAAAGCTCCTTGAAAAAAGGAGCTTTTTTTATGTCCTTTTTTTTATTTTTTATCAATTAGAGGATCAACACGAAAAGTTGTGGATTAGCAAAAATTAAGCATAAATATTAGTTAGCCTAAAAAGGAAGAAAGCAACGTTTCTAACGCCTCTAAATTGACTTCTAAATGCTTTTATTTTAGCATTGAAAGATTCCGCAGAT
>CAUPJC010000038.1:0-50554 GCA_963511475.1 uncultured Flavobacterium sp.
ACATCGTTCATTTACTAACTTTTTGTCAAATCTTATTGCTGGAATAATTGCTTATAACTTTCTGCCAAAAAAACCTTCGTTGAAATACGAAACGGTTAAGACTAGCCAATTAGCCGTTTTTTATTAATCGAGTTCAGGTTCATAAGTAAAATCGTGTTTACAATTACCGTCAACTTACTAATAAGACTGCTGTTTCTGAATATATCTACCCAAATCCACCATTGTCGTAACCCAAATGTCTTTTTCTCTGTTTTTTAAGTAGAGGAGTAGTTTTTGATGTTCTTCCCAATCGATATTTAGGGCATGTTCACCGCCAACACCATGGAATAAGAAAACGATAAACGATTTTGCTTTTTCTGCTTCTTCAATTTGTGCGATCATTTGAGCAGCGGTAGTTCCATTTTCTACAAATGAATTTACATTGGTCAAATCTACAGTTTTTGCTGAAAGGAATCCGGGCTGAACACCTCTTGCGGCTACAAAATCTTTTTTTAGATAATCATAATAAAGTGTGTCTCCAATTTTTAGATCACCGCAGGGATATGCAAAAGTGCGTTCGGATTTGCCGTCAATATCTTTTAGAATTTGGTTGGCCATTCTTATTTCTTTAACTGCTCTGTCAACCGTATAGATGGAAAGATCATTGTCTTTGGTTACAAAACCGCGTCCTGGCAAACTGCCGTCGCACGGATGATTTAAGGTGTGGTTTCCTAATTCATGACCTTTTTTGGAAGCTGTTCGCCATTCTTCTTTTCTGCCAGTAACAACAGATGACGAAGCAATAAGATAAAAAGTCCCTTGGAAGCTGAAAGAATTAAGTGCTGGTATTACTTTGTCCAGATGAATATTTAAGGCATCATCATAAGTTAGCACCACGGCACATTTTTTACCATTCCAGTTTTTGGATTCCTTTTGTGCAAAGGATATAGTATTAGCAAAAAGCAGTAGTGGAAGAATAAGGAGGTTTTTAAATTTCATGGAAATAAGTCTTTGATAGAGATTAAAGTTGGCATTATACAGCTTCTGGAAAAGCTTTGCTTTGTAAACATACCCACTATTTTTTATAAATCAAAGAGAAGGATTAGCTTTTGTATTGACAATAAGTTCTCTGCGGTAGATTTTAATCGTTAAAATCCATCGTCGGTTAATCGCAATGTTCGCAATGAATTACGCTAAGTTCACAAACATTGTGTTTCTTGTGCTTTCTTTGCGAACATTGCGGTAAAACAGTAAACTTTTTTATCACACAAGTCACCATTCCCCAAACGATAAGTTGGTTTTCTTCGGTTACTGTTATTATTTTGGAACTCAATGCATCTTTGTTTTCAGTGCCTTCGTCGATTGGGTATTAAGTTTAAATTATAAGAGGGGATTCAATAAAATTTGATATTTTCTTCCAACAGGAATTATTTCATCGTTGCTCATTGTTACTGATTTTGGTGTCGTAGTTTTGATTTTTTTTGTATTAACAATATAGGAACGATGGACTTGAAGAAATTGATTTTTGTCTAATTCAGTTGTAATACTCGACAAAGAACCATAAATGATGATAGGTAAATTTTCTTTTGTACTGTAAAGTTTTATGTAATTCCCTAAACTTTCTAAATAAATAATATCTTGTAAAGACGTTTCCATTAATTGGCCATTCATGCGATAAGAAAGTGTTTCTCCTTTTGTGTTTTCTTCTTTTTTTGAATTAATTCCAGAATAATAAGTCTTTGCTTTTTCAATAGCTTTTGAGAATTTTTCAAGCGAAATTGGCTTTAGTAAATAATCTATAGCATCATTTTGATAAGCAGAAAGCGCAAAATCTAAATAAGCTGTAGTAACAATTGTAATTGGTCGGTTAGGTTGCATTTCCATCAGCTCAACTCCAGAAATAACAGGCATATTAATATCTAAAAAAATAATATCATAGCTGTTTTCATTGAGCATCTTCAGCGCTTCCATACCGTTAAAAGCACTTCCAGAATGCTCTAAGTCATCATATTTTGAAATATGTGATTTTAAAGCTTTGTGGGCAGGCGTTTCATCATCAATTATTAGACAGCGGTAGGTAAATTCCATATATTTAGAGTTAGGCTAAAAGTGTTTTTCTCTTTCTTGAATTTAAGTTCGTGTTTTAATCCGTGAACTTGAAGGCGTCTTTTTAGATTTTCTATTCCAATTCCAGTACTCGAAAGTTTAGATTCATCTTCTAAACAATTGTTTTTTAGAATAAAAGATAAATTTCGGCATTTTAATTTTAAATCTAGAATAATATAGGGTTCAGCTGTTTCTCCTGAAAATTTAATTGCATTTTCGACTAAAGGCAAAAAGAACAAAGGCGGAATTTCGATTTTATCAAAAGTTCCATCATAGTTTTGTTTAAAGTCAAGGCGTTCATTTCTAAAGGTGTGATATTCAATATATTTTTTTACAAAGTCTATTTCTTCATTTAAAAGTACGTGATCTTTTTTGGTAGCTTCAATTTGATAGCGAAGCATATCCGAAAGATTCAATATTCTATCAGGCAATTTCTGTGGTTCTGTTAACGATTCTCCATATAAATTATTCATTGCATTAAGCAAAAAATGAGGATTGAGCTGTTGTTTTAAAAAAGAAAGCTCCGATTGGAAATTAATTATTTTTTTATCTGTCTGAGAGATTTTTTTAGAGATTACGATATGCATGAAATAAAAAAAAGTACCGTTAAATACAAGCGATAATATAGATAAAGTTCTGAATTTTCCTAAATCCACAAAGGGAAAATACCAGTTCATAAAAAAATAAAAAGCTGACCAATAAACTAAAAGAAGAGAAACAAAAATTTTAATTTTTTTTTCAAATAAAAAAGGTTTGATAATAAAAAGATTGAAGAAAGTAATCCAGACAATACAAGGAAAATAGCCTATAGCAATTTTGCCTAAAATATATATCCAATCATGTCCGTCAAATTTTATTTCATCATATACGCAGACAAAGATAATTCCAAATGCAATGACGTTTATGATGAGATTTCTAAGAAAGAAGTTCTGATAAATTTTAAGGATTTTCATAACGGCAAAATTAAAGGAATATTATAATTTACAATTGGATAACAGATAAAATTATACGAACGCCATTTGTATAAATGATAAGCCGTTGGTATAATTGTGTTATTATAATAGATTCGTCACAAGTACATTTGTTTAAAATTATAAATGATTTTTCAAACGTATTAATGACTTATGAGAGCAAAACTCACTTTTTTATTTTTAATCACTTTTTTGACATCTATAGCTCAGGAAAAAACTGATATGAAAACCTTTGGTAAAGCGATTACCGATAAATTTCCGACAACAAGAACTTTTGATGTACAGTTTGACAATGTTGGTCCTTCTAATTTTGATTCAAAACTGTTTGGAAAGCCTTTTGAAACTGGGAGAATTGAAAATCATAATAGGATAAAAGTTGCTTTTAATATGCCTTTTTACGCATCAAAATCCAGACGTTTTGTTTTAACAGCTTCTTTACGTTATAAGTATGAGACGTATAGTTTTGGAGATATTTACAACATCAATTCTAATACTTCGTATACAAGAGAAAATCAAGAATTTCATTATTTTGCGGGAGCGTTAAGTGCTACTTATATGTCTACACTTTTCAAAAAACCAATTATTTATAACGCGACAGCTTCTGTAGATGCAAATCAGGAAAATTTTCAGCGCGTTAAAGGATTTGTATCAGCAAATTTAGTCCTTAAAAAAACGGCAAACACCACAATTACAATTGGAGCATTGGCGACGATAGATCCTTCGTCAATTATTCCGTTTACACCACTTTTTACATATAACCATAAATTTGAAAATTCGAAATGGGATGTAGATTTTGTGCTTCCTCAGCGCCTTTTGTTTAGACGTCAGTTGTTTGAAAATGGGCGTGTTTCATTTGGAACCGAATTGAATTCTGAGAATTTTTATATAAATATGACACCGCCTAATTTAAAAGGAATTTATGAGTTGAATCAGCTGGATTTAAAATCTGGAATAACTTATGAACACCGCATTACGCCAAAAATATTTGCAATGGCAAAAGCTGGTGTTTCAAATATAATCAGTATTCGTATTACTGAAAAAGGAGAAAAAACGAAGGACTATATCTACGATCAAAAAGAAGATGCTCAAGGGTATTTTAGAATCGGAATTTCTTACAATCCTTTTTCAGAAAACAGAAAATAAGAGTATTTAGAATTAAAGATTATGGTAGAAATTTTTAAAACGAATGTTAGGAAAAAAGCCGATGCAATTTATATTATCAACTTTTTAAAAAACCTGTTTCCGGATTATAAAATCAATTTTGATTTAGAAGATTGTGATAAAATTTTGAGAGTAGAAGCTGATAAAATAGATTGTATAAATATAGTTGAAAGTCTAAATTATATCGGTTTTCTTTGTGTTGAATTTGAATAACTTAGTAGAGAAAAGTTTAGATAATATTCTCTAAATTTCAAACTTTATTTTATACTTTCTTTATCACATAAGTCACCATTCCCCAAATGATAAGCTGGTTTTCTTCGGTTACTTTTATGGGTTCGTAACTTTGGTTTTCGGGCATTAGGTATAGACAGTCTTTTTCGAGCTGAATGCGTTTTACGGTAAATTCTCCATCAATACAGCAAATGGCAATTTTATTGTTTTGGGGTTCCAGACTTCGGTCAACTACTAGTACATCTTTGTCATTGATACCGGCATCAATCATTGAATTGCCTTTAACTTTGATGTAAAATGTAGCCAAAGGATTTTCGCTTAACTCTTTATTTAAATCAATACAGGTTTCCATAAAATCGGCAGCGGGCGAGGGGAAGCCAGCTGAAACACCTTCAGTTATGTAAGGAATCTGTATTTCGCTTTCAAAATCTGGACTGAAAAAAGTTAGTTTTTGTTCTTTTTTTATAGACATTGTATTTCCAATATATCTTTAAACTTAGTTGTGTATTTTGGAGAAAGATGATTCTGATTCATATTCCATGTCAATCTTAAATTTTGACTGGCCAATTTTACTTTGGTATCACCAATTTTATGATTTAGTTTGTCCATTGCTTTCATTAAAGCCAGATGTTTGGGATTTTCTTCCTCAAATAATTGCATTTGTTTTTTGTTTTCGTCTATGAGTTCGGTCACAATTACACCTGCTTTTTTGAACTTGATGCCTTCATTGCCATGGTGTAATTTTTTCAGCATATCGACTGCGGCGTTTGTTATTGTCAAAGTCGAATTACTCGCATAAGGCAGTGTTAGTGCCATGTTGAAATAATATTTGGTTGTTTGAACAGTATGTTTGTCAACTACCAGCATAACAATAATGGTGTGACAGCAGGAATGTTGTTTGCGTAATTTTTCGGCACAAACAGCTGCAAAAGTAGTTACCCGTTCTCGTAATAAATCATAATCAGCTATTTGTTTGGGGAAACTTCTTGTGGTGGCAATGCTTTTCTTCTGTTCTGCAATAGGTTCTAAGTCTAAAATTGATTTTCCTTCTAGTTCACATTTTAGACGCAAACCCACAACACCCATTTCTCTCTTAACCCAAGCTTCGTGCTGTGGCTGGATAAAATCGAGTGCGGTTTGTATATTTCGAAGTTTTGCTTTTTTCTTCATACGGTAGCCAATACCCCAAACATCTTCAATTTTGGTCCATTTTAAAGCTTTGATACGTTTTTCTTCACTGTCAATTACATAAACTCCTTGGGTTCTGTCTTGGAATTTTTTAGCGATTTTATTAGCAATTTTAGATAATGCTTTTGTTTCGGCAAAGCCAATGCATACTGGAAGTCCGACCCATTTTTGGATACGGCTTTTCATTTGAAGACCATAATCGTGATAGTCCAGAATGTCTAAACCATCAAAATTTAGAAAAGCTTCATCAATGCTGTAAATCTCGACATTTGGAGTAAACTGCCCTAAAATTGACATTACACGATTGCTCAAATCACCATACAGCGGATAATTGGATGAAAACAGCTGGATATTTTTCTCTTTAACCAATTCTTTAATCTGGAACGCTGGCGCTCCCATTGGCACTCCGGCAGCTTTGGCTTCATTGCTTCTGGAAATCACACAGCCGTCGTTGTTGGATAATATCGCAACAGGCTTTCCGTTGAATTTCGGCTGAAAAACACGTTCGCAGGAAGCATAAAAATTATTGCAGTCGACTAAAGCATACATGTCGCAAAATTACGCAATACTGGAACATGCTTTTGAATATGGAAAGTTAATTTTTGAGTCTGTTGATAAGTTGTTCTGCATGCTTTCCGTCTAGATTTTAAGGTTTAATATGTTTTGGATTTGATTGCATTTATGTTTACACTTTTACTGTTTTTTATTTTTATTATGCGTTAAACAAAATGTTATTTGTAATATTTTTTTGTCTAAATAAAAAGTTATATTTTTATAGGTTTTATATACAGATTACATTTTATGAAAAAGATTTTTTTCTTGCGCCTGCAAGTTCTGTTACTATTTACTGCAACAGTTTATGGATTCAATGTTACTGATAGCAGTAATTGTATTATTAAAAATCTAATTCTACCACCCAATGTCGATTTCAGCTTTAACAATGATAATTCTTGTTCAGGCACTCTAATTACATTTACACCTATTGTCAGCGGTGCTGCTCCTTTTACATATAAATGGGACTTTGGCGATGGAAATATTTTTACAGGGAATAATCCAAGTCATGCTTTTACGGCACTTGGCTGCGGTTCTCAAAATTTTAGCGTGAAATTGACTGTTACAGATGCCAATGGAGAAGTGAATTCCAAAACAAAAGTCATTTCCGTAAAGCAGAAACCTGATTTAAAGTTTGTGAATTTGAATGCCCCTGCAGGCTCGAATGCTTCTTTTGAAAAATGCGGTGATAATAATTCAGATCCCAATTATACTATTAAAGTTGGAAATAATTCTGGGTCAGTCTCGTGTGTTTCATCTTATAGTGTGGATTGGGGAGATGGCAGTTTAGAATCCAATGTTATTTTCCCCAAAATACATACTTATACAAAGTTAGGATCTTTCAATATGGTTATAAAAGGAGACGGAAGTAATAGCTGCAGTAATTCTGTTACCTACGTGGTTAAGAACTCCAATAATCCAATAGGTGCGCTTATAGCTCCGGGCAACACAACCAATTTATGTACACCTGTTCCTCCAATGGACTTTGCTATTGGGTCATGGGCACTTAATCCTTCGGATACCAATTACCAGATTAATTATGGTGATGGTACTTTTGTCAGCTATACGCAAGCCCAATTGGAAAGTTCTGTTTATTATAACGCAGTAAATCCGCAAGCTTCTCAAAATTTCCCTGTACCCCACACCTTTACAAGATTCAACTGTCCATCTGGAAATACGGTAACTTTAACAATAACTACGTCCTGTGGGAGTACTTATCTTACTGCAGGACCCATTGTTATTTTAGATGTGCCAACGGTAAGTTTCAACGTAACTAGTATTGCATGTGCTAATACATCCGTGTACTTCAACAATACAACCCTTGCCGGGTATACTAATGATTGCAGTACTTATAATGTGTATACTTGGGATTTTGGGGATGGAAGCCCATTCTCTAGAGAGGTGAACCCTAGTCATGTGTATGCATTACCGGGAAAATATAAAATTAAACTGTCGGCAACAACACCTTGTGGGATAGGAAATTCTTATACTCAGACAATATGCGTGGAACCTATATTACAGCCCAAATTCACTTATGCTAATGCCTGTGCTTCGACAAATGTTCAAATGAATAACACCACTGATACTAGCTTAAGTTGTGGCGTTGAGAGTTACTATTGGGAGGTTACCAATTATTATGAAGGCTTTTGCGGAAAAGGAAAAGGACAATGGAGTTTTGCAAATAGCACAGGGTCATCATCTAAGAATCCTGTTTTTAATTTTGTAAATCCAGGGACATACTATGTAAAGCTGACAACAAGAAATTCATGCGGAATAGACCGTTCCGTTATAGAAGCTATAGAAGTAAAAAAATCGCCTGTTATTACTCTAAGCCCAATTTCTGATTATTGTAATTCAGCAACAATTAAACCTCTTGGAACAGTGGTCGAAAGTTGTTCCCCAAGTTCAGAACTTACCTATTTATGGAGTTTTCCGGGAGGTGCACCTTCTACATCCGCATCACTTAATCCAGGTTCTGTGAATTATAATACCAGTGGCAAATATCAAGCTGCTTTTAGTGTGACCAACAGTTGTGGAACCACTACAAAGACAGCTAATTTTTCGGTAGATTTAGTTCTTTCTCCTGTCATAAAACCAAAAATATTAAAGATTTGCAGTGGCAATGCTTTTCTGGTTACGCCAGTTACCGATGGGATCGACAATGTGCCGAAAGGAACTACGTATGTGTGGTCAGTACCAACGATTGTGCCTTCGGGCGCTGTGAGCGGTGCAACTGAGCAAACTTCGCCCACGACAAGCATTGGTCAGACATTAACTAATAACACAGCATATCGTGCAACGGTAACCTATGTTGTGTCACCGATATCTAAAGTTTGTCCTGGTCCTGATTTTACCATTACCGTAACTGTTGATCCGCTGATAAAAACTGTTGACATTATAAAAAAGACTACTTGTTTTGGATTAGATGACGGCTCCATTAATATAACCGTATCTGGTGGTATTCCTTTTACAACAGGAAAGCCCTATACTTTTTCTTGGACTGGGCCTAATGGATTTACTAGTGCAGATGAAGATATTTCCGGTTTAAAACCAGGTAGTTATAATTTAGTGATAAATGACAATGGGAATTGCCCTTTTACACAGTATTACTATGTTGGTGAACCAGGTTTGTTTCAGTTTTCAGGATATAAAAATGATATATCTTGTTTTGGTTTAAATGACGGCAGAATTGACATAAACACAACTGGAGGAACGCTTCCATATACTTATGTATGGACTAAAGACGGAAATCCTTATGTTGCTACCGAGAGTATTTATAATTTGGTTCCCGGTGTGTATGAAGTCACAATTACCGAAGCTAATAAGTGCAATACACTTAAGGAATCTTATACAATAATAGAACCTCCTTTGTTGGAATTAACGTTGGTAAACCAAGTTGATATTCTTTGCTATGGATATTATACGGGGGAAATTAACGTAAAAACAATTGGAGGGCGAGCTGCCGAAATGAGTCCTGGTGTTTTTAATTACAGATATTACTGGACTGGGCCCAACGGATTCAGCAGTAATCTCCAAAATTTAACCAATCTGGCGGCAGGAACCTATAATTTGACGGTTACTGACAATTCTGGATGTACCGACGAACTGGAAGTTGTATTGCATCAAAATAGTGAAATAAAATTGGATTACACCAAAACCGAAATAGCCTGTTATAACTATTCGGATGCTTCGATTACTATTAACGGAATTACAGGAGGAGTTCCATTTACAGCTGGTGATCCTTATATTATAAAATGGAGCAATTTAGGCAGTGGGCTTGTACAGAATAATTTATCGGCAGGAACTTATGTGATTAGCATTACTGATGCATTGGACTGTCCTAAAGATTTTACGATAATTATAGATAATGCGCCTGTTTTTTCCATAAATCCAGATGTGAAGCAAATCTCTTGTTTTGGAGAGAGAGACGCTCATATTAGATTAAATTTAGTGGGAGGAGAAACTCCTGTTAAGTTAGTTTGGGATGATGATGCAGTTGCGGGAATAGAAAGAAATAATCTGGGACCTGGAAAATACAGTGTAACAATAACCGATGCCAAATCGTGTGTGATAAAAGAAACGTATGTAATTATAGAGCCATTATTGTTAGAATTGAAAGCCGATGTTTCAAACCCTCTAAATTGTTTTGCAGCTAATACAGGGACTATTAATTTAGTAGTAACTGGCGGTACGGCTCCATTTTCTTTTTCATGGTCTAATGGTGCTACAACCGAAGATTTAAGCGGTCTTACACCCGATAATTATACCGTAACCGTAATGGATACCAACGGATGTAAAAAATCTGAATCTTGGAAAATCACTCGATTTGAACAGCTTACGCCTACTATTGAAGTTCTTACAGACTTTAATTGCGAAACTAAATATGTACATCAAACTTTTGTCGGACATGTCGAAGGAGGAATTCCACCCTATAATTTAAGCTGGTCTGATGGTGTGGTTAGTGGTGCCAATAATGAGATTATGAATACTGAAAACAACGGTTTAATCATATTTACGGTAACCGACAGCTTTGGTTGTAAGGCTAATGTCCCATACAATGTCAATACGCCAGTTCTGGGAAAATCCAATTTCTCGACAAGTTCTTACGGAAAAGATGTCTATGATTTATATTCTATTTATGATCCAGTTTTATTCACAAATTTAGCTACGGGTGATTTTACGAAAATTTCCTGGGATTTTGGTGATGGTAATTTTTCAGATGAAGAAAGTCCAAAACATATTTATACTAGGGAAGGTACATATAATATAAAGCAGATAGTTACCTATCCTTTTGGATGTCAATATGATTTTTCGATGACATTGATTGTAGAAAAAGGATACAGTCTAATGGTTCCAAATGCATTTACACCAAATGATGATGATGTTAATGATTCGTTTGTACCAATGTTTTTAGGTTTAGTAAATATAACTTTGGATATTTATGATACTTGGGGAAGCATAGTGTATTCTGAAAGCGGCGAAAATATAGGTGGCTGGAAGGGACAAATAAAAGATTTGGAAGCCGAAAACGGCAACTATTATTTTAAGCTTACCGCAAAAACCTTTTACAATCATACCATAACCGAAAAAGGTGCATTCACTTTAATTAAATAAAAGCAATAGATTAACCAATGAGATTAAAATTATTAATTACAATTATTTGCTGTTGCTTTTATTCGAAAACAAGTGCACAGGATCCAATTTTTACACAGTATTTTTTAGTTCCGGAAACTCTTAATCCAGGTTTTTCCGGTTTTATGGAAACCACATATACGGGTATTATACACAGGACGCAATGGCCTCAACTGGATTTAAAGATTGACACCGACTATGTTTTTGTCAACACTTGGAGCAAAAGCATGAATAGCGGGATAGGCATCAGTATTTTGAATCAAAGAGAAAATCAGACGAATTATAATTATACTGAGATCAATGCAAATTACGCTTATAGAGTTAAAATAAGCGATGACTGGTATTTCAGACCGGGATTAGAAATTGGTTTTGGCTTTAAATCTTTTGCATTTCAAAACTTATTGTTGGAAGATCAAATTAATATTAGAAATGGAATCATAAACTCAAGTTCCGTTGATCCATTATTGCGAAACGATAAAGTCGGTTTTTTTGACATTTCTGCAGGTATGGTTTTTAATACCGATGATTTATGGATTGGCTTATCCATGAAACACCTTAATACGCCAAATATTTCGTTTGCTGAGGAAGGAAATGTGCCTTTGGACACTTTTTTCTCTTTAAGTTCTGGTTATGAATTTCTTTTTGCTGATTATATCGATGTTACTTTTTTTCCGTATGCAACAAAAATGTTCTTAACAACCAATTATATGCAGCAAGGACGCTATAATCGATTAGATATTGGTGGCTCAGTTTTGTTCGAGAAAATGTTTTTCGGTGCTACGGCCGTTACCAATCCTTCCAAAAATGGAATTGACAGTCAATTGCTTACATCGGTAAATCTTTTTACTGGATTGCAGTATGAAAAATTAAGATTGGGACTTTCCTATGATATTAACACTTCTAAAATGGGAAGAACCGGAGGTGTGTATGAACTGTCACTTACTTATCAGTTTAACATGGACGTTAAATGTTTTGGCTGTCCTAATTATATTGGAAAATAACAAGAAACCATTATTACTTTTTTTAAACTTTGTAAAAAGATTGTTTTTGAGTTGTTTTATTTGATTTCAAATGCAGTGGGTAATAAATAATGCTGTAATTCTGTTGATTTTCATCTGCAAATCAAATCCTGTGCCTTCATCTCATCGGTTTAGTTTAATTTATCAGCTGCCAAAGTTATATTTAACTTTTGGACATTGTTTTCATTTGAGTTTTCTTTTATACTAATGTTGTATATGGTTATTTCGCTAAAGTAAAAAGTCTTTTGTTTGGCTTTAACTGTTTTTGTCTACGCAGGATTAATAGAAAGATATTGTCTTTATCTAAGATTACCAACCAAAAAGGAAGCAGATGAAATTATTACTAGACTATAAATTATAGTAGTAACAGGAATTGCGAAAGACATTGGTTTAGGAGTAGGAAAAGTACTGGCTGGAGAAGGGGGTTTTCCTTTAAGAGTAGGGCTAAATGAAACTGATAATAAAGTCTTTTTTCATGTTTAATAGAAAACTACTAGAAGTTTTTTTTTCAGTTACTAATTTTGTGGCAAAAAAACAAGGTAATTCATAATTTTTTTTGGTTAAAATGAAAAAAAATGCCTATACTTGTGGTCAGATCAACCATAAGTAAATATTTTATTGCCATTAAGTGTGTTGTTTTAAAAGGATAATAAAAATAGGTTAATGGCTGTTTGCTGCTAATAATTTGCGGAAAAGCCTTTTGGCGTTCAGAATGATATTGTAAACAGCTTAATTTTAAAAATTTATAATATGAAAAAAAACTACTTTTTAGTACTCTTAATAAGTCTTACTGCTTTAGTGGTTAAAGCACAAACAGTTTGGAAAAATGTACAAATAGGAGGTACTGGTTTTGTTACCGGAATTATTGCTAGTAAAACAGAAGCCAATTTGAAATATGCACGCACCGATGTTGGCGGGGCATATCGATGGGATGCAGGTAATAATAACTGGATTCCTTTGTTGGATTGGACGAGTACCGGTCAAGTTGGATACCAAGGTGTGGAATCTTTGGCCATAGATCCTCAAAATAATAATATTGTTTACATGCTCGCTGGAACGGATTATTTCAATAATGGAAAAACAGCAATTTTGAAATCTGTCGATAGAGGAAACACTTTTACAGAAACAATTGTAACATCGCAATTCAAAGCACACGGTAACGGAATGGGTCGTTCTAATGGGGAAAGATTGGCTGTGGATCCTAATAATTCGAATATATTGTTTTGCGGAACAAGACGTAATGGATTGTTTAAGAGTATTGATGGCGGTTCAACTTGGACAAAAATTAGTGCATTTCCAGTTACGACTACCTCTAATGATAATGGAATTTGCTTTGTGATATTTGACCCAACGACAGTTTTTGGCGGAACTACGCAGACTATTTATGCAGGAGTTTCCAGAACAGGAGCTTCCAATTTGTATAAAAGTACAGATGGAGGTGTCGTTTGGACAGCGGTTGCCAATGCTACAAACACTTATATGCCACAACGTGCAGTACTTGATTCTAATGGAGCTTTACTGATTACCTATGCTGATAAAGAAGGGCCTTGGAATCCAACAAACGGTCAAATATGGAAATTGTCATCAGCTGGTGTTTTAACAAATATTACCCCAGCTGGTTTTACTACACCTTTTGGAGGAATAGATGTTGATCCGATTAATCCGCAGCGGTTGGTGGCCTCTACAATGAATACTTATTGGTTACAGTACACAACTGCTGGAGGAACTGGAATATATGCCGATCGTTTTTTCTTAAGTACTGATGGCGGGACTACTTGGAAAGATTTGGTTGGAACGGCAGGGATTAAACTTTTGGATAATGGGTGTACTTGGATTTCCGGATCTGCGGCTTCAATTCATTGGACTGGAGATATAAAATTTAATCCGTTCAATACGGCACAGGCAAGTGTTGTTTCAGGAAACGGCATATTTACTTGTGATGATCTTAATGCAGCGCAAACAACTTGGAAGTTTGATGCCAAAGGGCAAGAAGAAAGTGTACCCTATGATTTGGTAAGCATCCCTTCAGGTCCCGCTTTAAGCGTTATTGCTGATTATGATGGATTCAAGCATACAGATGTTGCGGTTTATGCCTCCCAATATGTTCCCACGATGGGATCATCTACAGGAATTGCATATGCAGCAGGCAACACCAACAAATTAGTTAGACTCGGGGATAAAATGTATTATTCCTCGGATCAAGGAACAACTTGGACAATAACAACAGCGGCCCTTAAGGGAAATAAGGGAAGTGTAGCATTGTCTTATGACGGCACAAAAATTTTGCATTGTCCTGAAAATGCGACTGCATTATATCGCAGCTTAGATAATGGGGCGACTTGGACTGCTTCTACCGGGGTTAGTTTCAACACCGTTCCAGTTTCAGATCCTGTTACTAATAATAAGTTTTATGTTTATAATTCAGGTACAGGTGATTTTATGGTGAGTACCAATGGCGGTTCTAGTTTTATTAAAGCGGGCAATGCTGGTGCAGGTGGGTCAAAAATTATTCGTACAGTGCCTGGAAAGGCTGGTCATCTTTGGCTTGCAAAGAATAATGGAGGATTAATCCGCACCATTGATGGCGGAATAACTTACACTACGCCATCGGCAGCTGTAACTGCCGCATCGGCAGTTGGGATTGGGAAAGCAGCTCCAAATGCGGCTTATCCAACGGTATATATTTGGGGAACCGTAAGTGGAGTGACAGGAGTTTTTCGTTCGATTGATCAAGGTTTAACTTGGGAAAGAGTCAATGATGATTTGCACCAATATGGCGGAACTGGCAACGGAAATTTTGTAGTTGGTGATATGAACGTTTATGGGCGTGTGTATATGAGTACAGTGGGTAGAGGGATTGTTTATGGTGACAGTTATCCTACTTTAGGACTTGATGATTTTGGAAACAGTAGTGATGATAATGAATTAGGGATTTTTGTTAAACCTAATCCAGCTAAAGAATATTTGCAGATTAAGTTGCCAGATAGTACCTCAGATACTGCGGTGATAGTAATTTTCTATGATGTTTCGGGAAGAGTACTGCTTCAGAATAGTTTTGAAGTTCAAAATAATACTGTGAATATTTTATTGAGTGGAATTTCGAATATTTCTAAAGGCATATGTGTAGTAAAAGTAAAAACAAGCCAAGGGGTATATTCTTCTAAGATATTGAAAGAATAATTATAATCATTTCAATGTTGATATTGAAATTATAAGTTAAAAATTTATTTAAAAGTGAGTTTTGGTTAGTTATTGGAAACTCTGACCCGATAGTCTGATTAGCTATCGGGTCTTTTATATAAATATTTTAGGTGACTTAACAGAAATTGTTAACTTATAGACCAATGCTTTAATTAAATAAAATCAAAATGCTAAGGGGTTTGAGGTTAAAACTCAAAGTTAAAGCCTTTTTGAGTAAGCTTCTCATAGATTGCAGGATCAAACTTATACAATTGGGCAGCACGATGCGAAACATCTTGTTGTTTTTCATCTAATGGGACTAATAATTTCATGTGAAGAATTTTTCTGCGAAAATTTGATTTATCCAATTCGATGCCTAAAATTTCTTCATAGAGATGCATGAGCTGTAATAATGTGAATTTTTCGGGGAGCAAATTAAAGCCAATAGGAGCCTGTCGAACCCGATTTTGCAGGTGTATTATACTAAAGTCTAAAATTTCGTTGTGGTCAAAAATTAAATCAGGAATGTCATTAATTTTATGCCATTTGGCTTGTCTTACTGTTAAGCTGGCTTTTATATTATAATCTTCTTGGTTTATCAAAGTGTAATAGCCAATAGTAATCACTCTTCTTTCAATCACACGTTTTGGGTTGGTAAAAGCTTTTAATTGTTCCAAATAGATATTGTCCATACTGGTGAGCTCGTACAATATTCTTTGTGCTGCGTCATCTGCGCTTTCTTCATTTTGTAACCATCCGCCGAGGAGACCCCATTTTCCAATACTTTCTCCTTCGGCATGTTG
This sequence comes from uncultured Flavobacterium sp., assembly GCA_963511475.1. Classification (GTDB taxonomy): domain Bacteria; phylum Bacteroidota; class Bacteroidia; order Flavobacteriales; family Flavobacteriaceae; genus Flavobacterium. Next base: position 15,823 of record CAUPJC010000038.1, read on the forward strand.
TACCAAAAGAACTTCAAGGTTTTCTTTGTTGAATCCAAATATAACACAATCGATTGTGATGCCTGCTATGGCTGATTCTTTAATTTCTGTATTTTTAGAATGTAATAATGTCATTTATGCTTTTATAAGCCAGGGTTAAAATTCAAAATTAAATCCTTTTTGAGTCAGTTTTTCATAGATTGCTGAGTCAAACTTATATAATTGAGCTGCTCGATGGGAAACATCCTGTTGTTTTTCATCTAAAGGTACTAGTAATTTCATGTGCAGAATTTTTCTGCGAAAATTTGATTTGTCCATTTCAATGCCTAAGATTTCTTCATAAAGATGCATAAGCTGCAATAAAGTAAATTTTTCCGGCAGTAAGTTAAAGCCTATGGGAGCTTGGCGAACTCTGTTGCGAAGATTTTTTATGCTGTAGTCTAATATTTCGTTATGGTCATAAATTAAATTAGGAATCTCATTAATCTTATACCATTTGGCATCCGATGCAGTAAAACCAGCCTTTATATCATAGTCTTCTCTTTTTACTAAAGCATAATATCCTATAGTAATAACTCTTCTTAAAGGGAATCGATCGGGTTCTCCAAAGGCTTTTAGCTGTTCTAGATAAATGTGATCCATACCAGTAAGTTCAGCTAACAATCGGTGAGCGGCATCATCTGTACTCTCTTTCTTTTTTATCCAGCCCCCAGGTAAACCCCATTTTCCTTTACTGATACCTTCGGCATGTTCTACTAATAGTACTTCTAATATTCCATTGTCAAAACCAAATATAACACAATCAATAGTAATGGCATTCATGGCAGACTGCTCTGCAGTTTGTAATAAATCCTTATCAATATTTTTTTCACTCATAGCCTTACTAAAATTTTGTGCCAATTTAATATTTTTTTAAGAGTTATGGTTTGTTTACTTACAAATATTGTAAAATGAGTGTGTTTGAATTTTATTTTTAGTTAAATACTTAAATTTTCTTCTAATTTTTAGCTTTTATTATTAATTAACTAAAAGCTATTGTTTTTTACTGAGAATCCTTACTTCTAATTCTAGTAACCAACTATTTCCATGCTATCAAATATTTAATTTTAAAAGTAATTTTTAATAATAATGATAATTTAATTCTAAAATTTTGTTAATATCAAAAATTGTCCGTATACTTGTGGTCAAATTAACCATAACGTTATGGTTTTTTTGACCAAAAGTGTAAAAGAAAATAAAAATCAATCGTATAATAACAAAGAATATGTATTTTTTAGGAATTGATTTAGGTAGCTCGTCAGTGAAATTATCAGTATTTGATGCGGATAAAAATAGTACTGTTGCCTCGGTAACTGCTCCTGAATTTGAAATGGATATTATTGCTCCTGAATTTGGATGGGCAGAACAAGACCCAAATAAATGGTGGGAATATGTAAAAAACGGAATTCAATCGCTTGGGTCCAAACAGCATGTCGATTTAAAAAAGATTGCAGGAATTGGGATCGCCTATCAAATGCATGGGCTGGTGCTGACAGATGAAAATTTAAATCCTGTCCGTTCGTCTATCATTTGGTGTGACAGCAGAGCTGCGAGTATTGGAAATGATGTTTATGACAGAATGGGACATGAATCCTGTCAGCAGCAAATTCTTGGGAGTCTGGGGAATTTTACTGCTTCTAAATTGAAATGGGTTCAAACTAATGAGCCGGAGATTTTTCAAAAAGCGGTTTACATGATGCTTCCGGGGGATTTCATAGCTGCAAGACTATCCGGAAAAGCTCAAATAAGCACTTCGGGCTTATCGGAAGCCGCTTTGTGGAACTTCTCAAAAGGAACTTTGGCAACTGAAGTGTTGCAGGCTATGGGACTTCCCGTAGATAAGATTCCTGAAATTGTAACCAACTTTGGGTATCAAGCAACAGTACACCCCAATGTTGCATCCCAATTAGGATTGAGTCCAGATGTTAAAATTACCTATCGCGGTGGTGACCAACCCAATAATGCCATGTCATTGAATGTGTTAAAATCGGGAGAGATTGCTACAACGGCAGGTACTTCGGCAGTGATTTATGCCGTAAGCAACCAAGATGTTTATGACAAAGAAAACCGTATCAATACCTTTTTGCATGTCAATAATACTGAAGCTCAAAAAAGTAATGGCGTACTGCTTTGCATCAATGGTTCCGGAATTTTGTATCAGTGGTTGCGTAAAATTATGTCAACAGACAGAAATGGTTTAATCGCCTATGAAGCGCTTAATGCCGAAGCAGCAAAAGTAAAAGCAGGAAGTGAAGGTTTGCGTTTTTATCCTTTTGGTAATGGGGTGGAACGCATTTTTAACAATAAAAATGCCAATTCGGGAATTCAAAATCTAAACTTTAATATCCATCAATCGGGACATTTGGTTCGTTCGGCATGTGAGGGAATTGTATTTGCGATGAATTATGGTTTTGATGTAATGAAATCGGTAGGAGCATCTGGAGAAACTGTTCGTGCCGGAAATGCCAATCTTTTTTTGAGTCCTGTTTTTAGAGAAATCTTTACCAATACTACACAAACTACATTAGAATTATACAATACATCTGGATCTGAAGGCGCTGCCCGAGGAGCCGCTTATGGTTTTGGATATTATGCTTCATTGAATCAAGCTTTTGAAGGTTTGAAATGCATAGAAAGAATAGAGCCAAATCCTATTTTGGCTTCACAATATCAGGAAATTTACCAAGAATGGAAAAATCATATTAAACTAGAATCATGATAATGACTACAACAAAACAATCGTATTTTAAAAACATCGATACCATAAAATTTGAAGGTAGAGAAAGTACAAATCCACTAGCTTTCAAATGGTACGACGAGAATCGTATAGTAGCTGGTAAAACGCTAAAAGAGCATTTGCGTTTTTCTATGGCGTACTGGCATACCTTATGCAACAAAGGGGGAGATCCTTTTGGGGCAGGAACCGAAACATTTGAATGGGATAAGAGTGAGAATGTTATTCAGCGTGCCAAAGACAAAATGGATGCTGCTTTTGAGTTTATGAGCAAACTAGGCATACCGTATTACTGTTTTCATGACGTCGATATGGTAGATGATGCACCTACTTTGGAAGAATTTGAAAGCCGTGTACAAGCTTTGGTTGCTTACGCTAAAATCAAACAAGAAGAAACAGGAATTAAATTATTGTGGGGAACTTCAAACTTGTTTAGTAATCCACGCTATATGAATGGAGCTTCTACTAATCCAAATTTTGATGTAGTGGCGTATGCGGCGGCTCAAGCTAAAATTGCAATTGATGCAACAATAGCTTTAGGCGGTGAGAATTATGTTTTCTGGGGAGGTAGAGAAGGATATATGAGTCTTTTGAATACTGATATGAAAAGAGAACTGGAACACATGGGGCGTTTCTTGACTATTTGTAGAGATTATGCCCGCAAACAAGGATTCAAAGGAACTTTCCTTATTGAACCAAAACCAATGGAGCCTATGAAACATCAATACGATTTTGATGCGGCTACAACATTAGGATTTCTTCACAAGCACGGACTTCAAAATGATTTCAAACTGAATTTAGAAGTAAATCATGCAACACTTGCAGGACATTCTTTTGAGCATGAATTACAAGTGGCTGTAGATGCTGGAATGTTAGGAAGTATTGATGCTAATCGCGGGGATTATCAAAACGGCTGGGATACAGATCAATTTCCTGTTGATGTTTTTGAAATTGCTCAATCTATGCTGGTTATTTTAGAAGGAGGAGGCATTCAAGGCGGAGGAATCAACTTTGACGCAAAAGTGAGAAGAAATTCAATCGATATCGAAGATAAATTCATAGCCCACATTGCGGGAATGGATGTTTTTGCCAGAGGACTTATCTGCGCAGATCATATTTTGAAAAACACAAACTATAAAGAATTACGCCAAAAACGTTACAGTTCGTTTGACGGGGAAAATGGTGCTAAATATGAAAAAGGAGAATTAACTCTTGAAGATCTTAGCGCTATTGCACGTGCAAACGGTGAGCCTCAGCCAATAAGTGGTAAACAAGAATTATTTGAACAAATTATTTCGAATGCATTTTAATTAGATTACAAAATCACTAACAACAAATTTAACCAAATTATTAATTATTATGAAAAGCAATTACTGTATTAAACCAACAATGCTCCAGTTTTGCGTGGTGCTGTTGCTTACTGTATTTTCGATGCAGTCTGGTTTTGCACAAGAGCAATCCAGAACTGTAAGTGGAATTGTAAAATCGACAGGAGACGGCATGGCAATTCCTGGTGCTACTATTACAAATCAAGCAACAAAAAAATCAACATCGACAGATTTCGATGGAAAATACCAGTTAGAGGCAAAAACAGGGGATGTATTGGCAGTAAGTTTTATGGGTTTTAGAACCCAAAATATTACTGTAGGAACCCAAAACACAATTAATGTTACTTTACAAACTGAAATAGCAGACCTTAAAGAGGTTGTCGTTATAGGGTATGGTTCCATGAAGAAAAAGCTGGTAACAAATGCTGTAACTCAGGTTAGCGGCGATGCTCTTGCGAAGACAAATACTACAAATGCGCTTCAAGCACTTCAAGGACAGGCAGCTGGACTACAAATCACTTCTACTTCAGGACAGCCAGGAGAAGGTTTGAATGTAGTCATTAGGGGAGTAGGTTCTACAGGAGGGAGTAGCCCTCTTTATGTTGTGGACGGTATACTTACTGGTGATATCTCTTATTTGAGTAATTCAGATATTGAATCTATTTCTGTTTTAAAAGATGCTGCTTCTGCTGCTATTTATGGTTCTCAGGCTTCCAATGGAGTTATTTTGGTAACAACTAAAAAAGGAAAAAGAGGATCTGCAGGAAAAATAACTTTTGATCAATATTATGGTTTACAATCAGTGGCAAGGAAAGTTGACCTATTGGATGCAACAGAATATGCTACTATTTTAAATGAAGCAGCGGTAAATTCAGGTAAGAATCCTTATTTTACTAATTCTCAAATTGCTGCATTAGGAAAAGGAACAAACTGGATGGATAAAATGTTAGTTGATAATGCAGCTACTAAAAATTTCGCATTCGGTGCTTCAGGTGGTTCAGATAATTCAGTTTATTCTACATCGTTGTCTTATTTAGGACAAGAAGGAGTTGTAGGAGGGGCTGCTTTATCAAACTATGAGCGTTATAATTTTAGATTCAATTCGGAACATAAATTATATAAAGATGTTGTTACTATAGGTGAAAATTTAAGCTTTGCTTATATTAATAAAAATGGTATTGGTGTAGGTAATCAATACAATAACTCTTTGAGAAGTTCTTTTCAAACTACTCCATTGTTGCCAATGTATGATGCAAACGGTAATTATTATGACACTTCAAATTCAAATAGTAGTGAGCCTTGGTTAAATGGAGTTGCAAATCCTTACGCAACAATGGTTTATAACAATCAGAACGAGTCTAATAATCAAAAATTATTAGGTAATGTTTACTTGCAAATTGAGCCAATAAAAAATTTAACATTTAAGACGACTTTAGGTCTTGATTATTATGCAGGTGAAGGTCATTCTTATTCTCCAGAATATCAATTATCAATTTATGCATTTAGTAAATTTGATAAAGTTTCTCAAAACATGAATAAGGGAAAAACGCTTACTTGGGATAATTTAGCAACTTATAAGTTTAAAGTTGCTGAAGAGCATCACTTTGAAACGATGTTAGGTACATCTTCTATTAATTACGACGGAACCTCTATGGAAACTACAAATGCAGACGCAGTTTATAGTGATATAGATCATGCTTGGATAAATAATACTACAAATAAAGTTGGGGCTAAAATATCAATTAATGGTAAAAAAGAAGAAACTAAAAGAATGTCTTATTATGGAAGATTAAATTACGATTATAAAGAAACATATTTGATAAATGCAACTTTTAGAGTCGATGGATCTTCTGTTTTTTCTCCAGAAAACCAATGGGGTTATTTCCCATCGGTATCAGCTGGCTGGGTTGTTTCAAATGAAGGATTTTTGAACGATTCAAAAGCAATAAGCTTTCTTAAATTGAGAGCAAGCTGGGGACAGGTTGGAAATCAAAACGCAAGAGCTTTTCAATACTTGTCACCAATAAAAACAGATTATACCAATTATATTTTCGGAAATACAGAAGGAGCAGAAGCTCTTACACCGGGTGCTTATCCTAATAGATTAGCGAATCCTGACTTAAAATGGGAAACTTCAGAACAAATAGATTTAGGTTTTGATGCTAAATTCTTAGACAATGCCTTAAGTGTTACTTTTGATGCATATCAAAAAACCAATAAAGACTGGATAATTTTAGCACCAATATTGGCAACTGCAGGTGCAGATGCGCCATATGTAAATGGAGGGGACGTAGTTAATAAAGGTTTGGAATTATCATTGCAGTACCAGAATAAAATTGGAGAATTCAATTATAGTGTTAGTGCAAATGGTGCTTATAATGAAAATAAAGTGGGGCAAATACCAAATGCAGATGGTATTATCCACGGACTAAGCAATGAACTTTATGATAATGCTGGTGAATTTTACAGAGCAGAAAACGGACATCCATTAGGTTATTTCTGGGGATATAAAACAGGAGGTGTTTTCCAAAATCAAGCACAAATTGATAACTACAAATCAGCGAATGGTGTAGTTTTACAACCTACTGCAGCACCTGGAGATATTATTTATCAAAATGTAAATGGAGATGATAAAATTAGTGATTTAGATAAAACAGAAATAGGAAAACCTAATGCAGATTTTACTTATGGTTTCACTTTATCTGCTAATTATAAAGCTTTTGATTTTACGGCGATGGCAAATGGTGTAACTGGAAATCAAATCGTGCAATCCTATAGAAATCAATCGGGTGCTTATGGCAACTATACAACTGAAATATTGAGTCGTTGGCATGGTGAAGGTTCTTCAAACACAATGCCAAGAGTAACAGAAGACAATAAAAATTTCACTCAGTTTTCAGATTTGTATGTTAAGAACGGTGATTTCTTAAGAATTAGTACAGTTACAATAGGCTATGATTTTGCAAAAATGAAACTTGGAAAACCATTTTTTGCAAGCCAATTCAGACTTTACTTTTCAGCATTAAACCTTTATACTTTTACGAAATACAACGGTATGGATCCTGAAATTGGATTTGGTTCTTCAAATGATGATCAAAAATTTTCATCAGGTGTTGATGTAGGTTACTACCCAAGACCAAGAACATTCATGTTAGGATTAAATGTTAAACTTTAATAAATAAAATGATGAAAAATACCTATTTATATATTTTCTGTTTGAGTTTATTGTGTTTAAGTTCTTGTAGTTTAGAAACAGAACCGATAACGCAGCAAACAGATACAAATTTTTACAAAACTACAGCTGATGCTAATTCTGCATTAGTAGGTTGTTATGACGGATTACAAGTTGCAACAGGAGCAAGTGGTGTTGGTATTCCAGTTTTGAGCGAAGTGATGTCTGATGATTGTTTCGGAGGAACTGGAGCTTCGGATGGTTACAATTATGCACTTATCGACGAATTTGACCCTGCGCGCTCACCTTCAGATGTAGATTTGCTTAATAATAATTGGAAAGCATATTATAAAGCAATTTATCGTTGTAATGTTTTCTTGATGAAAATGGATCAAATCGATTGGAAAGGAGATACAGCTTTAAGAAATACTTATGAGTCTGAAACTAAATTCATCAGAGCTTATCTTTATTTTGAAATGGTACGTGTATGGGGTAATATCCCGTTATTAACGGTTCCTTCATCTGAAAATATTCCACAAGCCGACCCAGAGGCAGTTTATAAAGTTATCGCTGAAGATTTAGTATTTGCTTCAAACAATTTGCCTGCGGTAGGGTACAGCGCTACAGTTAGCGGACATGCTACTAAATGGGCTGCAAAATCTTTATTAGGGCGCGTATTTTTGTTTTATACAGGATATTACGGAAAAACTGACTTAGCAGGTGTTGTAACCAAAGCTCAAGCTTTAGGACATCTAGAAGATGTTATTACATCTAGCGGTCATGGTTTAGTTGATGATTTTTCTACTTTGTGGCCAGCAGCTTCTGGTGTTAAGTATGCAGGAGAAAATAATAAAGAAACAGTTTTTTCTATAAAATATACGTACACTAGTGATTATAACGGGAATACTGATGGTAACGCTTGGATGGTAATGTTCGGAATGAGAGAGTTTTCTTCTTTTCCGTATGGTCATGGATGGGGAGTTACTGTAAATTCGAAGTTATGGGATACTTACAATGTCAATGATACAAGAAGGGGTGCAACTGTAATTGGAATTGATGAAGAGAATATAGATTTTGATAAAATAAACAGCCAAAGAGAATATACAGGATATTATAACAAAAAATATTCTCCAATGATTAATGAAGCTGGAATAGAACTTCCTATTGCTATGGGTAGTGCGTTTTGGGATATTAGTCAATTCCAAGATTATACTGTAATGAGATATGCTGATGTTTTGTTAATGGCGGCTGAATTAGGAAGCGGGAATGCTCAGGCTTATTTTGATCAAGTGAGACAAAGAGCTTATAAAGCTAGCTTTGCATCTCTACCTGTAAATCAAGTTAATATAATGAAGGAAAGACATTTGGAATTTGCACTTGAAGGAATTAGATATTATGATTTATTGCGTCAAGGCATTGGAACTGCTTCTTCAGCTATTGCAGAAACTACAACTTTGCTAAGTGGTGGTGTTGCTGGTACAAAAACGATCTCGGCTGCTAAAATTCAAGCGACAAAAGGGTTTCAACAAATCCCTAATACTCAAATCACGTTATCTGGTGGAGTTTTAAAGCAAAATGCTGGTTGGTAATTTTAACTAAAAATTTAAAAAAATGAAAAAGACTAAATTATTAATTACATCATTTTTGATGTTAATGGTACTGTTTTTAGTGCCATCTTGTTCGCCGGAAACCTATTCATTGGATGGTACGACTGATAAATCGGCTATAGATTTTGAGATTACTCAGGATTTAGTGGCAGATCCAGGAGGGAACACTGTAATTCTGAAGAATAATACAAAAGGAGTGGTACTTACTTGGGATTATGTTACAGGAAAATCAAACAAAGCTACAGATATTGTAAAGTATGCTTTTAAAGGTGATTATACCATAAAAATCACTGCAGTTACAGGTGGAGGTTTAGTTGAATTGGACCCAGTAACAATTACTGTTACCAAGGATAACTTAAATTATGTAAACGACCCTCTTTGGAATTTACTTTCAGGTGGGGTTGGAAAATCTAAAACTTGGGTTTTGGATTTAGATGCAAACGGGGTTTCGAAATTTTTTGCAGGACCTATGTACTTTTATGGTACCGATAACGCATGGTTAGAAGGTGGCGATAAAGGATGTTATGGTGCCGATTGTTGGAATTGGAGTCCAGAATGGAAGGGAAATACATGGATTGCGGCTCAAGGCAATTATGGAACTATGACATTCAGTTTAGATGGTGGTCCATTTTTAACAACAGATCATAAAATGATACCAAGCTATGGACAAGAATCAGGAACCTATTATTTAGATGCTGATGCAAAAACTTTAACTACAACAGGTGCTACCATTTTACACACCAATGAATATGAAAACTGTGTAGATAATTGGAAATCAATGAAAATTATGTCTTTAACTGCAAACACATTACAAGTTGGTGTTTTAAGAAAAGGCAGTTGTGATAAAGCAGCAACTTTGGTTTATAACTTTATATCAAAGGAGTATAGCGACAATTGGGTACCAACAGCTGTTGCAGATCCAAATCCAAGTATTGATTTAAATGGCGGTACAGTAGGTGATTTATTATCAACCACAACTACAACCACTAAAACTTGGCATTTAAGCAAAGACACACCTTTTAACTGGACTGATTTGAATGGTACATTCTTAAACAATTGGAATACTGTTGCCGATTATGAAGCTGTTGGTTGGACAGGATATGTTTCTGGTGACCAAACTACTGTTGTTAAAAACAAAATTTCATTTTCTAACAATGGGAATGTTAGCACCATAACAAGTAATGGCGTCACTGCTTCAGGAACCTTTGTTACAAGTACAGATGGAAAAAATATTATTACGTTTAGTGGTATAACTCCATTATTTCCAATAGGAAGTTCATGGGCTACGGTTTCAACTACAGCTGAAAATCAATGGAAAATCGTAAAAACTGCAAAAACAGGAAATCTTGTTACTGATATCTGGTTTGGAAAAAGAGATCCAAACAAGAGCGAGTATATGGTTTTTCATTTTGTATTGGATTAAAGAAACTACTAAGGTTAATAAAGCTTTTTTAGCCTACAACTGAAAAGTAATATATAATGTACCGATAAGTAGTGTTATTTAAACACTTATCGGTACATTTATATTCCTTTAAAAAAACATTTGAATTTTAAGAAAAATGAAAAAAATTAGCAATTTTATACAAGTGTTGGCATTGTTAGGAATTACAATTCTTGTGATGTCTTATACTGGAAAAGAAAAGGATAAGGTTTCCAATTCCAGAAAAACGGCATTCAATTCGGGTTGGAGTTTTCATTTGAATGATAGTATAAAAGATAGAGATACAATCAATAGTGCAACAGTTTGGAGAACTTTAAACGTACCACATGATTGGAGTATCGAAGGAAAGTTTGATGAAAAAAGCCCTGCTGGTTATGGCGGAGGCGCTCTTAACGGAGGCCTGGGATGGTACAAAAAAACATTTAAGATTGCGCAAGACAATAAAGAAAAAAATACGGCAATCATTTTTGACGGTGTTTATAGAAATAGCCAAGTCTGGATCAACGGACATTATCTAGGCAAGCGCCCAAACGGGTATATTGGTTTTCAATACGACCTTTCTCCTTATTTAAATTATGGAGATAAAAACAATGAAATTATTGTCAAAGTCGACAATTCAAAACAACCCAACTCCCGTTGGTATTCCGGTTCAGGAATATTCAGAAATGTATGGCTGGAAACAACAGATAAATTACATGTTGAACAATGGGGAACTTACATTACAACCCCAAAAGTAACTGCCGACAAAGCTTCGGTAAATATTGAAACTACGATTAAAAATCAAAATTCAGTTTCTAAAAATGCGATAGTAACTACTACTATTTTTAAAAATGACACTAAAGTAACTTCGGTTACTCAAAATATAACTCTTGCAGCAAATGCAAGTCAAGTTCTCAATCAAGATGTCTTGGTTAATAATCCAGTTTTATGGTCTGATGAAAAACCAGAACAATATACTGCGGTTACGACAATTAGCGTAGACAGCAAGATTGTTGACGAATACAGAACCGACTTTGGAATTAGATTTTTCAAATTTGACCTTAACAAAGGTTTTCTTTTAAACGGAAAACAAGTCAAAATCAAAGGTGTTTGTATGCACCATGATTTAGGACCGTTGGGATCAGCAATAAATACTAGAGCCATCGAACGCCAGTTGGAAATTTTGAAAGGAATGGGAGTGAATGGAATTAGAACCTCTCACAATCCTCCAGCTCCTGAGTTTTTGGATCTTTGTGACAAAATGGGCTTTATTGTTATGGACGAAGCTTTTGATATGTGGAAAAAAGCCAAAACAAAATACGATTACAGCCTTGACTGGGATCAATGGCATGTTAGAGATTTACAGGATCAAATCCTTAGAGACCGTAACCATCCTAGTATATTTATGTGGAGCATAGGAAACGAAATTCCAGAACAATGGAGTGATGAAGGTCCAGTAATTGCCAAAGAATTATCCGCAATCGTAAAAAAACTGGATACTACACGTTTGGTTACTGCCGGAATGAATCCTGCCGTTAATATGAAAATTGATGAGGTAACTTTGCAATTTGAAAAGTCTAAAACCTATTTCAATAAATTAGCAACTTCGGGAGCTTTGGATATAATAGGATACAATTATGCGCATCAGACTTTTGAACACCATCAAAAAAATTTTCCTAACCTGCCTTTCATAGCTACCGAAACTACTTCGGCTCTAGAAACACGAGGACATTACGATGCCGTTTCAGATGAGATTAAGAAATGGCCGGTAAGATGGGATCTTAAATTTACCGATGGAAATCCAGGCAATACCGTTTCTGCTTACGATCAGGTTCAGGCACCTTGGGGTTCCACTCACGAAGCGACTTGGAAAGTGATGAAAAAATATGATTTCCTTGCAGGAATGTACATCTGGACTGGCTTCGATTATATAGGAGAACCAACTCCTTATGAATGGCCGTCTATCAGTTCGTATTTTGGGATTGTAGATTTAGCCGGTTTTCCAAAAGACGTTTATTATATGTACCAAAGTGAATGGACAAATAAAACGGTTCTTCACATTTTCCCGCATTGGAACTGGACAGCAGGGAAAGACGTTGATGTTTGGGCATACTATAATAATGCTGATGAGGTTGAATTATTCTTAAATGGAAAATCAGTTGGCATTCGAAGCAAAAAAGGAGACGATCTGCATGTAATGTGGAGAATTCCTTTTCAGCGAGGAACTTTAAAAGCTGTTTCTCGTAAAAACGGAAAAACAGTTTTAGAATCTGAAATAAAAACAGCTGGAAATCCGTCTCAATTAAAATTGTCTGCAGACAGAAACACAATCAAAGCCGACGGAGATGATTTGTCTTTTGTAACGGTTGATATTACCGATGCCAATGGAGTGCTTTCGCCAAATGCCAATAACGAAATTCAATTTTCATTAAAAGGAAACGGAAAAATCGTTGGAGTATGCAGCGGAGATCCAGTAAGTCATGAATCGTACAAAGGTTCGAAACACACTGCGCTTAACGGAAAATGTTTAGTTGTTGTTCAGTCTGGCACCAAAGGAGGCAAAATTGAATTAACGGCGCAGGCAAATGGATTAAAACAAAAGACAATTATAATTACAGCAAAATAAATAGTAACTAATAACCAAAAATAAACACAATGAAGAAAATACAGTTAGCTTCCTTATCGCTCTTTATGGGTTTTGGTTTGCTGCTTTCGCCAAAAGCTTCGGCACAAATTCAAAATGCGGATGTGTTAAACGCACCAATAGATATCAGCAAGGATTTTGAGAATTATTTGAATACCTTTTATTTTGCAGATGAGTTAGCCAGTTTTGATCCTGCAACAGGAAAAGGAACTATAAAATATTTGCGTTACAATTATCAAACACGTCAGGCTTTCAATAATATGATGATGAAGCCAGCTGTGGTTCCTGCCAATGAATTTCCAACAACGGAATATGATGTTTCTCCTGAACTTCCTTTCCAAATTCAGTTTGTATCGGATCGATCAATCCGCATCAAAACGACTTCTGGGCCACAATTTCGTCCACAAAAAGAATCGTTGATGTTGATTAACGGAGTTGCTCCTAATCATCCGGAATTATGGAAATCTTCTAAAATAGAAGGCGGTTATAAATACACGAGTAAACATGGTGCTGTTGAGATTTTATCAAAGCCTTGGCATGTGAAAATTTATGACGAAAAAGGAAAATTGCTTACGAGTACGCTTCATAATTCTGATTTTGCAAACGGATATACACCATCACTTCCGTTTTCGTTTGTTCGTAGAAACAGCGATTATTCCAGAAGTATGGGAGCAGCTTTTAGTTTAGAACCAGACGAAAAAATATTCGGCTGCGGAGAATCTTTTACACAGTTTAATAAAAGAGGTCAAAAAGTAGTTTTATGGACTGATGACGCTAATGGTATTCAAAACGAAACCATGTACAAACCAGTTCCGTTTTATATGAGCAGTCGCGGTTATGGGGTTTTTATGCATCATTCAACTCCAATTACTGTTGACTTTGGAAGATATTTTGGAAGTGCCAATGAAATGTATATTGGTGATGACGAAGCCGATTTGTTTTTCTTCATTGGAGAACCAAAAGAAATATTGGATGAATATACTAATTTGACTGGAAAAGCAGCCATGCCGCCACTTTGGTCATTTGGTTTTTGGATGAGCCGTATTACTTATTTCTCAGAAAAAGAAGGACGCCAGGTAGCCAAAGATTTACGTGCTTACAAAATCCCAACAGACGTAATTCACTTCGATACAGGCTGGTTTGATGTAGATTGGAGAAACAACTATGAGTTTGCTAAATCTCGTTTCCCTGATGCTCAAAAAATGATGTCTGATTTAAAAGACGACGGATATCACGTGTGTTTATGGCAATTGCCTTATTTCACTCCAAAGAACACATTGTTCAATGAAATCATGGACAAAAATCTGGCAGTAAGAGACCGTAAAGGAAATCTTCCGTATGAAGATGCAGTGCTGGATTTCTCTAATCCTGAAACAGTGACTTGGTATCAGGCAAAATTGAAAAAATTATTTGATCAGGGAGTTTCAGTTTTCAAAGTAGATTTTGGTGAAGCTGCACCGCCGGAAGGAATTTATCATTCAGGGCGTACTGGTTTTTACGAGCATAATTTATACCCATTGCGTTACAACAAAGCAGTTGCCGAAATTACTCAAAAAGAAAAAGGTTATACTTTAATCTGGGCTAGAAGTACATGGGCTGGTAGTCAGCGTTACCCATTGCATTGGGGCGGTGATGCCGAAACAAGTAACGGAGCAATGTCTGCCGAATTAAGAGGCGGACTTTCATTAGGATTAAGCGGATTCAGTTTCTGGAGTCATGACGTAGGAGGATTTGCAACTAAAGCTCCAGAGAATTTATACAGAAGATGGACACCATTCGGGATGTTTACTTCACACGTAAGAAGTCATGGTGAACCTCCGCGCGAGCCTTGGTTGTACAGCAAAGACTTTTTGGAAGGATTTAGAAAAGCAGATAATATGCGTTACGAATTAATGCCATATATCTATGCTCAGGCGAAAGAAAGTTCTCAAAAAGGATTGCCAATGATGCGTGCATTATTTTTAGAATATCCAAATGATCCAGGGGCTTGGTTAGTAGATAATGAATATTTATTTGGTTCAAGTATTTTAGTAGCACCACTTTTCGAAGAAGTTACCGAAAGAGACGTTTACCTTCCAGAAGGAACATGGATTGATTACCAAACCAAAAAAGTATATAAAGGAGGATGGCATAAAATCCAAGCAGGCGAAGTACCAATCGTAGTTTTAGTAAAAGACGGAACTGCACTGCCTCATATCGGATTAGCTCAGTCTACCAAAGATATGGATTGGAGCAAATTGACTTTAAAAGTTTATGCATCTGATGCTACAACAACTGCTACTGCTAAAGTTTTCTTGCCAGAGAGCGATGCAGTACAAACAATTACAGTTTCTAAAAAAGGAAACAATTTTGAAGCAGCATCAAATCCATTAAATGGAAAAACCACTTTCAAAACCGAGTGGGTAAAATAATTAAATTGAGTTTTGTTTAGATTGAAAATCGGGGGTAGGTTAGGGTTTCCCCCGATTTTAAAAAAAGTACAATTAAAAAAAATACCATGTTAAAAAAAATCATACTTCCGGCATTTTTAGTACTAACAGTTGTTGGTACTACACAGGCGCAAAAAAGCAAATCTTACGAGCTGGCTTCTCCAGGAGGTCAGAACAAACTAAAATTCGAATTAGTAAATAATGCACCAAAATATTCGGTATCACACGGAAAAATCCAAGTGATTACACCATCAGATATGGGTTTTACGCTAAAAAATAATGAGGATTTTAGTAAAAATTTTGATGTACTCAAAGTAGAGAATTCCACTTTTGACGAAACTTGGGAACAGGTTTGGGGAGAAAAGAAAAACATTAGAAACCATTATAATCAGTTAGTGGTTCAACTGCAGCAAAAAGACAAAAACAAACGCAAACTAGAAATTCAGTTCCGTGCTTACGATGATGGAATTGCCTTTAGATATGTGTATCCAAATCAAGGAACAAAAGACAGTATTTTTATCATGGATGAAATAACGACTTTTAACTTGAAAGAAGATGGAAAAGCATGGTGGATTCCTGCTAACAGAGAAAATCGTGATGAATATTTGTTTAAAGATGCGCCGGTAAGTACTCTTGACACAGTTTTGACACCGCTTACTATCGAGAGCAAAAGCGGATTGAAATTGAGTTTTCACGAAGCAAACCTAAAAGATTTTGCCAGTATGACTTTGGTAAATATTACGGGAACACAATTAAAATCTGATTTGGTGCCTTGGTCTGATGGTGTGAAAGTAAGAGCAAAGGATACGTTTACTTCTTCTTGGAGAACGCTTCAAATTGGAGAAAAATCAGGAGATTTGATTACTTCTTATTTAATTTTAAATCTAAATGATCCAAATAAATTAGGGAATTTAAATTACTTTAAACCATATAAATATTTCGGAATCTGGTGGGGAATGCACATTGGCAAATATTCATTTTGGGAAAGCCCAATTCAGGGAGCAACAACCAAGCGTGCAGAAGAATATATGGATTTTACTGCTAAAGAAGGCTTTCATCATTTGTTGATCGAAGGCTGGAACAAAGGCTGGACACCTGCTTGGTATGAAAACAAAATGCACATGTTCAGTTTCACAAAAAGTGCAGACAATTTTGATTTAGAAAAAGTAGTGGAGTATGGAAATAAAAAAGGCGTTGCGTTAATAGGGTATCACGAAACAGGTTCAAACCTGATTAATTACTTAAAAGAAGTGGATGATGCTTTTGCTTTGTACAAAAAATTAGGAATGCATTCGGTTAAAATTGGACACGTGGGTTCTAAATTAAACATGAAAGAAAATCACTTTGGACAATTTGGTGTGAATTATTTCAGATATATTTTAGAAAAAGCGGCTGAATATGATTTGGCAGTTTTGTATCATGAGTCTATAAAAGATACAGGAGAGCGCCGTACTTTTCCAAATATGGTTTCAAGAGAAGCGGCAAGAGGACAAGAGTACAACGCTTGGAGCGAAGGAAATCCGCCAAATCACTTGACTATTATTCCGTTTACCAGACTGCTTTCAGGACCAATGGATTTCACTCCGGGAATTTTTGATGTTGAGGTAAAACAAGGGTATCCAGGCAAAAGAGTACACGGAACAACCGCACAGCAATTAGCATTATACGTAACTATTTATGCTCCAATTCAAATGATGGCAGATCTTCCAGAAAATTACGAAGGGAAACCAGCTTTACAATTCTTAAAAGACGTTCCTACAGATTGGGAAGACACAAAAGTATTAGAAGGAAAAATTGGCGAATACATCACTATTGTTCGTAAAGACAGAAACAGCGCCGATTGGTTTTTAGGAACTATCACAAACGAAAAAGCTCGTGATGTAGAAGTTTCATTGTCATTCTTAGATAAAAATGCAAGTTACGAAGCTCAGATTTATGCTGATGCCGAAGGTACGGACGAAACACATAATCCGTCTGCTGTAGCGATTTCTAAAAAAACAGTAAAAGTTTCTGATGTATTGAAACTGCATTTAGGCGGAGCTGGAGGAACAGCCATCCGATTCAAAAAATTATAATTTCAGAAACCTAACAGGTTTTTAAAACCTGTTAGGTTTAAATATTTATTGTCGGATTAAAAATTATTTGATATTGTTTGCGGTAGAGATGCACTGCAGTGCATCTCTACCGCAAACACAATTAAAAAAATGAAAAAACGTTGCCTATATATAATTCTTCTATTGTTCATTGTACCAGTTTTGGCACAAAAAAAACAGCAGTACTCATTTCAGAATCTAAATCTGGATATCGAAAAGCGCATAGATAATCTATTGTCTTTAATGACTCTGGAAGAAAAAGTTGCCGTTTTAAGCACTAATCCTTCCGTTCCAAGATTAGGAGTTGCAGGTACAGGCCATGTCGAAGGATTGCACGGATTAGCACTTGGCGGCCCAGGCGAATGGGGAGGGAAAGGAAAAGAACCTTTAACTACAACTACTTTCCCGCAAGCCTATGGTTTAGGAGAAACTTGGGATATTGATTTAATTCAGAAAGTAGCTCAGGTTGAAGGATACGAAGCTCGTTTTGCTTTTCAAAAATACAATCGCGGAGGTTTGGTAATCCGAGCTCCAAATGCAGATATCGCTAGAGATCCGCGCTGGGGACGCACCGAAGAAAGTTACGGAGAAGACGCTTTTTTTAACGGAACGCTGACCGTTGCTTTTGTAAAAGGGCTTCAGGGAAATCATCCAAAATATTGGCAGTCGGCTTCGTTGATGAAACACTTTTTGGCGAACAGCAATGAAGACGGAAGAACCTACACTTCATCTGATTTTGATGAACGTCTTTGGAGAGAATATTATTCCGTTCCTTTTAGAATGGGAGTTGTCGAGGGCGGTTCACGAGCTTATATGGCCGCTTACAACAAAGTAAACGGAATTCCCGCTACAGTACACCCGATGCTGAAAGATATTACTCAAAAAGAATGGGGACAAAACGGAATCATCTGTACTGACGGAGGCGCTTTCAAATTGTTGCTCTCGGATCATAAATATTATCCCGATCAATATTTGGGTGCAGCTGCAGTTGTAAAAGCAGGAATCAATCAGTTTTTGGACGATTATAAAGAAGGGGTTAATGGCGCAATTGCCAAAGGATATTTAACCGAGAAAGATATAGACGCAGAAATTCGAGGCAATTTTAGAGTAATGATAAAATTAGGAATGCTCGATGCTCCTGATGAAAATCCGTATGCAAAAATCGGCACTGGAAAAGACACAATAGATCCTTGGAAAACGGAGGCACACAAGAAAATCGCTTTAGAGGCAACTCAAAAATCAATAGTGTTGCTTAAAAATGATTCCAAGTTTTTGCCTTTGCAAAAAGAAAAAATAAAAATGCTCGCCATAATTGGTCTCCGTGCCAATCAGGTGCTTTTGGATTGGTACAGCGGAACACCTCCTTATACGGTAACGCCTTTGCAGGGAATTAAAAATAAATTAGGCGCAAACGTCGAGATTTTATACGCCAAAAATAATGCCGATGGTAAAGCGGCAGAAATTGCTAAAAAAGCAGATGCAGTTATTGTGATAGTTGGAAATCATCCAGTTTGCAATGCAGGCTGGAACGATTGTCCAGTTCCAAGTGAAGGAAAAGAATCGGTTGACCGACAGTCTTTGACATTGGAACAAGAAGATTTAATCAAAATTGCTTTTCAGGCCAATCCTAAAACGGTAGTTGCTTTAATCAGCAGTTTTCCTTATGCTATCAATTGGACACAGGAGCACATTCCGGCTATTGTGCACATGGCACAAAACAGTCAGGAATTAGGAACAGCTCTTGCCGATGTTTTGTTTGGCGATTACAATCCCGCCGGGCGCTTAACGCAGACTTGGGTAAGAGAAATTACTGATCTGCCTGATTTATTAGATTATAATATCCGTAACGGAACAACTTATCAGTATTTTAAAGGGAAACCTTTGTATGCTTTTGGCCACGGGTTAAGTTATACAACTTTTAAGTATAATTCCATTCAAACCAATTCAGAAACTATTACCAATAAGGGTGAATTAAAAGTTACGGTTTCAGTCACAAATTCTGGAAATACGGATGGTGATGAAGTCGTTCAATTGTATGCTAAGCATTTGGATTCAAAAGTAGAGCGTCCTGAAAAAGAACTTAAGGCATTTCAAAGAGTATTTTTTAAAGCTGGAGAAACGAAAGATGTTTTATTGACTGTCAGAGCCAAAGATTTACAATATTGGAATGCTACGAAACAGCAATTTGAGTTAGAAAAGAATACGATTGAACTGCAGATAGGAGCCGCTTCGGATGCAATTTATTTAAGCAAAAAGATAAATGTAAAATAATAATATATGAGGAAAAATTTATTGTTACTGATTGTTTTATGTGGCCTAAACAATGCGTCAATGTTTGGGCAAAATAATTCAGATAACCGAATTATAAAAATAAATTATAATGATGTTACTGGGAAAATGAACACCATGTTCAAAGAATGCATTGGTGCCGGACGGGCAAATGAAGGATTACGTGCCGATTGGCAGCAGCAACTGACTTTGGTCAAAAAAGAATGTGATTTTAAATACATCCGAATGCATGGTTTATTGACCGATGATATGGCGGTGTATCGTGAAGACAGTAAAGGAAATCCAGAATACAACTATCAGTATATTGATGCATTGTATGATTTTCTATTAAGTATCAAAATGAAGCCTTTTGTGGAGTTAGGTTTTATGCCGTCAGCACTTGCAAGCGGCAGTCAGACTATTTTTTGGTGGCGCGGCAATGTCACTCCTCCTAAAGACTATAAAAAATGGGAAGATTTAATTCGTAATCTTACCGCGCATTTTACAGACCGCTATGGTGCTGAAGAAGTAAAAACTTGGTATTTTGAAGTTTGGAATGAACCTAACTTATCGCCCGGTTTTTGGACGGGAACTCAAGAGGAATATTTCAAATTATATGAATCTGCAGCAAAAGCCATCAAAAGTGTAAATCCAGCATATAAAGTGGGAGGTCCTGCAACTGCTGGAGCAGGCTGGGTGCCGGAAACAATTGATTTTTGTGCTAAAAATAATGTGCCGCTAGACTTTATTTCGACACATACTTATGGTGTTGGACAAGGTTTTTTAGATGAATTTGGAGGATCGGGAACCGTTTTAAGTAAAGATGCATCAAGCGTGAGCGGTGATGTAATTAATTCGCACAAGCAAATAAAAAATTCGGCTAAACCAAATCTCGAATTGCATTATACAGAATGGAGTTCATCCTACACTCCGGCTGATCCTATTCATGACAGTTACCATTCGGCGGCTTATATTCTTCAAAAATTAAAACAGGTAGGAAACGCTCCAAACTCAATGTCCTATTGGGTTTTTACTGATATTTTCGAAGAGCCGGGACCAAGGTTTACGCCTTTTCACGGAGGATTTGGACTGCTCAATACGCAGGGAATCAAAAAGCCAGCTTATTTCTCTTATTATCTGATGAATAAATTGGGTGAAACCGAATTGAAAAATACTGATACTTCTTCTTGGGTTGCTAAAAATGATAAGGGTGATGTGCAGGTTTTGTTTTGGGATTTCACTTATACCTTGCCGGATGCAATAAATAATCAGCAGTATTATATAAAAGATTTACCGTCAAAATCAAAAGGAGAGGTAAAAATTGAGGTGGAAGGTCTGCAGAAAGGAAAATACAATTTAGAGATTTATAAAGTGGGTTATAAAGTTAATGATGCTTTCGCAGATTATTTAATGATGGGCAAACCAAGTCAGTTAACTATCGAACAAGTAAAATCAATCAAGAAAAACAATAATGGAGAGCCAATTGCGACCGAGAAAGTGAGCATCGATGGCACAGGAAAGTATAGCAGAAGTTACAAGATAAATGAGAATGATGTTGTCTTTTTTAATTTTATAAAGCAGTAGTTGCTAATAACCAATCAATAATTATAATAATAGTAGGATAATGAAAAACACAATCAAATACTTAGCAATAGCTGTTTCAATCTTTGCATTTGCTGAAGGTAATGCGCAAACAGCAAAATCTAAAAAACAGCAAAATATTTATGTTGGTAAAGAAATAACAAACGAGAATGATGTGGCTATCGAGAAGTTAATTTCGCAAATGACTCTTGAGGAAAAAATAGGAATGCTGCACGGTAACAGTATGTTTACTTCGGGAGGTGTAAAACGTTTGGGTATTCCAGAATTAAAAATGGCAGACGGACCACTTGGAGTTCGTGAAGAAATTTCGCGTGATAATTGGTCTCCAGCGGGATTAACAAACGATTTTGCAACCTATTATCCTGCGGGCGGAGCATTATCGGCTACTTGGAATACAGAAATGGGTTATACTTTTGGAAATAGTTTAGGACAGGAAATGCGTGCCAGAGATAAAGACATGCTGCTTTCGCCGGCTATTAATATTGTGAGAACGCCGCTTGGAGGGAGAACGTATGAGTACATGAGCGAAGATCCATTTTTGAACAAAAAAATTGCTGTGCCTTTAATTGTTGGTTTGCAGGATAACGATGTTATGGCTTGTGTAAAACATTTTGCGGCTAATAATCAGGAAACAAATCGTGATTTTGTCGATGTGCAGATTGATGAGCGTGTACTTCGTGAAATTTATTTACCTGCTTTCGAAGCATCTGTTAAAGAGGCCAAAGCGTATAGTATCATGGGAGCTTACAACAAATTTAGAGGTGAATATTTATGTGAGAATGATTATATGCTAAATAAAATTTTACGCGACGAATGGAATTTTAAAGGCATTGTAGTGTCTGATTGGGCTGCAGTTCATTCTACGGTAAAATCTTTAGAGAATGGATTGGATGTTGAAATGGGAACTCCAAAAAAGTTCAACGAATTTTTCTTGGCTGATAAATTAATTGCAGCAACAAAGAATGGCGAAATTTCTGAGAAAGAAATCGACAAACATGTGAGACGTATTTTACATACTTTATATCAAGTAAAAGCAATGGGCGGTAAAAAACGTGCCACTGGTAGTATCGCTACTGAAGCGCATTATCAAGATGCTTATAAAATTGCTTCAGAAGCGATAGTGCTGTTGAAAAATGAAAATAATGCATTGCCTTTAAAATTAAACGGCATAAAATCAATTGCAGTTATTGGTAATAATGTAACAAAGAAAAATGCTTTGGGCGGATTTGGAGCTGGCGTAAAAACAAAAAGAGAGGTTACTCCATTAGATGGTTTGAAAAACAGACTGCCAGCTTCTATAAAAATCAATTATGCTGAAGGTTATCTTGAGCGTTATGATGAAAAAAATAAAGGGAATTTAGGAAATATTACTTCTACCGGACCAGTTACTATAGATCAATTAGATCCTGCCAAATTGCAGGAAGCAATCGAAGCAGCTAAAAACTCGGATGTTGCGATTGTTTTTGCGGGTTCAAATCGTGATTATGAGACAGAAGCTTCAGATCGCAGAACATTAAATTTACCATTCGGTCAAGAAGAATTGATAAAAAAAGTGTTGGAAGTGAATCCAAGAACGATAGTGGTATTGATCGCTGGAGCTCCTTTTGAAATTGATGATTTAAGCAAAAAAACAAATGCTTTAGTCTGGAGTTGGTTCAACGGATCTGAGGGCGGAAATGCTTTAGCAGATGTTTTGCTTGGGAAAACAAATCCTTCAGGGAAATTACCTTGGACAATGCCTAAAACTATTATGGATTCTCCTGCTCATGCAACCAATAGTTTTCCTGGAGATAAAACTGTTGAATATAAAGAAGGAATTTTGGTAGGCTACAGATGGTTTGATACTAAAAACGTAGCTCCTTTATATCCTTTTGGATACGGATTATCATACACGACTTTTGCTTTCGCCGACGCTAAAGCAGATAAAGTTTCCTACGGAGTTGATGAAACAATAACAGTTTCATTAACCGTTATAAATACTGGAAAAACAGATGGTAAAGAAGTCGTGCAATTGTATGCTTCTAAATTAGATTCAAAAATCGAACGCGCAGCTCAAGAATTAAAAGGATTCCAAAAAGTATTGGTTGGAGCTGGAAAATCGGCAGTAATAACTATTCAAGTTCCAGTAAAAGAATTGGCATACTACAACGTTGCAGCCAAAAGCTGGATAGTTGAACCAGGCAAATACACTTTGAACCTTGGAAATTCTTCTCGTGATATTAAAAACAAAATTGATGTTATAATAAAATAGCATTTGATATAAACCAACCAAAACCAATGATATTATGAATAAAAAGATTAAAAAATATGGATTTATTTTTTCTCTGTGCTTTGCTTTTTTAAGTGTTGTAGGATGTAGCTCAGATGGCACTACAGAGGAAGTAAAAGCTACAACGAAAACACTTACAACAGATATTAATAAGATAGATTTTGTTGCCAAAGGGAATTCTGCCAGCGTTGCCGTTACAACTGATGCTAAGTCTTGGACTATTTCTTCAAGTGTTGCTTGGATTCAATTGAGTAAAACTTCGGGAATAAATGGAGTTAGTTTAGTTGGAATTACGGCTTTAGAAAATACAACTACTGTTGCAAGAACGGGTACAATAACAATAAGTTCCAGCGAAACAGCATCTGTGCAAATCTCTGTATCACAACTAGCAGGTACTGGCACCGTTCCTACTGGTTTATACCCTAGCTATAATACCAATCCAATTGCAGATGACGCAACAGGAATGGCAAGTACGGCTGTAGAACTGGCTGCGAAAATGAAATTGGGCTGGAATATAGGGAACACCTTAGAAGCAACGGGTGGAGAAACCGTTTGGGGTAACCCAAAAGTAACCAAAGCGTTGATTGATTTGGTAAAAGCCAATGGTTTTAATGCCATTAGAATTCCGTGTTCTTGGAATCAGTATGCAAATGCTACAACTGCTCAAATCAATGCAACATGGTTAGCCAGAGTAAAAGAAGTGGTGCAATATTGCGTAGACAATGATATGTATGTAATTGTAAACATTCACTGGGATGGTGGTTGGTTAGAAAACAACTGTACTGAGGCTAAAAAAGTCGAAAACAATGCTAAGCAAAAAGCATTTTGGGAACAAATTGCGACACAATTGAGAGGTTTTGATGAGCATTTACTTTTTGCTAGTGCTAATGAACCAAATGTTGAAGATGCTACTCAAATGGCAGTTTTAAACTCTTATCACCAAACATTTATAGATGCTGTACGTTCAACAGGTGGGAAAAATGCTTATCGTAATTTAATTATTCAAGGCCCATCAACAGATATCGAAAAAACCAATAAGTTGATGACGACTTTACCTACAGACAAGGTGGCGAATCGTATGATGGCCGAAGTTCATTTTTATCCTTACCAATTTACATTGATGACTAAAGATGAATCTTGGGGTAAAATGTTTTACTATTGGGGAGCAGGAAATCATTCTACTACCGATACAGAGCGTAATCCAACTTGGGGAGAAGAAGCTGATATTGATAAATTTTTCAAATCCATGAAAACACAATTTGTTGATAAAGGTATTCCGGTAGTTTTAGGAGAATTTGGAGCTATCAAGCGTGATTTAACGGGCGCAGATTTGACTTTACATCTAAAATCAAGAGCTGCTTTCTTGAAATATGTAGTAAAACAATCCAAAGCCAACGGAATGATTCCTTTTTACTGGGATGCAGGTAACTTGGGTGTAAACACAATGTCATTATTTGACAGAAGCAATAATACCGTTTATGATTTGCAAGCCTTAACTGCTTTGCAAGATGGCTTAAAATAATCCTTTTCAAAAGCACTTAAAATTCTTTGTTTTTAAGTGCTTTTGTCTAAATAATTAGTAAAGAGTAACTGGTTTTGAAGAATTGATTTCAAATTTTTTAAAGCCCAAAATATTGAACTTATGAAAAAAATAAACTTTTATTTCAGAACCGCTTTTCTAAGCTTTGTAATTGTTGTCTCTTTTGCCTGTACCAAAGAGAACATTGGCGAAGAAGATGTCGCAGTGGCTAGCCAATCAGTTGCTGTAAAAAATAATTTGACTGCAAAATTCGCTAGTTTCAATACTAATCCATTGCCTCCTGATGCAAATGGTATGGGGAGTAATGCGGTAAACATTGCATCCAAAATCAAAATTGGTTGGAATATAGGTAATACTTTAGAGGCTACAGGTGGTGAAACGGCTTGGGGAAATCCAAAAGTTACCAAAGCATTAATTGATTTAGTAAAAAGTAAAGGGTTTAACGCCGTTAGAATACCATGCTCTTGGAATCAATATTTAGCCAGTACTACTACCGCTCAAATTAAGTTAGAATGGCTCAATAGAGTAAAAGAAGTTGTGAAGTATTGCAATGACAATGGTATGTATGCCATCGTAAACGTACATTGGGACGGTGGTTGGCTAGAGAATAATGTTACTACAGCCAAACAAGTTGAAAATAATGAAAAACAAAAAGCGTTTTGGGAACAAATAGCTACACATTTACGTGATTTTAATGGTTTGTTGCTTTTTGCTAGTACCAATGAACCTAATGTGGATGATGCCACTCAAATGGCAGTTTTGAAATCCTACCACCAAACGTTTATTAATGCGGTTCGATCTACTGGTGGTAAAAACACCTATAGAACATTGATTATACAAGGACCAAGAACTGATATTCCTAAAACAAATCAGTTAATGACATCTTTACCTACAGATAGTACCCCTGGCCGTATGATGGTAGAAATACATTATTACGCTCCTTGGCAATTTTGTGGAATGACTGCTGATGAATCATGGGGAAAAATGTTTTATTATTGGGGTAATGGCTTTAAATCTACAACAGATGCGAGTAGAAATGCTACTTGGGGTGAAGAAGCTGCCGTATCGGCTGATTTTAAATTAATGAAAACTCAGTTTGTAGATAAAGGAATTCCAGTTATTATGGGCGAATTTGGGGCTATCCGAAGATCTTCATTGTCTGGAACTAATTTAACTCAACATTTAGCTGCTAGAGCTTATTATTTAAAATATGTTGTAAAACAAGCTAAATTAAATGGATTAATCCCTTTTTATTGGGACGAAGGGAGCATAACTAATAATGGTTTTGGAATTTTTAATAGAAGTAACAATACTGTTTTTGATCAGCAAGCTTTAACTGCTTTGATGGATGGTTTAAAATAAAAAATACTATTATGAAAAATTTTAGTACAGGGTTAATAGCCCTGTTTTGTGCATTCAGTTTATACACTAATGCCAATGTACGCCTACCTCTATTATTTTCAGACGGAATGGTTTTGCAACGCAACAAGCCCATACCCGTTTGGGGTTTGGCAGATGTGAATGAAAAAATAGAAGTTCGTTTTAATAAGCAAATAAAAACGATTCAAGCCGATAAAAACGGTAAGTGGATGATTGGTTTAAATGCCGAAAAAGCAGGAGGCCCTTTTGAATTAACCATAACTGGAAACAACAAAATTGTCATTAAGGATGTTTTGGTTGGAGAAGTCTGGATTTGTTCGGGTCAGTCAAACATGGAATTTCAGGTGTATAAAACCATGAATTCTCAATCCGAAATCAACGATTCAAATTATCCGATGATTCGTCATTTTGGAGTAGCCCAAGATTTAAGCGGTACTCCAAAAGAAGATTTAAAAGCCGGCAAATGGGAAGTGAGCAGTAAAGAAACTGTTGGCAATTTTACAGCCATTGGTTTTTATTTTGCAAAAAAATTATATGCCGAATTAAAAATTCCAATCGGGATTATCAATACATCTTGGGGTGGTACCAATGTAGAAACTTGGACAAGCCGTGGAGCTTTTCAAAAAAGTGATGAATTTAAAGATATGATTGCCAATGTGCCTTCGGTAAATATGGATGCGATTTTCGGAACATACAAAAAAACGCTTTTAGCAAATATAGAAAAGATTCAAGGTTTTGAAGTAAGTGATGCCAATCAAGATCAATTTAAAAATTCAGATTTCAAAGATTCAAACTGGCCAGAAATAAAAGCACCTTCTCTTTGGGAAAACCAGCAGATTGGTAATATTGATGGAGTAGTCTGGATGCGAAAAACTATTGTTTTATCTGCTGAGCAAGCAAAAAAGGAAGCCGTTTTATATCTGTCAAAAATTGATGATGAAGATCAAACTTATCTTAACGGTGTACTGGTTGGAACCAGCAATATTTGGGAAGCCAAAAGAGTTTACAAAATCCCAGCTGGTGTTTTAAAAGAAGGAACAAATGTAATCGCTGTAAAAATAACCGATTATAGTGGAGGTGGTGGTATCTATGGAGATCCAGCCGATTTGAAAATTGATTTCAAAGATGAAGCTGTTGCACTTGACGAGCTGTGGAAATTTAATGTGGTAAATGTAAAAATTTCAGTTTCGCCAAACAGTTACCCTTCTTTGTTGTACAATGCAATGGTAAATCCATTAATTCCGTATGCTTTTGAAGGCGTTTTGTGGTATCAGGGCGAAGCCAATGTTTGGAGAGCCAATCAATATAAAAAAGCATTTCCTTTAATGATTACCGATTGGAGAACTAAGTGGAATCAAGGAAATTTTCCTTTCTATTTTGTGCAGTTGTCAACTTTTGATGAATTTGGCGGGAACAGTACAAAGGGGAGCCGTTGGGCCGAACTCCGCGAAGCTCAGACCGAAACACTGAAAGTACCAAATACCGGAATGGCAGTAACCACCGATATTGGAAATGCAAAAGACATTCACCCAACAAACAAACAAGATGTTGCAAAACGTTTAGCATCTATAGCTTTGAATAATGTTTATGGTAAAAAGCAAGTCTGCAGTGGCCCAATGTACAAGTCAATGGAAGTTAAAGGAAACCAAATTACAGTAAGCTTTGCGTCTATTGGTGGCGGGTTGTCTACAAATGATAAAAATGGAAACCTAAAAGGTTTTGAAATAGCAGGTTCTGATAAAGTTTTTTATGTTGCCAAAGCTATTATTAAAGACAATAAAGTAATCGTTTCCAGCGAAAGCGTGTCAAATCCAGTTGCTGTTCATTACGGCTGGGCAGACGACGATACAGATATCAATCTTTTCAATAAAGAAAATTTCCCGGCATCCCCTTTTAGAACCGATAACTGGGTAATGATTACTGCAAACGAGAAATATAGTGTCAGTAAATAATAGTAACCAGTAAAAGTTCAAGATGAATAAGTTAATTCTATTATTTATTTTTTCAATGTCGCTCACAACTACTGCACAGCAACAAAAAAAACAGCAGAACACGGAATCATATCAAAATCCAATCTTTGCAGGAGATTATCCCGATCCTTCGATAATCAGGGATGGTGAGGATTATTATATTGTGCATTCGTCATTCAATTATTATCCCGGATTATTAATTTGGACTTCAAAAGATTTAATTAATTGGAAGCCTGTTACCCATGCTCTAAATAAAAGTGTAGGTTCTGTTTGGGCTCCGGATTTAGTTAAATACAAAAATAAATTTTACATCTATTTTCCAGCTAATAACACTAATTATGTTGTTTGGGCAGATGCTATAAACGGCCCATGGATTGATCCTGTTGACCTGAAGATTGGAAGTATTGATCCTGGGCATTTTGTAGATGATAAAGACAATCGTTTTCTTTATTTTAGTGACGGAAGTTACGTGCCTCTTTCGAAAGACGGACTTTCAGTATCAGGGAAAGCTACACACGCTTATGATGGTTGGAAAATACCAAGAGATTGGTCGATAGAATGTTTTTGTTTGGAAGGACCAAAAGTGATAAAAAAAGGACAATATTATTATCTTACAGTCGCCGAAGGTGGGACAGCTGGACCAGCGACAAGCCACATGGTAATTTCAGCACGATCAAAATCTCCTTTTGGTCCTTGGGAAAATTCGCCTAACAATCCTGTCATTAGAACAAATTCCAGCTCCGAAAAATGGTGGTCAAAAGGTCATGCATCGATCATTGACGATGCAAAAGGAAATTGGTGGATGGTATTTCATGGCTATGAAAAGGATAATTATAATATGGGACGCCAGACACTTTTACAGCCTATTGAATGGACTGCCGACGGGTGGTTTAAAATGAAAGAAGGTGTTAAAACAGAAGATGATTTAATCCAAAAGCCTGTTGGGCAAGTTGTAAAAAGTGATTTCGCTCTTTCGGATACTTTTACGGCTATGGAATTGCGACCTCAGTGGCAGTTTTATGATCAATTCGATGCAGACCGAATTCAATTTTCTAGTATTGGTATAAAAATTAAAGCAAAAGGAAACGGCATTTGCGATAGTTCACCATTATTATGTACTCCGTCTGATCATTCCTATACCGTTTCCGTTGAAGTTGAAATTGAAGGCAATGCAACCGCAGGATTAGTCCTTTTCTATGATAATAAATTATACACAGGAATTGCTTCCGATAGACAGAATATTATGGCAATTCTTAGATCTTGGCAGTTCACTACTGAAAAAGGAGTCAATAAAGATCATCTATTTCTTCGTTTAGAAAAGAAAGAACAGCTTGTTAATATGTTTTATAGTATCGATGGAAAGGATTGGCTTAAAATTGAAAATTCTGCTGAGGTTTCATCATTTAACCACAATGCTTTAAGTGGCTTTATGAGTTTAAAACTAGGTCTTTCTTCAGTTGGTGATGGTTTTGTGACCTTCAAAAATTTTGTTTATAGTCAAAAATAAATAATAACTTTGGGCGTGACCACATGTATAAAAGGCGCTATTTAACATAACGCTTATTGTGCGGCATTTATAAATACGTTCGGGCTATCCAAGCTACTTTGGTAGCTAGTTACAAACGAAGTTCACTGAACTCCTTTGAAAATAAATATTTTAGTGAAGTAATCCCTCAGGCGGAAAACAGTAGTTGTAAAGTTTGATTTAATAACAAAAAAATAAAAAGATCTATTTATGCAGTCAAATTCTTTTCGTAAATTCCTTTTGGTTTTTATCTTTTCCTTAGTTTATGGGTATGCTATAGCCCAATCCAATCATGTTCTTTGGTACAAACAGCCTGCAGAATTTTTTGAAGAAAGTCTGGTTTTAGGAAATGGGAAAATGGGAGCAACCGTTTTTGGCGGAGTGGATTCAGATAAAATTTATTTGAATGATGCCACTCTTTGGTCAGGAGAGCCAGTAAATGCAAACATGAATCCTGAAGCATATAAAAATATTCCCGCTATCCGAGAAGCACTCAAAGATGAAAATTATAAACTCGCTGAGGAATTGAATAAAAAAATTCAAGGTAGCTTCTCTGAATCTTTTGCCCCACTGGGTACGATGAACATAGTTCATTCTGCTAAAGGGAAAGAGTTAACTTATTCTAATTATTATCGAGAACTGGATATTGCAAATGCCATTTCTAAGGTAAATTATACCATTGATGATGTAAAATATAGTAGAGAATATTTTGTTTCTGCTCCTGATCAAATTATGGTTATTAAACTCAAATCCAGTAAAAAAGGAAGTTTAAATTTTAATATTTACTTCGAGAGTTTGTTAAAATACAATACCACGACACAAGATAATCTTATGCAGATAGAAGGATATGCTCCAGTTCATTCTGCTCCAAGTTATGTAAAGGAAGAAAATCCAATTGTCTTTGATGCAAATAAAGGAACTCGTTTTGCAACAGATATTCAAATAAACAATGCGGATGGTACAATAACCAAAACGGAAAACACTATTGGTCTAAAAAATGGTACAGAAGCTATTATTTTTGTTTCCATAGCAACAAGTTTTAATGGGTTTAATAAAAATCCCGCAACACAAGGATTGAATTACAAAGTGATCGCCTCAGAAAATTTGAAAAAAGCAATTTCTAAATCATTTAATAATTTAAAAGAATCTCATAGTAAGGATTATCAAAAGTTTTACAACAGGGTCAATCTTGATTTAGGAAAAACTGAAGCTCCAAATTTGCCTACCGATGAACGTTTGTTGCGTTATTCCGAAGGAAAAGAAGATAAAAATTTAGAAGTTTTATATTTTAATTACGGACGTTATTTATTGATAAGCAGCTCTAGAACGCTGGGAGTTCCAGCCAATTTACAAGGTATTTGGAATCCGTATATGCGTCCACCGTGGAGTAGCAATTATACCACAAACATCAACGTTGAAGAGAATTATTGGCTAGTAGAAAACACTAATCTTTCGGAGTTACACCAGCCTCTTTTGAGTTTTATAAAAAACATTGCAGAAACAGGTAAAATAACTGCCAAGACATTTTATGGAGTCAATGGTTGGACAGCAGCTCATAATTCAGATATTTGGGCAATGAGTAATCCTGCTGGGGGATTTGGTGGAGGAGATCCTTGTTGGGCCAATTGGAATATGGCAGGAGCTTGGTTGAGTACCCATATTTGGGAGCATTATGTTTTTACTCAAGACAAAAATTACTTAAAAAACGAAGGTTATACGTTGATGAAAGGAGCGGCTGAATTTTGTTTGAATTGGCTGGTTAGTGATAAAAATGGAAATCTAATCACGTCACCATCTACTTCACCAGAAAATCTATACGTCACACCTGATGGTTTTGTCGGAGCAACTCTTTATGGAGGAACAGCCGATTTGGCAATGATCAGAGAATGTTTTGATAAAACAATAAAAGCTTCAAAAGTTTTAGATATTGATGCTGATTTTAGAGGGAAACTTGAAGTAGCTTTAGTTAAATTATATCCATACCAAATTGGTAAAAAAGGTAATCTGCAGGAATGGTATTTTGATTGGGAGGATAAAGATCCAAAACATCGTCATCAGTCACAATTGTTTGGAGTTTTTCCTGGGAATCACATCACGCCCATTAAAACGCCTGAATTAGCAAATGCAGCCAAAGAAACATTGGAAATAAAAGGTGATGAAACTACCGGCTGGTCAAAAGGCTGGAGAATTAATCTTTGGGCGAGACTTTGGGATGGCAACCGTGCTTATAAAATGTATAGAGAATTACTTCGATATGTTGATCCTGACGGTAAGAAAATGGAGAAACCAAGAAGAGGAGGAGGGACGTATCCAAATTTATTTGATGCGCATCCGCCGTTTCAAATCGATGGAAATTTTGGTGGTGCAGCAGCCGTTGCCGAAATGTTAGTACAGTCTGATGAAAATGAAATCCGTTTATTGCCTGCTTTGCCAGATGCTTGGGAAAGCGGATCTGTAAAAGGGATTTGTGCCAGAGGAGGTTTTGAAATTTCAATGGAATGGAACAATAAAACACTGCAAAAAGTAACTGTTTTTTCTAAAAATGGTGGAAAAACAATTCTTATTAACGGTGATAAAAAGAAAAACATTACTCTGAAGAAAGGTCAGAAAGTTGAATTGACTTGGTAATCGTTTTAATCACTTATTGTAAAAACAGAGGCAGCTAAAATTTAGCTGCCTCTGTTTTTTATGTTTATGCTTTGATCAATTGTTCATATATCGCAAGGTTTTTTTAACCTTGTTGGTATTAATTCCGATCACAAGATACTTATAGGTTTCGAAAAAAATTATAAAAATTAGTTTCCAATAATTTGATCCATCACCCAGCTAGTGTGAGACGCTGTGAATGCGCTGGAAGGATGCTTGGAGTTGCCTAACAGTTGATCACGCATTTGCTCCACATGATGTAACTGTATATTTTCGGGATGAGGTATGTTATGAGTAGTCTCACCTGCTGCGGTTTTTAGGATTAAAGGATCGTTTTCAAATATAGAGAACGTGATTTTTCCTTTACTGCCATAAATCTCAACAACATCTTCGCGTTCGAAGGAACCAAAATTCCAGCTGCCACTTCCTGTAACTCCCGATTCGTGAAGCCAATTAGCAACAACTGCATCTTTTGAAGTGTACAGTCCCTGCTGGTTCATGCTGATTCCATAAACTTCTTTTATGTTGCCCAAATAATGAATAAACAAATCCAGTCCATGACTGGCTAAATCGTCGAAATAGCCTGCTGTGGCGATTTTTATATCGGTTCTCCAATTGTATTCGCCAGAACGGTCTTGATCGCTTGTAGGCTTACTTAAATGCCATCTGACATGTCTCACATCACCAATGGCTTTTGAATCAATCCACTTTTTGACCTGCTCAAATTTTGGAAGAGTCCTCCTGTAATAAGCAACAAATACCGGAATGTTTTTTGCTTCAAAGGCTTCTGCAATGGCTAAGCAGTCTTGATAGTTTGGAGCCAATGGTTTTTCAATACAGCATGGTTTTCCTGCTTCGGCAACTTTTAAAGCATAATATTTATGAGAGTCGGGCGGTGTGGCAATATAAACAGCGTCAATTTCGGGGTCATTTATTAAGGTATCAGCATCGGTATAATATTTGGGGATACCATGTCTTTTGGCATAATCTGCCACTTTTTCTGGATCTCTGCGCATTACTGCTCCTATTGTAAAACCTTCAGTTTTTTGATAGGCTGGACCGCTTTTCAGTTCGGTAACATTACCGCAGCCAATTATTCCCCATCGTAGTATTTTTGATATTTCGTTCATATCTTTAATATTATTCACAACCATCAATTGTACAACTGTTGGTTTCGTCTGGATTTTGGATTTGTATTGGAGTGTTAAAATTGCCTTCTTCCCATGTTTTTTCAAGGGTTTTCAAAAAGATATCTGTTGGCTGTGCTCCAGACACTGCATATTTATTATCGAATACAAAGAATGGAACTCCTGTTACTCCAAGAGTTTGTGCTTCTTGCTGGTCTTGTCTGACCTCTTTTGTGTAGATATCTGTATCTGTGAGCTCTTTGATTTGATCAATGTGCAAATCGGCTTTTTGTCCGATTTCCTGGAGCGTATTCCAATCGTCTACATTTTTTCCTTCGGTAAAATATGCTCTGAAAAGCAGTTCTTCTAACTCGTTAGAGCGATTGTTCTTTTTTGCCAAATGCAATAATCGGTGGGCGTTTAATGAATTGGCCAAGATTGCTTTTTCAAAATGGAAATCCAAGCCGTTACTTTTAGCAGTTTGAGATGTGCTTTCTAACATAGACTGAGCCCAATCAATATCTCTGCCATATTTTTTTGCTAAATGATCTGCGATGCTTTCACCTGATGTTACTATAAAACGTGGATCCAATTCAAAACTTTTCCATTCTATTTCAACGAAATCTTTATTTTCAAATTGCGTTATCGCTTCTTCTATTTTTCTTTTTCCTATATAACAAAACGGACACATTACGTCTGACCAGATTTGTACTTTTAATTGATTTTTCATTTTTTTTCTTTTCTTGGTTCCGCCAAATTATTTAAAGTGCAAAATTAGAGAAATTGAATTTTGAACTTTTATAGTTTAAGATTTTATTATAAACCTGAACTCGATTAATAATTTAGGCTGAAAACATTGCACAAAAAGGTAAAATTTAGTATATTTAAATCTCTGACAATTAAATATTTAACTAAATCCTACCTTATGATTTGTTTCGATAAAATTACTGATATTTTTTC
>CAUPJC010000039.1:0-50469 GCA_963511475.1 uncultured Flavobacterium sp.
AGCATTGTCAGTACTTCCAGTACCTGCTACTAAAGTATAAGTAAAAGTATTTCCCGAATCAGGATCAGTAGAAGAAAGCGTTCCCACGGTTGAGTTAGCCGCTACATTTTCGTTGATTGAAGTATTTGAAAGTGCAATATCAGTTGGCGCGCTATTGTTATCTGTAACATTAAAAATTGGATTAGTACCTTGGAAGGGTGTTCCTCCTGGGCTAATATCATAAGTAGTTGTCTCACTTGTAGTCCAATTACTTTTGTTACAAATTGCAGCTAGTAATGCTGCTTTTGTGCCTGTTTGTATCCCTGTATAAACATTGTTGTCGCCATGAGATCCTCCGTTAGCAACACTTATATTGAGTGCAATAGCATCTGTGCCAAGAGTAAGAGAAAGAGGTAAATAAGAATTAGTATTGCCAGGAGTTCCCGATGATGGAACTAAAAATTGATCTATTGCTTGAGGAACACCAAGATGGGATGCGACAGAGGAATTAGTCCACCCAAAAACGAAACTATTTACAAGCGTAGGAGTATTACCTTGATAAATGAACCAATTGTCACCATTAGAATTTGCAGGAACATTATTGTTCGCAATTAAACTTGTAAAACCAGTAATGATTATTGTACCTGTGAGGCCAGTAACAGTGGGGATTCCGTTGGAGTTTCCTGCAATGGTGAATCTAATAACTGTTCCGGCTGGAATTGCTGAAGTAGTGGTCCAAGAGATAGAACCTTCCGTGGTATTATTTGTTGAGTTAGTTCCAAATTCACCTGTAACCTCGTCATAACCGTAGTCTGTTATACGGATATTAGTACCAGAAGATATGTTAACTAGAGTAACAATAGCCATCTCCTGTGGAGCTACCGTACCTCTATTGTAACCTATAATAGCAATATCACCAGGTGATAAAGTAGTTTGAGCCAGTGAGGATGCAAACAAACTTAGAAAACATCCAATGAGAAGTAGTTTTTTTATCATAACTTGTTAATGTGTTTATTATCAAATATATATAAAAAAATGGACTATTATTTAATAGTCCATTTTTTTATATTTATTATGGTCTAGAAGGAAAAATTCCCTGATAGCATATGATGTATTGCATAGCCACAAAAGGCGGTAACGTTGGCAAGGGCATGGGACCAGAACCCCAAGGAGTCAATTGTAAGCCAGTTGGGTCAAAATTTAAATTATTGGTCGCTGTTGAACTAATTCCTGCTAAATTTTGATTCGGTGCGGCATTAGTATACAAATTAGGGTCTCCAGCTCCGCTCGTATCAACCGTTTTCCCTAAAACATTATTGGTTGTAGAGGGAGTTGAATCAGCTCCTGGATTAGTACTAACTTGTAATGTGGTGGTTACCGATACATTTCCAGTTATATTCGTTCCTGGTCCTTTTATTATAGTGTGTGTGTGAGGAGGCATGTTCATCGCTGTAATGGTCGCAGCCTGTTCTCCACCAGTTTCTCCAAGTGAATAAGTGCCTCCAGGGGGTATACCTCCTGTGTTAGTGCATTGTGTTGGAAAAGCACCACGTAAGTCAGGTAATTTAAAAGTATCTATACCATCTCCACCATAATAGGTTCCTAATATAGAAAACAATGCAGTATAATTTCTGATTGATAAAAGTTGCCCTTCACAAGTAAAATAGCCTGCAGGTGCAAAACTACCTGCGAAAAGTTTAATAGTGCCAATGAATTCATCGTTCATAATTTTTTGATTTAAATGTTAATAGATTTTTAAGAAAAGTGTGAGTATAATTAAGTTGGTTTTTTTGCTTATTTCCTTGTAGTAAAAGTAGTTGTTGTGTGTTTTTAATACAGGTTAAATGCCATGACTTGCCTTTTTAGTGTCATGAAAGGAGAATTATAAGGTATAGTTGAAAGAGACTTTGGAGGTGCGTTTTTTTTAAATAGAATAAGCCATTATATTTGTGGCTTAAGACTCAAAATACATGCACTATCATTTCCTCCTTAACAAACCCTATGGCTATTTAAGTCAATTTATTTATGAACTGAAACGGAAAAAACATTTGTTGGGGGAACTCTACGATTTTCCTGACGGCACGATGGCAATAGGTCGTTTAGATGAAGATTCAGAAGGGTTATTGCTTTTGACTACTGATGGAAAAGTAAGTGAGCAAATTAGAAGTAAGAAAGTTGAAAAGGAATATTACGTGCAAGTAGACGGACTAATCACTTCCGAAGCTATTAATCAAATAAAAAAGGGAGTTGAAATTGGTTTCAATGGAACTAAATATAGAACCAAACCATGCCAAGCTTTTATACTAGATGAAATTCCTAATTTTGGTCCACGAGGCAAGAAAATTAGAGATGAACGACACGGCCCTACTTCTTGGGCTTCCATAACGGTCAATGAAGGGAAGTTTCGCCAAGTCCGCAAAATGACGGCAGCAGTTGGTTTTCCTACTTTAAGATTGGTGCGCGTCCGTATTGGAAATGTACACTTGAACGGTTTACTGGCTGGAGAAGTTTTAGAGGTTTCTGATTTCCAATTAAACAAATAAACAAATTACCGATTAAACAAAAAAACTATGTTAAATATCGTTTTAGTAGAACCCGAAATCCCTAATAACACTGGAAATATTGGTCGTTTGTGTGTCGGTACTGAAAGTCGTTTACACCTGATTCATCCTTTTGGATTTGTTATTAATGACAAAAACCTGAAGCGTTCCGGTCTCGATTATTGGGTTCATCTGGATGTCACCGAATATAAAAATGTGTCTGAATGGATGTCTCAAATTCCAGATTTGTCAAGAGTCTTCCTGATGAGTTCTCATGCCTCAACATCCATTTATGAAGCTAAATTCAAAGATGATGATTGGCTGGTTTTTGGGAAGGAAAGTGTAGGTTTGAGTAAGGAAGTTTTAAGTCAATTTGAGAATCATCTGACCATTCCTATGTCAAATTTAATTCGCAGTTTCAATATTGCTAATTCGGTTGCTTTTGTGGTTGGTGAAGCAAAGAGACAGATTAATTTTAGATAGAATGAGACCAATAATAGATCCATATAATTTATTATATTCAGAAGAAACCAAGGTTTATATTTCAAGAGGGACTATTGGTTTCAGGATATTTATACTTGTCTTAGCTTTTGGTTTCAGTTTGTATCTGTTTTGCGCTAAGGAGTATCTTTCGGCTTTTATTGTTTTTGCTTTTTCCTGCTTTTTTATTAAAGAAACTAAGACGTTAGTGGCTGAATGGGATGTAGTTCAAATGAGAATCAATTCCCACGGAATTCAAATTAAAGAGGAGCCAATAGTTACTTGGGATAAAATTGAAAACGAAAGAATAGTTACTTTGGTATTGGATACAGATGATGGTCAAAGTTATCAGTATGACTTTGTTTTTTATGATGCTAACAAACATGCCACAGTGCAATTCAGTGATAATAAATTTAATATGAGCTCAAAGGAATTATTAACTGCTGCTAAAATCCACAGACAGCGATTTAATAGTAAAAAGAAAATTTAAGAAATCACAAACTTTCCTTTTTCGCTGTCAAAAACGATGTGTTCATCCTTGAATAAAGTATTGAAACTTCCTTTACTGATTAAGTTGCAAGGTTCATCCTGCACTACTGTTTCGGGAGTCATGATAATCATTTCGTCACTTAATTGAATAGCCATATCGATATCGTGAGTCGAAAATAAAATACATTTTCCAGTTTCGTGTGTAAGTTTTTTTAAGAGTTTAAGTAACGAAACTTTGTGTAATAAATCTAAATGAGTAGTAGGTTCGTCCAAAATAATCAAGGGCGTGTCTTGTGCCAATGCTCTTGCTATTAAAACCTTTTGCAATTGTCCGTCACTTATTTCATAATGTTTTTTTTGTGATAGATGTCCAATTTGCGTCAAATCAATTGCATCTTGAACGATCTGAATATCGGCATTCGATAAAGTCCCAATCCAATTAGTGTACGGCTGGCGACCCAAAGCGACCAATTCAAAAACAGTTAAATTACTTGGAGGTAATTTTTCGGTCAAAACCATGCTTAAATTTTGTGCAAGTTCCAAAGGTTCGTAGCTGGATATTTTTTTATTATTCAGTAAAACAGTTCCCTGCAGAGGTTTTTGAATTCCAGTAATAGTGCGCAGCAATGTAGATTTCCCAATACCATTTGCTCCAATCAAAGCAATCAGTTTTCCAGCTTGCAAGTTCAAGTTGAGGTTTTCGGCAATGGTCACGGTTTCTTTCTTCGAACTGTATCCAATACTTAAATTTTCGGTGGTGAGGATATTGTTTGACATATTTATTGATATTTTTACCACAAAGCTTAGCGAACTTTGCGTAATCCTTTATGACCTTTGCGGTTAATTTTTATACTCAATCATTTTAAATATCACTTAAAACTCCTCTTTCGAACCAACAGCCAAATAACCACCGGAGCACCCAATATCGAAGTAATCGCATTAATTGGCAGTGTAATTTCCATTCCAGGCATTTGAGAAACCACATCACAAATCAGCATGATCCCAGCTCCAAAGAGCAAAGTACTCCAGAATAAAACAGTATGATTACTGGTTTGAAAAACCAATTTAGCAATATGAGGAACCGCCAAGCCAACAAAAGCAATAGGTCCAGCATAAGCAGTGATGCTTCCTGCCAAAATACTCGTTGCCAATATGATAATAAGCCGAGCTTTATTGAAATTCAATCCCATACTTTTAGCATAATTTTCACCCAAGAGTAAGGCATTCAAAGGTTTGATACTAAGTAAGCTTAGCAATAAACCGAATAGTACGCAAATCGTTAAAATGAGAATAGACGACCAAGATAAATTGCCAAGATTCCCCATAGACCAAAAAGTGAATTTCTGCAACTGTTCCGCTGAGCTGAAATAAGTAAGAACACCCACAATCGCACTGGTAAAACTTCCAAACATTAGCCCAACGATTAAAATAGCCATAGTGTCTCTAAGTCGTTGCGAAATCAATAATACCAATAATAAAACAGAGGTACTTCCTAATGTCGAAGCCAAAACGATTCCGTAGGGAGATAATAAAACACCACTCAAAAAGGAGGGTAAAACACTCGCACCCAAAATAACAAACGCAACTCCCAAACTAGCTCCCGAACTGAGCCCCAAAACATAAGGCCCAGCAAGCGGATTTCGAAATAAAGTCTGCATTAATAAACCGCTTATCGATAATCCTATTCCGACCAAAACTGCTGTAATGGCCTTGGGTAAACGATAGTTGATGATGATGTATTCCCAAGTCGATTTACTGGAATGTCCACCGGTCAAGCTCGTGTAAATTTCTTTGAAGGGAATAGTAATAGAACCGAAACTAATGTTGACAAAAAACAAAACAATTAGCCCTGCAAAAAGCAATGAAAATAAGGTTGTATTTCGTTTTTGATTATTCAATTTACTTTTTTTAGTAAAGACCTAACAGGTTTTTGAAACCTGTTAGGTCTGTTTGTTTGGTTGTGTTTAATTCAGTTTTTGAGCAAAAGTAAAAGTATAATCAGGAAGCAATTCGGGATGAAAAATTTTAATGTAATCTTTCAATACCAAATCAGGTCTGGAAGGAGATAATTCATAGAAAATTGTACCTCCAGTCGCTCCCGTTTTTCCTTCAAAAGTATAAATGTTTTTGTTTGAAAAAGCATCAAATTGAATGTAGTGAGGGTTTGCATTTTTCAATTCCGTTAAGGATTTGAACGAACCCGTTGCAATCCAGAAATTAGCAGTTTTTGCTTTATCTAAAATATTTTCAAAAGACAATCCAAGACTTCCAGTTCCTTCTAGGTCTTTCCAAAGATAGTTGGCTTTGGCATCTTTCATAAATTGAGCAACCCAGCTGCTGCCTTTCGCTACATACCATTGGTCTTGATACATAGAGCCATACAAAACCGTTGAAGTTAGTTTTTGGTTAGCAACCAATTTCAGTGCATCATTGTAATCTTTTACGATAGTATCAAACAATTGATTTGCTTCTTTTTCTTTGCCAAATAAAACGCCATATAGTTTTAGCCATTCCGCTTTTCCCAGTGGAGATTGCTCCATCCAATCGGCTTGAATTAATACTTTGAGACCGCTTTTTTGTAAGTTTTCAAGCGTGGGATTGTTATTGTCTATACCAAAAGTCACAATAAGTTCCGGTGCTAATTCTATAAGCTGTTCGATATTGAGTTTTTCGTTTTGTCCCACATTTTTAACCGAACCAGCGTCAATTAAAGCTCTGGTTTTTTCGGAAGAAATATAATCGGTATGTGGAAATCCAACCAATGATTTTTCAACACCCAACATTTCAAGAAACGGAATATTAGTGGTCGAAGTCACTACTATAGACTGTAATGGAACATTAATTAGAGTATATTTTTTTAAGCTGTCCGGAACAATTCCGTTTTTTTCTTTTAGAATATATTTGAAATCTTTAACAGCATCCGGCCAAGGATTAGAAACCGTTACTACTGTATAACCGTCATGCTTATGAATAGCCAAACTTTTGGAATATTGAATGCTGTTTGTAGTGTTAACGGCATTTATAACCTCTTTTGTCTCATTTTTTTTACATCCGATAAAAGAAAAAAGAACACTGACTAAAAGAACTTTGTAGAATGAAAAGCGCATATTATATTTTTTTCAATAAGGGCAAAGGTATAGTAAATTATAAATTTCTTGTTTAATTTTTGCAGTAAAAAATAAGACAAACGTTATCTTTACCAAATGAATGTTATAAAAGAGAAGCATTGTTCGACCTGCCAAGAGCCTTTTAAATGCGGAAATATTCCTGAAGGGGAAGCTTGTTGGTGCAATGATTTCCCTCCCATTTTCAAACCCTTTGATATAGCCGATTGTCTATGTCCTAGCTGTTTTAAAAAAGCCAGTTCGGATAGAGTAGACGAGTTTGTAGCCACAATAACTCCCGAAACAGCAATAGGAAATAAAGCGTCGTTATTGCCCGAAACCGCCAAAATCATAGAAGGAATTGATTACTATTTTGAAGACGGAAACTATGTTTTCAAACCTTGGTTCCATCTTAAACGCGGATATTGCTGTAAAAGTGATTGTACACATTGTCCATATTGATTAAAAAAGAAAAAAATGATTTATTTAATTACAGGTGGTGAACGCTCAGGAAAGAGCAGTTATGCCGAAAATTTAGCCAAAGAATTAGCTAAAAATCCAATGTATGTCGCAACGGCTAGAAAATGGGACGATGATTTCCAAAAGCGGGTGGACAGGCATCAAAAAGACCGTGATGAACGATGGATCAACATTGAAAAAGAAAAATATCTGAGTGAAATTGATTTCTCAGGAAAAGTAGCGATTGTAGATTGTGTCACGCTTTGGTTAACCAACTTTTTTGTGGACAATAAAAACGATGTTGCTTTGTCTTTGGAACAAGCCAAAACCGAATTAGACGCCATTGCAAAGCAAGAAAACACAACTATTATAATTGTTACCAATGAAATAGGAATGGGAGTCCACGCCGAAACACATATCGGCAGAAAATTCACAGAACTGCAGGGCTGGATGAATCAATACATTGCTCAAAAAGCAGAAACCGTTATTTTGATGGTTTCCGGAATTCCAGTAAAAATAAAAGGATAGATTTTATAAATTTGGGCGTTCCCCAAGGGTCGGGCTGTACGCTATATTCCCGATTAACAAAAACTACGGCAAAAAAGCCTTGTTTTTCTAAATCGGGAGATGCCGCTTCCATCCCTAACGCAAAAACTGCACATAATGACATTAGATGAAATCATACAATCCCGCCGAGACACCCGTCATTTTACAACTGATGCTGTACCCGATGAAGTAATCCAAAAAGCACTTCAAGCTGGACATCACGCACCATCTGTTGGTTTGACCGATGCTACACGATATTATTTGATTAAATCGGCTGAAATCAAAAAAGCCGTAAAAGATTTATTTTTGGATTATGACCAGAAGGCATCAAACTTAACGGACGATGAATTTCAAAAAGCACAATACAAAGC
This sequence comes from uncultured Flavobacterium sp., assembly GCA_963511475.1. Lineage (GTDB taxonomy): Bacteria > Bacteroidota > Bacteroidia > Flavobacteriales > Flavobacteriaceae > Flavobacterium. The sequence goes on from CAUPJC010000039.1 coordinate 7,969, forward strand.
CTTAAAACTTGAAGCAATTGAGGAAGCTCCACTCGGATTAGTGATTTGTTATGACCGTTCGGTTTTGAATAATTTCACTATTGGAACCGTTGGTAGTAATGAAGCCGTAAAATTCAGTTCGGTTTGCGCAGCTCAAAACATTTGGCTGTCATTGACAGAACAAGGCTATTCGATGGGTTGGGTCTCAATCTTGAATTATTACCAGTTCAAACAGCTTTTAAGATTGCCGGAAAATATTGAACCTTTAGGCTATTTTTGCGTAGGTAAACCCGCTACCGATTATGGAAACCAACCCATGCTGCAACAACTGAATTGGAAACAAAAAGCAGAAAATCCATTTGTTGAAGAGATTTTATTTTCAACGCCTGTCTCAAGTCCCAAGTCATTGCGAGGAGTTGCGAGGGACGAAGCAAAGCAATCACAATCCAACGATTCCGCAATAGGAGAAGAACTCCAGCAAAAAATAGATAATAAAACCAAACCCACCGGCTCGCTTGGTGTTTTAGAAAGTTTGGCAAAACAAATCGGAACAGTTTTTCAAACATTAGCACCCAAAATTACAAAACCTAATATAGTCGTTTTTGCCGCCGATCACGGAATTGCAAATCACGGAGTAAGTACTTACCCACAGGATGTGACCCGACAAATGGTGACTAATTTTCTGGAAGGCGGAGCAGGGATTAATGTGTTTTGTAAGCAAAATAATATTGCAATAACCATTGTAGATGCTGGAGTAAATTATGATTTTCCGACAAATGCCAATTTGGTTTCGGCTAAAATAGGGAAGGGGACACAGTCGTTTTTACATACTTCGGCAATGAGCAGAACTGAATTAGATTTGTGTTTTGCTAAAGGAAAAGAAGTCGTAAATGCTATTTTTGAAACAGGCTGCAACTGCATTGGTTTTGGCGAAATGGGAATTGGGAATACTTCTACAGCTTCGGTGCTGATGAGCATTCTTTTGGAATTACCCATCGAAGATTGCGTCGGAAAAGGAACAGGCGTTGTCGATGAAAAGCTACTTCAGAAGCAAAATATTCTCAAAAAAGCGATTGAAAATTACCGAGGTTCAGATGATTTAGAAAGTAAATTAGCTTATTTTGGTGGATTTGAAATCCTGCAAATGGCTGGTGGAATGCTGCAGGCGAAAGAAAATAATATGCTCATTTTGGTGGACGGTTTTATTTGTTCAATTGCTTTTTTAATAGCTTATAAAATGAATCCATTGGTAAAAGAAAATGCAATATTCTGTCATTCATCGGCAGAACAGGGACATCAAAAAATATTGAATTATTTGAATGTTAGAGCCTTGTTGCAATTGGATTTACGATTGGGAGAAGGAACAGGTTGTGCGGTAGCGTTTCCGATTATTCAATCTGCTGTTGCTTTTTTGAATGAAATGGCCAGTTTTGAATCGGCAGGTATCAGCAGGAAATAATTTGTTGCACGTACCACGTAGAGATACACTGCATTGCATCTCTGCAATGAAAATAAATAAAAAATGAAAAAACAATTACATATATTTTTTACCGCTTTGATGTTTTACACGCGAATTCCGTGTCCTAAAAACATCGACCACAATCCCGATTATTTAAATAAAGCCTCACGTTATTTTCCGCTTATTGGATGGATTGTTGGAGGAATTTGTTTTGGCATTTATTACCTAGCATCGATTGTGTTTTCTGTTGAAATAGCTTTGATACTTTCAATGATTGCGGGAATTCTTACCACAGGAGCTTTCCATGAAGATGGTTTTGCCGACGTTTGCGATGGTTTTGGAGGCGGTTGGACCAAAGAAAAAATCTTGATGATTATGAAGGACAGCGCTATTGGAGCCTATGGAGCCATTGGTATAGTTTTGCTTTTTTTACTAAAATTTCAAGCACTTTATAATCTGGTTTCTCTATCTCAAATCTGCAATCTGCAACCTGCAATCTGTAACCTGCTTTTATTCGTTTCCGCTCATTCTATAAGTCGTTTATCTGCTATTTCTATTGTTTTTACACACCAATATTCCAGAGAAGATGCATCGAGTAAAAGTAAGCCAATTGCACAAAATTTCACTTGGAAAGAAGTAGTTGGGGCTTCGTTTCTTGGATTATTGCCTCTTATGGTTTTGTCGTTTTTTCAATGGCAATTGCTGTTGGTTTTAGTACCTGTTTTTATTGCTCGGTTTTTTCTTGCCCGTTATTTCCAGAAATGGATTGACGGCTATACGGGGGATTGTTTGGGAGCAACACAGCAAGTTTGTGAAGTGATTTTTTATCTGTCAATTATTGCAATATGGAAGTTTATTTAGTCCGTCATACCGAAACGGTTTGTGAAAAAGGAATCTGCTATGGGCAGAGTGATGTTGGAATTCGAGAGCCTTACGATACAGTTTTTGAATCCATTTTAAACCAATTACCACAAGAGGCTGTTTTGTATTCTAGTCCTTTGCAGCGCTGTGCAATATTAGCGAATCATATTCAAAAAAACACTAAAATCGATTCCATTATTGAAGATTCAAGATTGATGGAAATGCATTTTGGCGATTGGGAATTACTAAAATGGGATGCCATTCCGCGAGAAGTTCTTGATCCGTGGATGGAAGATTTTGTAACTGTGAATGTACCAAATGGCGAATCATTTGTGGATGTGGACAACAGGGTTCGTGTATTTTTGAATGATGAGTTAGCAAAAAATCATGCTAAGCCAATTATTATTGTGGCGCATTCAGGAGTTATTCGAAGTATTTTGTGCAAAATAAACAATCTCCCTTTGCAAGACGCTTTTAAAACGCAATTGGATTATGGAGTTGTGATTAAAGTTGAAATTGACTTTTAGTAATGTCCTTTCAAAGAATAAATGGTAATACTATTTTTGTTTTCTGAAATTTTGTAAATTAATCGGTGTTCTTGATTAATTCTTCTACTCCAAAAACCAGTGTAATTATATTTTAAAGCTTCTGGTTTTCCGATTCCACTATAAGGAGTTTGAATTATGGATTCAATTAGTTGCCTTATTTTTTTTAGAAATATCGGGTTATTTAGTTTTTTAAAATATTTTAAATGTTCTAAAGCTTCATCAGTAAATTCTACTTCCATATATCATCAAGGCTGATTTTAGAAATTTTCCCTTCTTTTTCATCTTTAATGCTTCGCTCCATTGAAGCTACAAAATTTGTGTCATAAGAATCTTCAGTGGAATTTTCTTTTTGATTTTCAAACTTTATTTTCAATGCTTCAAGAAAAGCTTTGATCACTTTTTTTTCCTCATTGTTTTTCGGATGTACAATAAAAGTTTCCATAATGAAATTGTTTACTACAAATATAAAAAATAAAACTTTATGATTTGTAAACTGATTTCTGCTATATTTGCACCCGAATTAAGGTTGTGTTTTACTTTTTTAAGAAAACACATTAAAAGGGAATTAGGTTCAAAACCTAAGCTGTTCCCGCAACTGTAAGCTATCAAGCTTGTTGTTATCTACAAAGCCACTGTTTTTAAAAAGAATGGGAAGGTAAACAACAAGACGCAAGCCAGGAGACCTGCCTTTTTTCTTAACGAATATCGAACTTTCGGGAAAAAAGGTTCAGAAATTATGACTTTAAGAAAATTACTTTTTATCTTTTTTGTTTTAACGTGCCAATTTATTTCGGCACAGAATGACTCTATAACTGTTTTAAAAGAAGTTATTGTTTCGGATATAAATCTTAAAAAATATTCCAGTTCACAGTCAGTTTTAAAATTTAATGATTCTATTATCAATAAAAATGAAGCTTTACTGACTGATTTATTAAACTTTAATTCTACGCTTTATTTCAAAGAATATGGACGCGGAATGCTTTCTACGGTTTCTTTTAGAGGAACAACTTCTTCTCAGACTGCAGTAATATGGAACGGAATCAATATTAATTCGCAAATGAATGGGAGTACCGATTTTAATACAATTTCAGGTTCTGATTATAATTCAATCTCTGTAAAAGCTGGTGGTGGAAGCATACTTTATGGAAGCGGAGCAATAGGCGGAACGGTTCATTTAAACAACGATTTGGGTTTTTATAATCGATTTGATACTAATTTAAAGCTTAACTATGGCAGTTTTAATACTATCGGAATTAATTATAAGACGAATATCTCGACTGAAAAATGGACTGCTCAAATTGGTTTTTCGAAAAATAGTTCCACTAATGATTACAAATACCTGAATAAATATACTTGGAAAGGTGAACAGCGCTGGAATCAAAATGGTCAATATGATGTGATTACAGTGAGCGCTAATTTGGGGTATAAACTTAATGATAAAAACATTTTAAAATTATACAGTCAAACGTCAAACACAGATAGAAATACTTCTTTAGTTACAGAATCTGAAATGAAAAGTAAATACGTTAATGGTTTTAACCGTAATTTATTAGAATATGATGGGAATTTAGGCAGGTTTAGCACGAATTTAAAAACAGCTTATATTTTTGAAAACTATCAATATTTTGCTGACAATTCAACCAATCAATATACTTACGGAAAAACAGAAAGTTTAATAACTAAAGCTGATTTTGGATACACATTATTTAAATCGACGCAGGTAAACGGAATTTTAGATTACAATAGAACTAATGGTTATGGAACAGGTTTTGGAGATCATGTTCGCGAAATTAGTTCAGCGTCATTATTGATAAAGCAAGACTTTTTGACGCATTGGAAAAATGAGTTTGGCATTCGAAAAGAATTTACAAACAATTATGACTCGCCAGTTTTATTCTCTTTAGGTTCTTCCTATCAATTTAGCAAGTTGTATAATTTTAAATTTAATGTATCACGAAATTTCAGGATACCAACGTTTAATGATTTGTATTGGGAGACAGGCGGAAATCCTGATTTAAAACCTGAGAGTTCTTATCAGGCGGAAATAGGGAATGTGTTTACTTTCAAAAACATTTCGCTTACGCAGACTTTCTATTATATTAAAATTAATGATTTACTGCAGTGGGTTCCCGGTAAAAATGGTATTTGGACTCCTCAGAATAAAGACAAAGTGAACAGTTATGGTTCTGAAACTTTATTGAGCTGGAAAAAACAGTTTGGCAAAAATAATTTTAATGCCAATGCTTCTTATGCTTACACAGTATCTGAAGATGAAGCAACCGGAAACCAGCTTTTCTTTGTTCCTTATGATAAAGTTACTGCCTCGGTTTCTTATTCGAGAAATAGAATAACTGCTTATTATCAGTTTTTATATAATGGTTTTGTTTACACCAGAGCTGATAATAATCCGCATGAAATCATAAACGACTATATCGTTTCAAATCTAGGAATAGATTATGATTTTAAATTCTTGGATTCTTTTAAACTGGGCTTTCAGGTTTTAAATTTTTTCAATGAAAATTATGAAAGTCTGGAAAACAGACCTATGCCGGGTCGAAATTTCAATATGTATTTAACTTTAAAATTTTAATATTATGAAAATTAGTAAATTACTTTTAATAGCGTTTGGTATCTCGTTGTTTGTCTCGTGTTCGAATGACGATGATAACAATGACAACACTCCAAAAGGAGATTATGACAATGGATTTTTTATTCTAAATGAAGGAAGTGATATATCTGGAAAGGGAACAGTGTCTTTTTCCAGTGATGATTTCAGTGTTTTTACAAAAGATGTATATGCAGCAGCGAATGGAAGTGACTTACTAGGAAAGTTTGCTCAAAACATCTTTTTTAATGGCGACAATGCTTATATTATCGCTGGGGGGGCAAATGTAATAAATGTTGTTAATAGATATACATTTAAATTAATAGCAAAAATTGAGACAGGACTTGTAAACCCAAGATACGGTGTTGTAAAAGATGGTAAAGCATATGTAACGAATGCTAATACTTATGCTGATTGGGGAGGTGCATGGGATGCTGATGGTAATACAGATGATTATGTTGCTGTTATTGATTTGGCAACTAATAAATATGAGTCTAAAATTAATGTAAACGCAACAGCCAACAGAATTATAGAAAAGGATGGTAAACTATATATTACTGAGCCTTATAACAGTCAGAAATTATTGATTGTAAATATTGCGACAAAAACGGTTGAAACACCAATAACAATTGGATCAAGTGCTGATACAATGGAGGAGAAAGATGGGATTCTATATATATTGAGAGGACCTTCTGGCAGCAGAAGCGAAATAGTGAAAGTAAAATTATCAGATAAAACAACTTCTAAAATTACATTTCCAGAAGCTTTAGACGGGGCAGGATATATGGATATTTATAATGATAAAATCTACTACACTGTATCAAATTCAGTTTACAGCATAAACACGAATGCGACAGCAGCTTCGACTACACCAATTGTAACGGCTTCTACAGTTGCTAATTTATATGGATTTGCAGTTAATAATGATCGTATTTACGTGTCTGATAGTGGAGATTATAAGGCTGACAGTAAGGCTTATATTTATAATTTAACTGGAATTTTACAAAAAGAATTAACTGTTGGTGTGGGACCAAATGGGTTTTACTTTAATAATTAATTTTTTTAATATAGTATAATACGGTTGTAGGTTTAATAGTTTGTGGTATTTCTATTGGATTAATTAACGTATTAGGTATTGTTTTTTGAAAAAAGAAAGGCTTTCAGTGATGAAAGCCTTTTTTGATTGAGTTCTATTAAGTTCAGGTGTCTTCTTAAATATAATTGTTATCCTGAATTATATTTGCTATAATGATTTCAAAAGCCCAGCTGGAACTTTGTCAATATACATTTGGTTTTGATTAGTAATTGATTTTGAATCGCCCAAATAATTAAATTGAATTTGAGGAACACTTTTTTTCTTTTTTGTAGTAATTCCTGTAGGTCTTCCAGTGATTTTAGCAAAAGCCAAATCTAATAAAGGATCGTTCGATATTAGAGTTTCTTTGTTATCAATCATTTTGGTCTCGGAGTTTCCAAGTACACCCAAATTGTTTATGTCTTCTGGCAATAAATTACCTTTTGCTGGTGTTAAACCATTAAAATAATCACCAAAATCAGCAGCATTAACAGTTTTAAAAACAATAGGCTGCATGGCGTAACGGTGACTTGGGTTTCTGTTTTCTTTTCCAAAAGTAGGTGAGTCGTAGATTGTGATTGATCCTACATTTTTTCCAGTAGTAACATCGCCAATTTGAACTACATCAATATAAGGTTTTAATCCGTTGATAACCAATTCGCTTGCTGAAGCAGTACTCTCAGTGGTTAAAATATAAACCTTGGTAAGATTCAAACTATTTAATGGTGAAGATCCTACCTTATTTGTGAATAAATTTTTTAGTGCGTCCGGATCTTCCGATTCGAAATAATCATTGATTTTGTCATTCCATCTTTGCTTAGCAAATATTTTATCTGTGAACTGTCCTGTAATCATACTGGCCAAACGGGCAGAAGACAGAACAGAACCGCCTGAATTGTATCTTAAATCTAAAACTAAATCAGTAACACCTTCGGATTTTAACGTGGCAAAAGCATCATTTAGCTGTGTATCATAGGTAGAATAAAAACCATTATACATTAAGTAACCTATTTTATGTCCGCCACTTTCAATAACTTTATTGATTAAAATTGGATTTTCAGTAAGAACTGTTTTTGTTAGGCTTACTGATTTTCCGTTTGGAGTAATCGCACGATTGTTGTAATCAGCTAAATTTATAGTGTAATTTTCGGAGTTTAATAATAAATCTTGATAATTTTTATCGGTAAGTTGTATTCCATTTACACCATAAAAGATATCTCCTCGTTTTAGGTCTTTAATTGAAGCGTCTGAATTGGGGATTATATAGCTTACAAATCCAAATATATCATTAGAATTTGCGGATTTATAGTGCAGAACAAAATTCATGCCGTCATTTTTTGTAGTTCCCTGAAGCTGACCTTCTAATTCTAGATAATCGCTCACAATCCAACTGAACCTATCAATTTTTGCATTGACTCTCAGAGCATCAAATAAATCTTCGGGTTTTGTATATCCTATTAAAAAATTATTTAAAGCTGCTTGATTTGCAAATCGGCTGTCAGCCAAATTAGGTACGTCGGCCTGCCATAAATAATATAAATTAAGACCTTTCCATACAAAGTCATTGACTTCGATATTTGCTGGCGGAGCGACATCATCATTATCTTCGCAGCTCTGAAAAGTAAAAAAAGCTATGAATACTAAAAGTGTAATTTTGAATGACGCCTTCATATTATTAATTTATTTGTAAGACTAGAACGCAAAAATACTAACTTTAGTTTGATTTAATTTATTTTTTGTAACAATTATTATAGTGACTCGTCTTGATTATATAACCAACAAAATAAAACCGCATTTATGAACCAAAATGAATTTGTGCTTTTAATTAATCCATTCAAAGACAAGCTCTTTAGATTGGCTAAGCGATTACTAGTAAGCACAGAGGAAGCAGAAGATGCGACCCAGGAAATTTTGGTAAAATTGTGGAGTAAAAATGAAAATTTAGAGACATATAATAGTGTCGAAGCAATGGCGATGACCATGACCAAAAATTACTGTTTAGATCAGCTGAAATCGAAGAGAGCCAGCAATCTCAAAATAGAACACAATAATTTTACAGATAAAGAACCCAGCTTATATAAAAAAATAGAAGATTGTGACAGTTTAAGATGGGTTGAAAAAATTATCGACCAATTACCAGAACAGCAGCGGTTAATTATTCAGTTAAGAGATATAGAGCAATGCGAATTTTCGGAAATTGCCAAAATTACAGAGATGAATGAAACTGCTATACGAGTGGCACTTTCAAGAGCAAGGAAAACAATTAGAGAATACATGTTAAAAACACACAGTTATGGAGTTCAATAAAATGGAAGCACTTTTAGAAAAATACTTTGAAGGAGAAACAAGTATTGCTGAAGAGAACGAGTTGAAGAACTATTTTTCTTCATCAAATGTTGCACCGCATTTAGAACAATACAAGCCTTTATTTGGATATTTTGTTGAAGCAAAAAAAGAAAATTTCGAGAAAGATATACCGTTGATTTCTAAAAAGAAAAAAGTGGCATGGCTGTCGATAGCGGCATCAATAGCTGTTTTATTAGGAGTAGGAACTTATGTTTATTTCAATACTAATGAAGTAAAGGGAAATAATGAATTAGGGACTTATGAAAATCCCAAAGAAGCTTTGGAAGCAACCCAGAAAGCATTGGCAATGCTGTCGAATAATGTAAATGTGGGTGTTGAAGGAATTCAGTACATTAAAGTGTATGAAGTAACGAAGGATAAGGTATTTGTTGAATAAAAAGAATAAATGCCATTATGAAAGGTTTTTTGCGTCACGCCCAAAAAAAATAGGTTAAAAATATTAAAAATAAAGCGAGAGTGATTCTAGAGCATTCAAGCCCAATTGCAGCATTTAAATTTTAAAAATAATCATTAAATCAAAATAAAATGAAATCAAAGATTCACGAAAACAAAAAAAACAATAAAATGAGCTTGAGTAAAAAGTTAATAATCACGTTAGTAGCAGTATTAGTGTCAAGTCCGTTTTTTGCCCAATCGGCATTCGATAAGTTCGACGGGCAGGAGGAAGTAACATCAATAGTTGTAAACAAAAAGATGTTCGAGTTGATGAGTAAAGTAAAAGTTGACACTTCTGATAAGGAGGCACAGCAATACATGAATTTGATCAAGAAATTGGACAATTTAAAAGTGTTTACCACTCAAAATTCTAAGGTAGAAGGGGAAATGAAATTGGCAGCTGATAAATATATTAAAACTGCCGGTTTAGAAGAACTGATGCGTATAAATGACAAAGGCAGAAATGTAAAGATCATGGTGAAATCTGGAGCTAAAGATACTCAGATAAGAGAACTGCTGATGTTTGTTGAAGGTAGTAAAGGAGAAGATACCGTTTTGATGTCATTGACCGGCGACTTTGATTTGAATGAAATTTCAGTTTTGACAGACAAAATGAGAATACCAGGAGGAGACGATTTGAAAAAAGCAACTAAAGGTAAAAAGTAAGATGAAAATCATTCTATTTATAATCACACTGCTTCTCAGTTTAGTTTTTGGAAGCTGTAGTTCAGAGCCTACTCTGCAAAAATATTTTGTTGAGAATACCGAAAACAAGGACTTTATTGCGTTGGATATTTCATCAAATATCTTAGATGTTGATAAAACCAAATTAACTGTAGTTCAGAAAGAAGCTTTGCAGTCTTTTGAGAAAATAAATGTTTTGGCTTTTAAATTGAATGATAAAAACAAGTCACAGTTCGATACAGAGCGTGCTAAAGTGAATTTGATTCTAAAAGATTCAAAGTATCAGCAGCTGATGAAATTTAACTCAGGTAAGCAAGGAGCGTCTGTAACCTACGTAGGTACCGATGATCACATCAGTGAATTTGTGTTTTTTGCCAATAAAAATGATGCAGGTTTTGCTGTAGTAAGAGTCTTGGGGAAAGACATGAATCCTACCCATATTATAAATATGATTTCGGTTTTGCAAGAATCCAAAATTGATTTGGAACAATTAAAACCACTTCAGGAATTAATCAAGAAATAGGTTTTACTTGTTTGCCATCATCATCAATCATAAACGAATTTAAGTTATAAAAGCGTTTCGAAAGTTTTTTCGAGACGCTTTTTTTATGTTTTTGAAAACTCAATCCAATCGTTTGGGGTATTTAAGTTTTTTACGACAGTGGAATCGGTTACTGGGATTCTTGTGATTTCTGAAAGATTTATTTTCTTGATTTCTAGATCCAATCGGCTGTTTTCGTCTGCAGGATTCATTAGAAGCAATGGATTACAAAAATCAGCATGTAATTTTATTGGATGACCATTTTTACCTTCAAAATTTGGAATTACAACTTGGTTTTGAGTTTCGACAATAATTTGTAATTCGGCTGTGTTCAATATTGGAACATCAATGGGGGTTATCAATACTGATTTGTCTTTAGGTATTTGCTTTAAAACCGTTTGCAGGGTTGAGAATGAACCCAGTTCCGGATTTTTATTGATAATTACTCGAATCTTGATTTTTTTGTAAATGACAAATTCCGATTGGGCTTGTTCTAACAAAGGTATTTTGTTAATGTATTCTTGAGAATGATAACCTAATCCAATGTAAATTTCGGTTAGAGATGTTGTTGCAATTCGGTTAATTTGTTCCAAAATCCAATAGGTGTTTTGATATTCTAATAAACCTTTTGCGATCCCCATTCTTTCGGATTTGCCTCCAGCCAATAACACAAATACAGTATCATTTTTCATAATAAGCTTTCAATAATTCGGAGGCTATGCTTATGGCAATTTCTTTGGGTGAATTACCGCCTAAATCCAATCCAATCGGGCAATGTACGGGAGCAATTCCCGCTTTAAAACCCAATTCATTTATCAGTAAATTATTGAATTTGTTCTTTTTGGTTTTACTGCCAATTAGTCCAATATATTTAGTTTGCTCATGCAATGCCAGAGCTGTAATCTCAAAATCAAGTTTGTGATCGTGAGTCAATATAACCACATAACAGTTTGAACCCCAGTTTATGGTTTGTTTATAAAGATCAAAAGGAATGGAACTGTAATTAACCGTAGGGTCAATTTCGAAAGTCTCTTTCCAATTTTCTCTAGTATCTAAAAGCGTAATGACAAAAGGGGTGTCTTTTAAAACCTGACAAATAGAAACACCGATATGCCCGGCTCCAAAGATGTATAATTCTGGGGATTGATTCATGGGTTCAATAATTAATTCTACTTTTCCGCCACAGCACTGTTCAAATTCAGGTCCCAGCGTGTAAGTGCATTCTAAAATTTTATTTTCCAGAATAGACCGAACGGCTTCATCAATTACCTGAAATTCTAATTTGCCTCCGCCAATCGTTCCAAATATTTCTTTTTGCGGCGTAACAATCATTTTAGATCCTACTTTGCATGGAGCAGAGCCCAGAATTTTAGTAATGGTAACTAGTGCTACAGGCTTTTTTTTACTTTTTAATTCCTGTAATAGTTCAATCCAGTTGTTCATTAAAATAATATTCGTTTTAATTTGTTGTTTTTGCGCTAAATTTAATTCAATATCGTCTTTTGTGTTAGGGAGCGCAGTGAAAATCCTCCCGATTTTTCTTCGGGAGATTGTAACGAAAAGCCCGACCCTTTTGGTAACGCCCAAAAAATGATTTACACCAGATCATAATCGCTTAACGGTAAATTGTAATATCGTTTTCCTGTTAACTTAAATATAGCATTGATGATAGCTGGTGCAATTACGGGAACACCAGGTTCTCCTACGCCTGTAGGTCTTTCAGTACTTTCAACAATTTCTACGTGAACTTTTGGAATTTCATTCATGCGGATCATTCGGTAGTCACTATAGCTGTTTTGCTCAATGGCGCCATCCTTAGCGGTTATTTTTCCGTAATAGGCAATTGACATCCCAAAGATTGCAGCGCCTTCCAGTTGTGCTGTTATCGTGTTTTTATTGACAGCCGTACCGCAATCAATTACGGTATATACATTATGAACTTTTACTTTGTCATCAACCATCGATACTTCAACTACTGAAGCGACATAGGAATAAAAACTATAATGAACAGCCAGTCCGTATGCATGGCCTTTAGGCAATGGTTTTGACCAATTAGCATTTTTTGCAGCCAGTTTCAAAACGTTTTTTAGACGTGCAGTATCATATTTTATATTGTCTTTGGTGTCTTCTATACGATCACTTCCTATTAATTTGAGTCGGAATTCTAACGGATCTTGTTTAGCGGCATGAGCCAATTCATCTGCAAATACATTGATAGAAAAACCGTGAAGAATATTAATTACAGACCGCATCCAGCCTATTCTAACCATTGCTGGAGCTTGTCCAGATTCAACTTTGAAATTTTTTATATCAAAAGGAACATCGGCTGCACTGGAAGCTTCCCATCCAGCTGGATATTCAGTTCCGGGTTTAAAAGTGGACATGATAGAAGGAAAAGCAGAGCGGTGAAGCCAGCCTGTAACATTACTTTGTGCATCCAGAGATGCTTTCATGTATTGTGCGCTAACAGTGTGATAATAGCCATGCTTGATATCATCTTCGCGGGACCAGACTACCTGTACAGGGGCTTTAATTGCTTTTGAAACCATTACGGCTTCTATAATAAAATCGGGTTTTGATTTTCGTCCAAAACCTCCTCCCAAAAATGTAACATTCACGATTACCTTATCTGGAGCAGTTCCTAGATAGGCCACAATTTCTTCTTTGGCATCTTGCGGTGATTGCGTAGGTACCCAAACTTCGCAACGGTCATCTTGAACCCAAGCAACCGCATTAGGGACTTCCATGGGGGCGTGTGCTAAATGCGGTAATTGAAAAGTGCTTTCAACAACTTTTGCAGCTTCGTTAAAAGCTTTATTTACATCGCCGATTTCTTTTTCGGTTTTTCCAGCTTTATGTACTCTTTCTGTTAATTCGGTCATGTATTTTTCCGAATCATAGCCTTCGTTTTTGCCATAATTCCATTTGATTTCCAGTGCTTCTCTTCCTTTAAAAGCTGCCCAAGTATTCGAAGCAATCACAGCAATACCTCCTAAAGGACCAAATGGTTTTTCTATTCTTGGAATTTCAATTACATCTTCAACCCCTTTAATTTTCATTGCGGCGGTTTTATCAAAAGATTTAACTGTTCCAAAAGTCACTGGACATCTGGCAATCGCAACAACTTTCATATTGGGTAAGCGTTTGTCAATTCCGAAAACAGCGCTTCCATTTGCAAAATCTTTTACGTCGATGCTTTTTAGATTCTTACCAATGTATTTAAAATCTTTTGGATTTTTATAAGTAATTTTGGTTGGAATAGGCAGAGTTGTTGCTATATCAACCAATTCTCCATAACCTATTTTTTTACCGCTGGAATGGATGATAAAGTGGTTTTGTGCGATGCATTCGCTTTCGGCAACCTGCCATTTTTTTGCAGCAGCAGCTATAAGCATCATTCGGGTCATGGCACCCATTTTTCGCATGGTTTCATAAAAACCAATTATACTTCGAGAGCCATCTGTATTTTGATCTCCATATTTGACATCACCAACTGCTTGTTTTACGGAAACTTTATTCCAGTCGGCTTCCATTTCGTCTGCAACGACCGAAGTTAAGGAAGTACGTACGCCATTTCCCATTTCGGAGCGGGCGGCAACAATAATAAGGCTTCCATCGGAATTTAACTGTACAAATAGATTGGGATTAAATTCCGTCAGGTTTCCCTCTTCAGTATCTTTAGAAAACAAATTGTAATTACAGCCTAAGATTAAACCACCTGATGCCAATCCTACGTTTCTGATAAAAACTCTGCGGCTTAAATTTTGAATTTCACTCATGGCTAGTGTTTGTTTTTAAGTTTTACAGTATGTTTTATGGCATTTTTGATACGCTGATAAGTACCGCAGCGGCAAATATTACCGCTCATAGCATCATCGATATCAGTATCAGAAGGATTTTTGTTAGAATTGAGTAGAGAAGTGGCTGCGATTAATTGACCTGGCTGACAATAGCCGCATTGCGGGACATTGAATTCATCCCAGGATTTTTGTAATAATTGTAAATTTTCTGAAGTTCCCTCAATAGTGGTAATGTTTTTGTCTACAGCCATTGAGACAGGTGTCAGACAAGAATATGTCGCTACATTGTCCACAAGCACTTTGCAGGAACCACAAGCTCCAATGCCACATCCAAATTTGGTTCCAGTAAGTCCAATACTGTCTCTAATGGCCCAAAGCAGGGGCATTTCGGGATCGACATCGATAGTATATTTCTTTTTGTTTATGAGCAGTGTAGTCATTTGGAATTCAATTTTACAATTAAGAAACTGAAAGTTATGACTTTTTTTATAATTTATAATTTAATTTGGAGAAGAATATTGGGTTATTATCGGATTAAGTTTTTAGTATAAAAATAAAATTCCCAGTTTTTACTGGGAATTACAAAGGTTTTTAATCTTAAAAAGTGACCACGGTGGGATTTGAACCCACACGCCCTTACGAGCACCACCCCCTCAAGATGGCAAGTCTACCGTTTCTCCACGTGGCCTAAAAAATAAAAGGCCAAGTAATAAATTACTCGACCTTTTGTGACCCGACTGGGGCTCGAACCCAGGACCCCATCATTAAAAGTGATGTGCTCTACCAACTGAGCTATCGAGTCAATGCTTTCAAGAAAATTATGTGTTGATCACTAAAATTGTGACCCGACTGGGGCTCGAACCCAGGACCCCATCATTAAAAGTGATGTGCTCTACCAACTGAGCTATCGAGTCATATTCTTTCCTTGAATGCGGGTGCAAATATAAGGACTTTTTTTTGAAGTTTCCAAGCAATTTTATTATAAATTTGTCTTTTTTAAACAAATAATCTTAACGCCTTAATTTGTAAGGGCTTATTCAAATGAAAAAAATTATATTATTAGGATATATGGGCTGTGGGAAGTCTACAATCGCCAATAAACTTTCAGGAATGATCAATATTCCGTATGTTGATCTCGATGAATATATCGAAAATAAAGCAAAAATGTCCATAAAAGAGATTTTTGAGAACAAAGGAGAAATACATTTTCGGAAATTAGAGCACACTTATTTTCTCGAATTATTAAATTCACCCGATAAAATTATTATCGGTTTAGGAGGAGGGACTCCTTGTTATGCTAATAATCATGAATTGTTAATAGGAGAGGGTATAGTATCTGTTTATTTGAAGGCGTCTATAGATACATTATTTAACAGATTGGTTGCTAATAAGAGCAAAAGACCGCTTATCGCGGATAAAAACGATGAGGAGATGAAGGAGTTTATTGCTAAGCATCTTTTTGATCGAAGCTTTTATTACAATCATGCACAGCATAAAGTGAATGTTGATGGCAAAACTATCGAGGAAACAGTAAATGATATCCTAAATCTATTAAGCTGATTTCAAATTACTATTTTTCTTTACCATGGATAATGGAAAAAAAGACAGAATACCGGCTCTTAGTACCAGTTGAAGTTAAAGCTCTTTTGTGCCGTCTCGTTCCAAAAGACGAGAGGCACAAAAGGCTGTAACGGAAAACGGGACGATATTGGCAAAAAAAAGCAAATCTATCTGCTTCAAAAAAAGTCGAAATCGTTATTAGCTTAGGCTGGCATAACTGTGACCGTTGCTGTCAAAAACAACGTTAACGTGCTCTAATAATGAAGTGGAAAGTGATATTCCCTTGAAATCGGCTTTAATCGGGAATTTTTTGTGGTTTCGGTCTACTAGAACAACGGTTTTGAATTTTTTTAAAGGAACATCCAGAAAATGTTTTACAGCATATATTAAAGTAGCTCCAGAACTCAGTACGTCATCTACCAGCACCAGACCTTTGTTGCTGTATTCTTCTTTTGATAAAGAAGTAGTTATTGGCATTTCTGGATTTTTTTTGTTAGTATTAACTTCGCAAAGTGAAATTTTGACAGCTGAAATAGTACTCAATGCCTGAGCAATTTTTTCGGCAAAAATATACCCGTTATCAGTAATTCCAGCAATCACAATTTCTTCTTCTTCAACAAAAGTTTCATAGATTTGGTAAGCTATTCTTTTGGTGGTATGCTCAATTTGCTGATTGGTAAGAATTATATTTTTGCTCATGACGTATTATTTTTGTTTTTTCAAAGATAAAAAAGTTAGACGAAATTGATGATATTAATTCAAGTTCTAAATCGGAAACTTAAAAGAGAATTTTACTCTGTTTCATCTTCATCAGTAATGTCATTTCCAAATTCATCAATATCTCGCCGGTCTTTTTTGGTTGGTCTTCCGGTTCCTGTTTTTCGGTAATGCTCTTTGGATAATTTTAATAATTCTAAGTGAGCATAGGCCTCGGCAGGAGTTTCATTCTTTCGATACATATCAACGAGCTTGGCGCCTACACGATTGTCGGGAATGTCAAGTACGGTTATGATTTGTGTAATCTGATCTTTTCTAAAAGTGATTTTATCAGTAGGAAAAACTTCTTTCGATGGTTTGACAACAATGCCATTTACAGTGATATGGTTTTTTTTACATGCTTCGGTTACCATGTTTCTGGTTTTGTAATACCTTACGCACCATAAATATTTGTCTATTCTCATGAATTTTCTAAAATCGGAGTTAAATACTTTACAAAAGTAAATCATTAATGTATATTTGCGACTTAAACTATACCTAATAATGAGCAAAATTAAGTTTTATTTTATTTTATTGATCGCAGTAATTACAGTGAATTCTTGTAACAAGGATGATGATAATGATATTGAAATAGTCCCTCCTAGAGATTTTAGCGATCAGTATAAGACAGAAAGTGCCTTGATAGAAAAGTATTTAAAATCAAACTATATAACAGTTATGAATGCTTCTGGTGAAAAAAAAGATCAGGATGTTACAATAGCTAAATTGGATGCTGATCATACAGTATCTATTTGGGATCAAAAAGATTATGCACTATTAAACAGAAAGGTTGGAATACATGGTATAACTTATGTATTGTATTACTTAGTTTTGCGTGAAGGCGAGGGAGAGAAGCCATGTAATGTGGATGATGTTTTTACCTCATATAATGGAAAATACCTTACTGAGACGACTACTGATAATGTTACCGCTATTACTTCTACACAATTTGAAGAGGTAATATATCCACAGGCATTTATGAATTTATATAATGTTATTAGAGGATGGAAGGAAGTTTTTCCGCAATTTAAATCAGGGGATATTAGTTCAAATCCAGACGGAACTGTTAAGTATACGAATTTTGGAGCAGGAGTGATGTTTATTCCTTCTGGTTTAGCGTATTATAATTCAACAAAGTCAACAATACCAGCTTATTCTCCTTTAGTGTTTAGTTTTAAATTATATAAAATTAAGAGATCTGATTTTGAACCAGATGGAGTATTGTCTTATCAGGAAGATAGTAATGGGGATGGTTATGTATGGATGAATAGTGAATTACAAGTAGGTGTTACTGTAAATCCAGATGATACTGATAAAGATGGAACTCCTGATTTTATAGATTTTGACGATGACGGCGATAATTATGCTACAAGAGGAGAGGTTAAAGATAAAGACGGTAATTACTATGCATTTGATTTAATTCCAGATTGTTCTGGAAACATTCCTACTGAAAGAGAGAAAAAAAGACATTTAGATCCAACTTGTACTAAGATGAATCAATAATATAAATCATCCCATTCCTTGCGAATGGGATTTTTTTTTTGGTCTGAATTTCCCTTCCTAAATAATTATTCATAAAAAAATCCCATCTCATTTTTTACAACGAGATGGGATTTTATATTATAGAGAAAGATTATTTTCTTTTGATTACTCTTTCTACAGCTTCAACAATTGCTTGATTGTTCAATTTGTATTTCTCCATTAATTGCTCTGGTGTTCCAGATTCTCCAAAGCTGTCATTAACAGCAACAAACTCTTGTGGAGCTGGCTGGTGCAATGCTAAAACTCTGGAAACGCTTTCTCCAAGACCTCCAAGAATGTTATGCTCTTCGGCAGTAACAACACATTTAGTTTTTGCTAATGATTTTAGAATAGCTTCTTCGTCTAATGGCTTAATAGTGTGGATATTGATTACTTCTGCTGAAATACCTTTAGCTTCCAAAGCTTCTGCAGCAACTAATGCTTCCCAAACTAAATGCCCTGTTGCAACAATCGTTACATCAGTACCTTCGTTAAGCATTATAGCTTTTCCAATGATGAATGGTTCGTCAGCTGGAGTAAAGTTAGGCACTACTGGACGTCCAAAACGTAAGTATGCAGGACCATGATGATCAGCAAGCGCTAATGTTGCTGCTTTGGTTTGGTTGTGGTCACAAGTGTTGATTACTGTCATTCCAGGTAACATTTTCATTAATCCAATGTCTTCAAGGATTTGGTGAGTTGCTCCGTCTTCTCCAAGAGTCAATCCTGCGTGAGAAGCGCAGATTTTCACATTTTTATCTGAATAAGCAACCGATTGACGAATTTGGTCATAAACTCTTCCTGTAGAAAAGTTAGCAAAAGTTCCTGTGAAAGGAATTTTCCCTCCAATAGTTAATCCTGCAGCGATTCCAATCATGTTTGCTTCTGCAATACCGATTTGGAAAAAACGCTCTGGGTGATTTTTCTTGAAATCATCAAATTTTAATGATCCAATTAAATCAGCACAAAGTGCCACTACGTTTTCGTTTTTCTGACCTAGTTCAGTCATTCCCACTCCAAAACCCGAGCGGGTATCTTTACTTCCTGTATTTATATATTTTTTCATTTCTTAATTTAAAAAGGTGAATGCATTCATCACTGAATACTAAAATCTGAATACTGCAAACTGATTAATAATCTGTATTACCTCCAGTATTATAGTTTTGTCCCAAAGCATTTTCAAGCTGTGCATCATTTGGTGCTTTACCATGCCATGCATGACTGTACATCATATAATCTACACCGTTACCCATTTCAGTATGAAGTAATACGCAAACTGGTTTTCCTTTTCCGGTTCTTGCTTTTGCTTCATTCATTCCTCCAATGATAGCTTCAATGTCGTTCCCTTTGGTAATTTCGATAACTTCCCAATCAAAAGCTTCGAATTTAGCACGAATGCTTCCCATTGCTAGAACTTCGTCGGTTGTACCGTCAATTTGTTTTCCGTTAAGGTCGATGGTTGCAATAAGATTATCTACTTTTTTGGCAGACGCATACATAATTGCTTCCCAGTTTTGACCTTCCTGTAACTCACCGTCACCATGAAGGGTGTAAACAATATGGTTGCAATTGTTCAATTTTTTAGCTTGAGCCGCACCAATTGCTACAGATAATCCTTGTCCCAATGAACCAGAAGCAATACGTACTCCAGGTAAATTGTCATGAGTTGTTGGGTGTCCTTGCAGTCTTGAGTTGATCAAACGGAAAGTAGCTAATTCCTTTACCGGAAAATAACCGCTTCTTGCTAAAACGCTATAAAATACAGGTGAAATATGTCCGTTTGAAAGGAAGAATAAATCTTCTCCAATTCCGTCCATGTCAAATCCTTCCTTGCGGTCCATAAGGTTTTGGTATAAGGCCACTAGAAATTCGGTGCAACCAAGAGATCCTCCTGGGTGACCTGAATTAACAGCGTGAACCATACGAAGAATGTCTCTTCTGACTTGGATAGTTAAATCGTTTAATTGTTGTGTGTTAGGCTTCATTTTGTGTGTAAAAGTTAAACTGGTGCAAAAGTAATTTTTTTTTACCGTAAGTCAAATGATTTCAAAGGCAATTTCAATGGTAAAGACAATTTCAACAACAAATTCAAAAATCGGGTAAAATTTAAAAACCTAATGCATTCCGTTTTCTGAATTATATTGGCGTGCCAACATTGTAAAAAGGAGCTAACCAAGCATATTGCTTAGTCGCCCCTTTTTATAATGGTGTCTGGCTATCCGCTACTTTGGTGGCTAGCTTCAAATGAAATTCACTAATCGTTATAATGGATTTATATTTTATTTTTAAGACTGGTCCATCCGCCACCGTTATGAACATCAGTATAGCCATGAGTTTTCAGAATGCTTTTGGCCGAAGCACTGCGCATACCCGATGCACAGCAGGTAATAATGGTTTTGTTTTTGTCTTTCAGTTGAGTCAGACTGTTCTTTAAAACATCGACGGGAATGTTTATAGAGCCTTTGATGTGTCCTCCTGCAAATTCGCCCTTGCTTCTAACATCAAGGATGACAGCGCCTTTTTTTACAAGTTCGGCATAGTTAGCAGTAGTTCCGAAACCGAATAATTTTTGAAGTATTTTAATCATTTTGAGTATTATTTGGATTGATAATAATTGACATCTAACCACGAACCACCATTGTAACAGTCGATTTCTTTCTGTGAAAGATAATGCTGTGCTTGCCCGCTTCG
The DNA here is from genome assembly GCA_963511475.1 of uncultured Flavobacterium sp. Classification (GTDB taxonomy): domain Bacteria; phylum Bacteroidota; class Bacteroidia; order Flavobacteriales; family Flavobacteriaceae; genus Flavobacterium. The sequence goes on from CAUPJC010000039.1 coordinate 28,851, forward strand.
GTTTCCCGAGGCGCAGCAAAGTATTAGCGGCGATTTTAAGTTTTGTATTTCTTCCAATCGCTCTTGAATTTCATTCAGTGGAATGTTAATCGAACCGGCAACGTGTCCTCCGCTGTATTCCTCTCGAGTTCGTACATCTATAATAGTGCCTTGTTTTTCTTTTATTAAGTTTTCTAAAGTCATAGTATTTGCTTTAAAGTGTATTGTTTTATACTGCGAAATTAAAATAGAAATTAAAACTGTACAGTAACTTTTGTTACATATGATTGCATTGTAGCTAATCGTACGAAGCTAAACGCCAATTTCTATATATTCTGTAAAAAAGTGTGGGACTTTTATTAGGTTTGCAGTTAAAAAAAACGCAAAGCCAGAAGACGACTTTGCGGAGTAGCATTTTTAGTAAGCTTTTGTAATGACTTCCGCAGAGTAACTGCGTTTATTTTTTATAAATAGTAGTCGGTGCCGATTGAGATTTGGAATATATTGTAACATCAGCAATTGTTACTCTATCTGGAGCGTTGACGGCATAAAAAATAAAATCAGCTATATCTTCGGCTAATAATGGGTCGTAGCCTTCGTAAACTTTTTGGGCTTTTTCTTTATCTCCTTTAAACCTGACTTCCGAAAATTCAGTTGCAACAGCGCCTGGAGCGATATTAGTTATTTTGATTCCATGTTCGGTTAAGTCTAGTCTCATTCCTTCGCTTATGGCTTCGACTGCTTTTTTTGAAGCACAATATACTGCGCCATTTGCATAAGTTTGTTTTCCGGCAATTGAACTCAAATTTATGATATGCCCTTTTTTTCTTTCAACCATTTGCGGAATTATGGCTCTTGAAACATATAATAATCCTTTTACGTTTCCGTCAATCATGGCATCCCAATCGTCAATATCGCCATTTTGGATGGTTGAGAGTCCGTGGGCATTTCCGGCATTATTTACCAATATATCAATGTTTTTCCATTCAGTAGGCAAAGAATTAATTTGAAGTTCCACGGCTGTCCTATTGCGGACATCAAACAATAAACTGTAAATTTTTACAGTTTTGGACAATTCACTTTTCAATTCTTCCAGTTTTTCAGCTCGGCGTCCACATACAATTAAATTATATCCGTTTTGGGCTAATTTTATTGCAGTAGCTTTTCCTATTCCTGAAGTTGCGCCTGTTATTAAAGCAATTTTCGTCATTTTTTTTATTTAATGGTTTGGGTAAAAAGTTTCGTCAAGTGTAAATGTAGCTATTGCCTCGCTTTAAAACGTTGGAACTAAATTAAGCCCTATTTTCGGATTCGCAAAATATTCCCAAATACAAAACCATTTTTTGCATTAAGCCAAATGCCCAAATCCGTTGTAGCATCTGTTGTGTGATATATTAATATGCGTAATTTAATGGCGTATTTGTATTTGGATTATTTATCAATATAGTTTCGTTTTTGTCTTCTACTAAACCATTCTTAAATCTGAAAACGCTTATAAAGTTTTCTCCATAAACTCCAGGAATTGTTAATGTAGTATTTATCCCAATCCCATAACCAAATCCATCACCATTCGATTGTTTAGTTAAAAATCTATTATAGAAACCTTTAAATCCATATTCTATTCTATTTCCAATGCCAAATTTATCGTTTGGAGTATTTGGATTAAAATTATTTAAATTTACTACGAAATTCGTTTTATATGGAATTCTATAATCTATATCTATAATCTGGCTTCTGTTTTTCAAATTTGAAAAAATATATTCCCCAATGTTGCTTGGAAAATTGTCATGTACTAAATCTGATGGCTTGTAAAAATTATTTGAAAGTGAATTTTCAATTTTATTCTCGTCAGCATTTAAATGAAATATCCCGACGTTAAATTCATTATCTTTTATATATCCTTCTATTTTGTAATTTCCATTTGAATCTGTTTTAGACTTTGCAATTATTCTTTCATAATTTGCTCCAATTTGATTTAACGTATATGATAATGTTATTTCAACATCTGGAATTCCAACATTGTTTTCCGTATAGATTCTTCCTGTAAAAACGTTGCAATTCCCGTTGCACACTTTGTCTGTATCATCGTCTGTTCCATAGCATGATGTTAGACTTATACTTAAAATTAACAGTAAACATTTAATTAAATTTTTCATAGTTTATTCTTTAAAATAAATATTCTCTAATTTACGTTTTTTCAAATATATAATACAACTTATTTATATGTGTGACTCAATCACACATATCCATCCTAAAATGGGTGTATAAATGTGATATAATACATATTTTTTATAAAACCAAATATAGTTAATTTTCTCACAATTCCAATTCGTTTTATTTTTTAATCAATTCCCGTAGGGTCTCCATCTGGATTTCCATTTTTTGTATGATAGCTTCTTTTTCGGCTAGTTGTTCCAGGAGTGCTTTTTCTCGTCTGGTCTCATAACGGTAAGGTAAATATTCGCCCAATTGGGCAATAAAATTATGCTTCATGGCCATACTCAGTTTCCATAAAATGGCAAACTGCAGGGAATCTCTCTTGAAGTATTTATTCAGTCCAGTAGGCAGTATGCCTAATGCGCTCGCCACATCGGCTTTCTTGATTTTGTTTTGTATAATGTGGTAGTGGATAAAATTGCCTGTCGCAGGGTAATGTTCCTCGAGACCTTTCTTGTATTTATTGCTGTTGCTTATCATTTTTCTTTGTGTTTTATACGTTTTTTGGTCAAAAACTGGTAGGTCGTACTAATACTATTGGTACGACGTACGTATTTTATTAGTATGAGCTACATACTTTATTAGTACGACGTACTAATAGAATTACTACTTCGTACATGGTTTATTGGTTCGAAGTACTAATAAAATTAGTACGGAGTACCTGTTTTATTAGTGTGACGTACTAATAGTATTAGTACGACGTACATGGTTTATTGGTACGACGTGCTCATTTTTGCTGTTAATGAGCAAAAGTACTGCCAAAAAAAATCGCCCTTTTTGAATCTAAAAGGACGATCTTGTAAATAGAAATTCGTTTATGGCAGTACTGTCGGCACTGGAGGTGTCGCCACGGTATTGCCAGTATTGCTCGCAAAACGTTTTTTGAGCTGCTCCACAATACTGTCTGCACCGGGTACACCTGCATCGGCTGCAGATCCAAAGTTTTTGTACAATGAAAGAGCCGATGCATAGGCTTCACTTCCTGCCAGCATTTTGGTATCTTCAATACGCTCACAAAGCTGGTTTGCTATTCCAGAAAGTTCGTCCAGCTGGGTAAAAAGTGTTAAATCATTTTTCATATTTGGTATCGATATATAGGTGGGAACAAGTGTGGCATTGTTCACGCCGGCATTGATGGCATCCTCGGTAAAGGCTTTGTTATTGACATCAATGGTGTTTAATGTTTTTCTTTCATCGGTGGTCAAGCCTACTAAGAAAGGGAGATTGGTCAAAATAGTTTGAAACGCAGCTTTGACTGCTGTTACTTGTGCCGCTGTTGCGGTTACGTTTACACGATTGTTTTGCAAATTTGCCATAAATAGTTTTTTAATGGTTTATGTAGTAATAGACTACAAAACAAAGCTAAATAATTGCTAGTGAGTAAAATAATTTTTTTCTTACTGTTTTTGGTTTTTTTGTTAAAAACATATAGATAATACTTTCAAATTTTGATAAAAATGGTTTTTAATGCGTTCGTGGGCTTGCGTCAGGGCAATGTCATTAAGTTAAGGTAAATTAAAAAAAAACAGCACTCATATTCAGTAGATTAGGCAGATTTCTTACTCATTTTTCTGCGGAAATCTGCGAAATATGCGTGAAAATAAAAATAGCAATTCCTTAACTTAATGACATTGTGCGTGAGGGATAGAAATAAGCTACCAAAGTAGCATGGATAGCCCGACCGCAATAGAGAATGGCCCGCATAAGCGCAAACTGAAGCAGGGCCATTTTCTATTGCGGTCACGCCCGAATGATTTTAGATTTTAGAAAACAGATGTCAGAAGACAGATTTCAGAAAGCAGAAGGCAGGTTTCAGATCTCAGAAGGCAGATTTTTGGCAGTTATGAGTCCGCTTTTCATTCACTGGAAGTAAAATATTTTTTTGATGCTGGTTTTAAATTAGACTATCTTTGCCGACTGATAAAAAGCCTATATGAAGTTTGATTTACTAAAAACAGATCCGCAGTCGAAAGCTCGTGCGGGAAGTATTACTACAGATCACGGTGTTATTGAAACACCTATTTTTATGCCTGTTGGGACTGCTGCCTCGGTAAAAGGGGTACACCAAAGGGAATTGAGAGAAGAAATAAACCCAGATATTATTCTTGGAAACACGTATCATTTATACCTGCGTCCGCAAACCGAAATTCTTGAAAAAGCGGGCGGTCTGCATAAATTCATGAATTGGGATCGTAATATTTTGACGGATTCTGGAGGATATCAAGTGTATTCACTTTCGGCCAACCGTAAAATTAAGGAAGAGGGAGTTAAATTTAAATCGCATATAGATGGCTCTTATCATTTTTTCACGCCAGAGAATGTGATGGAAATTCAGCGTACTATTGGTGCCGATATCATTATGGCTTTTGATGAGTGTACGCCTTATCCCTGTGATTACCGTTACGCACAGCGCTCGATGCACATGACGCACCGATGGTTAGACCGTTGTATCACTCATTTGGAGAAACTGCCGTTTAAGTATGGTTATGAGCAGACATTTTTCCCAATTATACAAGGAAGTACTTATAAAGATTTGCGACAACAATCGGCTGAGTATATTGCTAATTCTAATCAGCAGGGAAATGCGATTGGAGGACTTTCGGTAGGGGAGCCTGCGGAGGAAATGTATGCAATGACCGAAGTGGTTTGCGAAATTCTGCCAGAAGACAAACCGCGTTATTTGATGGGAGTGGGAACGCCTATCAATATTTTAGAAAATATTGCCCTTGGAATTGATATGTTTGACTGCGTGATGCCTACGCGTAATGCCAGAAACGGTATGTTATTTACGGCCAACGGAACAATCAATATCAAGAATAAAAAATGGGAAGCCGATTTTTCTCCAATAGATGAAATGGCATATACCTTTGTGGATACGGAATATTCTAAAGCTTATTTGCGTCATTTGTTTGCAGCCAATGAATACCTTGGGAAACAGATTGCGACGATTCACAATCTTGGTTTCTATATGTGGCTGGTTCGCGAGGCCAGAAAACAGATCTTGGCAGGCACTTTCAAGCCTTGGAAAGAAATGATGGTGAAAAATATGAGCCAGCGACTATAAAATAATTATGAGTTATGAATTATGAGTTAGCTTGTAGCTCATAATTTATAACTCATAACTCATAATTTAAAATATGTTAACAATAATAGATAAGTACATTCTAAAAAGATATTTAGCCACTTTTGCGGTGATGCTTTTGCTGTTTGCTCCTATTGGAATAATCATCGACATATCGGAGAAGATTAATAAAATGCTTGCTAATGAAGTGCCGGTTTTAAAAATTGCCGTTTATTATTATCATTTTACTATTTATTTTATGAATAACCTCTTTCCGATATTTTTGTTTATATCGGTTATCTGGTTTACTTCAAAGCTGGCGAATAATACAGAGATTATTGCTATTTTGAGTTCCGGAATTTCGTTTACACGCTTCATGCGTCCCTATATTATTGGGGCATCTATTATTTCTCTTATTGTACTGTTGATGGGGTTTTGGGTTATTCCAGTTTCCAGTGAGGGCTATAATAATTTCCGGTACACTTATTTGAGAACAGATGGCAAGGCGCTCATGAGAGGTGATAATACGGATGTTTACAGACAAATAAATGATAACGATTTTATATATGTAAACAGCTTTAACAGTGAGTCTAAAATGGCTTTTAATTTTTCGTTAGAAAGGTTTAAAAAAGAAAAATTAGAATACAAAATTACTGCCAGCAGAATCAAATGGAATCCTAAAGAAAAGAATTATACGCTGTATGATTATACCAAAAGAACTGTAGGTCCGGAAAATGACGTGATAGAAAAAGCACCGGAAAAGAAGATGAAATTCAGTTTTGATCTGGAGGATTTGGCTCCCGTAGTTTATATCGCAGAGACGCTGAGTTTAGGGGATTTAAATAAGTTTATAGATAAGGAAAAGAAAAGAGGTTCATCTAATATTAATGTTTATCTGGTTGTTTTGTATAAAAAATACAGTGTACCCGTTTCGGCATTTATATTGACTATTATAGCCGTTTCGGTGTCTTCAATGAAGAGAAGGGGCGGGATGGGAGTCAATCTTGCCATTGGAATAGCTGTGGCCTTTTCCTTTGTGTTTTTTGATAAAATATTTGGTGTATTGGCTGAGAAATCAGCATTTTCGCCTCTTTTGGCGGTATGGCTGCCCAATATAGTTTTTGGAATATTAGCTGTTTATTTACTACGAAATGCAAAACGATAATTTAAAGAGTTACCTTAATTTACATTTAATTGTATTTATTTGGGGCTTTACAGCAATCTTAGGAGCATTAATTACCATTCAGTCCGATTTTTTGGTTTGGTACAGAATGTTTTTTGCTGCTGTTTTTTTAGCTTTTTTTCTAGGCTTTAAGAAAAAATCATTCAAAGTGGCTACCAAAGTTTTAATGAAATTTACTTTCGTCGGGCTTTTAATTGCGCTGCATTGGATTCTTTTTTTCGAAGCCATAAAAGTGTCGACTGTTTCCATTACTTTATCGGTGTTTTCATTAGGAGCATTTTTTGCATCTTTATTGGAACCTTTATTTTATGGGAGAAAAGTGCTTTGGTACGAAGTATTCTTTGGAGTAATCATTATTGCAGGTTTAGGCTTAATTATGCAGGTAGAGATTAATTATTGGAACGGAATGCTGTTAGCGTTAGTTTCTATTATATTAGGGGTATTGTTCACTTTGATGAACGGGAAATTAATTGTGAATCACGACCCTTCGGTAATTTCGTTTTATGAGTTTCTGGCCGGTTTTATATTCATCTCGATTTATTTTTTATTTAGAGGTTCTTTCTCGGCAGAAAATTTTGTGATGTCGGCCAAAAATTGGATTCTGATTTTAGTTTTAGCATCCGTTTGTACGGCTTATGCCTTTACGGCTTCGGTAAAAGTAATGCGCCAATTGTCTCCTTACACGGTGATGTTAACCACTAATTTAGAGCCTGTTTACGGTATAGTACTGGCTTTTTTTATCATTGGCGGAAAAGAAAAAATGAGTACAGAATTTTACATAGGTGCCGTTGTAATCGTAATTACGGTACTATTGAACGGTATTATAAAACACTATAGAAAAGAAGATTAATTGTAAGATTTTTTGCTGTTGTAAAACCTATTTTTTCTACTTGAATAAAAAAATAAGTGTATAACGATATTAAATTTTATATTTGCACTTCCAAATCAAAAAAATTAAGAACAATAATAAATACGCGCAAATCCTATGGAATATTTAGATTTTGAGCTTCCTATAAAAGAACTTGAAGAGCAATTAGATAAATGTGTTGTTATTGGTTTAGAATCGGATGTTGATGTTACTAATACCTGTAAGCAGATCAACAAAAAATTAGAAGAAACCAAAAAACAGATTTACAAAAACTTAACCGCTTGGCAGCGTGTACAATTGTCAAGACATCCAAGCAGACCTTATACGCTGGATCATATTAGAGGGCTTTGCGGAGACACTTTTTTAGAGCTGCATGGTGACAGAGGTTTTAAAGATGATAAAGCCATGATTGGCGGTTTAGGAAAAATTGGCGGACAGTCTTTTATGATTGTCGGACAGCAAAAAGGAACCAATACTAAGACACGCCAATATAGAAATTTTGGGATGGCAAATCCTGAAGGATACAGAAAAGCGCTGCGTTTGATGAAAATGGCAGAGAAATTTAATATTCCAATTGTAACTTTAATTGATACTCCGGGTGCTTATCCAGGTTTAGAAGCTGAAGAACGCGGACAGGGAGAAGCCATTGCAAGAAATATTTTTGAAATGGTTCTTTTAAAAGTGCCTGTAATAACGATTATTGTAGGTGAAGGTGCCTCAGGAGGTGCATTGGGAATTGGTGTTGGAGATCGAGTATATATGTTGGAAAACACTTGGTATTCTGTAATATCACCAGAATCCTGTTCTTCTATTTTATGGAAAAGCTGGGACTACAAAGAACAAGCTGCAGAAGCCTTAAAACTGACTTCTGCCGATATGAAAAAACAAAAATTAGTCGACGATATTATACCAGAACCTTTAGGAGGAGCTCATTATGACAGAGAGACTACTTTTACTACAGTTGAGCAATATATCCTGAAAGGGTATAATGAATTGAAAGACTTATCAACAGCCGATTTAATCGCTCAAAGAATGGAGAAATACTGTAAAATGGGAGAGTTTAAAGAGTAAACTGCCAATTTTAAGATCTTAATCCGAAGCCTTACCGTTTCGGATTTTTTTTTGGTTATAAACAAAAAAGAAGTATTTATAAACAATAAATCGTAATAACTCAATTGTGATTTTTTTTTAATTTTAGTTACTTTCGCTACATGGAAAATTTCAAAAATGTAAGTCCAATTAAAGTGGACAAAACAACTATAATAAACTTAGAAAAAGGAAAGTTACCCCCGCAGGCATTAGATTTAGAAGAAGCTGTCCTTGGGGCAATGATGATTGATAAAAAGGGTGTAGATGATGTAATTGATATCCTGCAGCCCGATGCATTTTATAAAGATGCTCATAAATATATTTTTGAAGCCATTATACAATTATTCAATGATACGCAGCCAATCGATTTATTGACCGTTTCGGCTCAGCTTCGTAAGAATGCCAAATTAGATCTTGCCGGCGGTGATTTTTATCTTATTCAGCTTACGCAAAAAATTTCCTCATCGGCGCATATTGAATTCCACTCCAGAATTATTCTTCAAAAATTTATTCAGCGAAGCTTAATCCGGATTTCATCTGAAATTATTGAAGCTTCCTATGATGAAACTACTGATGTGTTTGATTTATTAGATCAAGCCGAATCCAAACTTTATGAAGTTACGCAAGGAAATATTAAGCGTAGTTCCGAAACAGCTCAAAGTTTAGTACTCCAGGCAAAAAAACGTATTGAAGAAATTGCAGGACAGGAAGGACTTTCTGGTGTTGCGACTGGTTTTGATAAATTGGATAAATTGACTTCTGGCTGGCAACCAAGTGATTTAATTATTATTGCTGCTAGGCCTGCGATGGGAAAAACAGCTTTTGTATTATCTATGGCTAGAAATATTGCTATCGATTTTGGGCATCCTGTAGCTTTGTTTTCGTTAGAGATGGCATCGGTACAGCTGATTACAAGGCTGATTTCTTCCGAAACGGGATTATCCTCGGAGAAACTGCGTACTGGTAAATTAGAGAAACACGAGTGGGAACAGCTGAGTACCAAAGTAAAGAATTTAGAAAAAGCACCGCTTTATATTGATGATACACCTTCATTATCGATTTTTGATTTACGTGCAAAAGCAAGACGTTTAGTATCACAGCATGGTATTAAGATTATTATTATAGATTATTTGCAGTTAATGACTGCCGGCGGTAATGGTAAAGGCGGAGGAAACAGAGAGCAGGAAATTTCGACAATCTCTCGAAATCTAAAAGCATTAGCAAAGGAATTAAACATTCCTGTAATTGCACTTTCGCAATTATCGCGTGCTGTAGAAACGCGTGGATCGAGCAAGAGACCTTTGCTGTCGGATCTTCGTGAATCTGGAGCGATTGAGCAGGATGCGGATATTGTTTCTTTTTTATACCGTCCTGAATATTATAAAATTGATGAATGGGATGATGAAGAAGCATCTCCAACGGCTGGTCAGGCCGAAATCATGATTGCAAAACATAGAAATGGTGGAATCGAAAACGTTCGTCTGAAATTTATTGGACATTTAGGACGTTTTGATAATTTAGAAGATTATAGCGGCGGATACGATGATCTGCCTTCGAGTATGAATCATGAAAGTTCATTTGTTACCAAAAATCTTCCTTCGGCGAATGAGGCTTTTGGCAGTAATTTTAATAATGATGACGATGATGACGGCGATGTTCCCTTTTAAAATGTAAATGATTCTGATTCATGGAAATGAAACATCGTCAAATTATTTTTTGATAAAATAAATTAAGATTAAACAGCTGCAGATTAATTTTTCGGCTGTTTTTTTGTGCCAAGTTTTTCCTGTCAAATTTTTGAAAACACACAATAGTAATAATAATTATTTTTTAATCATTTGTTTGTCAGGAGGTTAGGTTTGTATGAATACGGTTTTTAAATCTGTTTATTAGGAAAATTATTAATTACGGTATATATTTGTTTAGCAGATTGTGAATTATATGTTGATTGTTGTTTTTGACAACTATTCAAATCAGTTATAATTCTTATTTGTAGAACGGCGCCGTTAGTATATTTTTATTAGTTCAAATCTAAACAAATATGTCAAAAAGAATAGAACTTAAAGGTTTAGATATTTCTCAATGCAAAAATCAGTTATCGGCAACTGTCCGGATGCTGGAAATGGATAGAAAACGAATAGCCCAAGACCTGCATGATGATTTAGGGTCAAAGTTAAATGTGATTTCTCTAAATTGCCATTTATTAAGAATTCCAAATTTGCCTCAAAAAGATATTGAAGAAATTACCAAAAATATTATAGAATACACTTCAAAAGCATTGGCAAGTTCTAAAAGGCTGACTCATAGTCTGCTTCCTCCGGTTTTAGAAAAATTTGGGCTTCATTCAGGAATTGAGGAATTATGTGCTGAATGGATTGATATAACTGCTGTAGATATTAAATATGTAAATAATGTAATGTTTGATTTTGAGGATAATGAAAAACACATTCATGTTTTTAGGATCATACAGGAATTGTTGGCAAATTCTGTACAGCATGGAAAAGCAACTTCAATATCGGTTTCTTTTACTGAAATTGATGGTGAAAAAACCTGTAATTATTCGGATAATGGGATTGGTTTTGATTTGAACCAGCTGAATGATCACAAAGGTTTAGGGATGAAAAATGTGGCAGGAAGGGTAGCCGTTCTAGGAGGAGAGCTTATAATTGAATCACAAATCAATGAAGGAATTTCGATTTTTTTTAATTTTTAAATTATGAACAAAACTATAAAAATGATTTTAGTTGATGATGAAGTGCTTTTTCGAAAAGGGATTTCGTTTTTATTGACCAGAGAAAAAAATATTGAGGTTCTTTTTGAAGCTTCAAACGGACTCGAATTGATGGAATTTTTAAAAGGTGATAATCCCAAGCCGGATATTATAATCATGGATTTGAAAATGCCGTTTCTTAATGGAATTGAAGCGACAAAGATTATCCGCAAAGATTATCCGGATATAAAAATTATTGCATTAACCAGTTATGATTCAAAATCGTTTATAGCCAACATGGTCGATGTAGGCGCTGTTTCCTATTTAGTTAAAAATACCACACCGCAGGAACTGTTTGCAACCATCAACGAAGTTGCTGAAAAAGGTTTTTATTATTCAGATTATGTTCTGAATATTATTCAGAAAGATATTGTTACCAATAAAAAAACCAAATGCAGTTTTGATTCTAATTTTATCACTTCTCGGGAACTGGAAGTTTTGCAGCTCATCTGTAAACAAAAAAGCACTGTAGAAATTGGCGAAAAATTATTCATAAGCCCAAGGACAGTTGAAGGTCATAGAAATAACTTATTGCTGAAAACAGAGTCCAAAAATATTGCTGGATTGGTTGTTTTTGCGATACAAAATGAATTAGTTTCTTTGGATATGTAATAGAAATATTCGAAAAAGTTTTACTTTGCATTATTATAAAAGATAAAATAAGTTCTTTAATAGCTTACCGTTATCTTTGCTTTAAAATAGTTTAAAAATGATCCGCAAAATACTTTTTTTTACCTTTATTGTTCTAATATCAATTTCTGCCAGAGCATCTTTTATTTTGCTCCCAATGGACGAAACTACACAACAAAATCATCTTAAAGCATACGGAATTACTTATTGGTGTTTGGCTAAAGACTACAAAGCAAGCTGGCTTCTCAATTACCGCGGAGGTTCTTTTTTATTGCCCGACGCCGAAGAAATCAGGAAAGAATGTCAAATTCGTGGTGTAAGTTTTGAAGTGCTTTCAGATGCAGAAACAACATCAATACTAAATGAAATTTCCAGTCCTTCTCAAAACATGGAGACCGTTATTCTGGAAAAAGCACCAAAGGTTGCTGTTTATACGCCAAAAGGCAAACAGCCGTGGGATGATGCGGTAACGTTGGTTTTGACTTATGCCGAAATTCCTTTTACACCAATCTATGATGAAGAAGTTTTGAGCGATCAATTATTGCTATATGATTGGCTCCACCTGCATCACGAAGATTATACAGGACAATACGGTAAGTTCTATGGAGCTTACAAAAACATTCCCTGGTATATTGACCAGAAAAGAGATTCCGAAGCTTTGGCCAAAAAGTTAGGGTATGAAAAAGTATCTCAGGAGAAAGGCGCAGTCGCAAAAAAGATTCGTGATTTTGTCATCGGAGGAGGATTTTTATTTGCCATGTGTTCGGCAACAGACAGTTTTGATATTGCTTTGTCGGCAGATGGTGTTGATATTTGTGAGTCGATGTTTGACGGAGATCCAAGTGAAGCGAATTATCAGTCTAAACTGAATTTCAGTAATACTTTTGCTTTCAAGAATTTTACTTTGGAACGAAAACCGGAAGAATATGAGTTTTCGAACATTGATATGACTTCTAAAAGAAGAATTCCAATGGACAAAGATTATTTTTCTTTGATGGAATATTCGGCCAAATGGGATTTTATTCCAAGTATGTTATGCCAAAACCACACACAATTAATCAAAGGATTTATGGGACAGACCACAGCTTTTAATTCCGAATTTGTAAAATCCAATGTTTTAGTAATGGGAACCTGCGAACTAGATGGCGAAGCACGTTACATTCATGGCGAAAAAGGAAAAGGCATGTTTACTTTTTATGGTGGCCACGACCCCGAAGATTATCAGCATCAAGTGGGTGATCCTGCGACAGTTTTGGATTTGCATCCTAATTCTCCAGGTTATCGTTTGATTTTGAATAATGTACTTTTTCCTGCCGCTAGAAAGAAAAAACAGAAAACGTAGGGGAAATAAATTCCAAAAAACAAAAACTTCAAATTTCAATTACTGTATTGGAATTTGGAGTTTTTGTTTTTTGGAATTTTCTTTTAAAAAATTAATTCAAAGAAAACTCAACCCAAATTGGAATATGATCTGATATTTTTCTGGCTTCCTTTAGAGTTGTGAAATTTTGATAAAATAAAACAGCCCCAGCATTTTCAGCAGTTACTTTAGAAGAATTGTAAAATATATTGTCAAATTCAGAAGCCAGACACTGATTCCTTTTACATGTTTGTTTCAAAGATGTTTTTTGATTTTTCAAAATAGGAGCAAAGCCCATTTTCTTTAAAGGCGTAAAAACCGAATGCGACTGCGGACAATTGAAATCTCCCGCAAACAGCAGATTCAAATTGGGATATTCTTGTGGCAGAAGCTTAAAATATTTAATCTCGGTTTCGGGCTGTTTGCTTTTGGTTATGGCGTGAAACGAAGCAATGGTTATTAATTTTCCTTTGATTTCAAAAGTGGCAAAGTAAGGTTCACGGTCTATTTCCAAATGGTATTGTTGCTCCAGCCAAGGTTTGCCTTTTAGTTTGACGGCATTCGTTTTCCAGAGAAAGGCATAACGTTCGGTTTTATAAGCACTGCTGGAGGTGGGTTGACTTACTCGATAATCCCATTTTGTTCCTTTTCGGTTGAGTTCATCGGCAAGTTTTGCTACAGCCTGCGTTCCTCCGTTTCCAGCAACAACTTCTTGAATTGTTACAATATCAAAGTCTTTTACCGTATTGGCAATAAACGCAATCTCTTGATTGGATTTAGATTTTCCAAAGTTTTCAACATTCCACGAAAGGAGTTTGGTTTGGGAATAAAAAATATTAAAAGAAAGTAGAAAGAAAAGACAGAATATTTTGTTCATTGATCGTGATTAATGTCCAAATATAAAGATTGTAAAAAGAATTGCCAGCATCTCACCGCCCGAAGGAGGAATCTATTGCATGTTGACTATTTAAAGTAAAATAAGCTGTTTTATAAGTGTTTAAAAATCACTGTTTTTGGTGATTTTTTTTACATTGTTAATTATTTATATTTGAAAATTAAATAATTATTTTTTAACCAATAAAACCTTAACTATGCCATTAGAAAATTTAAATGGACTGCATTACACGGCTGCCGAAAAAACTGCGGTAGCAACTGGCTTAACGGCAATTGAAACGGCTCTTAAAGCAAAATACAAAAATCTTTCGCCAGAGGAAAGAACCAGATTTGGTAGTGTTCAAGAACAAAACAAACTTATCATTAACAAGGTAAAAGATTACAGAAATAATGATCCCTCTTTGAGCAGTCCTGATATTGACTGGGTCGAGTTCCAGAACGATGTCGATTCTCGTGATTTTATTCAAGCTACGATTGCCAGACTGGAGAAAATTGCACAAAGCTTGAACAACAACAAAATCATGCATGATTATGATTGTTACCAAGCGTCATTGACCGATTATGATTACAGCAAATACAAAACGGGAACCAAAGTGGCAGGTTTTGAAATCAAGGTAAATGAACTGTCCCAATTTTTTAATAGAACAGGAACGACTAATAAAACAGAGACTCCTGCAACGACTACACCAGTAGTATAATTCAATTAATACCATGTTAAGATCCCTTTTGGAAGTTAAATTCCGAAAGGGATTTTTTTTTGCAGATAGCCTAAAACGTCAAATTTGAGAAAAGGAACGTCATTTATGGGGAGAGCAAGGTCAAATTTGACGTCTCATAGGTCAAATTTGGGGGCTTGAGCGTCAAATTTGACGTGGTATAGGGTCAAATTTGACGTCATCAATGTCAAATTTGACCTAAATAACGTCATGCATGAGGTAAATAACGTCATGTATGGGGGTTTTAGAATATAATCTGTAATTTATGCCTTCCAATCTTAATCCTTGTTTGATATGGTATATCTATTATTAACTTGTGACATTGTTTAAGATTTTAGGACAAAAAAACTCAGACAGTAAGGAAATTGCAACTTTTAATTTTCCAAAATGATAAATGTCATATTAGAAGAATGAAATGTAAAGTATTTTTACGGAGCAAAATCTGAAATAGTATTTTTGTTTTGCAGTTACTTTTTTATCTAAATCACATATCGTTTTGAAAAATTTATCTAAGGTTATCGTTCTAATCTTTCCCCTTTTAATCTTCGGTCAAGGCACAGCCAAAAAAGAAGTGAATCAGCAAGTTCAAACTTGGGTTTCTTTGAATACTATAACAAAATTTAGTGAGCATTGGGCAGTTGTTGCCGATGCCCATATTCGTGAAAACGAGTTTTTTGAAAGTAATAACTTTTATTTTTTAAGAGGAGGAGTTTCATATATTCCAAATGCTTCTGTTTCGATTACCGGCGGTTACGCACACATGTGGCTGGCGCCAACGAAAGAAGGATGGTCAACTTATGCCGATGAAAACAGGGTGTATGAACAAGTACAGTTAGTTACCAAAGTTGGAAAAGTAAGCATTCTTCAAAGATTGCGAAACGAACAGAGATGGCAGGAAAAAATGGCAAATGACCAGCCTACAGGCGAACTTCGTTTTACAAACAGAGTACGTTATTTGGCCAGTTTTACCATTCCGATATTCACTGATAAAAAAATGCCCTCTTTGGTTTTGTCTGATGAGCTGTTAATTCATTTTGGTAAGGAAGTTGTTTACAATACTTTCGACCAAAACAGATTGTTTATTGGTATTAGACAAAATATCACTCCAAAATTAAGTTATGATTTAGGTTATATGAATGTCTACCAACAAAAATACTCAGGATACCAGTACGATATGAATCATACGATTCGATTGTTTTTTTATCTTAACACTACTCTTAAACATAAAACACCCGAACATTCTTAATAGGTGTATTATTTCAATCTAAGGTTCGAAGTTTTTTTTAATCGAACAAAAAAATCTTTTATCGTAATTTATTTATGTATTAACTTTAATGCTAATTTAGAAGCTTAATACAGCAGCATATGAAACGACCATGACTGATTTGGCACCAAATCCAATCAATAGATGCGAATTACATATGAAATTAAAAACAATAAATTGCTATATATGAAAACAACGAGAAAAGAGCATGACTTTCTAGGTGAATTGGAAATTCCAGATGATTTGTATTATGGGATTCAAACTTTTAGAGCTGTAGATAATTTTAACATTACAGGTATTCCAATCTCTAAAGAACCTTTATTTATTAAAGCATTGGGCTATGTGAAGAAAGCTGCGGCAATGGCTAATCTGGATTGTGGTGCTTTAGATCCTAAAATTGTTGAAGCCATTTGCTACGGTAGCGATCAGGTAATTGCGGGTAAATATGATAAGGAATTTGTCAGCGATTTGATACAGGGTGGAGCCGGGACATCTGTAAATATGAATGCCAATGAGGTTATTGCCAATATTGGATTGGAATATTTAGGGCACAAAAAAGGAGAATATAATTTTCTGCATCCAAATAATCATGTGAATTGTTCTCAATCTACAAACGACGCTTATCCTTCTGCTTTTAGGATTGCATTGTATTTAAAAATGGATCATTTTATAAAAACAGTTGAAAATCTCGAAAAAGCTTTTGCAGCTAAAGGTGCCGAGTTCAAGCAAGTTTTAAAAATGGGGCGCACACAGCTGCAGGATGCTGTACCGATGACTTTAGGGCAAGAATTCAATTCCTACGCAACAACAATAGGTGAGGATGTGTTGAGGCTAAAAGATGCTCAAAGTTTAGTATTGGATATCAATATGGGAGCAACCGCTATCGGAACTAAAGTAAATGCACCAGAAGGGTATCCAGAAATTTGTGTCAATTATTTGGCTAAAGAAATAGGGATTCCGTTAACCTTATCTCCAGATTTGATTGAAGCAACGGTAGATACAGGAGCGTATGTTCAGATTATGGGAACAATGAAAAGAACGGCGGTTAAAATTTCCAAAATCTGTAATGATTTAAGATTGCTAAGTTCTGGTCCTCGGACAGGATTCAATGAAATTAATCTGCCAGCGCGTCAGCCGGGTTCATCAATTATGCCGGGAAAAGTAAATCCTGTAATTCCAGAAGTGGTCAATCAAACCTGTTTTTATGTGATAGGACAAGATTTAACGGTTACTATGGCAGCCGAAGCCGGTCAATTACAGCTGAACGTGATGGAACCCGTAATCGCTTTTGCTATGTTTACGTCATTGGATTATTTGTCAAACGCCATTCAAACATTAATTGATAAATGTATCATCGGGATTACTGCCAATGAACAGCACTGCTATAATATGGTCATGAACAGTATTGGGATTGTTACTCAGCTAAACCCGATTTTAGGATATGAAGAAAGTGCCAGTATTGCTGGCGAAGCCTTGAAAACAGGAAAAAGCGTTCACCAGATTGCGGTGATCGAACGCAAATTAATCACTCAGGATAAATGGGATCAAATTTATTCGCTAGATAATTTAATCAATCCAAAATTTATTACTTCGTAAAAAGGAAAAGTGTTCAAGCGATTCGATTTAGATATATCATTATTTCTGGCCACATTATCCAAAAATAAAAAAGCCCAATCGTTAGATTGGGCTTTTCTTATAAGTAAGTAATTCTAAATTGAGTTTATATAACGTTTATTTTACTTTATTAAGTACTGCTTTGAAAGCTTCTGGGTGATTCATTGCTAAATCAGCAAGAACTTTACGGTTCAATTCGATTCCGTTAGCTTTTACTTTACCCATGAATTGTGAATAAGACATTCCTTCCAATCTGGCTCCAGCGTTGATACGTTGAATCCATAATGCACGGAAATTTCTTTTATTCACTTTTCTGTCACGGTAAGCGTAGCACATTGCTTTCTCTACCGCGTTCTTAGCAACTGTCCAAACGTTTTTACGTCTACCAAAGAAACCTTTGGCTTGCTTCATTATTTTTTTTCTTCTTGCTCTTTTAGCAACTGAATTTACCGATCTTGGCATAATTTTATTGTTTTTTTGTAGCAGGCGTCCTGAATTTAATCAAAGGAACTTATGGCCATACTCCAAGGTTATTGAATTTGTTTTTAACCTAAAGAATAAAAAAGTTTAAAAGTTTAAAGTTTAAAAGTTTAAAGTTCACAGAACCAAAAACCATTAACCGAAAACCATTAACCAATTATATAATTCTTAATTGTTGTTTGATGCTTTTCATATCTGTTTTGTGAACTAGCGCTGAGTGAGTCAAAGCTAATTTACGTTTTTTAGATTTTTTAGTCAAGATGTGACTTTTAAAAGCATGCTTTCTCTTAATCTTTCCAGAACCAGTAACTTTGAAACGTTTCTTGGCGCTAGATTTGGTTTTCATTTTAGGCATTTTTTCCTAGTGTTTTAATTTATTCTTACTTACTTATATCTTGGTCAGAAAGTTTAAATGTCTAAAGTTTAAAAGTCAGTTTGTGACTTTCGACCTTAAGGCTTTCTACTTTAAGACTTATTTCTTTTTCTTTGGAGCAATAAACATAATCATTCTCTTTCCTTCAAGAACAGGCATTGCTTCAACTTTTCCATGCTCTTCTAAATCAGTAGCCAATCTTAATAATAAAATCTGCCCTTGATCTTTGTAGATAATAGAACGTCCTTTAAAGAATACGAAAGCTTTTAATTTAGCCCCTTCTTTTAAGAATTTTTCAGCATTCTTTCTCTTAAATTCGTAATCATGCTCATCAGTTTGAGGACCAAAACGTATTTCTTTCACTACTACTTGAGTAGATTTTGCTTTCAATGCCTTATCACGTTTCTTTTGTTCGTAAACAAATTTCTTGTAATCCATGATTTTACAAACCGGTGGCTCTGCATTTGGAGAAATCTCAACTAGATCTAATTCAAATTGATCAGCTAATCTCAAAGCTTCTGCAAGTTTAAAAACTCCAGGCTCTATGTTTTCACCCACAAGTCTTACTTCTTGTACACCGCGAATAAAATTATTTATTCTATGTGCATCCTTTTTTTCTACGCGAGGTTGGTAACCTCTATTGCTTCTTATTGCTATGACTTTATAATTTAAGTTAAACTGTAAATACTTTTAATGTTTTTTTGATTTCCTCGTCAACAATCGAAGCAAATTCTTCTATTGTAACGCTGATATTTCCTTTTCCTTCTTGACCATGACGGCGAATAGAAATGGTTCCGTTTTTCTCTTCTTCCTCACCTACAATCAGCATGAACGGGATTTTCTGCATCTCTGCATCTCTAATTTTCTTCCCAATCGTCTCGCTTCTGTTGTCAATTAGGGCGCGAATTTCGTGATTTTCTAGCAGATTTAAAACTTTTTTAGCATAATTTTCATATTTCTCGCTCAAAGACAGTATAATTGCCTGTTCAGGCATTAGCCAAAGCGGGAAATTTCCTGCTGTATGTTCTAGCAAAATCGCAATAAATCGTTCCATAGATCCAAAAGGTGCTCTGTGAATCATTACTGGCCTATGTAATTCATTGTCAGAACCTTTATAAGTCAATTCAAAACGCTCCGGTAAATTGTAATCCACTTGAATTGTTCCTAACTGCCATTGTCTACCTAAAGCATCCTTTACCATGAAATCCAGTTTCGGACCATAGAAAGCGGCTTCACCGTATTCAACAACGGTATTTAATCCTTTATCTGCAGCTGCATTGATAATGGCATTTTCTGCTTTCTCCCAATTTTCGTCAGAACCAATGTATTTGTCTCTGTTCTCTTTGTCTCTTAATGAAATCTGAGCTGTAAAGTTTTCAAAACCTAATGAACCAAATACATAAAGTACCAAGTCAATTACTTTTTTAAACTCTTCGTCCAATTGCTCTGGAGTACAAAAAATATGAGCATCATCCTGAGTAAACCCGCGTACACGAGTTAAACCGTGTAATTCACCGCTTTGTTCGTATCTGTAAACTGTTCCAAATTCAGCATAACGCTTTGGTAAATCTTTGTATGACCAAGGTCTTACATTGTAGATTTCACAGTGGTGAGGACAGTTCATTGGTTTCAATAAAAATTCCTCTCCTTCTGCGGGAGTGTTGATAGGCTGAAAACTGTCTGCTCCGTATTTAGCATAATGACCAGAAGTTACATATAACTCTTTCTGTCCAATATGTGGAGTAACCACTTGTTCGTAACCTGCTTTTTTCTGCGCTTTTTTCAAAAATTGTTCCAATCGATCTCTCAAAGCAGCTCCTTTTGGTAACCATAATGGCAATCCGGCTCCAACCTTTTGAGAGAAAGCAAACAATTCCAATTCTTTTCCTAGTTTTCTGTGGTCGCGACGTTTCGCTTCTTCCAGTAATTCAAGGTATTCAGTTAAATCTTTTTGTTTTGGGAATGAAGTTCCATAGACGCGAGTTAACTGTTTGTTTTTTTCATCACCTCTCCAGTAAGCGCCAGCGACACTCATCACTTTCATTGCTTTGATTATACCAGTGTTTGGAATATGACCTCCGCGGCATAAGTCAGTAAAAGTATCATGATCACAAAAAGTGATAGTTCCATCTTCAAGGTTGGTGATCAGTTCGGTTTTGTAAACGTTGTCTTTGTATATTTCTAATGCTTCTGCTTTGGTAACAGGACGCAATTTAAATTCGTGTTTTCCTCGTGAAATTTCAAGAACGCGGTCTTCGATTTTCTTAAAATCAGCATCCGAAATCTTTTGATCACCAAAATCAACATCATAATAGAAACCGTTAGAAATCGCAGGCCCAAGTGTTAGTTGTATTCCAGGATACATCTCTTCAAGCACTTGCGCCATAACGTGCGAAGTTGAATGCCAAAAAGCTTTCTTGCCATCCGCATCATTCCAAGTATATAATGTAAGACTGCCGTCGGTTGTCAGTGGAGTCGATGTTTCAATAGTTGTACCATTAAAAGATGCTGAAATCACATTTCTGGCAAATCCTTCACTGATGCTTTTTGCAACATCCATCGGAGTTACTTCTGGAGCAAACTCTCTAACTGACCCATCGGGCAAAGTAATCTTAATCATTGTTTTTTATATTTTAAGATTGCAAATATAAAGTATTAACAAAACACATACAATAGATGCATAAGGTTTGTTCTATATATAAGTGTGTTCAATTGCGAATTACCGTAAAAGAGCAATACGATTAATCAGGAGCTTACTCCTGCTATTCGCTTCAATCTTGTGGTCCGAACCCCGGCCCACAAGGATTTCCACTGCTATCAGGGCTAGGGCATCAGTTTTCATAAGAAGAAAACAGAAAACCCATACCTTATATATAGGTCAGAAGTTTTAAAAGATAAGATTTGGAGGAATCCGTGTCTTTGCTTTTGTGAATCCGTGTCGTTTATATCCTATCCAACGGTTTGGAAACTCAAAATAATCTCAAAACCTGGCAAAATTGACCAAATCGTCAAAAACACCCTGTGTTAATTTTGAAATCCATAAAAAAGAGGATTTGTAACCCGCAACAAACCAATACATTAAAAAATAAACAAAAAATAGTTAAGAAAAGCCATTGCAGAA
>CAUPJC010000040.1:0-42671 GCA_963511475.1 uncultured Flavobacterium sp.
GATATTTTATCGGACAAACCAAATGATAAAGCAATAAGCTTTTATTATGCCGTTTGAAAATATGTTCACTCATCAAACAAATATACTAATCTTTGCGCATGACCCCGAGGCAGAGCCTCGAGGAATTCTTTTGATTAAAGAAATGACTCTTCTGAAGTCTATCTGCTTAATTTTAGTTATAAATAATGTGACAGAGTCATGTTATCTTCCAATTATATGATACTCTCTTGAGCAATAATGCTAAAAAGCAACCTTAAATTGACATTTTGAGACATGAAAACATATAATTTTATAAAAAACGCAAAAAATAATCTCTTTACTATTTATCATTACATTTCTAACATGTTGCGATAAAGGTGACAACATTCCTAAAACCCAATATACCAACTACCACCAACCACTCAAACAGGAGCAAAAACATTTGAATGTTTACTTAATGGAGAAGTTTTTAAACTTGGATTTACTAACAATTCATATAATTTCTTTTACCAATTGGTTGATGGAGAATATTACTTTTTAGTAACCTCAAGTAATTCAAAAAATAATGTTATAAAAAACATTTCTGTAGGTACACAAAAGCACTCAATATCATAAGGATAAACTTTACAATTACGTAAAAACATTTTTGGAAATGCAATTGGAAGATATTTTATAGGAAATAATATACTGGGATTGTAGAGAATTATTATACATCTACTGAAAACACAGACGAATTAAAAATCACAAAATTAGATTTAAAAAATAATATTGTAGCAGGTACATTTTGGTACGATATCAAAGATAGCAAAGGAGTCATTCATCAAATTAGAGATGGGCGTTTTGATATGCACTTTACGCTGTAAGTTTTAATCTAAAAAACTATAATCTCTAAAACAAAAGAACTACAACTGAATTAACTTTTAATTAACAGGTAAATAAATATAATATTTTATTTTAATAAAAAAATAACCAATGAAAAACCTACTATTACTACTTACTATAGCTCTAACTTTAAGTTGTTGCGATAAAGATGATGATAAACCTAAAAACCCAATAGACCAATTGCCACCAGCGACCCAAATTGGCGCAAATACATTTGGATGTCTGCTTGATGGAGAAGTTTTTAAACCTGGACTTACTAACAATTCATACAATTGCTTTTATCAATTGGTTGATGGAGAATATTATTTTTTGGTTACAGCTAATAATAGTAAAAATAATACAATAAAAGGGATTTTTTGTTGGAACTGAAAAACAAACAATTTCTCAAGGGCAGACTTTAAATCTTTTTGAAAGAATTGGGGGAAATGCTTGGGGGACATATTTTTTGGATAGCGCCCCATACACAACAAATACAATAAACACTGGCGAATTAAAAATTGCAAAATTAGATTTCACAAACAACATTGTTTCAGGAACATTTTGGTATGATGTCAAGGATAATAATGGCGTAATCCATCAAATTAGAGATGGGCGTTTTGACATGCAGTTTACACAGTAGTTTTTAATCTTAAAAACCATACTCCATAAAACCAATGTATTATATTAAATTAACTTTTAATTAACAGGTAAATAAATATAATATTTTATTTTTAATAAAAAACTAAACCAATGAAAAACCTACTATTACTCCTCACAATAGCTATAGCCTTAAGTTGTTGCGACAAAGATGATGATAAACCTAAAAACCCAATAGACCAATTGCCTCCAGCAACCCAAACTGGAGCAAATACATTTGGTTGTTTACTTGATGGAGAAGTTTTTAAGCCAGGGTTAACAAATAACTCCCTTGATTGTGTGTATCAAAACATAAATAATGAATATTATTTTTCGCTACAAGGAAATAGAAGAGATACTAACAATAATCTAATAAGGTTAGGATGTAGCACACAAAATCTTCAAATTATAGAGGGTCAAACATATCAACTCAAAGAGAGAATTGATGGTAATGCTAACGGAAAATATTTTTTTAATTTAGATTTTTCATATACCACAACAACGGAAGTTGGCGAATTAAAAATTACAAAATTAGATTTCACAAACAACATTGTATCAGGAACATTTTGGTTTGACGTCAAGGATAGTAAAGGCGTAATTCATCAAATAAGAGAAGGACGTTTTGATATGCAGTTTACACAGTAACTTTTTAAAATCAATATATTTTGAGTAAATTATACTTTTCCAAAAAAGGGTTGACCTTGCTATTTCTATTAGCAATCAGTTTCAGCCAATCCCAAACTATTAATACTACCTACAAAACCCAAATCAATGCCAAGTTTGCTGGGCTAGACAAAACCAAAGTTCCCACCAAACTGCTCATTAACCAAGCTATGGAATTTGCAGAACTTACCGATTATTCAGGTACAATGTCATCTACCAACTTTACAACAAAAGGAAAGTTTACCAATATTTATAACACACTCTTAATGTCACGGGTGAATGCAACAGTAACAGGTTTAATAAATCCTAATACTTTCAAAACCAATTGGGATAATTTGAGAGCACCAAACAAAATAGTTTTAAGCGGACTGTATTACAAATACAACAAGTTCAAAACAGATGCATATCCTAATTTCTTGGTCAATAATAATGGTGTAATTACAGATAAATATGTTGGTGGCGTTTGGCAGAATCCTTATATAGATCAACAAGTTTTTGCCATTGCAGCGCCTATATTAATTTATAAAAGTTTATCACTTCAAGTCACTTTGCCTGCTTCATTATGGTACACCAACCAAGCATCATCAGTACAAAGCATTGCTATAGACTATGGCAATGGTGCAGGTTATCAAACGATGACTTTAGGACAAATTCATACTGTTAATTATACAGCATCGGGAACTTATGAATGGAAATACAAATTAACACTCACTAATGCTCAAATTTTATACAGCCATAGCAAACTAAAAATTGATATTCCTGTTTTAGAAACACCATCCTGCAACCTAAATAGTGTAACCCAAACCAAACTTGCAAGTCAAGCCATTGTTAATTCGACATCATCGAGTTGTACAGAAATAGCAACTATTCCTTTTACAGGAACTCGACAATATTTAGGCATTGCAAATTCTGCAACTTTACAAGTCAGATACCGAAACAGTGATTGTATTATTAGTAAACCATTAATTATAGTTGAGGGTTTTGATAGTGGTCTACTTGGCGTTGAAAATCCTTTTGGAGAAAATGATTTATTTAAATTTGCGCAAGAAGCGTTTGATGATACTGGTAATCTTCCATTTGAAATCATCAACAAAGACATCATCTATATCAACTTCAACAATGGTCGAGACGATTTGCGCCGTAATGCTTATTTAGTAGAAGATATTATAAAATGGGTAAATACCAAAAAAGCTCAAGCAGGAAGTACAACTCCCAATGCTGTTATTGGTCAGAGTATGGGCGGTGTTATTGCCCGTTATGCACTTCGTGATATGGAAATTTTGGGGCAAGCGCATCAAACTAGTTTATTTGTTAGCCACGATGCGCCACAGCAAGGAGCAAATATTCCAGTTGGCGTACAATATTTTGCGCGCCATTTAGCAGACCAATTTATTGACACACCAGTTGGCGATTATCAGATAAGCCTTGATGGTGGTAGTACCATCAGTATAGCCGATATCCAAAATTTACTAAATGCACAAGGCACAAAACAATTATTAGCAAATTCTATTAATAGTGGATTTGCCCTCGATAATACAACATTCAATGCTTTTCAAACAGAGCTACGAAATTTGGGCTATCCAACACAAACACGAAATATTGCATTAAGCAACGGAAATCATTGTGCTAACCCGCAAGAATTTAATCCAAGTGCGCCCTTATTTAACCTTTATGGCAACGCAAGTGCTACAGCACTAACAACATTTGTAACAACGCTTTTACAACCACTAACAAATATTGCATTTTCGTATTTCGCCTACGAATTCAATGAACCAGGATTACTTTTAGGTTTATTACCAGGAAGCAGCAGTTTTAATATGAACTTTAATGCCTACGCATTGCCATCAGCAGGCACAAACAATCAAGTGTACAGCGGTAATATATCTTATACCAAGAAAATTTTTAGCCTTTTTGGTTGGGATCCTCAAATTACAGTTTCTCTAACCAATCGAAGTTATAATAATCCTGTAGCATTATCTTATGACTATTATCCAGGAGGAAAATACCAACTTCCTTTTAATTTTTCAACAACAACAATCAATAATGATTTTATAAATCTAGGAATTTCGGCTTATTTAGCTCCATCATTTAATTTTATTCCTGTGCCAAGTGCATTGGATATAGGTAGTGGTGCAACGATTTTGAACAATGCAGATTATCTTAGTAAATATAATGCTGTAACACCATTGCCAGCACCAAGAAGAAGTCCTTTTGCAAATTTCACAACATCATTTCCAAATGGAGCAAATATAAATGAAACTCATATTTCATTTAATACTCGAAATGGTAATTGGTTAGCAACTGAATTAGACACTGACACAAATAACAATGCCATTTTCGACTGTACACTTATTTGTTCCGATTCTCAAATATCAGGCAGTACACTTTGCACAACAGCAAATTATAGCGCTCCACCAAGCAATGCAACATATTTTAATTGGACAATTACACAAGGTGCAAATTTGGTTACATTGTCAAACGCAACAAGCCAAACCGCAACTCTAACTAAAATCGGCACAGGTTCTGGCAGTATTACCTTATCGTTAATACTTGGTAATTCTATCTGTGGATCAACTGTTTTAACCAAAACAATTTGGGTTGGTGCACCAGCTTTCAATTTAGTGCGAGACAATAACGAGTCGGAAACCTGTGATACAAAATACCATTACGTCAAATTTTTTACTTATCTACCAGAAAATGTTTCCCTTTTAGAATTTACAGCAATTTCACCTAGTCTTGGTTATACTTCCAATGGTAATAATTCGTACACTTTTAAATTTGCAAAAGGTTTTTCAGGTTACTTTAATCCAATAGTAAAAGCATCGAATACTTGTGGCGTTTATATTGTTGAGCCAGCAGAGGAAATCTACATTGGTAATTGTTCATCATTGACATCACAAAATAAATTGAGTAGTAATGAGTCAACGGTTTACAAAATCTTCCCTAACCCATCGAGCAACATCATCAATATCTCATTGTTTGACGAAACGATGGTACTAAGCCCACAAACTATCATCACGGCAATATTGTATGACTTGAACGGGCAAGAAAAAAGAAGCGTTACCGTTGTCAATAACACAGCTGTTATAAACGTAAGCCACCTCATAAAAGGAGTTTATGTATTGAAAATAAACATAGACGATGTGACAGAAAGTCATCAAGTGATTGTGGAATAATAAAACCAAAAACCGAGTTGTGGCAAACAGAAAGTCGCAACTTCACTGGCACTCGTTTGAAACGAGTGCCAATTTTAATCAATAACACAATCGTTCGTTTGCAATGCAGGTGGTACAACTTTTAAGATATTAACTCAATATCGTACTTAGTTCTTCATAAGTATTCCCAAACTTTTATATCCATAAATCCCCTTTTAAGCAGTAAATTGCGAGAAGGATGGAAGTGGCATCTCCCGATTTAGAAAAATAAGGCTTTTTTGCCGTAGTTTTTGTTAATCGGCAATACAGCGGACAGCCTGACCCCGATGGAGCAACAATGTACTTAGAAATCAAAATGCTGTACAGCGGGGGGACGCCCACACAAGCGATAGCGAACTGACGAAGTAAATCTAACTACGTATTTATTCAGAATCACATTATTCATTATTAAAAATATTATTATACAAACTTGATGACGGAAAAAAAAATGACATATAACATAGATGCTACAACAGATTTGGCAATTGGCTAAAAGGAAGTTGGTTTTGTATTTGAGATGATTTACTTCGTCTATTCGCTATCACTCGGGTGACAAATCCGGAAACAGAGCTTAATTTAGCCCTATCCAGCAAAAGTAACAGAACATTGGTGGTAACTCCCCATATTTACGCCAAAAATTGACTACTTCAGCTAACGGAAGAAAGTGGAAAATTTAGATTAATATTAAAAATATAAATAATTGATTTTTAAAACGTTAATTTTAATAGGTAAGTGACTCCAACGCTAAACCCTCATTTTGAACACAAACAACTTCATTTTGGACACAACCTTCTTTTATGATCTACTGACCTTTGTGCTTCATATTTAAATACAAAAAAATGAAGTACAAAATTTTAGGAAATACGGGCTTGAAAGTTTCAACGCTTTGTTTAGGGACAATGAATTATGGTGGAAAAGGTTTTTTCGGCTATATGGGTAATCTTGACCAAAATGCAGTTGACGAACAAATTAAAACCGTAACAGAAGCTGGAGTTAATTTTATTGACACTGCAAACATTTATTCAGAAGGACTTTCGGAAGTGATGATTGGTCAAGCAATCAAAAATCTTTCTATCAGCAGAGATGATTTGGTTTTGGCAACAAAAGTCAGAGGCACTATGGGTAAAAGCCAAAACGATTTAGGACTTTCAAAAAAACACATTATCCAACAAGTTGAAGCAAGTTTAAAAAGACTAGGGACAGATTACATTGACTTGTACCAAATTCATACAGCCGACCCACTAACACCAATTGAAGAAACGATTAGAACTTTAGACGATTTAGTGCGAAGTGGCAAAATAAGATATTTTGGTGCAAGCAATATTTCAGCTTGGCAATTAATGAAAGGATTAGCTTACTCTCAATACAATCATTTAGATAAGTTTGCTTCTTTGCAAGCCAATTACTCGTTAGATGTAAGAGATGCAGAACGTGAAATTGTACCATTACTTAAAGATCAGAAAGTGGGAATGATGGTTTGGAGCCCATTAAGCGGAGGTTTGCTTACTGGCAAATATAAAAGAGATGGACAAAAGGAAGAGGGCAGGCTAAATAACTTTCCATTTCCGCCATTTCACGAAGAAAGAGCTTATGATGTTTTAGATGTGCTAACACCTATGGCAGCCCAAAAGCAAGTTTCAATTTCTCAATTAGCATTAGCTTGGTTGTTACATCAGCCAGTTGTAAGTAGCATTATCATTGGTGCAACTAAATTACATCAACTTCAAGACAATTTAAAATCTGTAGAAGTTGTATTTTCAGCAGACGAATTGAATAGGTTGAACGAAGTAAGTAAATTACCTATTGAATATCCTGCAAATGTTTTAGAAATAATGACAATGGATAGAAGTGAAGGAGTTGATTTTTTAAATGCTTAAACCCAAATTACGCATTAGAAATCTATTACAAACTCAAACTACTTCAAAAATAAGTACTTACTCTTATTTTTGAAATCAAAATACTAAAGTATTCTTTCTTCAAAAATAGTCCGTGAGCACTTCTTTTTATTGCATTTTGAGCTTTCATTACGAAGTCTAATGCGTAATTTGGGTTAAATTTACAAACCAATCATAGTAGGCAGTTAATCAGAACTGCCTACTTATTTTTAGATCATGAAAAACACAGAGCAAAACATCAAAAAAATAAATTCTGTAAAAGAATTACATTCCTATATGGGTTTGCCAAGTCCATTAAATCAATTGATTACATTAATTGATCATTCGCAAACCCAATACTATGAGCAATCACATAATGAAAAACTAATTTTGAATTTTTATACTATTTCAATCAAAAGAAGTTTTAAAGGGAAATTAAAATATGGCAAAAACCATTATGATTTTGACGATGGAACAATGTCTTTTATTGCACCCAATCAAATAATTAGTGTAGACAGCAAAGAAGATAGAAATAGTGATGGTTGGTCTTTATCGTTTCATCCTGATTTAATAAGACAATATCCATTAGGTAAGGCAATTAAAAACTACGGATTTTTTTCTTACAAAGTAAATGAAGCATTACACCTTTCAGACGAAGAAGAAAAAATAATTGAAACAATCATTCAAAACATTCAAAAAGAAATCAACTCAAGATTAGACAATTACAGTCAAGATGTAATTTTGTCAAATCTCGACCTGCTGTTAAGTTATTGCAATCGTTTTTACAACAGACAGTTTATTACAAGAAAAATGGCAACAAACGATTTGCTCACAGACTTTGAAAATATATTAGATAACTATTTTAATGAGGATTCAGATTTGACGTTTCCAACGGTAGAAAAATTAGCGAACGAGCTAAATATTTCTTCATCCTATTTAAGCGATATGCTGCGCAGTGTAACAGGACAAAATACACAACAGCATATACACGATAAATTGATAGAAAAAGCAAAAGATGTTTTAACGACAACTAATTTGACAGTTAGTGAAATTGCGTATCAATTAGGTTT
The DNA here is from genome assembly GCA_963511475.1 of uncultured Flavobacterium sp. Taxonomy (GTDB): domain Bacteria; phylum Bacteroidota; class Bacteroidia; order Flavobacteriales; family Flavobacteriaceae; genus Flavobacterium. The sequence continues at coordinate 8,278 of CAUPJC010000040.1, forward strand.
TGAATATCCACAATCATTTAGCAAACTATTTAAAAGCAAAACCAATTTGACACCAATTGAATACAGACACAGTTACAATTGAAAACCACTACTGCTAACACGTACAACTTATTTCGGTAAATGGCATGACATCAATTGCAAAATCTACTGACACACGTACACAAAACAGGCAATACAAATCCACTGCCTAAGTCCTAGCAAGGAACGAAGCAATCTTTATAATAAGATCAGCCTTTAAGGAAAAATGAGTGTGCTGACCGGGACGGTTTCAATGCTTAAACAGTTTAAGGATTTTTCACTATTTAATGACGTTTCAGAGATTTTACAACGGTTGGAAGACAAAATCTATGCTGAAAAATCCCATACGCAACCTGTGATTCATTTGGATAAAAATGAGCATTTGAAAGGTTTGCATTTTCTGGAAGAAATCTATCAGGCGATTGTAAAAAAGATTGTTTTGGTGATTACTTACAAGTCATTCAAATCTAGTAAGGAACGAGTATTTGATTTTCATCCTTGTATTTTGAAAGAATTCAATAACCGCTGGTTTTTGATCGGACGAAGAAAGGAAAATCAACCAATCACTAATCTCGCACTCAACCGAATTATTTCGATAGGCTATAACTTAAATTTACCTTATTTAGAACAAAACTTCAATCCCGAAACTTATTACAAAAACGTGGTGGGTGTTACCGTAAACACTGGTCTGCAACCCAGACCCATCGAACTTTGGATTGATGCCCACAATACGCCATATGTTATAACCAAACCTTTGCATAATTCACAAAGAGTGATTACTCAAAATGAAGACGGCAGTATTATTGTTCATCTTTTTATCATTCCTAGTTATGAATTGGAACGCATTTTATTGGGATTTGGAGACAGCCTAGAAGTACTTCGTCCCGAAAGTTTGAGCGGACGCATGAAATCAATTCTCCAAAAAGGATTGATGCGTTATGAAAGTGACTTAAAGAAATAATAGTATTTTAAGTACTTCAAATCACAATTTCCTCCCTTTTTATTTAAAAATTAAAAAATTCCATTTTTAGTAAAAATAAGAATATACAGCGCATGCATAATATTTTCTGAGCACCTGATTTCAAAGGAGTTTTTTATCTACATTTATAAAAAATTAAAAAAAAATAAATTTTATTATGCGTGCATAGTATTTTTTTTATTACATTTGAAATCGTTATAGTAAGATATGAAAAACAAAACAATAGATTATATCCTAAGAGCAACTTGGCAGGCAGTATCCAGAATGTACAATGAAGAAGCTAATAAATATGACGCTACAATGGCAACCGGATTTGCTTTATTGAGCATTGACAGAGAAGAAGGTACGCCTTCGACTGCATTGGGGCCGAGAATGGGAATGGAAGCCACAAGCTTGACCAGAACCTTAAAATCAATGGAAGAAAAAGGGCTAATTACCCGCAAAAAAAATCCGGAAGACGGCAGAGGGGTTTTGATTTACCTAACCGATTTTGGAAAAGAAAAAAGAGAGCTTTCTAAGAATACCGTTTTGAAATTTAATGAATCTGTAAGGCAGCATGTGTCGGAAGAAAAGCTCAATAATTTCATGGAAGTATCCGAAATTATTAACGAACTAATTCAGAATAAAAACATTTTTAATCAACAGGAAAATAATGAAACGAACCATTAAAAAAGTTGCAGTAATTGGATCCGGAATTATGGGTTCAGGAATTGCTTGTCATTTTGCCAACATTGGTGTAGAAGTCTTGCTTTTGGACATTGTCCCAAGAGAATTGACCGATGCAGAAGCCAAAAAAGGGCTAACGCTTGAGAGTAAAATTGTTCGCAACCGTGTTGTAGACGAACATTTGGCCAACTCCTTAAAATCAAAGCCCTCTCCTATTTACAGTCAAAAATTCGCCAGCCGAATCACCACTGGAAATACTACGGACGATATGGCTAAGATTACCAATGTAGATTGGATTATCGAAGTGGTTGTAGAGCGTTTGGACATCAAAAAATTGGTTTTTGAACAAATCGAGAAATTCAGAAAACCGGGAACTTTGGTAACATCGAACACTTCTGGTATTCCGATTCACTTTATGAGCGAAGGACGTAGCGAAGATTTTCAAAAACACTTCTGCGGAACTCACTTTTTTAACCCAGCTCGTTACTTAAAATTATTCGAAATTATTCCTGGTCCACAAACTTCAACAGAAGTATTGGATTTCTTAACGATATACGGAGAAAAATTCTTAGGAAAAACTTCGGTTGTTGCCAAAGATACTCCAGCATTTATCGGAAACCGTATTGGTATCTACGGAATTCAAAGTTTGTTCCACTTGGTAAAAGAATTAGGACTGACTATTGAAGAAGTAGATAAATTGACTGGTCCGGTTATTGGGCGTCCAAAATCGGCAACCTTTAGAACTGTGGATGTGGTTGGATTGGATACTTTGGTACATGTTGCCAACGGAATCTACGAAAACTGCCCTACAGACGAACAACACGAGTTGTTTAAACTTCCAGAATTTGTTAACAAAATGATGGAGAACAAATGGTTGGGAAGTAAAACGGGTCAAGGTTTTTACAAAAAAGTAGACAAAGACATTCTTTCTTTGGACTTGGATACTTTGGAATACCGTCCTGCCAAAAGAGCTTCTTTTGCTACTTTGGAATTGACAAAAACAATTGACAAACCAATCAACAGATTTAAGGTTCTAGTAAAAGGTAAAGACAAAGCAGGTGAATTCTACAGAAAGAGTTTTGCTGGAATGTTTGCTTATGTTTCCAACCGTATTCCTGAAATCTCTGATGAATTATACAAAATAGACGATGCCATGAAAGCTGGTTTTGGATGGGAAAATGGTCCATTCGAAATTTGGGATGCCATTGGTGTTGAAAAAGGAATCGAAATCATGAAAGCCGAAGGTCTTGAACCTGCAGCTTGGGTTACCGAAATGTTAGCATCAGGAAGCACTAGTTTTTATACTATTAAAGAAGGAGCAACTTATTTCTACAATATTCCAACCAAATCGCAAACTAAAGTTCCAGGTCAAGATGCTTTTATCATCCTAAACAACATTCGCGAAAGCAAAAAAGTTTGGAGCAACAGCGGTGCTATTATTCAGGATTTGGGAGACGGAATCTTGAATTTAGAATTCCAATCCAAAATGAATACTATTGGCGGCGATGTTCTTCAAGCTATCAACAAAGCCATCGATTTGTCCGAAAAAGAACACCAAGGTTTGGTTATTGGAAACCAAGCAGCGAATTTCTCTGTTGGTGCCAATATTGGAATGATTTTTATGATGGCGGTGGAACAAGAATACGATGAATTGAATATGGCCATCAAAATGTTCCAAGACACGATGATGCGTGTGCGTTATTCTGGAATCCCTGTTGTAGTTGCTCCTCACGGAATGACTTTTGGTGGTGGTTGCGAAATGAGTTTGCATGCTGATAAAGTGGTTGCTGCTGCAGAAACCTATATGGGATTGGTTGAATTTGGTGTTGGGGTCATTCCGGGTGGTGGCGGATCTAAAGAAATGGCTTTGAGAGCTTCTGATTTATTCCGCAAAAATGATGTGGAATTGAACGTACTGCAGGAATATTTCTTAACTGTCGCTATGGCAAAAGTATCCACTTCTGGTTATGAAGCTTTCGATACTGGACTTCTTCAACATGATAAAGATATTATCGTAGTAAACAAAGATCGTCAGATCGCTGAAGCTAAAAAACATGCATTGTTAATGGCAGAAGCGGGTTATACTCAGCCTATCCGCAGAACAGATGTGAAAGTTTTAGGTAAACAAGCATTAGGAATGTTCTTAGTTGGAACCAATCAAATGGTTGCCGGTAAATATATCTCGGAACACGATCTGAAAATTGCAAACAAACTGGCCTATGTTATGGCTGGTGGTGATTTATCCGAAGCTACTTTGGTGTCTGAACAATATTTATTGGATATTGAAAGAGAAGCTTTCTTGAGTTTGTGTACTGAACGTAAGACTTTGGAGAGAATTCAATTTATGTTAACTAAGGGAAAACCATTAAGAAACTAGAGGAAAGAAACAAGAAGCAAGAAAAGTCTTTGCTCTTGACTCTTTCTTCATTCATCTAAACAAGAAAAAAATGAAAACAGCATATATAGTTAAAGCGTATCGTACTGCGGTAGGTAAAGCACCAAAAGGGGTTTTTAGATTTAAAAGACCTGATGAACTGGCTGCAGAAACCATTCAATACATGATGAATGAACTGCCTGATTTTGATAAAACGCGTATTGACGACGTTATGGTAGGAAACGCCATGCCGGAAGCAGAACAAGGTTTGAACGTAGGACGTTTAATCTCTTTGATGGGATTAAAAGTAGATGATGTTCCTGGTGTTACCGTAAACAGATATTGCGCTTCGGGATTGGAAACAATCGGAATGGCAACTGCCAAAATCCAGTCAGGAATGGCACATTGTATCATTGCCGGCGGAGCTGAAAGTATGAGTTTTATTCCAATGGGAGGTTACAAACCTACTCCGGATTATGCTGTTGCAAAAGCAGGACACGAGGATTACTACTGGGGTATGGGATTGACATCGGAGGCGGTGGCCAAACAATTCAACATTTCTCGTGCAGATCAAGATGAGTTTGCTTTTCAATCGCACAACAAAGCATTGAAAGCTCAAGCTGAAGGTAAATTTGACAAACAAATTGTTCCAATTACTGTAAAGCAAACTTTTATCAATGAAAATGGTAAAAAAGAAACCAAATCTTATGTGGTAAACAAAGATGAAGGCCCAAGAGCTGGAACTTCTTTGGAAGCATTGGCAGGTCTTAGAGCTGTTTTTGCTGCAGACGGAAGTGTAACGGCTGGTAACTCTTCACAAATGAGTGATGGTGCTGCTTTTGTACTGGTTATGAGCGAAGAAATGGTAAAAGAATTAAATCTTGAACCAATCGCTCGTTTGATAAACTTCGCCTCAGCAGGTGTTGAACCAAGAATTATGGGAATTGGTCCTGTAAAAGCAATTCCAAAGGCGTTAAAACAAGCTGGATTAACTCTAAATGATATCGATTTAATTGAATTGAACGAAGCTTTTGCTTCACAAGCATTGGCAGTAACTCGTGAGTTAAACCTAAATCCTGATATTATCAATGTAAATGGCGGGGCGATTGCCTTGGGACACCCACTAGGCTGTACAGGTGCAAAATTATCTGTTCAATTATTTGACGAAATGAAACGCAGAGGAAGTAAATACGGAATTGTGAGTATGTGTGTGGGAACTGGGCAGGGAAGTGCGGGGATTTACGAAGTTTTATAGAAAAAGAGTAAACAGGCAAGAATAAAGAAGAAAGAGACAAGAGCAAAGAAACTAGAATTTATGAGACATAATTTTAAGAATTTGAAAATTTGGATGTTAGCAATGGAAATTACAAATGATATTTACAAGCTGACTTTTACTTTTCCAAATCAGAAACTTATAGTTTATCTAGTCAAATGAATCGATGATCCGTCTCAATGCCTTCAAATATTGCAGAAGGCTCGAATAGAGAAAATAAACATTTTCAACATTATTTGAATATTAGTTTAGGTTCTTCATTTGAATTACAAACACAATTACTGATAGCTTGTCAAAATGACTATTTATCAAAAGAAAAAACAGAAGAAATAGAAAATAAAATAATTGAATTTCAAAAGATGACAACAGGTTTCATAAGCAAGTTAGACAACAATCTTTCTTCTTGATTCTTTCATCTTTCATCTAAAAAAAATAAAAAAATGAGCGACAAAACAAGAGGTGGTCAATTCATCGTAAAAGAAACAAAATGTGAAGATATTTTCACGCCAGAAGATTTCAATGAAGAGCAGCTAATGATGCGTGACTCTGTAAAAGAATTCGTTGATAAAGAATTGTGGGCACATAAAGATCGTTTTGAGAAAAAAGATTATGCATATACACAAGAGTGTATGAAAAAAGCAGGAGATCTTGGTTTCTTAAGCGTGGCTGTCCCTGAAGCTTATGGTGGCATGGGAATGGGATTTGTAAATACTGTTTTAGTATGTGATTATATTTCAGGGGCAACAGGTTCATTCTCTACTGCTTTTGGAGCGCATACAGGAATTGGAACAATGCCAATCACTTTATACGGAACGGAAGAGCAAAAACAAAAATATGTACCTAAATTGGCTTCTGGAGAATGGTTTGGAGCGTATTGCTTAACTGAGCCAGGTGCTGGATCGGATGCCAATTCAGGAAAAACTAAAGCTGTTTTATCAGAAGACGGAAAAACATATTCGATTACTGGACAAAAAATGTGGATTTCGAATGCAGGATTCTGTTCTGTATTTATTGTTTTCGCAAGAATTGGTGACGACAAAAACATCACTGGATTTATCGTAGAAAACACTCTGGACAACGGAATTTCAATGAACGAAGAAGAGCATAAATTAGGAATCCGTGCTTCCTCTACTCGTCAGGTTTTCTTTAATGAAACGAAAGTTCCTGTAGAAAACATGTTGTCTGAAAGAGGAAATGGTTTCAAAATCGCCATGAATGCTTTGAACGTAGGCCGTATCAAATTGGCGGCAGCTTGTTTGGACGCACAACGAAGAGTAATCACTGGAGCGGTGAACTATTCTAATGAAAGAATCCAATTTAATACAGCTATTTCTCAATTTGGAGCTATCCGTTCTAAATTAGCCGAAATGGCAACTTCTTGCTACGCAGGAGAAAGTGCTTCTTACCGTGCAGCAAAAGATATTGAAGATCGTATTACAGAACGTGAAGCAGCTGGAGCTACTCATCAAGAAGCTGAATTGAAAGGGGTTGAAGAATATGCTATTGAGTGTTCTATCTTGAAAGTAGCTGTTTCTGAAGACGTTCAAAATTGTGCGGATGAAGGTATTCAAATTTTTGGTGGAATGGGATTCTCAGAAGACACGCCTATGGAAAGTGCTTGGAGAGACGCCCGTATTGCTCGTATCTACGAAGGTACAAACGAAATCAACAGAATGCTTTCTGTTGGTATGCTGATCAAAAAAGCGATGAAAGGCCACGTTGATTTACTAGGTCCAGCTTCAAAAGTGCAGGAAGAATTAATGGGAATTCCGTCTTTTGAAACTCCTGATTATTCTGAGTTGTTTGCTGAAGAAAAAGAAATGATCGGTAAATTGAAAAAAGCATTCCTTATGGTAGCTGGTGGAGCCGTTCAAAAATATGGTCCAGACTTAGATGCACACCAACAATTACTGATGGCTGCTTCGGATATTTTAATCGAAATCTATATGGCCGAAAGTACCATCTTGAGAACCGAAAAATTAGCTAAAGCAACTGGTGAAGACAAAGTAAAAGAGCAAATTGCTATGGCAAAATTATACTTATACCAAGCGGTTGACATCGTAACACAAAAAGGAAAAGAAAGCATTATTTCTTTTGCCGAAGGCGATGAACAGCGTATGATGCTAATGGGATTACGCCGTTATACTAAATACACCAACATGCCGAATGTTGTTGGTTTGAGGGAAACAATCACCTCAAAACTGGTTGCTGAAAATGCTTACTGCTTCTAAATATTTACAACCTTTTTTAGTTTTTATTTGTAAAAAACCGCTATTGTCCCTGAATGACAAAGCGGTTTTTTTTTATTAGTTACATAAACTTGATTATTATTTTTTGGAGCAGAAAGATTAGGCGTTTACAGGAAATGTAGTCCCGCTTTCCGTTTCAATCTTATAAGCCGAACCCCAGCTTATAAGGATTTTCACTTCAAACGAAGTTCATTGAACTCCTATAAAAATAAAAGTATAGTGAAATAATCGGGGCTAAAAGAAAACATTTTTGCTTTTTTGCCATTATACAAAAAAAATCGAAGGTTTAACAATAGCTAACGGTTTCAAAATTTGGAGATAATAACAATTGAATTCAGGTTATAAATCATGTTCTAGTTTATTAATATCCATATTAGTTAGGTTTTGAACATTTCTAGTAATTTTTTCGATATCCCAATCCCACCATCTTAACTTTAAAAGTCTTTCGATAACATCATTAGAAAATCGTTTTTTGATTTCGACTGCGGGATTTCCTCCAACTATAGTATAAGGTTCAACGTCTTTGATTACGGTTGAATTTGTTGCAATTATGGCTCCGTCGCCAATGTTTACTCCAGCCATAATGGTTGCATTATAACCTATCCAAACATCATTCCCAATATGAATATCTCCTTTTTGAGGATATTGTTTTCCTTCCATTGCGTTTCCCCAGCCCTGACCGAAAATCGCAAATGGATAAGTTGTTAAAGCGTTTGTCAAATGATTAGCTCCATTCATAATAAACTTCACATCGGAGGCTATCATACAAAATTTACCTATACTCAGTTTATCATCAACAAAGTCAAAATGGTACTTTACATTTTTCTCAAAGTTCTCCACGTTTTCAAAATCGTCATAATAGGTATAATCTCCAACAATGATATTCGGATTTTTAATGATGCTTTTTAGAAAACAAAGCTGGTCATAATTTTGAAGTGGAAATTTTATATTCTTATCCGGAGCTGTCATTTTTTATTATTGGTTGTTTAAAGAGTTTCTTAGAATTTAAATTAGCATTAAAACTGTTCAAATATAATATTTCCTACTCAATTTTGGATGTTCTTTATTGACTTCCGCTAATCCTTTTGATTATAAGGTATATAATTTCCCAGCGCCAATGGGTAAAAGTGTCACCAATGGCGTATGCCAAGAGCTCTTTAAAAATGCTTTCTCCATTATCATTATTGGTCATAATTACAATGGCTGTTTTTTTGTCCGGAAAACAGATTGAATAATGTCCCCAGCCCTCATCGTGTCCTTCTTTAAAAAAAGCACGTCCAAAAGGTGTTTTAAAAACGTCGACTCCCAATCCATAACTCAATTCTATAGCGTCGTTATCGCTGCCATCCACTTTTGCGAAAGGTCCGAACTGGATTTTTGATTTTATTCTGATCTGCGGGCTTGTCATTTCATTAAAAATCTTTTTTGAAAGACCTTTGCCATTTATTAAAGTCGTGTAAAATTTAGGGAAATCCTCCAAAGTTGTACTCATAGAACCACCAGTATTTGTATCTTTCCATTTGTTCAATTCATAAGGTTCTCCGTTTGCATTGTGTCCAAAACAGCTGTTTGATTCAAAACGAGCCTGCCAAACCTAGCTTGTATTGTTTATCCCCAACGGCTTAAAAACCCTTTCCTGCGAAATAGTTTCATAGTCTCTGCCTGTTATCTGCTCTATAACAAATTGAAGAAGATAAAGTCCTTTCCCTGAATAACTGTAACGAGCTCCTGAATCAAACTTGAATTTTATTTTTTTATCCTCTTCAAACCAGCGCCAATTAGGAAAACCTGTAGTATGTGAAAGACACATACGGGCAGTAATTTTTTTATAACGTTCATCATCTTTCAGATCCTGATAACCTCTGCGTTTACCTTTTATTATATAATCTGGCAAAGGTTTTGACAAATATTCAACAAGAGGTTTGTCTAACTCAATCACTTTTTCCTGAACTAATTGCATAACGATATAAGCAAAAACGGTTTTAGAAAATAAAGCTCCGTACATTACAGAAGACTGCAGCAACGGTTTATTATTTTTGACATCCGCCAGTCCGTAGGTTTTAGAGAATATTGGTTTTTTACTATTAAAAACCGAAACAGCAAATCCCGAAACGTTTGCTTTTTTCATCAAATACTCAATCTTGGCATTTAAACTGTCTGCCAGAATTTTGCTTCCGTCAATTCTGGTAATCGACTGACCAAAAAATACTCCGTAAATAATACTAAAACTGCCACGAGTAAGAAGTTATTTTTTATCATAATTTTTAATATTTGATGAGGATACTATAACTGAATCCCGTTGCCAGCTACATTCTAATTACAAGAATCACAAGTAAAAAACTGTTCTTAATTGGCTTAACAACCATCAGAGAATCTTTCTTTTTGAACAAATCAAAAACTGTTTGGGGCGGGCAGAAATCATTTGAATCTTTAGGCAATTGTGCTATCATGCCCATTGGAATAAAGACAAAAAATAATAACGATAAAAGTTATTTGACAAATACTTTTTCTTAAAAAAGTGGATCATGATTTTTGTTTTATATTTTCTTAAAGGCAAAACAATCGATAATGGATAACATTGAAAATTAAAACTTTTTCAATTCCATATCTTTAAGCAATAAAAGCAAACTCCAAACAGAGAACACAGAACGCAAAACTATTGTCATCCATAATCCAATCCCATTAAACTGGAAGTTTACAAACCCAAAAAAATATAGCAACTACGATGTAATTATACAGCAGTAAAGCCTTTATTATCGAAATCTTACTTACGCCGTCCCAGATTAACCAGCAGGCATAAGCAATAGATATTAAAGCGCCACCCACCACCATGGCAAAAACATACGCATACGCACCCGCTCCATCTAGAGCAGTTCCTAATAAAATAAGTATAATTAATTTGGGAATGAATAATAATCCAAGTCCGGTTATGAATTCAAATAAAGCCGTAATATTTAGAAAAAACTTCATTAATTTTTCAATTTAAGTTTATCAATTTCCTCACTGTAAGTAATAGGGCTTCTATTTGTAGAATTAATTGAGAGACTGGCACCTCCATTAAAATATACAATCAAAAAACATCATACCAATCAGCATTTCCTTTTACAGTCGCTTTGATTGTATAGCTTTTTTTTCCTTTTTTTATAAAATAATTCTTAACAGCTCCTTTAAAATCTAATCCCCCTCCCCCTCCCCCTCCATTACTACTATATGCAACTCCACTATAAGCCCTACCCAAAAAAGGCATTTCGCTATGGATAGTATCTTTTTGAAACCGCAAAAAAATAGAATTTGTAGTCATGTCAATATTCCTAAATCCTTGAGGATATTCCACGTCTGCCACAAATTCATATTCTTTTGATTCGACTAAAGCGTCAATTATTTTTTGTTATACAGCTTTTTGTTCCTCTTTTATCTGCTGTTTTTTTTTCTGGGCAAAACCAATCAGCATTGAAAAAGTAAGAAAAAAGAGAATACCAATGTTTTCATAAGATTAAGTTTTAACGTTAAAAGAACAAATAAAAAATTATTTCAGCTTTGAAAACTGCATCATCACAATATTACCTAACAAAAAATTTAAGGCTTATCCATCTTCAGTAATCGTATACGATTCTATTTTGTTCAGGGTTTCCATATACAGCAAATCCCCGTTTCCTTCGCAAGCCATCATAGTCATGCCTATTTTGGCATCTTTAAAATCAATTTTATCACCATCAATAAGTAAAGCACCAAAATACTGATTACAGCTATTATTACCAGTAATTTTATTTTCAGCCAAATTGAAAGCAATTTTGGGTCTTGTTATAATTCAATTCCCAACTACCTCCCATTGAAGCCTCTTTTAAAGCTGTTTTTGAAGTACAGCACAAACAAAAACTCATGCAGATAAATACTACAAATACCGTTATGTTAATGATTTTCAGTATTTTAAAATCCTGCTATGTAAAAATAATAAAAAGACATTCCGATTTCAAATTTGCTTTTTAAAAAAGGGATGATTATTTTCGTAAAAAAGAAAAAACAGTATGATTTTATTAGGAATAGGTTCTCGAATTGAACACGCAGAATACGGAAAAGGAGTAATTACTAATGTTTCAGCCAAAGAATATTGGGTTACATTTATAGAAAATGGACTGGAAACAATCCCATTGAATGATGAGTTTAAAGTTATAGAAGCAACTGTTGACGAAGTGGATACAGTAAGTTTCTCGGAAGTAGAACAAAGCTTAAGAGACCTTTTGAAAAAATGGTCGGATGTTTCCGAAATTGTCCCTATAGGCGATAAATGGAAAGGCGGTAAACTCATTTTGGAACCTGGTCAAGCAGGATTAGCATCCAAAGAAATTTCTATTGATTCTTTTTTTCATAAAATAATAATGGTTCGCGACCGTTTGCGTGTTATGGAACAAAAAATAAACAGTAGCAAAATTGAAGAAATAGAAAAGATTGAATTACAGCAGTACATTACCCGTATTTATGGAAGTTTAACTTCATTTAATATCTTGTTTAAATCGCCGACCAACCATTTTGTTGGAGAAAAGTCGAAATAGATTTTAACTTTCCATTAATTTTAATCCCCATTTTTATATGTATTTTTACCATTCAATTCAATTTTAAAAATCATGAAAAAAATAATCCTCTCAATTGGTGTTATTATTATTGTAATAATTGGCTGTAAAACTAAAAGCAATTCAGCTGACTCAAAAAGCCTTAATCTGGCATTTGAATCCAAAAGCAACAGCAAAGTTAATGGAACTGCTACTTTCACAGAAAAAAATGGTAAAGTAACTTTTACAGCGAAAATTGCCGGACTGCAGCCAGGAGTTCACGCTATTCATATTCATGAGAAATCAGATTGTTCAGCAGCTGATGGAAGTTCGGCGGGAGGACATTGGAATCCTACTTTCAAAAAACACGGAAAATGGGGCGATGCAGAACATCATAAAGGTGATATAGGTAATTTTACTGCAGATGAAAAAGGAAATGGAACTATCACGTTTACAACAGACGAATGGTCTATTGGAGGTGAAGATCCAACAAAAGATATTCTTGGAAAAGGATTAATTGTTCACCAAGGAGCAGATGACTTTGTGAGTCAGCCTGCTGGAAATGCCGGAGCAAGAGTAGCTTGTTCTGCAATTATCAAGTAAGAATACTGATTTTCCTTGAAAGAGAAAGAACAGCATTATTTTAAAAACGCATCAGAATGGCGGAAATGGTTACACGATAATCATGATTCGTCAGCTGGTGTGTATTTAATTTTCTATAAAGTAAACAGCGCATTTGAAAGTATGCGTTGGGAAGAAGCAGTTCAAGTAGCAATCTGCTATGGCTGGATTGATTCTACCGTCAAAAAAATAGATGAACACTGCAGAAGACAACTTTATACTCCCAGAAAAAATAAAAGCGTTTGGAGTAAACTCAACAAAACATATATTGAAAAACTCATTGCAGACAATTTGATGCATGAAAGTGGCTTGTCTAAAATTGAGATTGCCAAGCAGAATGGCTCATGGACATCCTCAGATGCTGCCGAAGATTTAATAGTTCCAGAGGATTTAAAATTAGCTTTTGAACAAAATAAAACAGCATTCGAAAACTACCAAAAGTTCAGTTCTTCTTATCGAAAAAGCTATCTCCATTGGCTAAATCAAGCTAAAAGAGAAGAAACCAGAAACAATAGAATTACAGCAATAATTGAGCTTTGTACTCAAAATAAGAAATCGAAAGATTAATTCATTGTAAGTTTATTTTAAAAAACAGCTTTTTTTTCCGCTCGTAAAAGAATTGAATTAAAATTCTAAATCAAAAAAGGCTTTGAAAATTGAATTCTCACTGTACAGCAGCTCAAATGTATAATTTCACAAAAATGCCAGATAAACAATTTTATACCCCTTAAAATTAGGCATTGATTCATAAAAAGGCATAGTTTTGCATAATCAAAATAAAGCAATGATTAACCCATCGGCATCAGGTTGGATAGATAAATTCTTTACGAAACAAAAGTTATCAGAACACCATGTCTCTGAAACTGAAGCCAGCTTTTATCAAAAATTAAGAAGTACCGGTTTTATCTACGGCCATATCATTTCAATAGACACATCTTTTGAAATTCATACTAAAGAATGGTTCAAGGAAGAAATTTCAAAACTGGCTTTACTGAATGCTTTATACGGGATTTTTTCATTAACCTCTGCATCAAAAGAGCCTTCAGATTTTATTGAACAAGCCAATCTTTTTTATAAAGAAATGCATCCGGAAGGATTTAGCTTATTCAAAAAAATTGTCCCTAAAAATTCGCCTTCATTAACTTTAGAAAAGATAATTGATGAACGTGTACAGACAAATGACAATATAATAAACAAAAATTTCTCTCATTTAGTTACTAATGCGCTATTGTTTATTGATGTTTTGGCTTTTCGCCAATATTTGATACAGGGACAAATTCCGGAGAAATACCTCAAAAAAATTGAAGAAACGATTGTGAACATTGTCATTCTAGCTTTGAAAATAAAGAATAACAAATCACAATATGATGATTTATTGATTAAATTATTTGAAGCCTCAGTTCGATACAGCAAATTTTCGAAAAAAGAGAATATTACTTTAGAAACACTGGAGTTAGATTATTTTACTGCCGACCTGGAAAAAAAATACTTAATTGATATCGCAGGAATGGCCTTGTGGAGCGATGGCGTTATCGATAATAATGAATCCTATTTTTTGCACACATTGGCAGATTCACTGCTTATTGAAGATGATTTTGTAACACAGAGTATTAGCAATACAGACAGTTTCATAAGCCATCACAAAAAAGAGATTCCCTATTTTAATTATTCGAATCCAGTAAAACATTTTTATGATCAGACTACTAAGAGTGTCATTACACTGATTTCACGCAATAAGCTGCGATTGATTAAGGAAATAATTCAGAGCAAAGAACTGATGCTGCTTCTGGCTCATTCGACCCATAGAGACTTGGATGAAAAAGAAAAGAAAAAAGTAAAAAAACAATTATTGGATATTTGCAAAACTATACCTTCCCTAACCATATTTTTACTTCCAGGCGGAAGCTTATTATTACCTCTCCTGATTAAATTTATTCCAAAACTTTTACCTTCGGCATTTAATGAAAATTTAGAGAATGATGATTAATAACAAAAGGCTGTCCAGTTAAAGACAGCCTTTTGGTATTTTAATCAAGCTTATTAAATCATTAAAAGCCTATTAATTTTTAAAATTAAGCTGATACACTTCATCTAAATCTTGATCTGAACTGAAATTTACTCCCAAATCGGTAACGAATCCAGAATTTAATCCATAAACCCATCCGTGAATAGCAACCTCTTGTCCGTTTTTCCAAGCAGACTGCAAAATCGATGTTTTGGCCAAATCAAAAACCTGCTCTTTAACATTGATTTCAACAAAAGCATTAAATCGTTCAGTCTCATCTGCGATAGCATTCAAATATTTGTCATGCAGCCGATAGATATCTTTTATGTGACGGATCCAATTATCAATAATCCCAATAGAATCATTACCCATAGCCGCTTTAACACCGCCACATCCGTAATGTCCGCAAACAATAACATGCTTTACTTTTAAAACATTTACTGCATAATCAAGTACACTCAGCATATTCATATCAGAATGAATAACCATATTAGCAATATTCCTGTGAACAAAAACTTCTCCAGGCTTCGCTCCTATTATTTCATTTGCTGGCACACGGCTGTCAGAACATCCAATCCATAATAATGGCGGTTTTTGTCCCAAAGCTAAATCTTTGAAATATTCTGGATCAATATTCAATTGATCTTCAACCCATTTTTTATTATTGTCTAATATTTTTTTATAAAAATCACTCATTGTAGTTTGTTGTAAAATTCTGTTTATTAATTAAATTGAATAAAATTATAAATTATTTTAAAAAATCATCACTTACAGTCTTTTTCTCAACAATTTCTCTTTTCACAAAATCATAATGATGTTCAATCGATACGTGATTTTGAGTTTCATTACTGTTCTCTAAAGCATACTCTTTTTTAAATCCAATCAATTTCACATTAATGTTTTCCTCTACAGCTCTTATTGTTTTAAATTCATGAATTAAATCCAAAATATCGTGAGCAATGTAAACTGTATCCTTAGCGTCGATAACCACTGTACTGCCCTCTGGTATTTTGGCTAATGTCATTTTAATAGCCGCTTTATTCAAGAAAGATACTTCCTGTGCCAAATCGATATGAATAATATCACCGTCAACGTACTCATTCTTTCTAAAACTATAAGCTCTTTTCAGATTTCCTCTCAATATAAATATAACACTAATTACAATACCTAAAACAACTCCTTTCAATAAATCAGTAAATACAACTCCTAAAAAAGTAGCAATAAAAGGCAGGAACTGATATTTTCCATAACTCCAGAAGTGTTTGAATGTTGCTGGTTTCGCTAATTTGTATCCCACTAAAATCAAAACTGCCGCAAGTGTTGCCAAAGGAATTTTATTCAAAATAAAAGGAATTGTCAGCGCACAAACTAATAATAAAACACCATGAATTATAGCTGATAATTTTGATTTAGCACCTGCAGCATTATTAGCTGAAGTACGAACCACAACTGATGTCAATGGCAATCCGCCTATCAGTGAACAAAGAATATTTCCAATTCCCTGAGCTCTCAATTCCACATTTGTATTAGTATATCGTTTATGCACATCCATTCTGTCAGCTGCTTCAATACACAAAAGTGTTTCGATAGAGGCAACAATAGCAATAGTTACACCAACTATCCAAACCTTCGGATTCATAAAACCCGCAAGATTTGGTGTTACAATAATTGCTTTAAACTCATCTAAAGACTGTGGCACAGGCAATGAAACCAAATGTTCTTTCTGAATAGCTAATGAACTTCCAGATGATATAAAAAACTCATTTAACAATATTCCAACTGTCACAGCCACTAAAGCTCCAGGTACAATTTTTAATTTTTTCAAAGCAGGAACTTTATCCCACATTATTAAAATTAGAATAGAAATAGATGCAATCAATATAGCACCTAATTGCAAATGATCAAAAATATCAAAGAGAGCAGAAAAAGTATTGTCCCCATTTGGTTCAGAAAAAGCTTGGTCTCCTTCAAAATCGGCATCGTACCCAAAAGCATGAGGCAACTGCTTCATAATAATAATGACACCAATACCTGCTAACATTCCCTCAATAACATTTGTCGGGAAATAATTTGAAATACTTCCAGCTTTTACTAGACCTAAAGTCAGCTGAATGATACCCGCAATAAAAACCGCTGTTAAAAAAATATCAAACGCTCCTAAATCGGTAATTGCAGTAAGTATTATAGCAGTTAAACCTGCTGCTGGTCCAGAAACACTTATTTGAGACTGACTCAAATATCCAACAACAATTCCCCCAATTATTCCTGTAATAATTCCTGAAAATAAAGGAGCCCCAGAAGCCATTGCAATTCCCAGACAAAGAGGTAAAGCAACCAAAAAAACTACTAAACCAGAAGCAAAATCTGACTTAAAGTGAGTAAAAAGATTAGTTTTATTCGACATAAAAAGTTATAATAAGATTGATTATAGATTTTCATCACAATATTATACTGCAATGACTGAAACACATGTTATAAAAAATGTATCCAAAAAAGATTTCATCATTTCGTTACTATTTATAAAATAACTAACAGATTAATTGCGTCTGTACATCCTGAATTATATAAACAAATAAGATTTACATTGAATGTTTCTTAGTAATTTATTTTCAATTAAGCTTAAAACACTCTTACATACAATTAGTAATCAACAGTAAATGATGATGAAAATGGAAAAAGTCTAACAATGACTGTTTGGAGGAGGTATAAAAATTGAAGCATAATTTAAATCATGCCTCGATAAATTTTCAAAAACAATAAGACAAGATTCTTTTTTATAATCAAAAAATGAAATATCTGAAAAAGAATTCAGTGTATAATACTTTATATCATTTTTTATTTCTTCACAGGAAGTAGGAACATTACTGTTTCCGCAAAGACTAGTATTCTCCTTGTCATTTTCCAGACATACCATAATTGTGGGTGCTGTTAGAAAAAAAACAAAAAACAATAATACTATGCTTGCAAAAATCTTCATGTGGGCAAAAATAACGGATAGAACTTGAACAAAAAAAATAGTTCTGCAAAATTAATCTAATTTTAACACAAATAAACAACCTAAATATTACAAAAAATAATTAGGTCGCTACTTTTATCTATTATTTAGAATTATAAACTCTCCTCTAACCAGGCTTTCATCATCCAGATAGTTTTTTCCTGCTCTACAATAAAGTCACTCATCATAGAATTTGTTCCTTCATCATTAATAGTCGAAGCTTTACTTAGAATTTCTCTTTCTATTTTTAATAACTGAGAAAGCGAAGTTACAATCAGTTGAATACTAACTTCGTCATTTGAGATGTTTTTTCCAACTGGCAATTGATTGAATTTTATATAATCTTCAAAAGTGTGCAATGGTCTTCCCCCAAGAGTTAATACTCTTTCGGCTATCAAATCAATTTTTAATTGAGAGTCATTGTATAATTCTTCAAATTTTAAATGCAGATCAAAAAAGCGTCTTCCTCGAATATTCCAATGCAAAACTCTCAAACTTTGATAATAAACTTGATAATTAGCCAACAGCACATTCAATTCTACAATTATAACTTCTGATTCCTCTACCGGCAATCCTAAAACATTTACTTTCATATTTATATTTATTTTTGTTCTCTTTAAGTTTCGAGAACACTGTTTCTATATTTTCAATCAAAACTATGCAATAAATCAAAAAAACAACTATAAATTAAATTGATTGTTTTTATATTTGCATAAAAATATACTATCTTATGACAATCACACAACTTAAATATGTATTGGCTGTAGCCGAGCACAAAAATTTCACTTTAGCCGCCGAAAAATGTTTTGTAACGCAGCCGACATTGAGTATGCAGATTCAAAAAATTGAAGAAGAGTTAAGCATTCAAATCTTCGACAGAACCAAAAAACCTATCCAGCTCACCGATATTGGTCATAAAATTGTATCACAGGCCAAAAACATTGTTAATGAAGCGGATAGAATACAAGATATTGTAGAACAGCAAAAAGGTTTTATTGGAGGTGAATTCAGACTTGGAATCATTCCAACCATTATGCCTACTTTATTACCCATGTTTTTGAATAATTTTATCAAAAAATATCCAAAAGTAAAGTTAATCATTGAGGAGCTGAATACCGAAGAAATTATCACAAAATTAAAAAATGGAAATCTGGATGCAGCTATTGCCGCTACACCCCTGGAGGATGAAAAAATAAAAGAAATTGTTCTTTACTTTGAACCGTTTGTCGCTTACATTCCTGAAAACAATGCTGTATTTCAAAAAGAAGAAATTGAAATAGACGATCTTAATATTAATGAAATTTTGTTGCTGCAGGACGGACATTGTTTTAGAGACGGAATTTTGAACTTATGCAAAAACAGAAACGAAGCTGGACTTAAATCTTTCCAAATAGAAAGCGGCAGTTTTGAAACCTTAATAAAACTGGCTGATGAAGGATTAGGAACAACATTACTTCCTTATCTGCATACATTGGATCTGAAAGAATCCGACAAATTAAAACTTAGACACTTTAAAGAACCTAAACCCGCTCGTGAGGTAAGTTTAATATATCCTAAAAGCGAATTAAAAATACAAATCATTGATGCCTTAAGAAGCACAATTTCCGGAGTTGTAAAAGGTGCAATCGTTTTTCAAAATGTCCAGATTGTGAGTCCGCTCTTAAAAAAATAGCATATAATAAAAAAGGAACCAAAATTGGTTCCTTTTTTATTGCTCTTTAAATGTATCAAATACATAAGGCAATACATATTTTATTGCTTTTTCAACTATTTTTTAAAATGTATAGGATTAAAGCTCACTCTTTCGAGAAACCTTTTTGCATAATCATAATTAAATTAATTACAGAATAACAAAAAGATTTAAATAAAATGAATTAGTAAACAGTTGCAAAATTATTGAAAAAATTCCTTATCTCAAATAAAAATAATCCATAAAAAACAAAATAAGGCGACAAATAACGTGTTTTGTAATTTTATTGCAAGTTATTTACTCTTTTCGCTGAGAATCATCTAATAAAAAATAAATCCATAAAAAAAGAAATCATTTTACTGATTCCTTTTTTACTTTATGAATTTACAATTAGTAAACATTGCTTTAATTCTGGTTTTTCGATAGTGAAGTCAAAAAGCCACTCTCTTAGTTGATCCAATTCAAAAGGCAACAGTGTTCGAATCGCTTTTTCTAATTCTTTACAGAAAAGTACTGGGTCAAAACTCACTCTTTCTAACACAGATTTTGTGTAATCAAACATTATTTTAGACATAATAAATTAAGATTTTTGGGGTTATATCTTGATTTTAACGTGATGTAAATGTACATTTTTTTTTAAATACTATAACCAATTTTAACACAGAAATATCAAAATTATAACGTTTTCGTTACCAATCCCAATTACCATAAGGCTTTAAAAAAATCATTTTCTGGCTCTGAACATTTCTCTTTTTCCCGGTGGTCCGGCAAGTTTTTCGACGGTAAATCCAGCCTCTATCATGTTTCTTTTAATAACACCTCTTGCTGCATAAGTAACTAAAACAGAGTTATTTTTAAGCGACTTAAACATCCTTTCAAATACCGAAAGACTCCATAACTCAGGCTGGACACGATATCCGAAAGCATCAAAATAAATTAAATCGAATTTTTCAACATCATCGATCTCTTCAAAGAACTGTTTTCTTTTGGTCAAAGAAAAATTTTCAGATAAATCATTTTTCATTTCCCAGTTTACGGTATGCATTTTATCAAAAACTGCTTTATGATCTAATGCATCCAGTTCCTTTGGATAATTCATAGACTGCAGTTCTTCTTCTGAAATTGGGTATGCCTCTACTCCTACATAATCAATAGTCTGTCCTAATTGTTCAGCTTCCAGATAAGTTATAAAAGCATTCAAACCAGTTCCAAATCCTATTTCCAAAACAGAAACTTTTTCATTAGGAAATAAAGCCAGTCCGTTTTTAATAAATACATGTTTAGCTTCTTGTATAGCCCCATGTTTAGAATGGTAGCATTCATCCCATTCTTTTATATGAATTGTTGTAGAACCATCTGATGTGTGGATAATTTCTCTTTCCAAAATATTATTTTTGAGTTATTACAGCATTTAAGTGTGCTGTATTGCTTTCAAAATTAAATAAAAGAATTTCTTATCGTTATCTAAAAACGATATTTTTTATATATTTCATAGAATTTAACACCAATTTCTAAATAAAATTATACAATAAATAAATCACAGTTAAAGACCATAATTAATGATTTTTTGACAAGTATTTATCTGATTTTTATTTAATTTTGCAAACAACAATAAAGGATAGCGTTAATTATCTATACTATAGCCTTTTATTAACAAAACAATATTTTTTTTAATACTATAAGCAATAATTATGAGTACCACTCAAACCAACAAAATTGAAACAATAAAAGCTGCTACTACAAAAATAAATGATGTTGATTTTGATCATTTAAGCTTTGGAGCTGTATTTACAGATCATTTATTAGAATGCGATTACATTAATGGAGAATGGCAGCAACCAGTCATTAAACCTTATGCACCGCTTTTACTTGATCCGTCTGCTAAAGTGTTTCATTATGGCCAAGCCATTTTTGAAGGTATGAAAGCTTACAAAGATGACAATAATGACATTTGGCTTTTTAGACCAGATGAAAATTACAAACGTTTTAATTCTTCTGCAGTACGTATGGCTATGCCGGAAGTTCCTGAATTTGTTTTTATAGAAGGTTTAAAGCAATTATTAAAATTAGACGAAGCTTGGGTAAAAAATGGAAATGGAAGTACTATGTACATTAGACCTTTCATGATTGCTACTGGAGCTGGAGTTGTTGCTAATCCGTCAGAAGATTATAAATTCATGATATTATTATCTCCCGCAAAAGCATATTATTCTGGAGAAGTAAAAGTATTAATCGCCGAGCATTACAGTAGAGCTGCAAATGGAGGTATTGGTGCTGCAAAAGCTGCCGGTAACTATGCTGCGCAATTCTACCCAACAACTTTGGCTAACAAACAAGGATTTCAACAAGTAATCTGGACAGATGATGCAACCCATACTAAACTGGAGGAAGCAGGAACAATGAACGTATTCTTTAGAATAAACGATACTTTATTGACTGCGCCTGTGAGCGAAAGAATCTTGGATGGTATCACTAGAAAAAGTCTTATTGATATGGCCAAAAAAGAAGGAATTAATGTAGAGGTTCGTCCTGTATTGGTTTCTGAATTAGTTGAAGCTTCTGAAAATGGAACTTTGAAAGAAATTTTTGGAGCTGGTACTGCGGCTGTTGTAAATCCTATTGCTGGTTACTCCTATAAAGAGATTTATTATGAATTACCAAAAATCGAAAACTCTTATGCTTCTTTATTGAAAGAGAAACTAACAAGCCTTCAAAACAAACTAACCGAAGATACCTTTGGCTGGACAGTTAAAGTATAGATTGCAGATTGCAGGAATAAAAAAAGCGATTTTCAAGTATGAAAATCGCTTTTTTTATTTACAGTTAAAACTGTGACTGAAAACAGAGAATTAAATCAATTTTGAGAAATCTGGCTTAAAATAATTTGGTCCTTTCATTACTTTTCCGTCTTCACGGTAAATTGGATTTCCGTCTTCGCCTAACTTACTCATATTAGAACGCTGGATTTCGTCAAAAACAGCTTCAATTTTATCCTGAAGTCCATGTTCAATAATAGTTCCGCAAAGAATATACATCATATCTCCCAATGCATCGGCAATTTCTATCAGGTCATTATTCTGAACTGCCTCAAGATATTCTTCGTTTTCCTCTTTCATTAAATTATAACGAAGTATATTTTTAGCTTCACCTAAACTAGCTAATGGTGTTTCACTATGTCCTATCCTAAATGCTGTATGAAATTCTTTGACAGCGCTGATTTGTTTTTGCATCCTTTATAATTATTGATTTGAACTGGAAAATTAACAACTATTTCTAAACTATTACCTAAATTTGCAAAAAAAAATCAAACATGTTCAGCCAAGGTCAATTAATATTTGCACTCTGTTTTTTTATCGCTTTTGTCATAACAATGGTATTTGCTTATCGGAAAGATGCGAACTTACACAAAGTTTTCTACAAAGGAAATTACAAAATCTTAATTGGTTTCTTGGTATTTATCGGACTTTTGTTCGTTATCAAGATTTATTTTAAGCATTAATACAAAAGCTTCTAAGTTGCTGAGATACTAAGAATCTCAGTTTAAAAAAATCATACTTCGCAAAAAAAAACGCCCAACTTCACAGTGGGCGTTTTTAGCATTATAACATAATCTTTTTAATTCTCTAAAGGCAGAAAACCATATTTTTTAGAATACTGAAGCATTTGTTCTGCAAATGTTTTCGGCTGTTCTATCGCTATCGAAATAATTTCTCCTTTAGCATTTAACTTTGGAACCAAAACAGGATTCACAAAACCGCTGTATGGAGCATCAGGAAACTGTTTGTTACGTTCTAAAATTTCGGCATGCAGTTTTTGATCTACTTTTACACCATAGTTTTCTACCAATGTTTTTCCAGCTTCAAAATCACCTTCTGATTTAATTCGTTGTACTTCTTTTAATAACTGACCAAATAAATCATGCAGTTTATCGTAATCGGTAATATTGAAATAAGTCTTTCCGTTGCGGGTAATTTTTTCGATAACATTATCATTTTTACCTTTTTCAAAAACCCAAGCACTTACCCATTGACGATTTCTCATGTGAGCTTCCTCAATATCAGCATCTAACTCTAAACGAACTAATTGTATCATCAATCCATTTCGGATATAGCTATCATAGCTTTGCATACCTAATTCTTTCCAATTGTCCACCAATCCAATTTCTTGAATTTTTGGGCTGTATAAATAATATAAACCTACTAAGTCTGCTCTTCCCTCTTCCAGTGTAGAAGCATAATTTTTTAGAGTTTCTTTTGGAGTTCCAACGCCTGGATTTATTTGTCCCGATGCATGACCAACTACTTCATGCAAAGATGTGTGCAGTTTACTTCCTAGTTCACCATACTTTTCTGCTAATCTAATTTCCTCAGCATCATTAGCGAATTCCTGCAATCTGCCTTTTCCTCCGGCTTTAGAATAAGCATCTATTATATTGCTAAGTGAAACTGATTTAGAACCATGTTCTGCACGAATCCAATCTGCATTTGGCAAATTCACCCCAATCGGTGTACTTGGCGATGAATCTCCAGATTCTCCCGCAACAATAACAGTTTTGTAAGAGACACCAACAACTTTTTTCTTTTTATGCTCAGGTGCTAATGGAGAATTATCCTCAAACCATTGAGCGTTGTTAGAAACTACTTCCATTTTTTTAGACATATCAAAATCTTTAATTTGAACTATGCCTTCATAAGATCCTCTATATCCTAATGGATCATTATACACTTCGATAAAACTATTGATATAATCGATATTTCCTTCTGTAGCCTGCAACCAAGCGATATTGTAGTCATCCCAAGTTTTTAAATCTCCCGTTTTATAATATTTAATCAAAAGACCAATTGCATCGCCTTGCTTTTCATTTTCAGCAACTTTTTGGGCTTTTTCCAGCCAAAAAATAATTTTATCAATTGAAGCTCCGTACATACCACCGCTTTTCCAAACTTTCTCTTCTAATTGGCCATTTGCATTGCGAACCAATTTAGAATTCAAACCAAAAGAATACGGTTTATTTGGATCCGGACTTTTTTTCGAAGCATAAAAATCTTCAACTTCTTTTTGAGTAATTCCTTTATCATAAAAATTAATTGCAGAACCTTCGAGCAAACCTTTTGAAGCATCAAGATTTACTCTTTTTGAATCTACATCATTAAATAAAATTTCGACAATTTCTGGAGATAGTGCAGTTTTGCTATCTGCCAATAAACTTTTAAAATAAGTTATCGAGAAATCGGGTTTAATTTTTTCAGATGAATAGTGATGATGAATACCATTAGAGAACCAAACTCTTTTTAAATAAATTTCAAAATTTTTCCAATCAGCATTATTTTTATCTCCTTTGTAGTTCTGATATATATTTTCTAATGCTTTACGAATTTTTAAATTGTATTTATAATGCTGATCCCACATTATATCTCTCCCTGAATTCACAGCTTGTGTGAGATAATAAACTAACTCCTGCTCTTTTAAGCTAAGATTTTCCCAGCCTGGAATCTGATACCGCAAAACTTTTATATCCGAGAACTGTTCTACGAAAAAGTCGAAAGATACATTTTCATCCAGTTTTGCAGCTACTTTTTTATCACTCTGTGCATTACTGCCAAGAGAAACCACAAGAGTCATGAAAAGACCTATAATATTAATTAATTTCATTTTTATTTTTTTTAGATATTAAACAAATAAATACCTAACAAATATACGTATTCTTTAAACAAACAATAAAAACAAAGCTCCGGATTATTCTTAATTTACATATTCCTCAACCTGCAAAAACAGAGTTCAAAAATACAGATACAATATTCAAAACCTTTTTCAAGTTTAAAGTAATAGTCAAAGTATGTTTTTATGTATGAAAACTGAAATTCCTATAGAATGTTTTTGATATTTGTGAATGGATATTATAGTATAATTAATTAAATTTCTAACTTTACAACTGAAAAAATCATCGACCCATTATGAGAATTATCAAATATCTTTTTCTTTTATTTCTATTAAGCCTTGTCGCACTTACAATATATATTGCAACACAAAAAGGAGATTTCACCGTAGAAAGCAGTAAAGTAATCAGTTCTCCAAGGGCAACCGTTTTTAACTATGTAAATGATTATAAGAACTGGCCAAAATTCAGTTCATGGATTTCTGAAGATTCTTCAATACAATCATCATTTTCACCCGCAGCTAATGGAAGCGGAAGTTCATTTAGCTGGCAGGGAAGCAATGCCATTGGCACAATTGAAACTTTATATACAAAGCAAAACGACAGCATTGTCCAGAAAATGGAATTTAACGAAACTTCATCTAATGTTTACTGGAGCTTTAAAGACACAGTAGGCGGTACAAAAGTAACTTGGAAATCTGTCGGAAAAATGAATTTCATGCTGAAAGTAAATTCTTTTTTTAACCTAGGAACAAAAAGCACTTTATCCAAAGTATATGATAAATCATTAGCTAATCTGGATAAAAACCTTGATTTTGAAAATAGCACCTACGCTGTAAAAATAAATGGAATCGTAAAAAAGCTGGAAACCTTTTACTTAAAACAATCATTCACCAGCAAAATATCTGATATAACAAGAAATGCCAATGTTGTTTTTTCCAAAATTATTACTTTTTGCAAGCAAAACAATATTGTTCAAAATGGAAGACCATTTATCATTTACCACACCTATGATACTATCAAAGATTTGACAAAAGTTTCTTTTTGCATTCCAATAAAAGAACAAATTTTTACTAGTGAAGGAAGCGAAATATTATCTGGAAAACTAGTTGCTTTTGATGCATTAAAAACAAGTTTGACTGGAAATTACACCTATAAAAACAAAGCTTTAGCAGAAACAGAAGCCTACTCAAAAGCTAAAAACATCTTGACTGGCAGTACATTTACACATTTGGAAATTTTCACTAAAGGAAAGAACGAAACTCTAAGTCCATCAAAATGGTTAACAGAAATCTATTTTCCAATAAAACCAAAAGTAATCGCTCCAGTATATAAAAGAGTGGTAAGAGACAGTCTGGCACCACCGCCTGCCGCAAAAAAACAAGTGGACGAATTTGAATTTTAAAAATTCAAATTAAACCTTTTCCATTTATTGGCATCAAAGTTTAAAATAAAGCAAATTGCAGGACGAAAAGGAATTTATTTTTAGTCTATTGAATCCGCAAACGCAAAATCAAGCGTTTCAAAGACTCATGCAGGATTATCAAAAACCGTTATACAATCATGTCCGTAATATTGTTTTAAATCATGACGATGCTAATGATGTTTTGCAAAACACATTTGTAAAAATATTTCAAAATTTAAAAAACTTTAAAGGTGAAAGTAAATTATTCACTTGGATGTACCGCATTGCAACCAATGAAGCATTGACTTTTTTAAATCAAAAAGCTAAAAAAAGCGGGATATCATCTGTAGAATTGCAAAATAAAGCGCTTGAGAACTTGAAAGCCGATATTTATTTTGACGGAGATGAAATCCAGATTAAACTGCAAAAAGCAATTGCCCTATTGCCCGAAAAACAGCAGTTAGTATTTAAAATGAAATACTTTGAAGATTTAAAATACGAAGAAATATCAGAAATATTAGGAACATCTGTAGGTGCCTTAAAAGCATCTTATCATCATGCAGTAAAAAAAATAGAAGCTTTTGTAACAACCAATTAAACCTTTGTTAAAATAACAAGTCCAATACACATTATGAAATGACAACAAAAATATTTGACAGCATCAGCAAAAACAAAAAGCTGTTAGTAAATTTTCACTTTCATTAAAAAAATATTGCCACATGAAACCATTTAAATTAGATAACGAACCAAAAATAGAATCAGGATTTAAAACTCCTGACAACTACTTTGAAAATTTTCAAGCATCGTTAATTGAAAAATTATCCAACGAACCAATTGCTAAGGAATCTAAAGTTATATCTATTTTTAGAAAAAGGAAAACAGTTCTTTTGGCTGTCGTAGCAGTTTTCACAATTGCCTTAATGATTCCTGTATTATACCAATCATACTCCAAAAACAAAGATCTTGACTCGACAACTATTGAAAACTATTTAGCCGAAGAAGGTCATATCAATCAAGACGAAATAATAAACGAAATTGAACCAGAAAGCAATATCATTATTCTGGACACAAAAGAAATAGAAACTCAAACACTGGAAGATATGCTGGCTTCAAACCCTAATATCGAAAATCTTGTAATTGAAAATTAAACTTATAATTCAGTAAAACAAACATACTTAAAACATAGAGAAACATGCACTTAAAAAAAATACTCCCAATACTTTTTCTGTTTTTATCTTTTAATTTTTATGCTCAAAACGAAAATTTTAAAGACAAAAAAGAACAGATCAGAGCTATGAAAGTTGCGTTTTTCACGACCGAACTTGATCTTACTTCAAGCGAAGCTGAAAAATTTTGGCCTCTTTACAATACTTTTGATGACAAACAATTCGAATTAAGACATCAAAAAATGAAAAGCTACTTCAAAAGAATGCAAGGTGACAATCTTGATAAAATATCAGAGAAAGATGCAACAGCACTTTTAGATCTGATTCAGGATAATGAAGATGATTTATATAGCTTACGTAAAAAATTCATGCAGAATTTAAAAGAGGTGCTTCCCTCGATTAAAATATTAAAATTAAAAAAAGCAGAAGAAAATTTCAACAGAAAACTTTTGCAACAATACAGAGACAAAGGTCCTAAAAAATAATTTTGGTATTAATTCAAAAAAAATCCCGTTTTATAAATCAATTATAAAACGGAATTTTCTTATTTAAAAAGAATGCGGATCATCTTGTTGCGTCCAGCGGCAATTGCTGTGTTTTCATTTATAAACCTAATTGTATATAAACTTGGATCATTACTAAACTGTATCCAATTCAAACCACCATCCAAAGAATAATGCAATCCGGAAGCTCCAACTGCAACAATCCCCTTGCCTTTACTTTTAGGAATATACTGAATACAGGAAGCATATCCAAAACCTTGATTATCTGCTATAAGCTTCCAACTTTTGCCTCCGTCATTTGTTATTGCTTTATTGCTAAAATTCTGATTCAGGATTTCATAATTACCTCCAGCTACAAAACCATTTTTTTCATCATAAAAATCAGCAGTAAATATTCCGGTCATCTGTTTGCCTTGATCTATAGGTGTTTCATGACAGCTCCAGGAATTTCCTTTATCTGAAGAATAAAAAACTCTGGCTTTTTTCCCTCCCGAAACAATCCAAGTGTTATTTCCTTTAACCACTATATTCGTGTTACTGGCTGCAAAATGAGCTTCTCCTTTAAAAACTTCAGGAAGTTTACTTTCTGGTATTTTATTCCAAGTTAATCCTCCGTCAACAGTTTTAAGAATGCAAAGATGATTGGTAATTGGATCTCCCACAGCAATTCCTTCTTTATTATTCCAAAACTGCATACTGTCATAAAAAACTTTTTCATTTCGTTCCTGATAAACTAATTTAATATTTTTTCCGTCTTTGCTTACTTGATATAATAAAGCAGGATTAGCTACACTAAGCAAGTATATCGATTTATCCGTTTGCGCCATACTTCGAAATTCTATTTTCAGAGTATCCGCGACTATCGTATTTTCAAATTTTTTACTGCTTTTTAAATCATAAAAACCAAACCGATTTTTGTCGCCAGCAAACCAAACTTTATTGTTATCGATCACAATTGCTCTGATACTAATTTTATCCTGAAAAAGAGTATCAATTTGTACCGAATGAAAACCTATTCCAGTAATTTTATTTTTATTTAAATTCTGTGCAGAAACAAAATGCAATCCACTAACAAACAACAAAATAATAAATATTTTATTTACCATAACTTACTCTTTTTTATCAAATATATAGTTTTATTTAAAATCCACTGCAAGTAAAACAAATTTCTGGCACAGTTGTTGTATATATGATAACACAACCAATTAATTTAAAAAACCATGAAAACCAAAATACAATTAGCCGCAATTATCACTACTTTTTTTGCCTTTCAAATGAATGCACAAAACAGAACTACAATAAACGCCATGAATTCAGAAATCAGTGACAATCTTGATTTAACAGCGGTATCTTCTATTTTTGGTGAATCTCAAAACTTAAATGACTTCGAAAGACGCTTAAATGACCCTAAACTTCAAATTTCAAATTTAGATTTAAATAATGATAATCAAGTAGACTATTTGAGAGTAATAGAGTCTGTAGAAAACAGTACTCATATTATCATAATTCAATCAATACTTGGCCGTGATTTATATCAAGATATTGCTACAATAGAAGTTGAAAAAGACAGAAGTAATAGAATTTCAATTCAAATCGTAGGAAACTCATTCATTTATGGTCAAGACTATATTTACGAGCCTCAATACTGCTTAACTCCACAAATTTATGCATCTTTTTGGGGAAGTTACTACCGTCCGTATTATTCATCTTGGTCATGGAATGTTTACCCAACCTTTTATGTTGCATGGAATCCATATCCAGTGTACAGATACAGACAAAATGTTTACGGCTGTGTAAATTACCGCAATACTTACAATTATGTAAGCTATAGAAAATGCTACCGTGCTCCAGCAATTTACACATCATACAGCTGTAATAGCTATGAAAGAAGACATCCGGAATATGCCTTTTCAAAAAGAAACAGCAGTTATTCAAACCATTATGAATTGAATCAAAGAAGATACAATAATGGCAATAGAAATGAAACTGCTTATGCAAGAAACAATTCTAATAATTCAAGAAACAACGCTGGTTATAATAACTCTCAAAGAGATTACTCACAAAACAGAACGAGTTCTTCAAGAACATCAAATAAAGCAATGATTGAATATCAAAAGGATTATACTCAAAATAGAACTAGTTCTCCAAGAACAGAAAGCGTTCAAGGAACTGAACCTCAAAGAGACTATTCACAAAACAGAGTAAATACTTCTAGAGAAAATTACGCTCAAAAAGATTATTCACAAAACACAACTAGTTCTTCAAGAGAAAACAATGTTCAAAGAGCACAGCCTCAAAGAGATTATTCACAAAACAGCAATGCTCCAAGAGAAAATAAATCACAAAATACGAATAACTCTTCAAGAGATTACAGTTCTCAAAG
Source organism: uncultured Flavobacterium sp. (assembly GCA_963511475.1). Classification (GTDB taxonomy): domain Bacteria; phylum Bacteroidota; class Bacteroidia; order Flavobacteriales; family Flavobacteriaceae; genus Flavobacterium. The sequence continues at coordinate 38,808 of CAUPJC010000040.1, forward strand.
AGCACAAGCTCAAAGAGACAATTCTCAAAACAGAAGCAGTGCTCCTAGAGAAAAAAACACTCAAAGATCTGAATCACAAAGAAGTAATGATAACACTTCAAGAAGTAACAACAGAAGAATCTAGAAATAAATGTAAATTGCAAAAGAGGCTTAATATTAACATATTAGGCCTCTTTTATTATTTTAATAAATATGACCTTATTTATTCTTGAAAAATAGTAAATTTGACAAGTTTTTATAAAAATATTAGATGAGCGCAACGCACAAAGACCTCCATAGTAAATTAACTCTGGGAGGTTTATTAATTTCTTTGGGAATTATTTATGGAGATATTGGTACTTCTCCATTATATGTAATGAAAGCCATACTTGGTGAATATATTATTAATGCTGATGTCGTTTTAGGAGGTGTATCCTGTGTGTTTTGGACACTGACACTGCAAACAACGATTAAGTACGTACTAATCACATTAAGTGCTGACAATCATGGTGAAGGCGGAATTTTTGCCTTATATGCTTTGGTAAAAAAAACAAAAATTAAATGGCTCATTGTTCCGGCAATTATAGGGGGAAGTGCCTTGCTTGCAGATGGAATCATTACGCCTCCCATCTCGGTATCTTCTGCTGTAGAGGGCATGAGGAGTTATTTCCCACAGATCAACACTGTACCTATAGTTATTGGGATTTTAGTTGTATTGTTTACAATCCAGCAATTTGGAACCAAATTAGTTGGGAAGTTTTTTGCACCAATGATGTTAATTTGGTTTGGAATGCTTGCTGTATTAGGCATCAGTCAAATCTCCGTGCATCCAGAAGTTTTTAAAGCAATAAACCCATATTATGCTTACCACTTATTATCGATTCACCCTGAGGGCTTTTTCGTATTAGGATTTGTTTTCCTATGTACCACTGGAGCCGAAGCATTATATTCGGATATGGGGCATTGCGGAAGAAAAAACATTAGAATAAGCTGGATTTTTGTAAAAACAGCTTTAGTTCTAAACTATTTTGGTCAAGCTGCCTATTTAATACACCATGAAGGTGTTACATTACAAGCTTTAGGAGGTGATTTTGCCAATCCGTTTTATTTAATAATGCCAGAATGGTTTAAACCTTTTGGAATCGTGATAGCAACAGTTGCTACTGTAATTGCTTCCCAAGCTCTTATTTCTGGTTCATTTACATTAATTAATGAGGCAATGCGATTGAGTTTTTGGCCAAAAGTTAAAATCAAATATCCAACAGAATTAAAAGGTCAATTATATATTCCTTCTATAAACTGGCTGCTTCTTATTGGCTGTATTGGAATTGTACTGCATTTCGAAGAATCAAGCAATATGGAACATGCGTATGGTTTGGCAATCATTTTGTGCATGATAATGACTACTATATTATTGAACTATTATTTAATAATGAAGCGTGTAAAATGGTACTTTTTCGTTCCGTTAATCACCATTTACCTTATTATTGAATTGAGTTTCCTTGCCGCAAATATTACGAAATTTGCCGAAGGCGGTTACGTAACTCTTTTTATAGCAATGATGCTCATTGGTGTAATGACAGTTTGGTATAGAGCAAAACAAATTAATAAAAGCTATACTAAATTTGTAAAAATTGATGATTACAAAAAAGTACTGAGCGAATTAAGTGCCGATTTATCTATTCCTAAATACGCCACGCATTTGGTTTACATGACTAATGCCAACCGCAGTGATGAGATAGAAGAAAAAGTAATGTATTCAATTTTGCAAAAAAGACCGAAAAGAGCAGATATATATTGGTTTGTTCATGTAAATATTTTATCCGAACCCTATAAAACAGAATACAAAGTAAGAGAAATTCTTAAAGACGATTTATACAGAGTTGATTTTAACCTAGGCTTTAGAGAGCCTACCAAAATAAACTTAATGTTTAGAGAAGTCATCAAAGACATGGTTAAAAATGGTGAAGTAGACATTACCAGCAGATATGAATCTCTAAACAAAAACAATATTATTGGAGATTTCAAATTTGTATTATCTGAGAAATTCTTATCTAACGATAGTGATTTATTATGGCACGAAAAACTGATAATGAACTCCTATTTCTTCATCAAAAAACTAAGTTTATCTGAAGAAAGTGCTTTTGGTCTAGACAGCAGCTCTGTGAAAATAGAAAAATTCCCAATGGTTCTTCATCCGCCAGAGAAAATCGAACTAACGAGAGTTTTCGTTAAAAACTAAAAAACTTCTAAAAAACACTGTCTCAAAACAGTGTTTTTTTTTGATTACAATATAAAATATAGTTTTTGACCAATAAATAGTACCTTTGCATTTCAATTATTTAAAATGAGATTACACAGAAATTTAGTTTATACCACTATCGACGCCCTTAATGCTATATTTAATGAAGGAGAATATGCCGATAAAGTAGTAGCAAGATCCTTAAAAAAAGATAAGCGCTGGGGAAGTTCCGACAGAAAATTTGTTGCCGAAACCATCTACGAAATAGTACGCTGGAAAAGATTATATGCCGAAATTGCCGAGGTAAAAGAGCCTTATGACCGAGATAATCTTTGGAGAATGTTTTCTGTTTGGGCAGTGTTGAGAGGTTATCCAATTCCAGATTGGAGACAATTAGAAGGAACTCCAGAAAGAAAAATAAAAGGTCGTTTTGACGAACTTTCCAAAGTAAGAGCACTTAAAGAATCTATCCCAGACTGGATGGATGAATTAGGCGTAAAAGAATTAGGCGAAAAAGTTTGGGCAACAGAAATCGCCGCTCAAAACCAGCCGGCTAAAGTAATTTTGAGAGTAAACACCCTTAAAACTACTAAAGAAAAATTAAGAGCTATACTAATGGATCTTAATATCGAAACCGAATTCTTAAAAGATCAGCCGGATGCATTGGTCCTAAAAGAGAGAGCTAATGTTTTCTTGACTGATGCTTTCAAACAAGGTTTTTTTGAAGTTCAAGATGCCAATTCGCAATTAGTCGCTCACTTTTTGGATGTAAAACCAGGAATGCGTGTAGTTGACACTTGTGCTGGTGCCGGAGGAAAAACACTGCATATCGCTTCTTTGATGGAAAACAAAGGGCAGTTAATTGCAATGGATTTATACGAAAGTAAATTAAAACAACTCAAACTTAGAGCTAAACGTGATGGTGCTTTCAATATTGAATACCGTATTATAGATTCGACTAAAGTAATCAAAAAGCTTCACGAAAGAGCTGATAGAGTATTAATTGACGCTCCTTGCAGCGGATTAGGCGTTCTTAAAAGAAACCCGGACTCTAAATGGAAATTGAAACCCGAATTCATCGATAACATCCGAAAAGTACAATCGGAAGTATTAGAAAGCTACTCAAAAATTGTAAAACCAGGCGGAAAATTAGTGTATGCCACCTGCTCCATTCTGCCTTCTGAAAATCAGGAACAAATCCAAAAATTTCTAGCAACTGATATTGGAAAGCAGTTCAATTTCATAACCGACAGAAAAATATTAGCCTCAGAATCAGGTTTTGATGGTTTTTATATGGCATTAATGGAACGTAAGGAAAATTAGATTGCAGATTGCAGATTGCAGATTGCAGATTGCAGATTGCAGATTGCAGATTGCAGATTGCAGATTGCAGATTGCAGATTGCAGATTGCAGATTGCAGATTGCAGATTGCAGATTGCAGATTGCATAAAAAAAGTCCTCGAAAATTCGAGGACTTTTTTTATGCATACATTTTCTATGATCTTTCTTCTCTTCTCTTTGCTCTCCTAATCATTCATCGAGATTAAAAACTCATCATTAGTTCTCGTTTGTTTGAAACGATCATTTATCAAAGTCATAGCTTCAACTGGATTCATATCAGATAGCATTTTTCGCATAATCC
>CAUPJC010000041.1:0-29184 GCA_963511475.1 uncultured Flavobacterium sp.
AAAATTACTTCCTGAAGCAGTACACTGGTTGCTTACTACTGCTGTTACTGATGGTATAGCATCTTTAATTACCTCAACTGTTGTTTTTACAGTACAGCCGTTAGCATCTTCTACATATACATCCCAAAATAAATCTGATCCCGAATTAGTATCTATTGTAAAAACAGGATTATTACCATAAGCTGATGTCGGAACAGTAGAAGGGCTTTTGGCATAAGCATAAGAATAATCCGTTGTTCCGCCTGTTGTAGCAACTGTAATAGTTGAATTGTCATTATTACAATTTACATTCGTCCCTGATGCACTCGCAATCGCTAAGGCAGCAGTTGGCTGTGAAAGCGTAACGCTGTAAGTTGAAGGGCAAGATGTTTTTCTATCAATTGCGGTAATAGTATAAACACCAGCAGGTTGCAAAGAAGTGACATTTATAACAGTAACAGTTTCACTAACATTATTAGCGCTTTGAATAATTGTATTAGCTGCATTCCTAATTACATAATCATAACCTCTATCTTTTACACCATTTACTGTAAACTGAATTGTTCCTTTATCTCCAAAACATTTTATTGGAGTAAGCACAGATCCTCCAGCGACAATATCTGGCAAACTTTTTACATTATAATCTAAATCAAAGCTGCATCCATTTTTATCTGTAGCTCTAAAAACATAATCACCTGGCTTAAGATTTTTAAACTCACCATCTGAAACGACAGCAGAGCTAAAACCAGCAGGTCCCGTAATAATTTGGTAACGTATAGGCGCTAATCCTCCTATTGCTTGAAATTTGACATGTGCTTCATAGGCTGGACATTCTAAACCAGTCTCAAACATTACATTGATACCAGTAATAAGCACTTTATCTGCAATTGTTGTCGATAAAGGTCCGAATTGACAGCCATTTTTATCTTTTACATAAGCATTTACTGGACCTGATGTACTAGTTGAATAAGTGTTTACTTTATCAAAATTAGAAGTTCCGTTAAAGCTATACTCGTAAGGTCCTGTTCCTCCTGAACCAACAACTGTAACAACAGCTGCTATGGTTCCTGTACCGCTGCAACCCAATTCGGTTGCGCTAATAGTTCCTCCAACAGCGGTTGGGTTTACTATCGTAAAGTTACTAACTGCAGATTCACAACCTTTGCTGTCAATCACTTTTACATTATAAGTACCCGCTGCTAAAGCAATAAATTGATTAGTAGTTTGAGTAGTATATGTTGCTGCAGTACTTAATTTAATAGCATACGTATAAACAGAAGTAAAGCCATTAGCAGCTGTCACCGTAATAGTACCATCATTTTTATTATTACAAGTAATATCTGTTTTTATTGCAGTTAATGTTGGGGTTGTTTTGTTAGAAACTACAATAGTATTACTAGTAGCTGGACAGCTTTTACTATCGGTTACTGTAAATACATAACTTCCAGCAACTGTAGGCTTATAAGGCCATGAAGTTACAGCTGTTGCGATTCCGTTATTGTACGAAACAGTGTAAGCATAAGGAGCTCCATAACCACCTGTTACAGCAACACTAATCGAAGCCGGATCTAGACATGTTAAATCTTGGTCTAATTTTGCAGTTAAAGTTAACTGCGGCTCAATCTTGATGTTGCTTACTGTGTAAGTACAATTATTGCTATCAGTCACTAGAATAGAATGGGTTCCTACTCCTACTGTATTAAAGGTATTGCTTCCTTGTGAGGCACCTCCGTTTAAACTATATGTAAACGGACTTAACCCTCCCGAAACAGAAACTACCAGTTTTGCAGGATCAGCAGTTGTAAAACACCAGTCAGATGATGCCGCTAAACTTGCTGTAAAACCAGTAGGGTTTACAACATTTACCTGAGCACCAATAGGACTAACACATGAATTGGCATCTCTTGCAAACACAGTATAATTTCCTGCATCTACATTGGTAAATTCCGCATTATTTTGAAATACTCTAACAACAGCACCTCCAACAGTATTTCTTAATTCATACCAATAACCTGATAGTGTTCCACCACCGCCTACCGCAGTTATTGTTGCTTTAGTAGTACAAGTTGGTAATTTGGTAATAGAAGCCGTAACAGTTACAGCTGCTGGAGCAGTAATATCTTGTTTTAAAGTATAAGAACAAGTACCAGTAGCGTCACTGCGAACAACTATAGTATGAGTACCCGCACCGAATCCAGATAGAATTAATGGAGAAACCGTTGTTGTTTGAAAAATAACACCTCCATCAACTGAATATTGATATCCTGCAGCAGTAAAGTTTTCGGCCGCGATAGTAATTGTTCCATTGCTTTCACCAAAACATTTTGCATTTGAAAATGTTGGTATAGAGGCTTTAAATGCTTTGCTTCCATCAACTTTAATTGGAAACGATCTTTCATTACCGCATGATCTTGGAATTTGATAAACAAGAATATCATCAATAGCTAAGTCATTTCCGCTTTCCTCCTGTAAATTCGATAAAATTTGAAATTCTAAAGAGGTATTATTCCCAGGGTTTAAAGTAAAAATTGTACCTCCCGCTAAATCTGTAGTTGAATGCCATTTTTCATCTCTTGGAATCTCAGGAAAATCTACAGGAGTTCCAATTACAACACCATTTTTCATTAACTGAACCGTCAATTGCGGAGAAGCTAAACCATTAGAAGTTTTCAATAAATTAATCATGAATAAAGACACGTTAATTTCTTGATTTGGTAAAACATCATTAATTGTTTTACTGTATAAAATGGCACCTTTTGGAATAAGTTTTCCAATATTAACTGCTAAAAACCTTCCATCTGTAATAGCTGGTGTACTATTTAAAACTGCCGTATGATCTTTAGGCAAAATCCATCTAAAATTTGGGTCATGATCGGCCAACAATGCATTTGTAACAACATAATCTCCATCATTCAGCAACCAAGGATTCCAATCTTCTGGAGTACGTCTGCAATCTGCAAACGCCAATGTATTACCGTCCTGCTTTTCCCAGCAATATGAGGCATTAATACCTGGTGATCTTGTATCCGCACCTCTGCCAAAATCCTCCTGCAGTAAATTGCTGTAACTGGATACTGTTTGAACATTATACTTTACAATTACCTTATGATCACCAGAAGGAACATTTGTAAAGATATTATTTGTTATTGGTGTATTTGCAACTATTGGTCCTGTACCGTTCTTTTGCAAATAATATTCGTAAGTATAAGTAGTTCCTCCAGTTGTTGTTGGGTTATTTACTATTACAGTAGCAGTAGCGCTACCATCACAATTATAAACGGTATCGATATCATCATCAATATCTGGATCGGCCGGTTTTGGATCTAGAGTTACTGAATATGGTATTTTAAAGATACATCCTAAAGCATCTTTAACCGCTAAACTATAGTTTCCGGCAATAACAAATTTTTGACTTACATTTTCCCAAGTATTACCACCATCAAAACTATACTGATAAGGAGTTGTACCTCCTTCAACGTTAGTAATACGCAAAAGTCCTGTAGGCTGACCTCCTTGTAAAGGACCACAGCCTACCAATTCACCAATACCTGCCGAAGCTGTAACTGCTGAAGTTGGACCAGTAATAGTAACTGTTTGAACTGGATCTAAAGGGCAAATAACTGTCTCTGTACCTGGCCAATTTGTTATTGGATACGTAACACTAAAACGAACCAAGACTTTATATTGCCCTGCATATAAATTTAAGAACTCTATACCGGTAGCATTTCCTTCAACATATGTAGCTCCATTATCTATACTGTACTCCACTTTATAACCTGCACTACTGCCGTTTAGAGCAATATTGATTTTAGCTCTCTCATCGTAACAGTTCGTGTTGGTATTCGTAACAGTATAAGTTGGTTTTGGTAATAAATCGATTTGCTGTGTTACTGTTATTTCGCAGTTATTTTGTCCTACAATTCGAATAGTGTATAAACCAGAGGCAGTCACTTCAATTTCATTAGAAGTTTGAAAAGTGGGAGAACCGTTTACAAAATAATAAAAAGTATTTCCATAATTTCTATCTTGTTGTGTTTCGATTTTAATAATTCCTTTGGTACAAGCCGTCAGAGGAACTTTTATAGACGGAGTCGCTTTAATTTCTCCTGCAGCTTCAGCGATTGCTACATAGTAATTAGTATATGAACACCCATCAGCCGTTGTAACAATATATTTATATCCTCCTGCAACTAGACCAGTAAAAGTATAATCTGCATTTGCTGTGGTAACTTTGTTTAAAGAGGTTCCGTTTTTAAAAATTTCATAAGTATAGGGGCCTCGTACATCATTTGCAGCTACCTTAATACTGCCCTTATCATTAAAACATACTGGATTAGTTATAAACTCATCTACAGTAAAATTCCTTTGTCTGATTGGAATGTCTTTTATTTCAAAAACGCAAGGATTTGTTGTTACCCCTTTTTGTTTAATAAAAACAGTATACAATCCTGCTGTATTTATGGTAAAACTATTACTATCCTGATATGGAATTGAGGGAGTAGTACCATTAACATTACTAATACTATATTCATAATTAGTAAGTGGCGCAACAGTAATATTTCCTTTGGTATTACAAAAAATATCAGAATGCGTTTCAGTTGGCTTTAGCGGGTTATGATTAACATTAAAATAAAAACGATTAAAACAGTTTCCAGGATAATTCAAAGTAAGTCTATACTCACCACTACTATCCCCTTCACTATCACTTTTAAGGGTATAGGTAGCTCCATCTCCCATTTTAACCCAATTACAATTAGTACCTTCGTTAGCACAATTCGGATCAGTTACAGCGGAACAGTTTGGGCTTGTTTTACTTAATCGTTCCCAAACAATGGTAGCTCCATCAGATATATTGGCGGTAAGTAATCGGGTTGCATCTGCTCCACACAAAAAGAAATAAGGCAATTGTTTTCCAGCACCACCACTTACACAAGTAACAATTTTATCAGGAATATTTGGAAGTGCAAGTAAAGGATTGGTCGTAGTTGTACCAGCACGGGAAACCGTTACTTCCTCGGTTATAGATAAACAAGGGGCAGGAGCTGTATTATAAACATAATATATACCGGGATTGGTTACTGTAAGAGTTTGACTATTTCCAAGAATAGTTCCTGTAGTTACACCAAATTTATCAAATGGTGCTGTAGACCATTTATAAGTAGTGTAGCCACTAGAAGCTTTAATATCAACACTATTCCCACACAACACTTCACTTTTCGTAAATTTACAGCCATCAACCCCAACTAAAAAATTGGTTGCTTGTGGCACGCCTAAATTACAAGTTGTGAAAGAAGACAAACTAGGATCGTCTGTAATCAGGATTGGATTGTCCGTTCCTTTATAAGTTGCATAAGCCGAGTTTTTGATAATATTAGAACAGGCATCGCTCAACTGATTACAAGAATCAACTACCTTAACTTTTAATTCTATTGTGTAGCGAGGATCGCTTACTTCAACATACTGTTTTGGAATAGTAAATATAATAGTACGAGATGCTGCGTCATAGGTATGAGTTACTTTATATGTAACACCACTGATAAGAATATCCGGTGGCAGAGAAGTTATATCAGCAGGATAATTAAAATTGATATTAATTGGGAGTATATCTTTGACTGTAAAATTTTGAGCAGGGTCATTCCCTATGTTTTGAAAACCGATAACATAGTTTAATTGCTGACTTAAAGTAACATCTTTATCTCCCATATTTATGCGTGTAGGAAACGAATTATCAAAAACTTCTTTAGTTAATATAATTTTCGGTTCAATAACATCAACGGCAAAAGCGTTAAAATAAAAATAAAAAACATCTAAACTACTTTCTAACCGTATACTTGCGGCTGAATCACCATTTTTTATTACTGTATTTCCTCCATTTGGAATATTTAAAATTCCCGCATCAAACCCTAAGGTGTTTGAACTTTTTGGAGTCCTTGTTGTGAAAAGTTCAGGAGTATTTGTCGTGGTATTAATATAAGATACTGAACTATTAAAGAAATTATTAGCAGGTCTAATTACTGTTCCTGCATTGTTTGTAGCACTAATCGTAGTCCCATTAATCATTAAAAGATCTCCAGGAACGCTGTTATCTCCTTCAATACTACTAAACGCATACTTGGCATTAACAGGTCCAGTAGGTATGGTTTTAAAACCAGAAACGGGAATAGTTAAATTATTGTTTTGATCAATTGAAGCAAAACCATCAAATGAAGTAATATATTTACTTGGCTTAGTGGGATCTTCATAAACAACAAATAATGACCAACCTGCTGATAATCCTTCAAAATTTGGTCTTGCTCCCGTTGCAGATGAAACATTCGCAACTGTATATACCCCTTGTGGATTCGATGGGATGTATGAAGTCACATTCGCATACGATAAGTATGGTGTTGAACCATTGGCATTAGCAGTAGTGGCAGAATATATTGAAGTCCCAGTTATATCTACGTATGACCCATTTGGGACTTTAAATTTAACTGCGGTGGTCGAAGCTGTTCCTTTTACAACAGCACTCCAATATAAACCAGCATAGACGACCTTATAACAAGTAGTCGTTGAAGGAACTGTTAAAGTAGCACTGCTGGAATTAGTAGTTGAATTATCTCCATCAATATCAACATTAACCATTGGATTAATATCTCTATTTTGAGTTCCTGTCGTGGTATAATCATTTGATATATGCTTACTCAAAATATTATTACCTATTAAAAGCATATCACCTTTAATAGTTTTATCAAATCTTGTTGCAAAAGGCTTTTGAATTTGACCAAAAAATTGTTGGGATATCAATAAAAATAAAAAAAGAAACCAAACAGCAGCTTTGTTGACTCTCAAAAAGGAGTTTTTTTGAAAAAGCAGGCTTTTCAAATATTGCAATTTGTTAACAGAAGAAATATTGCAAAATAAGTTTTCAATCAAAGATAATAACCAATGACCAAATTTAGAAAAAGTAGGTTTTTTCATATATTTATATATTTAATTCTATCTGTTAAAACTTATTCTTGTGAGGCTGTGAATAAATTTCTTACAGATAGAATATTTTCATTAATGCTGTTTTTAATCCAATTTTTAAACATTTTTCATTAAAAAGGCTTAATAAATGAAATAATTTGAATTAAAGCTTGTTAAAATTGCATCATTAACAATTATTTTTTATGATTTATATTACAAATACTGTCTTAAAAGAATCTAAAATTAAACATTTTAAAACAATATCAAATAGAATTGTAAATTATTTTATTCTAAAAAAATGATCTCAAATTATTTTTCAATTTTAACAATTACCATCTTTCCGTTATACGGTTTATTTCCCTTAGTAGATAATGCCTCTGTCGCTTCTTGTAAATTATCGAACTTATCGGTGAATATGAAGTATTTGCTTGAATTTACATCATAAAAGAAACTCACATTTGATTGTCCAGCTGCGACGGTTTTAGTAACAAAAGTATCTCTTTTTGAAACATCACTATGAACTGCTAATATTACATAATAACCACTTTCCACATTTTTGTTGTTTTTAATAATCTGCATATTTGCCTGATTGTCTCCAAAATCAAAATCTTGAGCTTTCAGCGGTACGCTGCTCACCTTTGTAGTCTCTTTTATTCTTTTTAAAGTAGCCATATCTTGTGCTAAACGATCTTGGTCATTTGAAGATACAGCTCGTTTGATTCTACGTTTTTTCTCGATTTCGGTTTCCACCTTGATTTTCTCTAAAGTAGTAATTAAAACGGCATTAGACTGCTCTGCTTTAACTTGCTCAGCTTTTAAACTTTCTATTGTTTTGAGATAATTTTGATTTATAAGATCGTTTTTAGGAGTCTTTTTAAGCCTTTCATTATAAAGCTTATTAAACTCTGCTAAATTGTCAGCCTGTGCCTTGTTTATTTCAGCAATTTGTGTTCTAATAGATTCTAACTCGGCATTCTCGCCAGATGTGCTTTTAAACTCTACTGTTGTATTTTTCACTATACCTTTATCACTCAAATCATTCTCTTCTCTCATCTCTTTCAACGCCTTTTCTTTATTAGCTACAGAGGCATCCAAACGGCTAAGTAATTGTTGCTGTCTTCTTTTTGAAGACTCCAGAATACTTGTCAGATTGTCCATTGATTTACCATATTCATCTTTCGGCATAGCATCAGCTTTAGCTTTGGCCAAAGCTTCAACAGCTAATTTCGCGGCAGCAGCTGCTTCAATTTTATCTTGTTCTGCCTGCGCATCAGCTTTTGCCTTAGCGGCAACCGCTAATCTGGCAGCCTCAGCGTCTGCTTTAACTTTCGCTTCTGCAGCAAGTTTGGCTGATGCTTCTGCGTCCGCTTTGGCTTTAGCATCGGCAACTAACTTAGCTGCGGCTTCTGCATCGGCTTTAGCTTTATTTTCGGCAGCAAGTTTGGCTGATGCTTCTGCATCCGCTTTGGCTTTAGCATCGGCAGCTAACTTAGCTGCGGCTTCTGCATCGGCTTTAGCTTTATTTTCGGCAGCAAGTTTTGCTGATGCTTCTGCATCCGCTTTGGCTTTAGCAACGGCAGCTAACTTAGTAGCGGCTTCTGCATCGGCTTTGGCTTTATTTTCGGCAGCAAGTTTTGCTGATGCTTCTGCATCCGCTTTGGCTTTAGCATCGGCAACTAACTTAGTTGCGGCTTCTGCATCGGCTTTGGCTTTATTCTCTGCAGCAAGTTTTGCTGATGCTTCTGCATCCGCTTTGGCTTTAGCAACGGCAGCTAACTTAGTAGCGGCTTCTGCATCGGCTTTGGCTTTATTTTCTGCAGCAAGTTTGGCTGATGCTTCTGCATCCGCTTTGGCTTTAGCATCGGCAGCTAACTTAGTGGCAGCTTCTGCATCGGCTTTAGCTTTATTTTCAGCAGCAAGTTTTGCTGATGCTTCTGCATCCGCTTTGGCTTTAGCATCGGCAGCTAACTTAGCCGCAGCTTCTGCATCGGCCTTGGCTTTATTTTCTGCGGCAAGTTTGGCTGATGCTTCTGCATCCGCTTTGGCTTTAGCATCAGCAGCTGACTTAGCTACGGCTTCTGCATCGGCTTTCGCTTTATTTTCTGCAGCAAGTTTTGCTGATGCTTCTGCATCCGCTTTGGCTTTAGCATCAGCAGCTAACTTAGCTGTGGCTTCTGCATCGGCTTTGGCTTTATTTTCTGCAGCAAGTTTAGCTGATGCTTCTGCATCCGCTTTGGCTTTAGCATCGGCAGCTAACTTAGTTGCAGCTTCTGCATCGGCCTTGGCTTTATTTTCTGCAGCAAGTTTAGCTGCTTTTTCTTCTTTCGCTTTGCTCTCAGCAACTTGTTTGACCGCTTCAGCATCTGATTTAGCTTTAGCAGCTGCAGATAGTTTAGCGGCTTTTGCATCAGCATCTGCTTTTATTTTAGTATCGGCAGCTAATTTAGCCGCAACAGCTAATTTGGCTTTATTGTCAGCAATCAATTTTGCAGCTGCATCAGCATCCGCTTTTACTTTGGCATCAGCAGCCAATTTCTTCTCCTTAGCGGTAAGCTCAGGTTTTTTAACTACTAATGCAGCTGCCGCATCCGCTTTAGCTTTAGCATCAGCATCCAGTTTCTTTTTACGTTCAATGGCTAATGCATCAGACTTAACTTTTGCTAGAGCTACGGCATCGGCTTTGGCTTTATTAGCTGCTTCTAACTTAGCCTTATTAGCTGCTGCAATTTTAGCCTGTTGAGTCGTTTTAGTATCTACAGTCGTTTTTGCAACTGGTTTTGTAGTTGCTGCAACCTTCTTCTGTACTGGCGCAGCTTCTATTAAAGCTCCTTCTTCTTCATCATCTCCATAATCAAAATTCTGATTTTTGAATTTGTAAGCCAAAACAATTATATGTGAACCTCCTAGTTGTGAAATATCACCCAAGCCCATACCATAGGAATATTCAAGAGCAATTTTTGGAGTAATATTAAGTCCGAAACCAGCTGTAGCCCCTAAAACAGAATTATAACCTGCTTGTGCCCAAATTCCTTTTGGAATGGTAAACATAGCTGATCCTGAAAAGACTGTTTTCTCTTTATTTACTTCTGTTTTGATTATACCAGAAAACTTACTTTTGTCAAAAAAACCATAAGAGTCAAGGTAGCCTGTGTACATTACATGCCCTTCAATACCTTGATTAGGGTCATCTTTCATAACTCCTGAACTAAAATTATAAGTAACCAAATTGGTAAATGAAAGTCCCAAGTCCAAAAAAGCAGTCCCGTAATTAATTCCTGGATTAATAGTTAATAAAGTATTAGAAGGAATATTCTCTAAAGAAGGATCTGAGACATTGGCCTTTGCGTTACCGCTTTTGTATGCGCTCACATTGATTCCAAAAGTTAAATTACTATCTTCCTGTAGAAGAACATTGTGAGCAAAATTTGCAACAAGTCCTGTTGTGCTAAATACTCCATAGGTTTGTTGAAAAACACCAAGAGCTATTCCTTCATTTTCTTTGAAACGCCCTGAATAGTTTAACATATAAGTTTTTGGAGCGCCTTCAAAACCAGCCCATTGGGTTTTGTTAAACAAGGTAATATAAGAACTTTGCTGTCTTACAAAACTAAATGTTGGATTAATAACAAAAGAATTAAATTTCAAAGAGTTTCCTGGCGGGATAACAAAAGAAACCACACCATTTTCGTTTTCTTGTTGAGCATAGAAAACATTTATGGAGCAATAAAAAAAGAAAACGCTTAGTAAAATTTTTTTCATATTATTTCAGAAGAGTTATCGAACCCTTTTTGGCAGATCCGCCATTTGGAGTAATTATATAATAATAAACAGGATTAAAATTTTTGAACTCAATATTGGATTTGGAATCTGGCCAACCATTAATAGGATCATCGTTAACGTAGTTATCGGTTTCAAAGACGATTTCACCCAAAGAACTTAAAATAGTTACGTGGGCGTTTTTATTATTATATTCATTAGGAATAATCCAAGTATCATTACTGCCATCATCATTTGGTGAAACGACATTTGGAATATTTGCTGCATTATAATCTATTACTGTACTGTATTTTACTTTAAATGAGAATGTACAGCCCGAAATAATCACTTTATAATTTCCAGCAGAAGTAATATCTAATGCATTTTGCGTAGCACCCTGAATAGCATTATCATTTACATACCATTGATAATCCGGATTTGAAACAGTAGTTGTTGTGGTTACGTTTAATGTTTCACCTTGAGCAATAGATAATGTCTCTCCTTCGGCTATAACGTCTCCATTAGAGCTTATATAACCGACATTTTTTAAATCAATTATAGCCGTATTGCTACAGCCTCCAAAATCAATATCACAAGTGTATACTCCAGCAGCATTTGCCTCATATGTCTGATTTGTTGCTCCAGGTATTACAGCACCGTCTTTTTTCCAAATATAAGAATTACCAGTAGCAACTGTTAAAGTAGTTGTTTCCGAAGAACAAAAAGGATTCCCTTTACTCGATAAAATTGAAGCACTACCGCTTCCAGAAGAACTTGTAACATTAATTCCTTGTGATCTAAAATTATCATCAGAACAAGGGCCATAATTTAATTTTGCAAAATAAAATCCAGGAGCGTTCACAACTATAGAACTAGATGAGTGTCCAGGTATTAAGACATCATCTTTATACCAGTTGTATTTTAACAGAGGAAAATTTGCAGGTGAAGAACCTGGAATACTTGGATTTGGATTATAAACCGTTAATGTAACACTGCCTCCACTACAAAAGCTAATAGAAGTCTTCTTGTCATTAATAAAA
Organism: uncultured Flavobacterium sp.; assembly: GCA_963511475.1. Taxonomy (GTDB): domain Bacteria; phylum Bacteroidota; class Bacteroidia; order Flavobacteriales; family Flavobacteriaceae; genus Flavobacterium. The sequence continues at coordinate 11,724 of CAUPJC010000041.1, forward strand.
AAAGACCCGTTAAAAGCTTTAAAATAAGCTGAAAATGTTTTGTCGCTTGGTGTGCCAAATATTGTAAAACTTTGACTTGTATATCCCGTATTACTCTTAATCCTTAATTGATAATTATCAGAACCCGGTAAATCTATAGGAATAGCAAAAGTCAATGTTTTATCAGTTGGAGTGTCAGGAGGTGTTCCTGCTAAAGGATCCAAAGGGATTGTAGCAGTAGGAGTCACAAATGATCCTGATGGATCAGATAACTCAACAGAAAAAATTACATTTGGGTCAAAACCTGCAACTTTAAATTGTGCTTGATACTCATTAAATATTGCATTCGGAATTATTGGATGTGGACCACCAGCACATATTGCACTAAAAGGCAATTTTTGAGGTGTAATAGTTTGTGCAAATAATATTGTCGCTGAAGGAAGTAACAACAACATTAAAAAAAACGAAAATGCACTAAAAGAAAATAAAAAAGTAGTTTTTCTATTCATAGGTTGATATTTGTTGCTTTTCATGGGGGGTATCCAATTTGCTACACATTCTAAGTGTTCAACCAATTTTATTGGAGTTCTGTTTAATAGGATTTGCAATACAATAAACACGGTTCGTTTAACTGATAAAATGAAAGCTAAACCTATTATTATAAGGTCTAGCTTTCATTTTTTATTTAATCAAATATATAATTTATTACTTAGTGGAAGCTGTAATCTTAGTAAGAGCAAGTCTAAAATCAGGTCTTCTTGGGTTTTGAAAATCATTAAATGTTTCAACATTAGAAGTTTTAGAATACAAATTAAAGAAAACGGTATTACCATAATAACTTTCTAAATCTTCATTGTTTAATGATCCTTCAGAAAATATATTTCCTATACAGTTGTTTAAATACATTTCTTCAATTCTAACTTTATTTAGATTCTTAGTGTTAATTTCAATTTTAGTATCTAAAAGCACTGCCGGTTTAAACCCCGATATTACGCTTTTTCTCAAAACTAAGTTAGTATTCTCGGCAACATATACAGCTTCTTTTACCAACCCTGCTTTAATATCTGCGTCAATGTTATCACTGTCGTTTAACATGGTAAGATTAGTAGCTGTTACAGAAGTTTGTTTTTTAGTAAAATCCATATTCTCTTTTTTAACATATGAAGAAATATCCAAACAACGAGAGCCGCTACTGTCACTTATGTAAGAAGATCTGATTGCTAATGAATTATCGATCTTAGCCTGTGTACCTAATGTAAATCTAAAATCTACACCATTACATTTATAAGAAACCATTTTGTTCATTACCGGTTCACCTCCAAAAACTTCAAAAGCATCTCCAGCGGCATAGCTTACCATAATGTTTTCCAAGATTGTTTTATTCCCAATTCCTCCCAGCAAAATCGCATTAAAATTATCTGCTCCTCTTGCTTTTTTTCCTGCATACTCAACTCTAACAAACTTTAATACACCTGAAGAGCCATCTGGACTATTCCCTCCAAAAGTTGTCAATGATGGATCTAAATCATCATAATTAAAGGAAGTATAAAGACCAAACTTATTAATAGGAGCTTCACCAAGAATTATAATTCCTCCCCAATCACCAGCTTTTTTTATACTCTTATTAGAAGTAAAAACTATAGGATCGGTTTCTGAACCTTCAGCGATTATTTTACAGCCTTTAGTAATTATCAAAGTTCCTCTAGATTCAGAATCTCCAATAATTATAGTTCCTGGATCTATTGTAAGTACAGCATTATTAGTAACATATACATTACCTTGGATAATGTATACATCTTTTTTTGTCAATCTTGTATCTACAGAAATATTACCAGCAAGAATTTGAGTTGCCTCACCGTAATCTGCTTTAGCAGGTTTGAATTCTGTCCAGTTATTTAACCAATTACTTGGTCCAAAAATTCCTCTCTCTTGTTGTGCTCTTACGTTGCTTACAACTGCAAGAAAAACCCATATAAGTAGAAATTTAGTTTTCATAGGCTTGGGGTATTAATTTTATTATGTTCTCAGTAGGTGAGAATTGCTTACTCATAAAGAGTTTGAGATCGGACTAGAAACTAAATTTCTAAAATATTTTTATTGAGCAACTTCTAGTTCTTTTAAATCTTTTAAAGTTTGCTCATAAAACAAAATTGCATTTACAAGCTGACCTTTATCACAAAAAGGCAGCATTTTTCTTAAATAGTCAACTGTAATATCTAAGTATGTTTGTGTTGCTTCTTTTTCTAAATCTAAAGCTTTTTTATTGTCAGAAGTATCGGGGATACCTAAGTCAGACATAGTAACACCTGGTTTAGTTGCCATACCAATTTTAGGCATTATTCTTACTATCACCTTCATACGCTCAATATACAATTCAACCAATTCTCCTTTGGATAAAGCTTTCAAGGTTTTATCGTCATTGTAGGTACGAATTGAAGCACTTGTACTAATAATACTTTGCGGCATATTTGGTTTTGCTTGTGCTATACATTTTGATGAGCCTACTGCTAACATAAAAATACTGAAGAATATAATTTTACCTTTCATAACTTTGGTTTATTGATTTATTATAACAAAACTATACAATTAACATTGAATTTGCAAGCACTAAAAAACAAAATACTGTAATGCATTATATAAAAACACCTATTTTTCATGTATTAAACCCATAAAATCAGCACTTTATCTAAAAATATTTGATGCTATAAAAAAATAAAATTAATATAAAATTTAACTAATAAAGAATCTTTATCTTATTAAAATTAATGTAAAAAAAACAAAAATAATTCTTCAAACATAAGTTACGCAAAAGTTATTAACATAAAAAAGTTGAAAACATAGTTGCTAAAATTTATTATATACAAGTCACAAAGAAGATAAATACTACGAAATGAAATATAAACTTTATTATAGAAAATTTTCGAAACTATCAATTTCTTATATCTTTGCCACATGCAATTCTCAAAAATTTTAGGTCAGGAGTATATTAAGAATCACTTAATAAAAAGTGTCGATTTAGGCAGAATTCCTCATGCTCAATTATTTGTGGGTCCTGAAGGCTGTGGCACTTTGCCAATGGCGGTCGCTTATGCGCAATATGTATTATGTAATTCACAGCAAAATCCAAACGAATCCTGCATTCTTAAATTTGAAAAAATTTCTCATCCAGATTTACATTTTATCTATCCGACAGTTACTACCGAGGAGGTAAAACAAAAACCAAAAAGCATCGATTTCATTGCAGATTGGAGACAATTTGTTTTGGAAAATCCATATGGCGGTTTATTTGACTGGTATGCCAAATTGGGAGTGCAGAATAAACAAGGTGAAATTCGCGTAGATGATGCTCAGGAAATTTTAAAATCACTTTCCCTAAAATCATACGAAGGAGGTCACAAAATTATGATTATTTGGATGGCCGATAAAATGAATATAGCTGCATCCAATAAACTCCTAAAATTACTTGAGGAGCCACCAGAAAAAACAGTCTTTATTCTTATTTCTGAAAATGAAGAAGACATCATTCAAACTATTAGGTCCCGATGCCAGATTACGCATTTTAATGGTTTAAGCGAACAGACAATTGCTAATGCCCTTATTGAAAAAGAACAAATAGAGCCAAAAACCGCCTTAAAAATTGCTCATCAAGCACAAGGAAATTACAACAAAGCTCTCCATTTATTAAATGCTGATGATGAAGCTTCCCCTTTTGAACTATGGTTTGTTACTTGGGTTCGTGCAGCTTTTAAGGCTAAGGGAAATGCAGCTGCCATACAAGACTTAATCGAATGGAGCGAACAGATAGCTGCATTAGGAAGGGAAACCCAAAAGAAGTTTCTGCAGTTTTGCATCGAAATGTTCCGTCAGGCTTTATTGATTAATTATGAAGCAAAAGAACTTGTTTACATTGAAACAAAAGTAGAAAAATTTAAATTGGAGAATTTTGCTCCTTTTATAAACGGCAATAACATTAATGACATCTTTAAAGAATTATCAGATGCAATGTATCATATTGAACGCAACGGTAATGCCAAAATAATTTTAACCGATTTATCCATAAAACTTACACGTTTAATTCATAAAAAATAAAGCCCCATGAATAACATTGCATCAATTTTATTATTAGTTTTTTTAGCTATAACTTTTTTACAATCCTCTCAAGATAAATTATTTCATTGGAAAGATAACTTAGACTGGCTAAAAGAACATTTTGCTCAAACACCTTTGCGAAACCAAGTGCCGCTAGCCTTGCTAAATGTCCTAATTTTAGAATTGATTTCTGGTATTTTATGTACAGTAGGAGCAATAGAACTTGCTGTAAACAGTGGCAGAACGTATGGCTTTTATGGAGCTATTTTTTCCAGCATAACACTTATCATGCTGCTTTTTGGACAGCGTTTGGCAAAAGATTATGATGGCGCCAGAACAATAGTTCTGTATTTTATCCCAGCAGTAATGGCTGTGTATTGGCTTAACTAAAAACATCAATACGAATGTCAAAACAATAACTCAAAAAAGAAAAACACAATAATAAATCAAAATCGTTTACTAATTATCTAATACAAAATATGACGGCAAAACACCCTTCTGAATCCTTAACTATATTGACCGATTTGGTTTTACCGAGCGAAACCAATCCTTTGAATAACTTATTTGGAGGGGAATTATTGGCTAGAATGGATCGAGCCGCAAGTATTGCCGCAGGAAGGCATTCGCGCCGTATAGGAGTAACAGCATCTGTGAATCATGTTGCTTTCAATAAATCTATTCCTCTTGGAAGTGTCGTAATTATTGAAGCCAAAGTATCCAGAGCATTTAAAAGTTCTATGGAAATTTATCTAGATGTTTGGGTCGAAGACCGCCAGTCTGGAAACAGAACTAAGGCCAATGAAGCAATCTACACTTTTGTTGCAGTTGATGATACTGGAAGACCAGTTGAAGTGCCACCAATCGAGCCTGAAACCGAATTAGAGAAACTGCGCTTCGATGCTGCTTTGAGAAGAAAACAATTGAGTTTAGTATTGGCTGGAAAAATGAATCCTCATGATGCAACGGAACTTAAAGCTTTGTTTGTTCAATAATCAAATTATAAATTAACAAATATCAAAGGAAAAGAACAAGTAGATTTAGACCGAAAAACAATTTGTATAAAAAAGTGAGTTTAAATCCCTTTATCGCGTGAGGGATGGAAGCAAGCTACCGAAGTAGCGCGTACAGCCCGACCCCGTTAAGAAAAGGGGCTTTATAAGCGATACGATAGTTAAGCCCCTTTTCTTAACGGGGTCACGCCCAAACAACTGATAATAAATGAAATAAGTAAATCACAAGCTGTTTTAGGAAAAGGTCATCTATTGCAGCTTCGGAAAAAAGCAGTATTTTTACGAGCATTAAAAAAAATCTACGCCAGTATTTTGATTAAACACTTGGCAAATCATATAAACAGAAGAAAAATGAAAGAAAAAGTTGGTTCAGAAAAGGTCAGTTCAGAAAAAGAAGCAAAATTAAAAGCATTACAACTTACTCTTGACAAATTAGACAAAACCTACGGAAAAGGAACTGTAATGAAAATGGGCGATAAAGCCATTGTGGAAGTAGAAACAATTTCATCTGGTTCATTGGGAGTTGATTTAGCTTTGGGAGTTGGCGGTTATCCACGAGGAAGAATTATCGAGATATACGGACCAGAATCATCTGGTAAAACGACTTTAACTTTACACGCGATTGCTGAAGCTCAAAAAGCGGGAGGAATTGCTGCTTTTATAGATGCTGAGCATGCTTTCGACAGAAATTATGCTGAGAAATTAGGTGTTGATATTGAAAACCTAATCATTTCTCAGCCGGATAACGGAGAACAAGCTCTAGAAATTGCCGAGAACTTAATTCGTTCAGGAGCAATTGACATTGTAGTTATTGACTCGGTTGCTGCTTTAACACCAAAAAGTGAAATTGAAGGCGAAATGGGAGATTCAAAAATGGGTCTTCATGCACGTTTAATGTCTCAAGCATTGAGAAAATTAACAGGAACCATCAGTAAAACAAATTGTACAGTATTTTTCATCAACCAGTTGAGAGAGAAAATTGGAGTAATGTTTGGAAATCCTGAAACGACAACGGGTGGTAATGCCTTGAAGTTTTATGCTTCGGTACGTTTGGATATTCGTCGTTCTACTCAAATTAAAGATGGTGACAATGTATTGGGTAACCGTACTAAAGTCAAAATCGTTAAAAACAAAGTAGCACCACCATTTAAAGTAGCGGAATTTGACATCATGTACGGTGAAGGTGTTTCAAAAACAGGTGAAATCTTAGATTTAGCTGTTGAATTTGAAATTATCAAAAAAGCAGGTTCATGGTTTAGCTACGGAGAAACAAAATTAGGTCAAGGTCGTGATGCTGTTAAATCATTGATTAAAGACAATCCAGAATTGGCAGATGAACTAGAAGTGAAAATCAAAAGTCATATCAAGGAATTAGCAGAAGCATAAAAACAGAAAAGACCGTCTAGTTCCAAAAAACGAGACGGTCTTTTTTATATCATAAAATGTTAAAAAAAATTGAACCATTAAGAAAATTAATACCTGTTTTCTAAAGAAAATTTTTTTCCTTTAATGACTTAAAATTTTATTTAACGCTATCCTTTTTTTGAAACTCTAATAATTCATTCAGTATTAAATTTCGAACCTGCTCACGCAGTTCTTTTCGGTCAATTGGTTCGCCAACTGCAGAAACAGTTTCAACAGGAGGCAGCATTTTTGCACGCATCAATCCGGGGCTTCCACTATAAAAGGTATAGGACAATCTTTTTTTATTGTCAGGAAAAACAAGAGGCACAATTGGCAAATGATGTTCGGAAGCCAAACGAAAAGCCCCATCTTTAAAATTATCTAATATAAGAGACTCATCAAGCGGCACACCGCCTTCTGGAAAAATACAAATGCTTAATCCACGGTCAATTCTTTTTTGAGCTTCATTAAATACTTCCATTCTGCTTTTGGAACAGCTTCTATCCACTAAAATACTTGTTCTTTTGTAGAAAAAACCAAACAATGGAATTTTAGCCAATGACATTTTTCCAACAAAAACAAAAGGATTATCTACAACAGAAAGCATCAGCATAATATCGGTCATAGAAGTATGGTTGGCAACAAACATGTAGCTTTTTTTGCGATCCAATTTCTGAACCTTTTCTACTTTATAATAGAAGCCCATTCCCCAAAGAACACACTTGGCCCAGATGCGGGACATTTTAAAAAAATAAGGATACCCTTTTTCGGTTAAAATGGAAGCCACCAAAAAGGGAAGCATAATTAGAATGGGAATAAGCATTACCACATAAAACCATACCCGCCAAACGGCCCATAATATCTTTTTTATACTTTTCATAGAGCCAAAAATAAGGAAACTTGTGGAAAATTTAGCAAAAGAATTAACTTTGCGGAAAAAATAACATACTTCAATATAATATAAGAGATTTAAAAAAATAAAAATGGCAAAAATACTTACAGGCGTTCAAAGTACAGGTACTCCACATTTGGGTAACTTATTAGGCGCAATTATTCCTGCAATCGAATTATCTAATAAACCAGAAAACGAATCTTTTCTTTTTATCGCAGATCTGCATTCAATAACCCAAATCAAAAACGGAGAAACTTTAAGAGGTAATACATACAGCACTGCCTGCGCTTGGTTAGCTTGTGGTTTGGATATCGAAAAAGTAGTTTTCTACCGCCAGTCGGATGTGGCACAAACTGCAGAATTGTCATGGTATTTAAGCTGTTTTTTTCCTTTCCAGCGTTTGACATTAGCACACTCGTTCAAAGACAAATCAGACCGATTGGATGATGTTAATGCCGGTTTATTCTCGTATCCAATGCTTATGGCTGCCGATATCTTATTATATGATGCCGAATTCGTCCCAGTTGGAAAAGACCAATTGCAGCATTTAGAAATTACCCGTGATGTTGCATCACGTTTCAACCACCAAATGGGAGAAACTTTCGTGATTCCAGAAGCAAAAATCCGAGAAGACAGTATGCTGATCCCTGGTACCAATGGCGGAAAAATGAGTAAATCAGCCAATAATTTCATCAATATTTTCTTGGATGATAAAGCATTGCGCAAACAAATCATGAGCATTGAAACCGACAGCACGCCACTAGAAGATCCGAAAAATCCAGATACTTGTAACTGTTTTGCTTTGTATAGATTATTGGCAAACGAAAGTCAAATTGCAGCGATGAGAGCTAATTATTTAGGAGGCAATTATGGTTATGGTCATGCCAAACAAGCTTTGTTTGAATTGATTTTGGAGAAATTTAAAACCGAAAGAGAAAAATACAATTACTATATTAACAACCTTGCCGAAGTAGATGCCTTGTTGAAAAAAGGAGCTGCAAAAGCAAGTATTGTTGCTAATGGAGTTTTGAATAGAGTAAGAGAGAAATTGGGATTTGAGGTTTAGTTGAACACAAAAATTTTCTACCGCAAAGGCACAAAGACGCAAAGGAAAAGTTTCAGGACTTTATTTTGCGACTTTGTGCCTTTGCGGTTATTACTGTATCGGCAAGTTTTTCTCGAAAGCCGATCCGAAAGAAATAAAAGAATCCGTTCCTCCAACTCCTTCTATAATATGTATCTGTTCATAGATTATTTTGCGTAACTCTTCGTTATTCGCCGCCACAATCTTGATGAACAAAGCATATTTTCCCGAAACCCAATGACATTCCACAATTTCTGGAATAAGTTTTAATTGCTCAGCTATTGAGTAAGCAAAACGGGCTTCTTTGGTGGTAATTCCGGTATAGGTAATCGTTTCAAAACCATTGGCTTTAGCATTCAATTTTACGGAAAATCCTGCAATAACACCCGATTCCTGTAATTTTTTAACACGTAAATGCACTAAAGAATTCGACACTTTCAATTCTTTGGCCAATTCAGAATATGGAATTCTCCCGTTCTCGCTTAGTTTTCTGATGATTTCTTGGTCTAAATAATCAGTATTTTCATTGTTTTTGGAATTTAACATCACTTGACTTTTTGGTTAAAAATATAACATTGACAATTCTAAAGCAGAAAACGCTTTTAAAAATGTCAAAATTACATAATTATTATTTCAAAATATTGATTTATAAATAATCGAAACACAAATATGTTAGTTCAACAGATTTCTATATAGTTTTGTGTTATTCTTACAATTTAAAAAAACAGACAGAAATGGACAAAAATCAACTACTTTCGAAACTATGGGAACAATATGCTGAAATAACCCCATCTGCAAAAAAAATACATACTTTACTAGAAGAAAAAGGTGAAACGATTCAAAATGATCACATTGCGATTAGAACATTTAATGACAAAAGAGTCAACATTGATGTGTTAGAAAAAATTTTCTTAAACGTTGGATACGAAGCCCGTGGAGAATATGTTTTTGAATCCAAAAAATTATTCGCTAAACACTACGAACATACTACAGACAAAGATGCCCCGAGAATTTTTATCTCTGAATTAGAGTTAGAAAAATGTTCCGTATCATTACAGAATACAGTGAAAAAATTGCTGGATGATTGCGACCCTAATGAATTTAATCATACCGAATTAGCGTTAAACAGCACTTTCTGGAAATCGGATTCTCAGGCGATTTACAAATCACTCTTGGAAGAATCAGAATATGCAGCTTGGATGTATATCTATGGTTTTCGTGCCAATCATTTTACGATTAGTGTAAATGGACTTAAACATTTTCAAAAACTGGAAGAATTAAATGCATTCCTGGAAGAAAAGGGATGGAAACTAAACGCTTCTGGTGGAAAAATAAAAGGAACTCCCGAGCAATTTTTAGAGCAATCCAGCACACTGGCAGATTTATATACCATTAACTTTGAAGAAGGTTCGTTAGAAATTCCATCCTGTTACTATGAATTTGCATTACGATATGCAATGCCTGACGGTAATTTGTACCAAGGATTTGTAGCTTCATCTGCTGATAAAATTTTTGAAAGTACGGACGTGAAATTGCAAAATTAGTACACAAAAAATTTCAATAACTTGTCAAATTCACCGTTTTATGGTTTGGATTTTGGCAAGTTATTGTCGTTTTATAAAAATATCGTTAGCAAATTGCGAAAATCCTTTTTCAAAAACACTTTTTAAAATCAATAAAACAAAATTTAAAATTGCTTTTTGAAGATTAAATTTAATAATGACTGCCCAAAAAGACTATTTATAACAATAACCTCAATTATCGTTAAACTGGCTAGTATTATACCAATATATTTTCAGAATAGCAATCGAGGGTTTATCTTTGTGCAAAAAATTTACAAATAATTTTTATTTGTGACAAACACTAAAAAGATGACAGAAAATCAGGAAACATTTATATTCGATTTTGACAGTACTTTTATAAAAGTCGAAGCACTTGATGTATTATGCGAAGTAATTTACCAGGATAGTGCTGCAGGGGTTCAAATATTAAGTGAAATTCAGAGGTTAACCGACCTTGGAATGGAAGGTAAATTGTCCTTAAAAGAATCTTTGACCCAAAGAATACAATTATTGCAGGCCAATAGAGACCACATCGGCAGTGTAATTGAAGAATTAAAAAAGAAAGTTACCGCATCTGTAATTAGAAACAGAACATTTTTCAAACAGCATTCGGATAATATTTATATAATTTCAAATGGTTTTAAGGAAATTATTATTCCAATCGTTCAGGAATACGGCATCAAACCGGAACATGTTTTGGCCAATACTTTCAAATTTGACCATGACGGAAAAATAATTGGTTTCGACGAAAAAGACGAATTGTGCGAAAACCAAGGAAAAGTCAAAAAAATCAAATCATTAAACCTCAGCGGTGAAGCCATCATGATTGGTGACGGATATACTGATTATGAAACACTTGAAGGCGGAGCGGTTAGCAAATTTTTTGCTTTTACCGAAAATGTAAGCCGTAAAATTGTGGTTGAAAAAGCAAGTCAGATAGCACCGTCATTGGATGAAATCCTTTATGAGCTATCCTATAAAGCATCAGTTTCTTATCCGAAGAACAGAATTAATGTTTTATTGTTAGAAAACATTCATCAGGACGCCGTTGATATATTTGAACACGAAGGTTATAATGTAGAAACTATCAAAGGATCTTTGTCTGAAGACGAATTGATCGAAAAAATAAAGGGGGTTTCCATACTTGGAATCCGTTCAAAAACGCACGTCACGGCAAAAGTTTTGGAGCATGCTAATAAGCTGCATGCTGTTGGAACTTTCTGTATTGGAACCAATCAGGTAGATTTGAACGCCTGCAGCATGAAAGGAATTTCGGTTTTCAATGCTCCATACAGCAACACCAGATCAGTTGTGGAATTAGCTTTGGGACAAATCATTATGCTAGTTCGTAACACTTTCGAAAAAAGCAAATTGATGCACGAAGGTGTTTGGGACAAATCGGCCACAAACAGTGTCGAAATCCGCGGTAAAAAATTAGGTTTGGTTGGATACGGAAGCATTGGTTCACAGCTTTCTATCGTAGCCGAAGCATTAGGAATGAAAGTATATTTCTATGATGCCATTGATAGACTTGCTCTTGGAAACGCCAAAAAAAGTTCGTCATTAAAAGAATTATTGGCACTTTCGGATGTAGTTTCTTTACACGTGGACGGACGCGCCAGCAACAAAAATATAATCGATGCCGATGCATTTGATTACATGAAGCCTGGGGTAATCTTTTTAAATCTTTCAAGAGGTCATGTAGTTGATATCGAAGCATTGGTAGCAAACTTAAAAAGCGGTAAAATTCATGGTGCTGCAGTCGACGTTTTCCCATATGAGCCAAAAAACAATGACGAACCATTTGTATCCGAACTGCAAGGTTTGAAAAATGTAATATTGACGCCCCACATTGGAGGAAGCACTGAAGAGGCACAAGAAGACATCGGACATTATGTTGCCAACAAAATAATTAATTACATCAATACAGGTACGACTTACGGAAGTGTAAACCTTCCCGAAATCCAGCTTCCTGAACTTCAAAGTGCTCACAGAATCATGCATATTCATGAAAATGTGAAAGGTATTTTGGCGCAAATCAATAATATTCTTTTGGAATATGATAACAATATTTTGGGTCAATATTTAAAAACCAACGAAACTTTGGGATATGTAATTACCGATATTGATAATTTCCACAACAAAGATTTGGAGAAAAAATTAAAAAAGATTCCAAATACCATTCGATATAGAATTTTATACTAAAGATTTCAGATTGTTAATTGATGATTTACTCGTACCGATTAATTCTACAAATAACAGCATTTTATCAAATGAATTATTAACCATATCAGTCATATAAGTTTTTATTTAAAACTAAATTAAGTCAAATCAAAGTTCATTTAAGAAAAAATGTTTAAAAACATTTTTAAATTATATGAACTTTTTTAAGTACTAATTTTAAAGTATCAAAAAGCTTATATGACTTATATGGTAAAATTAAATGCTGATTATTTTAAGAATATAACGATTCGTCACAAGAAATCAAAAATCAGCAATCGTTAATCCTCAATCATAAACAAAATGAACCTTGAAAGTCTTGAAAAGCAATTAGATGGAAAATTATTGTACGACCACACCATGCGTACGCTTTATGCCACTGATGCTAGTGCTTACAAAGAAATGCCGTTGGCAGTTGCCATTCCAAAAACGAAGGAAGATATTCAAAAAATCATTGCTTTTGCCAGAGAAAACAAAAGCAGCGTAATTCCTCGTGCCGCTGGAACTTCTCTTGCCGGACAAGTAGTTGGAAACGGAATTGTGGTTGATATTTCGCAGGAATTCACCAAAATCCTTTCGGTTGATCCAATTGAAAAATCGGCTTGGGTTGAACCTGGAGTAATTCGCGATGAATTGAATATTCATTTAAAACCCTATAAATTATTTTTTGGTCCGGAAACCTCAACCAGTAACCGCTGTATGATTGGTGGCATGGTTGGTAACAATGCCTGTGGAGCAAGATCCGTAATTTATGGTTCTACCCGTGAGCATTTACTTGAAATTAAAGGTTTCTTAGCCGATGGAAATGAAGTAACTTTTAGTGCTTTAACTAACGCCGAATTTGAAGACAAATGCAACGGGATAAATGTAGTGAGTCCTTTGGAACAAGCAATTTATGTTCAAACCAAAGAATTATTGTCTTCACCTACCAACCGTATATTGTTCGATGAGAATTATCCCAAAAAATCAATACCAAGAAGAAATACAGGATACGCTTTAGATTTATTGGCAGACAGCCAGCCTTTTGGCGATCCAACCGAGAAATTTAATTTTTGCAAATTAATTGCAGGTTCTGAAGGAACATTATTCTTTTCAACGTCAATAAAACTGAATTTGGTAGATGCTTTGAAACCATTTGCTGCCTTAGTGTGTGTGCATTGCAACAGTATCAATGAATCTTTGAAAGCCAATTTGGAAGCTTTGAAATTCAACCCGGACAGTGTTGAATTAATAGACCATTATATCTTAGAATGTACCAAAGAAAATATTGAGCAAAGCAAAAACAGATTTTTTGTTGAAGGTGATCCGCAAGCGATTCTTGTTGTTGAATTTTTAAGAGACACGCAGGAAGAAATTTTGGAACTTGCCAAAGAAATGGAGGAATTGATGCGTTCTAAAAATTTAGGTTATCATTTTCCGATTGTTTGGGGCGAAGACACCAATAAAGTCTGGAACCTTAGAAAAGCAGGATTGGGATTGTTGTCTAATATTCCAGGCGATGCCAAAGCGGTTGCCGTTATTGAAGATACCGCTGTTGACGTAAACGATTTACCCGATTTTATCGAAGATTTTAATGCTGTTTTAAAAGAGCGAAACCTCAGCTGTGTGCATTATGCGCACGCCGCTACAGGAGAATTACACCTTCGACCAATCATTGATTTAAAAACTAAAGAAGGTACGGCTCTTTTTAGAACCATTGCTACCGATATTGCTCATTTAGTTAAAAAATACAAAGGTTCATTAAGCGGAGAACACGGAGACGGAAGGCTTCGCGGCGAATTTATTCCGCTGATGCTGGGCGAAGAAATCTACCAAATGTTTATCCAAGTAAAAAACACTTGGGATCCTTGGGGCATTTTTAATCCGGGCAAAATTGTGAATACACCTCCAATGGACAGCAGCTTAAGATACAATCCTGAGCAGGAAACTCCAATGCCGGATACCTATTTTGATTTCTCTGAGCATAACGGAATCGTTCGTGCCGCCGAGATGTGCAACGGATCTGGAGACTGCAGAAAAACAGAGAAAAGCGGTGGTACGATGTGTCCTAGTTATATGGCGACGCGTGATGAAAAACATACTACCCGCGCCAGAGCCAACATATTGAGAGAAACCATCACCAATTCTACCAAAGAAAATAAATTTGACGACGAAGGTTTGCTTGAAGTTCTTGATTTATGTTTGAGCTGTAAAGGATGTAAATCCGAATGTCCTTCAAATGTGGATATGGCGAAGCTAAAAGCGGAAACCTTACAGCAATACCATGATAAAAACGGAGTGAAATTACGTTCCAGATTAATTGGTAATACACCAAAAATTAATCAATTATTTGCTTCAATGCCGTGGCTGTATAATTTTGGCTCTACTGGCTTTTTAGGAAATATAATGAAACGTTCAACTGGTTTTGCCACCGAAAGATCGTTGCCGCTAATGCATAAAATTACGTTTACCAAATGGTTTAAAAGCTACAGACAGACTGGAAATTTTATAAACGGAAAAGTCTATTTGTACAACGATGAATTCCTGAATTTCTATGATGTCGAAATTGGTCAAACAGCTGTAAAACTTTTTAACCGTTTGGGTTATGAAGTCGTGGTTCCAGAAATCGGCATCAGCGGAAGAACGTATCTTTCGAAAGGAATGCTGAAAGAAGCAAGAGAAATTGCAGAAAAAAATGTTCAGGCTTTCGCCAAGGAAATACCGGAAAACGCAATTCTAATCGGAATTGAACCTTCGGCAATATTATCATTCCGTGATGAATATCCTGATTTGTGCCGTGGTGATTTTAAAGAAAAAGCAAAAGCATTCTCCAGCAGAGCCATGCTTATTGAAGAATTTTTGGCCAAAGAATTAGACGAAGGCCGAATCACTTCCGCTTCGTTTACAGACAACCAAGAAAGAGTTCGTATGCACGGTCACTGTTTCCAAAAAGCGTTATCATCATTGGTACCGCTTAAAAAAATCCTAATGCTGCCACAAAATTATACAGTTCTCAATATCCCAAGCGGGTGCTGCGGTATGGCGGGTTCTTTTGGATATGAAAAAGAACATTATAACATTTCGATGAAAATTGGAGAATTGGTCTTATTCCCGACCATCCGTTCAGAAGAAGAAGCCACATTGATTTCTGCCTCAGGAACGAGTTGCAGACACCAAATAAGCGACGGAACAAGCCGAAAAGCATTTCACCCTGTTGAGATACTTTTTAAGGCTTTAAAATAAGTACAATTAGTTTTTTATATAAAGATGCAGCTGTTTTTAATGGCTGCATTTTTTTTGTCCGAATGTGATTCGTTGCTTCCTGCAAGCTTTTTTCGAACTTTGTAGGTGTTCCCATCAACTCTATTCAATCCTACAAGTTTAAAAAAACCTTATAGGATAATCTAAACACAGAATATTTTCAATAATAGAACTCAAACTGCTTCGAATACACCTAAGACTTACTGCTTTTCAGATTTAAAAAACTATTTGAAAAACATTTATTTATATATTTGAAAAAAAATCCTATGAAAAGATATAGTTTTCTATTAATAATTCTGATGCTTGTTTCTTTCACAGTTCCAAAAGCAACAATTACTCTTTCGGGCAAAATTACAAATGCCGAAGGTGGAAAAATCTGGATCAAAGGAGAATCATTTGACAAAGAAATCAAATTAAAAACTGACGGAACATTTTCTGAAAAATTGCCTATTGATTACGAAGGAATTTATGCTATTGAAACTTCTAAAAATAAGATGCCCATATATTTTTCTAAGGATTCCAAAATTAGCTTAACTGCTGATGATTCTAACTTTAATTCCACCCTAAAATACACTGGTAAAGGAAGTATAGAGAATCAGTATATTGCTAAAAAAACAATTATTACTTCGCAAATATCAGATGAAGAATTGTACAAATTGAATGAAGCAGAATTTTTGAAAAAAGTCAAGGAAATCAAAAGTTCCATTGAGCTTTTATATCAAAAAACAAAATTTTCAGATGCCTCTTTTAAACAAAAAGAATCACTTAATATTCATTTTTTAGAGCAAAAACACTTTTTGATTTATAAAGACCTTCATTATTATTACGCGAAGTTGAATGATTTTAAAGTGTCAGAAAATTTTCCTCAAATTGACCAAAAAATAGATTTGGACAATGAATCCAATTTTCTGTTTTCAACAAAATATCAAGACATTGTAATAAAAAGGTTCTTTGAAAATATTGAAGGAGATGGAACAAGTTTTTTCATTTCAACTAAAGATGCAATCCCAGAAGTCAAAGCACTGAAAAGTCAAAGTATAAAAAATAGATTGATTCAAAATGGAGTCAATGATATTAACATTGAAAATGCAAATTACAAAGACATATACAACGAATTTATTTCCATTACAAATGATCCAAAAATTAAAGAAATACTAACTATCAATTACAATAATACTATAGCGGTAGAACCAGGCAAACCATCACCAACTTTTAATTATGAAAACCACAAAGGAGGTAAAACATCTTTAGAAAATCTAAAAGGAAAATTCGTTTATATTGATGTTTGGGCCACTTGGTGTGGTCCTTGTCGTCAGGAAATACCGTATCTCGAAGAAGTTGAAGAACAATTTCAAGGTAAAAATATTGTATTTATAAGTATTTCCATTGACAATAGTGAAGACCGAGAAAAATGGAGGAATCTTATAACCGAGAAAAAAATGAGTGGTGTTCAGTTATTGGCAGATAAAGAATGGGATTCAAAATTTATAAAACAATATAACATTCGAGGAATTCCGAGATTCATTCTAATTGATACAAATGGTAATATTGTAAATGCACAAGCACCCAAACCATCAGATCCAAAACTGATTGAATTATTGAACAGTTTACAATTATAAGTTCAAAATCCACGCTGTCAATCGGAGAATTGTTTTTATTCCCAACCATTCGTTCCGAAGAAGAAGCCACGTTGATTTATGCCTCAGGAGCGGGATGCAGATACCAAATAAGAGATGAAAATAGCAGAACAGCACTCACCCTGTTGAGATACTTTTTAAGGCTTTAAAATAACATAACTCATTATAGAAAATAACGAATTTAACAACAAAGAGGCTGTCCGAAAAGTAAGGACAGCCTTTTTTTTGCTGTTTTTAATCTAAAATATTATCTTAGAGTTGCACAAAAAACGAGCAATGGCTAAAGTAATATTTAAATCGCAATCGATCAATACTCCGGAACTTTTTCCGGTAAATATTTTTGA
>CAUPJC010000042.1:0-28670 GCA_963511475.1 uncultured Flavobacterium sp.
AAGTGAGTTCAAAATAGTCAACTATGATTTCAGGTAATAATAATTTGAGTAGATCGATAAAAGAGGCTTTCATTTTTGAATATTTAGAAATACAAAAATCTGATTTTTAATATTTCTCCACAACTTTTCGTATTGATCCATAAAATATAAGAATTTAAGTAATTTTAAAGTTAGCCCGCCAATTTACAGAATGATTTAAATATAGATATCCCTGGTCTAATCATCTGATTCTTCCTCATTATGCACAACTTCAATTCCGCTTAACGTTCGTTTGACCGATTCAAAACTTTTAAAGCCTAATCCGTTTTGTATGCGCCACTTGATGAAACGATGGTCCTTTTCGACAATATTATTGAGATATTTACACTGTCGCATTTTAATCTTTGAGAAAGAACGTTTGTTATAGACTTTGATCGCTGCAGCATTAGAACCGCTTTTATAAATGTTTATTACTCTTGGGCACCAATTATTACTTATTGCTTTAATTAGAAATGATTGGGCACTCATCCTCTGCCTTCCCTTAGTTAATAAGAAATCAACTGTATTGCCAGACCTATCAACTGCCCTAAATAAATAACACCATTGCCCTTTAATCTTAATATAAGTCTCGTCCATTCTCCAACTACCACTAACTTATACTTTACGTATCTTCATTTGCATCTCCATTAACGGGGCAAACTTATATACCCAGCGCTGAATGGTAGCAATTCCACAGATAAAAGTTATTCTCAGATGCGACAGAACCTTTAAGACATTTTCTATCAGAAAAGCTAAGGCGAATTTCAAATAAATAAGCCATCGCGGAACTATCCATACATATTTTTTATCTCTGACATAACAAAGGTACTTTGGGTACTCCCTATACTTTCAACTGATCCCAATTTATTAAACACAAAATCCTGATAATGCTTCATGTCTTTAGCAGAAACTTTCATTAAAAAATCGTAATCACCTGAGATATTATAACATTCCACAACTTCTTCTATTTTCATAATATCGCTAACAAATTGATTCCCGATATTACGATCGTGCTGTTTAAGTTTGATATTACAAAAAACAATGAAACCTCTATTTAATTTTTCTGCATCAAGAAGAGCAATATATTTTTTAATATATCCGCTGTTTTCCAATTTTTTAATCCGCTCAAAAACAGGCGATGCCGAAAGATTTACCATTTTAGCAAGCTCTTTTACAGTGTATTTAGAATTATCGTGAAGTATATTTAATAACCGAAGATCAATTTCATCTATCTGCTCCATAGAATATTACTTTAAACAAGTTTAATTTATTTTCAAATCAGAATAAAATTCTTCAAATATAACCAAAAAGAATACAAAAATCTTATTTTACACAAGTTAAAAACATAACATACTGCAACGTTTATCTTCACAGTATAAAAATCTAAAAGGCATTATTTTATAACAGGGAGCGTTATCCTTGGTGCCCTTTATCGAAAAAAGATAAAGGGCCACATCAAATAAAATTATACTTGTTTTCGTCGAGCCATACCCTGAGCGATGATACTAGCAGCAATCAATTGCAAGGCATGATAAAGCATGAGCGGCAGCAATACGATGCCGGTGATGGTACTGTGCTGAAAAAGTACTTTTGACATAACGGTGCCATGTACCAATGACTTTTTAGACCCGCAGAATAAGACAGTAATACGGTCTTCATCTGAAAAACCAAGCAGGTGGCTAAGTAGTCCGACACAAAAGAATACGGCAAAAAACAACGCCATCATCCCTGCAGCGAGTCCGGCAAGTTCAAGGGCGGTAAAGCCTTCAAAAAGATGTTCGGAAAATGACTTGCAAAACGATGTGTAAATAATCGTTAGAATAACTGTCTGATCGAAATATTTGAGCTGTTTCTTGTATTTTTCGGCAATGGCGCCGAAACGGGAATTGAGGCTTATGCCAATGATGACAGGCAGCAAGACTTGAAGAATCAACTTTAAGCCGATTTGAGTGACATCAAAATCACCTGTTGCAGAAGCTATAAACAGCCCAACCCAGAGCGGCGTAACCACTACTCCGATCAAACTGGAAATACTTGCATTGAAAATGGCTGCGGGAATGTTTCCCTTGGCGATAGAAACCATGACCACCGAAGAGGAAACTGTGGACGGCAATGCTGCCAGAAAAAATACACCCAGCCAAAGTAGCTCGAAGCCGTTATTGACAAACAACGGGCGAAATGCCAAAACAATGAGCGGAAAAAACAAAAAGGTTGTCAACTGGACGACAATGTGCATTTTCCAATTGGAAAGTCCGGCTTTTAGTTTCTCAACACTCAGTCGCAAGCCATAAAACAAGAAAATCAAGGAAACGCCAGCATTGGCAATCTCCTCCAGCGAAACAGGTTCTTTGACCATGCCCGGCTTTGGCAAAAAATAAGCCATCAGAATCATGGTGGCTATCATTAACAGGAAACCGTCGAAACCTGCTTTTTTTAATACTTCTAATAACTTCTTCAATGTGTTTTAAATATTATTCCTCCGTAGAGTCAAGATTACAAAAATATCTTACGCAGCTAAACGTAGATTCTCTAGATTCATTAGTCTGTCCGCAGAGTCGCTCTGTTAAATTCTACGCACAGCAGGCTTCAAACAAGGAAACCATATTCCAATTAATACATTGAGAACTAAATCCCAAGTTCTTTACGTATAATTTCTGCTCCTGCACTCAAAGCACTTAACTTGCCTCTAGCTACGTTTCGAGATAGCGGGGCCATACCGCAGTTTGTAGAAGGGTAAAGATTTTCGGCATCTACAAACTCAAGAGCTTTACGCAGGGTATCAGCTACTTCTTCTGGTGTTTCGATAGTGTTGGTTGCTACATCAATGGCGCCTACCATTACTTTTTTACCGCGAACAAGTTCCATTAAATTTAAAGGCACATTGGAGTTGTGACATTCTAAAGAAACCACATCAATTTTAGATTTTTGAATTTTCGGAAAAATTTCTTCGTATTGTCGCCACTCTGAACCTAATGTCTTTTTCCAATCAGTATTTGCCTGTATTCCATAACCATAGCAAATATGAACCGCAGTTTGACAGTGTAAACCTTCAATGGCTCTTTCTAATGCTGCCATTCCCCAATCGTTAACTTCATCAAAGAACACATTAAATGCAGGTTCATCAAACTGGATAATATCTACCCCTGCGTCTTGAAGTTCTCTTGCTTCTTCATTGAGTGCTTTCGCAAATTCCCACGCCAATTTTTCCCGGCTTTTATAATGGTCGTCGTACAAGGTATCTACCATTGTCAGCGGGCCTGGCAACGCCCATTTTATAGGCTTATTAGTCTGTTTACGTAAAAATTTAGCATCTTCAACAAAAACTGCTTTTTGACGTGCAACCTCACCTACAACCACTGGAACACTCGCGTCATAACGGTTACGGATTTTTACTGTTTTACGATTTTCAAAATCTACACCGCTTAAATGCTCGATAAAAGTCGTTACAAAATGCTGGCGTGTCTGCTCGCCGTCACAAATGATATCTAGATCTGCCAATTGTTGTTCCTGCAGAGAAATGCGTAAAGCATCTTGTTTCCCTTCAAGTAGCTGATCGCCATCTAATTTCCATGGTGACCAAAGTTTTTCGGGTGGTGCAAGCCAGGCAGGTTTGGGTAAACTTCCAACAATAGAGGTGGGTAATAATAATTTCTTCATAATAGTATAATTTTAATGCGTTGTAATCAATTAAAGGGTAAAATTAGCAGCCCATTGTTCCATGAGACTTTTGTAAGGGGTAATGAAATGCTCTTCTGCATATTTACCCTGTTCAACAGCCAGTCGGCTGCGCTCTTCGCGGTCATAAACCACGCGAGTCAGTGAATAATCTTCGTGTTTAAGAGTAGGTTGATAGATTTTCCCAGCCACTGAATTTGCATTATAAATTTCAGGGCGATAAATCTTCTGGAAAGTCTCCATCGTGCTGATTGAGCTGATTAGTCCAAGATCCGTATAATCAGCAAGTAGATCTCCGGAATGATAAAAAGCCATCGGTGCCACACTATTCGGAGGCATGAAAAAACGAACTTTTAAACCCATTTTAGAGAAATATTCATCAGTAATAGAATAGTGATCCTGCAGATACTCAAAACCCAGAACCGGATGCTGATACTCAGTGCGAGTATACCTTTTGTTGCTCGATACACTTAGACAAATGATTGGCGACATCTTAAAATGCTCTTTATAAGTGGCTGAACTCACAAAGCACTTATAAAGTTTTCCGTGCAAATCACCAAAATTTTCAGGAATACAAAAATTAGATTTATTTTTATTGTGCTCGATCAATAAAATACTGAAATCATAATCACGAACATAAGAAGAAAAATTATTTCCGGCAATACCTTCGATACGCTGGTTAGTCTTGTGGTCAAAAATATTCGTTTTTAAAACTTCAATCAACGGCAGATTGTTAACACCATTCTTATCATCAATACTCATCGTTACTGTGATGATTTCAAGTTCTACAAGGTAGCGATCCGCTTTTGGATTATCCAAATGAGCCAATGCATTGAATCGATTGTTAATCATATTTAAGGCATTACGTAAGTTTTGTTGGCGATTAGCTCCTCTAGCCAAGTTTGCAAAATTGGTTGTCACACGCGTTTCACTTGAGGGGTGATAGTTTTCATCTAAACAAGTGCTCTTTAGTGTAAATACAAAATCATTCTGGATTGTATTCTGGGTGTTTTCAATATCCTGTTTTTCGTTTATTCCCCTATCTTCTTGTATATTAGCTTTCATCTGATGATACTATTTAGTTTTTTTTTATTCTGCAAATTTGAATATAAAAGATTAAATATTTTTATTTATACGTAAAATCAGATAAATATTCTTTATACGTATTTTTTTAAAGATTATTAATCTTTAAACGAATATAATAATATAGAAAAACAGATAATTATTCTTTAGTGAACTAAGATGATTGATTTGGAGTTTCCTAGAGCACTTCAAAAACTCGAAAAAGAAAACAATATCATTTATCTTTGACAAAATTTAAGATAGACATAGTAATGAATTTGATAGAAAATTTAAAATGGCGCTACGCCACAAAAGCTTACAATAACATTAAAGTAACAGAAGAGAAGATCGATCAGATCTTAGAGGCTATAAATCTTTCAGCATCTTCCTGTGGTCTACAATCTTACCGCGTTTTTGTTGTAAGCAACCCAGAAATACAAAAAAAATTAGGTGCTGATTCGTATAATGGACAGATTAACTCTTGCTCTCATTTATTGGTTTTTGCTGCTTTCACTGACATGTCTTCGACTTACATTGACGATTACATGGCAATGACAGAAAAGCAAAGAGGTCTTGATGCTGCTACCTTATCAGGATTTAGAAATGGACTGCATTCCTATTTCAGCGCTATTAACGCAGAGCAAAAAGCACTTTGGGCGGCAAAACAGGCTTATATTGCACTAGGAACAGCACTTATTGCTGCGGCAGAATTGAAAGTGGATGCCACTCCTATTGAAGGATTTAATGCTTCTATTATCGATGATGTTTTGGGTTTGAAAGAGAAAGGGCTGCATTCTGCAGTTATCCTTGCTTTAGGATACCGTGATTTGGAAAAAGACTACATGGCAACTATGAAAAAAGTTCGTTTGCCTATAAATGAAATGATAACGAAAGTTTATTAATGTTATTAGATGTGTTAGATTATTATGGGAAAAGTATACGTTCAACCTTGTGGACTTGATAACTTCTCTGCTATAAAGAGCTAAGGCAAATAATACACTTTTTATCATGCATAAGTTTTGTGACAGAATCATGGCGTATTGCATTTTGGAGTTCATACTTAAAAGGGCACAAAGAAATCTAAAGAGTTTCACTTTGAGAAAGTCATGTTTGGTTACAATAAAGAGAGATTTGGCTTCATTTAATATAAGTATGTTGCGGACTTTTGCATTGCAATTTTGCAAAATCTTATAATACAAAGAATGAAAATATTAGTAACAGGAGCAACAGGACATTTGGGAAGCACTGTAATTGAAACTCTATTAAAAAAAATATCATCAAATCAAATTTATATTCTAACTCGAAAAGAAGAAAAAAGAAAAGAATTTCAATCCAGAGGATTTAATGCTTTTTTGGGTAGTTATGATGATATAATTGTACTTGAAAATGCGATGGAAGGAATAGATACAGTTTTACTCATTTCATCAGGCGACGAAGGAGACAGAATGCAAGAACATAAAAATGTAATAGACACGGCCAGGAAAAAAGGTGTAAAACACATTGCATATACAAGTAGATGTTTGAATGACCGAAATACTTTGGCTAACAAGTTGATGGTTGAACATTTTGAGACTGAAGATTATATTTTTGAAAGTGGTTTACAATACACTATTTTTAGGAACATTTTGTATATGGACGCAATTCCGCAATTTATTGGAGGCAAGATATCCTTAGAAAAAGGAATATTTCTACCAGCAGGAGACGGCAAAGTATCCTTTGCTTTAAGAAGTGAAATGGGAGAAGCAATGGCAAACGTGCTTTTAAAAGAAAAAAATGACAATAAAATTTACAATTTTACAGGCGATAAAACATATTCTTTTTACGATATCGCAACTGCACTTTCACAGATCTCAGATAAAAAAATAAAATATACAAATATAGAAACGGCTGTGTTTGAAACCATGATGAAACAAAGAAATTTACCAGAACCAGTAATTCAAAAAATCGTAGATTTTGTTACAGACATTAAACATAACCAGGAAGCAAATATTTATGACGACCTTGAAATTGAGTTAGGCAGAAAACCAACAGGTTTAAAAGACGGGTTGAAAATATTATTTGGATTTTAAAAGCTAACTTCAAATGGCATCACCACATCAAATAAAAAGTATCGGAGAATATCATAGCTTCATGGATTTGCCCAAACCGCAGCATCCTTTAGTAAGTGTCGTGAAATTCGAAGACATCAAACCAAAAAGAGGCGTCGAACGGCCTAAAAGTATTATGAATGGTTTTTATTCAATTGCACTAAAAAAAACTTTCAATGCAAAAATGAAATACGGACAGCAGTCCTATGATTTTACCGAAGGAATTCTTGCTTTCATTGCACCAAATCAAATCATTAGCATTATAATAGATAAAAGTCAAAGCATAGAGCATTCGGGCTGGTTGCTCATCTTTCACCCAGATTTTTTATGGAATACCCCTTTGGCAAAAAAAATAAAGCAATATGATTTT
This sequence comes from uncultured Flavobacterium sp., assembly GCA_963511475.1. Taxonomy (GTDB): domain Bacteria; phylum Bacteroidota; class Bacteroidia; order Flavobacteriales; family Flavobacteriaceae; genus Flavobacterium. The sequence goes on from CAUPJC010000042.1 coordinate 7,213, forward strand.
TTCGGCTATGACTTAAACGAAGCCTTGCATCTTTCTGAAAAAGAAGAAGCAATTCTTACGGGTCTTATCCAAAACATCAATCAAGAATATAATTCACCCATTGACAAATTCAGCCAAGATGTGATTATAGCTCAATTGGAATTATTGCTTACTTACTCGGAACGTTTTTATCAAAGGCAATTTATTACACGAAAAATAACAAATCATACAATACTTGACAAATTAGAAAATTTGCTCACCGTTTATTTCAGCCAAACTAATTTACCTGAGAAAGGTTTGCCTACAGTTCAGTATATTTCAGCAGAGTTAAACATATCACCTAATTATTTAAGCAGACTACTAAAAACATTGACAGGGCGAAGTACCCAACAATTCATACAAGACAAATTGATTGATTTGGCAAAAGAAAAACTATCGACGACAGACTTATCAGTCAATGAAATTGCCTACGAAATGGGTTTTGAACATCCACAATCTTTTAGTAAAATGTTTAAGACAAAAACAAATTTAACACCAATACAATTTAGAAACTCATTCAACTGACAAGAAAGGACTGACTAACACAGTTTTTGCAAAAGCTATGCATTTATGCTTGAATTTTTCCGCCTTCTACAAGCTCCAAAACTGTAACCATGATTTCATAAAGACATATTTTAGATTAGTCCTGCTCTATAATCGTTGTTTCACTGTCACGACAATATATTTCAAGTTATTTGCTTAATTTTAGTTTTTATGGAAATAAATTCTTTTTGCATCAATACCCAACAGGACATCCAAACCAAATTTACAAAGCCAATGAACTACAGGCAATAAATGTAATACGCCAATGTCTTCAAATCTTCCATAAAATTTATAGAAATTTGTCTCGTAGAGTTCACAAAATAAATCCCTAAACTATTGATTTTAATAGTTTAGGGATTTTTCATTTATTAGAATTAGCACAAATTGAGTCCAATCGATCATGTATCGGGTCAGGTGCAAAAGTTGGGGATTATGCATAAAGATTAGATAATCTGAATAAGAAGAAATCTTTATTTCTCACTCCTCTAAATTGACTTCTAAAAGCTTTTATTTTTGCATTGAAAGATTCTGCAGAAGCATTTGTGCTTCTATTGTCAAAATGTATCTTTTATGACGAACAGTGGCACAAAATGATACCGCTTCCATAAGGGCTAGGCTGATATCAAACTTCTTTTTTATTCTTTACGGTTTTCCTTCTTCAAAAAATCATATTTTTCAATATCTTAGCAAAAATTATATTTCCGTAATATAAATCTTATGAGTAAAAAAGAACTTTCAGAAAGAGATATTTGCACCAAATTTATAACTCCCGCTTTATTAAAAGCCGGTTGGGATTTGCAAAAACAAATTTTAGAAGAAGTCTTTTTTACAGATGGAAAAATTTATGTACGAGGAAAATTAACAGCAAGAGGAGAAAGAAAAAGAGCTGACTATATTCTTTATTATCAAGACAATCCAATTGCAATAATTGAAGCAAAAGACAACAAACATTCTGTTCGTTCAGGAATTCAGCAAGCTTTGGGCTATGCCAATATTTTAGATATCCCATGTGTTTTTAGCAGTAATGGTGATGGCTTTTTATTTCACGATAGAACTAAAAATGATTCTCAGATTGAGACCGAATTATCTAATGATGAATTTCCATCTCCCGAAGTTTTGTGGACTAAATACAAAACTTATAAAGGAATTGTCAATGACGAAGGTGAGAAAATAGCTTTGCAAAAATATTTTTCTGACGGTTCAGGAAGAAAACCTCGCTACTACCAACAAAATGCTATAAATAGAACTGTTGAAGCAATTGCAAATGGTCAAAATAGAATTTTGTTGGTTATGGCAACCGGTACTGGAAAAACTTATACTGCGTTTCAAATTATTTATCGTTTATGGAAATCAAGAAGTAAGAAGAGAATCTTATTTTTAGCCGACAGAACTGCTTTGATTGACCAAACAAGAAAAGGTGATTTTAAACACTTTAAAGACAAAATGACCATTATTAAAAAGAAGGTCTTAGAAAATAGTAATGGAAAAGAAGAATTAATAAGTAATAAAAAGAGAGGAATAGATACTTCAGACAAAGCATATGAAGTCTTTTTAGGACTTTATCAAGGTTTAACCAATAATGAGCCAGGGATTGAAGATGCATACAAAGATTTTTCTCCAGACTTTTTCGACTTAATTATAATTGATGAGTGTCATCGTGGAAGCGCAAATGAGAACAGTTCTTGGCGTGAAATTTTGAGATATTTTAAGACAGCTACTCATGTTGGTTTAACAGCAACACCAAGAGAAACCAAAGAAACCAGTAATACAGAATATTTTGGCGATCCCGTTTACACTTATTCTTTAAAACAAGGAATTGATGATGGCTTTTTAGCACCATATAAAGTAATTCGAGTCGCACTAAACGTCGATACCGAAGGGTATCGACCACAACAAGGAAAAACTGATAAAGAAGGAAACTTAATTGAAGATCGTATTTATAATCGAAAAGATTTTGATAAAAAACTCGTTATCGATGAGCGTACAGATGTTGTGGCACAAAAAGTAACTGAATATTTAAAAGGTTTAGATCGTTTTGCTAAAACTATTATTTTTTGTGTAGATATCGATCATGCTGAGCGTATGCGTAATGCAATTGCAAAACATAATTCAGACTTAGTCTCTGAAAATTATAAATATGTGATGCAAATTACGGGCGATAATGACGAAGGAAAGCGTGAACTTGACAATTTTATAAATCCGGAAGAGATTTACCCTGTAATAGCAACTACATCCGAATTGATGACCACCGGCGTTGATGCTCAAACCTGTAAAGTGATTGTATTAGATGCCAATATTAATTCAATGACTAAGTTTAAGCAAATTGTAGGTCGCGGCACAAGGATTAATGAAGAATTTGACAAACTTTATTTTACCATTTTAGATTTCAGAAATGCTACAGATAATTTTGCTGATCCTGCTTTTGACGGGGATCCTTTAAGAGTAAAACCAATTACTGAAGATATAGATTTAACTCATATTATTGATGAAGAAGAAAATGATTATTCTCCAATAATAGATGACATTAGTGGTGAAGAAATTATTTTAGAACAACCTAAAATTCGAAATCCTTTAAATGAACCTGGTACAGAATATAAAAAAAGAGAAAAGCAATATATTAATGGAATTGATGTATCAGTTTTAGTAAGTCGCGAATTGTATTTTGATTCTAATGGGAAACCAATTACTGTTAGCTTACAAGATCACACAAAAGGTATTATTAAGGGAAAGTATGCTTCATTGGATGATTTCCTATTAACATGGAATCAAGCTGACAAAAAAGAAGCTATTATCAAAGAATTGCAGGAACAAGGCATATTAGTTGAAGCTTTATATGAAGCTGTTGACAAAGAAGTTGATTTATTTGATTTAATTTGCCATGTCGCTTATGATCAAAAACCCTTGACAAGAAAAGAGCGTGCAAATAATGTAAAAAAGCGGAACTATTTCACTAAATATGAAGCCAATGCTCGTAAAGTTTTAGAAACTTTATTAGAGAAATATGCAGATGAAGGTGTTGAAAATATTGAAAGTATCGAAGTGCTTCGTGTAAAACCTTTTGATAATTTTGGTTCTACACTAGAAATTGTCAATGGAATTTTTGGAGGAAAAAATAGTTATATGGAAGCCGTTAAAGAACTGGAAACAGAATTGTACAGAAAAGCTTAAAACGTATATCAAATAACACTCAGCTTTGATACTTTTTAAAATAGTTTAGATAAATTGAAATCAGGAATAGCATGAACTTTGAACAATTAATTCAGCAAATAGAAAACGTACATAAAGAAACGCAAAAAATTGCTGTCCAACAGGTAAATAGTTTCTTGACTATTCGAAATATCTTAATCGGCTTTTATATTGTTGAATTTGAACAAAATGGTTCAGACAGAGCCGAATATGGGACTGATACCTTGAAAATGCTTGCACAAAGGTTGAAACATATTAAGGGAGTTTCAGCTCGGCAGTTATACCGTTTTAGAGATTTATACAATACCTATCCGCAGATTTTCTCGACAGTATCGAGAAAATTCAAAGACTCAACTTTTATCGATCAAAACATTTTGCCGACAGTGTCGGCAAAATTCGAATTGGCAGAACAAAACGATTTGTCCTTTGAGCCGGAACTGCTCTTGTCCCGCCTTAGTTTTTCACATTTTGTAGAATTATTAAACGCTGATGACCAATTAAAACGCTCTTTTTATGAGGTGCAAACCATCAAAAACAATTGGAGTGCCAGAGAATTAGGAAGGGCGATGAATACCATGCTGTTCGAGAGAACTGGCTTGTCCGAAAACAAAGAACAGGTAATTAAAAATTTCAAAGCCGATAATCATTTTTCGGTTGACGAGGTGGTTAAAAACCCTTATTTCCTTGAATTTATTGGGATTGAAGAGAAACACACCTATAGCGAAACCCAATTGGAAACCGCAATTATCAATCACTTACAGGATTTTTTGACGGAACTCGGTAGAGGCTTTTGCTTTGAAGCAAGACAAAAAAGAATCACATTTGACAACAAGCACTTTAAAATCGACTTGGTTTTTTATCATAGAATACTAAAATGCCATGTGCTGATTGATTTGAAAATTGGAGCTTTTGACCACGCCGATGCTGGACAAATGAATGTGTATCTAAACTATTTCCGCAAAAATGAAATGACGGAAGGAGACAATCCTCCAATAGGAATAGTTTTGTGCGCCAATAAAAACGAAGCTCTTGTAGAGTATGCCACAACAGGATTAACCAACGAAATTTTTGTGTCGAAATACCAAGTACAATTGCCAAGCAAAGAAGTATTAGAAACATTCATCAGAAATGAAATTGCACTATCCCAAAAAAACAAACAATAAACCCCAAACAATAAACAATAAACAATAAACAATAAACAATAAAAATGTCCAACATTTCATCAATATTAAAAAGCATTCAAACCATAATGTGGCAGGATACCGGACTAAACGGTGATGCCCAAAGAATCGAGCAATTGGGTTGGATGCTTTTCCTTAAAATATTTTCAGATAAAGACAAAGAATTAGAGTTACTTAATGAGAACTATACCTCTCCTATTCCAGATTTATTCCATTGGGTAAACGAAAAAGGAAACTGGGCGGGTGATAATGAAGGAATGACTGGTGATGAATTATTAGAATTTGTTGACAGGCAATTGTTTCCTGCACTTCGAGATATAGATGTAAGTACAGGAAACCGTCGCGCCTTAATTGTACGTGAAGTTTTTGATGGCAACAATAACTACATGAAAAGCGGTACCAATATTCGTAAAGTGTTAAACAAACTGAACGAAATGGATTTTAATGTTGCCAAAGACCGCCATGCATTTGGAGAACTATATGAAACCATTCTTAAAGGATTGCAAAGTGCAGGTAAAAGTGGTGAGTTCTATACACCTCGTGCCATTACTTCATTTATTACCGAAATGATTAACCCTCAATTGGGTGAAAAAATACTGGATCCAGCCTGTGGGTACGGCTGGTTACTTGACCTGCGCTATAGAGCATTTAAAAAAACAAGCTAACAGTGTAGAAGAGAATCAAAGCATAGCCGAAAATGTAATAGGCTGGGAATACAAACCGCTTCCCTATTTGTTAGCTACTACCAACTTGATTTTACATGATATCGAAGTACCCAACATCCGTTTTGGTGATGCTTTAGATCAGCCTCTAAGCAATTTTACAGAAAAACACAGAGTAAATGCAATTTTGGCAAATCCCCCATTTGGTGGTATTGTAGCCAACAATAACGAAACCAACTTCCCTCAAAATTTCCGTACCAAAGAAAGTGCCGATTTGTTCCTGATTTTGATGATACACTTATTAAAACAAGGCGGTCGTGCCGGAATCGTTTTACCCGATGGTTCGCTAACAGGTGATGGCATAAAACAACGTGTACGACAAAAATTATTGGAAGATTGCAACCTGCACACCATTATCCGTTTGCCTAACTCAGTGTTTCAGCCTTATGCCACAGTAGCAACCAATTTATTGTTTTTTACCAAAGGAACTCCTACCAAAGAAGTTTGGTATTACGAGCATAAATTACCCGAGGGACAAAAAGCCTACAACAAAACCAAACCGATACAAGCCAAAGAATTTAACCCAATTAAAACGTGGTGGACAGATCGCAAGGAAAGCGATATTGCTTGGAAAGTAGATATAAAAACCATCATAGACCGCAATTATGATTTGGATATAAAAAATCCAACTAAAGCCGAAGAAGCACACGAGTACAACAGTGTCGAACTGATGGAGTTGTTGCATTCTTCTTTTGACAAAAGCAATGCATTATTGGAACAATTAAAAAAGGCCGTGAAATAATGAATTGGAAAAAAGTAAAGTTAAAAGAAGTTTTAAAACAATATAGAATTCAACATATTGTTCAAGATGAAATTGAATATAATCAAGTAACTATTTCAAAATATGATGGAGTAACTTTCAGAGGAACAAAAATAGGTAAAGATATTGGACGTAAAAGACAATTCGTTATTGATTTAAAAACATATCCTAATACATTAATGCTTGTTAGACAAGGCATACAAGATGGTTCAATTGGTATTGCACCTATTGAAGTTGATGGTTGTATTGCTACTGAAAATATGCCAATGTTTTCAATTGAAGGGATTGATTTGGAATATTTACGTTTTTTACTGAAATCCCCGTATTTCTATGATGAACTTAACAAAATAGAAACAACAGGTTCTGCACAAAAATCTATTCATGAAAGACAGATTTTAGAAATTGAAATTCCTTTGCCGGATATTGAAGAACAAAAAGAATTTGTTATTGAACTATCTAAATTAAAAAATAGTGGTTCTGTAATCTCAAATGAACTCATCCACCAACTCGACCTAATCAAACAACTGCGTCAGGCATTTTTGCGGGAAGCGATGCAAGGAAAGTTAGTTAAAAGCACCAACACAAAAGAAACAGGACAACAACTCTTAGCCAAAATAAAAGCTGAAAAAGCAAAACTCATAGCCGAGAAAAAACTCAAAAAAGAAAAAGAGTTACCTCCAATTACTGAAGAGGAAATTCCTTTTGAAATTCCTGAACATTGGGTTTGGTGTAAAATTGGAAATTTAACTACGTCTATTGTTCCTAATAGAGACAAACCATTAACCTTTAGTGGTAATATTACGTGGGTCACTCAATCGAACTTTTCCGAAAAATCATTTAAACTTAATTATAAGCTAAACAATCTTGGTTTTACTGAAGAGGAAGTGAAAAAATATAATTGCAGAGTAATGCCTGTTGGAAGTATTATTATGAGTTGTGTTGGTAGATTTGATTTAGTCTGTTTAGTAGAAAAGGAAATAGTAGCTAATCAACAATTACATTGTTTTGTTCCATATTGTAATGTTGCACCTATGTATTTAGTATATGCTGTTAAATTACTATCCAAAGAAATTGAAAAAAATGCCATTCACACTACAATCAAATATATTAATAAAACCAAATGTGAATCTATTCCAATCCCTCTTCCTCCCATTCATGAGCAAGAGCAAATCGTTGCTAAACTAGAGGAGTTAATGTCGTTTTGTGATGGCTTGGAGCAAAGTATCAAGGAAAGCCAAGGATATAACGAAATGTTGTTACAACAAGTTTTGAGAGAGGCGTTGCAACCTAAAGAAAAAACAAAAATCATCAATATTGAAAGTAGAAAAATTGAAAATCCATTAAAAACAATTCTGGCAGGTCATATCATTAACTTAAATAATACCACAGATTTTGGCAGGGTTAAGTTTCAAAAATTATTATTCTTGACGGAATATATTTGTAAAATTGATTTTGATTCGCATTATATTCAAAAAGTAGCTGGACCATATGATGATGTTTTGATCAAAGGCATTGAAGCTGATTTTAATCGTATGCGTTTCTTTAATGTAGTTCAAGACAATACTGACAACAAAAGAGTGCGATATCATGCATTAGCTGGCGCAAATGAATTAAAGAATTTATTCCTAGAAAACTTCACTGATGAATTAGTAAAAATAAATAATACCCTTTTGAAATTTAGACCATTAAGCTGGGGAGAATGCGAACTAATTGCTACGCTATACGCCGTTTGGAATAATCGGATTATAGAGAATGAACCCATAACTGATGAATTACTTTACAGCGATTTTATGGCATGGGATAAACAAAAAAGTAAATATCAAAGTGTATTTCATAAATGGCTTTTTTGGATGAAAGAGGAACGAATCATTCCTGATGGTTGGGGAAAATATATTGATAAGCCTCAGTGATATACTCTTATTTAATTTTATAAAAAAAGCTACAGAAATTATTGTCTTGTAGCTTTTTTTTTGTGTTAACTTTATGGCTTATTGCTACGGGCACAGATTATAGCGTCTGTTCACTTCGTTCGTGTGCAAATCAGCCTATCCTACTAAGAAACTTTTTTTCACCTATCCGAACGATATCTTATTCTTCTTCTATAAGATCTCTATTATGAGTGACATTAGTGATTGTCAAATTGGCTGCGTTTGTAAAAACTGTCATCATCACTGTCATCATTATGACTAGAATCATTTTCAGGGTAGTATGACTTCATTACACTTCGCTCATAGTTTCTGTCAAAATTCTGCTGACTGTTAAATCGGCTCGTGTTTCTAAAAGTATGATATCCTATACTGTTAGCCATGACAATCTTCGTGTCTTTATTTATGCTTACCGATCCAATGGGTATGATAATATGGCTGTTTCCGTCTTTATAAACGAACTCCTTTCCATCGTCGTTTGCTATAGCGTCATGTACCTCATTACTGCTGTCCTCTATCAATGCTTTATCTACATTTACATCCAGATAGACGACGCGCTGCATATCTTTATTAACCCACAAATTATCAATTTTGCCTATAGTCCGGTTGTCAGCGTCTACTATTTTCCATCCTCTTACATCAGAATAATCTGAAGAAATCTTATAATCAGAAAGCTCATCCAGTTTGTATAAATTTCTATCTTTATTTTCCATAATTTCTTTTTTACTATTATATATTCATTTTCTACTGCGTACCACTGCAGGAAAATATAGGTTGTATTTCTCAATAAGAGAAATAACACTATTATCCTGCTGTTTATCTGTTACTTTCTAACGTACATCTGTACTGTTTTCGATTTCTGCGTTACTCTCACTTTGAGATTCATTATCACGGAAAAGGATGAAGAAGTATAAAAGTGCTGCGATTATCAGCCCTGCAGCAATCCACGGCCATACCGGTTTTTTTTTCTCAATTTTAATTTCTGCCATGACTTTATTTTTTTGATTATAAAATAGTTTTAATTCAATACTAAAGGTACAAAGGAGACTAGACTAAGATGTATTTAATTTCATCCAGAAGTTACAGAATTCCCAGCTGACTAACTATTAAAATACTGATGGGGAATACAGTAATAACAGGAAATTAAGCTTCATCCGCTGCGTAATGTAAATTGATTTGATGTACAGCTTAATTTATATCAAAATGTTTAGGTTTTTTGTTTTTAAAAACCACATCACAAGACATCATCAAATCTGTTTTTTTTACTGCTCTTTAAAAAAAAGTAAAAAAATATTAATTCTGAAACGCTTGTTTCAAAAATAGTTTTTACATTTGCAAAGTAATACCCAAATCTTATGGCTCGCTGTGTAGAATTTAACGAGGTCGAAAAAATTGAAAAAGCAATGAATGTCTTTTGGGAAAAAGGATATAATGCTACTTCTATGCAGGACTTAGTCGATGCTATGCAGATCAACAGAAGCAGTTTATACAATACCATTGGTGACAAGCACCAGTTATTTATGAAATGCATTGGCAATTATTTTGATAATGCAATGCTGGAAATAAAGGAAAAAGTGTCTAAAGAAACTTCGGCCAAAGCTGCCCTTGTTAAGATTATTACCGATAAAGCGGACTGGGTTGTATCCTGCGACAAAGGATGCCTAGGGATGAAAACGATTTTTGAAATTGCTCCGGATGATTGCACTGTCCGAAATCAGATGAGTAAAAACAATGATGTTTTCATTGAATTTATGGCTACAATAGTTCAAAAAGCTATGGATGACAAAGAAATGGATGATACCGAAGATGCAGCGTTAATGGCTGAATACATTGCGACTTCTTTTACAGGATGGAAGCAGTCGTATATCCTTCATGGAAACCCGATCAAAATCAAAAAAATGTCAGAATTCCTGATTAAAAATATATTTAAATAACCCATTTTTTTACCTAAATTCTGGAACGTTTATTTCAGATAACAATATAGAATGGCGCCTACGCATTTTTAAATTACAGTATTGATTCTGAAACGATTATTCCAGAATTAACGCTATACTAAATACTAATCTTTAAATAACAAACACCATGAATTCTGAAACGATTATTCCAGATACAATATTATCCAAGACCAACTTTAATCCAATTCCAATCATGAAAAAAATTACCCTCTTAAGTTTACTAGCTGTATTCATAATAAGCTGTGCTGATAAATCGCAAGCACCTGCTGCTGCGCCCGCTCCGCTCCTGCCTGTTATGGCAGTAACTACTGAAAACACTACTACCGATGCTGAATATCCTGCAGCTATACAGGGAACTGTGGATGTGGAAATCCGTCCGCAGGTAAGCGGCAATTTAGACCGCGTTTTGGTCGACGAAGGCGCTTATGTTACCAAAGGGCAGCCTTTATTCAAAATAAACGAACGTCCTTACCGTGAGCAGTTAAACAATGCTTTGGCCAGTCTTCATGCTGCCGAAGCTGCTTATATCAACGCACAGCTTGAGGTTGATAAACTTACTCCATTAGTTCAAAACAAAGTAGTTTCTGATTATCAGTTGAAATCGGCTAAAGCTTCTCAAAAAATTGCTGCTGCCAATATCGAACAGGCCAAAGCAATTGCAGCATCGGCAAAAATCAATTTAGGATATACCAATATTACGGCTCCCGTAAATGGCTACATTGGAAGATTGCCAAAAAAACAAGGAAGTTTAGTTGCCGCAACAGACATTGACGCACTAACAACACTTTCAGATGTTCAGGAAGTGTATGCTTATTTTTCGTTGAGTGAAACTGATTTTATCCAATTTAAATCAAAATATGCAGGAAACAGCATTGGCGACAAAATCAAAAAACTACCTCCTGTGACTTTAATATTAGCAGATAACAGCGCTTATCCGCAAACAGGGAAAATCGATATGGTTGATGGTCAGTTTGATAAAAATACTGGAGCTATTACTGTAAGAGCCAAATTCTCGAATCCAAACAAAACACTGCGTTCCGGAAACACAGGGAAAATCCGTTTGGGATTAGAACATAATGATGCCATTTTGATCCCTCAATCGGCTACTATTGAAATGCAGGACAAAGTTTTTGTCTTTACGGTAAACAAAGAAAACAAAGTTACCAAAATGCCTATTACAGTTATCGGTAAAAGCGGTGCTAATTACCTTATCAAAGACGGTGTAAAATCCGGCGACCAAATTGTACTAAGCGGTATCGACAAACTTCAGGAAGGACAAGTGATTCAGCCTGAAAAATCAGCAGCAAAAATTGCTCAAATCATTAACAAAAAATAATTTTCACAAAATATGTTCAAAATATTTATACAAAGGCCCGTACTGGCAACCGTTATCTCCATTCTGCTGGTGATATTAGGAGTACTTGGACTTACGAAATTGCCTTTACAACAGTTTCCAGATATTGCGCCTCCATCGGTTTTGGTGACGGCAGTTTATCCGGGAGCCAACGCAGAAACGGTTTTACGTTCTGTTGCACCATCGCTGGAAGAATCTATAAATGGTGTGGAGAATATGACTTACATGAGTTCCACTGCCAGTAATGACGGAACATTAGCGATTACTGTTTTCTTTAAATTGGGAACTGACGCCGATCAGGCTGCAGTGAACGTTCAGAACAGAGTGGCTCAGGCTACAAGCCAATTGCCTGCAGAAGTGGTACAGCAAGGTGTAATCACTGCCAAACAGCAAAATAGTTTTATCATGGCAATCGGTATGTTTACCGAAGATGAGTCCAAATACGATCAGACGTTTGTTGCGAATTATGCACAAATCAATATTATTCCTGAAATCAAACGTATTCCGGGAGTTGGTGCTGCCAGTATTTTTGGAGGTGTTAAAGATTATTCAATGAGAGTTTGGCTGAATCCATCACAAATGTCCACTCATAATGTGACTCCTAACGAAGTTATGGCAGCGATTCAGGACAAAAGTCTGGAGGCTGCTCCGGGTAAATTTGGTGAGAGAAGCACCGAAGTTTTTGAATATGTGATTAAATACAAAGGAAAACTAACCAAACCCGAAGATTATCAAAATATTGCCATTCGTTCCAATGCTGATGGTTCTGTACTTCGATTAAAAGATGTGGCAAGAGTAGAACTTGGCGCCTACTCTTACAATAGTTTAACACGTTTAAACGGTAAAAAAGGAATCGTTATTGGTGTGATTCAGCTGGCGGGTTCTAACTCGAACGATATTCAGATTGCGATTAACAAACTGATGGTTAAAGCCTCTAAAGATTTCCCTGCTGGAATAAAACACAATATATTCTACAGCACAAAAGTTTCTCTGGATCAGTCTATTGAGCAAGTGGAGCATACTTTGATTGAAGCGTTTATATTGGTATTTATCGTTGTATTTATCTTCCTTCAGGATTTTAGATCGACTTTAATTCCGGCAATTGCAGTTCCGGTAGCGATTTTAGGAACATTCTTTTTCATGCAGTTATTCGGATTTTCGATAAACCTTTTAACACTTTTCGCTTTAATATTAGCCATTGGTATTGTGGTCGATGATGCCATTGTCGTCGTAGAAGCCGTCCATGCCAAAATGGAGCACAAACATCTGTCTCCGAAAGTGGCAACACATGAAGCCATGCACGAAATTACCGGAGCGATTATTTCGATTACGCTGGTAATGGCTGCGGTATTCCTGCCGGTTGGTTTTATGGAAGGTTCAACAGGAGTTTTCTATCGTCAGTTTGCTTTCACAATGGCAATTGCGATTGTAATTTCAGCTGTTAATGCTTTGACATTAAGTCCTGCCCTAGCTGCTTTGTTCCTAAAAAACAATCACGCCAACGGAGATGCTTCTTATGAGAAAAAAGGATTTAAAGAGAAATTCTTTACTGAATTCAATAATAGTTTTGAATCGTTAACCAACCGTTACGTTGGAGGATTGAAATTTTTAATCCGCAACAAATGGGTTAGTTTAGGAGGTTTGGCTCTAATCACTATTGCAACTATTGTAATGGTAAAAACTACTCCGTCAGGGTTTATTCCAACAGAAGATCAAGGATTTATTGCTATTGCTGTGAACACTCCTTCTGGAACTTCTCTTGACGGAACTCAAAAAGTAATGACTAAAGCCGAAAATACTTTAAGAGGTTTGGAGTCTTCAAGATTTGTAACCGCTATTTCGGGTTTCAACTTATTGACGAATTCTACAAGCCCATCATCGGCAGTAGTTTTTGTATTGCTTAAACCAAACGAAGAACGTGGCAGCATTAAAAACATTGATGAAATAATGAATCAGGTTCGTGGCAAATTAGGCGCGATTTCAGAAGGCAGTTTCTTCGTATTTAGCTTCCCAACTGTTCCTGGTTTTAGTAATGTTGAAGCTTTGGATTTAGTATTACAGGACAAAACCGGAGGCAAACTGGATAAGTTTAGCGGTATTTCGCAGACATTCATTGGAGAATTAATGAAACGTCCGGAAATTGCTGTTGCCTTTACCAGTTTCAAAGCTGATTATCCGCAATTACAATTGGATATCAATGATGCCAAAGCCGATCAATTGGGTGTAAAAGTAAAAGACATTCTACAGACAATGCAGGCTTATTTTGGCAGTGCACAGGCATCCGACTTTAACCGATTTGGAAAATATTACAGAGTGGTTGTTCAGGCAGATATTGCCGACAGAGCCGATCCGTCAGCTATTGACCGTGTATTTGTAAAAAACAAAAACGGCGAAATGGTTCCGATAAATACCTTGGTAAAACTAAGCCGTATTTATGGTTCTGAAACGGCTTCGAGATACAATTTGTTTAATTCTATTTCAGTGAATGCGATTCCGAAACCTGGATTTAGTTCTGGAGACGCCATCAAAGCAATTGAGGAAGTAGCAAAACAGCAATTGCCCGCAGGTTACAGTTATGAATTCTCAGGGCAGACCCGTGAAGAGATTTCTTCGGGAGGACAGTCAACGACGATTTTCCTATTGTGTTTAATATTCATTTACTTCCTGCTTGCAGCACAGTACGAGAGCTACATTTTGCCTTTGGCAGTAATCTTCTCCATCCCAGCGGGAATCTTTGGAGTATTTGTAGCCATTGGCTTGACCGGAATCGAAAATAACATTTATGTGCAGGTTGCCTTGGTAATGCTTATCGGACTGCTCGCCAAGAATGCAATTCTGATTGTAGAGTTTGCTGTCCAAAAAAGAAAATCAGGTCAAGCTTTGGTCAAAGCTTCGATAGATGCTGCAAAACTGCGTTTACGACCAATTATAATGACATCGCTGGCTTTCGTAGTTGGATTAATTCCAATGATGTACGCCACAGGTCCATCGGCTCAGGGTAACCACTCTATCAGTATTGGTGCCGCCGGAGGAATGGTTTCGGGAGTAATTCTAGGGTTGTTAATCATCCCGGTTTTATTCGTCGTATTTCAATATTTACAAGAAAAAGTTACTGGAAAACCAGTAGCTGTAACTCATAACCACGAAAATAAAAATGGAAAATTACATCACAACAATTCTGGTGACAATCATCAGCAGCCTAACGTACATAGCGTATAAAGTGTCAAAAGATCTTGAAACCAAAAAAGATACCTGTACAGAAAATTAATTACGAAAAAAGTAAAATGAAAAAATATATAACCAAAATCGTGATGGTCACCATTTTGATCACCACAATACTATCCTGTACTGTTTCCAAGGATATTGAAACGCCAAAAGATGCCTTTCCTGAGAATTTCAGGAATGCATCGGTTTCAAAAGATACAACGAGCATTGGTGATTTGGAGTGGAAAAATTTCTTTACAGAAAAAGACATTATTCAGCTGATTGACAGCGCTATATTTCGCAATAACGATTTGCAGATCGCCACTAAAAACATTGAAATTGCTCAATACCGATTCACGCAATCCAAATGGGGAAATGTGCCTCAAACTAATTTATTTGTGAATGTCAGTAGCAGCAATCCTTCAGACAATAGTTTTACGGGAATGAACCTGAATCAGGCATTGGGTGTTAAGCATATTGAAGATTATTCTACTGGGGCTTCGCTTTCATGGGAAGCCGATATCTGGGGAAAAATAAAAAGCCAAAAGAAAGGAGCTTTTGCCAGTTATCTTCAATCGGAAGAGGTGAAAAAAGCATTGCAGACTACTATTGTTGCAAATGTTTCCAAAGGGTATTACAATCTTTTGATGCTGGACGCACAATTAGAAATTGCTAAGAAAAACGTGCAGTTAATTGACAGTACCACCACTATCATCAAATTGAAATTTGATGCCGGACAGGTTACTTCATTAGCTATTCAGCAATCGGAAGCGCAAAAATTAAATGCGGCACAATTGGTTCCTTTATTGGAACAAAACATTGCAATTCAGGAAAATGCTCTAAGCGTGTTAACGGGTTCATTCCCAAATTCAAAAAAAAGAAGCATTGCTCTTACTGCTGTTGAAGTGAAAAATAATGCTTTAATCGGGATTCCGTCTTCGATAATAAGCCGAAGACCTGATGTAAAAAGCGCAGAGTTGGCTCTGAAATCTGCAAATGCAAATGTTGGAATCACTAAAGCCGATTTATATCCTGCATTAAGAATTACTGCTCAAGGCGGATTAAATTCTTTCGAAAGCAGTAACTGGTTTAACATTCCGGCTTCCTTATTTGGAACTGTTGCTGGAGGTTTGACACAGCCTTTGCTGAATAACAAAAAGCTGAAAACGCAATACAATATCGCTGTAGCGGAAAGAGAAAAAGCAGTTTTAAATTTCAGACAATCGGTTTTAGTAGCGGTAAGCGAAGTATCGGATGCTTTGGTGAAAGTGGAAAAATTGCAGCAACAGGAATCGTTTTTGCAGGAGCGTGTAAAAACTTTGCAGCTAGCCATTAAAAACGCAAAAATGCTATTCAAAAACGGAATGGCAGAATATCTGGAAGTGCTGTCTGCTCAGTCTAATTTACTGCAAAGCGAATTAGAGCTTGCCAACATAAAAAGAGAACAACTTTCTGCCAATACCGAGTTATATCGTACATTGGGCGGAGGCTGGAGATAATATTTCTGGATCTCCAACGGTTGAAACCGTTGGCTATAATTAAATCTTGGGGTTATTTTTTTAAATACTAAATATTTTCTCATAGCCCCGATAGTAGTGGAAATCCTTTGTGGGATGGGGTTCAGCCCACAAAGATTAGAACGGATAGCGGGACAACTGTTGATAAAAAACCTCATCTTTCTGCTCCTAAAAATTAATAAAATCTAAATTTAAATAATATGAGTACAACTAATTTATTTACGCCCTTCCACCTGAAGACGCTGAATCTTAAAAATCGAATTGTAATGGCGCCTATGACGCGCTCCTTTTCTCCAAACGGAATTCCGACTGATGCAGTAGCTGCTTACTATCAAAAAAGAGCCGAAGGCGAAGTGGGTTTGATATTATCGGAAGGAACGGTTATCGACAGACCATCCTCATCCAATGATGCCAATGTGCCTCACTTTTATGGCGATCAAGCGCTTAAAGGTTGGAAAAAAGTCATTGATGAAGTTCACGCTGCCGGAGGCCAAATGGGACCACAAATCTGGCACATGGGAATTATGGACAATCATCATTCGGGCTGGGTGCCACCAGTTCCTTTTGAAGGGCCGTCGGGACTAAATCGTCCTGATTTCAATAACGGAAATACAATGTCTGAAGCAGCTATTGAAGATACCATTCTTGCTTTTGGAAAAGCAGCGGCTGATGCCAAAAAATTAGGTTTTGATACTATCGAAATTCACGGTGCTCACGGTTATTTAATTGACCAGTTCTTTAGAGCGGAAACCAATTTACGTACTGATATTTATGGTGGAAAAACATTGAAGGAACGCAGTCGGTTTGCCATTGAAGTGGTGAAAGAAATCAGAAAACAGGTCGGAAATGATTTCGCAGTGATTATGCGTTTCTCTCAATTCAAACCTTCGGATTACAACTATAAACTGGCGAAAACACCTCAGGAATTAGATGCCTGGCTTACGCCTCTTGTGGATGCCGGAGTTGATATTCTGCATTGTTCACAGCGTCGTTTCTGGGAACCCGAATTTGAAAAATCAGATTTG
Source organism: uncultured Flavobacterium sp. (assembly GCA_963511475.1). Lineage (GTDB taxonomy): Bacteria > Bacteroidota > Bacteroidia > Flavobacteriales > Flavobacteriaceae > Flavobacterium. The sequence continues at coordinate 24,603 of CAUPJC010000042.1, forward strand.
AATTTTGCAGGATGGGCCAAAAAACTAACTGGAGCTCCAACCATTACTGTTGGTTCTGTTGGGCTTTCTGGTGATTTCTTTGGAGCTTTTGCAGGTGAAAGTTCAGAACCGACTTCATTAGAAGAATTGAACAGACGTTTCGACAGAGGCGATTTTGATTTGGTTGCCGTTGGAAGACCTTTACTATCCGACCCAAACTGGGCCGCCAAAATAAGAGCTGGAAAAACAAATGAACTTGTTGGATTTAGTAAGGAAGCTTTAGCCGAATTGGTATTGGAATAAATTTACAGCTAAGTAATGGTTCAGCATCTTAATGCTAGCTGACTAAAGATACCCTTTTTTAATTATTTAATTTGATGGACGCTGTAAGACTTTGATTTCACAGCGTTTTTTCGTTTGTAGAAAAATCGAAATGCTCCTTTCCCTTAAAAGAAAAACTGCAAAATAACAGTTTTGTTACTCTGCAGTTTTTTATAACTTTTGAAGCTCATACAATTTTAAAAAAATTCACGGAAAAAATCGGAAACTCTTCGGAGAAAGGAAATTTACCACATCATTTTCAAATAGGCAGTATAATATGAAATTCCGCACCAATATTTTCTTCTGCTTTTGAAAAAATAATTCCCTTATGATTTTCTACGATTCTTTTACCTATAGACAATCCAATACCAGTACCCGTGTAAACTTCTTTACTATGAAGCCTTTGAAAAATAGTAAAAATCTTGTTTTCATACTGCTTATCAAAACCGATACCATTGTCTTTTACAATTATCTCACAATAGTTAAGACTTTCATCCAAAGACGGGTATTTTTTAATCTGCTTTAAAGTAAGTTTCTTTGAACTTATCTCCACTTTATGCACAGAACCGTCACTTTTATAAAACTTAAGTGCATTACTTATTAAATTATAAAATAGTTGATTCATTTGCAATGGAATAGCATTGATAACTGGTAGTTTTCCCGTTTTTATTTCAAAATTCCTTTCTTCAATCAGTAATTCAAAATCTGTAAGAATATTCACTATAATTACATTTAAGTCAGTACTTACAAATTCTCTATCAGGCTTTTTTAGATAGGAATAAGAAAGTAAATCTTTAATCAGTGTATTCATCCTTATCGAGGATTTACTGATTTTTTCAATTAAAATATGTGCATCCTCAGAGATATTTTCATTCCTTCCCAAGAGCCTGCTGATAAACATTAATATCTTGCGCAAAGGTTCCTGTAAATCGTGACTTGCAACATAAGCATACTCCTGCAATTGAATATTTGCAGCATGCAGATTTTTAATAGAATTCTCCAGATCCATATTAGCAGTAAGCAGATCGGAGGTGCGCTCCAGAACTTTGGCCTCCAAACCATCTGAGAGGACCTGCAGTTTTTTTTCAGCAATCCTGCGTTCTGTGATATCTTCTATCGCCAGCAGTATCAGCTGTTTATTACTGGCTTCATTGGTTACTTGTCTCGCATTCAGCAATAAAATACTTTCACTATAAGGAAGCAGATTTACAGATATCTGGTAATCATCGAGCTGCGTATTGTCCTTGAGTACCTTTCCAAGCATCTCACGCATGGAAATGTTATCAAAAAGATGATTTTGAATTTCGTAAATAAGTTTACCAGTCGCCTCTTCTATTCCAATATTATACTTTTTTGAGAATGCCCGGTTAATGTTTTTAATTCTTAAATTGATATCCAGCACTACTATAGGTTCCCTAAGAGTAGCAACAATAGCTTCGGTATAATTTTTGGAAATATTAATTTCCTGCTGTTTATTTAAAAGTTCCTGATTAATCTGCAGGAGTTCTTCGTTACTAGACTGCAGTTCTTCTTTGGAAGTTTCCAGTTCTTCATTAAGGCTTTGCAGTTCTTCACTGCCACTCAATAATTCTTCATTGGCACTCTGCAGTTCTTCGTTGGATGCCTCCTGTTCTTCACTAATAGCATTGACATCATCGTGAATTTTAGCTAACTCTTTTTCTAACTTTGCAATCCTTCTTAAATTTATATTTTCAAACATTTTATCACTGCTGAGTTTACCCGAAGAGAAATCTTGTTTGCTAATAACACTTTTGTAAAACAGGACTAAATAATAAGGTTCAGAAGTGTTTTCCAAGGGCTGTACTTCAAGGGTAATTTCACTAATACTTTCTTTATTCTTAATCTGTATTCCTTCTTTTTTTATAACCCCACCTGATTCTTTGACTTTAAGCCAGACATTACGAAGCTCAAAAGCAAGTCCTTTTCGAGCCATTTTTACAAGATTGAAGGTAGGTTTTCCTGTTGAAAGCTCAATAAATTCTGCAATACTGCCGTTAATGTGTACAATATCCATTTGTTCATTTACAATGACGCTGGCTGGAGTATATTTGGCAAGCAATAGTGAGTCAGCACTCTTTCTAAAATCTTCTTTGATTGTCTCTTTTCTTTGAACATTAGATTTGAAACTTTTTAATTTTTCAATAGCTCCTAAACCCGAATGCACGGATCTTCCTAAAACCTGCTTGCGGATGTAGATTTTTCCTGTCTTATCAAATGACTGAAAAAGCTCTGCGGCAGGAACAGCGGTTTCTGATTTTCCTAAAAGTAAAAAACCATTTTCTTTTAAGGCATAATGAAAAGTAGTAAGCGATTTTTTCTGCAGCAATGGATCCATGTAAATAAATACATTTCTGCAGGTAATTAAATCCATTTTAGCAAAAGGAGGATCATTCAAAAAATTATGAACTGCAAAAACACATAAATTCCTAATTTCCCGATTAATAGTATAACCATTTGTACTAGCTGTAAAATATTTGGATAAAATATTTTCAGAAACATTACGCATTTGGGATTTTCTGTAAAATCCAGCCCTAGCTTTTGTAATAGCTATTTCTGAAATGTCTGAAGCAAAAATCTGAATTTCTTTTCCTTGAAGATTATCGACTAAAAATTCATTAAGAGCAATCGCTATTGTATAAGCCTCTTCCCCAGTAGAGCAGCCTGCTATCCAAATGCGTATTGTATTCTCTTCTGTTATTCTGGCTACTATTGCCGGGAAAACTTTTTCTCTCATTATCTGAAAGATTTTAGTATCTCTAAAAAATTCAGTGACAGGTATCAGCAGATCGTTAAACAAATCTTCCAGCGCCAATTTATCTCCCTGTAAAAATTTAAGATATTCCTTAAGATTGTTAATCTTGCTGGATGTCATTCTTCTTGCAATGCGACGGCGTATGGTAGTTTGTTTGTAATAGGCAAAATCAACGCCGCTTTGATGTCGCAAAATTTTAATAATTTCCTGAAATATTGCTTCATCGTTCAAGTCATCCTCTTTACTAACAGTATCTTTTGTTTTTGAAATCTGGATTAATTTTTCTACCATTTTATCTGTTGGCATAACATAATCCACAACTCCTGCAGTAATGGCATTTTGTGGCATTTCGTTATGAGAAGCATCAAGGTCCTGCGCAAGAGTAATACCTCCATATTTTTTAATTGCCCGTAATCCGATTGTTCCGTCTGAACCATTTCCGGAAAGCAGCACACCGAAGGCATGATCAAGATGTACTTCGGCCAGTGAAGTAAAAAAAACATCTATTGCCTGATTTTTTGTGTCTTTCTCACGAGGACTTAATTTTAAGACTCCATCAAAAGAGGTAAGCATTTTATTTTCTGGAATAACATAAATATTGTTTGGAGCTAAATGAATATCATCTGTAATTTCATTAATTGGAATTTTGGCAACTTTCGAAAGAAGCTCAGTAAGTATGCTGTCATGCTTTGGATGCAAATGCTGTACAATGACGTAAGCCATTTCAGAATTATCAGGAATAGTCTCAATAAAGTCACTAAACGCCTCTAATCCTCCTGCTGAAGCTCCAATCCCTACAATAGGAAAGTCTTGGCGTGTTGCCTTTGGTAAACTCTTTGTATGGGTGTGCATGATTTTAATCAAAAGAATTCCTCGAGGCTCTGCCTCGGGGTCATGCGCAAAGATTAGTATATTTGTTTGATGAGTGAACATATTTTCAAACGGCATAATAAAAGCTTATTGCTTTATCATTTGGTTTGTCCGATAAAATATCG
>CAUPJC010000043.1:0-26912 GCA_963511475.1 uncultured Flavobacterium sp.
ATAGTTTCCTAATAAATAGTATTGTGCATACATCAAAGCCGATAAGTGTCCTGCATCCATAAAGAAACGGTCTCTAAACGGCCAATCCATCTGGGTTGGGTCAAAATCTAAATATTCTGTGTATAATATATGCATAAAATCAGCACCTCCCATGGCACCTCCCGGGTGTCCTGAATTTGCTTTTTCTACCATAGAAATAGCCAGAGCTCTTGTGTTGTCTGCGGCTAAATTGTCAATTTTGTGGTTCATAATTTATGGTGTTAATTTTTTTTTATAACAGTATTGGCGTTTTTTTGGTTATTGTTTTTGATAAAACATTTTATCTTTTTCCAAAATCTTTATAAACGATTTTGCAATGTAAAACAGTTTTGTTTTAACCATTTTATTCAATTTATAAGAGTCTATTATTTTTTTCTGATGTTGATTCGTCTCTTTGAATAACTAGCTATTTTTGAGAGTGTAAGGAAGAATAAAATAATAAGTGTAAAAAATACATTTGCAAATATAGGTAAATTTTTTTTACTATAACAAAAAAGGAAATATCATTTTTTAGCTTCTGAATGTAAGCTTGCAAGATCATATTTATAAGTGATGGAAATAATTTGAACGATATATTTAGTGCATTTTGCTTTAGCTTCTGAAATTTTTTAGCCACAGATTAAATGGATTCATACTGATTAATCAGTGTGAATCCATTTAATCTGTAGTGAATTAAAAACCAATCCTTTATTGAGTTGGAGGATTATTTTACTTCAGCAACCGCACTTCGTAAATTCCTGTAATCGTCGAATTTGGCTTTGCCTTAAATTGTATCTGCATCATTTTTTGCTTTCCTTCAATAATTGACACAGGAAGTTCGATTATCTTGTCTATAAATTGGTTTCCTTCGGATCCGTCCATATTTACTGATTTAACCAAAACATCATTAACCAAAACATCAAAATTTCTATCCTTGTCGGCACCGAAGTATGTAATGCGTAATTTACGGGCTTCCAAAAGATTGTTTTTTAGGTCATAGCTAAAGAAACCTTGTCCGTTTCTATAATGACGTTCTTTAAACATTCCGGTATCGGTTTTTTCTCCTTTGAAATTATGGTCGGATTCTGGCTGTTGTTCTCCTGCGGTAACTAAATCAACAGTAAGTGCTTCTAATTTCATTTGAGCTTCCTCACGTTCTTTCATCGCTTTTTGTATTTCGGGTAATTTTTCCTGAGTCGTATATGGCCAATATATCACGTAGCGGGCATCATGAATCTGGTAGAACGGAACGAGTAGCAGGTTTTTGTATTTTTCCTGATATATTATATCCGAAGCAGAAAAAGTAAAGGGTTTTTCAGCAACAGTTTTTAATGAAGAAGACAAATCAGCGTTGTTGGAAACAAGCAAAGGGGCATCTTCTATTGGGTAAATTGACCCGCTGGCAATATGCCCCATACGGCTGTCATCTGCTTTTAGACCTTTAAGGTCTGAGGTGTCTGTAATTGCTGCCAGCACAATTGGTCCGTGCAGAAAAGAAACCCAAGACGATTTATCCGGAAGCTGTTCTGTTTTGTTTTGCATTGGCAAAATAACTGAAATTACGTCTCCTGTTTTCCATTTTTGTTCAATGGAAACATAAGAATTCTGGTCTTTTGAAATGCTAACTTCTTTATTGTTGACCGTAATCTTCATTTTGCCCTCTTCAACCCATGAAGGATAACGGAACTTAATAGCAAATTGCTGTGTTTTTTTTAGCGTTAGCGTAAGAGAAGATTGTTCTTCAAATGGGAATTTGGTGTTTTGAGTTACAGTAATTCCTTTTTCTTTCCAATTTAGGGTTGAAGGAATAAAAAGGTTAACGTAGAGATTTTGTTTGTCGTGTGCATAAATAAGTTCTCCGTATTTTCCGTGATTTTCTAAACCTGAACCCACACAGCACCAGAAAGATTGCTGCGGTTGTGAATAAACCCTGTAATGACGAGGTCGGATAGGGGTGAAATACACGAAACCACCATCAGGATGCTGGGATGACAGTATATGGTTGTATGTTGTACGCTCATAATAATCCATGTATTTTGAAGAAGGATTTGCAAGGAACAAATGCTTGCTCAATTTAAGCATATTGTAACTGTTGCAGGTTTCAGGTCCTTCTCTCGATTCCAGCATAGACGAAAAATCGTTTGTTGGATTAAAGTGCTCTCTAACGCTGTTTCCTCCGATTGATATCGTACGGTTATTTACAACTGTATTCCAGAAAAAGCTGGATGCATTTGCCCAATCTTTATCACCTGAAACTTCAGAAATACGCATAAAACCTATTACTTTAGGAATTTGAGTATTGGCGTGAATTCCATTAAAGGCGTCGGTATTTTTCAAAAGCGGATCAAGAATAGCTTTGTGGGAGAATTTTTGACCCAGAACCAAGTATTTTTTATCGCCAGTGATTACTGCTACATCGGCAAAAACTTCGTTCATACCGCCGTGTTCGCTGCGCAGCATTTGCTGAATTTGGTCATCAGACAGCTTTGATGTAAGATTCAGGCACCAGTCCGAAAGCTGGATCAGCATCTTTTTGGCTTTTTCATTTCCGGTCAAGGTGTAAGCATCAATCAATCCGGCATATAATTTATGGATGTTGTACCACGGCACCCATTTATTATTCAATGAAAAATTTCCAGCATCAATTTTTCCTTTCGCAATCTCTTCCCATAATGCTTTGCTTCCCGGAACGCCGCCAATGTAGCCGTTTCCGTTTTTTTGCTGGCATTTTTCGAGAGCGTTGAGCATATAGTCGAGTCTTTCTTTTATTTGCTGATTGCCCGTTGCTGCATACATCTCAGACAGAGCTGAAATATAATGGCCGCCAATATGACCGTCAAGACCCGTGTTTTCCCAATTAGGATAATTTATGGTCTTTGTTTCTAATCCAGCTTCTTTGAAATAAGGAGTCAGAAGACGATCCGCATCAAGCGATAAAATATATTTCAAATCGGTTTGCTGTGCTGCTTTAAAAGGGCTGTCGAGCAAACGAACGGATGACAATGGAAAACTTTCAAGCTTGGCTGACTGTCCGTAAACCGTAACGGTTGAAACCAGTATTAGTCCGAGCCAAAGTGATTTTTTAATATTATTTGGTGTCATGTTTTTTTTAATTTTATTTTGAGCTGTTGAATTCTATTATCTGCCGTATTTTATCTAATAGTCCAATGCCATTAAGATTTATGATCGTCTGTATACAATCAGATGTCAGTTACACTATAATTTGAATTGTTTTTTGAAACGTATTTTTTATAAGTGTATTTTTTACATTTGTAAATGTAGTTTAAAAAAGCAAACAAACAAATGAAGTCAATAAAAAAAATGCCAATAAATTAGGAGTCTGGTAATTTTGCTCTTAAAGAATGTTTTTTAAAGAGTTTGTAGGCTTCTCAATTTTGAGAAACAAATGCTGACAGAAACAATAAAACTACCCAGACTGCCGGATGGTTTTGATTTTTGGAATTGAAATCAGCCGTTTTTATTGTCTTCTACAACTTTTTAAATTCAGTTAAAATGTATTATGTGTTGTTGCGATTGATTAAAAATTGCGATTTTGACCTTTGTTTTTTACCAATTTGTCCCTCTTGAAGTCTCTTGAATTGCTGTTACTTTGTACTCGTAGATTCAATAATACAGTGGTTTGTTGTTATTGGTTTAATAAATTTGCATTTAGTAATGTTTATTTGAGTTTGCAGAAATTCATTAAACAAAAATTAAAAATTTTGGTGATTTATTTATACCCGGAGCTTTTGCTTTGGGTATAGATATTGCAAAAATCAAGAGGGAAAGTTTTGATTATGAGATAAAAAAAGCAAGTAATAAATAGTTTAAATTTGGTTTAGTTTTAGTTAAATTCAAAATAAGAAGGCTGATTGGTGCCTTCTTATTTTACTTTTTTTACAATGAATTTCTAATAATCAAAGCGCTTTTGTTTTCAATCTGTTCTTTTTTTCCACTTAGAACCATTTGGGCTAACAGTTTTCCCATAGTGGTAAAATCAGTTGAAATAGTTGTTATTCCATTAGATACTACTTTTTTTAATGGGGTTTCATTATAGGAAATGATACCAAAATCAGTTCCTAGTTTTAGATTTTGTTCTCGGGCTTTCTCAATCACCCGAACGAGATCTCTGTCATTTGGGATAATATAAACGCTTCCGACTGCTATGTCATTATCGGTAAATTCCTGAATGATTTCATAGTTGATGGCATGCTCATTACAATAATTTTCAAACCCGATTTTCATTGCTGGCGGTTCCCTGAAACCTGGGAAAATCATAATGAATTTTTTGTATTTATTTAGCCTTGTTTTTCCTTTGTTGAGACCTTCGAAGATGTCTTTTTTGTGATTTTGGTATATCGCAGGATAGATTTTTAGTTCTGCGTTTGTCTGATCCAAGATGATTACGTCATTTACTGGTAGGGTTTTTATAAAAGGAGCTACATCGATTAAGTTTGTCGGCATGATAATATATTTGGTGTAATTCCCATTACAGTCATTAATTAATTTTTGGAAAACGGGAACATTAAAATGATGGAAAAAAATATCCACTTGAACATTCTTTCCAATGTTTTTTAAGAACGAATTGTAGATGTCTTCTTTAAAAATATTGAGTTCGTCAAAAAGCAGAAATATTTTTTGTTTTATGGTGATTTCGATGCTTTTGACATAATATCCTTTGCCAGGGATGGCATAAATTATGCCTCTTTTTTTGAGATCATCATATCCTAATAAGACTGTATCTCTAGATAATGAGAATTCCAGACACACTTTATTTACAGATGGCAACCGATCTCCTTTTGTAAGTTTTTCCTCGTCAATTGCTTTTTCGATGGAATTGATGATTTGTCTATATTTTGGAATACCAAGATTGTTTAGGATAGAAATGATTTTCATGTCAGATGTTATTTTTTTAGCAAATATACTAAAAACTGGTAGGTACTGGTGTTTAAATGTGGGTTTAACACATAATTTTGAAATTTAATAATTCATAGAAAATCATCTGTAAAAAGCAATTTTAATTGTTTTTGGTTAAATTATATGTCGTTTTTTCATTAAATCCGATATTATGATCACTGTTTCTTTTTTCGAAATTTTTATAAAACAATTAGAATAAAACTGTTATTAAATTATCAGGATAAACTGCTTAGAACTAGATTTTTGAAATAGCTGGAAATTATTTAAGTAAAAAAATGAAAGAATACCCACGAATAGATTTTATAATACCCATTCATGAATCAATAACTAAACCACAATCAATTTAATTAAAAAAAAGTATGAAAAAAATTTACAAGAAGTTGTTATTTTTATTTCTCCTGCTTCCATTTTGTGCAATAGCCCAGAACAAAGTTGAAGGAACGGTACTTGATATTGCATCAGGTCAGCCCATTCCAGGAGTAAATGTAAAAGTAAAAGGAAGTCCTAGCGGTGCTTCAACTGGTTTTGATGGTAAATTTCAATTGGCAAATGTAAAGCCTACTGATGTATTAACCATATCTTTTATGGGATACCAAAGTAAATCAGTTACAGTTGGATCTCAAAAATCATTAATTATCAAACTTGATGAAGATGCCAATCAATTAAAAGAGGTTGTAGTGCAAGTAGGATATGGTTCTGTTAAGAAAAAAGACGCTACAGGAGCCGTAGCTGTAATAGCCGCAAAAGACTTCAATAAAGGAAACATTGTTACTCCCGAAAATCTTTTAGCAGGTCGCGTTGCAGGTTTGTCTATCGTTACAGGTGGAGATCCTGGATCTGGATCGACTATCAGAATTCGCGGAGGAGCTTCATTAGGAGCTTCAAATGATCCTCTTGTAGTAATTAATGGTTTACCTGTAGATAATAATACAATAGGTGGATCTCGCTCTGTTTTGAGTTCTATTAATCCAAGTGACATTGAATCTTTTTCTGTTTTAAAAGATGCATCAGCTACAGCCATATATGGTTCCAGAGCTTCAAACGGTGTTATTATTATTACTTTAAAGAAAGGGACAAAAACCTTGTCTGCTACTGTAGATACAAGCATAGGTGTTAATACCTTGGCCAAAACAATGGATGTTTTTAGCGCAAATGAGCTACGAGACTTAATAAGTGTAAAAGACCCTGCTTTATTACCTTTATTAGGAACGGCAAATACCGATTGGCAAAAAGAAATTTACAGAACTAGTGTTTCATCTTCCATAAATGCTTCTGTAAATGGAATGTTATTTGATAAGATTCCATCTAGAGCCTCTTTTGGTAATACCGTACAAGAAGGTTTAGTTTTAACCTCAGGATATCAGCGTACTACAGGGTCAGTATCTTTGAATCCAAGTTTATTAAAGGATCATTTAAAAGTTAGTGTCAATGCCAATGTCTCTTTAGAAAAAAATAGATTTGCTTCTGGACAACAAGGAAATGCAATAACATTTGACCCTACTCAGCCTGTTTATGATGCTAATTCTCCATTTGGCGGATACTTCCAATATTATAAAGATAATAATGACGAGATAATTAACAAAAGTGATTTAATATCACTAGCTCCATTGAATCCAGTAGCAGAACTTTTGCAAAGAAACAACCGAAGCGAAGTAAAAAGAATTTATGGAAATGTGAAATTAGATTATAAGTTTCATTTTTTACCTGAATTATCTGCGGTTTTAAACTTAGGAATGGATCAAAGTACAGCCGATGGTTATACAAGAGTTTCAGATCAAAATCCACTTTCTCAAGGCGATGGGCGTATTATTGGCTCATCTACAGAATATTCTAACGAACAAAGTAATAACTTATTAGACGGTTATTTAGCTTACAAAAAAACCTTCGGAGCGCTAAATTTAGATGCTACTGCGGGGTATTCATACCAAAAATTTACTAATGAAAGATACAATAGTAATGAATTATTAGATGATGGTGTAGATAGTGCGCCTGTTACTAATATTGATCCAAATTTAGTTTTAGTTGGTTTCTTCGGAAGAACAAATCTTTCCTTCTATGACAAATACCTTTTTACACTTTCTTACCGTAGAGATGGTACTTCTCGTTTTAGCGAAGATAATCGTTGGGGTAATTTTCCAGCTGCAGCCTTTGCTTGGAAAATCAAAGAAGATATTTTTCCAGAATCTAAAACGATTTCTAATATGAAGTTAAGATTTAGCTGGGGTGTTACAGGACAACAAGACATAGGACAGACTAATTTAGATTTATATATGTCAAGATACACGACTGGTTTGCCAACTTCTCAATATATTTTTGGAAATACAGTAACTAATACTGCTATTCCTCAATTCAGAAATGAAGATTTAAAATGGGAAGAGACAACTACTTATAATGCTGCTCTTGATTTCGGATTTTTTGATGATAGATTAACAACAACTATAGAAGGTTTCTACAAAGTATCTAAAGATTTATTAGCAAATGCAGCTATATCTGATGGATCTAACTTTAGTAATTCAGGATTCCAGAACATTGGTGATTTTACTTCAAAAGGAGTTGAGTTTACTGTTAGTGCAGATATTATTAAAAATGAAAAAGGTTTTAATTGGAATGCTAATTTCAATACTACTTTTATAAAAACAGAAATTAACAGTTTGGCTCTAAACCAAGATCAGCTAATAGGTGGTACAGGTGCAGGTGCAGGAGAGGGATCTACTGTACAAATACACAGAGTAGGTTACACTCCTTATTCTTTTTACGTTTATAAACAAATTTATAATGAAAGCGGTAAGCCAATTGAAGGTGCTTATGCGGATTTAAATGGAGATAATGTTATCAATGAATCTGATTTATACATTCACCATAATGGTATGCCAGTAGTTAGTATGGGATTTGCATCTAATATGAATTATAAAAACCTAGATTTATCATTTAATATGAGAGCTAATTTAGGTAATTATGTTTACAATGGTTCAAATGCTACTAGAGCCCAATATAATTTACTGAAAAATAGTTCTGTAGTTTCTAATTTACCTACATCAGTTTTAGATACTAATTTTAATTCTAATGAAGTGGTCTTATTATCTGACTATTATATCGAAAATGGTTCATTTTTAAAAATGGACAATGTAACTCTTGGATATACATTTCAGAATACATTTAATGCTCATTCTTCAATACGTTTATCAGCAGGTGTACAAAACGTATTTATCATTACTAATTATTCAGGTTTAGATCCTGAGGTTTTTGAAAACGGAATTGATAATTCAATAACTCCTCGCCCTAGAACTTTTCTACTTGGAGCAAATATGAAATTTTAACAAGAAACAGTATGAAGAATATAATAAAACAACATAAAGTAATTTACATTTTAGGAATTGTATTAGCGTTTTCAAGCTGTACAAATGATCTTAATGTAGAGGTTAAGGATCCCAATGTTCTCTTAGCAGATGACTTTTATTCTAGTCCAGAAGCTTACAAGCAAGGATTAGCTGGAGTGTATGGAAATCTAAGTTTAACAGGTTCTTCAGGACCTGGGAGTTCAAACATTTCTGGTCTTGATGCAGGAACAAGCCAATACGGAAGAGGTTTTTGGAATATGCAGGAACTTACTACAGACGAAGTAAAATGGTCTTGGGAAAATGACCCAGGTTTAAAAGGTTTGAATAATAATACCTGGACATCTGACAATGTAGTTATCAGGGGTTTCTTTGGAAGATGTATGACAGAGATTGCCTTTGCTAATGAATATCTTAGACAAACAACTGATGCAAAATTAGATAGTCGAGGTGTGAGTACTGATTTGCGTTCCGAAATTAAAACCTATAGAGCAGAAGCTCGTTTTTTAAGAGCATTATCATATTATCATTTAATGGATTTATTTGGTAAAGCAGGTTTTGTTACCGAAAATGATCCAGTAGGTGCCTATCAATCTCCACAGTATGATCGCCCTGCATTATTTGCTTTTATTGAATCTGAGATAAATGCAATACTTCCAGATTTAAAAGGCGCACGCCAAAATGAATATGCTAGAGCTGATAAAGCTGCCGCTTGGATGCTGTTGGCTAAAATTTATTTGAATGCAGAAGTTTTTATTGGTGAAAAAAAATACGATCAATGTCTAGCTAATTGCAAAAATATCATTGATGCTGGATATACATTATCACCAGTATATGCTAATAATTTTAATGCTGATAACCACAGTAATTCAGCAAAAAACGAAGTTATTTTTCCTATTGTTTCTGATCGTCTTGTAACGCAAAATTATGGCCCAACTACTGTAATGATTAATGCTCAAGTAGGTTCTATAGAACAAAACGCCTCTGATTTTGGTGTTGTTGGATGGCCAGGAGGATTGAGAGTTCCCAAACAATTCTCAGAAACTATGCTAAACGGAAACTACGATAATGATGATAGAAATACTATTATCAGCAAAGATAGAAGTATCGAATTGACTAGTATGAGTAATTATGCAACTGGTTATATTACAGCAAAATGGTCAAATAAAACTGCAGCAGGATTAGTAAATGGTACGGCAGTTGAAATGGTCGATACGGATTTTCCTATGTTTAGACTTGCAGATGTTTATTTGATGTATGCCGAAGCTGTTCTTAGAGGAGCGACTGGTGGTTCAATAACTACTGCAAGAGATTATGTAAATCAATTGCGTTTTAGAGCTAATAATACCAAAACCATAATTACATCCGATCTTACCTTAGACTTAATTCTAAAGGAAAGAATGGTTGAATTGTATGGCGAAGCGCACAGAAGACAAGATTTAATTCGTTTTGGAAAATACACTGGTGGAGCTTACAACTGGTCATGGAAAGGTGGTGTTGTTAGCGGAATTTCTATTAACGATAAATACAAAGTATTCCCAATTCCTAAAGCAAGTATAGCTGCTAATCCAAATCTTATTCAAAACACAGGTTATTAAAATATATAGACATAAAAATAAAAATATAGATACAATGAAAAAACTAATTTTACTATTTATAGCATTTACAGCATTACTAAGTTTTAATGCATGTTCCGATGATGATTCTCCAGTTTTTGTAGCAAAACCTGATGCTGACGGTATTGCATTTACTAATTCGTTTGCTGCAAAATATTTAATAGCACCAGCTGCAAAAGAAAATATTGCCGACCGGTTTATATGGGACGCAGCAGATTTTGGTGTACAAACAAATGTTGTTTATGAACTTCAAGGATCTATTACTTCTGACTTTGTAAATTTTAAAGTTGTTGGTACTACTAGCGAAACTAATATGGCAGTTACAGTCGCAAATTTATTGGATTTTGCTAAAGATTTAGAACTTGATGGAGATCCAGCAACTACTAGTGACGATGGTTCTGCAAATAATACAGGTCAAGTATATTTTAGATTAAAAGCGACTGCTGGTACTGCTGGAGCTAATGAAACTTTGTCTCCAATACAAGTTATTTCTATTGAATGGATCGAAACTACAGCAACAGGAACTGCTTGTCCTTCTCTTTGGGCAGTTGGAAATGCTTTGGTTGGTATTGAGTGGAATTTCAAATCAGAAGGTGAATTAAAATGTGATAATAACGTTTTACAATTTAAAGCTGCATTTAAAAATGATAACTTTAGATTCTTCGAAGAATCAGGAAACTGGTCATCAGCTCTAAACTATGCACACTACGAATCAGCAGGATATACTATTGATGCAAATTTGGAAGCAGCTGGGGATAATGACGGAAATTTCAAATTTGTAGGTACTCCAGGAATCTATACTCTTACAATTGATAACACTAACAAAACAATCGTAATGACAGCTTCCAGCAATCTTTGGACTGTAGGTGATGCAGTACCAGGTGGTTGGGAATTTAGTACTAGTACTGTTGAATTTGTTGAGGCTAAACCTAATGTTTGGTCAGCATCTATAATCTTATCAAATGGTGTTTTTAGATTTTTTCAAAAATATAATATTTGGGATACAAATAACAACTTTGCCTATTATGAAGCTGCAGGTTATACTATAGATTCAAAGTTGGTAAATGACGGAAGTGGTGATGCTAACTTTAAATTTGTAGGTACACCAGGAGCTTACAAATTGACAATTGACGGCAATTTGAAAACTATCACTTTAAATTAGTGAACGCAATTAATAAATTAAATGTATAAGTCTGTATTTGAATTTCATTTGAGAATTCTAGTACGATAGAATTAAAAAGCCCGCTCAAAACTAATTTTGAGCGGGCTTTTTTTTATGGTTTTTTAAAATTTTACCAAATTTTGACCCTTTTCGATGTTCAATTTACATGCCATCTCTAAGCTTGATGTTCAATACTTTGGAAAACGTATTTCGATTTTTGAAATAGGAATAAGTGCACGATAGATTTTAGGGGAGTGTGAATTTTTTTTACATGGTTTTTTTAAATCCTCATCGGTACTTAATTCTACAGGCTGTTGTCTAAGAAATAAAGATTCGCTGCTCTGGAACAATGCGATCAATTAATCCGGGATTTCCATTTTGCTTCAAATAGGTAACCTATCGTTAGTTGTATTGACTTCATTTATATCTAGAATGTTTTACCCAATGGAAATTCTCCATCTATATGGGGTATTCGATTACAAGTTTTTTGTTAAAGTAATATTTTGTTTTTAAAGACCCACAAACTGGTAGGTACTGGTATGTTTAAGTTGAATTTTGCTTTACATTTGATTTTATAATTTCATAATAAAACAATGGAAATAAAATACAATTCACAAATTGCAACTGCTTCTGTAAAGAATTTATTTGGTTTGATGCCAAATGGAACAGCCATATACTCCTATGAATTATCCAATAAAAACGGAATAACCTTAAAGGTAATCACTTATGGCGCTACACTAACAGCGTTAAAGATTCCTTTGGAAAATGGGGAGTCAGTTGATGTTGTTTTGGGCTTTGATACTTTAGAGGATTATCTGCAGTCGTTTCAACTGGTGGGTGCTCCTTATATGGGTGCAACGGTAGGACGGTATGCCGGAAGAATTCATAACAGTTCTTTTTGTCTAAATAGGAAAAAGTTTATTTTGAATAAAAATAATAATGAAAACTCTTTACATGGCGGAATTATTGGATTTAGCCAAAAAGTTTGGTCAGTCAAAAAAGTATATACAGGCAAAGAACCATCTATAACAATGACTTATTCTAGCCCGGCAGGCGAGGAAAATTACCCAGGGGAATTAGATGTCGAACTTACCTATAAGCTCACTGAAACAAATGAGTTGATTCTTCAATACAGTGCCAAGACTACCGAGGATACAGTAGTGAATTTAACACACCATAGTTATTTTAATCTGGACGGTCATTTATCGGATGTGAAGGATCAGGAATTAGTTGTAAATTCAAAGCAAATACTGGAAACCACTGCTGAAAATATTCCAACTGGTAGGTATTTGGAAATTGATAATACTCCTTTTGATTTTTTAACACCTAAAAAATGCCCTTCCATAATTGATAATACTTTTGTTACAACTCAGAAAAATGAATTTGCAGCTTCTTTGCTGAGTAAAAATAATAATTTAAAAATGACGGTATATACTGACCAGCCCGGAGTTCATATCTATGTTGGCGGTAATTGTCAAAATGTAATAAAAGGGAAAGAAAATGCCGATTATCATTCGTTGAGCGGGATTTGTTTTGAAACACAAAATTTCCCAGATGCACCAAACAATCCAAATTTTCCAAGTGCTGTCCTAAAAAAGGGAGCTGAATATTCTCACAATACAATTTATAAATTTCAATCATTTTAAAAACTTAAAAAATATACAGATATGAAAAGATTCTTAACCATATTGTCCCTTTTAGCTTTAGCAGTTTCTCAGCTTGCCTGTTCTGGCAGTGATTCTCCAGAAACACCTGTAGTAGTTGATCCGCCTGTTGTTGTTGCAGATGATTTCATCAGGGGTGCTGATATTTCTTTTCTTCCGGAAATAGAAAAAGCTGGAGCTGTTTTTACAAATAACGGTAAAGCAGAAGATATGCTTACCACTTTAAAAAATTCAGGATGTAATACAATCCGAATCCGTTTATGGAAAAATCCAGCCAATGGGCATTCGGGATTAGCAGAAGTTAAAACTCTTGCAGCCCGTGTGAAAAAAGCGGGTTTAAAAGTTTGGCTTACTGTTCATTACTCAGATGATTGGGCAGATCCAGCTGTTCAAACTACTCCAGCCGAATGGAAAGATTTGTCTTTTGCTGATTTGAAAACAGCAGTTGTTTCTTATACATCTACAATCATAACTGAGATTAATCCAGATATTATTCAAATAGGAAATGAAATAAACAGCGGTCTGCTTTGGCCTCAAGGACATTTGATTAACCAAGAAACACAATGTATTGATTTATTGAAAGCTGCCAGTGCTGTTATTCGAAGCAAATCTCCAAAAACAAAAATCATGATTCATTATGCAGGTGTAAAATCATCAGATACGGATTGGTTTTTTGGAAAAGTAAAAGCAGTGGATTACGATTATATCGGACTTTCTTATTATCCTATTTGGCATGGTAAAGATTTGACAGTTATAAAAAGTACTATTGATGCTTTGGGAACTAAATTCAGTAAAAAAGTACTTATTGCCGAAACTGCATATCCTTTTACTTTGCTATGGAATGATAATACCAATAATATAATTGGTGGAAAAGATCAATTAGTTCCTGGTTATGAAGCGACTCCAGATGGGCAAAAAAATTATATGCTGGCAATTAAAGATCTTGTAAAAACATCTAAAAGTGGAATTGGATTTGCTTACTGGGGAGGAGAGTGGATTGCTTTCAAAGGAACTGCTTCAACTAATGGTTCAACTTTTGAAAACCAGGCTTTCTATGATTTTAGCAATAAAGCACTTCCCGTTTTAAAGGTTTTTAGCCTAAATTAAATAATAGTATGATATGAAAAAGATATTCTTTTCAATAGGAATTCTTGTAGCGTTTGTTTTTTCTTGCAGCACACCAAATAAAACTGCGGAAGTGATTAAAGTTAATGTTTTTGTAAAAGGAGCCGATGTGGGATGGCTACCGCAAATGGAAGCGACGGGATATAAATTTTATGATGCTGACGGAACTCAAAAAGATTGTTTGCAATTGCTGAAAGACAGAGGAATGAATACGATACGTTTGCGTGTCTGGGTGAATCCTTCCGATGATAAAGCTAGCGGACACTGCAGTAAAGAAGAAACAGTAGCGATGGCAGTTCGTGCTCAAAAGATGGGAATGCGAATCATGATTGATTTTCATTACAGCGATTCCTGGGCAGATCCTGGGAAACAAAATAAGCCGCTAGAATGGCAAAACCATACTTTTTCAGAGTTGCTGAATGATGTTTATTTTCACACTGAGGATGTTTTGCAAGCCTTAAAGAAAGCTGGCGTTACTCCAGAATGGGTTCAGGTAGGAAATGAAATTCCAGGAGGAATGTTATGGCCGGAAGGAAGTACAGACAACTTCAACCAGTTGGCACAATTACTCAATAAAGGATATGATGCAACCAAGGCTGTAAATGAAAATATCAAAGTTATTGTTCACTTAGACGAAGGGAATAACAGTAAAAAGTTTAGATGGTTTTTTGATAATGCCAAAGCCAATAATGTAAAGTATGATGTGATAGGACTATCTTATTACCCTTTTTGGATCAAAACGGATTATAAAGAAAACATCGCCGATCTGGCTAATAATCTAAACGATATGTCTGCAAGATATGACAAAGAAGTGATGATTGTTGAAGTTGGCGGTATTGATGCGCAGGAACAAAACACATACGACATGCTGACCGCTGTTATAAAAGCAGTAAAGGCAGTGCCAAATAACAAAGGGCTAGGCGTAATTTATTGGGAACCTCAAGGAGCAAAATCATGGAGTCATTATGAATTAAGCGCATGGAGATCAGATGGAAAACCGTCTATGGCATTGGATGCGTTTAAAGGATAATAAACCATATAAGATATATAAGTTCATATAAGTTGAGGTGCAATAAAATATTGCCAAAAAAATGAACAACTCAAATAAGTAACCTTATATGAGCTTAAAGGCCTTATATGGTTCAAAAAAAACTAAAACTCTAATTTGTTTCAAAAATGAAGAAACTGATATGTATTCTCGCTATATTTTTAGCATTTACACAAATGGCTTTGTCTCAAATACGAGAGGTTAAAGTGTTACGTGGCAATTGGAAATTTCAAAAAGGCGATTTTGAAGATGCGATTAAAGTAAATTTTAATGATTCGAAATGGGAATCCGTAACCGTGCCACATGACTGGGCAATTTACGGACCTTTTGATAAAAATGTAGATATACAGAATGTTGCCATTGTTCAAAACGGAGAAAAAATTGCTACCGAAAAAACTGGAAGAACAGGAGCTTTGCCTCATATTGGAACAGCTTGGTACCGCAATACATTTACACTGCCTAAAGATTTAAAAGGAAAAAAAATAATGTTGCTTTTTGAAGGTGCAATGAGTGAACCTCAAGTTTATTTAAACGGGAAAAAAGTTGGAGAATGGGCCTATGGCTATAGTTACTTTTATTTTGATGTTTCCCAATTTATACAAGAAGGAGCCAACACATTGTCAGTAAAATTAACCAATAAAGAATTTGCTTCCCGCTGGTATCCTGGTGCTGGTTTATATCGAAATGTAAGTGTTATTATAAAAAATAACGAAAGCATTGATCAATGGGGACAGTTTGTAACTACACCTTTCATAAGTGATGAAGTTGCCAAAGTTAATATTAAGACAAAAGCTTCTGGAGAAAACAGTCGTTTAGTCACTACTATTTTTGATGCTGAAGGAAATAAACTAAATTCAGAGGAATCGACTGTTAAATTCGGAAGTGAGTTCGATCAAAACATAAAAGTAGAAAAACCAAAATTATGGAGTCCTGAAACCCCTTATTTGTACAAAGCAGTTTCACAATTATATGTTGGAAATGAACTGAAAGATGAAATTTCAACACGTTTTGGAATTAGAGAAATAAAATATGAGGCCAATAAAGGCTTTAGTCTTAATGGAAAAATAACCAAATTTAAAGGAGTTTGTCTTCACCACGATCTTGGTCCTCTTGGAGCTGCAGTAAATAAAGCCGCTTTGCGCAGGCAAATGGTGATATTAAAAGATCTTGGCTGTAATGCGATACGCAGTTCGCACAATATGCCTTCTTTTGAGCAGCTTGAGCTGGCAGATGAAATGGGTTTCATGTTTCTTGCAGAAAGTTTTGATGAATGGGCAAAGCCAAAAGTAGAAAATGGTTATCATCGTTTCTTTGAGGAATATGCCGAAAAGGACATCGTGAATTTAGTTCAGGCAACAAGAAATCATCCTTCTATTGTGATGTGGAGTTCTGGAAATGAAGTACCTGATCAATGGGGTGAAGCTGGTGTAAAACGTGCTAAATGGCTGCAGGAAATATTTCATAGAGAAGACCCGACACGTCCCGTAACTGTGGGTATGGATCAGGTAAAAGCGACGATGGAATCTGGTTTTGGCGCTTTGCTGGATATTCCAGGACTGAATTACCGTGTGCATTTATATGATGAAGCATTTAATAAATTTCCGCAAGGTTTTATTTTAGGTTCAGAAACAGCTTCAACGGTTAGCTCCAGAGGAATTTATAAATTCCCAGTAGTTCAGGAAAAAAATAAACAATATCCAGATTTTCAGTCTTCATCTTATGATTTGGAAGCCTGTAGCTGGTCTAATGTGCCTGATGAAGATTTTGTGCTTCAGGATGACAAACCTTGGGTAATTGGTGAGTTCGTTTGGACTGGTTTTGATTATTTAGGAGAACCAACTCCTTATGATGAAATGTGGCCTTCTCGAAGTTCTTATTTTGGAATTAATGATTTAGCTGGTTTACCTAAAGACCGCTATTATTTATACCGAAGTCGTTGGAATACGAAAGAATCTACTCTTCATATCCTGCCTCATTGGAACTGGGGAGGACGTGAAGGAGAAACAACTCCCGTTTTTGTGTATACGAATTACAACAGTGCAGAACTTTTTGTAAATGGTATAAGCATGGGAGTTCAGAAAAAAAATAAAAACACTCCACAGAATCGTTACCGTTTGATGTGGATGGATGTAAAATATGAGCCGGGAACGGTAAAAGTGGTGGCTTTTGATGACAATGGTAAAGCTGTCGCTGAAGAAGAAGTAAAGACTGCCGGAAAGCCTTATCAGATTGTTTTAGACGCGGACAGGAAAACAATCACTGCAGATGGCGAGGATATATCTTTCGTAACAGTATCTGTAGTCGATAAAAATGGAATTCCTTGTCCAACAGCAACTAACCAGTTAAAATTTAAGGTTTCAGGAGCGGGTACATACAGAGCTGCCTGCAATGGAGATGCCACTTCACTCGAAATGTTTCATAAAGATACCATGAAACTTTTCAGCGGTAAACTGGTAGTGCTTGTAAAATCGACAACAGTTGCCGGCGATGTAAAACTTGAAGTTAATAGCGCTGGGCTTAAGAGCGGTAAACTGAGCTTGGTATCTGAGAAATAGGTAATGCCAAACGAAAATATAAATTAGCTCCACTTGCTCCCCTCTCCTTTGGAGAGGGGCTGGGGGTGAGGAAGAATAATTTCAAAATAACAGTAATTTAAAGAAAATGAACGATTTACTAATTAAAAAAACGACCACTTTTTTTCAAGAGACATTTGGAAATGCTCCAGAAAAAATAGTACTTTCTCCAGGGAGAATTAACATTATTGGGGAACACATCGATTATAATGACGGGTATGTTTTACCAGCCGCCATCGACAAGATTATTTGTTTCGCTTTTGCAAAAAGCAATTCGAAGCGGTCTAAAATTGTTGCTATCGATTTAAATGAAGAATTTGAAGTTGATTTAACGCAGGAGATTGTATTGAGCAAAGTCGTTTGGACCAATTATATTTTGGGAGTTATCAAACAATTACAGGATAAAGGATTTTCTTTCGACGGTTTTAATTGTGTGTTTAGCAGTAATATTCCTGTTGGATCGGGATTATCTTCTTCAGCAGCTTTAGAGTGCGGGACAATTTTTGGGATCAAAGAACTTTTCAATCTGTCAATTCCAAAAGTAGATATCGCATTAATGGGCCAAAAAGCCGAGCACTGGGTTGGAATCAACTGCGGTATTATGGATCAGTTTTCGAGCGTGATGGGATTGGAAAATAAAGTGATTAAAATTGACTGCAAAACATTAGAATACGAATACCACAATGCCGATTTTAATGATTATTCGCTGATTTTATTCGACAGCAATGTGAAGCATTCTTTGTTTACTTCTGCTTATAATACAAGACGTGAAGAATGTGAAGAAGGACTTTCTATCATTAAAAGTAATTTTCCGGAGATTACTAGTTTCAGGGATTGTGACGAGAGCCATGTGCTTCGTTTGAAAGATAAAATGTCGCCTAATGTATTTGTCAGATCTCATTTTGTGGTTAAAGAAATTAAGCGTGTAGCACTTGCCTGCGAAGCTTTGGATAATGGAAATATCGAAGAATTGGGTAAATTGCTTTTCGAAACTCACGAAGGATTATCTAAAGAATATTTAGTAAGTTGTGATGAGCTGGATTTTATTGTGGATACTTTGAAAAAAGAGAAAGCAGTGATTGGCTCTCGATTAATGGGAGGTGGTTTTGGAGGCTGTACCATCAATTTGATTAAAAAAGGAGAAGAAGAAGCGATCAAAACAAAACTGACTAAGTTATACAAAGAAGCTTTTGATATAGAATTAAAAATTTATGATGTAAAAATCGGAAACGGTACATCATTATATGAGCCTTTACTTTAGTTTACAACAGTATAATTTGTAATGATAAGGAACTGCTTCGGATAATTTAATTTTATTCAGTAAAAAAAAGTATACCTAACAGGTTAAAAGAAACCTGTTAGGAAACGATATCCTAACAGGTTTCTTTTAACCTGTTAGGTGTTATATTAACAATCTAAATAATATTAGATTTCTTGAAGTAAACAATAAAAAATTCCCGCATAACTCGTGGTAAAACCATAAAATTAATAAAATGAAAAATTTTGATATAAGCGAAGATCCGCACAGACGTTTCAATCCGTTAATTAACGAATGGGTATTGGTGTCTCCGCATAGAGCAACAAGACCTTGGCAGGGACAAAATGAAAAAATTCATACAGATGCACTCCCGGAGTATGATCCTGCCTGTTATTTATGCGCAGGGAATGTTCGTGCCAATGGGGAAGTCAATCCTAAATATGAATCGAGTTTTGTTTTCGAAAATGATTTTGCAGCTGTAAAGCAAGAGCCTATATTGTTTGAAGAAAATTCTAGACCTACTTTTTTTAAAGCACAGCCAGAAAGAGGTATCGCTAGAGTTGTCTGTTTTTCGCCAAGACATGATTTGACTTTGCCGGAAATGGAGCTGCAGGGAATTGAAACCATTATTAGAACTTGGCAAAAAGAATACACTGACTTAGGAAATGTTGATTACATCAATCACGTTCAGATTTTCGAAAATAAAGGAAGTGTTATGGGCTGCAGTAATCCGCATCCTCACGGACAGATATGGGCGCAGTCTTCTCTGCCTACCCAAGTGGAAAAAACACAAAACAGCATGAAAGCTTATTTCGAGAAAAATGGAAGTAATCTTTTACTTGATTATCTGAAAGAAGAATTGGAAATTAAGGAACGTATCGTAGTTGAGAATGAACATTTCGTTGCTTTGGTTCCTTTTTGGGCAATATGGCCATTTGAAACGATGATTATCAGCAAAAGACATATTACAAAAATAACAGAGTTTACTTCAGAAGAAGTTTCTGCTTATGCTTCTATTTTAAAGCTATTAACGATAAAATACGATAATCTTTTTGAAACGTCTTTTCCGTATTCATCAGGAATTCATCAAGCACCTACAGATGGTGAAGAGCATCCGGAATGGCAATTTCATATGCATTTTTATCCGCCGTTATTGCGTTCAGCTTCCGTAAAGAAATTTATGGTTGGTTACGAAATGATGGGTGAAGCACAAAGAGATATTACTCCAGAGAAAAGTGCAGCAGTATTGAAAGCCCTTCCAGAAGTACATTATAAAAATAAATAGAATGAAAAAGTCAATCCTTTTAAGCTTTGTTTTCGTTTTTCTTTCTTTAGTTGCGTTTGCCCAAAAAAAGCAAACAGCTAATGACTGGGAAAATCCTGAAATATTCCAGATTAATAGAGAACCGGCTAGAGCAGCATTTTTGCCGTATGCTGATGAACCATCTGCTATTGCAGATGATTATTCCCGTTCTCCATGGTTTCTAAGCTTAAATGGTATGTGGAAATTCAATTGGTCTCCAACGCCGGATGAAAAACCAGATGATTTTTTCAAAACTAATTTTAATACAACAAATTGGAAAGAAATTTTAGTGCCTTCTAATTGGGAACTGCAAGGTTATGGAATTCCAATCTACACGAATATTACTTATCCATTCGTAAAAAATCCGCCATTTATAGACCATGCGGATAATCCGGTGGGTTCTTATAAGCGTACATTTGAGTTGCCGGAAAACTGGAACAGCCGCAGGGTATATATTCATTTTGAAGCAGGAACTTCGGCAATGTATATTTGGGTAAATGGAGAAAAAGTAGGTTACAGTGAAAACACTAAAAGCCCAACTGAATTTGACATCACTAAATATGTAAAAGCTGGTAAAAATCAGTTAGCTGTTGAGGTTTATCGATGGAGCGATGGTTCCTATTTAGAAGATCAGGATTTTTGGCGTTTATCAGGAATTGACCGAGATGTATATCTGTACAGTACTGCTAATATCCGAATTGCCGATTTCTTTGCGGGTCCAGATTTAGATGCTTCGTATAAAAACGGAAGTCTTTCTGTTGATGTAAAACTTCAGAATAAGAATTCAGTTTCAAAAAACAATCAAATAGTTGAGGCTAAATTGGTAGATAAAAACGGAAAACTTCTTTTTACAAAAGAAGTTAAGTTAAACATAAAAGCCAATTCCGAAGAATCAGTTACATTCAGTAAGAATGTTGATTCACCTAAATTATGGAGTAACGAAGCACCTAATTTATATACTTTATTGCTTTCTCTTAAAGATGAAAATGGAAAGCTTGTTGAAACAGTTGGAACTTCAATAGGTTTCCGTAAAGTAGAATTGAAAAATGGACAATTATTAGTTAATGGTATCCGAATCATGGTTCATGGTGTAAATATTCACGAGCATAATCCTAAAACTGGGCATTATCAGGACGAGGAAACGATGATGAAGGATATTAAGATGATGAAAGAATTAAACATTAATGCAGTACGCTGCAGTCATTATCCCAATAACTTATTATGGGTAAAACTGTGTAATAAATACGGCTTGTTTTTGGTAGATGAAGCTAATATTGAAAGCCATGGTATGGGTTCTTTGTCTTGGATTTCCGATTATGCAAACCATCCTGCATACAGACCAGAATGGCATGCTGCACACATGGATCGTATTTACAGTTTGGTAGAACGCGACAAAAATCAGCCTTCGGTTATTCTTTGGTCTTTGGGCAATGAATGTGGAAACGGACCCGTTTTTAAAGATGCGTATAAGTGGATTAAAAACAGGGACAAAACCCGATTGGTTCAGTTTGAGCAAGCCATGGAAGAGGACAATACAGACATCGTTTGCCCTATGTATCCAAGTATAGAATACATGAAAGAATATGCTAAACGCAAGGATGTAAAACGTCCATTTATTATGTGTGAGTATTCACATGCAATGGGAAACAGCAGCGGTAATTTTCAGGAATATTGGGATATTATTCACGGAAGTGAAAACATGCAGGGTGGATTTATCTGGGATTGGGTAGATCAAGGTTTTGAAATGACTGACGAAGTGGGCCGAAAATATTGGTCTTATGGAGGAGATATGGGAAGTCAAAATTACACCAATGATGAAAATTTTTGTCATAACGGATTGGTTTGGCCAGATAGAAAACCTCACCCAGGCGCTTTTGAAGTAAAGAAAGTTTATCAGGATATTCTATTCAAAGGCGTTGATTTGAATAAAGGAATTATTGAGATTGAAAACGGTTTTGGCTTCACAAACCTTGACAATTATATCTTCAAATACGAAGTTTTGGAAAACGGTTTGGTAATAAAATCAGCGGTAATAGATGTAAATCTTGCTCCTCAATCCAAAAAGGAAATACAACTGGAATTACCTAAGTTAACTGCAAAAGACGGTACAGAATATCTTTTGAATATTTATGCTTTCACACGTAAAGGAACAGAAGTTTTACCTCAAAATTTTGAAGTAGCCAGAGAGCAGTTTTCAATCGGTTCTAATAATTATTTTGTTAAAGCTTCGGATAAAGGAGGAAATCCTATAGTGAAAGAAACTAAAGATGCTGTTACTCTTAGTTCGTCTGGTGTTGAGGTTACAATAAGTAAGAAAACAGGTTTGATTCAAGATTATAAATCCAAAGGGGAACGATTCTTCAATCAGTTGCCAGTTCCAAATTTCTGGCGTGCTCCAACAGACAATGATTTTGGAAATAATATGCAGGCAGAAAGCAATGTATGGAGAACTGCAGGGAAATTTAGTAAATTGAATACCATTGAAATTAAAGAAATAGATGGAAAGTCAAGTGTTGTGGCTGTTCTTTTCTTAAGAGATGTTGCGTCTGCGTATACGATTGTTTATACTATGAATACTGACGGAAGTTTGGAGATTTCAAATTCGTTCAAAGCAGGTAATAATTCATTGTCCGAAATGCCCCGTTTTGGGATGATATTCTCTCTTAAAAAAGAGCTGGATAATTTTAATTATTATGGAAAAGGACCTTGGGAAAATTATCAGGATAGAAATACTGCCTCATTTAAAGGAATTTATGGCAGTAAAGTTGCAGATCAATATGTTCCTTATACTCGTCCGCAGGAAAATGGATATAAAACGGATGTCCGTTGGTTAACACTTACAAATAATTCTGGAAATGGAATCGAAATAAATGGTTTACAGCCTTTAGGAGTAAGTGCGCTGCATAATTATCCAGAAGATTTTGATCCAGGTCTGACCAAAAAATACCGTCATCTCAATGATATAACTCCTCGAAATGAAGTGGTAGTATGTGTAGATTTAGCCCAAAGAGGTGTTGGAGGAGATAACAGCTGGGGAGCGTTGCCACATAGTCAGTATCAATTAAAAGAGAAGGAATATAGTTATGGGTTTGTTATAAAACCAAAATAAGTGTGATCTTTGAACTGAGGGCTACAAGAGAATTAAAAAAAGTAAAAATAAATAAGATGAGTAAGATAGTTGTTACAGGCGGTCTAGGTTTTATAGGATCTCACACTGTTGTCGAATTGCAAAATCAGGGTTTTGATGTAGTAGTGATAGATAATCTTTCTAATTCTTCTATCGAAGTTTTGGAAGGTATTGAACGAATTACAGGGATAAAACCAATTTTTTCTGGAATTGATTTAAGAGAAAAAAAGGATGTTCAAAGTTTTTTTGACGAGCATGAAGATGTTGCGGGTGTTATTCATTTTGCTGCTTCGAAAGCAGTTGGCGAAAGCGTAAAAAATCCTTTACTGTATTATGAAAATAACCTGGGTGCATTGGTTTATATTTTGCAGGAATTAGAGAAAAAGAAAGAAGCTCATTTTATCTTCAGTTCGTCCTGTACAGTTTACGGTCAGGTCGAAGTGATGCCAATTGCTGAGAACACTCCTGTCCAGCCTGCTTTGTCTCCTTATGGAAATACCAAACAGATAGGGGAAGAGATTATTGAAGATGTGGTGAAAGTAAGTAATATTAATGCAATTCTGCTTCGTTATTTTAATCCTATTGGGGCGCATCCTTCAGCCGAAATTGGTGAATTGCCTATTGGCGTACCTCAAAACTTGGTTCCATTCATTACACAAGCCGGAATGGGTTTACGTGCTGAATTATCAGTGTACGGAAATGATTATCCAACTGTAGACGGAACTTGTGTGCGGGACTATATTCATGTGGTTGATTTGGCCAAAGCACACGTTATCGCACTTCAACGATTATTAAACAAAAAAAATGCAGAGCCATTAGAGATTTTTAACCTTGGGACAGGAACAGGAAGCTCAGTTCTGGAAGTGATTTCGGCTTTTGAGAAAGTAAGCGGAAAAAAACTGCCATATAAGATTGTAGAACGAAGAGAAGGTGATGTTACTTCGGCTTATGCCAATACTGATAAAGCTAATAATGTTTTGGGCTGGAAAACCGTTTCGACTCTGGAAGAAGCTATGGAAAGCGCTTGGAAATGGGAACAGAAGGTTCGAAGCAATCCCCAATTTGCATCAAAATAATCATAAATAAACAGTATAATTGTATAATTTTAAAGATTTAACAAATAAATGTAAAAAATACATTTATAAGCATTGCCATTAAATATTTTTATTTTACTTTTGGCTTAAATAATTCATAATAAAACAATAGAATTTAAACATATTTTTTATTTTATGTTTGATTTGAGTGAGAAATTGCTCTATTTTATTGGAAACAAGTGCTATATTGGCACTCCAAAATAAAATTAGATTACAAATTATTAAAAGAACAAACAAATACCTTTATATTAACTATTAAAAAACTATTTACTCATGAGCAATAATTTGGCTTTTGCAGATTACGCAGTATTTATTATTTATTTTATAGTCGTGTCCGTCTACGGTTACATGATTTATCGCAAGCGTGAAAGAAACGAACACGACGCCAAAGCGTATTTCCTTGCAGAAGGAACTTTGACATGGTGGGCAATCGGAGCTTCATTAATCGCTTCAAACATTTCAGCAGAACAATTTATCGGGATGAGCGGTGAAGGATTCTTTTTAGGAATCGCTGTTGCTGCTTATGAGTGGCTTGCCGCTATTGCCCTGATTATTGTGGCTGTTTGGTTTATTCCTGTTTATTTGAAAAACAAGATTTATACCATGCCTCAATTTTTGAAACAAAGATATAACGAATCAACGGCTTTGATTATGGCTGTTTTTTGGCTGTTTTTATATGTTTTCGTAAACTTAACTTCTATCTTGTATTTAGGAGCTGTTGCTATTAATGGATTAGCTGGAGGTGAGTATCTGCATGTTATCATGATAGGATTAGCAGTTTTTGCTTTAATTATCTCTTTAGGAGGTATGAAAGTTGTGGCTTATACCGATGTAATTCAAGTAGCGGTTTTGATTATTGGAGGTTTAGTTACGTCTTACATTGCTTTGACTACAGTTGGGGAATATTTCGGTTTTGGTAAAGATGCAATTGCTGGTTTCCAAGTATTAATGGAAAAAGCTCCAGAACATTTTAAAATGATTATTCCTGAGCCAACAGCTAATTCTACTCAATTAGAGATTGACAAATATCTTACTTTTCCTGGGTTAATGTCTTATGCAGCAGGTATCTGGATTATTAACTTGAACTATTGGGGATGTAATCAATATATTACTCAAAGAGCTTTGGGAGCTGACCTGCAGACTGCCCGTACAGGAATTTTATTCGCTGGATTTTTGAAATTATTAATGCCGCTTATCGTAATGTTACCTGGTATCGCCGCTTATGTATTATACGAAAATGGACATTTACCACAACTAGTTGGCGGAAAAGACGGAGCTTACTCTGCAATGTTAACTTTCCTTCCTACAGGAATTAAAGGATTATCAGTAGCAGCTTTGACTGCGGCGATTGTTGCTTCTTTGGCTGGGAAAGTAAATAGTATTTCGACTATCTATACTTTAGATGTTCACAAAAAATATATTCAAAAAAATGCTTCGGATAATGCACAAGTAAATATTGGAAGATATACAGTTTTCGCAGCAATGCTTTTAGCTGTTTTATTTACTTGGGATGACGTACTAGGAATTGGCGGTGTAGGTGGTTTTACTTATATTCAAAAATATACTGGATTTATTAGTCCGGGTGTTTTCGCTATGTTTTTCCTTGGTATGTTCTGGAAAAGAACAACTGGTACAGCAGCTATTGTTGGTGTAATTTCAGGTTTCTTGCTGTCAGTGTTATTCAATGAATTTGCACCTGCATTATTCGGAAATCAAACATTATTATACACTGCGTATCAAACTGCAAAAGGTACTTACGAAATTCCTTTCCACATTTGTATGGGATTATCATTTATGTTTACAATGATTTTGATGATAGGAATCAGTATGTTTGGTCCAAAAGTAAACCCAAAAGCATTCGAATTGGATACAGAAATGTTCAAATTGAAACCACAAACTACCGTAATGATTATAATTACTTTGTTGGTTATTGCTGCATTGTACGTTAAGTTCTGGTAAAATAAAATAACAGTTATTAAAAAGGGTGAAGCTAAATTCGTTTAGCTTCACCCTTTTTTTTGGAGATAAAATGGTTTTGTTGGAAATTGTAAGATGACTACTGTTTTTGATTGTTTTTTTTTAAATCTGCCAAATGTAAAAACAACTTATATTAAGTCAATTGCTTAGATTCATTGGAGGTGTACCTGTTGGCGGTAGTTATTTAATCTGCACCTAAATATTTAGTCTTGCCGTTTTTAATATCAACTTCAGCAAAACTATGTTTTCCAAAAACGATTAATAATTTATCTGCTTCCGGTTTTATAACTCTTATCTCTGATTTTCCAACACTCGGTTTACCACAAACTGAAATTATATTTGTTTGCCATTTTAACCTTCCGTTTTCGTAAGCAGACAAAGTTTGAATATCTTTTTCAATGTAATAGACAACATTATTATTTTCTATTCCGCGCATTTTTGGCTCTAAAGACAGATTCAATTCAGTTTTTTTTGAAACTAGTTTTTTATCAAAGTTTTGAGCAAAGCTTGTCTGAGTAAAAATAATTAAAACTAAGAATTTAAAAATGTTCTTCATAACCTGAACTCGATTAATAATTTAGGCTGAAAACATTGCACAAAAAGGTAAAATTTAGTATATTTAAATCTCTGACAATTAAATATTTAACTAAATCCTACCTTATGATTTGTTTCGATAAAATTACTGATATTTTTTC
>CAUPJC010000044.1:0-26360 GCA_963511475.1 uncultured Flavobacterium sp.
AAACTACTGCCCCAACCGCTACTGTGTCACCTTCTTCTGCTTTAAGAGTTATAATTCCGCTCATTTCAGCTGGCAATTCAAGTGTTGCTTTGTCAGAATCAACCTCAGCAATAGCTTGGTCTTTTTCTACATAATCTCCGTCTTTTACTAACCAAGTTGCAATTTCTACTTCTTTGATTGATTCCCCTGGTGATGGGACTTTCATTTCTAAAATCATGTCTTATTATTTTAAATGATGAATTTTAAATTTTAAATTGTTTTAAAACAACTTCTGTTTATTATTATTTTTTTCTAGCCCCGATTGCTTCGCCAGTTCACTTCACTCGTGTGAAGTGGAAATCCTTTTTATTTTTCCTTTAAAAATAAAAAGATTACTTCACTTAACTTTCATTTCAAGCGGAGTTCAGTGAACTTCGTTTGAAACGAATAGCGGGAAATAGCTCCTAATTATTATCTGAATAATTTTTTGTCAAATACCATTCTGATAGCATCTGCGTGACGGCGTTTTGCTCTTGTATAACTTCCAGAAGCTGGTGCCGCATATGCTTTTAATGAAGCTAATCTCCATTTGATAAAATCAAAATTCATCAGCATAAAACTGTAAGCTCCCATGTTTTTAGGCTCTTCCTGCGCCCAAACATAATCGTCAGCATTTGGATATTTAGCGATAATTGCTTTAATCTGTTCAGATGGGAAAGGGAATAATTGCTCAACACGAACTACTGCCACATCATTTCTTCCGTTATTTCCTCTTTCGGCAACAATGTCATAATAGAATTTACCTGTACAAAAAACCAATGTTTTCACATCTTTCTTGTTAACTGTTTCATCATCGATAGTTTCTTGGAAACTTCCAGCTGCTAATTCCTCTACAGTAGAAACACATCTTGGATCACGCAATAAACTCTTTGGAGAGAATACCACTAAAGGCTTACGGAAAGTTGTTTTCATTTGTCTTCTCAACAAGTGGAAGAAGTTGGCCGGAGTTGTACAATCGGCAACATACATATTGTGTCTTGCACATAGCTGTAAATAACGCTCCATTCTTGCAGAAGAGTGCTCTGCTCCCTGCCCTTCATATCCGTGCGGCAATAATAAAACAATACCATTTTGATTGTTCCATTTGTCTTCTCCACAAGAAATATATTGGTCAATCATTATTTGTGCTCCATTGCTGAAATCTCCAAATTGTGCTTCCCAAATAGTCAATGCATTTGGATTTGCTAAGGCATAACCATAATCGAAACCAAGTACACCATACTCCGATAAATGCGAATTGAAAATACCAAAGTTTCCTTTTTTGTTTTCTATAGCGTTCAATAAAATTACTTCTTCTTCAGAATCTTCTACTTTAACTACGGCGTGACGGTGAGAGAATGTACCACGTTCAACGTCCTGACCTGAAATTCTAACATCAAATCCTTCACTCAAAAGAGAACCGTAAGCTAATGTTTCGGCTGTTCCCCAATCAATAGTATTATTATCATATCCTGCTTTTCGGTCAGAAACAATTTTGGTTATTTTGTTAATGAATTTCTTGTCAGATGGTAAAGTCGATACTGTTTTGATTATAGAATCTAATGAATCTTTAGCATACAAAGTATCTACTTTTTGCAACATTACATCATCGGAGACCTGGTTGAATCCTTTCCATTCATTCTGCATAAACGGAGTAATGATTGTTAGGCCTTTTTTGCGAGAGGCTTCTAAGTTTTCTTCAAGATCTTTTTTATATTCTTTCTCAATTGTATTTACATAATTGGCATCGATAACTCTTTCTGACAAAAGTTTTTCAGCATAAATATCTCTAGGATTTTGATGTTTTGCAATGATTTTATATAAAACAGGTTGTGTAAAACGAGGTTCGTCACCTTCGTTATGCCCGTATTTTCTGTATCCTAATAAATCAATAAAGACATCACGTCCATACTCCATTCTGTAATCCAACGCAAAAGACATAGCATGTACAACAGCCTCTGCATCATCAGCATTTACGTGCAATACTGGCGAAAGCGTCACTTTGGCAACATCTGTACAATATGTAGAGGAACGAGCATCCAGGTAGTTAGTTGTAAAACCAACCTGGTTATTGATTACGATGTGAATTGTACCGCCTGTTTTGTATCCGTCTAGCAATGACATTTGAATGATTTCATACAAAATACCCTGACCTGCAATTGCAGCATCACCATGAACGGCAATTGGCAAGACTTTAGAGAAATCATCTGCAAAATATTTATCTTGTTTTGCTCTTGTAATTCCTTCGATTACTGCACCTACTGTTTCAAGATGCGAAGGATTTGGAGCTAAATTGATGTTTATTTTTTTACCCGACTTAGTTACTTTATCGGCAGTAAGACCTAAGTGGTATTTTACATCCCCGTCAAAGTATTCTTGGTCGTAATCTTTTCCGTCAAATTCACCGAAGATATCCTGAGTGGATTTTCCGAAAATGTTAGCCAAGACATTCAAGCGGCCACGGTGGGCCATCCCCATCACAAACTGCTCTACACCTTTTTCGGCAGCTTTTTCAATCAAAGCATCAAGAGCTGGAATTACAGATTCTCCTCCTTCTAATGAGAAACGTTTTTGCCCTACGTATTTGGTATGCAAAAAGTTCTCGAAAGAAACGGCTTGATTTAATTTATTTAAGATTGTTTTCTTTTCCTCAACAGAGAAATTAGGCTGGTTATTGTTTACGCCCAATTTGTCTTGAATCCATTTCACAACACCAGGATTCCTGATATACATATATTCAACACCAATATACTGGCAGTAAATAGCTTCAAGGCGCGCTACAATATCCTGCAAAGAACAAGGTGGAACACCAATTACCTTAGCGGCATCAAAAACAGTTGAAAGATCAGCTACTGTCAATCCAAAGTTTTCAATATCCAAAGTCGGGCTATATGTTCTGCGGTCACGAACTGGATTTGTTTTCGTGAATAAATGGCCACGGGTGCGGTATCCATCAATTAATTTTAAAACATTGAATTCTTTTTGCAGTTTATCTGAAACTAAACTACAATCCACATTGTTTTCTACATATTCAACAATTCGCTGAACTGGATTTTCATCATTATAAGTAGTCATCCCAAAGTCAAAACCTTGAAAAAAACTTCTCCAACTAGGTTCTACGCTATCTGGATTTTCTAAATATTGATCGTATAATTGAGCAAAAAATTCTGTATGAGCTGCGTTTAAAAATGAAAACCTATCCATAATACTGTTATTGAATATACTTTTGTTAAATAGTTCGGCAAAAATACGATAAAGCAAATTATTTAAATCTATTTTTTTACGTACTTTTACGTAAAAATTTGTTAAAAAAAGCCAGAAGTATGAAAAAATCAACCTTTTCCTCCCTAACAAAGTACCTTTTCGTCTTTTTTACCCTGCTCTTTTACGAAAACGTAATAGCTCAATACCAGCAAATGCCTCCGGCGACAAATCCTTTTTGGCAAAATGTACAATTTGGAGGCGGATTAGGATTAAGTTTTGGAAGCGGTTATACCGATATTACTGTTGCACCCAGTGCTATTTATAATATAAATCCTTATTTGGCAACCGGCATAGGTCTTCAAGCAAGTTATGTTTCTTCCAAAGGTTATTACGATTCCGGAATTTATGGCATAAGTTTCTTGACCTTCATCAATCCAATTCCTGAGATTCAGCTTTCGATAAACTTAAACGAGTCGTATGTCAATAATCATTATGAAGCCTATAATGGCTATAACGGTTATACGAACAATTTTTGGAATACTGCTTTGTTTCTTGGAGCGGGTTACCGAACCGGAAATGTAACTGTAGGGCTTGCCTATAATGTCCTGTTTGACGAAAATGACAATGTTTATGGAGATGCGCTTGTGCCTTTTGTGAGAGCTTATTTTTGATTTTTTGAAGTTGCTGAGATGCTAAGAATCTGAGATTCTAAGATAGAATTATCTTCAAACTCTTAGTATCTCAGATTATCAGAAACTTAGGAGTTATTTGTACTTATTCCTAAACCAAACTTTCTGCCATTCTCTTTTTAGGATTAAAAAAGAAACCTGTTCGGCCAGAATTACTAAATCGGTTCCGTCTAGTTTTTTTATTTGGTCTTCCGGAACATCGATTATATAAAGAAGATTCAAATATTCAGCGAATTTATACTGAATCATTCGGTATATTTTTTCGTGCAGCTGTATTTTTAATTCATCGGGCGAAATGCTCAACGGAAAATCAACACCTTCATTTGCCAAATTAAAATCTTTATTGATTTGCTCGATTAATTTCAGATACAGTGTTTCAGCTTGCGCTTCAACAAGCAATGACTCGGTATTTTTTGGCGCTATAAACATGGAGATTTTTGAATGATGATTAACGATTTTTGATTTCAGATGTTAAAAAAGATTACGATGAAAGGATTCTTGATTAAAAACTAAATGAAATGCAGAATTTCTAAAATCAAAAATTTAAACTTTCCTTCCCATCAGGTTTTTACCAAAAGTTTTCAGAATATTTTTTTTCTCTTCTGAAATTGTCATTTTTTCTAACGTTTCAAAAGCCTTGAAAGTATACATTTCTATAGCTTCCTGAGTAGCTTTTGACGCTCCTGATTCGTTAAAAACAGTTTTTGCAGTTTCTATTTTTTGTAAATTATCTTCCAACTGTAAACTGAATAATTTTTCTAATTCTGAAGCTTTTTCCAGAGTTGAAAATTCTAAAGCTTTTAAGTATAAATAGGTTTTCTTATTTTCGATTATATCTCCTCCTACTTGTTTTCCAAAAGTTTCCGGATCACCAAAAGCGTCCAAATAATCATCTTGTAGCTGGAAAGCGAGTCCTAAATTGAGTCCGAAATCATAAATAAGATTAGCATTTTCTACAGAAGTATTAGCTATAATCGCACCCATTTTCATGGCTGCAGCAACTAAAACTGCGGTTTTATATTCGATCATTTTTAGGTATTCTGGAATCGTAACATCGGCACGGGTTTCAAAATCGACATCCCATTGCTGCCCTTCACAAACTTCAAGAGCCGTTTTGCTAAACAGTTTAGCCAAATCCCTAAAAACGATTGGCTCGTATTGTTCAAAATATTGGTAGGCTAAAATCAGCATCGCATCGCCTGAGAGAATACCGGCATTGATATCCCATTTTTCATGAACTGTCTGTTTTCCTCTTCTTAAGGGAGCATCATCCATAATGTCATCATGAACCAGCGAAAAATTATGAAAAACTTCAACAGCCATAGCAGCGGGAAGTGCTTTTTTATAATCAGCGTCAAATACTTCTGCAGACAGTAAAGTCAGCACAGGTCTCATTCTTTTGCCTCCTAAACTTAATATATAATCTATTGGTTCATATAGATTATTTGGGTCTTTAATAATTTTTTGATTTTCTAAATAAGTAATAAAAAATTCTTGATACTGATGAATCGCGTGCATAAAATGAGATATAGTTTACTCTTAGAGTTTTCTTTTAAAACATATAAGGTTCAAAGATACAATTCAAATGTCAATTATTGAATTGTAAATTACTGTAAAAACAGAACTATAATTTTTATTTATCGCAGCTATCGAAAAAAAACATCGGAAACTTTGTTGGTTTTTAAAGTTTCCTTCTTACATTTGCAGAACACAAGAAACTTTATTGGTATTCAAAGTTTCCGAAGTATATTTTAAAAAAAACCAAGAAATCAGGAAATACTATTACTAAAACTAATCATTATGGGAAATGCATGGGCTATTGATTCTAATGAATCAGACGTTATACTAAAATCTAGACATTCTCTAATAGGCTATCTGCCTGGAAACAAAAACAATTTAAAAGGGCACGTTGCTATACAAAATAATGAAGTTGAAGATGCATCAATAGAATTTTCATTAAGCATAAATGATAAAAAAAACACTTCCCCTGAAAAAAACAGCGAAATAAAGATCACAGATTTGTTCGACAAAAACGAAACACCAGTTATACAGTTTAAATCAACTTCTTTTCAAAAAATAAACAAAAACATAAATTTCCTGAAAGGATTTCTGACTATCAAGAATATCACAAAAGTGGTTGAATTCGATACCGAATTTATTGGATTCAATAATTACAATGGTGTTCAAAAAGCGTCTTTTGAGATTACGGGTAACATTAACCGTAAAGATTTTGGGCTTGATTACAATATGATCAGACAAAATAAAAGTGTGCCGATAAGCAAAGACATTAAGCTAATTGCTAATCTCGAATTCACACATTAAAAAAATCTTAAAAAACAAAACTCATTTAACAACTAACTTTTACTGTGTAAATAAATTTTAAGTTTTAATTACAATAAGTTACCATAAAATGAAAGAAAAAATTATAACTAAAGCAGGCGAAATGTTTTTAAAACTCGGTTTTAAAAGCATTACTATGGATGATATCGCAGGCGAAATGTGCATTTCTAAAAAAACAATTTACAAATATTTCTGTAACAAAGAAATACTGATTGAATCGACTGTAAATTTACTTCATAAACAAGTTCATCAAATTATTGAAGATGCGATTTCGAAAAACTACAATGCAATTGAAGAAAATTTTGAAATCAGACGCATGTTTGCAGAACTGTTTAAATCTTCTGATACTTCTCCAATCTTTCAATTAAAAAAACATTATCCTGAGATTTACAAAAATGCTTTAAAATTTCAAATTGATGAATGTGAATTTTGTTTTAGACAAAATATTGAAAAAGGAATTCAGCAAAAACTATATCGTAATAATTTAAATATAGAAGCTTATGTCAAATTCTATTACTATTTGATTTTTAGCATCAATGAAAATACTCACTCTGAAAGTGAAGCACAAAAATTAGAACGTGAAGCTTTAGAATATCATACCAGAGCCATGGCAACACCAGAGGGAATCATCGAACTAGAAAAACAATTACAAAACGTTAATATATAAACATAAATGAAAAAAACAATTCTCATACTTTTGAGCTCTTTTGCTTTAACGGCAAATGCTCAAGTCAAAACTTTAACCCTGAAAGACGCTTTGACGTATGCGCTGGAAAACAAAGCAGCAGCCAAAAAAGCGAAATTAGATGTTGAAAACAGTGAATATAAAATTGAGGAAGTTCGATCAAGAGCATTGCCTCAGATTTCTGCAAGCGGGAATTTAACTTATAACCCTATACTGCAGACAAGTGTTATTGATGGAGCAGCATTTGGCGCACAAGGAACATCTATTCAGGCAAATTTTGGTCAAAAATGGACATCAGGAGCCGGAATTTCGTTAACACAGGCAATATTTGATCAATCAGTTTTTACAGGTTTGAGAGCAGCAAAAACTACTCGAGAATTTTATCAGATAAACAATCAGTTAACAGAAGAACAAGTTATCGAAAGAGTAGCCAACAACTACTATCAGGTATATGTTCAGCGTCAGAAATTGATTTTATTAGACAGTACTTATCTCAACACTACCAAAGTTCGTGACATCGTAAAAGGTCAATTTGACAATGGTCTTGCTAAAAAAATTGATTTTGACCGTATTGTTGTAAAAATGTCAAACATTAGTACACAACGTCAGCAAATTTTAAATGCCGTACAACTACAGGAAAATGCATTGAAGTTTTACATGGGAATGCCAATGGAAACTCAAATTGAAATTCCGCAGACTGAATTTGAAATCACACCAGCTGCTTTGGCTGAAGCGCCAAACACGGCAAACAGAACAGAATACCTGCTTTTGAAAAAACAAGAAGAATTATTGGTGCTGCAGAAGAAATCTATAGAAGCCGAATACTATCCAACATTATCATTATCAGCTGGTTACAACTATTTAGGCCAAGGACCAGAAGTCCCACTCTTTGCTAAGCCTGCAGATGGCGTTTATTGGTCGGATTATTCATCAATTGGATTAAATTTAAGAGTTCCAATTTTTACAGGATTTGGTACTCGTGCTAAAGTAAGACAAGCTGATGTACAAATTCGAGCCCTACAGGAAGACCTCAAAGAAACACAGCTTTCGCTTGATTTAGATTATAAAAATGCTAATACTCAAATTCAGAATAGCATTGTTACGATACAAAATCAGAAAGAGAACATGATCTTGGCAACAGAAATTCTTAAAAACACAAAAAACAATTACATGCAAGGTTTAGCATCATTAACCGATTTATTAGACTCGGAAAATGCATCAATTGAAGCACAAAATAACTATACAGCAGCAATTTTAGATTATAAAGTTGCCGAAGTAGCATTAATCAAATCAAAAGGACAACTTAAAACACTTATAAATAACTAAAATGAAAAAGACAATACTTACAATAATCGCAATTGTTGCTTCCCTAGGAGTAATTGGTTATGTTTTGACAAAAAACAAGGCCGAGAACAAAGCCAAAACTGATATAGTTGCCGAAAAAAACGCAGCCGTTTCTGTAAAAACAGCACAAGTAAAAACAGAAAATATTTCATTAGATTTTGTTGCTAACGGAAACTTTGCTCCGACTCAAGAACTGACTTTCTCTGCTGAAAAATCAGGAAAAGTAATTAAAGTTTTGGTTGACGAAGGAGACTACGTAAATGTTGGACAAACATTGGTAATCGTGAGAAGTGACGTAATTAATGTAAATGCAAATACAGCAAAAGCAGCTTACGACAATGCTAAAAATGATTACGCAAGATATGAAAACGCTTACCAAACTGGCGGTGTTACCAAACAGCAATTGGATCAGGCAAAACTGCAGTTAACAAATGCTCAAGCAAACTTAACTCAAGCTAACATCAACGTTGGCGACACTAAAGTAAAAGCACCTATCA
Organism: uncultured Flavobacterium sp.; assembly: GCA_963511475.1. GTDB lineage: Bacteria > Bacteroidota > Bacteroidia > Flavobacteriales > Flavobacteriaceae > Flavobacterium. The sequence goes on from CAUPJC010000044.1 coordinate 8,778, forward strand.
AAGGATTTATAAATAAAAGATATATCGAACCAGGTTCTATACTTACTGGAATGCCGGCAACTCAAATGTTTGACATTGTGGATGTATCCAAATTAAAATTAAAAGTCAGCGTAAGCGAAAGCCAGGTAGCTGGTTTAAAAGTTGGAAATACTGTACCAGTAACTTCAAGTGTTTTCCCTGATAAAGTGGCGACAGGAAAAATTATTTTTATCGCTCCAAAAGCAGATGAAAGTTTAAATTTCCCTATTGAAATAGAAATCACAAACAGCGCCAGTGCTATTAAAGCAGGTATGTACGGAACAGCAAACTTTGGAACAAAACAAAAACAAGAATTGAAAGTTGTTCCTAGAAATGCTTTCGTAGGAAGTGTGAGCAGCAATCAGATTTTTGTGGTTGAAAATGGAATCGCTAAATTGAAAAAAGTAACCGCGGGAAGAATTTTAGGTGACCAAGTTGAAATAATCAACGGATTATCTGATGGAGATACTGTAATTGTAACGGGGCAGATCAATTTACAAGATGGTAACGCTGTAGAAATTATTAAGTAAAAAGTAATTAGCGACTAGTAATTAGTGATTAGCTATAAACTGTTCTCAAGGCTAATCACCAGTCACTAATTACTCCTTACTACCATATCACTATTTAAAAGAAAAATATGAAATTAGCAGAAATATCCATAAAACGTCCTTCGTTAGTAATCGTTCTCTTTACGATACTAACCCTTGGAGGACTGTTCAGCTACAGCCAATTGGGCTATGAACTGATTCCTAAATTCGAGCAGAATGTAATTACGATTTCTACTATTTACCCTGGAGCTTCTCCGAGTGAGGTAGAAAATACCGTAACCAAAAAAATTGAAGACGGAATTGCTTCTTTAGAAAACATCAAAAAAATCGATTCTAAATCATACGAAAGCTTATCTATTGTATCGGTTACATTGACATCAAATGCAAAAATTGACATTTCGATGAATGATGCACAGCGTAAAATCAATGCGTTAGTGAGCGACTTGCCAGATGATGCCGAAACTCCGGCTTTGACCAAATTCTCCTTGAGTGATTTACCAATTATGACTATTGGTGCCAATGGTAAAATGGACGAAGCAACTTTTTATGATTTGATTGATAAAAAGATTGCACCAATTTTATCGCGTGTGCAAGGTGTGGCTCAGGTAAATATTATTGGTGGTCAGGAACGTGAAATTCAGGTAAACCTAGACGCTGTAAAAATGCAGGGTTACGGACTTTCTATTCCACAGGTACAGCAAATTATTTTGAGTTCGAATCTGGATTTCCCAACGGGTAACATTCAAACCAGAAATCAAAAAATATTAATCCGTTTAGCGGGTAAATACAAAAGTGTAAACGAATTAAGAAACTTAGTTGTATCATCAAAAAACGGAATTGAAGTTCGTTTAAATGATATTGCCGATGTTCAGGATGCCCAAAAAATTGCGGAGAAAATCTCTAGAATTGATCAAAAAAGCGCAATTATTTTACAGGTTATCAAACAGTCGGATGCAAATGCGGTTGCAGTAAGTGCCGATTTAAAAAGTGCCATCACTAAACTGGAGAAAGATTATAAAACATCACAACTTGCTTTAGAAATCGCAAAAGACAGTACCGATTATACACTTGAAGCAGCAGATTCCGTAATACACGATTTATTGATCGCAGTAATCTTGGTAGCATTTGTAATGCTGTTCTTCCTGCACAGTATTCGTAACTCGCTGATTGTAATGGTTTCGATTCCGGCTTCGTTAATTGCCACTTTTATCGGAATTTATCTTTTGGGTTATACCTTAAACTTGATGAGTTTATTAGGACTTTCGCTGGTAGTTGGTATTCTGGTCGATGATGCGATTGTGGTATTGGAAAATATTTATAGGCACATGGAAATGGGCAAAAGCCGTATCCGTGCCTCTTATGATGGTACTGCCGAAATTGGAGGAACTGTAACTTCGATTACCTTGGTAATTGTGGTTGTATTTTTACCAATTGCAATGAGTTCCGGATTGGTATCAAACATTATTACACAATTCTGTGTCACTGTAATTATATCTACCTTATTGTCATTATTGGCTTCGTTTACAATTATCCCGTGGTTGTCTTCCCGTTTTGGAAAATTGGAACATATTGAAGGTAAAAATATATTTGGAAGAACCATTCTTGGATTCGAAAGTCTTCTAACTCGTTTTACAAACTGGGTTACCGGATTATTAAACTGGTGTTTGGATCATTATTTCAAAACAATCGGTGTCGTTTTAGTGTTGTTTTTTGGTTCGACTATCGGATTAATGGGCGGTGGTTTCATTGGAGGAGAATTCTTTGCTACTTCAGATAGTGGAGAGTTCTTAGTTCAAATCGAAATGCCAAAAGACGCTTCATTGGAGCAGTCCAACTTTATGACTCAAAAAGCAGAAGCCTTTTTGAAAAGCGAAGAATATGTAAAAAGCCAGATTACTACAGTAGGTCAAACCTCCGAAGGTATGGGAGCTTCACAAGCTACTGCTTACAAAGCGGAGATTGATGTAAAAATGATTGACCAGTCAGAACGTTCAGATGATGCTTCGGTATATGCAGCAAAAATCAAACGTAAACTGGAAAAAGTTTTAGTAGGAGCTAAAGTAAAAACAGTACCAGTTGGTATTCTAGGTACTGCAGACAATGCAAAACTTGGACTGATTGTAACAGGGCCTTCTACAGAAGCTGCTATGGCTTTTGCTAAATTAGCCGAAGCAGAATTACGCAGCATTCCTGGAACAACGGAAATTAAATTAACCGTTGAAGACGGAAATCCTGAGATCAATGTACAAGTGGATCGTGATAAAATGGCTGCGCTAGGACTTACGCTACAAACAGTAGGTACGACGATGCAGACTGCATACAGCGGAAACACAGACGGAAAGTTTAGAGCTGGTGAATATGAGTATGACATCAACATCAAATACAATGCTTTCGACAGAAAAAATATTACTGACGTTAGTAATCTGATTTTCGTCAACAGTCTAGGACAGCAGATCAAACTGTCTCAATTTGCAGCTATTACCGAAGGTTCTGGCCCAAGCCAATTGGAACGCCGTGATAAATCGGCTTCGGTTACTGTACAAGGACAAAACGTTGGGGTTCCAACAGGAACAATTGTAACACAATGGCAGGCAAAATTAGACAAGCTCAAAAAACCAGTTGGTGTAAACTATATTTGGGGAGGTGATCAGGAAAATCAAAGCGAAGGTTTTGGTACTTTAGGAATCGCTTTATTAGCTGCCATTATCTTGGTTTACTTGGTAATGGTTGGGTTGTATGACAGTTTTATGCACCCTTTTGTGGTATTGTTTGCTATTCCGCTTTCGTTCATTGGAGCGATGCTGGCTTTGGCTTTGACTAATAATACGCTTAACATATTTACCATTTTAGGTATCATCATGTTGATTGGTCTGGTGTGTAAAAATGCGATTATGCTTGTAGATTACACCAACCAGCGAAGAGCTGCGGGTGAAAGCATAAGAAGAGCATTAATCCAAGCGAATCATGCCCGTCTGCGTCCGATCTTGATGACGACAATTGCGATGGTTTTTGGTATGTTCCCTATTGCATTAGCTTCTGGAGCTGGTGCCGAATGGAAAAACGGTTTGGCTTGGGTAATCATTGGTGGATTAATTTCATCATTATTCTTAACACTTATTATTGTTCCTGTGATTTATGAAATCATGGAGAAAATTAAAGCCAGATTAACTAAAGATGAAAAAATAGATTATGAAGCCGAAATGGTTGCCGATTATGATCATAAAGAATTAAGCGAAGACGGTTTTAACCCGAAACATACAGTATAACACCTGAACTTAATTGTGATAAAGAAACTGCCAGAAATCTGATTTTTGGCGGTTTCTTTTTTTTTAGCGGGAATAGAATGAGTATATTTGGAAGACATTACACTAACAAAATAATGCATCTTCAAACTCAAACAGGCGAGCTTGTAAAAATTTGTTTGTATATAAGTCGTGTGTCACTTTATCAAATAATAAATTAAAAAAGAATGCAAAAGAGGACAATAATTATTTATTCATCTGTAGACGGTCAGACGAAAAAAATTTGCTGTCATATAAAGAATATTTTAATCCTAAATAATCATTTGGTCGATGTCTTTTCAGTAAATGATTTAACTCAAGAAATTACAGCGTTTGATAAAATAATTATTGCTTCCAGTATAAGGTACGGGAAACATAACGAACAAATAGAAAAACTTATAAAAGAAAACTCGGAGTTTTTAAATTCTAAAAAAACGGCATTTATTTCTGTGAATTTGGTCGCACGCAAACCTGAGAAAAGCAAACCTGATACAAACCCTTATGTAATAAAGTTTTTTAATTCTATAGAATGGAAGCCAACACTTGCAGCTGTTTTTCCTGGAAAATTAGATTATAAACTTTACAGTTTCAGAGATAGACTTTTAATACAATTAATAATGATGATGACCAAAGGACCAACTAATTCAAAAACGGTTATAGAATATACTAATTGGACGGAAGTAGATGAATTTGCAAAGAAGTTTGCTGCACTATAAAAGGAAAAGCAATCTGCGTTTACTTAAATTCATGGACACTATCCTAAATTAAGACCTGATTTCAGGATTTGCCACCCGAACGATAGCGAACTGGTGAAGCAAAATCCTAAATACAAAATCAACTTTAAATAAAGCCTAAACTCGCCATATTGCAAAACGGCGGTTGTGTGCCGTTTTTATTTATTCATCTCTATTTCATCAATTGCTTTAATAAGTTCAATTGCCCTTGGTTTTGTGTTTTGGTCATAAACCCTTATGTTATTCTTACCTAGTCTGACAAGAAATTCGACTGTCTTTTTAAATTTTGGGTCTGAATATAATTTTTCTTCCGGTTTGTCCGCATTTTCTATCATTTTATCAAAACACTTAAACAGAAAACCATCATAAATTTTATCAACTTCATTAATTGCCGGTACAATTATTTGGTAATAACTTAAGATTTTCTGTTTTAATTTTTCGTCTTCAATGTAACCAATTTTACCACTGGACTTAAAACCTTCAAAATTTCCAACATTCATTATATTTCCATGTGAAAAAACCGGAAAATGAACTATATCTTTCGACTTATAAATACTGTCAAGTTGCAAAGGTGTTAGTGCTAAAATTTTTTCATAATCTATATTTGACTTTTGATATTGTTCCTTTCCATTGTTGAGCTTTTTTATATCATCCTTTAAATCATTCTTTAAATTAGCAAGAAACACGGCTACTTCTTCTTGTTGATGTTTGTGTTCACTCCAACTGTGTAGCCATATTGAGAGTGTTACAGCAAAAACGATTATAAAAATTTCTATGATGATTTCTTTTGCTTTCTCTCCAAAAGTGTGTTCTGTATTTTTCATAGTTTTGTAAATTTTTTTTGTATGTTTCGTTACTTCTTCTTGCATATTGTTTTTGTTAAAATATTATCCTGTTAAAGTTTATACGGTTATTTTTGATTTTAGGCTTGCACACAACATTCTAGTACTAGATCGGGTTTGGGACTAAATTAAGTCCTATTTTCGGATTTGCCAAATCTTCCCAAATACAAAACCAATTTTCCATTAAGCCAATTGCCCAAATCCGTTTTAGCTGTTAGCAGTAGTTTTTTTAGTTCTCAATTTTTACGATTATCTTTTTTTCAAAGTGTCTATTGTCGGATGTACTACAATTAAATGTAACTTCATAATCATCAGAAGTAAATACACTTTCAGTTTTGAATTCTTGACTAAATTCAAATACTTTATCAGCACCATAACCATTATAAATTTCTATTTGATTTTTTAACTCATCAATTTCAAATAAATTCGTATTAGCATCCACAGTCAAATTTTTATACTTAAAAGAATGGTCAAATTTTAATGAATATGTACTTTCAAGTATATGATTATCAATTACTTCACCTTTTGAAAATGCATAACATTTGCTTGATATCCCTAAATCTAAACTTGTAATATAATCGATTTTATTCCTAATTATAAAAATTATATCATTTTTTAATACGTCAGTTTCTGTAAAATGATTTTTTTCTCGTTCTTTATTTCTTTCACTTATTGTTGCACCACTAAATTCAATATCTGAAATGAAATAATGGTCAGGAGAACAACTTTGATTTGCTACAATTAAGAAAAGATAAATTCCTATTATTTTAAGTGTTTTTCTCATATTCTAAAAATTCTTATTTTCTGTCTTTTTGGGTAAAATTACTGCCAACTCGCTTATATGCGAAACAAACCTTCACACATAAACCAATTTTTAGATAGATTGGCAAAAATTTGTTTTGTTTTATGCTTTTCCAAATATAAAAAATAATAGTTACAAACTTACAAAGTGTAAATTTTGTTTATTTCTTTCATTTTAGGAAAACAACGTATTTTGAGGATATCCATGTTAGTGAAGAAGGCTAACAAAATCTAAAAACGGCTATTTTATGCCAAAACCAACTGCAATATATAGTTCAATCCTGTTTCTTTGAAAAAGCGAGTAGTCATAATTCCTGACTGCGCTATATTGTTTTTTTTAAAGGCAGAAAATACGAGACAAATAGCACCGTTTATTTTGCAAATTTACTGGACTAAAAAAAAATTAAAAAAAAAGCCATTTCCGTAAAATATTTATCGCGTTCATTTGTCTACATAAATAGAAGGCTTCTTAAATGAATTTAAAAACAAATAAAATATAACATGAAAACAAAAGGTTTTAAAATAGCAGGAATGGTATTGCTTGGCATTGGAGCAGGTGCAGGATTTACTTGGGCAGTAATGCTGTTGTGGAATGCACTTATACCGAGCATATTCGGATTAGGAATTATCAGTTTTTGGCAGGCATTGGAACTACTCGTGCTTTCACGTCTTTTGTTCGGTGGTTTTGGTCATCATGGCGGTTCTGGATTTGGAGGCATGCGCCATAAAAATGGCATTCGTGAAAAATGGATGAGTATGACTCCCGAACAGCAAAAAGAATTTATAGACAAACGCAAAGAACACATGTGTGGCGGAAGATTTGGCCGCAGGCGTTTCTTTGGTGGTAGCGATTTTGATTTTGACAGTACTGACATCGACAAAAAAGATAATGAGTAATAAAAAACAGCAAGATGTCGGATCGCTGGTAACAGCTTATAAACCTAGGTTGAACGCGTTTATCCGTAAACGCGTTTCAAACAAGGAAGATGCGGAAGACATTTTGCAGGACGTTTTTTATCAACTGGCAAAAGTGGATACTGCGATGAATCCGATAGAGCAGGTAGCTGCCTGGCTGTATCGGGTTGCCCGCAACATGATAATCAATAAACAAATTAAGAAGCATGAAGAAGAATTACCTTCCTACCAAAACGATGACGACGAGCTGATCAAAGATATTTCGGAAATGCTTTTCAGTACACAAACGTCACCATCTCCCGAAACGGAATACTTACGTTCTTTAATGTGGGTTGAACTAGAAAATGCATTGTCGGAATTACCACGGGAGCAGCGGGAAGTTTTCGAAAAAAACGAATTGGATGGTTTGTCTTTCAAAGAAATATCGAATGAAACCGGTGTTTCTGTCAAAACATTACTTTCGCGAAAGCATTATGCTGTTTTGCATCTACGAAAAAGATTGTCTGAATTGTATGAAGAAATCATTTACTCCTAATTTTTCAGCTATTACAATTATAGATTAACAATTCGGGTAGAAATCACATTATAATTATCTAATTTTTAATAGAATACAATTAAAGAAACGGAAACTTTATTTGTTTTTAAAGTTTCCGTTGCTATATTTGCATTACGAAAATAGTACAAAACTGTAGAAATCATGGAAAACGAATGGAAAATTGATTCGGAAGAATCAGACGTATTGATAAAAACGAGACATTCATTGATTGACTATATGTCTGGTTCCAAAAATAATTTTAAAGGTCACGTTGCCATACAAAATCACGAAGTGGAAAACGCTTCGATCGAATTTTCTTTGAAAGCAAACGACAAGAGCCGAAACTCTGATTTGAAATTAATCGACTTTTTTGATTATGACGAAACGCCCGTTATTCAGTTCAAATCGACCTCTTTCGAAAAAATAAACAAAAACATCAATTTCCTTAAAGGACACCTAACAATCAAAAACATTACAAAAGAAGTGGAATTGGACACCGAATTTATTGGTTATAACAACTACAACGGCGTTCAAAAAGCATCATTTGAAATTACGGGAAACATCAGCCGTAAAGATTTTGGTCTTAATCACTATCATGGAGGATACGCAGTGGGTTCTGACATTAAGCTCATAGCCAATTTGGAATTTATTCATCATTAAAAATAGTTGGAAACGATTTGAAAGTCATAATCCCTGTTTATATTAAAAAACCACTAACAACCAAAAAGTTACAACCAAAAATGAAAGACAAAATTGTATCCAAAGCTAGTGATCTGTTTTTAAAATTAGGTTTTAAAAGCGTTACTATGGATGATATTGCTGGTGAAATGTGTATATCCAAAAAAACCATTTACAAGTATTTTGGCAATAAAGAAGTATTGATTGAAGAAAGTACAGAATTGGTTCATAAAACCGTTCATGAAGTCATTGATACCATTGTAGCCAAAGATCACAACGCAATTGAAGAGAATTTTGAGATTCGAAAAATGTTCAAAGAGATGTTTCAGGCGACTGATACTTCTCCACTCTATCAATTAAAAAAACATTACCCCGAAATCTATGAAAAAGTAATGTCTCGAGAAATTAATGAATGCAATATGTGTTTTAAACAAAATATTGTAAAAGGTATTGAACAGGAATTGTACCGTAATGATCTTGATATTGACATCTATGTTAAATTCTATTACTCCTTAATTTTTAGCATAAAAGAAAACACAATCTCCGAGAGAGAAGCGACAAAGCTCGAACTAGAAGCATTGGAGTACCACACCAGAGCAATGGCAACGCCAAAAGGAATAGCCGAACTTGAAAAACAATTACTTAAAACCAAAATATAATGAAAAACATATTCATGTTAATGCTTACACTGTTGAGTTTGGGCATCAATGCTCAAGACTCAAATAAGAGTTACTCCTTTTCATTACAGCAGGCAATAGACCACGCCCTAGAATACAATTACACATCCATCAATTCCGGACGTGATATCGAGGCTGCCAAAGAAAAGAAATGGGAAACGACCGCAATGGGTTTACCGCAGATTAATGCCGGCGTGGATTTTACCGATAATTTTGTATTGCAAAAATCAGTTGTTCCGGCCGAATTTTTTGGAGGAAACCCGGGAGAATATGCCGAAGTGGCTTTTGGGACTAAATACAATATGCTTGCCCGTTCCACTGTGAGCCAGCTTATTTTTGACGGTTCTTATATCGTTGCACTTCAGGCTTCGAAAACGTATTTGACTTATTATGAAAATGCCAAAAAAAGATCCGATATAGACATTAAGGAAATCGTAATTAACGCTTATGGCAGTGTGCTACTGGCTCAAGAAAGCATAAATATCCTTGAGAAAAATATCGCTTCCCTGCAGAAAACACTTAATGACACCAGAGCCACTTACAAAAACGGATTAATTGAAGAAGAAAGCGTTGAACAATTGGAAATCACTCTTGCTTCATTGGAAAGCACTTTAAATTATAACAAGCGTTTATTGGACATCACTTATAAAATGCTGAAAATAAATTTAGGGATAGACATTAATGACCAAATTACATTGACAGACAAATTGGACGCTCTGACGATTCAGAATATGGATCTCGCTTTTTCCAAAACAGAATTTGATGTAAACAACAATATCAGCTACAAAATGGCAACCAATTTTGAAGAGCAGAGAACATTGGAGTATAAACTTCAAAGAAGTAAAGCGCTACCGTCATTATCTGCAAATTTCAACTTTGGTTACACTGCATTTAAAGATCAGTTTGAGTTTTTTTCCAAAAATCAAAAATGGTTTAACTATTCCAATCTTGGTCTTAGTTTAAATGTGCCAATATTTAGCAGTTTAGCCAGAAGTTCCAGAACACAGCAGGCTAAAATTGCTTTGGATCAAGCCAAAACACAATTAAATGAAACGGAACAAAAACTGAAATTACAGTATGCTACCGCAAAAACCGAGTACGAATACAGCATCGCCGATTATGAAACTGCCAAAAGCAATCTGAATCTGGCAGAAAGAATTGAGAAAAAACAGCAGATTAAATTCACGGAAGGACTTTCATCAAGTTTTGACTTTAATGATGCGCAACGCCAATTATACACCGCGCAACAAAAATATTTGCAGACAATGGTCACCATTATCAATAAAAAAGCCAGTTTAGAAAAAATCATCACTCAATAACGACATCAATAAAAATAAAAATATGAAAAAGATACTAATCATAATCACCCTTTCAATTCTTTTGATTGCCTGCAATTCATCTGAGAAAAACCAATCAATCGAAAGCATTATTGCATCCAAAGACGTAAAAGCGATAACTGCCAAAAAAGCCGAATTACAATTACAGCTTACCCAAATCGATGAAGCATTGGCTACTTTGGACGTGAACAAAGAAGTCGAGGCATTGGTTACTGCCATAAAACTGAAAGACACTACATTCAACCATTATCTTGAAGTACAGGGAAATGTTAACACCAACGAAAATGTATTGATTCAGCCTGAATTTCCTGGAAACTTAGTGCAATTGAATGTAAAAGCGGGACAAAGAGTAAGCAAAGGACAAGTTTTGGGACGCACAGATGATGGCGGTATGAGCCAGCAATTGGCCAGTGCCGAAAATCAATATGCTCTTGCTAAAACTACTTTTGAACGTCAAAAAAATCTATGGAATCAAAAAATCGGTTCCGAAATACAATACCTTCAAGCACAGGCACAAATGATTTCAGCTCAAAAAGCAGTAGCGCAGATCAACGCCCAGATTGCAAAAACAGTAATTAGAGCACCATTTTCAGGAACTATTGACGAAGTTTATGTTGAAAAAGGGGAAGTGGTTTCAGCAAGTCCGCAAGGATTAATGCGAATCGTGAATTTAGGCAATATGTATGTTTCTACCTCGATTCCTGAAACCTATATCGGGAAACTGAAAATTGGCACTGAAGTAGATGTTTTCTTAACTTCATTGAACAAAACTTACAAAGGAAAAGTACGCCAAATAGGTAATTTTATCAATCCAAACAACAGAAGTTTCGGAATCGAAGTCAGCGTTCCAAATCCGGAAAATTTATTGCGCCCTAACCAAGTTGCAAAAATGAAAGTGATTGATTATGTGAGCAAAAACGCCGTAGTTGTTCCAACTAATGTGATTCAGCAGGATTCCAAGAAAAACAGTTTTGTGTACACAGTAACAAATTCTACAGGAAAATCGGGGATTGCCAAAAAAGTAATCATCAAAACTGGACAATCATCAGACAATGTAACCGAGATTTTAAGCGGATTGGATTCGGATGCCATAATCGTTACCGAAGGGATGAACACTATTTCGGACGGGATGAAACTTAACTTCTAAAAAAGTTTAAAATTGTTTAACTGTTTAAGGTTGTTTAAGACGCAAACCCATTTAAACTTTTAAACAATATTAAACCACTTTAAACCAAAAAAATATGTCACATCAAAATAAAGAATTCGGAATATCAAGTTGGGCTGTCGAAAACCGCGTTACAGTCTATATCCTGACTTTACTGATTGTAATCACAGGAACCATTGCCTATGTTACGATGCCCCGCGAGGATTTTCCGGAAATTATAGAAAACAAGATTTACATTTCGTCTGTTTTTCCAGGGAATTCAGCTGAGGATGTAGAGAAATTAATCATCAAACCTCTTGAAAAAGAAATCAAGAACATCAGCGGAGTCGATAAAATCACATCAAGTTCTTTTCAGGATTATGGAATGATTATTGTTGAGTTTGAAGATAAAGTAACCATTTTGGATGCCAAAACCAAAATTAAGGACAAAGTAGATATCGTAAAAGCAGATACCGACTGGCCAAATCTTGACAACGGAAGCAAAGTAGAACCAAGCGTATTTGAATTGAACATTTCGGAAGAAGTGCCGATTTTGAACATCAATCTGCAGGGAAATTACACGACACAACAGCTTAAAAAATACGGAGAACTGCTGCAGGACGATATTGAGGAAGTTCCTGAAGTAAAGAAAGTAGACATACTGGGAGTTGATGACAGAGAAGTGGAAATTGCCGTTGATATTTTCAAAATGACAGCCGCGCAGGTTTCTTTTGATGATATTCAAAATGCGGTCAAATATGAGAATATGACGCTTTCGGGAGGAAATTTAATTTCGCAGGGCTCAAGAAACAACATCCGAATTGTGGGTGAAATCAAAGACCCGAAAGAACTCGAAAACATCATTGTAAAACACAATGGCGGAACCGTTTATCTTAAAGATATTGCAGTGGTAAGTTTCAAAGAAAAAGAAAAAACCACTTATGCCCGCGAAAAAGGAACCGAAGTTGTGATGCTGAGCGTTAAGAAACGTTCCAATGAAAATATGATTTCGGCTATTGAACAGGTTAAAGAAAAAATTGAAAATGCCAAAGCTTCTTATCTACCTTCGAATCTAAAAATTGAATTGACAAATGACCAATCTTCCCGTGTAGAACATCAGGTTGACGAACTTTCGAACCATATCATTTTCGGGATTGTGCTGGTAATGATTGTACTGATGTTTACAATGGGACTTCGAAACTCATTATTTGTGGGTGCAGCGATTCCTTTATCAATGCTGATGGCGTTTAGTATTCTGTCCGCATTTGGACTGACGCTGAATACGATGGTACTATTTGGATTGGTAATGGGACTGGGAATGCTCGTGGATGACGGAATTGTGGTCGTCGATAACGTATTTGCCAATATGAAAAAAGGTATGAATCGCGTCGAAGCTTCAAAAGTCGGTATTGGCGAAATCGCATGGCCCGTAATTTCCTCTACGGCTACAACCTTGATGGCATTCCTGCCTTTTGCGTTATGGCCGGGAACTATGGGTAAATTCATGAAGTATTTCCCAATTACGTTAACCGTGACACTTTCAGCATCGTTATTTGTTGCAATGGTTGTCAATGCGGCTATGACAGGAGGCTCGATGGATATTGAAGATCGAAATGTGACTAAAAAATTGGCTAAAACTTACTCGATAATTTTTACTGTTTTAGCTGTTATTTTTGTGCTTCTTGGAAATATGTATGATTCTAAATTTGCAAAAGCCATTGGACACTTAGCCATTATTTCCCTTGGATTGATGTGGCTGTACAAATTAAAATTGTACCAATGGACACAAGATTTTCAGCACAGCTTTTTCCCTAGAATGGAAGACAGATACAAAAACTTTTTGTCCAAAATTTTGACCGGAAGAAGAGCTTGGTATGCTTTGATAGGAATCATCGGTCTGTTATTTTTCTCCTTTATTCTTTTGGGAATATTCCCTAGAAAAGTGCTTTTCTTCCCAGATAACATTCCAAATCAGGTAATCACTTATATCGAATACCCGCAAGGAACCGATATTGAAAAAACCAATAAGGCTACCCTATTTGTAGAGAAACAGGTGATTTCTATTTTAAGCAAATATATTGATCCAAAAACAGACAAAAACTATCTGGCTGAATCCATCGTATCTCAAGTGGGCGTTGGCGCAGGTAATCCAAACGTGGATGCAGGATCGGCTTCGGAAACGCCTTTTAAAGGAAAAGTAACCGTGAATTTCTCCGAATTTAAATTCAGAAAAGGCATCAACACCGCCGATATTCTGGAAGAAATCAGAGGGAAAGTAAAAGCAATTGCCGGAGCTACGGTAACTGTCGAAAAAGATGCCAACGGACCACCGGCAGGTTACCCAATCAGTATTCAACTGACAGGAATCGATTATGACGAAATGCTGAAAGAAGCGGACAAGATGATTGCTTTTATCAATTCTAAAAACATTCCCGGAATTGAGCGTTTGAGTATTGATGTTAATAAAGAAAGTCCGGAACTTGAGGTAAAAGTAGACCGCGTAAGTGCGGGAAGTTTAGGTGTTTCAACTGGACAGTTGGGATTCAATTTACGCCGTTCCGTTTATGGGCAGGAAATCTCGACTTACAAAGAAGGCGATGACGATTACAACATCACGATGCGTATGCAGGATGATCAGCGCAAGAACGAAAACATATTATTCAATCAGGCGCTGACTTTTAGAAATCCTGCTAACGGACAAATGATGCAGGTGCCGATTTCGGCGGTTTCGGAAACAGAGAAAACTACAACCTACAATCAAATCAAGAGAAAAAACCAAAAACGTATTATGACGGTTTACTCTAATGTTCTGACAGGTTTTAACGGAGATGAAATCACCAAACAGATTGAAGCCGATTTAAAAGGCTATCAATTACCGAAAACCGTTACCTATTCGTTCTCTGGGGTTCAGGAAGAACAAGGCAAAAACCAAAGTTTCTTGCTATATGCGCTGTTTTTAGCTTTAGCTGGAATTACGATTATTATTGTATTGCAGTTTAATTCGGTTTCCAAAACGATGGTGATCCTGTTTACGGTAATCCTGAGTTTTAGTGGGGTGTTTTACGGTTACGTCATTGCCAACATGGATTTTGTAATCCTGATGACGATGATGGGAATCATTTCGCTGGCGGGTATCGTAGTGAAAAACGGAATCGTATTAATGGATTTCTTTGTTCTTTTATTGGACAAAAAAGTAGCCGATAATCATTTAGAAAGTCATGATGATTTAACAATAGACGAAATCAAAGAAGTTATCATCGAGTCCGGTAAATCAAGGCTGCGTCCTGTATTACTGACTGCTTTGACAGCTGTTTTGGGATTAATTCCGCTGGCTATCGGACTGAATTTTGACTTCTTCTCTTTAATAACCGACTTGAATCCGCATATTTTTATGGGTGGAGACAACGTGATTTTCTGGGGACCATTGGCATGGACCATCATCTTTGGGTTGACTTATGCCACGGTATTGACCTTGGTAATGGTGCCTGTAATGTTCTATTTGGTAAAAAGAATGAAGTATTGGTTGAGGGATAGAAGAAAAACTGAGACTGTCAAAATATAATTTTTTTAAACTTTATGAAAACCCACCTGAAAATCTGATTTTTGGGTGGGTTTTTATTTTTTTGTAGGAATGAAATGAGTATGTTTGAATGATCTAAAAATGAAATAAATCTTCGCCTATCTACCCAAATAGAGGATGCATACGAAACTTAGTGTCGCTAATAAACAAGTTGGCAGTAATACGCCGTCGAATCGAATAAAATAACAAACAAAATAATTTCATAAAATGAGTGAACAAAAAACATTAAATCTTTATCCTATTGATTACCCTTTTGAAACTTTATTTCAAAGATCAAGTTCAAAACCACCAAAATTAATTCTGAATCCAGAATTTCAAAGAAAATATAAATGGGATAAGGATGGTAACGAACGAGCTTCTAAGTTTATTGAATCTTGTTTAATGAGAATTCCACTTCCAGCTTGCTATTTTGCTGAAAATGATAAAGGTTTTCACGAAGTAATTGACGGTGTTCAGAGAATCACTACAATTAAAAATTTTTTCAATGACGAATTTAGACTTGAAGGACTAAGTATTTTAAAAGACTTGGAAGGAAAGTCATTTTCAGAATTAGGCGACCTGAAAAATGAATTAGAAAATACAACTATTAGATGTATTGTTCTACGAAAAGAAAACCCTAAAGAGTTAATACAAGAAATATTTGCAAGATTAAATCAAGGTGCAGTTGAGTTAACACCTCAAGAAATTAGACACGCGATTTATCCTGGCTCATTAGACAATTTACTAATTGAGTTAGGGGATATAGATTTTATTAAAAACTTTGGAAAAGGAGAAGCTGGTTTAAAGGTAAAAGATGGTCGTGAAAGTGAAGAAATGATTTTAAGATTTTTTGCCTTTCAAACAGACCTTTCTGACTACGACGATAAACTGTCAAAATATCTTGATAAATTCAGTCGAATCAATCAAAATTTAGATTCTGAAAATATAGAAAACCTTAAAAGCTTATTTAATAATACATTAGAAAAATGTATGATTGTATTTGATGGAAATCCTTTTATTGATCTTACAAAAATGAAAGCAAAACAAAGTTTAGTTTATTACGACCTTTTGATGTGGAGTTTAAAAGATTATCCTTTAGAGTATTTAAATGAAAACAAACCAAGTATAAAAGCATTATTTGAAGATTTGTGCAATGATATTAGTTTTACAAAAACATTATCAGGTGGTTTACAACAAAAATCATCAATAAATAAAAGAAGAACTATTTGGACTGAAAAATTATCAACTTTAAATGGATAAATCTTTATACTTGGATTCCTATTTGGAACAATACGCAAAACTTGTAGAGATTATCGACGAAACAAATAAAAGACTGATTTCTGACGAACCTGATAAATTCATAGAAGATAATGTGAATTTTTTCACTAAGTCTTTCTTAGTTATGATGTGTGCTTATTTGGAATCATATTTAAAAGATGCGTTAATGGTAATTATTGACGATGTGAATTTGAGACTTGATTCAACCAAAATACCTCACAATCTAATTAAATGGACACTTAATATTGAGAAGGAATTTAAAGAAACTGAATATAAGTTTGAGCATTTGAAAATTAAACTCAAAAAAAAGGAACTTGATGAATATATATCTGGTAATCCATTTAAAACGAGAGACCTTTTTAAAAAATTTGGTATTCCATTAGACAAAAATTTAATTTTTAATACTCAAAAAGATATAGTAAATACAATAGTTGTTAAAAGAAATAAAGTTGTACACCATAATGACGAAGCTTCAGATATATCTAATAATGATTTAAAAAATTTCATTGAAATTCTAAAAAGTTACTTAGAAAACATAGACAATGAAATTTGTAAACATATTGCATAAAAAAAGTACTGCTTGTAACAGCTACACCGGATTTGGGCAATAGGTTTAATGAAAAAATGGTTTTGTATTTAAGATGATTTGGCAAATCCGCGCTATCCCGATAGCGCGGATTTGCAATCCGTGCCCATTCCAATTATCAAGACCAATTTGTTTTCATAGTTTCTTTCTTTGTCGACGTACTTTGCGGGCACGGATTATAAATCCGCGCTATCCACTTGTGCCTTTATATACTAACTATAATTATCATACAATCAATTCCTCTCAAAAAACCTTAAAAAACCCCAAATTTGACGTTAAAGACCCCATGTATGGGGTTAGAGACGCCAAATTTGGGGTTATATGACCCCATGCATGGGGTTATGAACGCCATGCATGAGGTTCTAGACGCCAAATTTGAGGTTGTACAACGCCATTCATGGGGTTACGAACGCCATGCATGGCGTTATTTGAGGTAAATGACTGTTTCCAAAAAAAATACCCTTTCGGAAATGAGTTCCAAAAGGGTATTGATAGGAAAAATATAGTTTCTAACCTGAACTCGATTAATAAAAAACGGCTAATTGGCTAGTCTTAACCGTTTCGTATTTCAACGAAGGTTTTTTTGGCAGAAAGTTATAAGCAATTATTCCAGCAATAAGATTTGACAAAAAGTTAGTAAATGAACGATG
>CAUPJC010000045.1:0-21826 GCA_963511475.1 uncultured Flavobacterium sp.
CATCGTTCATTTACTAACTTTTTGTCAAATCTTATTGCTGGAATAATTGCTTATAACTTTCTGCCAAAAAAACCTTCGTTGAAATACGAAACGGTTAAGACTAGCCAATTAGCCGTTTTTTATTAATCGAGTTCAGGTTATAAAACTATTCAATGTTGTTTTGATCCGAATTACTTTTTTTGTTTGGAAATTGGTAGTTGAATTCCTTTAAATGTAATTTATCTCTTTTCGTTGTTTTTGGAGTGGGACGAAGTATAGCAATTTCTGCTTCTTTTGAAAGTAATTTATTGGATAAATAATTAGTTAAGTACTTTTTGAGAATTTGCATTTTTTCTACTTCAATGGAGTAGATTGTTTTTTTTCCGACGTTTTTTACATTTAATAAGTCGGCTTTTTTTAATTCTAGTAAATGTTTGGATATGGTAGACTGTGCTAATGGAATTAAGGAAACAATTTCCCCGCATGTCCTATTGTTTTGTTTCCATAATAATGTCATTATCTGCATTCGGGTTGGGTGTCCCAATGCTTTGCAGATTTCTGCGATTGCATTTGTTTCCTGATCGAAATCTTGTCTTTTAGTCGTTCCCATAACTACTTTATTTTCTATCGTAATTTAGCGATTATATTCGATATACAATCTCTTATTTGCATTTTTTTAGCATATTACTATACGCTTTGTAATTAAATAAAAAAAGTTTAGTTTTTTTGTAGATTTTTGAAATTTAGAAAACTCATATTGAAAATCAGGTATAAATACGTAAAAGCATGAGTTTTGTATTTAATATATTTGATAAAATTAAACAAATCAGTAAAGATTTTTGTAATCCGTTTAGATAGTAAGAAATAAAGATAGATTATAAATTTTTGAACAAATAGTTTTGATTTTGATTAGATTAGGGGGAATAGCCATCGATTTTTTAATTGATGGCTTTTTTTATATAAAAAGAGCCTGCTAAATTTAGCAGGCTCTTTAATATAGTAAAATATGATTTTATGCTAATAAATCTAGAACTAGTGAAGGGAACAATCCTATTATAATATTTAGTGCAATAGCAATAACAGCAACTGCATAATATAGGAATGATTTTCCTGTACGGGCTTCGTTTGGCTCTTTGGTGTACATCGCCAAAATTAATTTGAAATAATAACCAACGCTTATGATTGAATTGATAACCGCAAATATCACAACAACTAAATAACCCGCTTGAATCGTTTGACTGAACAAAACTAATTTAGCAAAGAAACCTGCAAAAATTGGAATACCAGCCATAGAAAGTAGTGATGCAGTCAAAACAGTTGCCAACAACGGATTTGTTTTTCCTAAACCGTGGAAGTTTACAATGTCTTCGTTCTCTCTGTTTTTACATACGTATAAAATAACACTGAAAGCAGCAATACCGGCTAATGAATAAGCTGTAGTGTAATACAATAAGCTTCCAGCTGAAGTTGATAAACTCAATAAAGTCATCAACATAAATCCAGCATGCGAAATTCCTGAGAATGCTAGCATACGTTTAACATTGACTTGTTTTAAGGCCATAATGTTACCAACTGTCATAGAGGCGATTGAAATAATTACCACCACAATTTGGAAAGAGTAATTAATGTCGGCATGCATGCTTGATAATAATTTATAAAGTGTTGCAATCGCCACAACTTTTGCTAATGTACTCATTAATGCAGTTGTCAAGGTTGGAGAACCTTCGTAAACATCTGGTGCCCAAAAATGAAATGGAACAGCAGCTATTTTAAATAACATACCTATAGTTACCAAAACAATCCCGATTGGAAACCAAATCGGTAACTCCGCAGATTGTGACATGTCGCTAATTTCGATTATATCAAAAGATCCCATAGCGCCATAAATCATACAAATACCAAATAAAATAATTCCAGATGCAAATGATCCCATTAAGAAGTATTTCATTCCAGCTTCATTACTTTTTACATTCATTCTGTTGCTAGCTGCAAGTATATAAAGCGATATGGATAATATTTCTATTCCTAAAAAGAACATGGCTAAATTTCCAAAAGAAACCATAGAAACGGCTCCTGCCAAAAGAAATATTTTTATGGCAATATAATCAGATAGTTTACTTTGGTGATTGTCATAAAAGTTATGACTCAAGGCTACCAAAAATATAGTTAGTACTATGAATAAACTAGAGAAACAAACCGAAAATTTATCCACAACAATCATGTTATTATGGTAACTCGCAGGAGAATTAAATTCAGAAACGGTAAGCCCTAGAATGGCTAATAATCCGATAATTGTTATTGGGACAATCGCTTTTCTAAAATCGAAGATTTCAAATATAAGGCATAAAACACCTAATCCTATTATAGCTATTAATGTTGTCATTTATATTATGCTTTTACTTAATTGTATTTATTAATAGTGTTTAAAATAGTCTCTAGACTTGGTGTTATCAAATCGTTGATTGGTTTTGGATACATTCCGAAGAAAAATAAAACGGCAATAACAACTACCATTGTCAACCCTTCATAAAAAGTGACATCGGCAAATAATTTTGTATTAGTTTCTCCTAACATCACATGTTGGAACATTTTCAACATATAATAAGCTCCCAAAATAATGGTTGTTCCACCCAAAATGGCAAACCAAATATTTATTTGTGAAAGACTGTACAGTACGGTAAATTCTCCAACAAAGTTAAAAGTTGTTGGTAATGCCACTGAGGCCAATACCAAAATTAAAAACATTGAAGTGAATTTTGGTGATTGAGAACGAATCCCGCCCATGTCTGCAATTAATCGGGTTTCATATCTTCTAAAAATGATTTCGGCTGCAAAAAATAATCCCACAACCACAAAACCGTGAGCAATCATTTGTAAAACAGCTCCTCTAAAACCATCAAGAGTTAAAGTGTAAGTTCCAGCGGCTATCAATCCAACGTGTGCAAGTGAAGAATAAGCTAGTAGTTTTTTCAAGTCTTTTTGTCTCAATGCTACGATTGAACCATAAATAACACCTGCAATACCTATACCAATAAATATGCACATGTATTCTTTAGCAGCTAATGGAGCTAAAGGCAATTGCCAACGGATAAGACTATACAATCCCATTTTAAGCATAATTCCAGACAAAAGCATAGTACCTACTGTTGGCGCTTTTTGATAAACATTTGCCTGCCAAGTATGAAAAGGAATTAATGGAATTTTAATAGCATAAGCTAAGAAGAAAGCAGTAAAAATCCATTTTTGTTCTGTAATATTTAGGTTTAGTTTATATAAATCCTCAATCAGGAAACTTCCCGTCTTTTGGTACAGATAAACAAAAGCAACCAACATAAACAATGAACCGGCCAATGTATAGATAAAGAATTTAACCACTGCTTTTTTACGTTCTTCGGCATCTCCATTACCCCAAATCAAAGCGATAAAGTAAATTGGAATCAAAGATAATTCCCAAAAGATGTAATATAAAAGTCCGTCGCTTGCCAAGAAAGTTCCAACCATCGCAAATGACATAAACAATATTAAAGCATAAAAAGCTTTTGCGTTTTTATAGTCATTTCCAAAAGAAGAAAAAGTGATTATTGCTGTCAATGCTGTTGTCAATAAAACCATGGCCAATGATAATCCATCTGCTTGAAGTGCAAATGAAACTTTTGGCAATGTAATCCATTGGTTGATAAAGCTGATGTTTTCACCCAAATTAAAATGGTTTAACAAAACAATTGAGCAACCTAGTGAGGCCAATCCAAAAAACAATGCCACTTTTGAAGCCAATTTATCGCCAGCTAAATAAGTTGCAAATGCGCCAACTAAAAGGATGATTAATATTAGAGATACATTCATAGTATTATAATTATTGAGCTAGAAATAAAAATGAAACAATGGCACACATGCCTAAAACAAAAGCAAATAGATATAGTCCAACACTTCCATTCTGCAATTTTTTACCTTGAAAACTAAGTTCGTTAGTTACTTTTCCTAATCCGAAAACCAGAGAAGAAATTCCTGTTTCTACATAGTCTCTAAAGAATTTTGACAAACTGTTTGTTGTGTTTACAAATAGTGTATCATATATTTCATCAACATAGTATTTGTTGTAAAGGACTTTGGAAAATCCAGTTATTTGTGCATCTTCACTTGGGATCGAATGTTGTTGTATGTATTTTCTATAAGCAATTAAAATTCCTAAAAAAGCACCAATAACTGCAATTCCCATTAATGAATATGCTGTGAATCCTAAACCATGCTCTTCTGTTGATGCTTTTGCAAAAAGTGGAGCCAAATAGCCATTTAACCAATTGTACTCAGCGAAAGGTAAACTTATTAAACCTCCAACAGTAGCCAAAATGGCTAATACGATTAAAGTGAAAGTAATCAAAGAAGGACTTTCATGCAAATGATGTTTTTGCTCTTCAGTACCTCTAAAGTCTTTGTAGAATGTTAAGAACATTAATCTAAACATATAGAATGCAGTCATTACAGATGCAATAGTACCAATAAACCAAAGCGGAATGTTATGATGGAAAGCCACCATCAAGATTTCATCCTTAGAGAAAAATCCTGAAAAGAATGGTACACCTGAAATGGCAAGTGAAGCAATAAGCATAGTCCAGAAAGTAATCGGCATCGCTTTTTTCAATCCACCCATTTTACGCATATCTTGTTCTCCATTCAAACCGTGTATCACAGATCCAGAACCCAAGAATAAACAAGCTTTGAAGAAAGCATGAGTGATTACATGAAATACAGCTACTTCATAAGCTCCTAATCCCAAAGCCAAAAACATTAATCCCAATTGAGACACAGTAGAGTAGGCTAGTACTTTTTTAATGTCGTTCTGAACCAGACCAATCGTTGCGGCAACCAAGGCAGTTACAGCACCTATTACAGCAATTATAGTCTGAACGTATGGAGTTAAATCAAAAACAAAGTTCAATCGAGTTACCATAAAGATACCCGCAGTTACCATTGTAGCAGCGTGAATCAATGCCGAAACAGGTGTAGGTCCAGCCATCGCATCAGGCAACCAAGTATATAAAGGAATTTGAGCAGATTTACCACAAGCTCCAATGAACAAAGCAAAAGCAGCTATGCTCAACCAAAACGTATCAAGATTAGTAGCTCCAGCAATTGCAGTTTTTAATGTTGCAAAATCCAAAGTGGAGAACATGTGTCCAAGGATGAAAATCCCGATTAACAATCCTAAATCTCCAATTCTATTCATTATGAAGGCTTTTTTCGCAGCATCATTAAAATCTTGGTTTTTATACCAAAAACCAATTAATAAGTATGAACAAAGTCCAACACCTTCCCAACCAATGAACATTACCAACAAGTTGCTTCCAACTACCAGTGTGATCATAAAGAAGATAAACAAATTCAGATAAGCAAAGAAAGAATGCATTTTCTCATCATCATGCATATAGCTGATGGAGTATAAATGAATCAAAGAACCAATTCCGGTTACAAACAATAACCATAAAATAGATAATTGATCCAGTAAAAAACCAAAACTTACGTGGAAGTTGCTAATCTGAATCCAATCAAATAATTGAATGCTAATAGCTTGTTTGGTTTGATTGATTTGCAGGAAAAAGGAAACCGTAACGATAAAGGAAATCACAACCGAAAGGGTCCCGATGATTCCTGAAACAGATTTTCCTAAACTTTTTCCGAAGAAAACATTAATTAAAAATCCTAAAAAAGGAGTTAATAGTAAGACTAAAGCTAAATTGGTATCCATTGCCATTTATCCTTTTAAGTTTTTTAAATTATCGATGCTAATTGATCCAATATTTCTAAATATCGAAACTAATATGGCCAGTCCAACCGCAACCTCGGCAGCCGCTACAGCCATTGAGAAAAATACGAATACTTGTCCCTGCGTGTCTTGGTGGTAAGTTGAGAATGCTACAAACAATAAGTTAACAGCGTTCAGCATAATTTCGATAGACATAAATACAATGATAGCATTACGTCTGTATAAAACTCCAAAAATACCGATGCAAAAAAGTGTTACACACAGGAAGATATAGTTCTCTATACCAATTTGAGTTAAAATATTGTTCATTATTTTTCTAATTTTTCTTTTTTAGACAATAATACAGTTCCAATCATCGCTACCAATAGTAAGATAGAAGCAAATTCAAACGGAACCATATACTCATTCAATAATGCTTTCCCGAGTACTTTTATCGATTGGTAATCTTCACCCGTATAATCATATTCTACAATAGGTTTTGAGTCAATAAAGATTTTTATCAAAACCAGACAAACCAAACAAAAGGAAACAATAGCTCCTAATCTTGTGAATCTCGGCTTATGAACTTCATCAGCTTCATTAAGATTCATTAACATTATCGTAAACAGTAATAAAATCATAATTGCTCCCGAATAGACAATGATATGCACAATGGCCAAAAACTGGGCGTTCAATAATAAATAATGTCCTGCTATAGAGAAAAAACAAATCACTAAGTAAATAGCACTATGTATCGGGTTTCTGCTAAAAATAGTTAAAAATGCAGTTAGCAGCGTGATTGCAGACAATACACAAAATAAAATAAGTACTGTTGACATTAGTTAGCGTTTTTAAGTTGAGTGTTTTTCATCGCCATTTCAAGTGGCATAACCAGTTTGTCTTTTCCAAAAATAAAATCTTCTCTTTCATAGCTAGAAGGAACCAATTCTTTAGAAATAGTCAAATAGACAGCGTCTTTTGGACAAGCTTCTTCACAAAGCCCGCAAAAAATACATCTCAGCATATTGATTTCATATATCTCAGCATATTTTTCTTCTCTGTACAAATGCATTTCATCCGCCTTACGCTCACCAGCTTTCATTGTAATCGCTTCAGCAGGGCAAGACAAAGCACATAATCCACAAGCAGTACAGTTTTCACGACCTTGTTCGTCACGTTTCAGCATATGCTGACCACGATAAACAGGACTCATAACACGAACCTGCTCAGGGTACTGAATCGTCGCTTTTCTTTTAAAAAGGTGTTTTATCGTAATGGCTAAACCTTTTACAATCGCAATCAGATACATGCGTTCCAAAAAAGTCATCTCTTTATTGGAGACCATTTTTTTTCTTCCAGATAAGGATATAGTTTCTATTGACATTTTATTTTTTTATTTGTAGCTAATCCTGCTATTCGCTGTATCTTTTATTTTTTAAAGGAAAAAATAAAAGGATGCCGCTTCTATCAGGGCTAGTCCCGTTAACTATTGGGATTTGGTTCTATTAAAATCCGAAATAAACAGCAATTTCACTTCTCAAAAGTACAACTCCAGTTATCATAATATTTACAATCGCAAGCGGAATCAAAATTCTCCATCCCAAATGCATCAATTGGTCATATCTAAATCTTGGAATCGTCCAGCGAACCCACATGATAAAGAAAATAAAACCGCATAATTTAGCAAACAACGCCATCATCCCAATTACATTGGCAATATTTACTCCTAAGTTTTCTACCGCCCATGCCATTCCTGGATAATTATAACCTCCAAAAAATAACACAGCCATAATAGTAGAGGAAATAAACATATTGGCATACTCAGCAAATAAATAGAATCCCATTTTCATCGAAGAGTATTCCGTATGATACCCACCAATTAATTCCGATTCACATTCCGCTAAGTCAAAAGGAGTTCTGTTTAGCTCCGCAAAAGAACAAATCAGGAATATCAAGAAAGTTAATGGCTGATACAAAACGTTCCAATGCCATTCCGATTGTTGTACTGAAATTTCTTTTAAACTCAACGTTCCTGTCATCATAGTCAAAGCGATTATAGATAATCCCATTGCTACTTCATACGAAACCATTTGTGATGCCGCTCTAATAGCTCCCATCAAAGAGAACTTATTATTAGAAGCCCAGCCACCAATCATGATGCCGTAAACTCCTAGTGAAACAACTCCAAAAACATATAATATAGCAATATTTACGTCTGTTGCCTGTAGCAGAATATCTCTTCCGAATAAATGTAATCTATCTCCCCAAGGAATAACTGCGCTTGTCATCAAGGCGGTGCTCATTGCAATCGCTGGTCCCACAACAAATAAAAACTTATTAGGAGTATTTGGAATAAATTCTTCTTTTGCAAATAATTTTCCTCCATCAGCTAGTGGCTGAAGCAATCCCCAAGGTCCCGCTCTGTTAGGTCCGACTCTGTCTTGCAGCCAAGCGGCAACTTTACGTTCAGCCCATGTAGAATACATAGCCATCAACATTGTAAGAGCAAAAATTACTACAATAAACACACCTTTTTCTATAACAAATGTACTGTCCATTTTTAAGATTTATTAGTGTTAATGTCCAGTGGATTTGAGGCCATACTTATTTTTTTACGATCTTGGTCTCTACCCAAAAGGATGTTTTTCTCAGTAGCTATTTCTACTTTCTCCAATTTTTGAGTGTAGTTATTTTGATTGATAACTGAATCTTTTTCAAATTCACGAGGTCCTTCAATTACCCAGTCGGTAACTTCTTTTTTGTCAAAACGACAAGTGTTGCAAATGAATTCTTCTACTTCATGAAATTCATCTTTACGACCAGTTACACGTTGTATTTCACCTCCAAACATCCAAACTGTTGTTTTTCCGCAGCATCCCGGAGTTGTACAATCTCTATGTGCATTATAAGGTTTATTAAACCAAACTCTTGATTTGAATCTAAAGGTTTTATCAGTCAAAGCACCTACTGGACATACATCAATCATATTTCCAGAAAACTCATTAGTTATGGCTTTTGAAATACAAGTCGAAATGTTAGCATGATCTCCGCGATCCATTACTCCATGCACTCTGTCATCAGTCAATTGATCCGCAACTTGTACACATCTTTGACATAAAATACAGCGGTTCATGTGTAATTGAATATTTGGACCGATATCTTCAGGTTCAAAAGTTCTTTTTTCTTCAATAAATCGGGATGCTGATTTTCCGTGTTCGAAGCTTAAGTTCTGCAAATCACACTCTCCAGCTTGGTCGCAAATAGGGCAATCCAGCGGGTGATTGATTAACAAAAATTCCGTCACCGATTTTCTTGCTTCTTGAACTCTTGGTGATGCTTTACTGGCGATTTCCATTCCGTCCTGACAGCCTGTTACACAAGATGCCATTAATTTTGGCATAGGTCTTGGGTCAGCATCGCTTCCTTTGGTTACATCCACTAAGCAACAACGGCATTTTCCACCGCTCCCTTTTAGTTTAGAATAATAGCACATCGCTGGCGGAACAACTTCTCCACCAATCATGCGTGCAGCCTGCAAGATCGTTGTCCCTGCTTCTACTTCAATTTCTTGACCGTCTATGGTTACTTTCATTGTCTGAAATTCTTGACTTTATACTGTTAATTTAGAAACTATATGCTTCACTTGTTTAAAAGGGTTATTTAGAAAAATAATCTTTATTTTTTATAAAAGTTATTATATTGATTAATGATGTTAAATGCATCTTTTAATTTATAATAACCATTCTTGTCCATCCATTTATCATAAATCTCTTTATTATCCTCAATTAATAACGCTAAATTTTTTCTTGTGTTGAAAATACCTAGTTCTAAAAAGATATCATCTTTAAATATGAATTCTTTATAAGTTTGATTTAATCCATTAGAATATGGATTGTTTTTATTATATAATCGAAAATATGACAATCTATCTCCTACAACTTCATGATAGAAATGATTATAATTATCATATTTAAAACTGACAAATTTTAAATTTCCATCAGTTGTACCTTCAATATAAAAACATTTTATGTCTTTTGGATAATATTTAATTTCTTCTCCTTTTTTAGTTACAACTTTTACTTTATTGTAAACAGAGATTGCATCAAATATTTTGTCATTAAATAAATTTGTTTCAAAAAAATCACAATCTATCGTGTCATTTGCATTCGTAACCACATATCCATTCAATTTTTGGCCATAAGAAACAGACTTAAAAACGATAAAAAATAATACAAATAGAAACTTTTTCATAATCAGACTATACTATTTCTTTAGAAACTAAGTGCTTTACTTTTTCAAAAGGTTCAGCAACAAAATGGTCTCTATTTTTTATTTTTTCAGGGAAACGAATATGATATTCAAACTCGTCTCTAAAGTGACGAATAGCTGCCGCTACCGGCCAAGCTGCTGCGTCTCCAAGAGGACAAATTGTGTTTCCTTCAATTTTACTTTGGATACTCAATAACAATTCGATATCTTCTTCGCGTCCGTGTCCGTTCTCGATTCTGTGTAATACTTTTTCCATCCAGCCAGTACCTTCTCTACAAGGAGTACATTGACCACAGCTTTCGTGGTGATAAAAGCGGGAGAAATTCCAAGTATTACGAACAATGCATGAAGTGTCGTTATAAACGATAAATCCTCCAGAACCTAACATAGATCCGGTAGCAAAACCACCATCACTTAAGGATTCGTAAGACATCAAACGATCTTCGCCTGCTGCAGTTTTGTATATTAAATGTGCTGGCAAAACAGGAACAGAACTTCCTCCTGGCACAAATGCTTTCAATGGGCGGTCAGAACTCATTCCTCCAAGATATTCATCTGAGTTCATGAATTCATAAACGCTTAGCCCCAATTCAATTTCATAAACACCAGGGTTTTTGATATGCCCAGAAGCAGAGATTAATTTGGTTCCCGTAGATCTACCAATACCGATTTTCGCATAATCTGCCCCCGAATTGTTTACAATCCATGGCACAGCTGCGATAGTTTCTACGTTATTTACCACGGTTGGATTTGCCCAAAGTCCAGAAACTGCTGGGAATGGTGGTTTGATGCGAGGATTTCCTCTTTTTCCTTCCAATGATTCGATCAAAGCGGTTTCTTCACCACAGATGTAAGCTCCGGCTCCACAATGAACGTGTAATTCTAAATCATATCCAGAACCTAATATATTTTTTCCTAAAAAGCCCGCTGCTTTTGCTTCGGCAATGGCTCTTTCTAATATTTTGAAAACCCACATGTATTCTCCGCGAATGTAGATATAAGAAAGGTTAGCGCCTAATGCATAACTGGAAGTAATCATTCCCTCAATTAATAAGTGAGGAATGTATTCCATTAAATAGCGGTCCTTAAATGTTCCCGGCTCAGATTCATCGGCATTGCAAACCAAATGTCTTGGTTTTCCTGATTTTTTATCAATAAAACTCCATTTCATTCCGGCAGGGAAGCCTGCACCGCCACGACCACGTAATCCAGAAGTTTTTACTTCTTCAACTATTTCATCTGGTGTTAAGGTTTTTAAAGCTTTTTCTACAGAAGCGTAACCACCGTTTGCACGATATACTTCATAGGTTTTAATCCCGGGAATGTTGATTTTGTCTAATAATATTTTTTGTGACATCTTATTTATCGTGTAATATTATTTTATCGTCTTTACAATCGGCAATTAATTGGTCGATTTTTTCTTTGTTCAAATGTTCTTTGTAAAAATCTCCTAATTGCATCATTGGAGCATAACCGCAGGCACCTAAACATTCAACACCTCTTACTTCAAAAAGACCGTCAGCTGTTGGTTCTCCAACAGGAACGCCTAATTTTTCGCAGGTATAATCCATAAGATCTTCTACGCCGTTTAAGCAACAAGGAGAAGTTTGGCAAAATTCAAACATATATTTACCAACCGGCCTTCTGTTGTACATGGTGTAAAACGAAACTACTTCATAAACTTCTACTGGTTTTATGTGTAAAATTTCGGCAACTTTATCTTGTAATTCAATGCTTAACCAATTGTCGTGAGCATCTTGAACTTCGTGTAAAACTGGAAGTAAAGCTGATTTTCTTTTATCTTCAGGATAATGGCTGATTAATTCATTGATGCGGGACATCAATGCTTCAGTCATATTTATTTCTTGTTTGTAATGTGTTCTTTCCATCCTTCTATTTTAGATTTTGGATTTTAGATTTAGATTTTTCAATCTGCATTCTGAAATCTCTATTCTGCAATCTTTTTTATGCGTCTAATTCTCCAGCAATAACATTTAAACTCGATAAAATAACAATCGCATCAGATAACATTGAACCTTTAATCATTTCTGGATAGGCTTGATAAAAAATAAAGCAAGGTCTTCTGAAATGCAATCTATAAGGGGTTCTGCTTCCGTCTGTTACTAAATAAAATCCTAATTCTCCATTTCCACCTTCAACAGGATGGTAGATTTCGGCCACAGGAACCGGAACTTCTCCCATTACAATTTTGAAATGATATATCAATGATTCCATATTGTTGTAAACATCTTCTTTTGGAGGAAGGTAATATTCTGGAACTTCGGCATGGTATTCATTTCCTTCAGGCATTTTATCCAATGCTTGACGAATAATGCTTAAACTTTCCCAAACTTCAGCGTTTCTAACGCAAAAACGATCATAAGTGTCTCCAGATTTCCCTACTGGAACTATAAAGTTAAAATCTTCATAAGAACTGTAGGGCTGTGCTACGCGTACATCATAATCAACACCCGCTGCACGTAGATTTGGTCCTGTAAATCCATAAGCCATTGCTTTTTCAGCAGAGATTGCTCCAACATTTACAGTTCTATCGATAAATATTCTGTTTCTTTCGAATAAGTTTTCAAATTCTTTCCAAGCAACTGGGAAATCTCTTAAAAAGTCATCTAGTTTTCTGAAAGCCTCTGGTGACCAGTCTCTTTCGAAACCACCAATTCTTCCCATATTAGTAGTAAGACGGGCTCCGCAAATTTCTTCGTAGATTTCGTATACTTTTTCTCTAAATTGGAATACATAAAGGAAACCAGTGTAAGCTCCAGTATCAACACCTAGAATGGAATTACAAATCAAGTGATCGGTAATACGGGCCAATTCCATTATAATAACTCTTAGGTATTGAGCTCTTTTAGGAACTTCAATATCCAATAATTTTTCTAATGTCATCCACCATCCCATATTGTTGATAGGAGAAGAACAGTAATTCATTCTATCGGTAAGTGGCGTGATTTGGTAAAAAGGACGGTTTTCCGCAATTTTTTCGAAAGCTCTGTGAATGTAACCAATAGTTGGTTCAGCTTCAAGAATTTTCTCACCATCCATTAACAGGATATTTTGAAAAATACCATGCGTTGCAGGGTGAGTAGGACCTAAATTCAGAATAGAAAGCTCGCTTCCGTCTTCATTGTGTCTCTCTTTGATTATTTTAGCATAGCGATGCTCTGGTGGTAATAATAGTTCTGACATTTATCTAATGTGAAAAATTATATTTATTTAACAATTGGCTGATTGATTGTTGTTCTTCCAAAATACCTGTCATCTTTATCCGTTCTTCCGCTGTCTTCCATAGGGAATTCTTTGCGCATTGGGAAAGAAATCATTTCATCCATATTCAAAATACGTTTCAATTGAGGATGTCCTATGAAGTTTATTCCGTAGAAATCATACGTTTCTCTTTCCATCCAATTGGAGCATAAAAATATATTTGATAAACTTTTAATTTCTGGATTGGTACCGTTTAAGAAAGATTTAATTCTGATGCGTTTGTTTTCGTACCAATTGTGTAAATGATAAACAACAGCAAATTGTCTCTTCTCTTCATTGTCTGGATAATGTACGGCGCATAAATCGGTTAAAAAATGAAAACGCAAAGTAGAATCATTTTTTAGAAAAAGGATAACGGCTGTAATGATATCTGAATCTACTTCAAATGTAAAAATATCTCTCTCTTGGTTAAATTGTAAAACCTTTGAACCAAAATTTTCGATTAACTTCTCTTGAATTTCTGTTGTCTCTAATGCCATTTTTTATTGAATGTTGTAAGATGCCAATAATTCTTTGTACTCAGGGGAGCTTCTTCTTCTTACAGATTCGCTTTTTACCAATTCTTGTAATCTCATAACGCCATCTACAATTTGTTCAGGGCGCGGAGGACAGCCAGGAACATATACGTCAACTGGGATTACTTTGTCTATTCCCTGCAATACGGAATATGTGTCAAAAATACCTCCTGATGATGCGCAGGCACCAACAGCGATTACCCATCTTGGTTCTGCCATTTGTTCGTATACTTGACGTAAAATTGGCGCCATTTTTTTTGAAATAGTTCCCATTACTAATAACATGTCGGCTTGGCGAGGAGAAAAACTTACTCTTTCAGACCCAAAACGTGCTAAATCATAATGTGAAGCCATTGTTGCCATAAATTCAATTCCGCAACAAGAAGTTGCAAAAGGTAAAGGCCAAAGAGAATTTGCACGTGCTAATCCAACAACGTCATTTAGTTTTGTGGCAAAGAATCCTTCTCCAACAACACCTTCTGGCGGGGCAACCATATTTACTTTTGAATCACTCATCTAATTTTAGATTTTAGATTTTAGATTTTAGATTTTTGAATCTAAAATTAAAATCAATATTGTAAAAAATCAATTTTATTCTTTTTAAAAAGTAAATCTTAAATCTCAAGACTTAAATTTTCTTAACTAATGAAAATCTAAAATCTAAAATCTAAAATCTGCATTCTTAATTTATTCCCATTCTAAGGCTTTCTTTTTGATGATGTAGAAAAAGCCAACTAAAAGCAACATCATAAAGATAACCATTTTTATCATTCCTTCAACTCCTAACTCTTTGAAATTAACAGCCCAAGGGTATAAGAATATTACTTCGACATCAAAAAGAACAAATAATATAGCTACTATGAAATATTTTACCGAAAAAGGTATCCTTGCATTTCCAACGGATTCAATACCGCATTCGAAGTTTTTATCTTTGTTTTCGGATAATCTTTTTGGTCCTAATTTGCCAGAAATAATGATCATACCTACAACAAATCCTACGGCTAAAACAAGCTGCATAAAGACTGGGATATAGTTTATTTGTTCGGACTGCATAATTATCAATTTTTGCTTTAAATTAAGTCACAAAGATAGCTTTAGTGTTATTAAAACACAAGTTTTGTAACAGATTTAGTGGCAACATTAACTTACTACAGTCATAATTTTTATTCATTATAAATAAGGTTGTCTAAGCTGCTTTTTTGGCGTAAGTACAAAAAAAAACGTTCCGATATTATCGGAACGTTTTTAGACGTTTTTTGCAATAAAACAGTAAGCTATTTTTATGCTTAAAGTACTGCTACTTTAGCAGCAACTTTACCTTTTCTTCCTTCTTCTTCTTCATAGCTAACTCTGTCACCTTCGCGTAATTCTTCCGCGTTGATGCCTGATGCATGAACAAAAATGTCTTTTCCTGTTTCTTCGTCTGTAATGAATCCGTAACCTTTAGATTCATTGAAAAATTTAACTGTACCTGTACGCATTGTAATAGTAATAATAATTTATAATATCGCAAATGTAATCTTTAATATAATACGAAAATCATTATGCTATTATTTTTTTTGTAAAATTATTGATATTCAATGTTTTCTGGGATATTTTTTTGGTTTTTATTTTTCTTAATTCTAATAACTTGTTACAATGCCCTCATATTTACCAGTAATGATGGTTATTTTTGGATTTTGAGATGGGACTTGAAGACCGTCTACTGCCTGAACATTCTGAAATTCTATTATATACTTATCAGCTCCCATAAAAATAATTTTTACTGGATATCCTGCTAAGACTAAATATTCTAAGTTGTTAGTATAAGTACCATTTGCAAATAAATGTTCTCCTGTGGCTCCCATTCCAAACTCATAAATGCCGTTTGGAGCTACGCTTGATGTTTTAGGGTAATCTATTCTAAAAACTAGCGACTCATAGTTTGGGAAACCAGATTCTCCTTTTTCTAATGAAAAAACTAAGGACAATTCGTTTTCTTTATTGTATGCTCCTTTTGTAACTCTAACTTTTGTTGGTTTGAATTCCTTTCCGTCTATAGTAATGTTAGATTTAGATGGCAATTCTTCTATATTTGTTGAGTCATTAGATGAGCAAGAAAGGAAAAATATTGAAAATATTAAATAAAAAAGTTTCATGATTTATAAGTTTAATTTAATGTGTAATTCCTTTAATTGCGATTCATCAATTACGGACGGAGCGTCAATCATAACATCTCTTCCTGAATTGTTTTTTGGGAAAGCAATAAAATCACGAATTGTTTCCTGTCCTCCCAAAATAGCAACTAAACGGTCTAATCCAAAAGCTAAACCGCCATGTGGAGGTGCGCCAAACTGGAAAGCATCCATTAAGAAACCAAATTGTGCTTTGGCTTCTTCTTCAGTAAAGCCTAAATATTTAAACATTAACTGTTGTGTTGCTTTATCGTGAATACGAATTGAACCACCTCCAATTTCATTTCCGTTCAAAACCATGTCATAAGCATTGGCACGAACTTTTCCAGGATTGGTTTCTAACAAGTGCATGTCTTCTGGTTTTGGAGAAGTAAATGGGTGGTGCATGGCGTGGTAGCGTTCGCTTTCTTCATCAAATTCTAATAGTGGAAAATCCACAACCCAAAGCGGTGCAAATTCTGCTGGATTTCTCAACCCAAGACGAGTAGCTAATTCCATTCGCAAGGCACTTAACTGTGCTCTTGTTTTATCGGCAGGTCCAGAAAGAACAAAAATCATATCTCCAGGTTTTGCTCCTGTAGTTTTTGCCCAATTAGTTAAGTCTTCCTGATCGTAAAATTTATCTACTGATGATTTAAAAGTGCCATCATCGTTGCATTTTGCATACACCATTCCGCTGGCGCCAACTTGCGGACGTTTTACCCAGTCAATTAATGCATCAATTTCTTTACGTGTATAATTCCCTGCTCCTGGTACAGCAATTCCAACCACTAATTCTGCAGCATTGAAAACCGGAAATTCTTTGTGCTGTGCAAATTCATTCAACTCACCAAATTCCATTCCGAAACGAATGTCTGGTTTGTCATTTCCGTATGTTTTCATAGCATAGTCGTAGGTAATTCTAGGGAATTTATCTACTTCAATACCTTTGATTTCTTTTAATAAATGTCTTGTCAATCCTTCAAATACATTCAAAATATCTTCCTGCTCCACAAAAGCCATTTCGCAGTCAATTTGTGTAAATTCAGGCTGACGGTCTGCACGTAAATCTTCGTCACGGAAACATTTTACGATTTGGAAATATTTATCCATTCCGCCCACCATCAATAATTGTTTGAAAGTTTGCGGTGATTGTGGTAAAGCATAAAATTGTCCTTCGTTCATACGGGAAGGAACTACAAAATCTCTTGCACCTTCCGGAGTTGATTTGATCAAATAAGGAGTTTCTACTTCGCAGAAATCCAAATCAGATAAATATTTACGAACTTCCATCGCTACTTTATG
Source organism: uncultured Flavobacterium sp. (assembly GCA_963511475.1). Taxonomy (GTDB): domain Bacteria; phylum Bacteroidota; class Bacteroidia; order Flavobacteriales; family Flavobacteriaceae; genus Flavobacterium. The sequence goes on from CAUPJC010000045.1 coordinate 17,244, forward strand.
ACGGAAAAGCAGACTGTTTTTTACCGGGTTTCTTCGAATGTCTAAGTAACGATATTTCATTCGGATGTCTTCACCGCCGTCTGTTTTATCTTCTATAGTAAATGGAGGAGTCAGAGATTCATTAAGTATAGTAAGTTTTGTTACAAATATTTCGATATCTCCAGTTGGGATATTCGAATTTTTGGATTCTCTTTCTATTACTTTTCCCTCAACTTGAATTACAAATTCACGACCAAGAGTTTTGGATTTCTCAAAAATAAACATGTCAGTTTCATTATTGAAAAGAAGTTGCGTAATTCCATAACGGTCGCGTAAATCAACCCAATTCATAAATCCTTTGTCTCTTGATTTTTGAACCCAACCGGCTAGCGTAACTTCTGTATTGATATGTGAGGCGTTTAATTCGCCGCAATTATGACTTCTGTACATGGTATAAATTTTTGACTGCAAAAGTAAACACAAAAAACAAATTAAAATAGTAAAGTGATAATCTGAGGTGTAATAATTTTAAATTTTTTGTTAATTATTAAATTCCACTGCTCTTATTTCTTTAGATTTGATAACAAAAAATAAACTTTAAAGTATATGAAAAATTTTTTTGTCATTAGCCTATTGCTTTTTTGCGCTTTGAATGTTATCGGTCAGGCCAAAGATCAAATTAAATTTACAGCTAAAATTGCAAATAGAAATAGTGACACTTTAGTCATTCAGGGAAAAGATTTTAAAAAAGTTATTCCGATTAACAAACAGGAAATCTTTGTGGCTTCTTTTGATGCTCCAAAAGGATTTTATGTATTTTCTGACGGAACGGAATCTTCGAGATTTTATTTAAAACCAAATTCAGACATTACACTAACAATGGATGCCAAGGAATTTGATGAAACTATTATTTATAAAGGTAAAGGTGTAAACGAAAGTAATTTTATGGCACAACAAGCTTTAAGGAATGAAAAACTTGAAGAAGCTTTTACTAAAGAACCTGTTGAATTTGCTACATTATTTGAGTCTAAGAAAAAGGCAGATATTGAAAGTTTGGAGAAAGGATCTTTTGATCCAGAATTTGCAACTGCTATGAAAAGTAATTTTGTACGTTTTAATGAATTTGCTTCGCAAGAATATGAAAGAGTGGCAAAAGCAAATAAAATGGTTGGAAATCCATCTCCTTCTTTTGATTATGTGAATTATGCGGGAGGTAAATCGAAATTGGAAGATTTTAAAGGAAAATATGTGTATATCGATGTATGGGCAACTTGGTGTGGTCCGTGTCGTCAGGAAATTCCATTCTTGAAAAAAGCTGAAAAAAAATATCATGGTAAGAATATTACTTTTATTAGCATTTCTATTGATAAGCTAAAGGATCAGGAAAAATGGAAAACTATGATTAAAGAAAAAGAATTAGGAGGCGTACAGCTTTTTGCGGATAATGACTGGAATTCAAAATTTGTTCAGGATTATAAAATTACAGGGATTCCAAGATTTATTTTAATTGATCCGAAGGGGAATATTGTAAAGGCAGATGCTGCAAGGCCTTCTTCTGCGGAGTTAATAAAAGAGCTGGATTCTTTACTTAATTAAAGATAATAGCAGAAAACAATTAGTTCTTTGTTTGCTTGTTAAAATAGTTAGATTTGTTTTTAAGTTAAAAATACATAACTGCAAAAAATCTATGTGAAAGCGTAGGTTTTTTTCTAGTTTTTTCATTTCCAATGTTAAGCTTTTGTCTATGTTATGAAATTGTTACCAAAATGTTTTTTTAATGTAAAATTTGTTCTTAATTTTGATGAAAGAAATGTAAACAATTAAAAACTAACGATATGAAAAATCTTGTACTATTAGCAGCGGTACTATTCTCAGGAGTAATTTTTGCACAAGATGCGAAACCTGTTTTGGAACCATTTGGAAAAAAAATTAAAGCTACCTATTTTCATGAAAATGGGCAAGTACAGCAAGAAGGTTATTTTGAAAACGGAAAACTGGAAGGTATCTGGGTTTCATATAATGAAGAAGGAGATAAAATTGCCTCTGGAGAATATGTTGCGGGAGTTAAAACCGGAAAATGGTTTTTCTGGTCTCAAAATACAGATAAAAATAGCCTTTGCGAAGTTGATTTCTCAAACAACCAAGTGGGAAAAATTAAAAACTGGCGTCAAGATGCCTTTGCTACTTCAAACTAAACAATGCACATAGTTAATTTAAGAAAAGGAGAAAGTCATTATTGATTTTTTCCTTTTTTTATGGTCGCAATTCCAGATTATTTTATGATTTGAGAAATATTTTATTTCGCTGTCAATTCATTATAATCAAAAACCCCATCCCAAATTTCATCCATTCTAATGAGTGCTTTCTCTAGCGAAATAACCTCCCATTTTCCGTTCGTTTCAAATGCAAGACCGCTGTTTTTTAATTTCAGCAAAGCATCATTTACGTCAAAATCCAGATCGGTATTGTGTTTTGTTTTAAACCAGGATTCTATTTGTTCGTCAAGTTCTTCATCTGTCAGTGGAGTTTCACTTTTATTCAAAAAGGAATATGCCAAGATGGTTTCCTTCAGGACTTCCTCTTCCGATGAATTCAGCAAAGAATAAAACGCACCGCTGTTATTACCCAAATTTTTAAAATACAGACTGTCCGAAAGCATTTTCGAATATCTAATTTTCTTGTTTACAAAGTTATTGTATTGGCGGAACAAGTAAGCTGCCAAAATTCCAAGCGCAATTAATCCTTGGTTTAAGGAAGTTTTACTGTTTAAAAGATCTATGGTTTCACCAGATTCATAGGCCGATTGCATTTTAATCAGTGCCGGAATTACTTTGGCGCTCAATAGTGAAATTCCCCCCACAACACCCGGAACCCATAATAACAGTTTGTCGGTTAACGACATTTTGGGAATCGCATTCGGGAAAATCGTTTCGAGATCGTTTTTGGGAACGCGTTTAAAGATTTTCAAAACGACTGTCCCAGGTTCAATCAGTAATTTATTTTTTTTAAGTTTGTCTTTTTTGTAATAATCAGCATCGTGATAGCTTAGATAAATCATCACGCGGTCATAATATTCGACCTCAATTTTTTTCTTCCAAAAAAAGTATTGGCTCACCTTTTCTTTGGCAGTATGCTGACCTCTCACATAAATTTCATAATCCTTATAAACATCCAAGTCAATAGCCAGTTTCAGTCCTATCAAATCTGAATCTTTGAAAGCCTGATCCAAAGTTTCCTGACTCACACGGCGATAATTGCTCAAATCGAGAACCTTAAGCAGATTTTCCTTGAAAAGCCCAAAATCACTTTTGCCTTTAAAAGTTTCTCTTTCTTTCGGATGCAGATCAGGATCAAAAAAAGCATAATGCTGCTTTATATTCTTAATCAGATTAAACGCTTCGTAGTGAAAATAATGTTCAATGATGTCAAACAGCTTTTTGAAATTCTCGGTCTCCTTTTCATCACCGGCAAATGCAGCCAGTTGCTCTTCGAGTAAAAATTCCTTATCAAATGGGATATAATGCTCTCGCTTCATCTTGAATTTGGGACTTTAATGTAACTATTTATAAGTCCGGCAAAGGTAAAGGACAAAACGCGAAATCTTTAATTTTTCAACAGCATTTCTGCTGCGCTTTCAAAAATAGTTATGAGGAGCGAAAGAATAGGCTTCATCGGGAGGTATGGGTTCCTGCTCTGCGTTTCAATCTTGTTACCCGAACCCCGGGCAACAAGGATTTTCACTTCGATCAGGGCTAGCGATGGGGAACCGTTTGTTTTTGGGATGCACACTTCTCCAAAATACTGCGGTGTTCTTCTGAAATTTAATTTTCAAAAAGACTAATAGTACTAATTGTACCGTTATTTAATCATTTGAAAATCACTGTTTTTGGGGATATTATTTGCGATTTTTATTTATTATATTTGAAAATTAAATAATTATTTTAACAAACAAAAACTGAAATTATGCCATTTGAAAATTTAAACAACAACCATTACCTGCCTACAGAAAAAACAGCAGTAAACAACAATTTAGCAGCACTTGAGGCTTCATTGATTCCTAAAATTAAGAATCTGAATGCAGAGGAACGCCAAAAATACGGGAGTATCAATGAGACGAATAAACTGATTGTAAACAAGGCAAAGGATTATAGATCCAGCCAGCCCACTTTGAGCAGCCCCGATGTAGATTGGGTAGAATTCCAAAACGATTTTGACTCCAGAGATTTTCTTCAAGCGACTATATTGAGACTTCAAAATTTGATTGACGGACTTAGTAACAACAAAATCTTGCATGATTTTGATAACTATCAGGCAGCGCTTACTGATTATGACTACAGCAAGTATAAAGCCACAACCAAAGTTGCAGGTTTTGAGAATAAAGTAAGCGAAATGGGGCAGTTTTTTAATAGAACAGGTACAGTTGCCCCGACTGCAAAAACGGCTGATACGACTACGGCTTCTTAGAAACCTGAACTCGATTAATAATTTAGGCTGAAAACATTGCACAAAAAGGTAAAATTTAGTATATTTAAATCTCTGACAATTAAATATTTAACTAAATCCTACCTTATGATTTGTTTCGATAAAATTACTGATATTTTTTC
>CAUPJC010000046.1:0-20904 GCA_963511475.1 uncultured Flavobacterium sp.
CGGAAGCGCATTCAGTATAGAACTCTTCAAGTGATTGTCTTTTTTGTTCAGAGCATCTTATTAAAGGCATTTGTCAAATATTTTAAGATTAAGTTTTTTTATAGCTTAATTTCCCCATTCTGCACGGCGCTTGCACCTAACTAGTATATACTCGCTACAAGATAGCGACAATCTGCCTAATTTTGGGTGTATAGTCGCTATTTGAATATCGTATTTTATCCAAATATAATATTTTTTTCATTGTATCACCAGATTGGGGATATTGAATAATTAAGGAAGATTTAATATATCATTTATAACAAAAGATAAAATACTAATTCAAAAGCTAGCTACGTTCTATCCTCAAGCAATGCTCGGTTCCTAAATAGAGTGGGTCTCCGTGTTTTTCGGACCAAAAACCCTCCAGGACATCTTTGGTTATGCAACGGTAAACAGCCACGCCTTTATACGTTTTGTTGTCTCCTCCTTTGTAGCTAAAATTAATGACCAAAATGTTGTCTTTAAAAAAGCCTTTGCCCTTTTGCACTTGCTCATTATTAATAAACCATTGGGCTATTATTCGGTTATTTTCGTCCAGTGATAAAGTCAAAATTCCATTATATATCATTGCAGCATTCTCGTCTTGATTGCTTCCACTAATGGCATAATAGCCAATTAAATCTTGTATCGTCATTTATAGTATTACTTGAAATAGAATCGCTGAAAGATAGTTTATTTAATTGTATCAATTATTATGAGATAACTTGTTTTGTTATAATAATCTTTTGGAATATCATTCCTTTTTGCTGGTAAAATCGTTTTGTTAAGCGATTCAATAGCCCTGTCAATTTCGTTCTTATATAATGTCATTTGTGTTATTTAAAATATATTTATTTGGCTATATATAGAAATAGCAAGTACGTTTGGAGCAATTCGAAAGAAGTAAAACCCCTAAACATGTCAAAGTGTTTAGGGTTTTTTCTACGAAAAAAAACGCATCAGCCAACAATCTAAGGATAAAATCTATTTTAAATTAAATTATGTTATAAAAAAAACAGAATCAATTCAGAATTGAATTCTTACTTTGTTGACTCTGATAAATTCTGAAAAAATCCATATTTAGTAAACTTACAGTAGAGTCTTTTTCTTTTTAAGTTCAAGCTGAGGTAAGGTGCCAATTTTGGTTTAAAACAATATCATTGCATAACTTTCAGTTGTTTACAGTAATATTATTGCTTTAAAATATTTTACCATCTTTTGGATAATTTCCGGCTCATTTTCAGTGATTAAAATATTCATATTGCAATTTCAAATTAATTTTGAAGAGAAGTGTAATATTGACGTAAAAAAATGCTTTTTTAAGGGAATTTTAAGCAAAAATCACGAATGATATAAAATTTAAATGGTATTTTTCAGAATTATAAACATTACAAGTATATTTCAAAAATGAAAAAATTTCAGTTTTCAAAACCGCTCTTTAATTTTCTTTTCATTGGTTTAATAATTCTTACCCTCAGTAGGTTTTTTTTGTTTTTATCCTTCAGGAGTCGTGTTATCGAAACCCAAAATTTCGCGTACATTTTTCCAATCGGATTGCGAATGGACCTCATTGTTTTGTGCTACCTTCTTTTTTTGCCTTTGGCTTTGATTGCTTTAATACCTGATTCTTTTTTGAAGAAAATTCAAGGTTTTTTGACAATCTATTTCATTATGTTTTTGACACTAATTCTGTTTATGGAATTATCAACACTCGATTTTATTAATGAATATGATACCAGACCCAATAAACTGTTTATTGATTATTTGATTTATCCTAAAGAGGTTGTCGGAACTTTGTTAAAAAGCTATCTTTTTTCCATTTTTGCTACTGCACTTATTTTGATTGGATTTTTGTATACGCTAATTCGTTATAGAAAAAACCTTTTTGAAATTAGACCGACCATTTATAAAACAAAGTTATTTCTGTTTCCAGTAGTTACTTTTTTTGTGTTTTTTGGAGCAAGATCCAGTTTGACTTCCAAAAGGCCCATTAATGCCAGTAATGCAATTTTTTCTACAGATCATCTTACCAATTCGCTTGGTCTTAATTCGTTTTATACTGTAGCATTTGCATTGTATTCAATGAAAAATGAGAGCAACCCAGAGAAAATGTACGGAAAAATGGATTATGCCGAGGCCATTTCAAGGGTGAAAAAATATATGGATGTGGAGCAAAATGCTTTTTCTGATGATTCCATTCCGTTATTGCATATTCAAAAAACGGATAGCGTTATAAAAAGACCTTACAATATTGTGATTATTCTCGAAGAAAGCTTGGGTGCTGAATATGTGGGCTCGCTTGGAGGACTGCCATTAACTCCCGAATTTGATAAACTGACGAATGAAGGTACTTTATTTACAAATTTATATTCTACAGGAACTCGAAGCGTACGTGGCATAGAGGCTGTTGTTACTGGTTTTTTGCCCTCTCCATCAGAAAGTGTGGTTAAGCTTAACAATTCGCAAAGAAATTTCTACTCTATTGCCTCATTGCTGAAGCAAAAAGGATATGATACTAGTTTCATTTATGGCGGAATGGCCAATTTTGATAATATGGGATTTTTTTTTAGCGGCAATGGTTTTGACAAAATTATTGATGAGGATGACTTTGATTCTAAGAAATCTGCTTTTCACGGTACTTGGGGCTGGTCTGACGAAGACGTAATGGCAAAAGCGAATACTTATTTTAAAAGTCTTGGAAACAAACCTTTTGTTTCATTGGTGTTTTCTTCTTCCAATCACGAGCCTTTTGAATATCCAGAAGGAAGAATTAAACCTTATGACAAACAAAAGAACACGGTAAACAATGCAATGAAATATGCCGATTATTCGATTGGTCAGTTTTTTAAGCAAGCCAAAAAGGAAGCGTATTATAAAAACACTATTTTTCTCGTGATAGCTGATCATAATACCCGAACTTATGGGAAACATCTTGTGCCTATTGATAAATTTCATATTCCAGCTCTGATTATTGGTCCAGGTGTTGCAAAAGGAGGAAAATACAATAAACTCAGCAGCCAGATTGATATACAGCCTACTGTGCTGGGTAAAATCGGGATGGATATTGAAACACCAATGGCGGGACGAAATTTGTTTAATTTGCCCGATTCTTTTCAAGGAAGAGCAATGATGCAATTTAATGATATCAATGCATTTCGTGTTGGAAATGAAGTGGTCATTATGCAACCCAATAAGGAACCTCTGCAATTTCGTGTTGAAAAAGACACTATTTTTACTCCAGTAAAACTTGATAAAGATTTAGCGAAAGATGCACTGGCTCATGTAATTTGCCCTTTTTATTTATACAATAAGCTGCAGTATCGTCTCAAAAAGTAAACTCTCCCAAAAAATAAGTGTTATTGAAAATTATCACAAATTTTAGACAAACTAAATTAGTTTATCATACTTCTATGAAATGCCCCAAATAGTATCTTGCTTTTTGGGGCATTTTACATTCTTGTCTTTTAATCATTTTGCCAATCTTCTCTCCAATATAAAAATTTTGATACTTTAAGTGATAATTCTATAACGCTACAGCATAATTGATTACGAAATTTGACTATCTCAAAACAGTGAAATAATAACCATAATAATTCGCCTTTTTTCAAAGAACTGGGAATTATTTAAAAATCAATTAAAAATGAAAAGTATTTACTTAAAAGCTGGAAAAGCACAAGATGTTTTTAATGATTTGAAAGATAATTTCAACGGTACGTTACAGTCGAATGAGGATGAATTTAATTTAACATTATCATCTGGTTTTGCCAAAGGAAATATACAAGGAGTAACATTTCTGGACGGAATGACTTATATGCAGTTTGATATGGTTTTTAATGATGATGTAAGGCTGAGTATGGAATCACTTAAGACATCGCCTATTTTCTTTGCTTACTGTTCGCAGGGGATTATTCAGCATAGTTTTGGAGAACAGGGAGAACGAAAAATTATTAAAAAACAGCATTCGGGAATTCTCAAAAGTGCTTCGAGCGTAAACAGTATCCTGCATTTTGAAAAACACGTTCCGATTAAATTTTATGTAATCGAAATTAACACAGCACTTGCCAATGAACACAACAATGAATTAATCAGGAAATTAAAAAATACATTTTTCCATATAAAAGAAGACTATCTGAAAATAAGTTCTCAAAACTCTAAAATTGCTCAGAAAATTGAAGAACTCAACACGATTACTCATAAAGGCATTGTTCGGAATTTATTAATAAACCGTATTCTCGAAAATATTCTGGAATTGGAAATCGAACAGCATACCGACGGTTTTTCGGCAATCGCAGAAACGGTTAGTTCTTTTACATTAAAACAGATAAACGAAATAAAAGCAATGTCAAATTTTGTAACGGATATTTCTCTGGAGTTATTCACCACAGATTTTATTGCTCAAAAAATAGGTCTGCTATCAAACAGACTGCAGAAAGAATTCAAATCAACATATAACAGATCAGTGCAGGATTTACTGGTTTTTATGCGAATAGAGAGAGGCAGAATCTAAATTTGAGTTAGCTGCTACAGCACGCAATATATATAAGAAAACAGCTTGACCGAGCTGTTTTCTGCTCTTAAAGACCATACTGAAATCAATTTATCAAGCAAAAAATAATGCTATGGAAAAGACTGAAAAATTCCCAAAACAGGAGCAGAACTTACGGGGACACGAATATAAAATGAACCCGGAACCAGAGATTATTAGGGAGAATTATAAAGGAAGCGGTAAGCTCGAGGGCAAAGTAGCATTGATAACAGGAGGAGACAGCGGTATTGGCCGAAGTGTTGTCGTTCATTTTGCACTGGAAGGAGCGGATGTTACCATCGTGTATTTAAAAGAAGGTATTGATGCAAAAAAGACACAGCAGTTAGTTCAAGATGAAGGAAAAGAATACCTGATTATCAGCGGTGATTTGAAAGATGTGAAATTTTGCGAAAGCGCTGTAAAGAAATGCATAAAAATTTTTAAGACTCTAAATATAATTGTGAATAATACTGCGGTACAATTTCCTGCTCAGGAATTAGAAAAGATTACCACCATACAGCTGCAGACTACTTTTGAAACTAATATTTATCCCTATTTCTTTATCACAAAATTTGCCTTACCGCATTTGCAGGAAGGGAACTGCATTATCAATACCACCTCAGTTACGGCGTATCGAGGCAGCGAACATCTGGTGGATTATTCCAGTACCAAAGGCGCAATTGTGAGTTTCACCAGATCGCTTTCGGCAACGCTGGCTGAACGAAAAATACATGTCAACGGCGTGTCTCCAGGACCTATTTGGACACCTCTGATTCCCGCCAGTTTTGATAAAAACCATGTTGCATCTTTTGGGCTTGACACTCCGATGGGAGGAGCAGGCCAGCCGTCTGAAGTTGGACCCGCTTATGTGTATCTCGCCAGCGAAGACAGCAGTTATGTAACTGGACAGTTCATTCATGTGAATGGCGGAGAAATGGTGGGCGGTTAGCCTAGAAACCTGAATCCGATTATACGAAAGAGTTTAGATTGAATATGAGATATTTTTACAGGAATGACAAAACAGGACGGATTAGACAAGACAAAAGGTCTAATCAGATATGTTTAGAAAATTACACCTCTGTTTCAGCTGATTTTTCTATTTTGGCAATTACTGTTTTTTCTTTTTTTATAGTCTGCCTTAGTAATGCTAATAAACTGATGTAAATATTGGCAATAAAAACTAAGGCAAAACCAGCAATCAGATAACCTCTCCAATCTGGAAGCAATAAGGTATAATTACAGATTGCCACAAAAAAAATGGTGATGTAGTGACTAAAACAATATTCGCAGGTAAAAAGATAAAAGAATTTTCGGGCCATGATGTTACGTTTATTTTGTGAACATTTAACACACCATTCTCTGGGTTCGCGAAAGATTTCTTCATGGGTAACAGTCCAGCTGATACACGCAATAGGTATTGCAAGTATAAAAAGCCATATGAGCTGTAAATGTATTTCCATCGTGGTTGTTTTTAAACTCTGCTGTAATCTCCCTTCCAATGCTGGATTGCTTTTTTGATTTCAGTCCCTGAAAGATTCTGAAACAAGGTTCTTTCTATAAGTTCCTTTAATTCGTCATCCGGAGCAAACCGCAAAGCAAATAATTGGTCATCATTTAACCGATGCTCAAAATTCTCCAGTCTTTTACCAGTAAGAGAAAAATATCGGTATCGAAGCTCTAAACGTACAATTCGGTTTTGTAAAGTCAATGCATAATGCTGGCGCATCATAAAAGCCAGAAAAAAAAGAGCAATAAAAATGGCACTGATAAATGTCCAAATCAATTGGTCTTTGGATGTGAAAACAAAATACACACTGAAAGCCAGCAATGTCATTATTATCGGATAATAAATAAAATGATGCGGTGTATAGTATCGAATGTGATTTTTAAAGGATTGTTTTTTCATGCTTCGTTTTTTTTATATGATGCTATGAGATTTATTTATACCTGTACATTCATCAGATTATCAAAAATTCCAAATACTTTGAGCAACCAGATAATAACAAAAATAACAACAACAATATTGAAAATGTTTTTGATTTTTGAGTCCATCGGGATATAGGTGTTAACAAGCCAAAGGAGGACGCCTATAACAATTAATACGAGCAATACGGTAACTAATGGCATAACATGAAGTTTTAGAGTTATGTTCAAATATATTTCAGTTTATGCGAAATTGTCTTATATGATTTTGAAAATCAGTTACATAAATAAAAGCCCTAAACATTGTAAAGTGTTTAGGGCTTTTATTTATTGTTTTATGCCTATCTATTTAACATAGTTTGGAGAAACACATGCTTCCCAGTAACTTACAATCGTTTTAATGGTTTTTTTGATTTCGTTATATTCCGAAGGCTTAACAAAAAAACCTTGTATCGATTTGGAATAAGCATCTACAACGTGTTTTTGTTCGGCACTGGTAGAAAAGAATAAGTAAGGAATTGATTTTAGCCTTAAATCCTCATTTTCATGAATTTTTTCTCTTAGTTCCATACCGCTTAACTTAGGCATGTTGATATCCGAGAAGATTATAAAAGGCTCAATTTCTGTTTTAGTCAAATATTCTAAAGCTTCTTCGCCATCAGAAAAAAAGATAATTTTATTTTTATAATTAAGTTCTTGGAAAACATCAGTCAAAATTTCCTGATCATCCAGGTCGTCTTCAATTATAATTATGGGTCCGCCTTTGTTCATTATAGTGTTAAGTTTTTTCTATAAAGGTAACTTATTTATTGTGGTAAACAATTTTATGAAGATAGATTAAGTATAGGCTGCAGAATGTTTTTGAGGGGTTCATTTATCAAACATATTGATGCAATAAAGTATTGAATTTATTAGATAATTAAAAATGGTTACCTCTTAATAATACAAGATTATATTAAAAAGATGTAATAAAATCAAGAGCAAAAAGCAGTAGTTTTGGGTTTACTCTTAAAATATTAAAATTATGAAAAGTACAGTCTATATAAGTAAAATTGTTTTTGGCGCAGGATTGTTGTTATTATCTATGAATTCTTGTAAAAATGAGCCTAAACATGAAGATCCGATACAATCTTCTGAAAAAGAAAATGAGACAAAATTTGAAAAGAAAGATATTGCAGATGATTCTGGTTTTTTAACACAAGCAACAGAACTGAATATCATGGAAGCAGAGATAGGAAAGCTGGGGTATCAAAAAGGAGTAAATGAGGATGTAAAAAAATATGCAAAAATGCTTATTGATGATCACAGCAAAGCGCTGGAAGAATTAAAAACTCTGGCGAATGAAAATACTATAACAATGCCTGCTTCAATTTCAGAAGCGGGGAGTGAAAAATACAATGAATTAAATCAAGTGTCAGGCAATGTTTTTGACAGGAAATTTGTTGATATGATACTTGCAGAGCATGAAAAAGGAGTTGGTATAATGACTGCAATTTCTCAAAACGCAACAAATGAAGATTTTAAACTTTGGGCTTCACGCCAAACAAGTGTTTTTGTAAAGCATTATGAAGAAGCCAAAATGTTAAAAGAAAAATTTGGAGGGATAAATAATTAATCCTTTAGAATCAGTATTAATATCTAAAAATTGTCCATTTTTATCACTTTAGACTGACTTTCAGAAAGCGTTATTTTTTGCATCATTGCTCCTCCGGTTTTTACGTTTTGATTTTCCTGGATCATGAAAGCGATAACATAATATTTCCCTTCCGGAAGATTGTTAAATTCAAAATCTCCGTTTTTATTGCAGAAAGTTTTTATTGTTTCGTGATAAGCTTCTGGATCGGGAATAAATTTAGGAACACCGTCTTCCAGATAAATATAGTCTGAATTTTTATTGGGATATATATTGCTTAACCGCTCTTCTGTATAAAGGCTATAGGGCATAAGTTCGATTCTGAATTGTTCTCCATAAAGGAGTTCACTATTTCTGGATTTAAATTTTGCAGTTCCTTTTATATTTCCGGTTCCTTTATTTTTAAACCAGCTGACCTCTTTAGAATTAAACTCATTCTGAATTTTTATAACAGCATCCTTTTTTACAGGCTGTTTTACAGTACACGCAGTTAGTGCTATTGTCAGCAAAATAAATATCAGTTTGTGTTTCATGTTTTTGAAAGTGTTGGCTTGTTTTTTTATTCAAACATAGGTTATTAGTCAATATATTCTTCCAAATATAATTGTTTTTAAGCACTTTGGATAAAAGACCTCATTCCAAAAAAAAAGAGGATACTATATCCTCTTTAAATGCTTTATGGAAGTTTTATAAAAAATATAATTATCGATTCTCAGCGGTTTCTTTTCTAACTAAATCTTTACTTGTGGATCGGAATATATCAATGTTGGTTTTCCGTTTGCGCATCCAATTCCGGATGGTGGTCTTATCATCATGTCACAGGTTGAGAAAACGCCCCATTTTTTATTGTACGCTTCTTGTGCTTTGGTATAGTTCTCTACTTTTTTAAGAAATTCGGGAACATCAATTTTTAAGGAGTACGCAATATAACCAAGAGGACCACCGCATGCTTTTGAACCAATAGCTACGAATGACCATTCTGCGGAGTTTGTGCATGGAGTAGTATTGACCATCGAAGCTGCAATGATTTCTGTTTGCATTTCGGATAGATTTTGATCATCTGATTCTTGTGAAGGAGAATCGTCATTATTGCAATTGAAAAAGAAGAAACTAAGTGCAATCAATAAAAATTTTATATTTTTCATAGTTGGCTGATTAATAAGTAGATGGACTTATTAATGAAAGGTTGCGTCTGTTAGAAAAATAGGAGGTTAGTTGATACTTTGCAGAGGCTGTAATTTGACTTGTAATTATGTAGGTTCTCGTAATAAATGAGTACTTGATAAAAGTAGTCTTCATTCCGTTTTTTTCCATTCTAGATTCTCTTCGATACTCAAAAGTTTAAAAATTTGAAATGCGTATTCTGAAAATCTTTTGATTAGTTTTTCGAATTTTCCATAATCTAACTCTATTAGCAACAAATCATCCAATAAATTTTTTGAATTAAATAAGTAATTGAAAATGTCAGAATGATGGTTTGATTTATTAATTAGTTTTAATTCAATCATTGATTCTTTATGAGTTATTGCATGCCTTACTTCTGACAAGATTGTCCACAATTCTTGGAATTTGATATTCAGGTTATTCTTCGATGTAAATTCCTTAAATGATTCTCCACCTGCTTTTTTTAAAACTTTGAAAAGATTGTCTCCACTAGGCATTTTTGCTCTTTCAATGAATAAATTTTGATTTTTTGGAAGTAAGGTAATTACATATTCTCTGATATTTTCATCTCGACCTAATCTGTCGAAAAGACAATTTTTTAAAAACCTTTCAAATGATTCAAAAGATTGAGCGTAAAGAAGACAAAGTTGCCTTGAATGTATTTTTTCAATTTCCAATTTATAATTGTCTTTTGTTGTTTGTCTAGTAATCCCCGAATGAAAGTTTATTTCCCAACCATTGTCAGTTGGACCAGTCCAATCGCTGATAATAAGTGCTGATGCAAAATGAATTATAGCCTTGTCTGAACTATATTCATTTATTTCCTTTTGAAATACTTTATTAGTACGCCCACTTATATGACGGTAATAAAGAAGATTTTCAAAAAATTGGTCAAGGCTCTTTTTATATGGATTTGTCATTTTATTATATTATTTACAAAACTTATGTGTTCAAATTGGTTTATAGGCATCATTATTTAAGTATATTCTTCCAAATATAATAATTTTTGATAGCCATTAAAGTTTTTTCTTTTAAAATTTAGATTTCGAAGAATGTCAAAATAGAAACACTAAACCTGATAGTTGTTTCCGCATTCTGCCAAGGATAGCAACGGAAAGCCCGCAAAGTCAGCGCCCTTAAAAAACAAAACCAAAAACAGCGACCAGCGGAAGCTCGTTTTGGGTTTATGTTTTTTTGGGCGATGACTGCGGACTTGAAGAGAATAGCCTGTTTAGGCAGCCTAATTTTAATCTTAAATATTTTACTTTGATATTAAAGAATTAGTACCTCCACTAAAAAATTAGTTTAAATATTAGTAAATTAGTTTTGCTACTAATTAATTAGTAGTTATATTTGTCGAAATATTTCTGATTATGATAAAACTAGCTAAACGAGAAGAACAGATCATGCAGGTCTTTTGGGATTTGAACAAAGCCTTTATTAGGGATATCATTCCATTGCTGCCAGATCCAAAACCGCATTACAACAGTGTGGCGACAATTGTGAAAATACTTGAAGAGAAAGGGTTTCTGAATCATGAAACTACTGGGAATATGCATTGTTTTTTTCCGGTGATCAGCAGGGAAGAGTATCAGCAGTTTGCACTGAAGGATGTCGTGAGCCAGTATTTTGATAATTCATATCCTAGAATGCTTGCTTTTTTTGCCAAAGAGCAAAAGCTTACCGATAAGGAACTGGATGAAATTGTAAACATCATTAAAAAAGATAAAGTATGATACCGTATATTTTGTACACTGCGCTTATTCTTTCTGCTTGTCTTGCATTTTACAAACTGCTTTTGCAGAAAGAAACTTTTTTTCACTTGAACAGATTTGTCTTGCTTGGCTGTATGATTTTGGCTTTTATATTGCCATTACTCCCGGTTCCTCAGCAATTATCCTTGCGAAAAGTTGCAGTAGAAAAGCACGTTCCTTTGGCGAAAACGGCTGCTGGCAAAAGTCAGGCGATCGAACTAAAATCACCGCCAGTAAATGAAGTCATTGTTGAACAGGCCAAACAGACATTCGATGTTGACATGTTATTGCAGTGGCTGGTGTATCTGTATTGGTTTGGTGTACTCATATTTGTTCTTAACTTTTTGATGCAGGCTTGCGTGCTGTTGTATAGAGCCTATTCGTTATCGGCAATTCAGGATGGGAAATTCCGAATTGTAGAAATAACCGGTGACAAAGCTCCGTGTTCATTTGCTAATAATATTTTTATCAATCCCGAAAAATACGAGTGGGAAACGTACAATCAGATTTTGCTTCATGAAAAAATTCATATTGAGCAAAAACATACTATTGACCTTTTGCTTGCCGAGGCCGTTATTGTTTTTCAGTGGTTTAATCCTTTTGCCTGGCAATGGCGAAAAGCATTGGAGAGTAATCTTGAATTTTTGACTGATGATAAAATGCTGCAGCAGGATAGTGTTGAAAAAGAGAGTTATCAGTTTAGCCTGCTCAAAGTAGCGGCGCCCCATTTTCCGTTGAGTCTTACAACTAATTATAATCAATCATTAATCAAAAAACGAATCATTATGATGAATTCAAAAAAATCAAGCGTACACACAACATGGAAATATTTTTTCCTGCTGCCATTATTGATTTTGTTTGTCTGCCTTTTTAATCAGCCGGCAGCGCAAGGTCAAAACCTAAATTTAAATGAAGAACCAAACGAGCAGTCGAGCATTCAAAACGGAATGGAAACAGAAGGCAGCTGGTTTGCTGTTATCAAAGGGAATACTGTCAATATTCAGTTTAGGAATGACGACAATGATAATTCTTCAACAACTTTTCCGTTGAGCGAATTGAAAGGATTTACAAAGGATATGAAAGGCGAGTTTACCTTAACGCGCGAAGCGGGAACGATGAATTTTGAAGGAAAATTTGAAGGAAACAACGGAATGGGAACTTATAAATTTACTGCTGACAAAAACTTCACTGCAGCAATGGCTCAGGAAGGAGTTACTGTTGCCAATGATAGTGAATACCATGGTTTTCTTTATGGTAAATGTGAAAACTTCGTATGTAAAAATGCTAAAGAAAAACGGATACAAGAATGTTGATAAAGATGAATTGATTTCTTTGGTATCATTAGATATAAATGAAAATTATGTTACTTCAATGAAACATGCCGATATTCCTGATTTTGATTTGGAAGATTTGATTTCTTTTAAATCAATGGGGATAGATAAAGTTTTTATAGACGAAATACGTCAGGCTGGTTATAAAAACATTCCTGTCGATAATATTATTGCATTAAAATCGCTAAATATCAACGGAAAATTCATTACCGATTTTCATAATTCAACCAATGGGAATGACAATGATGAAACCGGGGATAATATCATTACATTTAAAACGATGAATATCGATAAGGCATATATTGATTCTTTTAAAGCTTTAGGATATAATGATCTTTCGAATGATGATCTTATATCTTTTAAATCTTTAAATATTACTCCAGCATATATCCATGAGTTTGAAAAAGTAGGTTACAGCAATCTCAAACCTGATGATTTGTTTTCTTTGAAATCTTTAAATATTACTCCAAAATATATAGGTGAATTTGAAAAGATAGGTTATAAAAATATCAAACTTGATGACTTGTTTGCTTTGAAATCACAGAATGTAACTCCAGATTTGATTAGTGAATACAAAGGACTTGGGTTCACTGACCTAAATATAGATGATGTTATTGGAGCAAAATCAATGGGAGTTTCGCCTGCTTTTATTAAATCCATGAAAGAAAAAGGGCATAACTTTAAAACCCTTGAAAAATATATGGAATTGAAAGCTGTTGTTGGAGTTAATTAAGAGACATACAGCTATTTCGTTATAAAAAAAATCAATGTGTAAGACTAAAATAAGCAGAAGCCCAAACCGAAAGGATTGGGCTTTGTTTTTTTACTCTCGACCTAAAAATATTGATACTTTTTAACATTATTTTGTAAATTAGAATTTCATTATTCATTGTATTTTTGTTCAATATCTTATAATTATATTTATGAAAAAGTGCTTATCATTGCTAGGAGCTGCGGTTTGCTTATTAGGTTTAGTTTTTTCCTGCGCCCAAAATCCATTTACTGGACAAAAGAACTTTAATATTGTTTCTAACAGCCAATTGTTTCCGTCCTCATTTCAACAATACGGAACTTTCCTAAAAGAGAACAAAGTTATTACTGGTACTGCTGATGCAAAGCGTGTTGAAAACGTTGGTATGAAAATTAAGCAGGCAGCAGAACGCTGGTTAAAAGCTAACGGACATCCAGAATATCTAAATGGCTATGAGTGGGAATATAAACTTATAGAAAGCAAGGATGTAAACGCTTGGTGTATGCCTGGAGGTAAAATTGTTGTCTATACAGGAATTTTGCCAATAACCAAAGATGATGCGGGCTTAGCAACAGTAATGGGTCATGAGGTAGCACATGCATTAGCCAATCATGGTGCTCAAAGAATGAGTGCAGGACAGCTGCAGGAACTTGGAGCAGTAGGAGTGGCTTTAGCTACAGGAGGCAAAAGTGCCGAGCAACAGCAAATGTGGCAGCAATATTATGGAATTGGTTCACAAGTAGGAGTAATGCTTCCCTTTAGCCGAAGCTATGAGAACGAAGCTGATAAAATAGGACTGACACTTATGGCACTTGCAGGCTATAATCCTGAATCTGCATCAGCATTTTGGGAAAGAATGGCGGCAAGCAGTGGTAGCAATAAACCGCCTGAATTTATGAGTACACACCCATCTGATGCAACAAGAATTGCCAATATAAAAAGATTAATTCCAGAAGCTAAAGCTGAGGCATCGAAGTTTGGCGTAGTTTTTAAATAGTTTAAATACCATAATAATGCAAAGGAGATAATCTTGTAACTAGGATTATCTCCTTTTTTGTTGGCTTTATAAATAGTTGTAAACCTGAGTTCGATTATTAATTTTTGGAGCAGAAAGATTAGGAATTTTCAGGAAGTATCGTCCCGCTTTCCGTTGCGCACGAGCGATAGCGAACTGACGAAGTAATCTTTGTGGGCTGAACCCCAGCCCGCAAAGGATGTCCAATGCAAACGAAGTTCACTGAACTCCTATAAAAATAAAAGTATAGTGAAGTAATCGGGGCTAAAGGAGAAAATTTTGCTTTTTTGCCATCATTAAAAGAAATAATAATCGAAGAGTTAACTATAGCCAACGGTTTCAACCGTTGGTGTAATAATAATTCAAAGGAGATAATCTTGACAGCAGGATTGTCTCGTTTTTGTTCTAATTTATTCAAGTTGCTGGTAATATCGTAATTATGTAATTACACATTTTAATTCTATAAAATGTTGTAAGTCTGTCTTTTTAAATTTGAAATAGTTAATTATTAATCAATTAAAAAACATTAAAATGGAAGACAATAAAAACCGTAATTATGATCAGGAAGATCGTGATTACAAAGACACACCAATGACTACCGATTTTGAAAAATCAGAGTTGAACAATGACCCAAATCAGGCGCATCAGGAAAATCCTGAGCAGTTTGAGGAATTTAGCAGCGATCAGCCAAATATTCCCACTAATAACGGAACAGTAGCAAACTCGGGTAACATCCAAGATGATACTTGGAACAATGAAGTCGATCCAGACCGTGATATTGATGGAAATTCTAATGATCCTTATCCAGTTTCTGAACCAGATGATGAAAGTGACGATGATGAAAGTGATATTGAAGATGAAGATTTAAACGAAGAAAGTGACTTCGATGATGATCTTGACGATGTTGAAAATGAATATGTTAATCTTGAAGATGTTGATGGTGAAGATGGTGAAGATGTTGACGATGCACATGAAATGCACAGAGAAATTTCGGAGTTAAGATTTTAAATAAGTAAATACAAAATTTACTGGTCATTCCAGAAAAAAAGCTGTTCAATCTGGAACAGCTTTTTTATGAAACATCCAAGATTTAAATCGTGTAACATTTTACAAAAGTTGTGTAATTGGTTTGTAGTCAAAATGTTATAATTTTGCACATATCAGCTTGCTTAATAGTAACTTATAAATAACATAAAGATGGACACAGAAAGAGATGAGAATCAAAATTTGAAAAATAATATTGATCAAAGTGAAAATAATTCGGCAAATCCGAATGATACTGAAGCCAGCCTTAGACAAAGCTGGTATGATGATGAATTGGCCGAGGATGAAGGCCAAGAGAATACTGATTATACTGATGATCAAAATAATTCGAACACCGGTTACACCGAAAAATTACTGGAGAAAGAGTTAACTGTAGATCAAAACAAAGAAGATGTAATTGAAAATGGTTCTGATATCGAAGGTGATCTGATTGTAAAAAACGGAATCATCCTTGAGAGAGCCAATGAAAGTAATTCTAATCAAACAGAATAATCTGCAGACCGCAGATAAATTTATAATAGTTTTTAAAATCATAAATAATAACAAAACATTTAAAAGTAATGGAAGCAACAGCACAATTACCAGAGCAATTTTCGAAAACAAAGAATAATGTTTCAACGGCTGAAAGAGTATTAATGATTGCAAGCGGTGCCTATATTTTATACAATGGCCTAAACCGAGAAAACAAAAACCTTACCCAGAGCAGTGTTGGTGGCGCAATGCTTTTGAGAGGAATTAGCGGCTATTGTCCAGTATATGATGCGGTAGACCATCTTAAAAAAGATAAGGCTCATAATGTAAATATCAGAGTGAGCAGTGTTATAAATAAACCGCTTAGTGAAGTTTATGCTTTTTGGAGAAATCTGGAGAATCTGCCTAAATTTATGAATCATCTGCATTCTGTTAAATCTATTAATCACACCGTATCAGAATGGACTGCTAAAGGTCCGGCCGGAATTGGCAGAGTGTCGTGGAAGGCTGAAATAGTGAAAGATGAAAAAGAAAAGCTTTTGAGCTGGAGTTCTTTGCCAGAATCATCAATTGAAAATGCTGGGAAAGTTATTTTCAAACCAAAAGGGAATGCAACAGAACTGGATATCACTATTTCTTACCGTGCACCATTAGGCGCAGCAGGCGAAAGTGCAACTAAACTGCTGAATCCTTATTTTCAAAAAATTGTAAAAGACGATATTCTGAATCTAAAAGAGTATTTAGAATCTGGTCATGAATAAAATCGGATTGTCATTTTTTTATTTCAGAAACCTGCAGCATACTAATTGCTGCAGGTTTTTTTTTGAATATATCCAAAGCTTTCACATTGTAATCTTACAATGATATAGCTTAATTATGTAATTCGCATAGCTGTTTTTAGTTCTTACTTTGCTTCGGAACTTAAACCTTGTAATTATGAAATTCTCATTTATAATAATGTTAGCATTAGTGTTTTCCTGCCAGAAGCAGCAAAACGAAGATATTAGTAAAGCCAAACAGGCAACTATTGATTCAATGCAGACTGAAATCAAAAAGCAAAAAATTATTGATTCAATGGAAATTGAAATTACAAAAATCAATGAAGCCAATGAAGCTACTTTGGCCAGCGAACGCCAGCAGAATATAACGGCAGTCAGCCAGCCTGCAGCTGCAGCACCTGTCAAAAAGAAAGGCTGGAGCGGAGCAGCAAAAGGAGCGGTAATTGGAGCTGGTGTTGGTGCAGCAACTGGAGCAATTGTTAGTAAGAAAAAAGTACAGGGTGCTATAATAGGCGGATTAGCAGGAGCTGGTGTAGGTGCCGGAACTGGAGCTATTATTGACAGCAGTACAAAAAATAAAGCGGAATAATAAATTACTGTTTTAAAAAAAAAAAAGAGTCTTTTGGTTTTCATTTTGATACCAAAAGACTCTTTTTTTATGCGCTACATTTAAATTCTAAATCAGAATCTTTTTTAGAGATTCGGCGATACTTCTCCATAAAAAATTATAAAAAGATTTCTCCTGAATTCGTTCCAGTTCAATTTTGGCATGTTTGGATTTGTCATCCGAATCTTTTTTCAGAATCAGATTGGTAACAGCACTTTTGAATTTGGCTTTTTTATCAGGATTTCCTTTTTTGTAAAAAGTTACCTTTAAATCTTTGTATTTTAAATTGGCATAGCCGTATGCGTTTTTATCATTTCCGGTAATATTAAAACTGTAGGAATTAAAAACACCGTCAAATGAAGCATTGATATATGGTTTTGTAAATTGGTACATGGCCTGAATATCAAAATTCTGAATATTCCCTTTTATAGTAAAACCGTCTTTTGCATCAAATACATTAAATGTCCAATGTATTTTTAACGGTGATTCCTTCATGAAACGACAATTTATTTTGATATCAACATCAGCAGTTTTTTTTATGCCAAAACCGCTTTTAATGTGAACTGCATTCAAATTGAAATGATCAAAAGTCAATTTAGCAGGACCTTTCTCAAAATTGATTTCTTCCTCATATACTAATTTAGAATTTTTTATAAAAAGAGTATCTATATGCAGCGGGAATTTTATTTTTCGAAGCAATGCATTGTATAATGGTTTTTTGCTCAAATCATCTTCTGGAATTTTATTGCGGTAAATGTTGGCGTTTACACCGTCAAGAACCAAAGATTTGGCTTTAAAGAAAAACACTTCGTTTTTAAATCCCCAATCCATGGATTTTATATCTAGTGAAGATGCCTTGACAGTAAAAAGATCTTTCTCCTTTGGCAACTTTTTTACAAATACCGCACGGGAATATTCGGGTAAATATTCGAAATTCTTTATATGCAATGCATGATTTGTACTTCTTATTTCATTCGCTTTAATGGTATAAAATTCATTAGGCTTGTAATATATGCTGTCGCAATCCACAATGTATTTTTCGAACAAGAACGGGATGGAGCGTTCAAGTACCGCATCATTAATTATAATATCTTCTATTGTTGCAGTAATGTTTTGGGTGCTGAGAATAGTTTTATTATCGTTAGTGGAGACAACAGCCAGTTTTCCTTTTCGAAGATAAATGTTAGAAACTGCAATTATTTTGCCAAACGGTTCCATAACATCTTTTCGAATAGTATGCGTGTTTTTGTCTTTGCTGTATAAAATTACATTGGGTTCAGTAACAGTAATGCTTTTTGCTTTTATAATATCGTTAAAAAGCAAATGCCAAAAGCTGAATTTAGTTATAGTTATCGATGCCGTTTTAGCGTAAACGCCAATTTTTTCGGTGCTGTTTTTAGGTTTTATTTTAGGAAGAACTACAATATTGGAAAGGTGAATATTAGCAGAAAGTAAATCAATGCTGAGCTTGTCATAACCGATATGATAAGGAGTTTCGTTGTTTTCTTTTATCACTTTGGGAAGCTGGCTATTGAGCCAAAAATTCAGACCAAAATTGGCTAAGAGCAATAAGGTCAAGAAAGCAGTAATTCCGAAGATGATTTTTTTGGCTAACGGCATATTCAGAATATTTGATTCTTTAAATTTAAAATTTTATAACCATTTATCAATCAATAATATAAGTTTTTTATATGTTTCAATTCTTTTTTTGAAAATTTGGGATATTGAAGAGGGGAGTAATCAATTAAACTGTAAAAGTGGTGTATATAGTATAACTTTATTTTTCTGTTATTAAATGTGCTAAGAATAAAACTTTTTTTGTTTTTTGCTAAGCGTTTTTTTTCTTCAAGCACCTTCCTCTGGGTTCATCACCTTCATGAAGCACAATTTCGGAATGCAGGAACTCGGCGGCGGCGGCGGAATCTTTCACTTTTGCAGCACTGCGCTCTAACATTTCAGATTCAAATTGAGTTAGTACACTTTCTCTCAATCCTGCTTTTCTCCATTGTGATAAAGGTTTGCATCCTTTCGAAATTCCCCTTGCGAGTGCTAAAGCATCCAGAAGTGTCTGATTTGCTCCCTGTCCTTTGAATGGACTCATTGGGTGAGCCGCATCTCCAATTAGAGTTATTTGTCCAGCTTTGGCTAATAATTCAGAGTTGAGTAATTCCCTGTCATACACAGGATAGCCGGAAATCTGATTTACCAGAGTCGCCATTAAAATCTGAGGAATAGGGTCGTGCCACTGAGTTCTGAAGCAGGCTTCTTCTTTGAGCGCTTGAGGTCCTTGGGCACTTAATGATTTAGCTTCATTTTCTGGCATTGGGAAGCTAAGTTGCCACATCACCGAGTCGGACGTATAAGGCATTATGTAGATACGCTCATTGCCATTGGCGGTTTGAAATACCGTGGCTGAGTCCAGCAGCGTGCTGTTATTATTTTCGAGAGCACTCAGAGGACAAATACCTAATATTACAATACAGCCTAGGTAACGTAAAGGACTAATATCTTCGCCAATGAGCAATCTCCTAACCGAACTGCGGATACCATCGGCTCCAACAACAAGATCTGCCTTGAAGTTTTTTATCACTCCATTCACTTGAAAGGCCAGATCAACACTATCATCTTCACTTTTTTTAAAATCCAGTAACTGGTATCCCCATTGTACAGCATCATGTCCGCCGAGTTGTTCAAGCAGTGCTAAACGCAATGATTGCCTTGCAATATGAACGTTTGTTCGCCTTGGAGACGTTTTTGTATCTGATGGCATCCACTTTCGGATTCCCCATTCCCCGATTATTTTTCCTTCTGTAGTATGAACCAAATGTCTGGTTGAAATTACTCCTTCTTTTAACGAAAAAATACCCAGTCCTTCAATCGCTTTACTGGCCTGCTGGAGAGTGAGTCCATAGCCCTGCGATCGGGCATCGAAGTTGATATCGCGTTCATAAAGCGTAAATGGAATCCCGCGGTGCAGACAAGCCACAGCTAAAGCCACTCCGCCAATACCGCCGCCAATAATAGCCACGTGCGGGTAGTTTTCTCTATCTGGAGCAGGAGGGCTGGCAGAAGGAAGCAGTCCAGATCCAGAACAGGTTAAACATAAGGAAAGATGAGCCTTAGGACGAATTGGAGCCGTTCCTTTGCCTTTTGTTTTTTCAAACTGATCGAGTGCTGTCTGGTAACGAAGCCTTACTTTCTTGCTGAGCCTTTGACTTTTTTTGCCGCGTCCCTGACATTCGTGACAAACAGTCCAGCATGCACTTTCATTTTCCGCTTTATTCACTTGCTCTTTATTTAATTTGATATTTCTATTTGTAAAAAAAAAAATTCTATTGAACAATTGATTCTCTATGTCCTAACATAAAGAATTTATGTTTTTTTAGCTTTTTTTGGATTGCGCAAATTTATGATAAAAGATTACCAGTACAGAATAAAATTGCTAAAATAAGATTCATAAAAAGCGATAACGGAATGTATATTTTTATGGAAAGCATATCGCCAACGCTATTAAATATTTCAATCTATTGTTTTTTTACAGAAAAGTATTTCAGTAATAATTGCATGTAAGTTACTTTAATTGTCAATGGGCATTTATTAAAGCGTACCTTTGAATGAATACAACTCATAAAAGGTTAATAAAAAGAATGTGAGTGTTTTAATAATTGTTGATAATGCAGATTAAAAGAGGGTTTACAGATTCCTACCTCGCATTGATTTATAGTACAGACTCATCTTAGAAATTAATAAATGAATTACCCCGAGGCAGAGCCTCGAGGTATCGTGTTACTCAAAAGACAACCGTAGCTGATTTTTGTTAAACGATTTGTAAACAGTCTTTTCTTCTCCTTGATTTTGAATGTATTTCTGGATCACATCCTCATTACCA
>CAUPJC010000047.1:0-13271 GCA_963511475.1 uncultured Flavobacterium sp.
ATCTGAAGAAAGCTACTCACGAGATTGTGGTTACAAATCTGGCATCAACTTTGTCTAGAAAAGCTATTGCTGAAGTGTACAAAGGCAATCTGAAGATGAAAAATGAAAACATTGTAACGGTGAATTAATCTTTTGCATTTTAGTTAAGTTAGAATTTTGAGAAAACAGCTCTTCTTTGGGCTGTTTTTTTTAAAAAATATTTTCGAATTTGCCAAAATACTGTTCTGAAAACGTATTTGCAAGAGTGATGGAAATGGCATTTCCCTGTTTAGAAAAACGAAGCTTTTTGCCGTAGTTTTTTGTTAATCGGGAATGTAATGCAAAACCCCGACTATTGTGGTGTATGTCAAAAAAGAATCAATTTAAAAATTTTTATGGATTCAAATTTTTGAAACTTCTGGTTTATGATGTAAATAATCGGAATAGTATCCTGCCAGTATTAAAGCTATAACAGTAGTTAGCCCAAAAAATGGATTAATATTAATCAATGAATCTTCGGAATTAACTATTACAAATGAGCCATAATCGAGGTATCCGTATATTGATGATGAAAGGGCAAATAAGGAGGCTAAGATTGATACGCCTCTGATTCTAAAACGAAATGTAGCCCATAATAATATTAGAATGAATAAATATTGGTCATTTGGATGGTCATAGGCAATCAGGATACATACTAATATTGTTGCTAATCCTAATGAAATGGCTTCTAAAAGTGATGTCGCAATAATTTTTATATGATGACTGTAAAACCACGATATTAGAAAAGGCGTTATAAGTATAGTACCAATTAAATCACCTTTCCATAGAGTTGCCCAATTTGAAATAAAATGGTTTGGAGTGCTTAATCCCCAAAAGGAAATAGCTGAAACGCATAACAAAGAACAAATACCGCAATATAAAGCGCTTATTGCTAAAAAGGATATAACTGAAAACCCTGTTTTTAATGGATATTCACCTTTGTTTATTAAATTAATTAGATAAGCACTAATGGTGACTCCGATGGCTACTCCTGTAGCTACTGATGCTGATGGGAGTATCGTTTCGAGTAATGATTTGTCAAGCATTTTGCAAACATCCCAAAAGGAAAACATATTTGCTACAAATGAACCAACCCATACTCCAGCTATAGCTTTGCGTCCTATAATTAATACTGCAGCAAGTGCAAATCCCACATCGGGGAAAATAGGAGAGAGATTATCCGGAGAGACGGTTATCCTAAAGCTCAAAAAGGCAAGTATATTGAATACAAATGCAACCAAAATAATTTTAAAAAGTGAAGATTTTAAAAAATATGGGGTGTAATAATCATTTATATCTAACTTGTACATAATGAATGGTTTTTATTGATATTCTTTTTTAAAAAGAATGATAATTAATTTTAACAAATTTAATGTTTAAATTTTAATTGCTAATTTTTTGAAATTTAATTTACATATAGTTTTCTCTCTGATCAAACATATATAAAAAAAAGAGACTGCCTTTTTGGGGCAATCTCGGGAGATTTTTTTATCTGTGATTTACATAGTAAAAGGGAATACTATTCCGTTTTGAGTGTAAGCTGCATCTTTGTCACAGCCACCATTACCGTAGTCAATAGTTCCATTTAACAGAACACTTTCTACTTTCAATTTTCCTTTCGATACATAATCGCAATTATAATTTTTCACTAATGTTTCTAAAACAGTTAAAGTGATTTGTCCTCCATTTTGTTTGCGGACAGTGTGAGTCCCGTCTATCATTTCGTAGGTATTGTCATCTAAAGTAAGTGTTGAAACTCCCGCAGTTTGTTTTGTGGTATGAGTACCTGAATTTAGATATACTTCGCCTTTCGTATCTGTAAATATTCCATCAGTAACTGTTCTTGTCCATTGAGGAGTGTTTGGACTTACAGTCGTGTTTTTGTACTCAATTTTTCCTTCGGCTTTGTTTCCGTTTACATAGTAATTTACTCTTTCGATTGTCATAATACTTCCCGTTTGGGTAACATAATTTGAAAAAGTAATTTTTAATTTCCCTTTTCTTGTAATGCTATTTGTGGTACATCCAGTTCCGAAATCGATATAGAAAGTTTTAGGAAAACTGGATGTTACAGGATCCATAGTTACTGTAGGGCATGAAGCTGCTAAAGATTTACCAGTTTGTCTGGTAGTTGGTTTTTCAAATGATATTTGATTTCCTGTTTTAATATCCAGTTCATTAACTAAATCAATAGAGGCTGAAGCTACAACTGGACTATTATCTGTAGCTGCCAGAGAGTCTTCTTTGGTACACGAAATAAATGAAAAGAAAGTAAATGCAAAAGCAGATAATAGTAAAGATTTGTTTTTCATAAAATTTAAATTTGGTTAAGTTTTTCGTTTGGGTAGCCAAATTTATTATTTTATGGGAATTAATTATTATTATGATTGTTAAATTTTTAAAGATAGTTTTTATTTGTGCGTATTAAATTATAAATCTGGTAAATTTAAGTAAGTATGGCTATATTAGTATAATAGCTCAATAGATGATGATGGAAAAATCATATTAATGAGTTTTGAAATAACTGGAAATATTTGGTAATTAGGCTAAATCAAGTTCTAGTTCAGTCAAACCATTATCAGCAAATGCTCCTACTGTAAATGAGTCATAGCTGTAAAATTGAATCAATTAGAAAATAAAAACCCTGCAAATCTAACTTTGCAGGGGCAAATTATTTAGTACTAATTTTCTAAGCAGTACTTTCAGAATTATTTTATCAATTCAAAACTTCTTTTTACAAAAGCGGTTAACGCTTCTCCTTTTAGTAAGTTTTGAGATAATTTGGCTAAATCTAATGCTTGTTTTACCAAGTTTTCTTGAGCCGATTTGTCTGTATTATTTAGGATACTAGTAGCCAAATCCGAGTTGGTGTTTACAACCAAATTGTACATTTCCGGCATGTTACCCATTCCGAACATTCCGCCACCGCCAGACTGACTCATTTCTTTCATTCTGCGCATAAATTCAGGCTGCGTGATAATGAATGGAGCCGCTTCACTGTCTAAAGCTTCAAGCTGTACTGTGTAAGTTTGTTTTGGAACAATAGTTTCAAGAACGGTTTTTAGGCTTTCTTTCTCTTCATCAGATAATTTAGAAATAGCAGATTCTTCTTTCTTGATTAAGTTATCAATATGATCAGAATCGACACGAACAAACTGCATACCGCTGTTATCACCTTCAATTTTTTGAATTAAATGAGAGATAATCGGAGAATCTAATAATAAAACTTCATATCCTTTGTTTTTTGCTATTTCGATATAAGAATGCTGTGCTTCTTTGTTTCCAGCGTATAAAACAATCAGTTTTCCGTCTTTATCCGTTTGTTTTTCTTTGATTTTTTCTTTTAATTCTTCAAGAGTAAAATACGTATTATCAACTGTTGGGTATAATACAAAAGCTCCCGCTTTTTCGTAGAATTTATCCTCAGAAAGCATTCCGTATTCCAAAACGATTTTGATGTCATTCCATTTTTGTTCAAAATCAGCTCTGTTTTCGTTGAATAAAGATTTTAGTTTATCAGCAACTTTACGAGTGATGTAGTTAGAAATTTTCTTAACCGCGCCATCAGCCTGCAATCCTGAACGGGAAACATTCAAAGGAATATCTGGAGAATCCACAACACCGCGAAGCATCATCAGGAATTCAGGTACAATTCCTTCAACGTTATCTGTTACATAAACTTGGTTTTGGTACAATTGGATTTTGTCTTTCTGAATCTGCATATCAGAACCCAATTTAGGGAAGTACAAAATACCAGTTAAGTTAAAAGGATAATCTACATTCAAGTGAATATGAAACAATGGCTCTTCGAACTGCATTGGATACATTTCGCGGTAGAAATCTTTATAATCAGCATCCGATAAATCAGTTGGCTGTTTAGTCCAAGCCGGATTTGGATTGTTGACAATATTGTCTACTTCAACTGTTTCTGCTTTGTAATCTTCTGGAGCATCTTCCGGTTTTGGAAGTGTTTGGGTTTTTGTTCCAAATTTAATTGGAATAGGCATGAACTTATTGTATTTGCTCAATAAGCCTGAGATTTTAAATTCTTCCAAGAACTCAAGAGAATCTTCTGCAATGTGCAAAATGATTTCAGTTCCTCTAGTCGTTTTGTCAGCTGGTTCCAATGTGAACTCTGGACTTCCGTCACATGTCCAGTGCGCAGCAGGTTCGTCTTTGTATGATTTGGTGATAATTTCCACTTTTTCAGCAACCATAAATGCTGAATAGAAACCAAGCCCAAAGTGACCTATAATACCAGAATCCTTAGCAGAATCTTTGTATTTATCCAAGAATTCTTCAGCACCAGAAAATGCAACCTGATTGATGTATTTTTCTACTTCCTCGGCAGTCATTCCTAATCCTTGATCAATGATGTGGAGTTTCTTGCTTTCTTTATCAATTTTAACTTCAATAATTGGCGTACCATATTCAACATTGGCTTCTCCAATACTAGTTAGATGCTTTAATTTTAAAGTTGCATCGGTTCCGTTAGAAATTAATTCACGCAAGAAAATTTCGTGATCACTGTATAAGAATTTCTTGATTAAGGGAAAGATGTTTTCAACCGAAACATTAATTTTACCTGTTGTCATATTTTTTTATATTATTAATGGTTTTACAATCGCAAAAGTAACTTTCAAATAGAATACCAAATACTATAAAAGTGACAAATTGTCGTAAGTGAGTTGTATAGGCCGAAGTTCGATTGTTTTTTTGGAGCAGAAAGACTGGTGTATTTTTAGGAAACTGGGTTTGATTGTTTTTATACTTATTATTTCCATTCACTAAAATCTATTCTATAGATATTTACTGGTATTCCTTTAAATTCGATATTTTTATTTTTTCTCATTCCGTTCTTTTTCGCAACTTTTTCCGAATTACTATTTTCAGTATGAATTATTGAAATTAAACTTTTAGAAAATTTATTCTCAAATGCAAAATTTTTACATTTTTCAGTTGATTCGGCTGCAAACCCTTTTTTTCTATATTCTGGCAAAATAGAATAGGCAATTTCAATTTCTTGTTTTCCTTCAATTTCTCTTACCAAAAGGCCGCACTGTCCAATAATTTTATTTGTATTTTTTTCTACCAAAATATTCTGTCCGCCTAGATCTTTTTTATATCTTTCAAATGTCATTTCAATCCAAAGTCTGCATCTTTCTTCTGGCGTTTCAATTTTATCAACTCCTAAAAATCTACAAACTTCAATGTCTTTAAACAGTTTAATACAATCATCAAAATCCTCACTTTTTAATAATCTAAATTTTAATCTTTCTGTTTCCTGCCCTTCTAATGTATATTTCATTTAGTAATTCTTATTTTACAATTTATAAAATTGCACATTTATTCGTTTTGGATTAGTTTTTTTATATCGGATTTGCCAACCAAAGTCGATAGCGAACAGGCGAAGCAAATCATCCCAAATATAAATCCAACTTTAAATTAAGTATAAACCAGCCATATTGCCAAACGACGGTTAGCGGCTGTTTTTTATTGTTCAGTCGATTTTGGTTTCTTTTTAAATGTCAGATATATTGCTACGATAAATGTAATTAGATAAAGAATACCCAACGCAGTCTTCTAAAATGTAAACGTTTCGAAGTCAAATTTCCTTAACAAAGCCAATCCAATCGGAAATGCAAGTAATGCAAAAAAGAAGTTGAAGTCTATTTTATTTTTTATATCAATTAATGTTTGCTTAATAAATCTATTATTGTTCCAATAAGAACAGGACAAATCCAGAAAGTAATCATTCCTAAAATGTATGCAGATAATGCTTTTATGTAACTCGTTATTTTTTTCTTGTCATAAAATTGACCGATTGCCCAAACACAATATGCAATTCCTACGATACCAGCAATTGTCATCATGTTAAAGTGTGTCAGCCCCTGTATAATTACAAATACTGAAAAAATCAGCATTTCCATTCCTATAACAAAACAAAGCATTATCAGAATTTCATAAAAATTGTAGTTGTACTTTCTAAAAAACAGTTTTAACCATAAAGCGATAAAGATTCCCATCATAATATTTGCATAGCCGTAATGGTCTTGTATCCATTTTGCAATGGAAGCAACAGAACTCGGGTTTTCTCCTTTAGCTTCGTGATATTTTACATAACCATCTTCGATATGAAAAAAGTGGTTTAAAATTGTATATATCAAAGAAGTTATGATGATGAATATGACAGGTTTTACCAGTCGGCTTCTGTTTTCCGAAAGATATTTTCTTGTGTTTTGTCCAGGATTTGTTGTGAGTTCACGTATTGTGTATAAAATACCACGTTCAAAATGCAGGACGTGTTCAATTTCGTGAACAATGTAATGTCTGTCTATTCGTTTTAGTTGTTTTGGTTGCCCGCAATTTGGACAATAATTTAAATTTAATTCGGTATTGCAGTTTTTACAGTTCATTTATTTTGTAAAATATTATTCAGTTCGTTGTTTGCAGTCTGTTTTGTTAAAATAGCCACTAATGTTCTGGTATAAATCCAGCTTGGACTAAATTAAGCCCTATTTTCGGATTTGCCAAATCATTCCAAATACAAAACCAGCTTGCCATTAAGCCAATTGCTCAAATCCATTGTAATAGATGTTACAGGGCGTAGCAATTATAGATAAAGTATTTCAAGTTCCTGTTATTTTCGCTTTGTATTTTCTTTTAGCCTAAGTTCAGTAAAGTTTTCGTTTTTTTTCAAAGTTATTTTCTATGTAGATTTTTGTTAAATGTTTCTGTTTTACAAAATAAGATAGAATCTTTTTTTTCAACCTTTAGAATTTCAATTAGAGGCTTTTTTAGTTGATAATTCTTCTATAGCCTTTTCAATAAATAAATGTGTTTGTTCTGAATATCCTTGGAGATAAAGTTTTGTTATTCCTTCTCTATCGATTATTACACTTTGAGGCTGAAATCCTTGAAATACCTGATTTGTTTTTTTATTACCAAACCCTTGATTATATTTAAATTCGTGTTTTTCCAAAAATTTTGCAACTCTTTCTTTCTTGTCATTAGTAATTGCTAAAAAAAGGACATTATTATTCGATTTATATTTTTCAGCAATTTTGTTTAACTCTGGAATTTCTTTTATGCAAGGAGCACATCCGGTAGACCACCAATTAATTATCACAATTTTATCTTTAAAATCTTTTGTCGAAATAGTATTTTCAGAAATAGTATTAATAGTTATTTCAGGAAATTTTTTCCCTTGTTGTATAGGTTTCTGAACTTTTTTAATAGAAGCCGTATTACTAACGATTCCATTATTGAGCCATAAATATTCAACTTTATCGGTCAAAGGTTGATGTGATATTCTGACAGAAACACTATTGGGAGAAATAGGGTCAAAAGGATTAAATTCAAAAGTTATGTCTTCAGTTAGAAAGTTAAATGAACCTTTTGATTTTAAAGAAATCTCTCTAGTAAACTGTTGCCCTTTAAAAGTTGATGATATCCAATAATCAGTTTTATTATTTTTTGTCATTGAGCCAAAAAATATATTTAGAGAATCTAAACCAGTTTTTAATTTAGTGAATTTGAAATCATAATCAATATTTTCTTTTTTGAAATTTTCTAATTCTTTTGGACAGTCAGAAGTCAATTCACTTGTCAAATAATCACTTTTTTTATTGAAAGCACACAAACATATAATGATTAATATTAAATATTTTTTTTTCATATTTTATAAATTTATTTTTTGAACATTCTGATTTTCATCAGCTATGCCCTGTAACGTTTCGCGGCTACTTGTCTGTTGCGGAAAAAGGAGCAGAATATTTTCTGCAACCGTGAACAATTTAGTAAAAATATAGTTTCCAATTACCTAAAAACCAGCAATAGCAAGTAGCCGTTGTTATAGCCAGTTTTTTCTATTCTATTTCAGATAATACAATCTTCAATTGGTCTAGATTTATTGGTTTAACTAAATAATTTTTTGACATACTATATGTTTCGGCTTTTTTAATGTCGTCTGGATTGTCAGAGCTAGTCAATATGTAAATAGTTACTTTTGTATTTATAGGTATTTTGGTAAATTCGTCCAAAAATTGCCAACCATCCCATACTGGCATATTCAAATCTAGGAGAATAATTTCTGGCAGTTTTTCACTTGCCAAAAATATTGCCTTTAGCTTATCATAAGCTTCCTTTCCATTACTGAAAATGAGTAGGCTTTCTACCATACCCGTCATATCTAATAGTTTTTTGGTAATAAAAAGATGTATCGGTTCATCTTCTATTATACAAGCAATGTTAATTTTTTTCATTTATCAAAAATACTTTAAAAGTTGTACCTATATTTAATTCACTTTCAACCTCTATTCTTCCTCCCATAGATTCTACATGATTTTTTGTCATAAATAAACCTACACCACGAGAATCTTCATTTTCATGAAAGGTTTTATAAATGCCAAACAACTTTTTTCCATGTTTCTGCAAATCTATACCAAGACCATTATCTTCGAAAATTAATATCACAAAATCTCCTTTAAACTCAGCTGATATTTTCAGATAGCTGGTTTTTTCTTTTGAAGAATATTTAATTGCATTGCTTATGAAATTTAATACAATACTATCTAGATACGCGGGTAAAGCCAACACTTTTATATGGTCAGGAACTTCATCCTGAAGTAAAACACCAGCTTTTACAGCCAATGGCAAAAGACTACTAATATTTTTTTCAATAACCGGTCTCAATAATGTTGGTGTAGCATTTTCAATTTTTCCCAAATTGATTTGTACAACTTCTGTTAGGTGTTTGATAGTTTCTGAAAGGTTGTCTGATGCATTTTTAATATGCTGAAACAACTCTTTTTCATAAATTTCAGGACTTTCTTCTTTAAAAAAATCTAGCAACATTGAAATCCCACCAGAATGGGATCTTAAGTTATGTGAAACTATAAAGGCAAAATTCTTTAGTCTTTCATTTTGATCTCGAGTTATATCCAATAATGCCAAAACTTCTTTTTCAGCCTTTTTAATTTCAGTGATATCGATTCCAACTCCTAAGAAACCTGTAATGATTCCATTTTGCTTTACCGCCGTTACAGAGAGCAATACTGGAAATGTAGTACCATCTTTACGTACATAAGTCCATTCTTTGGTCTCATATAAACCTGCCTTTGCATGTCTAACAAAAACATCAAACCCTTCTATTTTAGTATTGTATTTTGCAGTAAGTTCTTTCCCTACATTTTCTACTTCTTCTTTTAGGTGAATAATTTGAGGTGTTTGTTTCCCAATCATTTCGTCAGCAGTGTAACCTAATTGCAATTCTGACCCCTTATTGAAAGAAGTGATTACACCAGAAGTATCCGTGCTAATAATATTGACTTGGGTACTAGCATTTAAAATTGCTAGGTTTTCAGCATGCGCTTCTTCCAATTCTTCTTTTATTCTTATTGTACTCGATACATCTTGGAAAGAGCCTATTAGTTTAGGCTTTTCATCCATTTCTTGCCAAAAAATTCCAGTAGACCTCACCCATTTCAGTATGCCTTTGTTCGATATCAACCTACATGTTACATCAAAAGGAATTTTAGTAGCAATCGTTTGTTCTATTGCGTTAATGATAATAGATTGGTCATCAGGATGATAAAAACTAATTGCACTTGCTTTGTTATGGTCAAAATCTGCACTCACATCGTGTATGGAATACACCTCGTTTGTCCAATCGGTAACTCCAGTAACTAAATCCAATTCCCAAGCACCAATTTTATTTATTCTTTGACTTTCGTTAAATAATATACTTGTTTTTGAAAGTTTGGCATTAATTTTATCCAATTCGTTTGATCTTCTTCGTAATTCTAGCAACTTCATTACCTGCCTTGACAACATTTTCAATGACACGATTTGCTGTTCATTTAGTTTTTTGGGGTTGTTATCAATTACACAAAGAGTACCTAAGGCAAACCCATCTTCGTTGACCAAAGGAACTCCAGCATAAAAAACCACATTTGGATCACCCGTAACCAGCGGATTGTCATAAAAACGCTCGTCCTTTCTGGAATCTTCAATAATAAATACTTCCTCTGGCCTATTGATAGCATGTGCACAGAAGGCAAATTCCTTTGGTGTTTCTCTAGCCTCCAGTCCAGTGTGAGACAAGAACCATTGTTTTTTATCTGTGATAAGGCTTATCAAAGAAATTTTTGTTCCACAAATTTCAGATGCCATTTGAGTCAAAAAGTCATAATCAAAGTCTTCCATCTCACCAATAATTTGATAGGATTCTAATTCTTTCAATCTTTCGATCTCATTTTGAGGTATTTCAGGGTCTTTCATATTAGTATACAAATCCAGCTAATTTTTAGAAATTAATCAAATTTAAGTTTTTTTTCTGAAATCATATACTGATTTCTATTACGAATTTCCAGATTTCTCATTTCATTAGGCGTTCTTAATCTCAAATAATCGCTTCTCGCTGACGTTTCCAAAGTCAGTTCCCTCAGGTAGGAAGTTTGGTATTACAGTTGATTTTATTCTCGACTTCTTTGAATAGTAATCTAGTTACAGGACTTCTTTCCCATGAATAAAGTCTCAATTATAACACGCTCTGCAAAGGTTAATCTGTTACGTTTCTGTTCTATATACAACAAATTTAAAAAATTAAAAGTGTTGCGTTAGATTCTTGATTCTGAGTTTTTTCACAGCCTGACGTTCTGGTACTACAGCGGGTTTGGGACTAAATTAAGCCCATTATTCGGATTTGCCAAATCTTCCAAATACAAAACCATTTTTCCATTAAGCCTAATACCCAAATCCGTTGTAGCGTGTGTGCTTGTTGCACAACTAAAATACCCTGCTAAAATCCTGATTTATCAAATTATTAAAAATGTAATCTACTGATTTTCAGTATCTAATTTATTTAAAAAAAATTGATTAAAAGGTAGATTTAGTCTTTTTTTGAGTTGTGCAACAGCCACGTGTGTTAGCGAATAGCCACTGTTTTCACCTATTTATCTTTTTTGAAATTGTATTTAATTCCAAAATTTATTAAGTAGTTTTCTGTATTATATGAATTTCTTCCAAAAAAACCATCACTATATCCTTTAGCTGTACCACTATAAAATTCGACATCTAAATATACTGCCATTTTTTTATTCATAAAATAATTTAAACCATAACCAGCATTAGCACTTCCATATTGTTTTGGGAAATCTGTGTTTAAATTTGCAGAATAATTGCCGTAATTACTTGTGCTTTCAATATTATATGCATATCCAAGTTTTAAATTTCCTCCTAAATTTTTATAAATTCTGAATTCCCATTTTATGTCAAGTGGTATTGAAATAACGGCACCTTTAAAGTTTCCAAAGCTTTCATCAGTGCCTAAATCAAGCCAACTTCCAGTGTGAGTATTTGGTTTATAAAACGAAACTCCAGTATTATAATATTTAATTCTGCCGGTTAAGCTCCAATGTTTTGTAAAATAAAATTCAGTTAAAATCCCACCTTGAAAAGAATTTTTAGATTCTCCATTTGAAAAAGAATTAATTTTATTTATTCCAATTTCTGCACCAAAAAACCATTTACCTTTTGGATTTATAATTTCGTTCGTTTGTGAAATGATTTTATTTGACAAGAAGCTCAAAACCAGAATAATTAATATTTTGTATTTCATTTTTTATTTTTTTTAGTTCAGTTTTTTTGTGGTTTCCGCTAACGTTTCGGCGCTTGGCGATGTGGCGGATTAAGGAAGCCTAAACTTTCGGTTAATTACTAATTTTCCAAGTACAAAACCAACTTCAAATTAAGCCTAAACCCGCCATATTGCCAAACGCCTGTTAGCCGTTCGTTGTTTTACCAATTAAATTCAGTTTGTGTTTCGATATCCCAAAATATTCCAGTGCTAAATTCACTAATTACAAAGTTAAATATTCCACTTGCTGATTCTTCGGAAGAAAGTCTGCCTTCGGTAATATTACTTTCCGCAATTGTTGTTCTTACCCAACCAGGATGTATTGAAGCAACTTTTATTTTTCCAGAAAGTCTATTCGAAAGGATTTTTGTGTACATATTTAATGCTGTTTTTGACATTCTATATGCAACTGAATCTATTCTTTCGCACAATTTTATTGAACTCATTTCTGAAGAAACATTAATTATTTTCCCTTCGTTATTGATGTTTTCGATTAGTGATTCAGTTAAAAATGTCGTTCCAGTTACATTAACATCAAAAGTTTGCTTAAAAGTTATTTCTTCGGGATAATTAGTATCTAAATCAGGCCCAATTCCTGCGTTATTTATTAAGACATCTATTTTTGTATTATTTTTTTCAATTTCTTTTTTCAGCAATTCTATATTTTTAAATTCTGATAAGTCCAATTGTAGAACTTTAAAATTTTCATTTTCTATTCCTTTAATTTTACCAGACCTTGAAGTTCCAATTACTTTAAATCCATTTTCTAAAAATTTATTCGCTAAAGCAAATCCAATTCCTTTACTTGCTCCAGTTATTAAAATTGTTTTATTCATTTCTGTTAATTTTCTTAGTATTTACGGTTTTTTGTGAAGGTTACACACAACGTTCCCGCGCTACAGGCAGTTTGGGACTAAATTAAGCCCATTATTCGGATTTGCCAAATCTTCCAAATACAAAACCAATTTCAAATTAAGCTAAATGCCCAAATCCGTTGTAGTGGCTGTTAGTTGCTGGCTTTTTAGCAATTTTATTCATTCCGATTATATTTTTTAAATTGAAAAATTGAATAAAATCCGAGCACAAATTCTGCAATAATTCCAAAAATATAACCGCCAGTAGGAAATCCGTCCATTAACATACTTAATGCTCGTCCAATTGCAAGAGATAGCATAAATAATATATTCAATTGAGTAGCAATTTTCCAATATTCAGTTTTCCAAATTCCCAAAATCCAAACGAATGAAATTCCGAGATACAAACACATAATTGCTTTTAGCATATTTGAAAAGTCAACTGTATTTACTTGAATGTTCAAATACTCAGGCAGAATTGATGGCGAACCATAAATTATTGCTGTTGGAACTACAATCGACAAAGATATGATTAGATGTAAATTTTTTAGAATCCAATTTATTTTACTTTTCATTTTTACTCTGATTTCTCAATTCTGTTTTGTTTCATTTTTCTCTCTGCTGTCTTGTCCTGATATAGGTTGACTATTTTTGGTTGTTATATAATTTCAAAAATAGGTGATTGTAGCCGTAATATTGACAAGTTTAGAAAAAATCTTTGAAGGGATTTTTTTCCAAACTTGTCAACATTACTATGCAAC
>CAUPJC010000048.1:0-12398 GCA_963511475.1 uncultured Flavobacterium sp.
AAGTGAGTTCAAAATAGTCAACTATGATTTCAGGTAATAATAATTTGAGTAGATCGATAAAAGAGGCTTTCATTTTTGAATATTTAGAAATACAAAAATCTGATTTTTAATATTTCTCCACAACTTTTCGTATTGATCCCTAATTACTCATATAAGACTGTCTTGAAAACGTTTTTGCATGAGGGATGGAAATGGCATCTCCCGATTTAGAAAAACAAGGCTTTTTTGCCGTAGTTTTTGTTAATCGGGAATCTAATGGACAGCCCGACCCTTGGGACATGCCCAAATAATAATAGAGGTATGAAGTGAAATATTTTTTTTAAACTCTGAATATTCGAAACGAGTAAATATATGCTGTGTTTGGATTTCTGCACTTACGATCTTTAATTTTGTCTTGAAAAGATAAATTATGTTGTATGTTTTAAAAAAAAATTCCGTCAAGTTTAATCTTGACGGAATTTATAAATAAGAAATCAAGTGCTTATGCAAGCATAGTTACCGGATTTTCGATATATTGTTTTAATGTTTGCAAAAATTGAGCTCCTGTTGCACCATCAATTGTACGGTGATCACAAGCTAATGAAAGCATCATTGTGTTTCCAATTACGATTTGACCATTTTTGACAACTGGTTTTTCCACAATAGCACCTACTGATAAGATGGCAGAATTCGGTTGGTTGATAATTGAATTAAATTCAGTTATACCAAACATTCCAAGGTTAGAAACAGTAAAAGTACTTCCTTCCATTTCTGCTGGTCCAAGTTTTTTATTTTTGGCTCTGCCAGCAAGATCTCTAACGCTTGCGCCAATTTGAGAAAGGCTCATGGCATCTGTAAATCTCAAGACAGGAACTACTAATCCATCTTCAACAGCTACTGCCACACCTATGTTTACATGATGGTTGATGATGATAGCATCTTCTTTCCACTGTGAGTTAATTTTTGGATGTTTTTTCAGTGCTAATGCACAAGCCTTGATTACCATGTCATTGAAAGATACTTTGGTATCTGGAACACTATTGATAATTGCTCTTGATTGCATTGCATCATCCATTGTTACTTCAATTACAAGATTGTAATGTGGTGCAGTAAACAATGATTCGGCCAAACGTTTCGCAATGATTTTACGCATTTGCGAATTTTTGATTTCTTCTGTAAAAACTTCTCCTGCTGGTACAAAAACTTTTGGAGCTTCTGCTTTTGCAGTTTCTGAAGTTTTTGGTGCACTGTCGCTAGGAGCGGTAGTCACTGCTGGCGTGAAGTTTTCGATATCGCTTTTTACGATACGTCCGTTTTCACCTGATCCTTTTACTTGTGTTAATTGAATTCCTTTATCACTTGCTATTTTTTTAGCTAATGGTGATGCCAAAATTCTTTTTCCGTCGCTTACTGGTGCAGCTGCTGTTGCAGTATTTTCGGTAACCTGAGCTTTTGTGTCTTCTGTAGCTACTGCAGTTGGAGTAGCTCCGCCCGCTTTATAGTTTTCAGCGATTCCGCTAATATCTGTTCCTGCTGGTCCTATAATAGCTAAAAGACTGTCTACAGGAGCTGTATTTCCTTCTTGAATTCCAATGAATAATAAAGTTCCTTCATTGAAAGATTCGAATTCCATTGTTGCTTTGTCGGTTTCGATTTCGGCAAGTATGTCACCTTCAGCAACTGTATCTCCTACTTTTTTCAACCAAGAAGCTACTGTTCCTTCAGTCATGGTATCGCTCAAACGAGGCATTGTCACTACAATCACTCCTTTTGGCAAAGATGCTGCTGTTGGAGCAGCTGGTGCTGCTTCGGCAGGTTTTACTTCAGCTGGTGCTGGTGTTGAATCGGCTGCTACTGGTGCTGTCGCTCCTCCAGCAATTAAAGCTGAAACATCTTCTCCTTCTTTTCCAATGATTGCTAATAAAGAATCTACAGGAGCTGTTTCACCTTCAGGGATTCCAATGTATAAAAGTGTTCCTTCATTGAAGGATTCAAATTCCATTGTTGCTTTGTCGGTTTCAATTTCTGCTAAGATATCACCCTCGCTTATTTTGTCTCCTACTTTTTTAAGCCAAGCCGCTACCGTTCCTTCTGTCATAGTATCGCTCAAGCGAGGCATTGTTACAATTGTTGCCATAATTGATTTATAATTTATGAGGTGTGAATGGATAGTTTTCTTGGTCGTACACTACGTCGTATAACTGTTGTATTTCTGGGTAAGGAGATTCCTCAGCAAATTGAACGCATTCTTCAACTTTATCTTTTACTCTTTGGTCAATTACTTCGATTTCTTCTTGTGTAGCGTATTTTTGATCTAAAATCACATCCAAAACTTGGGTGATTGGATCTATTTTTTTATATTCTTCAACCTCTTCTTTAGAACGGTATAATTGTGCATCCGACATAGAGTGTCCTCTGTAGCGGTATGTTTTCATTTCAAGAAATGTTGGTCCGTCACCACGTCTAGCTCTGTCAATTGCTTCTGTCATTGCTTCAGCAACTTTTACAGGATTCATTCCGTCAACCGGTCCGCATGGCATTTCGTATCCTAAACCTAGTTTCCAAATATCAGTATGGTTTGCTGTTCTTTCAACAGAAGTTCCCATTGCATATCCATTATTTTCTACTATGAAAACCACGGGAAGTTTCCATAACATTGCCATATTGAAAGCTTCGTGCAAAGAACCTTGACGCGCAGCTCCATCTCCAAAGTAAGTCATAGTAACTCCACCGGTTCCATTGTATTTGTCTCCAAAAGCTAAACCTGCTCCCAATGGTATCTGACCACCAACAATTCCATGTCCTCCATAAAAACGGTGCTCTTTTGAGAAAATATGCATTGAGCCACCCATTCCTTTAGATGTTCCAGTTGCTTTTCCTAAAAGTTCGGCCATTACACGTCTTGGATCAACACCCATACCAATTGGCTGAACGTGATTTCTGTAAGCAGTAATCATTTTGTCTTTTGTCAAGTCCATAGCATGCAAAGCTCCTGCTAAAACAGCCTCTTGACCATTATATAAGTGTAGAAAACCTCTAACTTTTTGCTGAATGTATAATGCTGCAAGTTTGTCTTCAAACTTTCTCCAAAGCAGCATGTCTTCATACCACTTTAAATAAACTTCTTTTGTAACTTCTTTCATCTGAAATAATTCTTTTGCTTAAGTGTTATTGTTTTATCAATCATGACCTAGTAACGCAAAATAGTTTCCTCACCACAAATTTGCGCCCCAGAGGGGTCGGGATGCAAAAATAAGACATTCCTACTAAGAACTAAAATTTAAAAGCTAATTTTTAGTTCTTTTTTAAAGTAATTTGTTATCAAACCTAAAAGGGAGCAAATTTTTTAGAGAATCCGATTGATGAATTTCGCCTGTTTCGCCCATATAATATATTTGTATGGGGGTGTTCTGACGAATTTCATATTCTGCAATTGATTGTCTGCAGGCACCGCAAGGAGGAACAGGAGTTGTTGTGGGATTGCTGTCTGAAGCAGCTGTAATTGCTATCTTTAATATAGCAGCTTCAGGATAAATTGCTCCAGCGTGAAATATCGCAACTCTTTCTGCGCAAAGCCCAGACGGGTATGCAGCATTTTCTTGATTTGAACCTACTACTATTTCGCCATTGTCTAATAGAATAGCTGCTCCAACTCTGAATTTAGAATAGGGAGCATAGGCTTTTTTTCTAATTTCAATGGCTTTTTTTATTAAATTTTGCTCCGCTTGAGGTAATTCCTTAATGGATTCAAATACATTGATTTTTGAAGTAATTATTATTTCTTTCATTGGATGCTGTTTAATGGTTCTGCCAATTTTATAACACAACTTTGATGTTTTGTTCTTTTAGAATGAATTGTTTAGTGATTAAAAACAAAAAAAATCCAATTTCAAAATAATGAAGTTTGGATTTTTTTATTTTGGAAATCAGAGCTTAATCTAATAATTTTCGTATTTCTCTCCAAAATTGAACGATAATGAAAAGCGTAAAGTGTTTTCTAATGGGTTCTGAACTTTTGATGCAGAGAATAAATAGGAAACATCTACTTTGACAGAGCTGTATTTGAAACCTGCTCCAAGTGAGAAAAATTCTCTTGCTCCTTTATCAGGGCTTTCATGAAAATATCCCGCACGGAATGAAAAAGAATCTTGATAAATATATTCTGAACCAATTGAGTAGGTGACTTCTTTTAGTTCTTCGCTAAATCCGTCTGGTGCATCTGTAAAAGACTGAAACATTCCTTCAAACCAGCCTATTGATTTGTATTCGTTCTCAGCAAGATCACTATCTGTTCCGTCAACTATTCCGTCTCCATTCATGTCAGATCCTTGATAGCTTCCTGCACTACTATTATAAGATACTTGAGGAGTAGGAACCATTAATTTGCTAAATTCCAGATTAACACCAATTGTATTGTATTCATCCAAAATGAAATCGAAACCACCACCAAGTCTCATATTTGCAGGCAGAAAATTGGCATTTATGTCGTCATTGTCATAGCTCATTTTATTACCCATATTCTGAAAATTAAATCCACCTCTCCATCTTCCGTTAAAATCGCTGTATGCAATTTCTTCAGACTGATAAAACCCGGAAACATCGACGGCAAAACTGCTTGAGGAAGACGCATCATTATTATCTGTAGCTACCTTAAGATTAGAATTAATGAACCTTCCTCCAACTGCCATTGAGAATTTTTCGCTCAGTTTTAAAGAATAAGATATATCAAAAGCAAATTCATTTGGGGATACTGTTTGAACTGGACTGTCAAAATCTTGTCTTAGATCAATATCACCTAAACCAAAATAACGAAAACTAGCAGCAAATGCACTCTTCTCGCTGTATTTGTTAAAGTAAGTTAACTGCGCTAATGAAATATCATTTACTAAGTCTGTCAAATAGGGGGTGTAACTTACTGAAAACCCCTGCTGATCGGTAGCAAATGCATATTTGGACGGATTCCATTGCTGCGAAAAGGCATCTGGAGAAGATGATACTCCGTTATCGGCCATACCAGCGGCTCTAGCATCTGCGGCTACTAAAAGAAAAGGAACAGCCACTGTGATTGGCCTTTCTTGTGCAAGAATGAAGTTAGAAATGTAAAAAAATACTACTAAAAAGGACGTCTTTTTCATTATTTAAAAAAAATTAAATTGGTATAAATATACTATATAATTAAAGAATAACAAGTTTTTCAATCTTTTCGACTTTCTTATTGGATAAGGTTGCTTTTACCGTGAGTTTATAAACATAAACACCTTTACCAATCCTATTTCCAAAATCATCACGAGTGTCCCATGTTATTTCTCGTGATAAAAAACCGGATGTTGTAATAGTTTGATTTTTTGTCCAAACGACTTTTCCGGTAATTGTCAAAACTTGAATCTGTACTTCTAATGGTTCATTGGGTTTATTATGGGTAAACCAAAACTCGGTATAGTTTACACATGGATTAGGGTAATTTAAAACATTCGTCAAAGTTACTGTTTCGTTTCCAATTACTAAAAATTGTATTTCAGAA
The DNA here is from genome assembly GCA_963511475.1 of uncultured Flavobacterium sp. GTDB lineage: Bacteria > Bacteroidota > Bacteroidia > Flavobacteriales > Flavobacteriaceae > Flavobacterium. Next base: position 5,501 of record CAUPJC010000048.1, read on the forward strand.
CTAGTTGCGTTATTATAAACATCCCAAACAGTAAAGGTGATTGTATGAAGACCAGTTTTTAAATTCCTTAGCGGAAAATGTAAATTACCAGTACTATAACTGTCAAGTTCTGTTTGATAATAATCATTCAGCACAATAGGATTGCTTATGTCTCCATCTAATACAGCGACTATGTCATGACCTATTCCTCCTGCCGTATTTATACCGCTTTCATCCTCCATATAAGCAATAAAAATGGGGGATTCATTAGTTATCCCTCCTGAAACAAAAGTTTCATCATTCATATATAACTTCACTTTCGGGCTATTATTGTCTGCTACAGCATTTTCATTTATTCCACCTATTTTTATTGTTGTGTCATATCCAGTTACATCTTCTAATGACTGACTTTTTTGGGCATAAAAACTTATTTTCCCATTATCCAAAGGAATCCGAATATCTTTTGGTACTATGAAGCTGAATTCAAATTGTCCATTACTTACAGATGCATTTCCTCTAAAAATGGTTTCACCTAAGTTATTAAAGTTCATAATAGGGCTAAATCCGTCATTATTTAAAGTGCTTTTTGTTATTGTTTTGTCAAATAAGACTGCTGATAAGACACCATTGTAGTTCGTAATCGGGATATTGTTTTCATCGGTTATTTCTCCAGATATTTTCATTTTTGCTAATGATTTGAAATCGGGAATGGACTGATTGACTGGAATGTCATTTACTTTGGTGAGTACGGCCTTTGGTTTGGGAACGGCAAGAAATAGGGCAGGGTCTCCTAGATAAAGAACTACATTTGTTGCCGAATTTGGATTTTCGTTTTTAGAGATTCTCAAGGCTTCTGCAATAGAAACATATTGGTTTGAACCATAAGCAAAAAGATTTTTTGCAAAAACATCATTAAAGTTCTCGGCACTATATTGCGTAATTGATCGAATGGTTGAAACCAGAGAAATGGCACCTCCTTTTGGATTCCAATAAATATATTCTCCAGCTGTGGGTCTTGTGGGGTTATCAAAACGGGAAAACTCACACGTTATGGTAATGAATAAAGGATACTTGTATTGATTGTTTAAGCTTTGACTGTCAGCCTTGTCCCACATTCGTTCCTTTGCCAAACCGTCTTCTCCGCCATGTCCTAAATAGTTGAAAACTAATGCTCCTTTTTCAAATTCATTATAAAATTCGGATTTCGCTTTAGGATATCTTTCGCCTCCAGTCGAAGCTTCTTGTATATAGGCATCTAAAAATATTTTGGATACATTCAAAAATGGTTTTTGGACTTTAATTTCATCTGCAAGAGTATTTTGTCTTGACTGTAGTGTAGCATCAAAAGATATGTCGGAATCATCGGAGAGAGCTATATAATTATTTCTCCAAGAGCCATATGCTTTTTTGTCATAATATTCGATGACCTTGTTGACCATTTCATCAGCTTGAACTGTATTGCTAACCAGCATTCTGCCAACGGCTATGTCAATGCCCCCAAAATAATTGGTTATATTTCCTTCGGTGTCGTCCATTAATCCATAAAAATCATCAGATGCAAAAGATGCTTCTCCAAATGTATTGCTAATTAAAGATTCATAAATAGGAACAATATTATTGTTGTTTGAAATCCTCTTTTTGTAATCGAAAGAGGCATCACCAAAGAGATTTACGTATCGCACCTTTTTGTCGTCAGAAGATGCATTATCATAAATGTATTTAATACAGTTTCTGATGGCTGCAATATCTTGTTTTCCAGAAGCAAATTCTTGGTAAATCGATTCAAGTGTAAGAATTTTTACATTTAAATTAGAGTTAACCCGATGAAAACCTGCTAATTTTTCTGCTTGAATTCTCAAAAATTCCGGGGCAACAATTATATAATCAATATCCTGAAACTGCCCTTGGGGATTTTTAAATACAGTTCCTTTTATATTAACATTGGCTATTTTAGATTTGCTTTCTTTTAAAGGAGTGTAATAATCATTTGGATCAATGGCAATGTATTTTTGAAGTTCTCCAAGATTTGCTTTAAATGAAAATGCATTTCCGTTATTGTTTTCTGTTTTTGTTACATTGTAAATATCAGTTATATTCCAAATTTGAGAAATAGAGGAAGCATTTGTGAAATTATATGAAATCACGCCAAGACTTGAGTTGGCTAAATCGTATTGGAAATGGAATTGTTTTCCAAATCCCTGCAGTTTACTTTTTGCTTTTAATTGGATAAAATCCAAAAACCCTTTAGAGCCAGGAACACCATTATTATTATAGGTCAATTGGATTTTTATATTTGTAGAGCCAGTAAATGGAGTGTTGGTTAGTCTGTTGTTAAAATATTGTATTTCTGACCTTGTACTCAAAGAGGCAAATGAAACAGTACCAACATCCTGTCCATTGGCTATAACTTTAAAAGAAGTGGGAGTATAAGCTGCAGATGCCAAAAAAACATTCAAATTGACAGGAATCGAGGCGTCAATATTTGGGAAATCGAACGTAAATTCTTGGTTGTTATTAATTTCGAATGATTCACCAACCCATTGACGACCTACTTGGGCAATGTTTTTTTCATCAACTTCATGAATTTGGTAATCATCATACGATGTTATAGTTATGGTGTTAGGAGACGCTGGTTGTGACATATCCAAAATTCTTTTGCCATCATCACCTTGTACATTTATATAGTAATAGGATTTTGTATCATATAAATTAAGATAGGTTTGGCTTTCTTCGTTCCAATTTGAAGTTCCTTGCCCATAAAATAAAATATAATCCTCAGAACTGAAAACACCATCGCTTTCTCCTTGAATCTGAATAGCATTTTCTGTTAGATCATCTGGGTAAAACGAGCTATTTGTAAGAGGGAGCATTTTTCCTCCATTACCGTAAATTTTGATTTTTTTTGGATTAATTCCGTTTAAATTGATTCCTAATTGCTGAAGAAAATCTTTCGAAATTCTATAAACGCCCGATTTTTCAATATAAAAACGATACCAGTCCCCGGAGGCTAAAACAGAATTGGTTATACTGGTGCTGTTTTTAATTGAAGAGATTTTCTTTGGAGAACCAATATTTATAGAATAGGAAAAGGATTTTACTCTTTTATATCCTGAGTTATCTTTGATTATTGAGGAAATATTCAGGAAATTCTGAATATTGTTTCTGGATTTTGTTGTATAAAGATTGGGTTTTATAGAGGAAGGAATGGTAATTGGATTTAAATTCCCAAGTGAAGATGCTGCTATTGGCTCATAGATTACATTAGTAATCTGTACGCTTTTTGCATCCAGATCAGTATTGTTATTTAGATTTAAATTATAATAAATGGCTTTGGTAAAGCTGTTGTAAGAATAACTATTTCCTTTAAATATAGGAACTTGTGATTTTTTCAGGCCAGAAGATGTATTGCTGCTTTCTATCCAATCAATAATAACATCGCCTTTGATTTGAGCAGATGTTAATGTTTGAAAAAGAAGGATGAAATAAAAGACTAAATTTCTCATGGAAAGTGTAATGATTTGGAGTGTAAATATTTGCTAAAAGTAAATAAAAAATATTAAAAGTCTTTTTTGTTGTTTTTTGTAATAAAAAATATATTTTTGCGTTTTAAACAAATCTACAAAAACGTTAAAAATTAAGTTAAAAAAGGGTTTTGCAGTTTGATTTTAATTATTACATTGCACTACCTAAATTTTAATAAATTACCTACTTAGAAACTATGAGAGTAAATAAAACTATTCTGTTAAAAATGATGCTGTCCCTTGCGTTGATATTAGGGTTAGCTAGCTGTAGCAAAAAATCTAAATCCGATAGTGCATCAAGAGGTACAGGTTGGAATGTAAGTAGCTCTAAAGGAGGTTTTGCTAAAGGAGCAGCGGGTAAGCCACAAGAGACCGGTCCAGGATTGGTATTTGTTGAAGGCGGAACTTTTACAAAAGGACTAATTCAAGATGACGTAATGCATGATTGGAATAATGTGCCAAGCCAGCAACACGTTATGTCTTTTTATATGGATGAGACAGAAGTAACTAACTTAATGTATCTTGAATACCTTGAATGGTTGAAAAAAGTATATCCTCCAACAGAAGAAAATTATAGAAATATTTATGAAGGAGCTTCACCAGACACGCTTGTTTGGAGAAACAGATTGGGTTATAACGAAACAATGACCAATAATTATTTGAGACATCCTGCTTATGCTAAATACCCTGTTGTTGGTGTAAATTGGGTTCAAGCAGTTGAATTCAGTAAATGGAGAACGGATCGTGTTAACGAAGCCGTACTTGAAAAAAATGGATATTTAAAGAAAAATGCCAAAACATTGGATGTTACTGCTGAAAGTAATTTCAATACTGAAACCTATTTGGCTTCTCCAACATCAACTTATGGTGGAAATGAAGAAATTCTTTTAAAAGGAAAAGGAGCTTCCAAAAAAGGTCCAAAACCAGATAAAGATGGCAATGTTGTAGCAGAGAAAAATGTTTATGCACAAAGATCTTCAGGGATTTTATTGCCAGAATACAGATTGCCAACCGAGTCTGAGTGGGAATATGCAGCTGCTGCTGACGTAGGACAAAGAGAATACAACATTTATAAAGGTCAAAAGAAATATCCTTGGGCAGGTAGCTATACTCGTTCTGGAAAGAGATCTAATAAAGGTTTCCAGTTAGCGAATTTCAAACAAGGGAATGGTGATTACGGTGGAATCGCAGGTTGGTCTGATGATGGAGCTGATATTACTAATGAAGTAAAAAAATACCCAGCGAATGATTTTGGTTTGTATGATATGGCTGGTAACGTAGCAGAATGGGTTGCGGATGTTTACAGACCTATAGTTGACGTAGAAACAAATGATTTCAATTATTTTAGGGGAAATGTTTATACCAAAAATAAAATTGGTAAAGATGGAAAAATTCAAATTATCACGAATAAAGATGTTGTTTATGATACGCTAAGTAATGGTAAATTGGTTCCTAAATTGTTACCAGGTGAAATAGCTCAAGTTCCAGTGGATGATAATGAAACATATTTGAGACAAAATTTCAGTACTAGTGATAATATCAATTACAGAGATGGTGATAAACAATCTAGTAAGTATTACAAGTTCGCAAGTTCTGATGCTGATAATGGAAAAACATCAGAAAAAGAAATTATGTATAATTCGCCTAAACAAAATGTAAAAATTGACAGTTTGGGAAATATGGAAAGAAAATACGATAAGTCTAACAAAAGAACTACTTTGATAAATGACGCTGTTCGTGTATACAAAGGAGGTTCTTGGAGAGATAGAGCTTATTGGTTAGATCCTGCACAAAGAAGATTCTTTCCACAAGATATGGCAACAGATTACATTGGATTCAGATGTGCTATGTCTAGAGTTGGTTCTAAATCAAATACCAAAAAAACACCAAGAAATTAATTTTTTTTAGATGATACCAATAAAAGCCCTTTCATTAGGGCTTTTATTTTTTAAAACTATTTTATATGGATATTAATTACATTCATAGTTTGTTTTTGAAATGCAGTTCAGTTTCAATCGACACCCGTAAAATTGGTCAAAATTCTTTTTTTGTTGCTATTAAAGGAGAAAATTTTGATGCGAATACTTTTGCTAAGGAAGCTTTAGAAAAAGGAGCCTCGTATGTATTGATTGATAACAAGGACTATTTTATTGACGAAAGAACTATCTTGGTTGAAAACTGTTTGGCTGCTTTGCAGGAATTGGCAAAATACCATAGAAATTATTTGAAACTGCCTATAATTGCTCTAACTGGAAGCAATGGAAAAACAACCACAAAGGAGTTAATCAATGTAGTTCTCTCAAAGAAATTCGTAGCAAAAGCTACTGTTGGAAATTTAAATAACCACATAGGGGTTCCTCTTACTTTGTTGTCCTTTAATGAACAAACAGAGATTGGTATTGTAGAGATGGGAGCAAATCACAAAAAAGAGATAGAATTCCTTTGTGAAATTGCAGAACCTGATTATGGATATATTACTAATTTTGGTAAAGCGCATCTTGAAGGCTTTGGCGGTGTTGAAGGTGTTATTCAAGGTAAAAGTGAAATGTATCATTATCTTTCAAAAAACAATAAAGTAGCATTTGTGAATTTTGATGACGCTATTCAAGTTGAAAAGACAAGAGATTTTGAATTGTATTCTTTTGGGTTAAATAAAAAGAATGCTGATGTAAACATTGATCATATTGAAGCGAATCCTTTCGTGGCTGTGTCTTATTCTCAAAATCAAATTTCTTCTCATTTAATTGGTCTTTATAACGCTAATAATATAAATGCTGCAATTGCGATAGGAAATTATTTTGGTGTTAAAAATGAAGATATAAAAAAGGCACTTGAAAGTTATATACCTGAAAATAACAGGTCGCAATTAATGACCAAAGGAACTAATGAAATCATTTTGGACGCTTACAATGCCAATCCTAGCAGTATGAAAGTGGCTATTGAAAACTTTCTACTTTTGGATAAAAAGAATAAAACGCTTTTCTTGGGTGATATGTTTGAATTAGGAAATGAAAGCTTGGCAGAACATAAAGGAGTATTAGATTTGTTAATAAATCAAGATAATATTGATTGTTTTTTTATTGGAAAAGATTTCTATAGTAATAAAATAGTGAAGTCAAATTTTTTCTTTTTCGAAAATTTCGAAAATTTTGCTAAGCTTATTAAAAGTAAAAAAATTGATAATAACATTATACTTATCAAAGGGTCTAGAGGAATGGCTTTGGAAAGGATATTAGAGCTTCTTTGAATTTTTAAACGACACTGTCCTAAAAAGTGTGTAAGTTTAAAAATAACGGGGTTTGACTTTTTAATTAAAGTTGAACCCTTTTTTCAAATATAGTTAAGAACTGATTGAGTATTAATCCCCAATTATGGATTGGCATAGTCCATTTTTTGGT
>CAUPJC010000049.1:0-11224 GCA_963511475.1 uncultured Flavobacterium sp.
ACCAAAAAATGGACTATGCCAATCCATAATTGGGGATTAATACTCAATCAGTTCTTAACTATATTTGAAAAAAGGGTTCAACTTTAATTAAAAAGTCAAACCCCGTTATTTTTAAACTTACACACTTTTTAGGACAGTGTCATTAAAATTTTACTACAATTTGCTTTTCTGCGAAGACCTAACAGGTTTTAAAAACCTGTTAGGTCTCTAATCAAAAGAATAACAATAATTTATTTCAATTCGTTAATACCCATTAATTATTGACTTCAATCTCCTCTTTCTTATTTCTAATTTTTATAGATTTATATTTCCATGTTTTTCCAGTTCTATCAGCCAAAATATCCATTTTACCTTTTTCTTTTTCTCCCGAAATTCTGACTGTAATAGAAATACTTTTGTTATCATTCGAATACACTGTGTTACCTTCCAGAATGGCTAATTTATCTATTGGTTCAAGTTTACCAAAGTTTTGAATAACCTCATTATTCTTATTTGCTTTATCAATTGCGTTTTGGCACAAAAGAGGATCTGCATAAACCTGACTCAAATTCACTAAATCCTCTCCAAAATTTGAAATTAAAAGCACTATAAAACCAATGGCTATTATCCCCAAACTAAAAATATTTTTTTTCCAAAAACTCTTTTTCTCAATTATTTCGTTATCCATTTTCACTTGTTTTTTTGCTCAATTTATCGTTCTTATTATTTTCAAAACAGTCATTACTATCCAATCCGCAGTCCATTTTCTATTTTGAAATCGGGAGCTAATAAAATTACATCACCTTCCTCTCCTACTGCGCCAAGCACTAGACATTCGCTCATAAACTTTCCGATTTGCTTTTTAGGAAAATTGACAACAGCTACAATCTGCCTTCCTTCTAAAACTTCTTTTGTATACCTCTTAGTGATTTGTGCCGATGTTTTGCGGATTCCGATAACGGCTCCAAAATCAATCGTAAGCTGAAAAGCGGGCTTTCTAGCTTCGGGGAAATCATTGACTTCGAGTATTGTTCCTACCCGCATTTCTATTCTTTCAAATTCTGACCAAGTTAAATCCATAATTTCTTTATTAGTTACTAAGAGTCTAAGATACTAAGTTTAGAACAAAAAAAATCCCAAAACTTTTTACAGTTTTGGGATTATAACTATTTATAATTGTACAGACGTTGCAATGCAACATCTGTACAACCAATTATTTTACGTCCATCAATTCAACGTCGAAAATCAAGATAGCATTTGGAGGAATAACTCCGCCTGCTCCAGATGGTCCATATCCTAAATCAGATGGGATTACAAAACGTGCTTTATCTCCAACTTGCAGCAAAGCAATACCTTCGTCCCAGCCTTCAATTACCTGACCTTGCCCTAATCTAAATTCGATTGGTTTTTTTCTTGGATAAGAAGAGTCAAAAACTTTACCGCTTTCTAATGAACCTTCATAGTGAACTGCAACAGTTTTTCCGCTTTCCGCTTTTTTACCAGAACCTCTTTGGATGAATTGGTAACGTAAACCGCTTTCTGTTTTTTCAAAACCAGCAGCTAATGTTTCCATTTTTGCTTCAGATTCTGCTTTTGCAGCAGCTTCTTTTTTCATACGGGCGCCTTTTAAACCAATGAAAGCTTCGATAGCATTCCACTTTTCAGCTTCTTCTCCTACTCTGATAATTTCTAGTGTATCTAATGAATCACCTTGAGCAACAGCATCAACAACATCTTGTCCTTCAATTACATGACCAAAAACAGTATGTTTGTTATCTAACCAAGAAGTTGGTACATGTGTAATATAAAACTGAGACCCATTAGAACCAGGTCCAGAATTAGCCATAGCCAAAACTCCCGGTTTGTCGTGTTTTAAAGATGGATGAAACTCATCATCAAATTTATACCCTGGATCTCCTGTTCCAGTTCCTTTTGGGCAACCGCCTTGAATCATAAAATCAGGAATAACTCTATGAAAATTCAAACCATCGTAGAATTTTTGCCCTTGAGGCTTTACTTTATTTTCCATGTTTCCTTCTGCAAGAGCAACAAAGTTACCTACAGTTCCAGGCGTTAAATCATGTGTTAATTTTACTAAAATCGATCCTTTTGCGGTATTGAATTTAGCATATATTCCGTTTTCCATGTTGTTTATTTTTTATTGAGGTGCAAATTTACAAAAATAATTAGAGTTGACGATTTGCAGGTGCTGTCATTTTCAGAATTCTCGATTAATATGCTTTTTTCTGCATAAAATCTTCTCGGATTGGGCTGAAAACATCAATAAGCAAACCATCTTCAAGACAAAGCACACCATGAATAACATGGGGCGGGATGTAAAAACAATCGCCTGCTGTCATCACTTTTGTCACATTATTGATTGTTACTTCGAATGCTCCTTTGGCAACATTAGTAACCTGCGAGTGGTAATGTTCATGCAGTGTTCCAACAGCTCCTTTTTCTAAAAGAACATTCACCATCATAATGGTATCATCATAACCCATTATTTTTCGTTTTATACCTTCGCCAACTACTTCCCACTCGAATTCAGCATCTTTTATAAATTCTTTGCTTGCTCCAAAACTTTGCATCGTGTTTTTATTTTATCATTTAAAATATGCCTTAGCAACATATCATTGTTTCTCTATCATTTTATGCAAAAATAACTCATAGACTGCAATTCCAAACAATATTAAAATCATTTAATTGCAGCCTATGAGTTATTCTTTAAAAATTAAAACCGCTAAGCCAAAACTTTAATCCCTAAAATTACAGACTTAACTGCTCATCAATCAGATGCATTAAATCTTGCTCCGAAGACCCAAATGAGATTACGCTTCCTTTTTTGTCAATTAAGATTTTAGTTGGAATTCCCTCAATTTTATACTTTGCAGTGATAGCATCGTCATAATCAAAAACCACATTAAAGCTGTATTTTTTATCATTGATAAATGTAGTGACTTTTTCTGTAGTCTCACTTTCTTTGCCTCTTTCCCAAGTATTCACAAATAAAAATTCTACATTTTTATCTTTGTATTTAGTCACTAATTCCTGCATTGCAGGAAATGAAGCTTTACAAGGCCCGCACCATGTAGCCCAAAAATCAAGAACTACTACTTTTCCTTTTAAATCCGATAGATTAACAACCTTTCCTTCTAAGTTTTTTAAACTAAAATTAATAGCATCTGTAGTTACGTATTTCTTCACAATATCTGCTTTCAAATTAGCATTTACAGCTTCAAGAGATTTTGCTTTAATGGCTTTAAAATTATCCAAAGGCAAATTCAATTTTCCATATATTGTTTCTAATTGAGCAAGAAGTACTCTGGAATCTGTTCCTTTTGAAAGTTCATCTTCAATAAACTTTTTGGCAGGTTCTAACCCTTTTACTTTTTCTATGTAAGCAGCATAACGCTCTTTCCCGCCAGTATCTAATCCTCCCTGCTGATAAACCCTATCCTGATATTTAAAAGCCTCTTCAAATCGATTCAGCTTATAAAGTATCAAAGCATAAGTATCTCCATACATGTTATAATACCCATTCAGATCATCTGAAAAAGTTGCTTGTTTTTGCAAATCGGCTAATATATCTAATGATCTTTTTGAAATTTTTTCGATAAAATCAATATCCTTTGCAGGCGTAACTAATTCTTGCCCAGATAAATTCCATGCGTAATCATTATAAAAAGAAGCGGCTTTGATTTTGTTAGATAATAACTTCTCATATTGATCCAATTGTTGAAGATCTTTATTATCTGCATATATTTTTAATAAACTAGTATAGAAATAATCTTTAAACGATACAGAAATATTACTGAATGTAGTTGTATATAGCTTTAAGCGTTCCAAAATATAAGCTTCTGTTTTATCAGGGTGGTTCGCAAAATCAAAAAAGAAATTGCTTGATTCAAAATTCCCTGTTGGATATTTTGCTTTTATTTGATCTTCCAGCTGTTTCTTTTCATCAGTCATTTTAAGACGCCCGTAAAGTCTAGCCGCAATTATCTGGTAGTCTTCTGAATTCTTTTTTTCGCATTTTTTAGCAAAAGCCAGCATTTCAGTTTTTGTTTGTTCCTTATTAGAAGTCTCCTTTAGGTATAAATAATTCTCATAGCTTTTATCCTCTTTCATCTTGGGATATTTTACATACATTTTATTGTATTCAGATAATATGCCTGCTGGACTGGAATCTAGTTTCAGATTCAATTTTGAAGCCAATGAACCGCTTGCAAAGTTTATAAGCATTATTTTTTCGACAATACATTTCCCCATATCAGCTGGCTTAGAATTGTTTAAAAACACGTCATATCCAGTATTCTTATTGTTGTCAATCACTTTATTTCCGTCAACGATAGCCGCAACAAAATGTTTAATCGAATCAGGAACTTGAAGAGCAAACTCATAACCATTTGCTTTTTTTATCAGTGAAGCGCCAGCGCCAGTAAAATCAAAATTGTTATTATAGATAACTCTGATTTTGGCATCTTTTGGAATTTCTGCACCTTTTGGCGGTTCGTAAACATAAGTGTTTTCTTTTCCGAATATTAGTTTTGAATCTTTCAAATACAGTTTCCCGACCTGAGAAAAAGCGACATTACAGCATACCAAAAAAAGTAACATTACTGATTTTTTCATCTTATAAATAGTTAAGGTTAGTGTCAGTTTTAAAAAATAGCTAACTGACTGATTACATATAAATTCAAAAGTAAATGTAACTGATTTTTACTACAAGAAAATTTGCTTTATAAAAAATAACTTTTATTTATGATTTGAAGAAATAAAACGTTTAAATAGAAAAAAATGATACAGTTTTTGGTTAACAGGATAGAACTGGCAATGATTCTATTTTATTCAAAAAGAGTTTTTACTTTTGGAGATTCTTCCCCTTTTTCTGTCAGGTATAAAGCGGTATTTTCAGCCTCTAATAAGTTCAGAAATACGGCCAAAACGGTTCCTTCTTTTTTATCATACATAATTGTAAAAAGACCTATTTCTGATTTACTGCCAGCATTTTGGTTGTGCTTTTTAAAATCAGTTTTGTATTCAACAAAATAAAATTCATTATTTGCATCGTAGAATTCTTTTTTGAACTCAATATAATATTTGTTTTCTATATTATCCTTAGTGTTTTTTTTGTTGAGAGTCCCTTCTTTTACATCAAAAACGAAGTCGTTATTTTCTAATGAAAACTCTTGTGGCGGAATACTTTTATACAATGTCTGCACAGAAATTTTCTGTGAATACAATTGATTAAAGAATAAGAATGTAAGTATGTAAAATAGGTGTTTCATTGTTGTCAGTTTAAATCGTTCTAGAAGTACATGGGGTTTTGAAGAAAATTAAAACTTATTTTTCGATTTATGAATAATTCACAAATAGAAAACCATTTTTAAATTAATCTTAAACCTAAATCATGCTAAACCTATATTACGCAATCTTATTCATGTTCAATAATTACGCCAAATATCTGTGAAATATCTATCAATCCAATATATCTCGAATCTTCAGAGTTGTGCCTATTATCACCAATGACAAATATTTTGGCTTTGGGAATTATTAATGGACCAAAATTATCTTCGTTCCAATTTTGACCGTATATTTTTTTTATCGATTCATCTGTAATTCCTTTTTTTTGAATTTGTCTTTCAGACTTCCAATTATATTTCTCTGCAATTATGTCTTCAAGTAGAGCTTTTACAGAGTCCTTTCCAGAAGAGAATGCATAAAAGTGTTCACTAATATTTTCTTTTCTTTTTATATCTAGATAATCAGAATTTGGTATTTTATAAAAGTGCATTAAGTTTTTACCCTCATCAATATTTTTTTTATTTAAATATAAAACGCCATTTATAATTTCTAAAGTATCGTTTTTTTTAGCAACTAGTTTATGAATACGTACTTCTTTCCCTGCTATTTTACTTTCATAATTGTATGCAATGAAATCATTATAATTAGGATCTTTTGACGTTGAAATCAGTATTCTTGAATTTATTTTTAAAGAGGGTTCGTTTGCTATGGTTGAATTTTTAAAAGCTTTTACATCGTTTTGGCAACTTGAATTTACCATCAAAAGAATTAAGAATACTAAGGTTATTGTTGTTCTAAAGTTCATTATATTGTTACATCGTTATTTTTTTATAATATTTCATAACTAGCAATTTTATATGTGACTATCCACAAATTACTAGTCCGTAAATATATCAAAATTCCTCTTACAACTCTTTTGAAAACTAAAATCGTGTTTAGATGTTTTAATTCCACTACAGTCTAGCCCAGATAGAAGTGGAAATCCTTTTTTTGTCTCGTTTTTTTCTAACGAGACAAAAAAAGATTGTAACGGATAGCTGGAAATAGCTCCTTATAATTACTCTGTTGTTTTTGCAATAGTCCAATTCTGTAAAGCGATAGTATTTTTGACTGTAATGAATTATATTTGTTAATCAAGTTGAACCAAACTGATTTGAATAATTTACACAACCAGCATTTGGAACAGTTTAATATCTAGAAATCAATACTTTAAAAAACCAACATTCGTCTATGAGTATAATTAGACACAAACATTTCTTTCTTTCTTATTCTGAAGAGCACGAACAGGCAGAATGGGCTGCATATTATTTAACAGGTGATACTAAATTCCAACATCATCTTGAACGTCCTTATTTTAAACAAGATCCACTGATTGATACTGAATCGGCACATTGGAACAATTATAAAGACACAGGTTATGACAAAGGGCATCTGGTTCCTGCTGCTGATATGAAGTTTTCGAGAGATGCCTATATTGAAACCTTTTACACATCGAATGTATCTCCTCAAAACAGAGATTTTAATGCTGGTGTCTGGAATAGACTGGAGCAAAAAGTCAGGTATTGGGCCGATAAATACACAGCTCTTTTTATAGTGACTGGAAGTATTCTGCATGATAATTTGGTAACGATTGGCGAGGAAGAAGTATCTGTTCCGGATTATTTTTATAAAATCGTGGTTCGGGTTCAAAACGACGGACTGGTTATGATTCCGTTTTTGATTCCTAACAAAAAATCGGATGCCTCACTTTACACATTTGCTACTACTATTGATGAAATTGAACAGATTACTGGAATTGACTTCAACGAAAAACTTACAGAAAGAATCGAAGAAAAAATTAAAAAAGAGTTAAGCTACAAAGAATGGAGTTTTAGTTAACTTCAATTTAACCGCAAAGTTCGCTAAGCTTTGTGTGCATAGCGTAATTCTTTGCAACCTTTGCCGTTAAAAAATTTATACCTTTGCCGATCTTAAAAAAGCAACATGAGAATTGACATCATAACCGTATTACCTGAATTATTAAGAAGCCCGTTTGAAGCTTCGATTATGAAACGCGCCATAGACAAAGGACTAGTAGAGGTTCATTTTCATAATTTAAGAGATTATACGACCAACAAACAAAAAAGTGTTGACGATTATCCTTTTGGCGGCGGCGCCGGAATGGTTATGACTGTTCAGCCGATAGATGCCTGCATCACTTACTTGAAAAGCGAAAGAACCTACGACGAAATCATTTATATGTCTCCCGATGGTGAAACGCTAAACCAAAAAATGGCCAACACCATGTCAATGCATGAGAACATTATTATCTTGTGCGGTCATTATAAAGGTGTTGACCAGCGTGTACGTGATCATTTTATAACCAAAGAAATATCAATAGGCGATTATGTTTTATCAGGTGGAGAATTAGGAGCTCTTGTATTATCAGATGCTTTAATCCGATTAATTCCGGGAGTTTTAAGTGATGAAACATCTGCCTTGACAGACAGTTTTCAAGACGGCTTGCTTTCTGGTCCTATCTACACCCGACCAGCAGAGTATAAAGGCTGGAAAGTTCCAGATGTGCTGCTGAGCGGTCATTTTGCCAAAATTGATAAATGGAGAGAAGACACTGCATATGAGCATACAAAGAATAGAAGACCCGATTTGCTCGAAGAAAAATAAAAGTTATAAATTATGAGTTATACGTTTCTTCCTAAATAATTTATAATTTATATTTCATAACTCATAATTATTTTTTACTTTTGCACCCTCATTAGACCAACCTCTGGCGAAAACCGTGAATGTTGCTCTTTTAAAACCATAAAATTAAAACAAAATGGCAGATTTATTGAAATTCGTTCAAGACGAATTCGTAACAAGAAAAGATTTCCCTGTATACGGAGCTGGAGACACAATCACAGTTTACTACGAAATTAAAGAGGGTGAAAAAACAAGAACACAGTTTTTTAAAGGTGTTGTTATTCAAAGAAGAGGATCTGGAAACACTGAAACTTTTACAATCCGTAAAATGTCGGGAGCAATTGGAGTTGAGCGTATCTTCCCAGTTAACTTACCAGCTTTGCAAAAAATTGAAATCAACAAGAAAGGTGCTGTACGTAGAGCTAGAATTTTCTACTTCAGACAACTTACTGGTAAAAAAGCTAAGATTAGAGATAAAAGAAGATAGTTTAAACTATTTGTTTAATGATAAAAAAGTCCCAACCGATGAAAATCGAGATTGGGACTTTTTTTTGATAATTTTTTGGGGTCAAAAATCACAATTCGAAAATCAAAACGCACTAAAAATATCAAATTAAGAATATCACAGAATAGGCTTTTAATATTATTTTTTTATATTAAATTTAAAACACTATTACAACTTCATTTCATATCTTTGCCCGCCTTATCTCAATCGTTATAATTGTCCATAAGGCCTGTTTATAAACTTTATGATTTAGATCAAAAAAATAAAAAAATGACATCAAAAGCTAAAATTTTTTACACACTGACAGACGAGGCTCCTTTATTGGCAACCTATTCTTTTTTACCAATCGTTCAAGCATTTACTGCTACTTCTGATATTGAAATAGAAACAAGAGATATTTCTCTTGCAGGAAGAATCCTTTCTAATTTTCCTGAATTTTTAAAAGAAGATCAAAAAACAGTTGATGCATTATCTGAACTTGGAAAATTAGCGACTGCACCTGAAGCTAACATTATAAAATTACCAAATGTTTCTGCATCAGTACCTCAATTAAAAACAGCTATTGCTGAATTACAGTCTCACGGTTATGCAGTGCCAAATTTTCCTGAAGATCCACAAAACGATGCTGAAAAAGAAATTAAAGCAAAATATTCTAAAATTTTAGGTTCAGCTGTAAATCCGGTTTTACGTGAAGGAAACTCTGACCGTAGAGCGCCAAGAGCTGTAAAGAATTTTGCGAAAGCCAATCCTCACTCTATGGGAGCTTGGTCATCTGATTCAAAAACCAAAGTAGCTTCAATGGAAAGCGGTGATTTTTACGGAAGTGAAAAATCAGTTACTGTTGCTGAGGCAAATGATGTAAAAATAGAATTTGTTGCTAAAGACGGTTCAACTACTGTTTTAAAAGCAAGTACTCCGTTGAAAGCTGGCGAAATCATTGACAGTTCTGTATTGAACGTGAATGCGTTGAAAAGTTTTGTTGCCAAAACAATCAAAGAAGCAAAAGAACAAAATGTATTACTTTCAGTTCACTTGAAAGCTACGATGATGAAAGTTTCGGATCCAATTATTTTTGGTGCTATCGTAGAAGTTTATTTCGCTGCAGTTTTTGAAAAATATGCTGCTTTATTTGCTGAAATTGGTATCGATACCAGAAATGGTTTAGGTGATGTATATGCAAAAATTGCTGGAAGACCAGAACAAGCCGAAGTGGAAGCTGCAATCAGCCAGGCTATAGAAAACGGACCAGCATTGGCAATGGTAAATTCTGAAAAAGGAATTACTAACCTGCACGTACCTTCAGATGTAATTGTAGATGCTTCTATGCCGGCTATGATTCGTACTTCTGGACAAATGTGGAATAAAGACGGAAAAGCACAAGATACTATTGCCGTTATTCCTGACAGATGTTATGCCGGAATTTATACTGCTACTATCGATTTCTGTAAAAAGAATGGTGCTTTTGACCCGACAACAATGGGAAGCGTTCCTAACGTAGGTTTGATGGCTCAAAAAGCTGAAGAATACGGATCTCATGACAAAACTTTCCAAATGAATGCTGACGGTGCTGTTCGTGTTGTAGATGCTAACGGAAACGTATTAATGGAACAGGCAGTTGAAGCTAATGACATTTTTAGAATGTGTCAGGCAAAAGATGCTCCAATTCAGGACTGGGTAAAACTGGCTGTAAACAGAGCACGTTTGTCTAATACACCTGCTGTTTTTTGGTTAGACGAAAACAGAGCGCATGACAGAGAATTGATTGTAAAAGTTGAAAAATATTTAAAAGATTACGATACATCAGCTTTAGACATTCGTATTCTTAATCCGGTTGCTGCAACTGAATTTACATTAGAAAGAATCATCAAAGGTTTAGATACTATTTCGGTTACTGGTAACGTACTCCGTGATTATTTAACTGATTTATTTCCAATTCTTGAAGTTGGAACATCAGCAAAAATGTTATCTATCGTTCCATTAATGAATGGCGGCGGTTTGTTCGAAACTGGTGCAGGAGGATCTGCTCCAAAACACGTTGAGCAATTTATCGAAGAAGGATACTTACGTTGGGATTCACTTGGTGAGTTCTTAGCTTTAGGAGCTTCATTAGAACATTTAGGACAAACATTAAACAATTCAAAAGCAATTGTTTTATCTGAAACTTTAGACGAAGCTAATGATAAATTTTTGGCTACTGACAAATCTCCAGCCCGTAAAGTTGGACAGATTGACAATAGAGGCTCTCACTTTTATTTAGCTTTTTATTGGGCTCAGGCTTTGGCTGCTCAAACAAAAGATGCTGAATTGAAAGCAATCTTCACTCCTATTGCAACAGAATTTGAAGCTAACGAAGCAAAAATCAACAGTGAATTAATTGGAGCGCAGGGAAAAGCGCAAAACATTGGCGGTTACTACCAGCCAAATCCAGAATTAGTAAGCAGTGCGATGCGCCCAAGCGAAACATTCAACACAATTTTAAATAAAATTACAGCATTGAGAACTGCTTAATTTATTTTAGTTTATATATTTCAAAGACAGCTCGAAAGGGCTGTCTTTTTTTTATACACTTATTCAAAGCATAATTTTTTTATCTCGTAACCTGAACTTGATTACCTGAACTCGATTAATAATTTAGGCTGAAAACATTGCACAAAAAGGTAAAATTTAGTATATTTAAATCTCTGACAATTAAATATTTAACTAAATCCTACCTTATGATTTGTTTCGATAAAATTACTGATATTTTTTCTA
>CAUPJC010000050.1:0-11174 GCA_963511475.1 uncultured Flavobacterium sp.
AGATTACTATCCTTTTGGAATGCTGGTGCCAAACCGCCACGGGTCAAGCACAGCCTACCGTTACGGCTTCCAAGGGCAAGAAAAAGACGATGAACTTAAGGGGGAAGGAAACTCGTTGAATTATACTTTTAGGATGCATGACCCGAGGGTGGGAAGGTTTTTTGCGGTGGATCCATTAAGTAATAATTTTCCTTGGAATAGCCCTTATGCATTTTCTGAAAACAAAGTTATCAATGGAGTTGAATTAGAAGGATTAGAATTTGATAATTTAAAAATTGATTACGGGTTTAAAATATCTTTATCACTTGATAATAATATGAAAATTAAAGCAAGCGTATATACCGCTTTCACAAATGACAAACACGGTTTAGGGGTAAATATTATGAATAACAATGGCAGTATAATTACAAATATTGCTTATGTTCCAAAAATCTCATATAGTGTAACTGCAAATGAAAATAGAATAGATTTTAGTGGAAATATAGGAGCACTTAATCCAATAAAATTTTCAATAAATAATTTTAATCCATTAGATAAATATTATAATTCTGGAACTTCAGAAGGAACAATTAGTAACATAGGCTTGGGTGTTGGCTATAATTTTTTTAGTCGAAGAATGACTCTAGGTCTTGTTAATCAAAAACTTGAAACTA
This sequence comes from uncultured Flavobacterium sp., assembly GCA_963511475.1. GTDB lineage: Bacteria > Bacteroidota > Bacteroidia > Flavobacteriales > Flavobacteriaceae > Flavobacterium. The sequence continues at coordinate 654 of CAUPJC010000050.1, forward strand.
GTTTAAATATGCCTCCAATAAAAATAGAAGGCTCAACATCAATAGCAAGTTTGTCTCCTGAACTTATTGGGAGTAATATAGCAGATTTAAAACCACAAGCAAATGTAACTTTAAATCTTGGAGGCTCATTTACATCTCAAGTAGATAACGGATTAGGAAATATGTCATCATCAGAGATAAGTAATTTTCCTACCCAAACAAATGATGAAAAAGCTCAAAAATTAATAAGCCAAGAAAAAGCGCAGAATGATAGGTATGATGCCCAAAAAAGCACTCCTTTAGAGAAGAAGCTTAATAATCAAATTAAAGAAGCCACAAAAACTAAAGGAAAAATACCTGCTTCTACGGTGAAAAGTGCTTTTAATTTAACTAATAAATTATTAAAAGGATGATAATTATAAAAATAAGAGTATTGGTATTATTTACGTTTGTTTTTAGCTGTTCAAATCTATTTGCTCAAATTGATTCGAAAAAATATTTTGAGAATTCTAAATTATTTACAGAAAATAAAAACTATGATAAAGCACTAATTGAGATTGACAATGCTTTAAAATTAGATAGTTTAAATAAAGATTATTTATTGTTGAAAGTAAAAATTCTATATAATAAGTCTGATTGTTCAAATGCAATAGTGGAGTTGCAAAAAATAGTCTTAAATGAAGATAAGTTTGATGATGTGACAGTGTCGTATTATTCTGATTTATTTGATTGCATAGGAGAATCTAAGAAAGCTACAGAAACACTTTTAGAATACATTAAAGAGAATAAATCCGAAGAGATATTTATAAGACTAGCGCAAAGATATTTTAAGATAAAAGATTATGATAAATCGATATTTTATTATCGTGAATCAATAAAATTAAATCCATATGATATAGATGCAATAATAGACTTGACGAGAATATTATACGCATTCAAAAGTAGTGATGAAGCAATAAATGAGGTGTCAAAAGGATTAGAAAACAACAAAAATAATATTCGATTATTAACATATTTGGCTAGCTGTTACCATAATAATAAAGATTTTAATAAGGCTATAGAAATAGAGAATCAAATAATTAAATTGGAATACAAACCTGAACACATTGCTAGTAGAGCAATGTTATATGAATTACAAGGAAAAAAAGCAGAGGCTTATGAAGACCATAAAATAATCATAAAGTTAGTAAAATGCAATCAAGAATATTTTTTTAAAGTTTTACAATATGAATTTGAAAACAGATTATACGAAAAAGTAATTGAAAATAGTTATAAAGTAATTACGTGTGATGCGAAAAACGAAAGTATTGTTCTTGATGGGCTATATACATCATTATTTTTTTCTGGTGATTTTGAAAAAGGCTCTCAATACCTAGATAAAAGAATAGCTTCAAACCCCGATAATTTTAATCCATATTATATCAAATCTCTTCTTTTGTTAAAGAACAAACAATATGAAAATGTGTTAAAGAATTTGGAATTAGCATTAAAAAGTAAAGATGCTGATAAGGAAAACATCTTAAGAGCGAACCTTTTAAAATTCGGATATTACTTATTAAAAGAAGATTATAAAGGATTTGTAAGTTATTGGAAAACAGGGAATGTTAAATCACTGGATAATAAGTTGAATTTTGCATTTGTAGAAAATTCTGAAAAAGAAAAAACAGAAATAAAAATAGATTTTAATAAAAATACAGGCGAAGTGACATCTTCAATAATAATTCCAACAAAGGTATTTAGATTACTAAGGGATAAATATGGTTTGACAATAAATGAAAGTAAATAAAACCCGATGGCTCGGATATGTCAACACAACGATAGCGCAGATTTGCAATCATAAGTGTTCGAAACCTCATTTCGGATTTAAAATTGTATTTACTTTATTTGGATCTCCTCCACATTTTTCAACTACGTCTTTGATAATTAAAACCTCTAATTCTTGTGCAAACTTCAATTTTGCAATTTTATATCCTTTTAGTTCATTGAGCTTTTTATATACCACTAATAAAATTGCTGTTATCAAAGTCATATACATTACTACTTTTACACCATTGATATTTCTACTTAACAAATGACTAAAATTTAGATTCTGTTTTATGAATTTAAAAAACACTTCAATTTCCCATCGTTGTTTATAAATTTCTGCCACATCCTTTGCTGTTAAGGTTTTGCTGTTGGTCAAAAAATAAAACACTTCGTCATTTTCCTTTTCTTTTGCAATGATTAAACGCAGGAATTTTTGAGTTTTTTTATTTCGTTTGTCATATAATTTTACCTCTAAGTCTTGTTCTAATAGTAATCTTTCTGTTTGATTTTCATTGATTTCAAATTCTTTAACCGTTTCAAAACGAGTGTAATTATTTAATCTTGTTACAAATGTTAAATTATCCTTATTTAGCTCTTCAAATGTTGCTCTTGCTTGAACTCCTCTATCAAAAACTAAAATATTGTCCGTACTTAGTGGACATTCTTTTATCAACTCTTTTAATGCAAAATCCTCTGAAACAAACGACTGTTCTGTGAAGATTTTTGAATGAACCGGTATGTTTGAAAAAGCTATGCTAAATTTTACAAATTTCTTGTCTCCTTGTTTATTAATTTGCATCCCTTCTTTTAATAATTTAGAAGAAATACTAACTAGCGTGGAATCAAAAGAAATAATATTATGTTTTTTCTTCAAATACTTATCTTGATACTTTTTTAAGCAACTATTGAATATTGCTTCAAAATAATCAGCGTTTATATTTACCAACCGATCTCTTATAGAATTTTACTTTACACCTTGATAGCTGGTATTGGCAATACTTTTGAATGCCAACGAATGATAAAACTCTTCCATTACTCGCAAACTATTGTGCTTGATGTTTAACATCGAAAACAATAACAATTGAAACATGGTTTGTCCATGAAGTTTCTTTACTTGATGGTCAACATTATAAGCAAGTGATAATTTTTCTAGTTCTTCTTTTGGAATATAACCTAAAACTTCTTCTAATTTCATAAGTCTATTTTAGACTCAAATATAATAACTTTGAGGTTTCGAACACTTATGATTTGCAATCTGTGCCCGCAAAGTAAAGCCACACAGCATATCACTAATATCAAAAAAACTACAACTTGAATTCATTTTCGAGGTTGCAGTTTTTTATTTAATAACTTTCCAATTTACTATGTACTTTCTCTATTTCCTTATCCATGTAGGCTTGTGCATAATGTACATACCTATTAAATGAGGTACTGGCACTGCTGTGCCCGCTTATTTTACGAACAAGATGCTCTGGCATTCCCAAAATTAATAAGGTCGTTATAGCTGTTCTACGCATCATGTGAGAACTCATTTTATCACAAAATCGGTTTTTGGAGGTGTCTGTCTTTTTTGTAAGACGCTGCGTTTTTCCCTGTTTTTCTCTAGAAACTTCAATTGGAGCTGTGTAACCCGCCTGTTCACCTATTTGTTTTAAACTTTTATTAAAATTAAACAAACTGGTATTCCCAAAAAGAGTCGCCTTACTACTCTGAGATTGATACCGAAGGAAAATGGCAACTGCATAAGCAGAGAGCTTTATAAAACTGAATGTCTTTGTCTTTTTAGATTTAAGTTTCAAGTACCATTCACCTTCCATTTGCTCAAAATTTTTATTGGTCAGCAAAAAAATATCTGAATAACGTAATCCAGTAGTACAGCCAAAAACAAAAATGTCCTTTATACGTCTGTGACTTGGTATTAATGAAGCGTCAAACTCTTTATCGTGAATTAAGAACTTGAGTTGCTCAGGGGAAAGTACGAAAATCTCAATTTCTTCTTTGCGAACATAAAACAATCGCTGAAAATCACCTGTAAATAGGTCTTTGTCATTTTTTAAGTAATTAAAAAAAACTCGTATCACTTTGATATTTGCTCCTACATAATTGTCATGGCATCCTTTTTTATATAGGAATTCCGTGAATTTTTGGTAGAATTTTTTCCAATAACTTTTTTCAGACTGCAGTTCGCGTTTGTCTAACTTAGAAGCATCACAAATTCTTAATTCAAATTTTGTGTCGCTAGAAAATTGAATCAGATTATTCATTACATAATAGTAGTTCTGTATTGAGCTCGGTTTTATCTTTTCACCGTTTTTCTTGAGCCGTTTCCCTGTTTCGGTTTCTTTTATAAACTGCTTGAATAAAGGAATTATAAGACTCGTCTTTTTCATGAAATGATTTTTCTCAAAAATACAACTTTAGGTCATAAATCCTGACTTTTATAATAGAAAAACTACATATTTTTTAGGGTTTAAGTTTTATTGTTTCGGGTACGGAAAGAATTTTCGCTCTATCATTTCGTTAATATATCTGCGCAATCTGGTGTCGACGAGCCATTGTCATCGAGCAATTTAATACAAAAAAAGTCCCATCGTTAAATGGGACTTTTTAAAATAGAATCTAACTAAACAAATTATAAGATAGCTTTTTTAATTACCGTTTTACCATTTTGTAAAGTTACTTTAACGACTACCATTTGGTTACTAAAAATCAATGTTGGCGTAGAAAATTCATTTGTATTAACTTGTTCTTTCTCGTAAATTAGTTTTCCGTTTAAATCAAAAACAAAAACGTTATCAATGATTTCTTCAAAAGAGTTGATATTTATTTGATTATTTTCTGCAGAAACTAGTACTTGATTTTCTAATCCGGTTGAATCAGAAACTGTAGTTTTTGATGATTTGCCTGTTTTGTTAGATCCATTATTATAGTGTATCACAAAACGATTATCATAAGTTCCTAAAAAAGAAACAAAATTATAAGCCCCATCTTTTAGATTATGAAAAACATTAAGTTTCTTATCCTCAAGATAAATAGACTGCTCTGCAAATAAACCATCAGCACTATCTAATGCTATTGTAAAATATCCTCCTAAAAGAGAGCGATAACCTAATGGTACGAGATCTGCATTATCGAATGGCAGCGTACGCCCTTGAATAGTCAGTTTATCATTTTGATTTACACTATAAAAACTGGTATAAGAATTTCCACTCCAATCACGGGCATCAAAACGATTGTCATAATTATTGGTTGCTCCATCGGCATAGCCTATCAAGATCTGTTCAAAGCTACCTAATGCATTTGTTAAATTCAACCAAAAACGATGCTTTTCTACAGAAGCCGTTTTGCCTGTTCTGCCCGGTTTCAAAAATTGCGTATTTTCTCCTTCCAAACGCATATTGTTATCAAAAACGACTGTTCCTGAAATCACACTCTCTGTCATAAAAGATTGACCAGCTGCAATTTTTCCTGTAGGTTTTATGCTGTTTATCCCTCCTGAAGTTTCTCCGGCTGCTGAAGCTGCAATACCTCCTAAAGCATTATAACATGCATAATCATCTAATAAATATTTTAAGAATTTAGGTGATGTATTATTTTTCCAAAAATATATAGTTCCTCCTAAAACATTACTGTTTGCCTCTAAAAAGGCATCAGCATCTAATGCAGACGGGTAAGGATTACCAATTAAGTTCTTACTGCTATTATTCAATGTTATAAATTCAAAGTGTCCGTTGTTGGGAACACCGATAAACTGAACGGGTTGTGAATAAGGAAAGCTTACCTTTTCGCCATTTGGCCATGTTCCGTTTTTTGGAGCACCAATAATATAACCTTTTGCAGGCGTCATTGAAGCTGATCCTTGCTCTGATACCCAATTATTATTATACAGACTAAAATATCTATTAGATATTGTATTTGGTGATAAAACATTTAGTTTTTGGTCTGCAACTGGAGAAGACCAATACGTGTAATCAGCAGTTTTCATTGGTGCCGAAATACGTTTGTAAATGATATTACCAGTATTTACTGCATCATTGATTTGAACTAAACTTGCATTGTTTTCAAATGTTAAAGAACCTTTATCTTTTACAGAAAGACTATTCTGTAATTTTAGGGTTACACCACTTGGTACTGTAACTTTTGCAGTTGCATTAATTTGGCAAGAACAAGCGCTGATATCTGCTGGTAAAGTATAATTTACATTATCAAAAATTATATTTTTGTTACTGTCAGGAAGACCGTTAGACCATTCGCCATTATATACTGTTGTTGGTAAAGAAACCTTTATAACATTCGAGTTTGCACTGGCAACAGAATTATACATTGCTCTTAATCGTATATAATATTTTGTACCTGTTAAACCTGTTACTTCTTCTGAATTATAGCCACTAACTTCTTTATCCTGAAAATCGGGAAGTATGTTTAAAAATGCTTCATCTGTAGCTAAATCATATCTGTAGCTGCTGGCATATGCGATAGCATCCCAATTAATAACAAAGGATGTCTGGTTACATGTTAAATCTGGTACTTCACTTAATATTGGAGTTTGTATTACATTTGGAGTATAGTGTATTACAAAACGATCATCAAATGTTCCTTTTAAAGTACTAAATTCATATCCTCCATTTTTTAAATTAAAATAGGTATTTGTTTTTTTGTCTTCTAAATAAATTGCTTTATTCAGGAATTTTCCATCCAATTTACTAATATCTATAGAAAAAACACCTTCGATTGTTGAACTATAACCTAATTGAATACTATCAGTATCTTCTATAGGTAAAGCACGACCTTGAATTAATAAATTTTTTGTTTGGGTTTTGCTGTAAAAACTAACAAAAGAATTTCCATTAAGTGCATCTCCATCAAAACGATTGTCATATTCATTCGTTGCTCCTGGTAAATATCCAATTAAAATCTGTTTAAATGCCCCTGTTTTATTTGTAAGATTTAGCCAAAAACGATGTTTTTCAATAGCAGTTTTTTTGCTTTTTGTCTGTTTAAAAAACTGTCCATTGTTTCCGCTAATTCTCATAGAATTATTAAAAGTAATTGTTCCAACTGCTCTAGATAAAATCATAAACGACTGTCCTGCAGCTATCTTTCCAGTAGGTTCGCTTTCATTGATTCCAGTAGAAAGAGCAGGTCTGGTTAGTATACCACCAACGCCATTATATGCAGCATAATCATCGCTGGTGTACGTGTATTTACCATCAACTGCCACAGAGCTTAGAGCAGTATTGTGAGTCCATAAATAAATTGTACCATTTAGAATACTGCTATTATCTGACATGAATTGATCTGCATCAAGCGCCGATGGATATGGATTACCAACTAAACGATACCTATCTACAGGAACTGTTTCTCCGTTAATATTCCCATTATTTGGAACTCCAATAAACTTAACTTGTTGAGAATACGGAAAACTTACAACTTCTCCATTTGGCCATGTTCCATCCTTCGGTGTACGAATAATATAACCAATTCCATGCTCCATTACAGGAGTGCCATTATAAAGTGTAACCCACCCGTTTGGACCATAACTGAAATATTTATCAGCAAGTGTATTTGGTGACAAATTATAAAGAGTCTGACCAGAAACAGGAGACGACCAGAAGGTATAATCAAAATTTTTCATTGGAGCTGTTGTACGTTTATAAGTAATATTCCCTGAATTCGGAACATTATTAATCTGTACTAAACTCGCGTTATTTTCAAAAGTTAGGTTTCCTGTAGGATTTACTGTTAACGCATTTTCTATTGTCAAGTCAATACCTGATTTAACAACTACATTTGCGCCAGCATTGACCTGACATGAACAAGCATTTGTATTAGTTGAAATATTGAAATCACTATTAAAAACAACATTTTTATTGATATCAGGAAGCCCATTTGACCAGCTTCCACTATCATAGGTAGTTGACTGCATAGGATTAACATTTATAGTATTGGAATTTAAACTCGTTCCGCAATCGCTAATAGCTCGTAAGCGTACATAATAAACTGTTCCGGGAGCCAAACCTGTTATGGTTTCAGATGTTAAATTCGTTAATTCCTTATCCTGGTAGCCTGATAAAAAATTGGTAAAACCCTCATCTGTGGCTACATCTATTTTATAGCCTGTGGCAATTGCGACTGCTGACCATTCCTGAAGATAAGATGTTTGAGTACAGCCTAAAGTTATATTAGTGTTTAAAATTGGTGCAGGAGTTATTGCTGGTTGCCCATTAATAGTAACAGCATTTGTGGGACTAGAATTACAACCATTGTAATTGACCGTAAAACTATAACTACCCGGATTTAAATTTGGTATTACTACAGAAGTGCCTGTTCCTGCAATAGCGCCCGGATTTATAGTCCAAGTTCCTGTAGCCGGCAAAGTATTTAATGTAATACTACCTTTATTTACTAAGCAAGAAGGCTGAATTACAGTTTGAACATTTGGTTTTGCAGGTGCTGGATTTACTGTAACAATGACGGGAGTAAGATTTAGAGGAATTGATATATTTGTATTACTTACTACAGAAGTTAATTTATATTCGCCAGCACCCGAAACGAATATAGAATTACTGGTACTAAAGCCGTTAATGGTATTTGGCGTTGTCATGCCAGTTGCTGCGTTTGTGTATGTATACTTAATTGTATACGAAGAATACTGAGTTCCTGTTATTTGAACTTTTAAAGTAACGTTTTTTCCAAAACAAATATTTGTAGTTGTGGCGTTATATAATCTTGCTGACTGCGCATTAACTATTAAAGATCCAATTAATAAAAAAAAGAAAAGAAAAAGTGATTTGATATTAACACCTTTTCCCGTGTGCCGAATATTAAAATTTGGAAATTCCCAATAATCAAACTTTAAAAAAAAGATTGCATTAAGTAGTTTTTGTTTCATTGTTTTATTTTAAATTAATATTTATTATTGATACTATTTTATTTGTTAAAAATACTAAAAAACCAATAGTAAATGAAATGTTTTTTAGAATAATTGTCAGAAGAAATATTATATTAAAACATTGATTACAAAACAGATATTACAAATAGTATTTCTTTATGAACTGAAATATGATAATAAATTCCTAACTTAACCTCTGAAAAGCGCTATGTTTTATTGTTAAATATAGTTGAATAAAAAAACTACAACTTATTTGTTTGTTGTAGTTTTAATACTTTGTGTCTTATTGTTGCGGGCACGGTTTGCAAAACCGCGCTATCGGCCCGACGACATACTAAGGAACGTTCAGGGCTGGTTTTTTATAATTTCTTAATAGAACATATTTTTTCTATTTCTATTGGAATATATATATCTTGAAGAAAATCAACATTGTTAATTTCTGGGATGTAGATTGTAGATATTACAAGATTTTTAGAATTCTTTTTAATCTTTGTAAAAAGCCCTTTAAACATTACTCCTTCTATTGTTATCACTTCTTTTGTCTTTAAAACAAATGATTTTTTTTTAGAGTATTTCTCAAAATAATAATCAAACTTAACATCAAACGCTTCGTTTTTTTCTTTAGATAAATACATCGAATTATCAAAACATTCGGAGATATAAAATAATCTGTCCGAAGTTAAAGGCGTAAAATATGAGTTCTTGTATAAATTATTTAGAAACTCAATTAAACTTAAGTTATTATTTGAAATATTATTGTACGAAATATTATTACTCAAAACATTAGTAAAAAAAGGAGGGAATCCCTGTTTTAAAACAGTTATTTGATAAAAATTAAACTCCAGTTCTTCCTTTGTACAATCTATCTTTTTATCTTGAGAATAATTCAAGCTACAATTTAAAAAAATAAATAATATTAATATTATATTTTTCATTCCTTTTTATTTGTTTTTTCAATTGAAGGTAAACTTTCATCATTCGCTATTTTATTAATATCTATTTGAGAAACATCTTCTGGTGGATATTTCATGATTCCCTGTTTACTCCCAACATTTACTGGATGATCAAATTTTAATGTGTGAAATATTTCGTGAATTTTATTCATAAATGTATCTTCATCAGCATTCATTGTTATGTTCTTATCTAAAGCGGTAAAGCCTCCAACGACACTAGAACTTTCAGTACCATCTTCATTCTCTATAATTTTTTTAGCAAAATATCTTGAAAATCCCCCTGAAGTATTTGTGTCAGCTTTATCTATTGAATTTCCTACAGGATAATTATCCAACATCTCTGTAGACGCTTTCTCTTTTGCATCATCCACTGTACCACCATCTTTAAACTCGATATCAAAAACTACTTTATATCCCTTATAATTTCCTTCGCTTACTGTATTGCTTTTCAACGAATTTAAATACTCATTTGACTTTTTTTGCAATTTAACGATGTCTTTAGATGTATAACCTTTTACACTTCTTTTTTTGCCATTCATATCTGTCCAAGTTCTATCGGAAGTCTGAACATAAAACACCGCTTTTACAGTAATAGTTTTATTCTCCTTATCAATTACTCGAATAGCATCTCTACCGTCAGGATCAATCGTATTAATAGGATTATTAAATACATAATTGTAAGGACTAACATTCGGATACTTCTCCTCCAATGGATCTCTGGCAAAAAACCTTCCAATCCTCGGATCTAACATCCTCGCCCCAAAATCATAGCTATTCCCCTCACCTTTTAATTCATTGTCATTCTCCTTACCGTTAAAGCCATAACGGTGACCGTTAGGAATACTAGTTGCATGCCTATTCGGCACCAGCATTCCAAAAGGATAGTAATCT
>CAUPJC010000051.1:0-9761 GCA_963511475.1 uncultured Flavobacterium sp.
AAGTGAGTTCAAAATAGTCAACTATGATTTCAGGTAATAATAATTTGAGTAGATCGATAAAAGAGGCTTTCATTTTTGAATATTTAGAAATACAAAAATCTGATTTTTAATATTTCTCCACAACTTTTCGTATTGATCCCAATTAGATTTTAGAATTTAAATAATTTAACATTTCTACAGTAATTGGTTTGGATAAGAATTCAATAACATTTGGGTATGTTTTTGACTTTTTGATATCTTCTGGGTCTATTGTTGAGGTTAAAATGATGACTTTCGTATTGTCTAAATGATAATAATTGGAGTTGTTAAATAGATCAAGAAACTCCCAGCCACCCATTATAGGCATATTTAGATCTAAAAAAATTAATTTAGGTTTTTTATCTTCGTTGGTAATGCTGTTAATAAATGTAATGGCTTCTTCACCATTCATAGCATTTGTTATTTCTTTTGCAAAAGAAGCTTTTTGTACCACTTTTTTAAATAGCATTAATGTAATTGGGTCGTCATCTATGCATATAATTAAGTCTAACATTTTTAGATAGATTTAAATGTTAATGTAAATTCAGTTCCTTTTTCGGCTTCACTTTGTACGCTTATTGTTCCCTTCATAGCTTCAATTTGTGACTTGACTAAGAAGAGCCCCAGTCCTTTGCTGTCTTGATAGTTGTGGAATCTTTGATAGAGTCCAAATATTTTATTTCCGTGTCTTTCTAGGTCTATTCCAATGCCGTTGTCTTTAAATTTAATTGTAATTATGTTATTTATTTCTGAAACCGAAATATCGATAATTAAATCTCTGTTTTTTGATCTGAATTTAAGAGAATTAGTGAATAAATTAAGTATAATGCTCTCAAGATAAACTTTGTTTGCGTTTATTGTGATAACGTTTCCATAGTCAATATTGATTTTTGGTTTTATGGTTTCGATTCTTATGTTTATTTGATTAAGAGTGTTTTTGAAAATATCCTGTATTTTTAGCTTCTCATTTTGTATTGATGGACTGTCTTTTATAGTGATTGCTTTAGCTAGATCATTAATGGTTTCATTTAGTAAATGAGTTGATACTTTAAAGCCATTTATGATTTCTTTTACATCTTCGTTTTCGATAGTGATATCATCAATTAAATTTAATAAACCTGTTAAATTTGATAATGGAGCTCTTAAATTGTGAGATGTTATGTAAGAAAATTGTTTTAAATCTTTATTGTTTCGGGTTAATTCTTGGATGAGCATTTCTTTTTCTTTTTCTAGTTTTTTCTCTTCTGTGATGTCTCTTAGGATTGATATCCAGTGAGAAAGGTCGTATTCGAGATTGTAAACCGGTATAAATGAAAGTCTTACTAAATATTCTGAGCCATCTTTTTTGTAGAGTATGATTTCAAGAAAACATTCGTTTCTGTATTTTATTGCTTGGATCAATTTTTCAATTTCTATGGGACTTGAGTTTTCACCCATGAAAAAATTGAGAGATTTACCTATGATTTCAGAGTGTTCGTATCCGGACATTTTACTGAAAGCAGGATTTGCAAGAACTATTATTGGAATTTGATGATCATTGGAAATGGCTTTTGTGATAATGATAGAATCTCTGGCTTCAGTAAAGACAGTTTCTAGTAGTTTTAGCCGGTTCTCTTCTTCTTTTTGTTTGGTAATATCTTGTAAGGCACCAATCATACGAATAGCTTTTTCGTTTTCGTTTTTTATAATAAACCCTCTGTCTAACACGTATTTATAAGTGTTGTCTGCGCATTTAAAACGGTATTGGTCTTGCCATTTTTCTGTTTTCTGTTCTAGAAAAGAATATAGCTTGATTGACATTTTTATGCTGTCTTCAGGATGTATATTGTCGAACCACCATTTTGAAGTATTGTCTACATGGTCTTGATTATAACCGAATATTCCTTTGATTCCTTTGTTCCAAGTAAGGCTGTCTTCTGGTATTTTCCAGTCCCAAATTGTGTCACTGGTTGCTTTTGCAACGATGTCATATTTTTCGTTTGATTCTTTTAGTTTGTTGTTAGTCTGCTTGATGCTTTTGTATGTTTCGGCATTTCTTTTGTCGTTCTTGTATAATACATATCTAAAAAGAAGCCCCGTGGTAATTATAAAAAAGATGTCTTTTGTAAGGTTAAATTTGTAAGTATCTAAATAGAAAAAATACTGTTTTGCTAATTTAAAGCTTATGAAAGCAATAAATAGGGCTGCAATTATGTAGGTTAAGGTTACTTGGTTGGCTTTGTTTTTCATTAAATCAAATATAATTATTTAATGTTAAAATTAAAACTTCATTTTGAAAAAAAATCTGACACTATTTTTTTAGTGCTACTTTAATTGCTTAATTGTTAACAAAATAGCAAACTATTGCATAAAGATTTTTTATATCAAAATAAAGTGTACCTTTGCACCCATTAAAAATCACAGATGGAAGCTATTAGAAACATTGCAATTATTGCCCACGTCGATCACGGTAAAACAACTTTGGTTGATAAAATTATGTATCACTGTCAGTTATTTCGTGACAACGAGAATACAGGTGACTTAATCCTTGATAACAACGACCTAGAGCGCGAAAGAGGTATTACTATTACTTCAAAGAATGTTTCGGTTCAATATAAAGGTACAAAAATCAACATTATTGATACTCCTGGTCACGCCGATTTTGGTGGTGAGGTAGAGCGTGTTTTGAATATGGCCGATGGTGTTTGCCTTTTGGTAGATGCTTTTGAAGGGCCAATGCCACAAACTCGTTTTGTATTGCAGAAAGCTATTGATTTAGGATTAAAACCATGTGTTGTAATCAATAAAGTAGATAAAGAAAACTGTACTCCTGAAGAAGTTCATGAAAAAGTTTTTGACTTAATGTTTGAATTAGGTGCACAAGAATGGCAGTTGGATTTTCCAACGGTTTATGGTTCTGCTAAAAATAACTGGATGTCTGACCATTGGGAAAACGTAACTGATAATGTTGAAGCATTGCTTGATATGGTTATCGAGAATGTTCCAGCTCCTAAAGTTTCTGAAGGAACTCCACAAATGTTGATTACCTCTTTAGATTTTTCTGCATTTACAGGTCGTATAGCAATTGGTCGTTTGGAAAGAGGAGTGCTTAATGAAGGTATGCCAATCTCATTAGTAAAAAGAGATGGTACTATATTAAAATCACGTATAAAGGAACTTCATACTTTTGAAGGACTTGGTCGTAAAAAAGTACAACAAGTAATAGCAGGAGATATTTGTGCAATTATTGGAGTTGAAGGATTTGAAATTGGTGATACAATCGCTGATTTTGAAAATCCAGAAGGTCTTAAAACGATTGACATCGATGAGCCTACTATGAGTATGTTGTTTACAATTAATGACTCTCCTTTCTTTGGAAAAGAAGGTAAATTTGTAACTTCTCGTCATATTAGAGAGCGTTTGACAAAAGAATTAGAGAAAAACTTGGCAATGAAATTGGGTGAAACTGATTCTGCTGATAAGTTTATGGTTTTTGGTCGTGGAGTACTTCACTTGTCTGTTCTTATTGAAACAATGAGAAGAGAAGGGTATGAGTTACAAATCGGTCAACCACAAGTTATCATCAAAGAAATTGATGGTAAAAAATGTGAGCCAATTGAGGAATTGACAATTGATTTACCAGAAAGTCTTTCAGGTAGAGCGGTTGAGTTTGTTACTATGCGTAAAGGTGAAATGCTGAGTATGGAAACTAAAGGAGACCGTATGATTGTAAAATTCAATATTCCATCACGTGGAATTATTGGGTTGCGTAATCAATTGCTTACTGCTACTGCAGGTGAGGCTATTATGGCACACCGTTTTATAGGATACGAACCTTACAAAGGAGAAATTGCTGGACGTAACAAAGGTTCGTTGATTTCTATGGAAAAAGGAAAAGCTATTCCTTATTCTATCGATAAATTGCAGGATCGTGGTAAGTTTTTTGTTGAACCAAATGCCGAAATTTACGAAGGGCAGGTAATTGGAGAAAACTCTCGTGGTGATGATATGTGTGTGAACGTAACTAAAGAGAAAAAACAATCTAACGTTCGTTCTTCTGGAAATGATGAAAAAGCTAGAATTATTCCTCCAATCATTTTCTCTCTTGAGGAAGCATTAGAGTACATCCAAAAAGATGAATATGTAGAGGTTACTCCAAAGTCTATTCGTTTGAGAAAAATCTATTTGACAGAAACTGATAGAAAAAGATTTAAAATCTAAAAGATTTAAATTTCAATATTTAAAAACCCAAATTCCTAAGTGCTGGAATTTGGGTTTTTTAGTTTTTAGGATTAATGTGCTGCATTCATTTTGATTGTAATTTTAGAATCACCGGTAATCATGAATTTTGCTTCTTCATATTTTGGAGGTCCCATAAAACCTTTTGCATTATTGGAGCAGGCAACAGGCTCTTTTGGCATTCCTATAAAGCTTTTGTCCAGCTTGCCGTTGTTGTTCATGTCAAGATAAACCATAACAGTGTATTCTCCTTTTGGAATATCAGAAAATGTAACTGAGGCGGCATTTGATTTTATTACGGTTGAGCCTTTTTTATAAGATTTTTTAAGAAAGGTTCCTTTGGAATTGTAAAGCTCAGCGGTTAGTGATCCGGTGTTGCTTTTTAGATCGGTAATTGAAACGGTAAGGTTTGCATTTTGCGCAAAGCCAAAACTAGTAACAAATACTAGGATTGGGATGAAATATTTTAGCATGATTATTTGTTTTTAATATCTGCTAAAGATACAAAATTAAGATGGCTGCATGTGCTGTTAGCTAGCCGATGTAGCGGATTAACGAAGGTTTAACTTTTGCTTAAATAGTTACTTTGAAAGTGTAAAACCAACTTCCCATTAAGCCTATTACCCAAATTGCTTGCAGCGTGTGTTTGCAAATCGCCCGTTTACGTGTTGTTTTTCTGTCCTTTTATATTTTTGTCTCGGCTCGTGATATATGCAAGTCAGATACGTATAAATGTAAAACGGATTTCTAAAATTATAAGTCAGATTGTGATAAATACAAGTCAGACTGCAATAAATACAAATAGGACTAGCATAAATATAAATGCGGAAGGCATTTATATAACTGCGAAGCAGCTATATATTATTGCGATAGCAATAAATATAAACTGGCTAGGTAGTTTTATGTTTTGACTTGACCTATTTATATTTTACGCTTTGTTATTTCTTTTTCTTGGTGAATTCTATTCCTTTTACTTGCGCAAATTGTGGACTTGTTGCGCCGTAAACTGATTTGACGTATTTTTTAACTTCTGTTGCGATGTCAAATAATCCTGTGTCTGGGCGGTAAATTGTTGTATCTCGTGCAATTCTTGAATTACTTATATTGGTATATGCTGTAGCAACTGCACTATTTTTGGCGGTTAGGTTGGTTTGTTTTGCTGTAAGGGTTACGATTTTTAATTCGGTTTCGTTTGGAGCATAACTCGGTTCAGTTTGTAAAACTGAAATAATACCTGCTAAATGCTGTATTTGTTGGTCGTAAGATTGCTGACTTGTTGAAATTGTTTTGGGAGCTAGTGCATTTGGGTCGGTTGGCGTTTCGACTGCTTTGGCTCTGACGCCTTGCATTTTTTTATTGAATCCTTTTGCATCGGCAATTTTTTGAGAAGATGCATCGGTGATTTGTAATGCGTTTATCAATCTTGTTGATAATGATTTTAAATCTTTGAAGGCGACCACTCGCTCATTGACTTTGTTATTGTATGCTGTGTTTTTGGTAACGACATCGGCTAAACTGGTTTGTGAAGCGTTGTATAATGCCGTAAGCTGTGGTAACTTTAATGCGTTTTTGGTTGGGTTGTAGGTTGCTCCGTAACCTGTTACGAATGAAATTAAATGTTGGAAATTTGCAACGTTTTTTGCGTGTCCAGTTTCTTGTGTTGATGCCATATTTTGGTTTTTAAATAGTTGATAATATCAAATATATAAAATAAAATTGTACGAAATTTAAAATAAAACGTGTTTTTGGTGAAGCCAAAAACACGTTTTTTTTAGTTCACAATAATTTTTTTGGTAAGCATAGTGTTGTTTATTTGTACTTTCAGAATATAAATACCTCTTTTAATTCCTTCTATTGGGAAATCATTTGTTTTGTAATTTTTGACTTCGATACTATTGGTGTCGTATAGTTTTGCAGAAGTAATTTCGCTATCAGAAATATTTAGTATCTTTTGATTTACACTTTTAGCACAAGGATCTATAATTTTATTAGCAACATATCCATTAGCAGATTTTGCTGCCAAATTATAAGTTGTATCGCAGGGAGCAGGAGCAGCACAAGTAATAACCCTCGTTATTGAAGTCGTGCCACAATCATTTGTTGCTGTGATTACTAGAGTGGCTGTCCAATAAAAGTTAGGACCTTGTCCCGAGCCACTAAAACCGCTTCCGCCTGCACTTCCCCCATTTGTTGATGCAATTTTTGTCCAAGTTGTTGATGTAATATTTTGTTTACTTATGTCTATACCATTGCCTCCCACCAAGTCAATAGTAGCATAATTACTGTCGGATGTTAATTCTACTTCAATATTCGGTTTTCCTACCCAAACACTTTTTGTCATTGTTTTGTCACCACAAATGCCATTACCCAAATCAAGTCTTAACGTGACTTTTCCACTTGCTGATGCAGTTGGAGTTATAGTAACTGTATTTGTCCCATTGCCAGTAAGGGTTACTAGATTTGCTCCTTCTGTGATTGTCCAATTATAATATGTAGACACATTAGGTACTGAATAAACGGCACTACTACATAATGTTGCGTTTCCAGTAATCACAAAATTGGAGCACATGTAGGAGCAATTTGCTAAACTTGGAGTAACATTCGGATTATTCAAGGCATTGAGTTCTGATGCTAACCAATCTCCATTTCTATCATTAAACGAAATGTGATTTTTGTTAGATGCGTTTGGATTGGATTTGTCAAAATCACTTATGAAATTGGCAAAAGGAGAATTTTTTGGTGCAACTGGTGCTATGGCACCTACATACGATTTTTTATAATCTTCATCATCCAAAACTATATTTCTTTTCCCAATGTCTAAAGCACTGGCAGTGGGAATAAAACCGAATCGATCTCTAATATATAATCCGTTTATAGTTACTGCTCCTGCGACTGCTTTAGTATTAAAATAACCGCCTCCATAAGTATCAAAAGGTAATATTCCAGCAGGTTGATTCTTGGACACATCTGTAATATTTACAGTAACATTAAATAGCCAAGCAATTTTTTTGGTATAGGAGAGGCGTCCTTTGTATATTTGGTTTCCTGAAGTATTATATAATGATTTTAACTGAAAATCAGCTTTATATTTTGAATGCCCAGGAATGCCTCCTAAAATTGCTATCCCATAAAAATTTCTATTTATAAGTTCTCCTCCGATTATCCCTCCTAAAGGATTATAAATTAAACTAGCTAAATCACCCCAAAAAGACAATCCTTTGTTGTAATTAAAATTGACTAAATCATCGCCTGGATTAAAGCTTTGTATAGTACCGCATTCGCTACCATTGCTTATGGCTATATTTCTGCATTGTAGTGGATAACCACCACTGCCGGAAAGACCTTTAGTCTTTAATTCGTTGTAAAACGAAGTGTTAGTAGTGTTGTCAATAGCATAATTAGGATCAATAAAATTAGCAATTAATTGTTTGGATGCTGGTGCATCCAAAATAGACAAATAATTTGAAGCACCATATTTATCAAGTAAAGGGATGGTTACTAAATTGCCCAAATTAGTATTGCCTACTTGCATATATTGCCGTGTAAGATGACGAAACATATACTGCATAGCTATTGGTATATTGGCTCCTTGTTGTGGAGCATCATGCGAAATAAACAAACCAGTTTGATGGTTTAACCCTCGTTGCTCCATATCGGCAAGGGCATAGCGGGCTATTACACCACCCATACTTTGCCCAAGTACAACATTGGGTGTTGTGCTACCTGCCTTTGCTTTTTCGGTATTTACGTATTTGATGACTTCCTCCAGTGCATAGGCATTGCGCTGCATATAATCGGCACCATTGTCCCAATCTACATAAATAATATCGTATTGTTTGATGTCTTCATAAATAAGGTTTTTTAATGCTGTACTTGTGTTTTCTAAACTTCTCCTAAAAGTGGTAGTATATGTATTATTTCCATACGCTTTTTCGGGATTCAAAAGTGCTCCAAGGTCAAAACCCTCGGCAACAATAAGCGGTTTCTTGAGTCCTTGATTGGGGTCCCCTGCATAGTCTATCGTAATTTTTACATGCCCATAAACCCCTTGATAGGCGGTTGTAGCGGTAATGATAGGTTCTCCATACAATTTTTTTGCCGTGCTTGTTGTGGCAGTTACAATGGTTTTGCACATTTCGCATACGGGTTTTGGCGGTAGAGGAATTTCTACAAAAGTTCCTGTACTGCTCCCAATTTGAAATTTGGATTGGCTGTACAAAGTCGTGCCGTTAGTCAGGTTGAGTTTGTATTTCCAATTCTTTAACCCTGTTGTAGTATAGGATACAGTGAGTGCCTGACCTCGAACTACAGTTTGATAGCCTAAACCGTTGTCGAAATCTATTGCGATAGAAGCTACACCACTGTTGTTATTGGTATAAAATAACGCAGTGGGGATTATCACCTGAAAACTCAACTGGTCGTATTGCTCAATAGCAGGTGTCATGGCAAAAGTTTGTAACTCCTGGTAGGGGTTTTGCCAAATGCCATTGATTGTTTTGTCATAAAATTTGTTGTTGCTGAATGTGAGTTTGTTATTGAGTGTAGCATTATAAGAAAAGCGAAAATATTTGTAATACAAGCCACATAATGAGATTACTCCTGCTGTTCTGTTGCTATTCCAATTGTTTTCGAACACCTCTGGTGTTACCATTGTAGGAGTAGTGTTGGTTATTCTGGAAGATAAGAGTGTGTTGTATAGTTGCTTTAGGTTGCCAGCGTTCGTATAAGTACTGTCCGTAAGTGTACCGTTGAAGGCGGGTACGTTGGCAAACTCCATTCCATAATCGAGCAAAATACCATAAGGAACTTTTGTTTTGTCTAGTGGACCAAACATATCATTCATTTGGGTTGCAAACGAAGTGTTGATGTCTTGTTGGGCGTTAGCAAGGACTGAAAACAACAAAATAGAGAGAAAGGGTAAAATTTTTTTCATAAACTTGAATAATTAAATTTAGTTAATTGTGAGAAGTAATTTTATTTAGTATTGCATGTCGAAGCGACCTTCACGAACTTGCACTTTCTCTCCATTTTTGTTTACGGCATCAAACCAAAATGTGCCCGAAAGGACTGCCTTATCAAAATTATGGTTGGTTATTTTTAATTCGCCATTAATTATAGAAGTTGTTTTATATTGTAAATCACTTTGACCTTCAGTATATATTGTGTATGTTCCAAATTTTGAATTGGCATCATATTCTTTGAGTTGATATATTTCTCCAACAACCAGTTTTTGATTATAACTGATTACACTTATTGAAAATGCTTGATTATTAATTATTTGCGCAATGCTAATACTAAAATTTTTCTCATCAGTATAATTGCATACCAGATTTCCAATTATAGAATATCCCTTCGGCAAAAAAGCTTTTCCATCTACCAAACATCCTGCAGTATTTGCTCCTGTTTGAGTAGCTGGTGGTAGTTGGTCTATTGGGTTTGCAGGTTTGTTGTCGTCTTTGCTACAGCAGGATAATGATAATGTAACTAATAATAAGAGTAGGTTTTTCATGAGTTTTTTTGTTAAG
>CAUPJC010000052.1:0-9059 GCA_963511475.1 uncultured Flavobacterium sp.
AGAGGCAAAATACGCGCATTTACACAATCATACACAGTTTTCGGTATTACAATCCACTATAGGTATTGGGAATATTGTTTCGGCTACAGCCAAAAATAAATTTCCTGCCGTTGCCATGACGGATACCGGAAACATGATGGGGGCTTTTCACTTTGTGAGCGCCGTTATGAATCATAACAAAGCTGCGTCCGGAAAGAACAAAGCTTTGGTTGAAGCCGGAGAAGAACCTACGGAAACAGAAATGAAACCAATTGTTGGGTGCGAATTTAATGTTTGCGAAAACCATTTGGATAAAAGCAAAAAAGACAATGGAAATCAAGTTGTCTTATTGGCCAAAAATAAAAAAGGCTATCACAATCTTGCAAAAATGTCATCGATTGCCTTTACGGACGGATTTTATTATGTTCCGAGAATTGACCGAAATATTATCGAAAAATATAAGGGAGATATCATGGTTTTGTCTGGGAATTTATACGGAGAGATTCAAAGTAAAATTCTGAATGTCGGTGAAAACCAAGCCGAAGAAGCGTTGATTTGGTGGAAAGAACAATTTGGCGATGACTTTTATCTGGAAGTGATGCGCCACAATCAGGAAGATGAAAATCGTGTCAATAAAACGCTGATCGAATTTTCGAAAAAACACAATGTAAAATTAATAGCGACCAATAATACCTATTATTTAAATAAAGAAGATGCCAATGCGCACGATATTTTACTGTGTGTAAAAGACGGTGAAAAGCAGGCAACGCCAATTGGCCGTGGCCGTGGTTACCGTTACGGATTACCCAATCAGGAGTACTATTACAAGTCGGAAGAAGAGATGAAAAAACTCTTTGCCGATTTGCCGGAAGCGATTATCAATATTCAGGAAATCGTTGATAAGGTTGAAGGTTACTCGCTTTATCGTGATGTATTGCTTCCAAAATTTGATATTCCGGAAGAATTTGTTGACCCTGAAGATGAAAAAGACAATGGTGTTCGTGGAGAAAATGCTTATTTGAGGGGTTTGACCATGATTGGTGCCAAAAAAAGATATGGCGAAATTACAGAATCGATTCAGGAACGTTTGGATTTTGAGCTGTTAACGATTTCAAATTCCGGATATCCGGGTTACTTTTTGATCGTACAGGATTTCATCGCCGAAGCCCGAAATATGGATGTTTCGGTAGGGCCTGGACGTGGATCAGCAGCGGGATCTGCGGTAGCGTATTGTTTAGGAATTACCAATATTGACCCCATTAAGTACGATTTGCTTTTTGAGCGTTTCCTGAATCCGGATCGTGTGTCCATGCCCGATATTGATATTGATTTTGATGATGAAGGCCGTGGTCGCGTTATGGATTACGTAATCAATAAATACGGAAAAAATCAGGTTGCGCAAATTATTACTTATGGTAAAATGGCAACCAAATCGGCTATACGTGATACGGCGCGTGTATTGGATTTACCGTTGTTTGAAGCTGATAGAATAGCCAAGCTGATTCCTGCAATGATGCCGGGTAAATGGAATCTGGCGCGTTTCCTTTCTGAATCAGAAGATGAGGTTAAAAAAGCATTAAAAGGTGCTGATGAATTTGAACTGGTAAAAGAATTAATCGCAATTGCCAATGAAGATGATTTGGCAGGAGAAACTATTCAGCAGGCAAAAATTCTGGAAGGGTCGATGCGAAATACAGGTATTCATGCCTGTGGTGTGATTATCACGCCATCGGATATTACCAATTATGTACCAGTTACTACCGCCAAAGATTCCGATTTATATGTTACGCAGTTTGATAACTCCGTTGCCGAAAGTGCAGGACTGCTGAAAATGGATTTCTTGGGTCTGAAGACCCTTACTTTGATAAAGGACACTGTTAAGTTAGTCAAATACCGTAACAACATTGATCTCGACCCGGATACTTTTCCAATTGATGATGTCAAGACGTATGAGCTTTTCCAACGTGGAGAAACCGTCGGGATTTTCCAATACGAGTCGGCTGGAATGCAGAAATACATGAAGGAATTGAAACCCACCGTTTTTGGAGATTTAATTGCGATGAATGCCTTGTATCGTCCAGGACCTTTGGAATATATTCCGTCTTTCGTTCGAAGAAAAAACGGAGAGGAAGAAATTAAATACGATCTTGATGCCTGCGAAGAATATTTAGGGGAAACGTATGGAATTACTGTTTACCAAGAGCAGGTGATGCTTTTGTCGCAGTCGCTGGCTGGATTTACTAAAGGTGAGGCCGACGTTTTGCGTAAAGCGATGGGTAAAAAACAGAAGGAAGTTCTGGATAAAATGAAGCCTAAATTTGTTGAGCAAGCGGCTTTAAAAGGTCATGATGCTAAAGTTTTAGAGAAAATATGGAAAGACTGGGAAGCTTTTGCGAGTTATGCATTTAATAAATCGCACTCTACTTGTTATGCTTGGATCGCTTATCAAACGGCATATCTAAAAGCGCATTATCCTGCCGAATATATGGCCGCCGTACTTTCTAACAACATGAATGATATCAAGCAAGTATCGTTTTTTATGGAAGAGTGTAAGCGTATGGGGCTGCAGGTTTTAGGCCCTTGCGTGAATGAGTCGTTTTATAAATTTACAGTAAATGATGATTATGCGGTACGTTTTGGGATGGGGGCTATAAAAGGAGTGGGTTCCGGAGCTGTTGCTACAATTGTCGAAAGCCGAAAAGACGGAAAATACAAATCAATTTTTGATTTGGCGAAACGTATCGATTTGCGTGCCGCTAATAAAAAAGCGATTGAAAACTTGGCTTTGGCTGGAGGTTTTGACTCTTTTGAAGGAACGACAAGAGCGCAGTATTTTCACAATGATGGCGACGGAATTACATTTTATGAGAAAGCCATCCGTTATGGTTCGAAGTTTCAGGAAAACGAAAACTCCTCACAGGTAAGTTTGTTTGGAGAAAGCAGTGACGTACAAATTGCTGAGCCTGTAGTACCTCCATGTGAAGATTGGAGCACTATGGAAAAACTGGCCAAAGAGAAAGAAGTTGTTGGAATTTATATTTCCGGACATCCTTTGGACGATTATAAATTTGAGATGAAATATTTTTGTAACGCCAGACTCGAAGCTTTGAAAAGTATGGATCAGTACGTAGGCAAGAATCTTACTTTTGGAGGGATTATTACCAATGTACAGCATCGTGTGGCTAAGAACGGAAAAGGCTGGGGAACTTTTGTATTAGAAGGATATGATGAGAGTTATGAATTTAAAATTTTTGGAGAAGAGTATTTAAAGTTCAGACACTTCTTTATTCAAAATAATTTTACCTTCATGAAAGTGCTGATCAAGGAAGGTTGGGTAAATCAAGATACTGGCAAAAAAACTGACCCTAGAATGCAGTTTGTTTTAGTGCAGTATTTGCAGGATGTATTGAGTACTTTTGCTAAAAAACTAATTCTTCTGTTGAATATAAAAGATATTGAGACCGAATTTATTCATAAACTGAATCGTCTTTTTCAAGAATATAAAGGAGACAACACAGTTTCTTTTGAAGTTATGGAACTCGAAAAAATAAAACGAATCGTCGAAACAACTCCTGATTTTGAAGAGGGTGAAGAAGAAGCATTTACAGAGAGTGATGAAGAAACGGCTGAAGTAATCGAAGCTAAGCAGGTTACAGAAGTGGAAGAAATAAAAGTGGTCACCAAACTCGCCATGCCAAGCCGAAAACTGAAAATTCAAATTTCGAATGAATTATTATTCGAACTGGAAAAAATGCAGATTAATTTTAAGCTGAATTAAATGATCGATAGCTCTTTAGAATAGTTTTGAAAATATTATATTTTTTAAAAAGTGGTAAAATAAAACGTTTATCAACACGATTCTATATGTAAAGCAATATTATTCTTTATTTTTTAAACGATTTGCATTCCTTATTTTTACGATTAAATTTTATTTTTACTATTTTTTTAGTAGTATTAAGTATAATTTATCAAAATATTTAGTAATAAAATCTTATTTTTGATTATTCCATACAGTTTTGCTTAAGGGTCAAAAAATAGATATAATTTTGTCAGGAATTAAAATTTTAACAATGAAAACAAAATTATTTTTATTAGGATTGTTAGTTTCTACGATGACGATGGTAGGACAAACTGCAAACACTACAGATAGTAACAAAGAAACTTGGTATTTTAAATTAGGGGGTTCTTATTTTATGCAAACGGCTGCTACAGAATTTCCAACTGTTGGAGGTAACCTGCCGTTAGATAGAACTTATGTAGGAGGAAAATTAGTTATAGAAGAAAGTATTACAGGTTCTTTTGGAGAAGGTTTTAGAACTGGAGTTACAGCTGGATATAGATTTAATACTCGTTTAGGAGTTGAAATGGGAATTAATTATTATTCAAGTAAAGATAAAAAAATGGCGCAAACTACTACAGATGCAATTTTTGTATCTGGAGGAAAACCAGTTTACAACTTTAAATCAGTAGGGCAAATTACTGCTTTTGATGTGGCACCTGCTTTGGTTTTATTTTTAGGAGAAACTAACGGATTTGAACCTTATACGAAAGTTGGAATTTTGGTTCCAATTCACGGTGATTTAGAAATTACAACTGATGCAATTGCTCCAACAGGAGTTGCAAGCCCTGCAACTGTTGCTGTTCACAGTGTTGATAAAGTAAAACCGAATCCTACTGTAGGATTTTCGGCTGTTTTGGGTACATCATACAAATTAGCTAAAAACATTTCTGTTTTTGGTGAGTTGGAGTACCGTAATTTTACTGTTCATGGTAAGACTAAAGAAACTACAGAATTTACGAGAAATGGTGTAGATGCTTTGTCAACTAGAACGAATGCTCAGATTCATACAAACTATGTAGACCGTTTGGATGTTAATTCTAATAATGCGGCTACCAATCCGAATGGGGTTGATTCTTCTAGGCCGACTGATGAGTTAAGTTCTTATGTTGGAATTTCCGGTTTAGGTTTAACTTTTGGATTAAAATACAGTCTATAATCAAATACGATTGAAATTGAATGAAGACCTTCTGAAAAGAGGGTCTTTTTTTTGATGAATGTCTTGAAGTGTGGAAAAGACCTAGCCCAGATGGAAACGGCATCCTGTTGTCCCGGGGTTCGGGACAACAGATATAGTGTACGGCTGGAAATAGCTCCTAATAACAGTGAAATAGCAATTAGCAATACATTTATAATGAAAACTAATTTGGTAATGGCGTTTGGTTGGTTTTAAATTTCTAAATTTGTACTCTAGTATAAACAAATTAGCATTTTAAACATAAAATAAAAATAGTATGGCATTAGCAATAACAGATGCTACTTTTGATGAAGTAGTTTTGAAATCAGATAAACCGGTAATGGTAGATTTTTGGGCAGCATGGTGCGGACCTTGTAGAATGGTTGGACCAATTATCGATGAACTAAGCAGCGAGTACGAAGGGAAAGTTGTTGTAGGGAAAGTAGATGTAGATGCAAACCAAGAATTTGCTGCTAAATACGGAGTTAGAAACATTCCAACAGTATTAGTTTTCCATAACGGAGAAGTAGTAGGAAAACAAGTTGGAGTAGCTCCAAAACAAACGTATGCTGATAGTTTAGATGCTTTATTGTAATCTAAATTGGAATATATTAAAAAGGTCTGGCGAAAGTCAGGCCTTTTTTTGTTTAGTAAACTCTCTAAAGTTTTTTATACATTTGGAATATGAAGATCGAATCACAAATAGAAAAAATATCCAGTTTCCAGCACTTGGAATTGTTAGCCAACCAAGTGGTGGAAGGTTTTATTTCGGGAATGCATAAAAGTCCGTTTCATGGATTTTCGGCTGAATTTGCTGAGCATAAAGTGTATAACACAGGTGAAAGTACCAAACATATTGACTGGAAGCTGTTTGCAAAAACAGATAGACTGTATACCAAGTGTTTTGAGGAGGAAACTAACTTGAGATGTCATATTATTATCGACAATTCCTCCTCGATGCATTATCCTAAACTGAAGGATAATCAGCAGTTTTATGAAAGTAAAATAGGGTTTTCGGTACTAGCATCGGCGGTTTTAATGAATCTCTTGAAGAAACAGCGCGATGCAGTTGGTCTAAGTGTCTTTTCGGACAGTTACGAGTATTATGCGCCAGAAAAAGGTAGCGACCGTCACCACAGAATGATATTGAATACCCTTGAGGGACTATTAGAAGATTCCAAAGAGAAAAAGCAGACGGATACCATTACTTATTTACATCAGATTGCCGAGAAAATCCACCGCCGTTCGATGATTATATTGTTTACGGATATGTTTCAGTCTGAAAATGAGGAAGCTCTTTTTAATGCTCTGCAGCATTTGAAACACGACAAGCATAAAGTGGTTTTATTTCATGTTGTAGACAATGAAACAGAGCGAAAATTTGATTTTGACAACGCACCGAGGAAGTTTATTGATGTGGAAACTGGAGATGAGGTAGTGATTTTTGCGGATAATGTGAAGCAGGAATATGAAAAACAGGTGGATGATTACTTCAAAAAGCTGGCTTTAACCTGTGCGCAGAACAAAATAAAGTACATTCCAGTGGGCGTTGGCGAAAGTTTTGATAAAATTATGACAGCATATTTAGTTGAAAAACAAAACTTTGGATAAGTGAGCTGAATTTTTTTTAAAATTCTCTAATAAAAGGCTTGCATAAACGGAAATCTATTGTATCTTTGCCACCGCAATAAAGCAGAGGTTTGGTAGTTCAGTTGGTTAGAATACATGCCTGTCACGCATGGGGTCGCGGGTTCGAGTCCCGTCCAGACCGCAATATTGGGAAAAGCCTTTCGTAACAGAAAGGCTTTTTTGCCCAAATACGGTATCTAAAGCTAGTTGTGTTGTTTCTCGTCCAGATATGACGAGACCGGTTTGTAGTTAGACCAATGAAAAGCTTTCCACTTTGTGGATAGCTTTTTTGATTTTAAGGGAGTTACATTTTTTTTTAATTCTTGTGTTATAAAATAGTTGCGTAAACGAAAATTTATTGTATTTTTGCACTCGCAATAAAACAGGGTTTGGTAGTTCAGTTGGTTAGAATACATGCCTGTCACGCATGGGGTCGCGGGTTCGAGTCCCGTCCAGACCGCAAATATTGTTTGAAGCCTTTCCTTAACGGAAAGGCTTTTTTTATGCAGTAAATCTAGGGCCTTCTGCTAAAGTTGGAGATCAGAACTATCTATGTCTTATTTTTGAATATTTCGATATAGTCAACAGTGCTAATGGTATAAAGTGTATTTTTGTTCTATAATGAAATAATTCGGAACTGTATGAAAGATATTGCCAAGCGTTTTCCTGAAAATCCATTGCTTTCTCCTTCGGACATTTTACCAAGTCACAAAGACCTGGAGATAGCCTGTTTGCTCAATCCGGGAGTGTTTCAATTTGACGGCAAAATATGGATGATTGTTCGCGTTGCCGAAAGACCCGAACAAAAAAAATAATGCAATCTCATTTCCTGTGCTAACTGCGAAAGGTGTTGAGGTAATTGAGATTTCTAAGGATGATCCAGAATTAGATGCTAAAGATGCAAGAGTTATTAAGTATAAAGGAGCCGATTATTTAACAACATTATCACACCTGCGATTAGTGTGCAGCGACGATGGGCGTAAATTCTATCAGCCCAATGAGTGTCCATTATTAATAGGAGAAGGTTTTTTGGAGTCATTTGGTATCGAGGATTGTCGAGTCTCCTATATAGAAGGTATTTATTATTTAACCTATACAGCAGTTTCACCCAATGGAGTCGGTGTTGGTTTGCGAACAACTTCCGATTGGAAAAATTTTCAATCACACGGAATGATACTGCCCCCTCATAATAAGGATTGTGCTATTTTCGAAGAAAAAATCAATGGTTTCTTCTA
This sequence comes from uncultured Flavobacterium sp., assembly GCA_963511475.1. Lineage (GTDB taxonomy): Bacteria > Bacteroidota > Bacteroidia > Flavobacteriales > Flavobacteriaceae > Flavobacterium. Next base: position 7,859 of record CAUPJC010000052.1, read on the forward strand.
TGCTTTACATCGTCCAAGCAGTGTCGAAATTGGAGGAAACTTCATCTGGCTAACTTCGTCTCCAGATGGAATTCATTGGGGGAATCACCAATGTATTTTAAAAACTAGAGAAAACCTTTGGGATAGTGCTAGAATTGGTGCCGGAGCATCCCCCATAAAAACCGAAAAAGGATGGCTTTCCATATATCATGGCGCCAATCAAAATCATCAATATTGTTTAGGAGCTTTTCTGATGGATTTAGAAAATCCTTCAAAAGTAATAGCCAGAACAGAGGAAGCAATTATGATTCCGACCGAAGAGTATGAGCTTTCGGGTTTCTTTGGCAATGTGGTTTTTACCAATGGTCATATAGTAAATCGGGATTCGGTAACTATATATTATGGTGCATCAGATGAATTTGTTTGTGCTGCTGAATTTTCGATCAGAGAAATCCTTTCGTTTTTACGGCATATTTAGGAGCTGTTACCTGCTATCCGCTACAATCTTGTTTGTCGAACCCCGGCCCACAAGGATTTCCTCTTCTATCAGGGCTAGGGGATTAGTTTTTCATAGGATGATTAGTCCTTTAATATATAAGTATGGTTTTTTGAAGAACTCGAATTAGGAATTAAATCGGTGCAAAATTATAAGAAAAGCCTTCAAAAAGCTGGCAAAGCTGATAAAACGTCTAGAAAACGAACCTGTAAATTGGAAAATCCTCAAAAGTCTGCATTGTAACGAACGACAAACCAATACATTAAAAAATAAACTCAAAATAGTTAAGAAAAGCTATTGTTTTACTGAATAAAGAGACTACTTTTGCACCCGCAACAACGGCATACGTTCTAATAAATCCTGAAAGCTCACTAAATTTAAATGAAAATTTATTTTCAAAAAAAGATTAAAAAAGCTTGTGAGATTTAAAAGATTGATTTACTTTTGCACCCCGCTAAATGCGCAACGTTATTTGATAGGCTGATAAGAAAATGAGAAGAAAACGAAAAATAAAATTTTCAAAAAAACTTCAAAAAGTTCTTGCCAGTTAAAAAGAAATTGCTACTTTTGCACCCGCTTTGAGAGACAAACGAAAGGCGAATAAAAAAGAAGAATACGTTCCTAGACATATTGAATTGACAGCCGTCTCGATCGAAAGATAGAGACAAAAGAAATAAGAGTAATAGAATCGGAAGATTTGAATAATGACCACTAGAATTTGAGTCG
>CAUPJC010000053.1:0-8920 GCA_963511475.1 uncultured Flavobacterium sp.
ATCATTGGAGTTTTGCAATCGGTTTTAAACAAAAAGAAAATTCAATGTGCGTGTCTGGGTGCGGTTTTCAATTTACCAATGAGTACTGTAACCATTATAGAAGACGCTTTGATGATTGCTATGAGTGGAATTATGTTATTTATAATGATATAAGAAATACCTAAATGAAAAATAAAAAAATAAAAAACACATCAATAGTACCTATAGCAATATTGATATTGTTTCTATCTCAATCTATTTTCGCTCAAAAAATTGTGCGTTACGATTTATACATTCGCGATACAATCGTAACTTTTGGCAACAAACCAAAACGTGCCATTGCAGTAAATGGACAAATCCCGATGCCAACATTAACATTTACAGAAGGCAATATTGCCGAAATTTATGTACACAACGAGTTAAAAGAAAGTACCTCATTGCATTGGCACGGATTGATGTTGCCAAATAAAGAAGATGGCGTTCCTAATTTGACCCAAATGCCAATAGCACCCAATACTACACACAAATATACTTTCCCAATTATACAAAACGGCACACATTGGTATCACAGCCATTCAGGTCTGCAAGAACACATCGGAATGTACGGAAACTTTGTTATGCTCAAAAAAGAAACCGACCCAACTTTTAGAAAAGCAATAGACGATTTACCAACAGTTCCCATCATTCTTAGCGAATGGACAGATGTAAATCCTAATAATGTTCATAGAATGTTGCAAAACGCAACCGATTGGTTCGCCATTCAAAAAGGCACAACTCAAAGTTATGCCGAAGCAATCCAACAAGGACATTTCAAAACCAAAGTTGCTAACGAATGGAAACGAATGAATGCAATGGACGTGAGCGATGTATATTACAATAAATTCTTAATCAACGGAAAAAACGAAAGCCAATTGTCGCAATTCAAAGGTGGCGAAAAAGTACGTTTAAGAATTTCAAACGGCGGAGCATCAACCTACTTTTGGCTAACGTATGCAGGCGGAAAAATTACCGTTATTGCCAATGATGGTAACGATGTCGAGCCCGTCGAAGTCGATAGACTAATCGTTGCCGTTTCAGAAACCTATGATATTATTGTAACCATTCCAGCCGACAAAACCGCTTACGAACTTTTAGTAACTTCCGAAGACCGAACGAAATCGGCATCATTATATATAGGAGATGGCATCAAACAACTTACTTCAGCCGTACCAAAATTAAAATATTTTGAAGGTATGAAAATGATGAACGATATGATGAAAATGAATGGCGACCTTGATGATATGGGAATGAGTATGTCCTACAATCAAATGGATATGAACGTCGTCATGTATCCAGAAATTAAAGGCGAAACAAAACCCAAAAGCAACAAAATGGGCGATATGAAAATGACCGAAGACGATTATAACAGCAACAAACTTTCAGACATTGTAACTCTAAATTATGCAATGTTAAAATCGCCAACCAAAACCACTCTTCCAAAAAATGCTCCAATAAAGGAATTAAAATTTGAACTCACAGGAAACATGAATCGTTACGTTTGGAGTTTAGACAATAAAGTAGTTTCCGAAACTGATAAAATCCTCATCAAAAAAGGTGAAAACGTTCGCATCACAATTTATAACGGTTCAATGATGCGACACCCAATGCACTTGCACGGTCACGATTTTAGAATTATAAACGGACAAGGAGATTACGCGCCACTCAAAAACATCATCGATATTATGCCAATGGAAACCGATGTTTTAGAATTCAACGCCAATGTAGAGGGCGATTGGTTTTTTCATTGTCATATTTTATACCATATGATGGCAGGAATGGGAAGAGTTTTTAGTTATGAAAACCAAGCACCTAATCCATTAATTCCAAATCCTAAATTAGCCCAGCGAAAATTATTTGCAGATGATAAAGCATTTCACTTTATGGCAGAAAACGATTTTGCCACCAATGGAAATGATGGTATGGCAATGCTGCAAAACACGCGTTGGAGTATTGGCACAGAATGGCGTTTGGGTTACAATGATATGCACGGTTACGAAACAGAAACACATATTGGACGATATATTGGAAAAATGCAATGGCTAATGCCTTTTGTTGGATTTGACTGGAGATACAGAGAAATGGAAGATGGAGCTATGGAAGAAAATATTTTTGGGCAATCTAATACAAAAGACAAACGTTCTGTTTTTAGTGTAGGTATAGAATATACTATGCCAATGCTCATAAAAGCACAAGCCGAATTGTTCACAGATGGAAATGTACGTTTACAATTCGAACGAATGGATATTCCTGTTTCAAAAAGATTACGAATGAATTTAATGTGGAATACCGACAAAGAATATATGGCAGGTTTGCGATATATTGTAAAACGAAACTTTGGAATAACTACGCACTATGACAGCGATATGGGAATAGGTTTCGGAGCAAGTTTAAACTATTAAAATTGGAAGAAAATGTTTAATGTGAAGTGTATCCTATAAGTGCTAATCGGGGTTTGTGATTAACTGCACTAAGGTAGCCTCAGCAATGCCCACTGGCCAAAAGTTGAATGATTAAAGTTATAAAAGCTAATTACTCTTGGCTACTAACCAATGACTAAAAATCATACCTTTGTTTCTATGAATTTTCCAAAAAATCTCTCCGATAAACTCGAGACCCGAAGACAAAATAATTCATTGCGCTTTCTTCCGCAACCTAGTGGATTAATCGATTTTTCTTCGAATGATTACATCGGTTTTTCAAAATCGGAAGCGATTTTTAACGAAACGCATCAATTTTTATTGGATCATAACATAAAAATTAATGGTGCTACTGGGTCACGGCTAATCTCTGGCAATCACACTTTATATACTGAAACCGAAAATTATATAGCGCAGTTCCACCAATCGGAATCGGCTTTGTTGTTTAATTCGGGTTATGATGCGAATGTTGGTTTCTTTAGTGCTGTTCCACAAAAAGGCGACTTGATTTTGTTCGACGAATTGTGCCATGCTTCGATTCGGGACGGTATCCAATTATCGAATGCCAAGTCTTATAAATTCAAGCATAATGATTTTGAGGATTTAGAACGATTAATTTTAAAACCATCAACTGATAACCATCAACCATCAACTATTTACATTGTAACAGAAACCGTTTTTTCTATGGATGGAGATTGCCCAAATATGGAAGAACTGATTGCTGTTTCTGAAAAATACAACTGTTATTTAGTTGTTGACGAAGCCCATGCTTTGGGAGTTTTCGGAGAAAAAGGGGAAGGACTGATACAATATTTACATTTGCATGATAAAATATTTGCCCGAATAATGACTTTTGGCAAAGGCTTGGGTTGTCATGGGGCAGTGGTTTTAGGTTCCAATGAATTAAAATCATATCTGGTTAATTTTGCCCGAAGTTTCATTTATACCACAGGGCTTTCTCCGCATTCGGTAGCCACTATTTTAGTTGGTTACCAGCATTTAGAAAAAGATATAAAAGCGCTTGAATTGCTTCGGGAGAATATTGTTTTTTTTAATCAGGTAAAAAAGATGTTGTATTTGAGTGCGCTTTTTATCCGAAGTAAATCGGCTATACAAAGTGTGATTATTCCTGGTAATGAAAAAGTAAAAAGTATTGCTATTGCATTGCAAGAAAATGGATTTGATGCCAAAGCGATACTTTCGCCAACTGTTCCTGAAGGGCAGGAGAGACTTCGTTTTTGTTTACATAGTTATAATAGTAAAGAGGAAATAACTAAAGTATTGACGTTGTTGAGTAACTTTGTGTTTTGAAGATAACAGTGTATAACTATTGCACAAAGATTCACAAAGAGAAAACACAAAGAGGCACAAAGAAATAGTTAAATAATTTCTTTCGTGAATCTTCTTTTAACTTCGAAAATCTTTTTCAAACCAAAAAAACATGAAACTATTTATTACAGGAATTTCTACAGACGTAGGCAAAACTATTGCCTCAACTATTATTGTCGAAGCACTCAAAGCCGATTATTGGAAACCAGTTCAAGCGGGAGATTTGGACAATTCGGACAGCCATAAGGTAAAAACCCAAATCTCAAATTCCAAATCCCAAATTTTTGCGAACAGCTATTTGCTAAATACGCCAGCTAGCCCGCATCTCGCTGCCAAAATTGATGGAATTACCATTGATTTGAAAAAGATAATTGAGCCAAAAACCGAAAACCATTTGGTCATCGAAGGTGCAGGAGGCGTTTTTGTTCCTTTGAACGATACGGACTGCATTATTGATTTAATTAAACCCGATTATAAAGTGATTGTTGTTTCAAGGCATTATCTTGGGAGTATCAATCACACGTTACTCACAATTGAATCCTTGCTTAATAGAAAAATAGCGATAGGAGGAATTATCTTTTCTGGTGAAGAGAATAAATCTACTGAATCGATTATTTTGAATAAAACGGGTGTTAAATGCATCGGCAGAATCGAGGAAGAACCTTATTTTGATCAAAATGTAGTCAAAGAATATGCGGATCGGTTTCGGGAGAAACTATTCAGTTTATAAGAATGTTGAAAATAGAATAATGAGAATAGACTTTTCTATCTTTGTCTAAATTTATAGGGTTTAGTCTTTCTTCTAGGCTCTATTTTCTATATTCTAAAAAAATGACTTTAATCGAAAGAGACAGCCAACATCTTTGGCACCCTTATACCCAGCATAAAACTGCAGCACTTCCTATTGCGATTATAAAAGGCGAAGGTGCTTTGCTTTGGGACGAAAACCAAAAAGAATACATTGACGCTATCGCTTCCTGGTGGGTCAATCCGTACGGACATTCCAATAAATATATTGCCGATGCGATTTACAAACAACTGACTACATTGGAACATGTTTTGTTTGGCGGATTTACGCATGAACCAGCTATTATTTTAGCTGAAAAACTGTTGGCTATTTTGCCAGATAATCAAAAGAAAGTCTTTTTCTCGGACAATGGCTCTACCTCGGTTGAAGTCGCTATCAAAGTTGCTCTGCAGTATTTTTACAATAAAGGCGAAAAGAGAACAACAATTATTTCTTTCGAAAATGCTTTTCATGGCGATACTTTTGCTGCAATGGCTACCAGCGGCATTTCATTTTATACGCAGGCGTTTCAGGGAATGTTTATTGATGTGGTTCGGATTCCAGTTCCTGTGAATGGGCAGGAGCAGGCAAGTTTTGATGCTTTGCATGAAGTTATAAAAAATCATAATTGTGCAGGTTTTATATTTGAGCCTTTGGTTCAGGGAGCAGCCGGAATGGTAATGTATGAGCCCGAAGCACTTGATCAATTAATTCAAATTTGCCAGGAAAATAATGTTCTTACTATCGCTGATGAGGTGATGACTGGTTTCGGGAAAACCGGAAAAACTTTTGCCTGTGATTATTTGACACAAAAGCCAGATATGATGTGTTTGTCCAAAGCGTTGACTGGAGGAACCATTCCGATGGCAATAACGACTTTTACTCAGGATCTTTTTGATGCTTTTTATGATGAAGATATTAATAAAGCATTATTTCACGGACATACATTTACTGCAAATCCTACGGGCTGTGCTGCTGCTTTGGCTAGTTTGTCTTTATTGGAAACAGCAGTAATGCAGCATAATTTAGTCCGAATTAATAAAAGCCATTTAGCATTTAAAAAACGGGTAGAAAATCATCCTATGGTTACGGCTACGAGAGTTCTCGGAGTTATTTTTGCTTTAGAAATAAAAACAGAAACTTCGGCAAGCTATTACGGGACTTTACGGAACAGACTTTATGATTTTTTTATTGAAAATGGCGTGATTCTGCGTCCTGTTGGGAATATCGTATATATTTTGCCTCCTTATGTGATTACCGATGCTCAATTGCAAAAAGTGTATGAAGTAGTAGAGAAAGCTTTGGAAATAGTTTAAATTTGCTTCAAAAAAATAATTTCATAAAGATTTACAAAGTAAAAACAGAGAAACACGAAATATTAGTATATAAGTGGGCTTTAGTTGAATTGAAACTTGGCGAATCTTTGTGGTTTCTTTGTGAATCTTCGTGAAACAATAATAATTATTCTATTGTCACAAATTATCTCCATAACCGCAATAACATCAATTTCGTCATTAGGGAATTCACCTGAAACGGTTTGGAAGAGCTACCTTTCGGAAGACCCTTGTTTTTCAACGCAATTTCTCGATCATCAAGACACTGCTGTTGCTGGACTTGATGAGGATTCGAAGACAGAAGTTGAAGCGTTACGGCAATCGGACATTAAATACAAGTCTTTAGATCAATCCGTTCTGTTTGCAATGGCAGCTTCTCGAAAAGCCATTGAAAAAGCAGGCTGGAATGATAAAGATGTTTTTGGAATCAACATTGGTTCTTCCCGTGGCGCTACCGATTTATTCGAAAAGCATTTTCAGGAATATTTAGAAACCGGTAAAGCACAGACTTTGGCTTCGCCAACGACGACTTTAGGCAATATTTCTTCTTGGGTAGCACATGATCTGCAGAGTTCAGGCCCCGAAATTTCGCATTCTATTACTTGTTCTACGGCACTTCATGCTGTTCTTAACGGCGTGGCCTGGCTGCGATCTAGGATGGCTGATAAATTTTTGGTTGGCGGCAGTGAAGCGCCTTTAACCGATTTTACGATTGGTCAAATGCGAGCTTTGAAAATTTACTCCAAAAGTGATGATAAATATCCTAACCGTGCTTTGGATTTGGAAAAAAAGCAAAACATGATGATTTTGGGTGAAGGAGCTGGAGTATGCTGTCTCGAAATTGGAAAAAAAGAAAATGCATTGGCTTTTATTGAAGGTATTGGTTATGCTACAGAAATATTGGAACACAACATTTCGATTTCGGCAGAAGCGGACTGTTTTCAAAAGTCAATGAAAATGGCTTTAGCAAACACAGATTTATCTGAAGTTGATGTTATTGTAATGCATGCTCCTGGAACTATTAAAGGGGATTTGACTGAGTACAGAGCGATTGGTAAAGTTTTTGGTTTTAATTTACCATTACTTACAACTAATAAATGGAAAATAGGGCACACGTTTGGCGCATCTGGGATTTTGAGTATGGAAATGGCAATTTTGATGATGCAGCACAATCAGTTCATCGGAGTTCCTTTTGCGGAAGCTCAAAAACAGACGAAACCTATTCGTAAGGTTTTGGTTAATGCTGTTGGTTTTGGCGGCAATGCGGTGAGTGTTTTATTGAGTTTATAAAAAGGTTAACCATATAAGTCATATAAGTAAATTAAAGTTTTTATTGACTTATGTGTCTTAGAAATTAATTTCCATTTTCAAGCTCTCTTACTTTATCATAAATCAAATTACTCTCAAAACCTCGGCGGAGCATATAATCGCAAAATTTTTTTCTTTTTTTCAGCATATTGGTTTCTGTGATAGAATTCCAATTTCTTTCTGCCAATTCTTCAAATGTGGCAATATATTCTTCAGGTTCAATTTCTTTCAGGGCGATAGTAATTAAAGTTTGATTGATTTTACGCATTTTCAGTTCATTGGTAATTCGGATTTTTCCCCAATGCTTGATGCGGTGTTTGCCTCTTGCAAAACTGCAGGCAAATCGTGACTCATTAAGAAAATTGTGTTCAATAAGATGTACTATAACTTCATCTATCTCTGACGCATTCAATTTCATGCTCCACAATTTTGAAACTACTTCTTCGTGGCATCGTTCCTGATAGGCACAATAATGTTCTATTTTTTGAATAGCTTCTTTGATGGAATAGATTTCTTTCATTAACAATAATATATGGTGTTAGACAAAAATAATTTTTTTGAACTAGAAATAGGCAGTACTCCCATCTTTATTACTTCTTTCAAATGGCAGTATTATTTAGAAATTAGAATAAAATACATAATAATTTAATTTTCAGAGATGTAAAAGATCTCAGTCTTCATCCGAATGCTATGCTAATTATTTTTTTTACTAAATTTACGTAAGTAAATTATTACTATATTAAAAAAAAGATGTATTTCATCGATTAAATATGCTTTTCTTCTGTTTTTTTCAAAATCCTTTACTAAATTTGAATAAGCTTTTAAATTAAAAAAACAAATTGCCTATTTAAATTTTTTATTGAGTACTGAACATGAATTTAATACCCTATTCTTATGAAAACAATTTTACTTTTAATGTGCAGTCTTTTTTTGACTTCACAAACTTCTTTCGGGAAAGAGATGGTTACAAATGCTTCGGCAAGTAATAAAGACATTAAGTTAGAGCGTATCGCATTTAAAAACTCAAGTATCTCAAAAACAACTGTTGTCGAAAGAAATAGGATTTGGTTAAATTTGACTAATTCAGGCGGGGCTTTTAAGCAGTTATTGGTTGGTTATGTGACAGGAGCTACCAATGGTTTTGATAAGCTGTATGATGGCACAACAATGGATTCAAATCCATACGTTGATTTTTATAGTATTAACGGCGGTAAAAATTTAACAATTCAAGGAAGGGCTTTGCCATTTGTTATTACCGATGAAGTTCCATTAGGTTATAAAGCCAATATAGCAGGTGCATTCACTATTAGTATAGATCATGTAGATGGTCTCTTTCTTACCCAAGATATTTTCCTTAAAGATCTTACTACTGGAGGTATTTATAATCTAAAAAATGGAGCTTACAGTTTCACGACAGAGATAGGAAGATTTAATGACCGTTTTTTACTGCTTTACGTGGATAATACTCCTCCACCAGCAGTTGTTGAAGAACCAATTGCTTCTGAGGGTACTGAGCCGATTGTGACTGATCCAGTAGCAGCTACTCCGGAAGCTCCAGCTCCAGATGCAGTAGTGCCAGTGGTAATTGAGCCAGAAGTAACCGATCCAATAGTAGTTGTTCCAGAAGTTCCAGCTCCAATAGTAACTGAGCCAGAAGTAACCGATCCAATAGTAGTTGTTCCAGAAGTTCCAGCTCCAATAGTAACTGAGCCAGAAGTAACCGATCC
>CAUPJC010000054.1:0-8714 GCA_963511475.1 uncultured Flavobacterium sp.
ATTGCAGATTGCAGATTGCAGATTGCAGATTGCAGATTGCAGATTGCAGATTGCAGATTGCAGATTGCAGATTGCAGATTGCAGATTGCAGATTGCAGATTGCAGATTGCAGATTGCAGATTGCAGATTGCAGATTCAAAAAATCCCATTCGAAAGCGAATGGGATTTTTTTCATATCTTCCTTTATCTTATCTTACTCAACAGTCCTCTACTGCCTTCTATAATTCTGCTGTTTTAAATTTTCCCCCTTTTGAGTGCCCATTGGTAAACTTTATACATTAACCAGCCTAAGACAAATCCAAATAAATACCCTGTCAGAATATCAATTGGGTAATGCAGTCCCAAATAAATTCGGCTATAAGCAAAGATCAAAGGCCATAAAAAAAGCAGCCAAAAATATTTGAATTGATTATTAAAAATAAGATATAAAAATGTTGCTACCGCCATAGTATTAGCCGCATGCCCTGAAAAGAAACTAAACGAAGTGCGGGTCTGAACGATTCTGATAAAAGTGTTGATTTCAGGATTATTACACGGTCTTGGCCTTTGGAACGTATATTTAAACAAATTTGTTAGCTGATCGGTAGCAAGGACCAAAACGGCAACAAAAATCAATAAATATCCCGTCTGTTTAATCCCTAATTTTTTATAAATAAGATAAAACAACAACAGAAAAAATGGAATCCAATTGACTTGTTTGGTAATAAACAGCCAAAGTCCATCATACGTTTCAGAACCTAAACTGTTAAGGTAAATAAATAATTGGGTATCTAGCGCAAGTACTTTTTCGAGCATTACATTTGGCGTTTTACTGGTCCAGTAATATCATCTAAAAGGGTAGTGCCGTCTGGATTGGTTGTCCCGCTCAGAACTGTGTCTTTGGTTTTATTAATTTCAGAAGTGAAAGTATCTTCAATGTTATTGAATGCATTAGGCGCATCCCCCAGAATACTGTTTTTAGCTTTGCTTATTTCAGAATTAATACCGCCAGTCAAATTATTCAGCGCATTTTGGTCAAAACCATTGGCTTCGGCTCCTTTTTGAATTTCGCTTTTGATATCGTTGGTTGCATTTTTAAGCTGCGCCATAGCTTTTCCCATTGTACGTGCCATTTCAGGCACTTTGTCGGAACCAAAAAGCATCAATACGATAAACATAATAAAAACTAATTCGCCTCCTCCTATTCCAAACATATTTTCTGTATTTAAAAAGCAAAGATATTAAAATTTAAAACTTTGTCTTTTAAATTTATCTTAAAAAGCTAAAAAGACACTAAGTTTCTAAGATACTAAGTAACTAAGTTCCAAAGTCCTTATTTAGGGTCAAAAATATTAGTCAATTCTCCTCTGACACCCTTAAAAAAAAATGCTAAGTTTCTAAAATCATTAAGCTTTATTCGCTCAAAAAACCTTAGAAACTCAGCATCTTAGAAACTTAGTAACTTTTAACCTAATCAAACTTTGATTTAGCTTCTACTTTTGGCCATGTATTATTGGTCACATCAATATCTGCAGTTTCTAATTTTGGATCAATCTGAATTTGTTTTATTGCTTTTGAAACAGCAAATACTTTCTTGGCTGTATCGTTATTGTATCTCCAAATCTGAGCAGGGTATTTATAATTATCCACCGTTCCGTCTTCATAAGTAATTTGAACAATAATAGGCATTGGCATACCGCCTGGCTTATTAAACTCTACTTCATAAAAGTATTTAGGATTTTTTAAATTCGCCTTATCTTCTGGAGTTATATTTTGAGCAACATAATCTGAAAGCAGTTTTACTTCATCCAGCTGCAAAGATTTCTTTGAAGATGAATTCAATTCGGCGCTATCACCATCCACTAAATATACAAAAGGTCCTTTTTCTAAGCCAAAACGCCCTTTTCTTATTTTGGATTCTTTCAAAGTTGCAGTCGGAGTTTCGGTAACAAAGTATTGTTTTACGTTAGTAATTCCAATATCTACAAAGTCTGTTGAATAAAACCAGCCTCTAAAAAACCAATCCAAATCTACTGCTGAAGCATCTTCCATTGTTCTAAAAAAGTCTTCTGGAGTTGGATGCTTGAACTTCCATCTGTTGGCATACATTTTGAATGCATAATCAAACAGCTCTCTGCCCATAATTGTCTCTCTCAATATATTAAGCCCTGTCGCAGGTTTTCCATACGCATTGTTGCCAAACTGAATGATATTTTCAGAATTTGACATAATAGGCTCTAAAAACTTTTGATCGGCACTCATGTAAGCAACAATATTTTTGGCAGGACCACGGCGAGATGGAAAATTGGTTCCCAATTCCTGTTCGGCCATAAATTCCATAAATGAATTTAAACCTTCATCCATCCAAGTCCATTGACGCTCATCTGAGTTAACAATCATTGGAAAAAAGTTATGTCCAACTTCGTGAATAATAACTCCAATCATTCCATTCTTTGTTTGCTCGCTAGTTACTCCGTTTTCATCCGGACGTCCATAATTCCAGCAAATCATTGGATACTCCATTCCCTGATCTTCTGCAGAAACTGAGACTGCTTTTGGATAAGGATAATCAAAAGTATGAGAGGAATAACTTTTTAAAGTATGCGCAACAGTCATTGTTGACGTTTCTCCCCAAAGCGGATTGGCCTCTTTTGGATAAACCGATTCAGCCATTACCACTTTACTTGACAGCTGAACCGCCATAGCATCATAAATGAATTTTCTTGACGTTGCAATTCCAAAATCCCTCACGTTTTTAGCACTGAATTTCCAAGTTTTCTTCTTGTCCGAAAAACCTTTTTCTGCTTCTACTGCTTCTGCCTGCGTTACTATAACTACTGGCTTATCGAATGTCTTCTGAGCTAATTCATATCTTTTTACCTGTTCGGCTGTAAATACTTCGCTTCTATTTGTCAATTCTCCTGTCGCATCTACAACATGATCTGCAGGAACAGTAATATTGACATCAAAATTTCCGAAAGGCAAAGCAAATTCACCGCCTCCCCAAAACTGCATATTCTGCCAGCCTTCAACATCATTATAAACCGCCATTCTTGGGTAAAATTGAGCTATAACATATAGTTTGTTTCCATCTTTAGGAAACAGTTCATAGCCGGAACGTCCTCCGTCTTCCTGATAATTATTAATATTATACCACCATTTTATAGAAAAAGTCATGCTCGTACCTGGCTTCATTGGCGTAACCAAATTGATACGCATCATCGTTTGATTAACCGTATATGAAATTGGATTTCCTTTAGCATCTTTTACGTACTCAATATTAAAACCGCGGTCTAAACCCTGCTTTAAGTATTCATTTACAAATTTAGCAGGAGTTAAAACAGATTCAATTTTATTAGTTGCCGCTAATGGTGTATCAGAGTTTTTTGAAGCTTGATTTTGATCCAATTGCAACCATAAGTACTCCAAACTGTCTGGAGAATTATTATAATACGTAATTGTTTCAGAGCCGCTTAATTTAGAATTCTTGTCATCAAGCTCAACATTTATCTTATAATCGGCCTGCTGCTGGTAATATGCAGGACCCGGCGCACCTGATGCTGTACGAAACATATTTGGCGTTGCCAATAAATCATACATTTGACTAAATTTGTTGCTGTCGTATTTACCTGCTGGCTTATTAACAGCTGGTGTAACTGTTTTTTCTTGTGCCAATAAAATTGTCGGGAGAATAAATAATAGTGAAAATTTTCTCATAAAGTAAAGCAAGAGTTTGTTTTAAAGCGTGAAAATAACAATTTATATCAAAAATGTTATTATCCATCAATAATTTAACATTTGCTTTGTGGATGTTTCTGTAAAAAGAAAGCTTTTTTTGTCATTAAATGCCGTCACATTTACAATATTCTGTTGTTCAGCAAAACAGTCCGTTAATACCGAATTATAAATTTCAAGTGATTTAATTTTAGGAATATCCTTGATGCTCAAATAACAAACCAGTACGTCACCATCCATTTCCTCACTTAATAAATTAATTGATTTAGACTGTCCGTTAACTTTTAATGTGAAATTCTCTGCCAGGTATTTTTTTAATAATTGCTCAGATTCAATAGATTCTTTTCCTGAACCCAAAAAGGTTTTTTTACTGTATTTTTTTTCTAGCGTTTTATTGAGATCGTCCGCAAAAATGCGGGCAGTAATCTGAAGCATTTTCTTTTCGGGAGCATAATTAATCTGGTAAATGGCCATATAAAATTTATGCATGCCAAAACTGCTCATTGAGAAAACAAAAAACACTAAAAACAATACAGCTATTCCCTTTTTCATTTTTCTATAGAAGCAACATTTTTGAACGCTTCATATTTGGTTATCAAAAAATCCATAATCTCAAATTTCTGATTAGGATCAAGAAAGGCTTTCGATTTAGGATCATTTTCGCAGTATAACAGAAAAAGTCCAATCTGGTCATCCTTGATTTTTAATTTATCCGTAAAAAAGGAATAACTGACGCTATGCATAGCAACACTTGTAAAACTCACATCTGATACAAAATCAGACTTTTCAGGATTATTTTTAAATAAATTTTTAAAGATTTTATTATACACACGAATAACATCCATATTATTAGGATCGCCAGTACCCGAAGGCATCATCAGCATATTATCTGGAGATGACTGACTGTCGTCAAAGTATTGAGTATCTACTATTTTTTGAGTACTGCCAAATTCAGTATGCGGTACATGCTTAGCATAAACAACTACGGTAAGCAGTTCATTTGCTACGGCCTCTAAATTTACTTTATAAAAAGAAGAAGTAATATCAGATCTCGACACCACTACTTTTTTACTCTTAAATCCTAAACTGGTAACAAGCAAGGTATCATTGGCTTTTGCCAAAATACTAAACATACCTTTATTATCAATTAAGCCACCTGTTTTTGAGCTTATATTAAAAACCAAACCGTTTTCTACACCATTAGAATCATTCACTGCTCTTCCATGTAATGTTGATCGAGTTAACATTTGGCCGAAACAAAATTGACAACTCAAAAACAAAACTAATATTTTCAATATATTTTTCATTAATGATAACTTAAGAGATTAACAAATTAGAAGAATTTCCACAATCAAGACGACATTTTTCACTTAATAAAATTACAACTTTATTTAAAACTTAGGTTTAAGCAAATGAATTATTTTTAAAAAACTGCTATAATCTGACTCTAAGACATTTGAAAAACATACAGTAAGAAATACATAAAGAAAGAGATTTATTTACCGAAAAGTATTTTACTTATTCTCTCGGTTTTTATTATAAATGGAAGCCAAATTAGTCATCAGAAACATAGACATTGATTTATTTTTACCGTTTAATGAGGCTGCAAATTCTGAATTTTCAACACAATAATATTGAAATCCTTTGATTAGTTCCTCTGGAATTTTTAATGTTTTGATGTAATATTTGGCTTCAAACATATATTCCAGTTTTCTCATGAGTATCTCTTTCTTTTCAGCTTCAACATTCTTTTTAAGCATTTCTTTTTCGCCGGAAATAATACTATAAAGCCCAAATATTCCACCTGAACTGGAATACAATTTTCGTTCCTGCGGTGTAAACTTAATTTGCCCGCGTGGAATTATACCTAAATTTTCGGCAGTTATAGCCGCATTTTTATTTATAATCACCTCGTCCAATTCAACACTGTTGAAAATCATATCAACTTCCATTGTTCCCGACTTATACTCCTGCCTGTAAACATACTTTTTCAAATACTTATAATCAATTCCAGACAAATTAAGTATATCACCTTCTTTGGCCTGTATACAAAAACAGCCTTCCTTATCAGTAACAGCCATTATTTTATTCATACAGTTAATCACGCTGATTCCTTCCAGCTTTTTTCCATCACAGACAACTGTCCCCACTATTATTTTCTCAGCATTAGTCTGCGCAGCCAACTGCTGATACTGACTAAATAATACAAATAATACAATTAAATTATACCTCATAAAATGACAGCTTATACTTTTTTTATCCAAAATTGGATTGATTTATTTTTTATCGTTTACTTGATTTTTATTAAATTCTGAAGCCAATCCAACTATCAAAAACATAGTTATCGTTTTGTTCTTATCCTTTAATGATCTTGCAAAATCAGGATCTTCAATACAATAATATTGAAATCCCTTAATGAGTTCTTCAGGTATTTTTAAGGTTTCAATATAGTACTTATCCTCAAACAGCTTCTCCAGCTTTACCATCAAAAATTCCTTTCTCTCGACAGAAACTTCTTTTTTCAGCCTTTTTGTTCTCCCGTTTATAGCATTTATAATTGGATCGAAAGGCAACTTGCCACCTAATAAACCCAACAACTGTATTGCCTTAAATTCACCCGCGGTCCGCAGCCTTCTTTCAGCAGTAGTTAACTTGACTTGATCTTTTGGAATTATACCTAAATTCTCCGCACTTATGTTCGAATGTTTATTGATAACCACTTCATTCAATTCAATAGTTTTTGGAGTCAGATTCACCGCAATACTTCCTAGATTAAATTCCTGTTTGTTAATGAATTTTCGTAAATATTCATAATTAGTTAGAGAAAAACTTAGAATATCTCCTTCCTTCGCTAAAATCGAAAAATGGCCATACTGATCTGAAACAGCCATAACTTTACTGGAAGTATTAATGATGTTTACACTTTCTAAAGGAGATACATTATTAACTGTTACTTGTCCATTAACCCATTTCTCAATACTTGTTTGAGCAACGGCTTGGTGAATTATGAAAAAAGAAATAAATAAAAAGGTAAAATTATTCTTCACAGGCAATAATTTGGTTTTGTAGTATTTTAGTTTTAAAATTATTTTTCGTTTTTATCTAAAACTTTGTTCTTGTTATAATTTGAAGCCAGCCCAACAATAAAAAACATGCACATGGTCTTGTTTTTAGAATTTAAAGCATTCTCAAAATAAGAATCTTCAACACAATAATACTGAAAACCTTTAATCTCTTCTTCGGGAATTTTCAAGGTTTCTATATAATATTTGTCTTCAAATAAATATTCCAGCTTTTTCATCAAAACTTCTTTTCTTTCAACTTCAAGTTCCTTTTTCAATATTTTAGTTCTTCCCGAGAAATAATTTAATAACGCATCAGTACCCGAAGTAGCTGTATAAACTTTTCTTTCTGCTGCTGTTAATTTGATTTGATCTCGAGGGATTATTCCCAAATTCTCGGCGGTAATATCGGGTCGGTCGTTAATAATTACTTCTTTTAATTCGACACTTATAGCGGTAATAGAAACAACTATAGTTCCCAAATTGTATTCTTGTTTGCTAATGTATTTTCTTAAAGGTTCATAATTAACAGATAAAAAACTCAACACAACTCCATCTTTGGCAAGAATAGAAAAATTACCATATTGATCTGAAACTGTATTAATTTTACTAAAAGTATTAATAACATTTACACCTTCAACAGGAATAGCTTCCGCTGTTACTTGTCCTCTAATAACTTTTTCAACACTTCCTTGCGCCATTACAAACTGAGCAAGAAAAAATAAAACAAATAAAAAAGTAAAATTATTTTTCACGAGCAATTTGGAATTGATATTAAAAAAATTAATTATTCTTAGAATCTAAATGTTGAAACTTTTCTTTTGATAAGCAAAACCAATTTTGTTTTTTAAAAGTTGGAAATCTTAATTTCGTCTTCATTTCCAATTTGTAAAAATATCCCAATACCATCCAAATTAATTACTAATGCATTTGTAAAAGTTTGTTAATTAAAATAACGCACCCTCTTATAAAAAAACAATCATTTTATACCTTTACATAATATTTACACTTGAAAAAAAATGAAAAATTGCATTATTGCCAGCACTTCAACCTTGTATGACGGGGAATATTTAAACTATTTATTACCTGAACTTCAACTGCATTTTAAAAACTGTAAAACGGTTATTTTTATACCATTTGCCAGACCAGGCGGTATCTCGCATGATGAATACACCTCGAAAGCAGCTATAGCTTTCGCCAAAATAAACATTGAACTAAAAGGAATTCACACCTTTGAAAACCAAAAAGAAGCCGTTCAAAACGCCGAAGGCTTTTTCACAGGAGGAGGCAATACTTTCCTGCTCGTTACTCAATTGTATAAAAATGATCTGATGGATATACTCGCAGAAACCGTCAAAAAAGGCACGCCATATTTAGGAACCAGCGCAGGAAGCAACATCTGCGGTTTGACAATGCAGACCACTAATGATATGCCAATTATCTATCCTCCCAGTTTTCAAACTTTAGGATTGATTCCTTTCAATTTGAATCCGCATTATTTAGATACCAACAGTCAATCCAAACACATGGGAGAAACCAGAGAAACAAGAATAAAAGAGTTTCATGCCTTTAACTCATTGCCCGTATTAGGACTTCGCGAAGGAAGCTGGCTGGATGTAAAAGGAAACAAAATCATTCTAAAAGGGAATTTACAGGCCCGCCTTTTTAGACAAAATCAATCACCTGAAGAATTAGAAACCGGCAGTGATTTGAGTAACATAAACTAAAAAAAGTATTTGGGCGAGACCACAACCCGAAAAAAGGGCAATTTCACTTTGCAGTTATACGCCCTTTTACCGGATCAATACGAAAAGTTGTGGAGAAATATTAAAAATCAGATTTTTGTATTTCTAAATATTCAAAAATGAAAGCCTCTTTTATCGATCTACTCAAATTATTATTACCTGAAATCATAGTTGACTATTTTGAACTCACTTC
>CAUPJC010000055.1:0-8256 GCA_963511475.1 uncultured Flavobacterium sp.
AGAGGCAAAATACGCGCATTTACACAATCATACACAGTTTTCGGTATTACAATCCACTATAGGTATTGGGAATATTGTTTCGGCTACAGCCAAAAATAAATTTCCTGCCGTTGCCATGACGGATACCGGAAACATGATGGGTGCTTTTCACTTTGTGAGCGCCGTTATGAATCATAATAAATCGGCTTCCGCCAAAAATAAAACGTTGGTAGAAAGTGGTGGAGAACCAACCGAAACCGAAATCAAACCTATTGTAGGCTGCGAATTCAATATTTGCGAAAACCATTTGGATAAAAGCAAAAAAGACAATGGAAATCAAGTTGTCTTATTGGCCAAAAATAAAAAAGGCTATCACAATCTGGCAAAAATGTCATCGATTGCCTTTACGGACGGATTTTATTATGTTCCGAGAATTGACCGAAATATTATCGAAAAATATAAGGGAGATATCATGGTTTTGTCTGGGAATTTATACGGAGAGATTCAAAGTAAAATCCTGAATATCGGTGAAAACCAAGCCGAAGAAGCGTTGATTTGGTGGAAAGAACAATTTGGCGATGACTTTTATCTGGAAGTGATGCGCCACAATCAGGAAGATGAAAATCGTGTCAATAAAACCCTGATTGAATTTTCGCAAAAGCAAAATATTAAACTAATTGCGACTAATAATACTTTCTATTTAAATAACTCACCTTATGCAAAAAAGCACATTTCAAATAGCATTATGCAACTCTAACTGTTAATAATTTTTGAAGTTCATTATAAGCTGCCTTATTGGCTGCCAAATAAATTTGAGCTTTCATCGCAAAATGATTTTTGTTTGTTCGGATTTTTAAAAATTCAAGTTTTATATAAGCCACAATGGACAATATATAATGATTTGTTTGTGTTTTGATTGTCTTAGTAGGCGATTTCGCAAATCCCGTGTTACTTTTTATCGACTTATGATATTCTTCTACTCCCCACCTTTTTTTGTAGATTGCAGTAATTCGTTCATACGATAAGTTTAAATCACTACAGGCCAGGTACAACTCGCCGACTGTATCATTCTCGTTTTTGAAAACTTGCTTTGTAAGCAACAGCGGAAAATCTAATTCTTCAAACCAAACCTCCACGTTCTGCTGTCCCAGCTGTAGTGTTTCAATACTTATGTATTCTTTATTCTGTTTATTTTCTAATGACAAGGCTACTTTTCGATTGCTTTTCAATGCCATTATAAAATCATTATTCAATTCTTTTTGCAACAATTCATACTCTCATTCGAACTATCGGCTAAAACGTAGTCAAATCTAAATTTGCCATTGCATTCACGCAACATTTTTCTAAAGAGTTCATTTTTAAAGACACTGCTTTTTCTTTTTTCCTTACCTGTTTTTGGGTCTTTTTTCCATAAATCTTTTTTTACAAACTCAACAGCACATGGTAATCGCATTGTTCCAACTTATATCAAAGCAGTCAAAAAATTAACACCTCTTACAGATTTACCAAAGGTTTGGTCAAAATGCCAACAATGTAGTTCGCTCCCATCGGTATAGCGCTTTTCCTCTATCGAATCGTCAAAACTCAGGGTAATTAACTCTTTGGACTGGGTCAGTTCTTTTACATAAACCTTGGATTGCTTCCATAAAAATTTACTGTCGTAATCCCCATTTGATAACTCGCGAGTGACTTTGTCATGCTTGATTGATAATAAATTTGCCATACCTGTTGATGTGGCATATGAACTTGAACTTATCAAATAATCGCTGTACAAATCCGCAAAGTTTTCCATCTTTTCAAAAAAGTAAAGTTATCAATATTTCAAATGCCTAATCTATCAAATTTCAATTTTTTTTGCGTAAGGTGAGTTAATTATTGACGAAATTGAATATATCGTACATAATTTAGATATGGCTCGTGACTTTGGAAAAATTAGAAAATCATATAGATATTCAAAAGTAAAATCACATCTAATTTTCTTTAAAAAAGACAAAACAAATAAAATTGAAGTCGTTAGAGTTTTACACGAAAGAATGGATCTTGAAAACAGATTAGCGGAATAAATAAAAAAAGCTAGTGCTAACAGGTACAAAGAAAATATAACGTAAAAAAATCACCAATAAGAGTTGTTAATTCTTGTTGGTGATTTTTTATGAGGATGTATATACTATTCCGTTGGTTCATTCAGATGCCTGATAATTTCAGCAATAAGCCCTGTCCATCCTGTTTGATGATTGGCTCCTAAACCTTTGCCGTTATCGCCGTCAAAATATTCAAAAAACAAATGATTTTTATTAAAAAGAGGGTCTTCCTGAAACTTTTTGTATTCGCCGTACATCGGAATTTTTTTATTGGCATCTGGAACAAACAGTTTTAATAATCGTTCAGCAACACCCTGAGCAGCTTCCTGCAGCGTCACCAATTTACCAGATTCGGCAGGGAATTCTACCTTGAAGTCTTTGCCATAATAGCCATGAAATTTTTCCAGTGAGTCCAAAATTAAATAATTCATTGGGAACCAGATTGGACCTCTCCAATTGGAATTTCCACCAAACATGTCTCCCGTAGCTTCGGCTGGTGTATAATCTACTTGGATAATACCGCCATCATGTTTGAATTTATAGGGATGTTCTTTGTGGTATTTCGACAAGGAACGCACTCCAAAATCAGATAAAAATTCCTTTTCGTCAAACATACGCTTAAGGATCATTTTCATACGATGTCCTCTAAGAGTGGAAAGCAGTCGGGTTTCTCCTTTCCCAGGATTGTACCAGCTGGAAACCAAACTGGCCAAGTCAGGACGATTTTTTAAAACCCACTCGACACGGCGCTTGAATATAGGCAACTTTTCCAGTAAATCCGGGGTTAATACTTCGACAGCAAATAATGGAATTAACCCAACCATTGAACGTATTTTCAACAATTCGGCATCGCCATTCTCTTTATGGAGCATGTCATAATAGAACTGATCGTCTTCGTCCCAAAGACTTACTTTGTTTTCTCCCAAAGACTGCATCGCTCCCGAAATATGAAGAAAATGCTCAAAGAATTTGGAGGCCATATCCTGATAAACGGGGTTTTTCAAGGATATTTCACAGGCTATACGAAGCATGTTTAAACAATACATTGCCATCCATCCGGTTCCGTCGGCTTGTTCGAGATGACCTCCAGTTGGCAAATCGGCGGAGCGGTCAAATACTCCAATATTATCCATCCCGAGGAATCCCCCTCCAAAAATGTTATTGCCGTTTTCATCTTTCAAATTTACCCACCATGTAAAGTTGAGCAGCAGTTTGTGAAAAATACGCTCCAAGAAAACGGTATCCCCAACGCCATTGTTGGCTTCTTTATCAATTTCATACACTTTCCAAGTAGCCCAAGCATGCACAGGCGGATTAACATCCGAGAATGACCATTCATAAGCTGGAATTTGTCCATTCGGATGCATATAATATTCGCGCAGAATGACTAATAATTGCCTTTTGGCAAAATCAGGATCTAATCGGGCCAAAGGCAAAGTATGAAAAGCTAGATCCCATGCCGCAAACCAAGGATATTCCCACTTGTCCGGCATCGAGAGAATATTGGAGGTGTACATGTGTTTCCAGGCACTGTTGCGTCCTTCTTTCCTATTGACATCAGGTCTGGGTGTTGAAGGATCACCTTTTAACCATTCAAAAACATTGTAATAATACCATTGTTTTGTCCAAAGCATGCCTGCATAGGCCTGTCTCTGAATGGATTTTAATTTTTCGTCTTTTACTCCTTTTTGAACCTGATCATAAAACTCGTCGGCTTCCTCTATTCTTTGTTTAAAAATAGTATCAAAATCTTCAAAGGGAGCATCCGGAGTGGTGTTTGTAAAGCGAAGACGGTATTCTTTTTTGCCAAGTGGCGGAATGTAATCATCATAATGTACTGATGCTTTCGTACCAATGGCATCTGGATTTATGCTAGTCTTTTTTTGATTGATGATATAATCGTTTATTCCGTCTTTGGCATAAGCAGACTGCGCCGGCGATTTATATAATTTCTCAAAATTGGTTTTATTATCACAAAACAAAAAATCTTTGGCATTTTCAGCATACAAATTAAAGTGGCCCACCAATCGGTGATTGACTTCTATATGTGATTTTTCGACTCCTGCTAAAGTAGGTTTGTGTTTGTAATTTTCATAGCCCCAGCTCCAGGTATTCCTAAACCAGATGGTTGGCAATACCGTAATGGGAGCGATTATTTTGGAACGATTTTCGACCGTTACCTTTATTAATATGTCTTGCTCATCGGCTTTGGCATATTCTATGGTGATGTCAAAGTAATCGTCTTTGTCAAAAACGCCTGTGTCCAGCAATTCATATTCGGGTTCCAGACGGCTGCGCTTTTTGCTCTCCTCAATTAATTTTTCATACGGAAAAACGGCATGAGGATACTTATAAAGCATCTTTTGATAGGAATGGGTAGGAGTGGAATCTTGATAAAAGTAAATTTCTTTGACATCCTCGCCATGATTTGATTCGGCTGGGGTTAGCCCGAAGAAACGCTCTTTTAAGATTCGGTCTTTATGGTTCCAAAAAGCAAAAGCCAAACAGATATGCTGTTTATTGTCTGAAATCCCTCCGATACCTTCTTCTCCCCAGCGGTAGGCTTTGGAGCGCGCCATGTCGTGCGTGGTGCTTCCCCAGGCGTAACCGCTTTGAGAATAATCTTCTCTAACGGTTCCCCATTGTCTTTCGCTTAAATAAGGGCCCCATTTTTTCCAGCCTTTATTATCGGTTCTTAGCTGCAAACGCGCTTTTTCGGCGTTGATTTCAGGATTGTTTTGTGGCATAACATTCTAAATTTGTTTCTTGTCGCAATTTAGACAAAACACGCATAAAAAAAGGTGTATAATTGGTAAAAATCATTGGAGATAATTAATGAAAAATTATTTACGGATTGTTTTATTATTGTATTTACAGTATTGGGATAAACTCAGAATTTGATTTCAATTTATTACATAAATCATCTCTTAAATTTGAAGTATTCCTGCAATGGATGTTTCCTGTTTTTGAGCATTTCAGATACCATAGACATTCCGATTACTGAAAAAGTAATGCCGTTTCCGCCAAAGCCTAAAACGAAATAAGCACTCTCAAAGTTAGGATGTTTGCCAATGTACGGTAAGCCGTCCTTGGTCTCTCCAAAAGTCCCAGCCCATACAAAATCCATTCTGAACTCGTAATTGGGTAAAATTTTCTTCAGGTATTTTGTCAATTTATCCGATTTCTGATTTAATAATTCATCTCTTTTTTTTGCGTTTACAAAATCTTCATCTTCCCCGCCAATCAGCAGTCGGTTATCATCGGTGGTACGCATATAGTTATAAGGTTTTGCGGTATTCCAAAAGAGCGTTTCGTTGAGATAGGATTGGTCGTCTTCAAAACGTTCGCCGACAATGGCATAAGTCGAAAGTAATTTTACAAAATTGTCTTTGATGATTTCGGTGCTTTCAAAACCGTTGCAGTATATTATTTTTTTTGCTTTAATGGTCGTTCCGTATTCGGTGACAACTGTAACGCCATTTCGTTTGTATGTGGTTTTTTTAATATCGGTTTTGTCGAAGATTTTCAACCCTTTTTTGTGATTGTACGCCAGAATATCATGAGTTAATTTAAACGCATCAAGGCTTCCACCTTGTTGAGATAAAATGCCGCCATGGGAGTTTTTAAGCTGGAATTTTTTTTCAATTTCTTCGGGTTCCAGCCATTTTACGGGCAGTCCTATTTTTTTTCGAGCCTCAAATTCTGTTTTTAATCCACTTACATCTTTCTTGTGTGCGGCAAAATAAAGAGATTCTTTTTTTTTGAATCCACAATCTGATTTGACCTGCTTCACTATTTGACCTAAATCATCTATCGATTTATAACATGCCCAATAACTTTCAACAGCCGCTTCCTCGCCAATTAAATCTTTAAGCTGGTATAAAGGGACGTCAATTTCATACTGTAACATTGATGTAGTTGCCGAGGTACTTCCGTTTCCAATATCTCTGCGGTCAATAAGTATGGTTTTGTAGCCATCGGCGATACATTGGTGTGCAATAAGACTGCCCGTGATGCCGCCGCCTACAATAAGAATTTCCGTTTCCAAGTTTTCTCTTACTGACGGATACGAATTGAGGATTCCATTTTTTACCAGCCAGAAAGGCTCACTTGATTTTAGTTTCATTGTATTGAGGTTTTACTCAAATTTAGGGAAATATCATGTGAAATTGTACGGATGGAATGTTATACCTTTTCCAAAAATAGAAATTTTGTAAACATTGTGGAGTTTTAATTAATATTCTGCTAATGCAGTGGGTCAGGGATTAAAATAAGCCCTTTTTTCGGATTTATCAAATCATTCCAAATACAAAACCATCTTTCCATTAAGTCAATTGCCCAAATCTGTTTTAGCTGTTGTCGCTCTTGTACTTCATCTATTCAACAAATATTTGTCTTTATTCTTAACTAGAATTTTTTTGGTTGTTAAATCTTCTAAATGGGCTTTTAATTGAATCTCTGGGATATTATTCAAAACTTCTTTTATCTCATAAATTGTAAATTCCTTGTTTGAAAATGATATGGAAATAATTAATAATATGCTCGATTGAACTTCTATTACTGTGCTATAAAAGAATTCTTCTGGTTCAATTCCAAAAGTCAATTCAAGCTTTTTCATCTTATAAAATTTGACTTTCGTTTTCTCCATTAAAGTCAAAAATATAATCGATATGTTCATCACAAAAATTATAGAATTCTTGTTTTGATATACTTTTGTTTAATATTCCTAATAAATCACTTTTGTTGCAGGGCATTCGCTTTTAAACTTTTAAGATTAATTCTCTGTAAAGATCACTACCAAAGGCTTTCTGACGTTTTCTGTTTTTAGATTTAGGATAGGTTTTTTCTTGGTCAAGCATTGAGATTGCAAATTTTGCGATTAAATTTGAATTTTCTATAGCCGTTTGATTCCATTTTTCTTGATGGTCTTCTTTGAAAATCACATCTAAATTTCAATGCAAATTATTTTCGATTGCCCAATGCGACCTTATTGAATGGTTCAAAAGCCCCGCATCCGCAGGCAATGAACTAATATAAAACCTTGTACTTGTGGTATCGATTTTGGTTTTCTTGAAATGAACGGCAGATTCAATTTTGATAATAGTTTGTAAATCTTTCCATTTGTGGACATCGTCCACGAACTCTAAATAGGTTATAACACTACATTTTCTAACCTCTGCTCGTCCGTGTCCACAATCAATATTTACATCTGTTGCCACAACTTTTTTACTGCAAATGAATCTTCTAAATTCTCTAAAAGTGTTTTTTGATTCTCTTTTACTTGTAAAATATAATCCGCTTCATTATCTCGTATTTTCTTTGCAATAGCTGCCTGACAACCCATTGCATCGATGGTTATGATACAGTTTTTGATGTAAATCAAATCCAATAATCTTGGAATGGCAACAATCTCATTCTCCTTTCCAGCCACGGTTTCTTCGCCTAAACTCATTCTGTTTTTTGTGCAAAAAGCAGTAAGGATATGAAGGAGATAACCATCTTGGGTAAGGAATCCTTTAACTGTTTTTCGTCAAGATCAATAACTTTCGAATCGTATTTTGCAAGTGCTTTTGTAAATTCAATAAGACATTTTGCAAATTCTTTTGGTTTACTCGGCTAAAAAACTCTCCCAAAGTGTCGTGAGACGGAATTCCAGATTTGTAAGGATAAAATTGACGAAGCCAATCTAGTTTGATTTCTCTAAATCCCTCAATGAGTTCATAAGCCTGAAAACCGCTTACAACTGCTTATAATATCAGGAAAATCAACTCTTCTAAGCTGTATTTATATTTACTTTTGAGGTTCTTCTGGGATCATTCAAGGTGGCGAAACAATCTTTGATAAGTAAATTTTCTAATTCAGGGCCGCTAGTGGTCATTGTTTTTTAATGGAAGACCGCCTACCATTTGTCTTGTAAATATAAATCTTTGCAATATTATTTTAAAATTTTTAAAAGCGAATGCCCTGACTTTGTGCGCAGTTTTTTGCATCTTATTATTTTTTGGGTTATTTTGCAACAAATTTATTCCTATTTATTGTGGTTTTTAATGCCTTTTTTTTGAGGCTTGTGTTTTAGACGAATTTTGTTTTGAGCTTTCGTTTTTAAAAATTCATTGCTATAGTAGGATGTACAAATTATAAATATGAATTTAACAAAGTGGTACCAATTTATCAAACCCAATTTAAAATTTTATCA
>CAUPJC010000056.1:0-7141 GCA_963511475.1 uncultured Flavobacterium sp.
GAAGTGAGTTCAAAATAGTCAACTATGATTTCAGGTAATAATAATTTGAGTAGATCGATAAAAGAGGCTTTCATTTTTGAATATTTAGAAATACAAAAATCTGATTTTTAATATTTCTCCACAACTTTTCGTATTGATCCGCTGTTTGCAATATTACTGTTGTTTCCTATTGGCTTGCGAGAGGGATAGAAGCAGGCTACCGAAGTAGCGCGTATAGCCCGACCGCAACCCTATAAAAGGGCGAATAACCGCAATTGTGAGTCAGCCCTTTTACAGGGTTGTGGTCTCGCCCAAATTATTTATATGCACAAAAAAACCGCCTTGATTGTAAAGGCGGTTTAATTATGTAAAAAAGGCTGAAACTATTTTGTTTCGCTTTTCTTGATGTCATTCACATATTTAGTCAATTTTTTACCATAAAGAGACTTGGCAACTTTTGGAGTCATTGATTTTTGAATGGTATCCAAGTACTTAATATTGATATCATAGATTTCGGCCAAAGCGATGTATGGTGATACTTCGTGATCTTTGTTGTTTACTGCAAAATTAGTTGCGTAAAGGTATTTACGTTTGATATTGTTGTCTTGGGCAGCAGTAATACTGTCTATCGCTTTAGTATTATTGCTTTTTATTGCTTTGAATTTTTTCTCTATCAAAGTTAGATTCTCATCATTAAAGCGAGAGTTTATTTTTTTGTATTCTTCAAACAATTCTTGGTTTTTAGAACCAGTAATTTTTGCACTTGTAATGAATGAATCAAGGTTGGTCTCGATATTTATTGTGCCAGCTTCTGCAAAAAACATGATGTTATTGTCAAGAGAATTGGTTACTCCTCTGTCCAAATATAAATATAGCATTTCGGGAGATTTTAAATCAATATTGCTTTCAAATGCTGATTGTCCGTCAATTTTAATGGTGTCTATAGCAACGAGAGCAGTGTCATTATATTTTTGAATATATAAAGTACCTTCTTTTAGTCCTTTGATGTTTCCTGTAATATGCAGATTTGTTTTGGATTCATTTTTGTTACACGAAGCCAAAATAAGTAGGGAAACAAATGCAATAATAGAATTTTTCATGTGTAAGTAAATTGGTTTTTGGGAACATAAAAGACGATTCTGCAGTATTGAAGAATTGCAATTTTAGTTTTGTTTATATTTGCCGCAAAATAAAGAAAATTGTTGAAATGAATGGTTTTAACGAGAATGAATTTCAAAAAAAAATCCCATTCGCAGCGGCGAATGGGATTTTATAGAAGTTATTAGTATTATCCTTTCAGCCAAGCTGTTCTTAAAGTCGCTTTTGATGCGTCTGTAGCTTCTGGGGCTTCTGAATCTAAGTAAGGGAATTTTACGTTTCCTTTTATTATTTGTTCTTTTCCATCACGTTTAATTTTGATAGAAATTGGATCGTTTTCTTTCCATTTTTGACTTTCGCTGATCATTTCATAAATATTGTCAAGAGAGTACGGTTTGTCATTGATTGAAAGGATGATATCTCCGCCTTTAAGATCTAATGTGGTATAGAAAATGTGCAACTCTTTGTTTGGAGCGACAAAAATTTCTTTATTTTCTTTATTTACACCAACGAATGGAACCTGATCTTGAAGAAAAATTCCGTCTGGTGTTTTTTTGGTAACTTTTGTTACGCCTACTTTTGCTAAATAGTCATAATATGGGATTGGAGTTGGGCCAGAAACGTATTTGGTTAAAAATTCACCTACTTCTGGATAAGTCAGTGAAGTTATTTTTGCAAATAATTCACTGTCGTCAAATGGTTTTGTAACGCCATATTCATTAGATAATTGATGCATTAAATCTAATATACCTCTTTTTCCGCCACTGCTTTCTCTAATTTGAATATCCAGACACATTCCGATTAATGCTCCTTTTTGATAGACATTGAGATATTGAGCTTTATACGGTTCAGTTAAAACATTTGCGCTCATTGTTGTGAAAGGCATAGTGTCATTCATTGCATTGGCACCTTGTATTTTTTCGGCTATGCGGGAATAGAATTCGTTTTCGTCAATTAATCCTTGATTGATTTGGAATAAATTGGCAAAATATTCAGTTACTCCTTCATACATCCATAAATGCTGAGACATTTTGGGAGCGTTATAATCAAAATACTGAATTTCTTTAGAGTGAATAGTTAAAGGAGTTACAATATGAAAGAATTCATGAGAAACTACGTCTTTCATTTGTTTTACCAATTCGTCTTTTGGCATCATTTCGGGCATTACAACAGTAGTAGCGGTAGGATGTTCTAATGCTCCAAAACCTTTAGCATCTGTTGGAGACATTGTAGAAAGATACAGGATAACAGTGTATTTTTTTGTAGAATTGACTTTTCCTAAAAATGTTTTTTGGGCAGTCATCATTGTTTTCATTTCTGGAGTAATACTCTCTGCCGTAAATTTTCCTGATGGTGAGTAAACCGCAATTTCAATATCCATTCCATCTATTGTAAAAGAGGTGTAGTCTGGTTTAGAATACATAATTGGGTTTTCTAATAACTCTGAATAAAGAGGCATCTCAAAAACATCGGATGTAGATGTTCCGTCTTTATCAATCATTGATGTAGCACCAAAAAGGGTTGCAGGATGAATTATGGTAACTTTATAAGGCATTTCTTTTTTGTCTTGAAAATAACCTACAAAACCATGTAAATTCAGCATGAAATTTTTACCAGCGTCAATGTTTGTGCCAGCAGGCGAGAAAACATCATCTTGTCCAAAACCTCTTCCTTTTTCAGTGTCGAAGGTGTCGTTTACTAAGTAAGTGATTTTTACTAATGTTTTTGCATTTTTGATTGACCAGGTGTTATCATCTGTTTTTGAAACTGTCAATAAATTGCCTTTTTTGTCATAGGCTTTGAAATCGGCAATATATTTTCCGTAATCATCAACTGAATAGGTTCCAGGAACAGTCTTTGGAAGACTATAAGTGATATCTTCTGTTTTAATTTTTGGAGCTTTTACAGTAACCAGAACCTGATCATCTTTTACATCAGTAAGATTGATGTTGACCTCAATTCCTTCTTTTTTTGGATCTGCATTTTTTGGAGTGTTTGCTTTACTTGTCCAAATTAAAGAAGAGAAAGCAAGTACAAAGATTATTTTTTTCATTTTGTAAGTGTTTGTTTCTGGATTAGTATTTCGAATTCCAAAAAAGTTACAAAAAGAGGTTAATAAAGTTAGATAAGTTAAAAAAATGGAAGTGCTTTTGTTTAGATTATTTTTTAAATAAAAAAAACTCCTGAATTTCAGGAGTTTATAAAGTTAAGGTTAGTCTAGTTTATTTTTTATATAATATTTCCCATCTAAATCTTCATCGAAATCATCGATTTTTAGAGGTTTTGGTTTTGGTTTACTTGCAATTGCTTTCTTTTTCCACATCTCAAATTTTTCAGTTGGCATCTTCTTTTTCATAATTTCAAGAACCTCCTTCTCAGCTAATCCAAATTCTTTATGAATAATTTCAAATGGATTTCTTTCTTCTTGGGCCAATGCAATCAGTCTTTCTGTTTGTTCCCAGTTTAATTCTTTTCGGTTACTCTTTTTCATCACGTGAAAATTAATTCAATTTGGTTTAATGATTAATAAAATTGATTTTAAATCTTATACCAATATTAATAAAAATTATTATTACTTTTTATTTTAAGTTAAAAAAAAATCAATTTTTTAAATCTTTTAAATTAGTGATATTTTTAATGAAGAATATTGAGAATTCCTTTATTGAATTACTCTAAAAGTAAGGTTTATTCGAGAGCCAATAGTTTTTGCAGTCTTCGGCACTTGATGCTTCCAAAAATGCTGTGTTGCGCCTTTCATTAACAGTAAACTGCCGTTTTCTAAAATGATATTCTTTTTTTTTGTGGTATCTGTATTATGTTTCAATTGAAAATTCCGTTCAGCGCCTAAACTCAATGAAGCAATTATTGGATTTACACCCAATTCTTTTTCATTATCGGCATGCCAGCCATTGCCATCATTGCCGTCTCTATAGTAATTTAATAAAACAGTTGTGAAATTGGTTTCGCAAATATTCTCTACAAGAGATTTAATTTTTTGCAACGTCAATGTCCAGTTATGAGGCTGCATTTTTATATTAGAATAGGAGTAGGGCTTTCCTTGGTTTCCATATAAAGCTGTTAATCTCGGTTGCAAATGCTTTTTCCCATAAACCGTAATTTGATCCTGTTGCCAAGGTATATTTTCAAGTAATTCCAGAAAAAGTAAATCGGCTTCCTCTCTTGAAAGGAAAGCAGGAAAGTAAATGATTTCGGCATCGGGTAAATCAAAAACTATTGGCTCGGATTGAAAAAGTGAATTCATATTGCAAAATTAAAGAGAAAAATGAAATTCCAATATTTCATTTTTCTCTTTGAATAATTTATTTTGTGTTGCAAAATTTAGGCTTCTGAATGATCTTGTAATAAATTTTTATAAATAAAACCTGCAGCAATAGCTCCTAAAATGGGAGCCACCCAAAACAGCCAAAGTTGTGATAAAGGTTCTCCGCCCACAAAAACGGCTTGTGATAATGATCTTGCTGGGTTTACAGAAGTATTTGTGATAGGAATACTAATTAAGTGAATCAATGTAAGGCCAAGCCCAATTGCAACTCCAGCAAATTTTCCATTAGCAAATTTATCGGTGGCACCAAGTATTAGTAAAAGGAAAAATAACGTTAGAACAAATTCGGCAATAAAAGCGGATTGTAAAGAATATCCATCTGGGGAAAAAGCACCATATCCGTTAGAAGCAAAAGCACCAGCTTTAGTATTGTCTATCATGAATCCGGCTTTTCCTGAAGCAATAGTATAAAGTGTTCCGGCAGCTGCAATAGCTCCTATACATTGTGCTATAATATAAGGAAGCAATTCTTTAGTGGAAAATCTTCCTCCAGCCCATAATCCAAAAGATACTGCGGGATTAAAATGCCCTCCTGAGATATGTCCAACAGCATATGCCATAGTCAAAACGGTTAAGCCAAAAGCCAATGAAACTCCCACGAATCCAATTCCTAAATCAGGTATGCCTGCCGCAAATAAAGCACTGCCACAGCCTCCAAAAACCAACCAATACGTTCCGAAAAATTCTGCAAAAAGTTTTTTCATGATAAAAAATTTTAGTTAATAGATTATTATTTAAAAATTCACCAATAAGTATTCTTATCTAACTTTAATTTAGTAAGAATTATAACGAGTACGAATTTATAAAAAATTAACATATGATTACTATGATTTTATTTTTTTTAGCATTGATAATCAGTGATGTGTTTGTTTTTTGAAGTTTACATTCATTATGACTATGGCTAATATAATAAGTACTATTCCGATCCACTGTATTGAGGCAACATTTTCATGAAGCAGAAAATATGCCATTAAGACAGAGACCGGAAGTTCTAATGCTGACACAATACTCCCTAGTCCAATACCAGTAAGTGGGAAACCAGCATTCATTAACATTGGCGGAATAATAGTGCCAAAAAGAGATAGTATAATTCCCCATTTTAGGAATATTTCAAAATGGAAAGGTGTGTTTATGGTGGCAATCGCAAAGATGGAAACAATCACAGTACCTCCCAAAAGCATATACAAACTTCGTTGAGCTGATGATATTCCTAGTGCCACCCTATTTGCAGTAATCATAGTGGTTGTAAAAGAGCACGCTGCCAGCATTCCCAATATAAGCCCACGCCAGTCCAGTTGAATTTCATTTTGAAAGACATTTGTAGCCAAAAGGGTTCCAATTAGTACAACAAGTGCGGCCACAATTTTTTGTTTAGAAGGGATTTTCTTTTCCAAAATCATTTCCAATAATAAACCAATCCACACTGTTTGCATTAATAATACGATTGCGATAGAAACAGGAATGTATTTTACGGCCATATAATAGAATACGCTTGTCAAGCCTGTAGAGGTACCGGCAAGCATCAATTGAAATATGTTTTTCGGGGTAGCTTTCAAGACTTCATTCTCGCTTTTAGCCTTTTGAAATCCATTAATAATTAGGATTCCAGCAATGCCTAATATAAATTGGGAGATG
Source organism: uncultured Flavobacterium sp. (assembly GCA_963511475.1). Taxonomy (GTDB): domain Bacteria; phylum Bacteroidota; class Bacteroidia; order Flavobacteriales; family Flavobacteriaceae; genus Flavobacterium. The sequence continues at coordinate 6,056 of CAUPJC010000056.1, forward strand.
GTCACTTCGGCTGTAGTATAACCTTCGTCATAAGCCATTTTTACAAATGTAGCCAGCATTCCGTAACTAGTCGCACCAATTGCCACCAAGAAAACTCCTTTGAGAGTATTATTTTTAAACATGTTTTGAGTGTTTGATTTTTTAGAATATATAAGAAAATCTATTTTGCTTCAATAGTTAGATGCTGCTCTTTTTCAAGTTCTTTATGGGTCAAATCACTCAAATGCAAACGCAGGGCATCAACCGAAATATTAATTTCCCAAAAACACAGAGCCAAAGAAATTAATAAAGCAAGCAGACTAAATCCGAATAAGTAAATTCCGGTCAATTGATAGTCCAAAAATAATACAAGCATTGTGAAAACAGACAGGAATAAACTCAGTACGCCGGCCATCTGCATGAAACGGATAAGAGTGAGCCGCAGGTTGAGGTTTTTGATCTCCAGTAAAATCATCCTATTCTCCTTTTCTTTATAAGCTTTCTTTAAGCCTCGTATAATAGTGGCAACTGTTAAAAACCGATTGGTGTAGGCTAGTAAAATTAATGAAGTAGCCGAAAACAGTAAAGCAGGAGTTTCTATGTGAAGTGTCATTAATGTGAATTTTAGGTTGCAAAGTTCGTTTTTTTTAAGGAGTAATAAAAACGGAAAGCATAGTTTGTATAGGTTCAAAACGGCAGATTAGATATTAAGGTAATAAAAAGTTCAATACTCGGTAGCTATTTCCTCCTATCGGCTTCAATCTTGCGGGCTGAACCCCAGACCGCAAGGATTTCCACTGATATCAAGGCTAGGGCATCCATTTTTATAATAAGGAAATAGAAAACACATACCTTATATATAGGTGAGAAGTTTTAAAAGATAAGATTTGCAGGAATCCGTGTCTTTGCTTTTGTGAATCCATCGTGTTTATATCGCATCCAACGGTTTGGTAGCTCAATCCAATTTCAAAACCTGGCAAAATTGACCAAATCGTCAAAAACACCCTGTGTTAATTTTGAAATCCATAAAAAAGAGGATTTGTAACCCGCAACAAACCAATACATTAAAAAATAAACAAAAAATAGTTAAGAAAAGCCATTGCAGAA
>CAUPJC010000057.1:0-7086 GCA_963511475.1 uncultured Flavobacterium sp.
CAACCAGCTCATAACACACGCTACAAGCAATTTGGGGATTTGGCTTAATTTGAAGTTGGTTTTGTGTCAGGAAGATTTGGCAAATCCGAATAATGGGCTTAATTTAGTCCCAAACTGCTTGTAGCGCGAGAACGTTGTGCGTTATTTTACCAAAAAAATGGAGAAATCATAAAAAATGAAAAAAATAAATTTAATAATTTTAATTTTACTTCAAATTTCTTGTGTAAACAAAAAATCAAGTGATGATGTAAAAATAGAGGACTCTGTTGATTTAAAAAAAGATACTATTGCGATTATAAGTAAACCTACCGCAACAAATCCAATAGGAAAAATAGAGAACTTACATTTTGGATGTGGATTTAACAATGATTTGAATAAACCGGATTTAAATTTAAGTATGCCAAATCAAAGAGAAATTGACGAGATTCAAAATATTTTGTCTTATTCTGGAATTCCATTAAATTTTGAAATTTATAGTGCAAATATTGAAAATGCAGTTGCAACAATTATAAACAATAAAAGATATATTATTTATGACCCCAAATTATTAGCATTTGCCTCAAAAAATTCTAATGAATACTGGAGTTCAATATCAATATTAGCCCACGAAATTGGACATCATTTATCAGGTCATACAATGAAAAATGATATTGAAAGTCACAAAAGAGAACTTGAAGCAGATAAATTTTCTGGATTTATACTTTATAAAATGGGTGCAAAAATTGAACAAGCAACAAATACGATTTATAGACTTGGTAGTGAAGAAGATACTCAAAGTCATCCATCAAAATACAAACGTATTGAGGCTATTGAAAACGGCTGGAATGAAGCAAACAGGCAACGTTATATGGGAGCAGTTCCACCATCAATAAATGATGACCCAAATAGTTTTTGTGAATACAATGTTGATATGTTAATCAGTAGTGAATATAGAGAATTGGAAAATGCAAATATTTGGTATGGAGAATATAAATTTATTACAGGTGTTATTACTGAAGTAGATAAAAACTTTGAAAATTTTCAAATACGCATATTTAAAACAAGTAAAAAATTCAAAGAGGATTTTCGTTCAATTGATGGAGAAGATTGGACAATAGAAATTGATCAAAAAGAATGGGATAATACTAATGAGATGAGCCATTCTTGCTCAATGAATTTTAAATATTTAATTGTCCCAGGCAGAAGATTAAAATTTGCAATTACAGAAGGATATCCAGGATGTGGAACTGCAATGAATGGTGTATGGTTTTTAACTTATGCAAAAGCAATAGATAATAATTCATTATAAAATAAATATGAAACAAAATCCATTTTCACTTTACGATTTTTTAGGATATTTAATTCCAGGTTCAACTCTGATTTATTTATTCATTATTATTCAAAATTGGACTAATAATAAACGGGAAAATAATTTAGATTTAATTTTTTCTTCTGTTTCTAAATACAATTTTCAAGAAATTTTCTTTTTTATTATCGTTTCTTATGCGATTGGACACTTGTTAAGTTTTATATCATCAATTACAATAGAAAAATATGGAAATTGGAAATATGGATATCCATCAAAAACAGTTATTGGTTTTGAAAAACATTCTTATTGGACAGAAGTAGAACCAACTCAAGAATTGCAAAACGATAAGTTATTATATGAAATTGAAAATAACTTTAAAAAAAGAAAACTTAAAAATTTTGGCAGGTTTTTTCTAATCTTAATATTATTACCACTATTTATTATTGAAGTTATATTTGGTTTTGCATTAAACTTCAAAAATTTTTATTCAAAAGGACTTGATTCATATTTAATGAAAGTGATAAGGAAAAATACGATTCTTTTGTTAAACTCAAAAGGTTTATCAAACGTAGATATTATAAATGAAAATGATTTAAGAACAATCGACTTTAATCGGATTGTCCATCATTATGCATTCGAAAATAGTAAAGAACATCAATTCAGAATGGTAAATTATGTTGCTTTATATGGTTTTCTTAGAAATCTAGTTCTAACGTTTGTATTATCTTTTTGGTACTATTTTAAGGAAAGCATAAAAACTGTTGACCGAAAAACGACTTTTGATTGGGATGTTATTGGAATTAATATTTTATTAATGTGTCTTTCATATATTGCTTTTATGGCATATATGAAATTTTACAGAAGATACACTTTAGAAGGACTTATGCTAATAGTTGTAGACCAAAACATTAAAGAAATTGAATAGAAAAAAACAACGCACAACACACGCTACAAGCAATTTGGGCATTTGGCTTAATGGAAAAATTGGTTTGTATTTGGAAGATTTGGCAAATCCGAAAGATAACGCTTATTTAGCCCCAAACTGCTTGTAGCGCGAGAACGTTATGCCTTATTTTGAAATGAAAGAAACTACAGAAAAATATTCGACAGAAGAAGTTCTTGAAATATTCAAAGAACAACATAGACTTTGTAGTCCGCTTGACTGCGAAGCAGACCCGTGGGCAGAAATAACAGCCGAAATGACAATAAGACAATGGAGATGGGCTAACGACTTATTAGAATGGAAGAAACTAGGTGAATTTCTTAATCAAGAATTCCGAATTGACATAACCGAAAAAGAATGGTTTGACAATTTAGAACCCGCAAAAAGCAGAAAACTAATTGATGTTTGTGAACTAATTTCCAATCACGCAGTAAAAGACAGTTACGAACCAAAGAAACTATTTGGGCAACCTTGTATTAAAGCGGGTGTATTTTTGACGATAAAAAGAAACTTAAAACAAAAAGGTGTTAATGTTTCAGAACTCAAACCTTCTTCAAGTTTGGTTGAATATATGGATAAATATTTTTCACCTGTTTTAGAAGAAATTACTTTGACAGGGACAAGACCAATTGAAAAAATTGAAACGAAAATAAGAACCAAAACCAGAACGAAAGGATTTTGGAACTCAATTAACATTTTTGAACCTGAAAAACAAGAATTACTAATCGGAGAAGTGAAAACGTTCCGAGATTTAGTGGAAAAAATAATTGAGGAGAAAAAGAAAAACAAGGCATAACAGCCGTTTGGCGAGATTGGGGTTTTAGGCTGAATTTAAAGATGGTTTTGTACTTGGAAAATTTGTGTTTAACCGAAAGATCTCGCATCTTTATTCCCCAACCTCGCCAAGCGCCAAGACGTTGGTGGCAAGTTCCCAACAGAAAACGTGAAATTTATTCCAATTTTATTTTTCATAGTATTAAATTGATTTAAAAATTAAAACCGAATGTTGTAAACTACAAAATAGTTTTCCAAGCAAAAAAATTACAATGAAAAAAATATTTACAATTGCAACTCTAATAATATTTAATGCAATAAGTTACGCACAAAATTCTCAAGAAGAAAGGCAAGCAAAATTAGATGCTAGAAAATCAGGTAAAGTGATATCCGATACATTAGTAACAAAATGCGGTTATAAAATAACTGTAAAACAAGATATTTTAATCGGAGTTGGCTCAACCCCTGATGGTGATTTTAAGTTTATAAGACGTAATTCAAGTTCCCTTTTTGCCTATAATTCTACAACAGGTTATCAAGGACTTGCAAATTCAGCAAACGCATTTCCTAGAAGTCAATCAGGATATAATTATAGCGTAAAAGCTATTGAAAGAAGGGGAAGTGAAAAGCACGGATATGTGAATTATGTAAAAATAGGAAGCGGAATAGTAAATTATGAAATAGACATTGAAAACGCAATTTCATCAGGCGAAATAGTAGTCCCTGACCAATTTAAACCAAAAGAAAAAATAATGACTGTTCAGGTAACAAATCAAGTATTTAGTGCTTCTGATGAATTAATAAAATTAAAAAAGCTTTTAGACGAAGGAGTTTTGACTAAAGAAGAGTTTGATACCTTAAAGAAAAAAATATTGGAAAAATAATTTTAAAAAAATCCAATGGAAACTTAAAAAAAGAACCAGCCACCAACACACGCTACAACGGATTTGGGCAATTGGCTTAATGGAAAGTTGGTTTTGTATTTGAATGATTTGGCAAATCCGAAAATAGGGCTTAATTTAGTCCCAAACCCGCTGTAGCGCGAGAACGTTGAGGGCTAGTTTACCAGAAATTCGGTGGAATTTCATCAGCCGAAAAGTTGGCGGAATTTTAGATTCAAAAAAGTGTTGCAACTTGGGTTAGCTCGCCAAAATTTGCTTAAAATCAGCAAAAATGGGACTGACGACAGCGGAGCTGTGAAATTTTTAAGAGATATTTGGTAAATTGTAAGCGGAAACTTCAAAGTGGAAACCCGAAAACTGGAGTAAATAATAGGAACTGGAAAACGAAACTGGTAAGCGGAAATTTGACAGCGGAAACCCGAAAACTGGAATAAATAATCGGAACTGGAACACAAAACTGGTAAGCTGAAATTTGACAGCGGAAACCCGAAAACAGGAGTAAATAATCGGAACTGGAACACAAAACTTGTAAGCGGAAACTTCAAAGTGTAAGCTGGAAAGTTGGAGTAAATAATTGAATCTAAAAAAACGAAACAGGATAGTAAACCAAAATGGAAACTCAAAAAACCAGCCCTCAACACACGCTACAAGCAATTTGGGTTTTGGTCTTGAATTTAATTTTGGTTTTGCGTCAGAAAGATTTGGCAAATCCGAAAGTTTAGGTTAATTTAGTCCCAAACTGCTTGTAGCGCGGGAACGTTAGCGGTAATGCCCGAAAAAAAACAGAAAACTTGACACAATTAAAGAAAGAAACAACTAATTTATTAGCGAAAGAAGCTTCGCTGAGCGCAATGAATTTAGGTGTAGGATTAACTTTTCTACGAAAATATAATTTTGCTCATTTGGGGTTTATCTATCAATCCTTCTTTTCACTTAGCATCGGAATTGAAAGATTGATAAAATTAATTTTATTGTATGAATATATACTTCTCAATGATTCATATCCACCATCAAATTACTTAAAATCTAAAGGACATTCAATTATAAAATTATTTAACGAAATTAAACCTCTTATTGAAAAATATAAATGTCAAGAATATTTTGATAGATTGGAAACAGATTCAATTTATCCAATAATTTTAAATAATTTATCTGATTTTGCAACAGCAAATCGATATTTTAATTTAAATGAACTTTCAGGATTTACAATTACTCAAGATCCAATTGGAAGATGGAATAGCGAAATAAATTCTATGATTATTGAAAGACATTTTGATGCAAATTCTCCAAAAAATAAGCAAGCTATGGAAATAGCAAAAAGGTTTTCGTCATCTACTATTGTTAAACATACTAATGAAAATGACGATGAAATTAATGATTACAAAAATTTTATGTTTGCATCATTGCAAGTAGACGTTAAACAAAAATATAGCATGTTTTATACATTTTGTATTATTAAGGCACTTTGCGAATTACAGAGAAATCAAAATAATTCATTGAGAAGCAATATTCATCTAGACGAATTCTTTATGATTTTTAGGGAAAAATACACAAATGCCAAAAGACAAAAATCATGGAATCCTTATTATCCATATAAATTCTAAAGGCACTACCGCTAACAGCCGTTTGGCGAGATTGGGGTTTTACGCTTAATGGAAAGTTGGTTTTGTATTTGGAAAATTTGTGTTTAACTGAAAAATCTCGCATCTTTATTCCCCAACCTCGCCAAGCGCCAGAACGTTAGGTAGCATAACCTCGCAGAACGTAAAATTTAACAATCAACTTATGAAAAAGTTAAAGTATTTTGGATTAGTATTTTTAACAATAATTATTGGTCTTTTAATTTACCTAAAACTAACTAAACCAGAAACGATAATGATGGTAGGAACGGAAGTATCTTTAGAAAAACCTTGGGTCAAATTCAATGAAGCCGATGAGTCAAATATTGGAAACCTAATCAGAGCTTATCATTTTGAAGAAGGTGAAATCAGATTCAAAAAAAACATAGGCGCAGATGAATTTATAATTGCCTGTTTAAAAAAAGATAAAAAATGGAAATATTATTCTTATTATCGTGGAACTGAAACTTATGAAATGATGTTGATTTCGGAAGAAATTGAAAAAGAAATAACTCCGCCAAACTAAAAATTACAACGTGGAAAATAAATGGAAACGGAAAAGCTTTGCACATAAAGTTACGCTACCTAACAGCCACTACAACGGATTTGGGCATTGGGCTTAATGGAAAAATGGTTTTGTATTTGGGATGATTTGGCAAATCCGAAGAATAGGCTTAATTTAGTCCCAAACCCGCTGTAGTGCCAAGACGTTAGGCGTAAGTTAACACCAAAATCGTTAAAATAGATTTATGGAAATAAATAGAGATTTAGTTCAAGAAATGATAAATAATTTTGTTGGTAGCGAATATGTTATTAATAAACTCGTAGATAGTTCTAAATACTTATTTATAACCTATAAACATAAACACTTTTATGAAGATGATGAAAGAGGACAATTAATTGGACCTGGACCAATAGTTTATAACAAAGAAACTAAAGAATATAAAACAAGTGGAAGTGGTGATTTTGTTTGTGGAGAATATTCTGGATTTTTGAATGAAAATGAAGAATCTAATGAAGAAAATATATCTGTCGAGAAAATAAAAAATGGCATCCTAAGAAGAAAATTTGTTAACGATGATGATATTTGGAATTTAGAAACTATTTATAAAATGGAAAATGGAGATTTTAATTCTCATATGACAAAAAACAGAAATTATAATCTTTCTTTACATAGTATTTATTGTTCTGAAAATATTGAATCTATAAAGTATTTTGAAAAATTTTGGATTAAACTCGGACTAAAATATGAAGTTACGAATCCAAACGAAATAGTATTATGGAAAAATATAACCTACGCCTAACACACGCTACAAGCAATTTGGGTATTAGGCTTAATTTAAATATGGTTTTGTATTTGGAATATTTGGCAAATCCGAATAATGGGCTTAATTTAGTCCCAAACTGCTTTTAGCGCGGGAACGTTATGAGCTAGTTAAAAAAATCATTTCGTTTAAAATCAGATATTTAACAGCAATTTAATTACTCATAAAACCGAGATTCAGAAACTTGAAAATTGGGGTTTTAAATTGGAGTTTTTAATAAGAAACTCAAAAAACA
>CAUPJC010000058.1:0-6780 GCA_963511475.1 uncultured Flavobacterium sp.
AGTTGCGTAGTAATGTTGACAAGTTTGGAAAAAAATCCCTTCAAAGATTTTTTCTAAACTTATCAATATTACGGCTAAAATCACCTATTTTTGAAATTATATAACAACCAAAAATAGTCAACCTATATCAGGACAAGACACAAAAAAGATGTCTCAAGATAATTCCTTCATAATTGCAAAATCTAAAGAATTAAAAATACCAAAAGAAATTCCACATTTCTTCGTTGGCGATGATATATATCTACCTATTAATATTACAACAGGTTATGAATTTAATAATTTTATAAATTCGGTTCTAGAAAACAAAAAATATGACTTAAGAGACTATTATTCTAATGATTTTTATTTTCTAGAACTAACCAAAAAATTAAATATAAGTTCATTCGTTGCATATCATTGCTCTGAATTTGTGATGCCAATAAATATTTATGAATTTACTGTAGTAAACAACACAGTAATTGAAAAATCTATTTGGAGTAATGAAGAAGGAATAATGACACCTGAGAACTATTCAGAAGTTGCAGAGAATTATGACAAGAATAATAGCGAAATTTTACTTAACATAAAAATAGACCTTTATTTCATTGAAAAACTTAAGTACTTTGAAATAGCAGAAAGTTTATATAAAAAATGGGGCAATTCATTAGATTTTTCAGAGATAGATAAAATCAATAGACAAAAAATTGAAGAGAATAGAAAGAAAAGTTTAGAAAATGAAAGTCAAGAAATAAGAAACTTTGAAGATTCATCAGAAGACATCCCATCAGAAGACATTCCATCAGACTCATTTTGGGGAGAAATAAAAAGAATATTAAAATTATAAAAAAAAGGTATGAGTTATATAATGGTTGACATAGAATCAGATGGTCATATACCTGGAGATTTTTCAATGATTTCCTTTGGTGCAGTAGTAGTTAAAGAGAATTTAGATATAACTTTTTATGGCAAATTAAAACCAATTTCTGAAAATTGGATTCCAGAAGCATTAGCTGTTTCAGGACATACAAGAGAAGAAACTTTAGAGTTTGACGAGCCTAAAGAAGTTATGGAAAATTTCGCAAAATGGATAACCGAAAACACTAAAGGTCAGCCCGTTTTTATTAGTGACAATAACGGGTTTGATTGGATGTTCATTTGTTGGTATTTTCATCATTTTATCGGTAGAAATCCTTTTGGACATAGTTCTCAAAATTTAGGAAGTTTATACAAAGGATTAACAAAAGACACTTTCGTTAGTTTCAAACATTTGCGCAAGACAAAACATACGCACCACCCAGTTGATGATGCAAAAGGAAATGCAGAGGCATTATTAACTATGAAAAATGAAATGGATTTGAAGATAAGCCTAAAATAAACTACTGCCAACACACGCTACAAGCGATTTGGGCATTTGGCTTAATTTGAAAATGGTTTTGTATTTGGGAATTTTGGCTAATCTGAAAAATAACGCTAATTTAGTCCCAAACCGCGTGTAGCGCGGGAACGTTGGGTGTAATCCTTGAGAAAATCGAGAAAAATAAGACGAAAAATAAAATACGTTTAAATATTTTAATTAAAAAAAAGAAAATGGCAAATCAAACATTGAAAAATATTAATGTTTCAGACGTTTCTCCGAATCCGCATAATCCGAGATTAATTTTTCACGAAAAAGAATTAGAAGATTTAAGAGAATCGATAGTCAATGCGGGTGTTCTTGTACCAATAACGGTTTATGAAGAAACTGAGGACGGAACTGAAGAACAAAATAAAAAATATATTTTATTAGATGGAGAAAGAAGATGGAGATGTTGCATAGCTTTAGGTAAGGATACAATTCCCGCCAATATAATTGACAAACCCAAGGATATTACACAGAATATACTTCACATGTTTAATATTCATTATTTCAGAGAACAATGGGACTTGTATCCAACTGCAATGAAATTAGGCGAAATTATTAAATTATTGAAAACAGATAAGGATTCAATTCTGTCAAAATATACAGGATTAAATATGACTACCGTAAAAAGATGTAAAATTTTATTATGGTATCCAGAAAAATACAGAGAAACATTATTGTATAAAAATGAAAAAATTTCCACAGATTTTTTTATCGAACTTTTTCCAATTGTAAAAAAATTGAAAGACCAACCTGAATATAATAGTGACTTTAAAATCTCAACTATAATTGATGGCTTGATTCAAAAATTTAATTCAGGTGATGGGTTTACTGATGTTAAAGATTTTCGAGAAATGCGTAAATCAATCAAATATTATGAATCTAAAGATCAATTATATGAATTCACAGACAAACTAAAAGATTTTATCTCAACTCCAACTATACCGATTGATACATTTATTGTTTTAGATTTAGAAATTGAAAAAATGAAATCTACAATATTAAAAAATATTGGTTCATTAACCTATGCTTTCACTGAAGACAATATAGAATTATTAAGTGACTACTATATTTTAGAACAAATAATTGCTTTAAAAGATAGGCTTAATGAAGTTATATTTAAATTGAAATAATATGATATTGAGTAAAATCAACGATTTTTATTGGTATCGTATAAAGAACTTGATAAAATACGAAAAGAAATTAATCAAATATCAAGGTTATGGAGATCGATCAATTTTAGAATTCAAGAGAAGAAATGATTTAAAGTGGAGTACAATTGAAAAGATTCTAAAAGAACTTAAAATTGTTGATGGTCTTGAATTAAGAAATTGTATTCGCAAACTTTATGAAGATAATAAAGATTTAATAGAAAATCCTAATACATTTATAAGTCATTTTGGCCCAGTTGGTAAAAGCGGAGCTTTAATTTTAAATCAATTTTTAAGATGTTATCCAGGTAAATCTTGGAAAATAATTCCTGCAACGAAACTTCAAGAATTGGGAGAAGATTCATCTGTGATTTTTCTTGATGACTTTATAGGTACCGGCCAACAAGCAATAACATATATAAAAGAAATTGGCTACACATTAAACTCAAGTACAAAACCATATTTATTCACAATCTGTGCTACAGAAATGGGAATAAAAAAAATTGAACGTAATAATTCAAATTTTAAAATTGAATCGTCAATTATTCTAAACGAAAAAGAGTTTTCCCTTTTAGATGACCAATCGCAAATTTTATCAAGTGATGAAAAAATTGAAATAAAAAAACTTAATGCAAAATTAGGCATACTTGACAATAGTAATTTCCATTTAGGTTTACCCTTCGCTTTTTATTATTCTGCTCCTGATAATGCTTTAGGTATATTATGGAATGATAATACTAAATATATTGACGATAAAAAGAATGATAAAAATTGGTATGCACTAATTCCACGAGAATATTAATGGTAATAAGGACTACACCCAACACACGCTACAAGCAATTTGGGTTTTAGGCTTAATTTGAAATTGGTTTTGTATTTGGATGATTTGGCAAATCCGAATAATGGGCTTAATTTAGTCCCAAACTGCTTGTAGCGCGGGGACGTTGTATGCTATAATCCCTCACGAAACTCCATAAAATACTTCAAAATAATCGCCCTTTTATTTGTTAATTGTTAACTTTTAAGATAACTTTGCAAAATGAGCAGAGAAATTATATTTTACGAAAACCATTTTATTGAATTTTTCCAAAAACAAGATGGAAAGGTAAAAGAAAAAATAAAATACGTTCTCGAATTAATAAAACAGGTTGAAAAAGTCCCAGAGAAATTTTTAAAACATTTAACTGGGACGGATGGACTTTATGAAATTAGAATTGAATATCAGTCAAATATTTATAGAATATTTTGCTGTTTTGACAAAGGAAAATTGGTTGTCCTTTTTAATGGTTTTCAAAAGAAAACTCAAAAAACACCAAAAAATGAATTGGATAAAGCATTGATTTTAATGAATGAGTATTTTCAACATAAAAACTAACAAAATGGATAAATATAAAGGAATAACAACTTTTGACCAACTTATTGAAGTTGAACACGGAAAGATCGGAACTGAAAGTAGAAATAGTTACGAAGAAAAAACTCAGATGTTTATTATCAGTGAGATGCTGAAAGATGCTAGAAAAGAAGCAAAAATAACTCAAGAGCAATTAGCAGAAAAAACGGGAACTAAAAAAAGTTACATTTCGAGAATTGAAAATGGAAAAGGAAATATTCAACTTTCTACTTTAATTAGAATTTTTGAATTAGGTCTAAACAAACGTATTGGACTAACATTTTTGTAAATAAAATTACAGCATACAACACACGCTACAAGCAATTTGGGGATTAGGCTTAATTTGAAATTGGTTTTGTATTTGGAAGATTTGGCAAATCCGAAGAATGGGCTTAATTTAGTCCCAAACTGCTTGTAGCGCGAGAACGTTACAGGACATAGCCGAGGACGACGTAGAAAAACCAACTTTTATAAATGAATATAATTGAACAAAACATATTAAATAATAGTCAAAACTTAAATTTTTATTTTCAAATTAATGAAATAATTGAAAACATAAAAAATATAAATCAGGAAGATAAGGACGAGTTTAAAATCATTTGGGAAGTTGCATCAGATAAAACTAATTGGGAATTTGTAGATGATGTTTTAGGATGTAAAATAACTAGTAAAAGATTAAAAGACAATTTTAACTTATCAGACAATTACACATCAATACTCGTTCGAATTGCATTAAACGAATTAAGAAATAAATAAGTAAATATGGGATTATTCGATTTTTTAAAAAAGAAAACAGTTGAAAAAAATGAGAAATCTATTCAACAAACAAGTAAAAATACAGACATAAATGAAGATGAAAATGAGTTTGCAATTGAAATAAGTGCAAATGCAAAATCATTCAGAGAAAAGCACAAAGAAAGGTATCAAGGACTAGATTTTTCAGTAAAAAGCTTGATAGTATTAGATCAGCTTTTAGAAGACGTTTCAGATTTTTATGAGGATATGGATGATGCTCAACAGCAAAATATTGTAAGTAAAGCTGGAGCTTATATTTTCGAAGTTGCGAAACAAAATTATGGAGGAAAATTTTTCTGGTATGATAATCTCAATCAACCTATTCTTGTCGCAGGACAACCTGAATTTGAAATTTCTTTACTTGCATTTGAAAAAGTAAAAGGAAGATTAGAAAATGGATATGAAGATAACATTCCATTCTTTTTTCAAGGATTCATAGAAGGTTTTAACAGCAAAAAAACAGCGATGATAGTTTAAAGTGTAAAGTGTAAAACGACTAGAAATGAAAAGTTTTGCACATAAAGCTACGTCCTGTAACACACGCTACAAGCAATTTGGGGATTTGGCTTAATTTGAAATTGGTTTTGTATTTGGAAGATTTGGCAAATCCGAAAATAGGGCTTAATTTAGTCCCAAACTACTTGTAGCGCGGGAACGTTATGGGGCAGTTGTGCCGAAATTACGCAGACAAAAACAATCCGAAAATAAGCATTTGTTTCCGCAAGAAGTTTACAAAGCAGAAGCGTGAAAATTGGAATCGATAACAGAAGTCGGAAAATTGGAATCTGAAAACAGAAGCTGAAAACAGAAGCTGAAAAGTTGAAACCTGAAAAACAGAAACGTGAAAATTGGAAATTGCCAACGGAAACTTGAAAAGCAGAAACTTAATTTTTTTTTGCGCAGATTTTTAAAACGAAAAGAAAATATTTGAAATAACGAACCGAAAATTACGAGCAAAAAAGTAAAAACGCGAAAATTGAATTTTGCCAACATAAGCGTGAAAACTTTGTGTGATAATTGTAATTTCGACAAAACAACCGCCCCATAACAGCGGTTACACGAGATTTGGGTTTTAGGCTTAATTTAAAGTTGGTTTTGTATCTGAAAAATTTGTGTTTAACCGAAAAATTAGTCTTAATTTAGTCCCAAACCTCGTGTAGCCGCGAAACGTTGGCAGTAACGCCAGAAGAAATCGTAAAACGAAACATATGAAGAAGTATTTATTCTTATTTTTAATAGTTGCAAGCTGTAATAAAACAAATCCGAAAAAAGAAAACTTAGCAGTTATAAAAGAAAGCTCTACTGCGAAAAGGGAATTAAAAAAATTTTATGATTGTGACAAAATTGAACATTTCTATCTAGATATCTCGGAAGAAAAAGTAATGAAACTTGCAAAGATTAAGAATAGAAATAAAGAACAAAATAACTTAATTGGTTTATTAGTTAGTCATTATCCTGATTCTATTTCAGAACCGAATTTTGAAGCTAACTTACTTAAATATAAATTCATAAAGACTGAACTAAGCGAAATAAAGAAGACGGAAGTAGAAAATATATTTAGTGAAAAAGATTCTGTACAAACGGAATTCTCATCTTGTTTACCATATTATCGCGACATATTCATTTTTAAAAAGAAAGATTCAATAGTTGGAATTGCTAAAGTTTGTTTTGGTTGTGGAGTTTCCAAATTTAGAGGAAGCAAAGTAAATACTGATGGTTTTGGATTATATAGTGAGTTGAATAAATTGAAAAAAATTATACGTAAAAAGTAAGTGCACTACTGCCAACACACGCTACAAGCAATTTGGGGATTTGGCTTAATGGAAAAATTGGTTTGTATTTGGAAGATTTGGCAAATCCGAATAATGGGCTTAATTTAGTCCCAAACTGCTTGTAGCGCGGGAACGTTAGCCGACATATTGTCCCATGACAAATCCTGAAATAGGTTGACTAAAAATTAAACACTTTTAGTAAACTATGGAACCCACAAAAAAAGGACACTGTCCAAAAATTGAGTACAAAAAAATCGGTTTTGACTTAAAACTTTCCATCATTGACCAAATTTC
>CAUPJC010000059.1:0-6684 GCA_963511475.1 uncultured Flavobacterium sp.
AAAAACCGAACCGCCAACACACGCTACAAGCAATTTGGGCATTTGGCTTAATGGAAAGATTGGTTTTGTATTTGGAAGATTTGGCAATTCCGAAAGATTACGCTTCCTTAATCCCAAACTGCTTGTAGCGCGAGAACGTTAGTGGCTAGTATCTCGCAAATCGCAGAAAAACAACGAATTATGACAGAATTATTTTCACAAAAGACACAAGAAGAATTAAAATCTTATGTTTATATTTTAATTGACCCAAGAGATAATAAAATATTCTATGTTGGAAAAGGTTATGGAAATCGTGTTTTTTCTCATATTAATGAAGCAATATTTAATCCAAGCGTTAGTGAAAAATTAGAAACAATTAGAGCTATCAAAACAGTCAATTTAAAAGTAAAACACTTCATAATTAAACACGGATTAGAAGAAAAAGAAGCGTTAATTGTTGAATCAGTTTTAATTGACTTTTTAACTTTTAGAGATTTTGCAGAAGTTGCTAAAATTTCAAATATTGTCGCAGGACATAATTCATTTAATCAAGGAATTAAAACTGTTAATGAATGTGAAATACTTTATAACTGTGAAGAATTAAAAAAAGAAGACATAAAACATAAAGTTTTAGTTATCAACATAAATAAAACTTACGACAATAAACGGAAAAAGAAAAGCGATAATCCAGTTTATGACAGACCAAATATTTATGAAGCAACTAGAGGTTGGTGGGTTTTAGACAAAAACAGAGCAGAAAATTCAGATTTTGTTTTAGCCGAATATAAAGGTGTAATAAGAGCAATATTTAAACCAGAAAAATGGGTTCAAGATATTGAATATAGAGGAACTAAAAGATGGGGATTTGAAGGTGCAGAAATTACTGCGAAAGAAATCCTTGACATTTACATGAACAAAGAAGTGCCGAAAATTAGAGGAATGGCAAATCCAATTCGTTATTTTGAGAAAATTTAGTAGTGGAAATAATACCAGCCACTAACACACGCTACAAGCAATTTGGGTATTAGGCTTAATTTAAAAATGGTTTTGTATTTGGAAGATTTGGCAAATCCGAAAATAGGGCTTAATTTAGTCCCAAACTGCTTGTAGCGCGAGAACGTTAGTGGCAATTGAAAAAAAAAACGTAATGAAAAATAATTATAAAATCATATTTTTTAGCTTAACATTACTTTTTGCCATCAATTGTTTTGGACAAGAAAAGCTCCGACAAAATGATATTGACACTTTATATGTAAAAGCTTTACAACAACGAATAGATTGGAAACTTTCCAGTGGTTATAAATATCTTGATATAGATAATCAAACTAACGCACCACAGACAATATTTGCTGAAGGACCAATTAAAATTTTGCCTCAAGATGAAATAATTAAAATTTCACGTAAAGAAAATAAAGAGTTTACAGTGTACACTATCTCGTATAGAATAATTAGCCAAGATACGGTTGACATTAATTTTGGAGAATACAGATTAAAAGGCTTAAAGAGAAAAGGTAAAAATTCTCCACTAGCAGAAATATCTGAATGTAAATGTGGAGTTGTAAATTATAAGCCAGATATTAGATTTGTTTTAATCAATAACAAGTGGAAAGTAATTGAATCGAAATTCATTAAGATCTAAATCAACTGCCACTAACACACGCTACAAGCAATTTGGGTATTAGGCTTAATTTGAAATTGGTTTTGTATTTGGAAGATTTGGCAAATCCGAATAATGGGCTTAATTTAGTCCCAAACTACTTGTAGCGCGGGAACGTTAGCGGATAGACCAAAAAATTTAATGTTAAAAATGAAAATACCAAACAGAAGAAGATTAATTGACTCAAAAAAAATATTTACAATATCATTAATTAGTATTGTAATTACAATCTTAAGTGTTTGGTTTTATGGAATTGGAAAACACAAAACAGTTATAGAAAATTCTTTGATTTCAACCTCAATTCTTTCAATCGCTTTTTTTCTTTTTATTACAATTAGTTTATATAACGGAACTAAACTCAAAGATGGTTTAGGAAAAATAACGGATAAATTTGACTCTAAAAAACTGAACTTTTTAAAAGAGATGAATGCTGACGGTAGTTTCGGACATTCTATGCCAGAAATTGGAGAAGGAATTGGAGGAATAATAATGAGTATAATTTTGTGGCTTTTAGCTACGATTATTATTAGCTATCTATTTTTTGCACTTGGAACAATAATTTGGTTATCAATATTAGTTTTCTTGGGAATGTTATATTGGATTTTTTTCAGAGCATTGAGATTGATATTTAAAAAGTCTTCAGAATGTAGTGGGAATATTGAAAGAAGTATATTTTACGGATTTACATACACAATTTTATATAATTTTTGGATCTACGGAATAATTTTATTGACCAAACTTTACTAAAAACTGAGAATAAGTCCATCCGCTAACACACGCTACAAGCAATTTGGGTATTTGGCTTAATTTAAATTTGGTTTTGTATTTGGAAGATTTGGCAAATCCGAATAATGGGCTTAATTTAGTCCCAAACTGCTTGTAGCGCGGGGACGTTGGCAGTAATTATAAGAAAAAAACGTAAATTCAATAACTTAATGCAACAGTTTTAATTTTTTAAATTTGTTGTATATGGAAAAGAAGCGTAACAGATTAACCTTTGCAGAGCGTGTTATAATCGAGACTTTACTATCCGAAAAGAAGTCAATTTTATATATCGCTAGACAATTAGATCGTAACAGGAGTTCGATCCACAGAGAAGTCAAAAAATGGATTCGTATCCCTAGTGATAAATACCAAGCACATCTTGCCGATTTTTGCGCTAAAGAAGAATATTTAAACAAAAGAAACCTAGACAAAATAAACACTCATTTTAGGTTAAAAGTATTTGTTTATAGAGGATTACTCAATGATCATTCACCGGAACAAATCGCAGGTAGTATCAAAGATTTATATCCAAATGACCCCATAATGTCTATTTCCTATGAGGCTATATATCAGCACATCTACAAGCATAGACAATCCAGATTAGGACGAAAATTAATTAAACTACTGCCCTACAGCCATTCTAAAAGAAGAAACAAAAAGAGATTTGGCTCTAAAAGATCTAGAATTAAAGATGCCGTTAGTATTGAAATGAGACCAGATATAGAAAACAGAAAACAGCTTGGTCATTGGGAAGGAGACCAAATTGTGGGGCTAGGACACAAAAGTGCAATTGCTACAATGGTTGAAAGAAAAACAAGATTTACTTATATCATTTTCCTAAAAGACAGAACATCAGAAACCATGACAAAAGCAGTAGCAAAAGCATTAAACAACTTAATACCAGAGGCAAGAAAAACAATGACATACGATAATGGAATAGAGATGGCCAATCATAAATGGCTTACAGACAATACAGGTATGGATATCTATTTTGCTCATCCATATTCGCCTTGGGAAAGAGGTACAAATGAAAACACAAACGGGCTAATAAGACGCTATTTTCCAAAGAAAACTGACTTTAATAACATTACCGAACAACAGCTAAATCAAGTTCAAAACAAACTTAATAATAGACCCAGAAAAGTATTAGGATATAAAACGCCAGCATACATGTTGGAACTAGAAATAAATAAGATCAAATACCTTAATTTAAAACCAAATTAGTACTTTTGATCATCTCTAAAAAGACCAACTGTTGCATTAAGGTCTTGAATCCACCAAACGAAATAAATGAATAAAATCTTAACTCTATTTTTAATGTTTTCAATATTATCAAGTTGTTCTGGTCAGAATAAAATTAAATCCTTTTGGAAAGAATTAGAAGAAAACGAAATTGAAATCGACAATCTTTCAGCAGAAAAAAAATTGGACAGACTTAATGAAATGGTCAAGAAAATTTCTCCTGGTCTTTTAGTCGAAATATCGATTAATGAAAATAAAGAATTACCAACTGACATTGTAATTACAGCAAATGGAAATGAAGAATTATTTCCAGAAGTTGATAAAATAGTTAGTAAAGCTTATAAAAGTAAAAAATTCACATTTACTGCTTTACGACAAGCAAAACCAAATTATAAAGGTTTTGAATATAACGGAAAAGAATTATTAATAAAAGCAATGGCTTTTGTTCCGCACGAAACAGAAAAAGGATTAGGTATTGAATTTATAATTTTTGAAAAAGTAATGAATGTTGACAGGGAATTTATGAAAGAGTATGGACTTATGACAATTGATTATCTGATAGGAGAAAGAATTTTCGCAAAGGAAATTATTGCTTGCGACTTTTATTTCAAAAGTGATATTGACGGAGAAACAAAAGCGATTCCATTGTCAGAACTGAATAACTATTTAAACAAAAGAAGAGAATTTTACAAAAACCAGAAAAAATAACTACTGCCAACACACGCTACAAGCAATTTGGGTATTAGGCTTAATTTAAAAATGGTTTTGTATTTGGAAATATTTGGCAAATCCGAATAATGGGCTTAATTTAGTCCCAAACTGCTTTTAGCGCGGGAACGTTGGCAGTAATTCCCCCTAGACTACCGCCCTGACCCCGTAAGCTAACGGCGGAAGAGCGGAAAAATGAAGGGAATTTATAAGAAAAAATGGTTTTGTAAGTATGTGATTTACAGAACATTAACAAAACGTTAGTTAGAATTTCAAAGAAAAAGAGAAAATTCAACAAAAAAAACAATCAGAAAAGTAAATGAAAATAAAACAGTTAATGTTATTTATTTTAGTTTTAGCATCAAATCATTTTTGTTCAGCACAAATTGAAAATGAAAAAAAAGAGCAAATTAAGTTAGATGAACTTCACAAAGAAACTTATAAAAAACGAGATAGTTTAGGCAAACTTTATAGAAAATATTTTGATGAAATAAAAACTAACCAAAATGAATTGGTAAAACAAAATTTGGAAGTTAAAATCGAAAAACTAGATAAATTAACTGAATTAAATAACTCAAAAGAATTAAATAACGAATTTGATTTTGTTTCACAAAATCCCAATTCCTATAATTCTTTAAAACTTTTAAGAGAAAAAATAAAGAGAAGAGAAAGTATGAAATTATTCGAAACTTTCGAAAAACTTTATATGAAACTAAATGTTGAAATCCAAAAAAGTGAAAAAGGAATTGAGTTTAAAACAGAACTTGACAATTTTAGAAATAGTAAAATTGGAAGTTATGCACCAGAGTTTATTGTAAAAGATTTAAACAATAATTTGCTTTCATTAAGTTCATTCAAAAACAACAAATATGTTTTAATAGATTTTTGGGCTAGTTGGTGCGCACCTTGTAGGGAAGATTTTGGATTTTTAAAAGAAATTTATTCAAAATATAATCTAAAAGGGTTCGAAATCATAAATGTTTCAAGAGATGAAAATACAGAACTTTGGAGATCAGCAATAATTAAAGATAAAGTTGAATTATGGAAACATTTTTCAACAAAAGAGAATAATTCCAATATTGAAAGCTTGTATTTTGTTTCAGCAATTCCGCAAAAAATACTAATTGATAAAAACGGAATGATAATTGGCCGTTGGAAAGGTGGCGGAAAAGAAAATAAAGCTGAAATAGAGAAAATATTAAATGAAATATTTTCAAATTGAACATTTTAGTAAATAAAGAAACTACTGCCAACACACGCTACAAGCAATTTGGGTATTTGGCTTAATTTAAAATTGGTTTTGTATTTGGAAAATTTGGCAAATCCGAAAATAGGGCTTAATTTAGTCCCAAACTGCTTTTAGCGCGGGGACGTTAGCCACAATTTTATGACCGAACAAGAACTTGAAACATTATTAACAGAAAGATGCAAAACACTTGACTTAAAAAGAAAAGCGTTTGAATCTCTAAATGAAATTTTCATAGAAAACTCTAATGATGAAGATTTTCTGAATGGCTTTGAGCGTGATGAAATTAAAAAAGTTTTTGACGGTTTTAAATATCTAACTGATAGAAGACACGGTGGCTCAATTATTAGAACAAGAATAGGACTATATGTTGAAAATCTAAATTGGCTAGAAAACATCCAGCAGATTGGTTATTATGAACTTGAAACAGATTTATTTGGTGAAATATTAGATGATTGGTTCGTAATTGAAGAAGAAAAATTTTTGAAAGATATTGGAATAATTTCTCACTTTCAAACTATGAACAAAAACCTTCCTGTTGAATATTTAAGAAGAAACCATCTTCAATATGAGTTTGTAACTTATATTTCTTTAGTTGGCACACTTTTTATGAGTAAGAAATTTGAAGGATCCGGACGATTTATTCAAAGATCATATACATATTTAGAAGAAAAAACAGATTTACTAGACAAAGATTTTCTAAAAGACTGTAAAGATTTTCTAAAGATGATAAAAGAGTATTTGCTGAAAAATGAATTAGTCTCAGAAAAACTCAAAGAAGAACTAACTAAAAAGAAAAACTGTGGCTAACACACGCTACAAGCAATTTGGGCATTTGGCTTAATGGAAAAATTGGTTAGTATTTGGAAGATTTGGCAAATCCGAAGATAAGGCTTAATTTAGTCCCAAACTACTTGTAGCGCGGGGACGTTAGTGGTTACCTTAAAAAATGACAAATCCTGAAATAGGTTGACTAAAAATTAAACACTTTTAGTAAACTATGGAACCCACAAAAAAAGGACACTGTCCAAAAATTGAGTACAAAAAAATCGGTTTTGACTTAAAACTTTCCATCATTGACCAAATT
>CAUPJC010000060.1:0-5977 GCA_963511475.1 uncultured Flavobacterium sp.
AAAAACCGAACCGCCAACACACGCTACAAGCAATTTGGGCATTTGGCTTAATGGAAAGATTGGTTTTGTATTTGGAAGATTTGGCAATTCCGAAAGATTACGCTTCCTTAATCCCAAACTGCTTGTAGCGCGAGAACGTTACCAGTCATTTAAAAAATAAAAAACGTGCTTATATGAAAGCAAAATACTCTCTTTTTTTACTTCTAATTCCATTTTTTGCTATTTCTCAAATTAGTATCCAAAAAACTACTTTCAATCAGAAACTACATAATAAGATTTATACAATAGGATTTGGAGATTGCCAAATTTTAGAATTGATAAAAGATACTGATAATAAAATCACTGGCACACTAATAAATGCTGTTTGGAAACTGAAAAAGAAAGAAGGACGAGGCGAAATTGTAACGCAGAAAACAATATTGTCGAATAATACTGCAACTGACCTTTTTACAGATTTAGAAAAAAATAATTTTGATAAAATTTCAGATTGTAAATGTGATGGTCTTGACGGAACAACGACAACATTTATCACACAAACGCAAGATTTCATAAATCAAGCTTACTATTGGGAACTTGAATCCGATTATTATAAAAAAGACGAAATACAATCTGCTAAGGTTTCCGAAGCAAGAAAATTAACTGCGTCAATTGCTAAATATGTAGACGTAGAAGTCTCTTTTAAAACTTTTCTAAGTACTCTTCCGAAAGGAAAATACACATATGGAATGATTATAATAGATAAAAAATAAACGACTGGTAACAGCCACTACAACGGATTTGGGCATTGGGCTTAATGGAAAGATGGTTTTGTAGTTGGGATGATTTGCTAATCCGAAGAATAGGCTTAATTTAGTCCCTAACCCGCTGTAGTGCCAAGACGTTGTAGGTAATTGTAAAGAGCCGAAGCGTTAAAAAACAACGTAAAAGGTTTATGACAACAGAAGAAAATGTTAAAGCACTTAAAAAGCTAAACCGACAGATAAATGAAATTATCACGGAATTAAAAAAAGATTGTTTAGAAGTAAAAGTAAAACAACACATTTCCGACAAAATAGAATTATCTGTTTTTAAAAGAATTATATAGATATGAAAAACTTACTTTTTGTTAGAATAACTCCAGACGTATTAACTAATAGTGCGCAAGGCTTATTCAGTTTCGTACAACATTTTGATATTAACATTGTTGCAAAAGACATACAAAAAGTAGAAGAGCTTGAACCCTTACTAGAGGGAAATAAATATGATTATATCTATTTAGCGGGACACGGAGATGAAACTTGCTTTACGGATAATAATGATTTTAATTTATCTTGGAGTGATATTGGAAATCTAATATGTAAAACAGACTGTTTGAATCCCGAAAGTATAATTATGTTATATTGCTGTAAAGGCGGAATGGGTTCTGTAGTCTACACTCTAATGGGAATGTGTGAAAATATTAAATATGTATGTGGAGCAAAACAATCAGTAAGCAGTTTAGATTTAACAACCGCATTCACAATGTTTCTTTATCACTTTGAGCATAGGGGAATAAATCCCGTAATCTCTGCGCAAAAAGCATCATTAGCAACCGATATAAGACTTGAATGTTATGACAGAGGCGATGTTGAAATGAACCCTTTATTTCATCAATATTACTATTGCGAAGAATGTGGAAAAGCAACCACAGTATAAATAAAACAACTAAAGAAATGATGGAGTAGTTTATGGATAAAAAAGATTGGGTTATCTTGTTGTTAGTTTTTATATCTCTTGGTATCGGTACATATTTTGCTTTATGTACTTTAGAAGGAGAAAACATATCTACTCTTAATTACATTTCAATAATAGGAAGTGCCATCACTATATTTGGTTTTGTTTTTACAATATATCAACAATTCAAAATACAATCTGTTTCTAAACAAATAGAACAGAACTTATCTTCTTATCAAAAACAAGTAATAAAAAATCTATTTAATTGGCAGTTAGAAAAAATAATAAGGCAATGTGAAAAAATAGACACTTTAAATGAGGTTAATAAAATTGAAAAAGGATGTATTTTTATTCTAACCGAAATTCAGGAAAACCTAAAAGACTGCGCTAAAATTTGCAAAGAAAACAACATAGATAATAAAGATAAATTAGAAAGTGATTTAAAAGGACTTATTCGAAAAATATCAACAGAAATAAACAGTTTTAGTGAGCATTATAAGAGTCGTAAATATAACTATGACTGTAAATCTTTAGTAGAGATTGTTAAGCAGATAAATGACTTTCTAAAAGATAATAAAACTACATATTTAAACATTTAATATGGACTTAAAAATGATACAAGACATACTTGAAAAAGTAAAAAATAAAGCACTTATTGTAGAAGATACTTCAAGCGATGATTGCAATTTATTAGAGCCAACAGGAAGTGAAGAAAATGGATACATCATTTGTAAATCTTATAAAGACGATACAGCAGAAGACTACGAATGGAAATTAACCGAATTGGATGAGTGGGGAATGCTGAAAGGTGAAACTGAAACCTACTATGAAAAAGGTCGAGAAGAATACGATGTATTGGAAAAAATACACACAGAAATCTATAAATAATTCCTTTAAATAGTAAACTTAATGAAAAACTCATTATTAGTAATTTTAGTTCTTTTATTGATTTCGTGTAAATCTGAAAATTTCAATAATTTTCCAAACTATGAACGTGTTAGAACTAACGAGCTTAAATTAAACAACAAAGCTGAAGACGCATTAAATAAAATCTCAAAAATATTAGATGGTACAGATGCTAAAAGAGATTTAAATTCTACAAGTGCTCAATCAAGTGAGATATTTTTTAATCTCAATAAAGAGGAGCAAACATTTTACATAAGAAGAACAAATTATCGCAACTACCAATTTAATGATGTTAGCAGTTATACAGACTTCAAAATACCTATTAATGAACTATCCGTTGACAACATTGAGTTACTATTAGATAGTATGCCAATATTTGGAGGAGATTATGCGAACATTAACATCACAAGTAAGTTTAATAATGAGGAAGCTTTTTTAGAATGTCGTACAGATAGAGATAAGGATGGAAAATTAACGACAAAAGATATAAATAAGTGTGGAGAGTTTTCTTTTATAGTGAGTCAAAGTAATGGTGCAGAATTTAAAAAAGCGTTAATTATCTTTCTGAATAATTACAAAAAATAACAAAAACGCATAAAACAACTACCTACAACAGCTACTAAGCGCCATAGCGGGATTTGGCTTAATTGAATAATGGTTTTGTACTTGGAGAGTTTAGGCTAACTCCGAAAGATAGTGATTATTAACCCGCTACATCGCCTAGTAGCAAGACGTTACCAGCTATTATACCACAAAACACTAAAAAACAACCAATAACAATTATTTAAATGTCATTATTTAGAAGAAAACAAAATACAACAGAAAGTTTATTTTTAGGAAATCCGGAAGCAGAAAGCGAAGGAAATATTAGAGCAAAAGTAAAGCTCTCTGATGTGTTTTTCGACTATTTAAAAGTATTGCCAGAAATTGAAACTGAAAAATTTATTGTTACTGGGAGAAAAGGAAGTGGTAAATCTGCAATTGGACAAGTTTTGTTTAAACGCACAAAAGATGATGCAAATAAATTTTGTGAATATATACAGAAAAGTGATATTGATTTAGAGGAAATTGTTCAATTTTCTGAAGAAATTGGAGAAATAATACAGAAAGAATTACTCTTTAAGTGGATAATTTTAACGAGATTGTTAAAATTAATTACACAAAATCAAGCAGTTCAAGGTTTGAACGAGATTAAATTAATTAAACACTTTTTAGAAAAGAATACTGGTTTTGTTAGAATTGATAAATATGAAATCAAAGAAATACTTCAAACTACTGGTGTTGAAGTACTAATTGAAAAATTAATGCACTTTTTCACTCTCAAGAAAACTAAAGAAACAAAACTTACTGGAAAGAAAGCTCCTTTTTATAAATTAATTCCGCATTTAGAAGAAGTTGTAATTTCAATTTTAAAAAGTAATGTAGATAAATACCAAGGAAACAGTTATCAAATAATATTTGATGATTTAGATATTGAATTTAAAGCAGAAAACTCAAAAAGTGTGGAAACTGTATTAAATCTGATCCGTATTGCTAAAAATTACAATAATAATTTATTTTCAGACAACGATATTGATGCTAAAATAATTATTTTATTGAGAGATGACATTTCAGATATTCTTATAAAAAAAAGTGCTGATATGGCAAAAGTTTTCTCAAGTTATAGCATTTCATTGATGTGGTTCGACCACGATTTGTATAAAAAAGGAGAAAATTTAACTATGCTAAAACAGTTTATCGACAACCGCATAAAATATGCTTTGAATAAAGAAAAAATTGAGTTCGATGGAAATCCTTGGGACTTCTTATTTGAACAGTCAAATAGTTATAACGATAGTAGTTTCAAATATGTAATTGACCATACCTTCCATACGCCAAGAGATTTAATTTTATTTATGCAAGACTTAAGCAAATATAAATTTAACATTCCATTACAGTTTAATGATGTAAACACATTAATTGGTAGTTACTCAAACAAAGCAAAGGGAGAAATAGAAAATGCTTTAGCAATACATTTTAGTGTGAGTGAGATTGATAATATTTTCCTAATATTAAAACAACTATCTAGACCAAATGATTTTTCATTTTATAACTTTAAAACTGAATATGAGAAATTTGAAATGAGCATTATTGCCGAAAAATGTTGTGAATTGCTTTTTGATTACTCGTTGATTGGGAATAAAAATTCAAATAGCAATATGGTATTTTTTAAACATAGAGAGAATAACGAAACGCACTATACCATAGACTTTGAAAAATGTTTTGTAATACATCGTATAATTAAAATATACTTTGTAAACATGAAATAACAGCTGGTAACACACGCTACAACGGATTTGGGCAATTGGCTTAATGGAAAGTTGGTTTTGTATTTGGAATGATTTGGCAAATCCGAAAATAGGGCTTAATTTAGTCCCAAACCCGCTGTAGCGCGGGAACGTTATGCACAATATCAACTCAACAAAAAACCATAAATATGAAATTATTTGCAGAAAAGAGTATTGAAAATTTATTCAAAGATTCAGTAGCCAAAATTAAAACTACGATGTCTTCATCTTTTAGGAGTGATCTCCTTACGAAAGATATAGACATTTTGACAAATGAAATTTATCCATATGTGAAAATCCAAACTTCATTTGAATTGAATAAAGCAAATACTGAAGTTAAAGTATCGATGAAAAAAGTCTCAGTTGACAAATTACCTTATGATGTAAGAATGTTTGCTACACAAAGAAGTTATGATTTGGCTTGTGTGACTTATTACATCCCTTCCAAGGGTAATAAAAACTTACTTAATTATCAGCCAAGACAAAACACGAACTTTAGTTATGACGCTAATGTCACAGATACAGCAGTACATCTTGAATTTCAAACTAGATATGCTAACGAAAAACTTAATGAAGAAACAGAAAAACAGGTTTCTCTAGCATTTGCAAATATTGTTGAAAAAATTGAAGAAAATCTAGAGCAGGTAAAATCGGAATGCAATCAATTTAACGAAACACTGAAAGAAAGAATAAAGCAGGAAATAGAAAACTATAGGAGAGATAACAATGATCGTGAGGAAAGAGAAAATCGTTTGAATCCGTTTAAATAATCAGCCAAAGATACTGTGCATAACAGCCACTACAACGGATTTGGGCATTGGGCTTAATGGAAAAATGGTTTTGTATTTGGGATGATTTGGCAAATCCGAAGAATGGGCTTAATTTAGTCCCAAACCCGCTGTAGTGCCAAGACGTTGGCAGTCATACGCTCGCGTGATGAAAAAAAATAAAATATCCCGTTTTGGGAACTTTTTTTATTATCTTTGACAAAAATTAATACATTTGAGAGTAATAGCTAAAAAAATATTAAGAGATTTTTGGGAGATACATGG
>CAUPJC010000061.1:0-5114 GCA_963511475.1 uncultured Flavobacterium sp.
AAAAAAACTACTGCCAACACACGCTACAACGGATTTGGGCAATAGGCTTAAGGGAAAGTTGGTTTTGTATTTGGGATTATTTGGCAAATCCGAAAATAGGGCTTAATTTAGTCCCAAACCCGCTGTAGCGCGAGAACGTTAGGGTGTATAGCTCCTCTGACGAGAAGCAGACGGTTTTAATTAGGGATTTTAGTCCCGAAAAAACTAAACGAAACAGAAACTGAGCAGACCGAAATCCGAACCGAAACTCGACGTTTAACTGTTTGCGGAAAAGCAAAACGCGAATCGCTTTTCAGACAGCCGAAACGGAACTTTTTTTGTCGTTTTTTTTGAGATTTAACTGAAAGTTAAAATTCAAAAGCGAAAACTAATAGGAATAGAAAATCGAAAAGCCGAAAAGTTTTCAGAAATTAGAGTCGATAATTGGAATGGCAAATCTGGAGTGCTCAGCAGTCGTGTCGCTACACACCCTAACACACGCTACAAGCAATTTGGGTTTTAGGCTTAATTTGAAGTTGGTTTTGTGTCTAAAACTTTTGGCAAATCCGAAGAATAGGCTTAATTTAGTCCCAAACTGCTTGTAGCGCGAGAACGTTGGCAGTAATGTTGCCCGAAAACCTGAAGCAATCAACTTAATTATTATATTTGTAAAAATATATATATTTATATGAAAATTTTAAATTTAACATACGAAGATAAAGCTCTAAAATGGAGTTTGGAAAAAGCTAATTTTGACAAGCTCACACTTTTAGTAGGAGCATCAGGAGTTGGTAAAACTCAAATTCTAAATTCAATAATGAAACTGAAAGCAATTGCTGACGGTAAATCAATCAGCGGTATTAAATGGAATATCGAATTTATAACTTTAGAAAATGAGCTATATAATTGGAGTGGTGAATTTGAAAATAAAGGCGATGAGGATTTTTCTGATGATGATGATGATGATGTGAAAAGAAATAAACCATCTGTTTTATCAGAAACATTATCACTTGATGGTAAATTAATTATTGAAAGGAATTCAGAAGCTATCCTTTTTAATAATGTTAAAACTGTTAAACTCCCTAATCAGCAAAGTATAATATATTTACTAAAAGAAGAGGAATTAATAAAACCATCATTTGAGAGTTTTGGTAAAATTCTATTTAGTGACCAAACTGACTCTACAAGAGAAGCTTACAGAATAAAATTCTCCGACACAAAAAAACTTTTAAGCTCAAATAATACATTAGATAAAATACAAGAAAGCAAAGAAGATATTAGAATCAAACTTTATTTAACATATAAGAATGTTCCTAAAATATTTGAAACTATTAAACAACGATACATTGATATCTTCCCACAAGTTGAAGATATCAAAGTTGAACCTATAGATTATGAGGATGACGATTTACCATTCTTTTTTAAGGAATATCCATTCATACAGATAAAAGAAATTGGTGTAGATAAATGGATTAAACAATCGAACATATCATCAGGGATGTTTAGAAGCCTAATACATATTAGCGAAATATATTTATGTAGTGAAGGAAGTGTTTTTTTAATTGATGAGTTTGAAAATAGTCTTGGTATAAACTGCATAAATGAATTAACAAATGATATTTTATCTTCGAAAAGACAAATACAATTTATTATTACCAGTCATCATCCTTATATAATTAATAATGTTGATTATACGAAGTGGAAATTAGTAACCAGAACTAAAGGCATTGTTAAAACACATAGTCCCGAAGAATATAATATTGGTAAATCGAAACACGATGCGTTTATGCAACTTATCCAATTAGAACAATATCAAACTGGACTCGAAATATGAATTTATACATAATTGTAGAAGGTCGAAGAACAGAAAAAAAAGTTTACCCAATATGGCTTAACCACTTACTACCAGAACTAAAAAGAGTAGATTTTGCTTTTAAAGCAACAAAAAATAATTATTATCTTTTTAATGGTAATGGCTTTCCTGCATTACTCCACAACCACTTGAGAAATTCAATTGAAGAAGTTAATGAATTGAAACAGTTTAATTATTTAGTCCTTATTTTAGATGTTGATGAAGCAACAGTAGAAAGTAGAAAAAATGAAGTTGACAAATTTATAAACGACAATAAATTATCTTTGAGTAGTTCAGAGTTAATTGTTATTGCACAAAATAGATGTATCGAAACTTGGTTTCTTGGCAACAAAAAAATATTCAAAAGTAATCCTCAAAGTGATGAACTTGCAAGTTATGTTAAGTTTTATAATGTGAAGGAAAATGATCCAGAACTTATGGGTGTATATCCTAACTTTAATACACATTCTCAATTTCACGCTGAATATTGTACCGAGTTTTTAAGAGAAAGAAATATCAAATATTCTAAAAATTTTCCAAATGGAGTAACGGAAGTTGACTACTTGAATAGTTTAGTTCAAAGAGAAAATGAAACTTCACATTTAGAAACATTCAAAACTTTTATAGATTTTTGCGATAAAATTAAATCCGAAATATAAAACACTACTGCCAACACACGCTACAACGGATTTGGGCAATAGGCTTAATGGAAAGGTGGTTTTGTATTTGAAAGATTTGGCAAATCCGAATAATGGGCTTAATTTAATCCCAAACCCGCTGTAGCGCGAGAACGTTAGCAGTAACTTTACCTCACGAAATCGTAAATATCATACAAATACTATGAATAAAATTAATATAGATTTTGAAAATTGTTTTGGTATTGGAAAACTAAATCACGAATTTAAGTTTGAAGAATTTGAATCTAATACTTTTCTAATTTATGCGCCAAATGGAACAATGAAAACTTCATTTGCGAGAACTTTTGATTTAGTTTCTAAAAATGATATTAAAAATATTCCTCGCGATAGAATTTATACTGATAAAGCTTCAAAGTATGAAATCCTAGTAGATGATTTACCAATAAATCAACAAAACATACTTGTCTTAAATGCAGAAGATAATAATTTTGATGCAACAAGTAAAATTAGTAATTTTTTAGCGAGTAAAGATTTAAAAAAACAATATGACGAAATATATTCTGAATTAAATATTCAGAAAAATGATTTTTTAAAAAAATTAAAAATTGTTTCACAAAGTTCTGACTGTGAAGGAGAAATTATAAATAGTTTTTCTGAAAATTCAACGATTTCTTTTTTTGAAGTATTATTAAATGTAGTTGGAAATCTAACAGATAAGTTTGTAAAATATGATTTTAAATACAATGAAATATTCGACAAAAAAGATAATGTAAAAAAGTTTCTAGAAAAGAATAAAGCTATTTTGGAACAGTATATTACAGATTATAAGACATTATTGTCAAGCTCTACTTTTTTCAAACAAACAGAAAACAATTCTTTTGGAACATATCAAGCTACTGAAATTTTAAAATCTATTGAAGATAATTCATATTTTGATGCAGGTCATAAGTTTGTACTAGAGGATGGTACAGAAATAAATAATTCAGGTTTACTAAAAGAACTTGTTGAATCTGAAATAAGTAACATCATAAATGATGAAAAACTTAAACAAGCCTTTGATAAGGTCGATAAAGCTATAGGTTCAAATTTAGAACTTCGTGCATTTAAAAAAGTGATAGAAAAAGATAATTTATTACTTGTAGAATTAAAAGATTATGAAAGTTTTCAAAAGAAAATTTGGGTTAATTATCTGTCAGAAATAAAAAACGAAACAGAAGTATTAGCGGAGCAATACAAAACAAAAAAAATAGAATTAGAAAAGATAATTGAAGAGGCAAAAAAAGAGTTTGTTTTATGGGAAAAAATAATTAAAACATTTAATTCAAGATTTTATGTTCCCTTTAAAGTCATTTTGATTAATCAAGATGATATAATTTTAAAACAAGAAACGGCTAATCTGGAATTTGAATATATTGACAATAATGAAATTCCAGTGCGTCAAAAGAAAGAAAACTTATTATCAATTTTAAGCAAGGGAGAACAAAGAGCATATTTTATTTTGCAATTTTTATTTGAAATAGAATCAAGAAAATCAAGTGAAGAAAAAAACATCATTATTTTTGATGATATTGCCGATTCATTTGATTACAAGAATAAGTTTGCTATTATTGAGTACATTAAAGAATTACATTTATCAAACGAATTCAGAATGATTGTTTTGACACATAATTTTGATTTTTATAGAACAATAGCTTCTAGATTAAGTTTAAAAAGACAAGTTGTTTATATGACAACTAAATCAAAAGAAAAAGTAATTAATTTAAAAAATGGTCAATACAGAAATGATGTTTTCGTCTATTTTATAGATAATTATAAAAAACCTAAAATATTTATTAGTTTGATAGCTTTTGTCAGAAATATTATTGAATATACTGAATCTACTGAATGTGAGGATTATTCAAAACTAACAAGTTGCTTACATTTAAAAAATAATTCATCCGAATTATTGATAAAAGATATATTCAATATTTATAAATCAAGATTAATAAAACTATCTGATAAAACAATTGAATTTGAAAATGAAAATTTCCTGGATTTTATCATTAACACAGCTAACTCAATATGTGTTGAAGAAAATATCAACGAAATAAATTTAGAAAATAAAATAAGTCTTGCAATTGCTACAAGACTAAAAACAGAAGAATATTTAATAAATAAGTTGCCAGAAGAAAATTTAGATGAAATCACATCCAATCAGACAAGTGAATTATTTCTAAAATACAAAACTAAATTCCCAGAAAGTAATGCTATAGAAATATTGGAAAACGTAAATTTAATGACTCCAGAAAACATTCACATTAATGCTTTTATGTACGAACCGTTAATTGATATGTCTGTATTACATTTAAAAGATTTATATCTAAGAATTTGCAACTTAAATTAAAAAAAGCTACTGCTAACACACGCTACAAGCAAGCTGGGCAATTGGTTTAATTTGAAGATAGTTTGTGTTTGATACATTTGTTTTTAACAGAAAGAATACGCATCTTTAATCCCAGCCTGCGTGTAGCGCGGGAACGTTGGCGGTCAGTTTACCAGAACCGACAAAATACAGAGAAATTTAACCAAAAAATAAAATTCTAAATCAGAAAAGATGTTTAATAAATTGAACGAAATAAATAAGAAAAAGAACATTGAAAAAATTG
>CAUPJC010000062.1:0-4912 GCA_963511475.1 uncultured Flavobacterium sp.
CAACCAGCTCATAACACACGCTACAAGCAATTTGGGGATTTGGCTTAATTTGAAGTTGGTTTTGTGTCAGGAAGATTTGGCAAATCCGAATAATGGGCTTAATTTAGTCCCAAACTGCTTGTAGCGCGAGAACGTTGTGCGATACTTTGCCCAAAATGACGCAAAAAAATAAAACTAAAAACCATTAAGAAAAAAAACACAACTAAAATAACTTAATGAAATCACAAGCCTACTTCGAGAAAATACATAAACATATTGAAAACAATTTAGAAACGTCGACAAAAAGTATCAGAATTGCAGTTGCTTGGTTTACAGATACAAAACTATTTGATATTTTGTGTAAAAAAGCAAAAAACGGAATTCAAGTTGAATTGCTAATGGCAAATCACGAAATCAATCACGATAGCAACATTCAATATAGAGAATTAACAGACAATGGCGGAACAATATTTTGGATAGGCAACGAAGGTGCTTACGCGCCTTTGATGCATAACAAATTTTGTATCATTGATAATAACACTTTAATCACTGGTTCATATAATTGGACACAAAAAGCAAAATCTAATCACGAAAGTATTACAGTAATTGAAGATGATTTTAATTTAATTCTTGATTTCAATCAAGAATTTGACAAAATTAAAGACAAATATTATAATCCAAATGCTGAGATTGATTGGATAAAAATTGTTATTAGATTAGAAACACTTGTAAATGTCATAAAACTTGAAGATTTAGAAGATATTAAATACCAAATAGATAAAACTAAAAGTTTAATACCAAAAAACAATTCAGACGAAAAACTGAAAGTTATAAACTCAATTTTAAATCATTGCTCAAAAAAAGAGTTTAGTAAAGCGGTGGTTTTAATTCAAAATTTTACAAGTGAATTCAAAAAAATTACAATTTATAACGACCCAGAAATTCCTGCTTTACAATTAGAGATTAGAAGTCTTGAATATCAAATTTCAAGTTTATCTGATGAAAAAACCGATATTGAAAAAAATATTAGAAGTTTTGAACTAAAATATAATGAAGAGTTAGGCGGATTAATTACCAAAATTCTTTACTATAAAAAAGTTTTAGCAGAAAAAAATGCCAAAGAATTTAAAGATGATAATCAAAAACAGCATGAATATGAAGAGGCAAAATTTGAATATGAGGATTTCTCAAAATCACATCAAGAAAAATTAAATGAACCAAAACCTTTTGTTTTAGACGAGGAAAAATTATCGGAATTAAAGAGAAATTATCGAAAAGCATCAAAACTTTGCCATCCAGACAAAGTAACAGACGAACAAAAAGAATTAGCGACAGAAATATTTACCGATTTAAAAAACGCTTACGATAATAATAACCTCGAAAAAGTAAATCAAATTTTAAAAGATTTAGAAAAAGGAATTTTCAAATCACAAGGCGAAACAATAACCGAAAAGGATAAACTAAAAATAATTCTTGAAAATTTAATTCGTAAAAGACAAGAATTAGAAGAAATTTTATTATCAATCAAAAATACAGATGCTTTCAATAAAATTAATGAAATTGATAACTGGGATACTTATTTTGAGCAAACAAAAGAAGAGTTTGCAAAAATACTAGAAGAACTACAAACTGAAAATATTAATTAGATATGGATGAGAATAAATCATTAGTAAGTATTAATACTTCAATTGCTCGAATTGAGAAACAGATTGCTATTGGGGATAAGTTGTTAGATTTAGGAAATAATAAATTGCAAAGAGAAAAAATTAAAAATTTGTTAATCAGTATTTCAGCATTCAGTATTTCAAGTAATAGTGACCTCAATAATAATGTATTTATCCGTTTAATTTCATCACATTATTTATTTAGTCAGGAATTGATAATGAAATACCAACATATTCTTAATTGGGAAATTTTAAGTAGGAATAGCAAAATCAAGTTTTCTCCTACTTTAATTGAAAAATATTCAGATAAATGGGATTTTCAACTAATGGGAAAAAACAAAAGTATTGATTGGGATATCGATTTATTTGATAAATATAAAGATAAATTTACTTGGGACTATACTTTTTATTTTGCAGAAGCTTTACCATGGAGCAGTGAAGAATTTATAGAAAAATACAAAGACAAATGGGATTGGAAAAATCTTTGCGATATAAGTGGATTACCGTGGTCTGAAGA
This sequence comes from uncultured Flavobacterium sp., assembly GCA_963511475.1. Classification (GTDB taxonomy): domain Bacteria; phylum Bacteroidota; class Bacteroidia; order Flavobacteriales; family Flavobacteriaceae; genus Flavobacterium. Next base: position 2,161 of record CAUPJC010000062.1, read on the forward strand.
TTTTATTACGAAATACAAAGACAAATGGAATTGGAAACTTCTTTCATTTAGTAGCGGATTACCTTGGTCAGAAGATTTTATTTCAAAATACAAAGACAAATGGGATTGGAGAAGTCTTTCAGAAAACAGCGAATTACCTTGGTCTGAAGATTTTTTTAATAAATATATCGATAAATGGGGTTGGTTCGAACTATCAAGTAACATTGGATTATCGTGGTCAGAAGATTTTATATCCAAGTACAAAGACAAATGGGATTGGGGCAGACTTTCAAATAATAGTGGATTACCTTGGTGGTCAGAAGATTTTATTTCAAAATATAAAGATAAGTGGGATTGGCGAATCCTCTCAATGAATGATAGATTGCCTTGGTCAGAAGCTTTCTTTGATAAATATATTGATAAATGGCAAAGGCATTGGGAACTTATTTCATTTAACAGCGGATTACCATGGTCAGAAGATTTTTTCAGTAAATATATTGATAATAAATATATTGACAAATGGAATTGGAGATCACTTTCAAGAAACACAGGATTACCCTGGTCTGAAGAATTTATTTCAAAATACAAAGACAAATGGGATTGGAAAAGTTTATTTAAAAATGAATCGATAATTTGGACAGAAGAAATGATTAATTCTAATAAAAATAATGATTCATGGTTTTGGATATTTTCTAATAGAACTGCATCATTAACTTTAGATCATTTCATCTTAAATCCAAAAGAATACTGGAATTGCTTAGATTCAAGCAATTTCTCTTTTTTAGATATTACGCAACATTACATAATTCCTTTTTTAGATGATAGTTTAATTGAAGAGGTAATTAATGAGACTATAACACCGCTTAACCCACAAATAAAAAAATGATTTTGCTAAATAATAATTGACTAAAAATAAATAAAAAAACCACAATTCTTAACCAAAAATTAAAAAATGGATAAAAAAATATTAGAAGCAATTTTCCTCACATACGAGCATAGCAAACTGTTATTTGAAGATGCAGAATTCTTATATAAACATCAAAAACCTGAACGAGCATATACATTTTATCATTTTTCATTCGAGGAAAGTGGAAGATTATTTATTTTAGCACGGACACTTTTTAATTACTTAAAAGGAGAAATTCCTCTAAATAAATTAAATATAAAACTATTAAATGAAAATGGTTATGGAGATCATATTATTAAACTTAAAGAAGCCAGTTTGAAATTAGTTTCATTTTCATATTATGATAGTATTTTACAAAACAACAAAGAGAATGAAGACAATTTATTGAATTTCTATGACAACCTGAAAGAGAAAATACCTAAACTAAATAATAATAAAAATAAAAGTATCTATTTATGTTTTGAAAATAATAATTTTAAAAAACCATCAGATAACATTACAGAAAATGATATATTTTACATAAGAGCAATTGCAGAAATGCAGTTAATTAATATTGAGAAAAATCTATTTAGTATTTTTAAAAGAGATTCAAATTTACAAGAAATGAGAAAAGAGATTATTGAAAAAATAAAAGAAAGAGCAAAATAAAAAAGCATCGCACAACACACGCTACAACGGATTTGGGCAATTGGCTTAATGGAAAGTTGGTTTTGTATTTGGGATGATTTGGCAAATCCGAAGAATGGGCTTAATTTAGTCCCAAACCCGCTGTAGCGCGAGAACGTTGGCAGTAATTATAAAAACCTAAATCGATGATATTAGATTTTGCAAAAAAAATGATTGATTTAAATGAAGTGTTTATTAAACAATTCGGTGAAAAAAATGGCGATATTTTTTTTAGAAATTTAATGAATATATTATTATTTGGAAATAGAACAAAGAGCATACTTCACGAATTAGATTTATATAAAAATATATACGTAGATTCAATTTTTAGCTTAACCGAAAAATTCTATGAATCAAATTTCAAAAAAGAACAAACCGAAGATGAAAAGGAATTGATGAAAGGCGTTTATGAAATTATAGGTAATCCAAACCATAAGTTTTCCGACGAAATAACATTACTTTTCTATGTTGGTTTGTATCATAAAATTGAAAATTATGAAAACGAAATATTAAATTTTTATAATATAATCAATGAAACAAATTTTAAAGAGCTTAAATCTATTGGAATTGATATTACAAACAAGAAAAATTTATTTGAAGATAGAGATAGAATAAGATTGATAAGTAACAGCATAAAACATAATAACTATTACCCAAAAAAAGAATTATTAAAATTTTATCCATATTTAAAAGCTGACCAAAAAATTTCATTGCAAGATTTCAAACCATTTGAGGATATTGAACTTATAAAAGATTATATAAATTATTTTAATTTATTGGTAACCTTGAAAAATTTTTCTTCTAAATATGAAAAATTAAACCTAATCTTAGAAAAGGAAAGTTCTATTGAATTTAAAAATTATTTTAATGAACTAATTAAAGATGAAAGCTATAAAGATGAAAATAATAAGTATACATATTTAATAAAATAACTACTGCCAACACACGCTACAAGCAATTTGGGTATTTGGCTTAATGGAAAAATTGGTTTGTATTTGGAAGATTTGGCAAATCCGAAGAATGGGCTTAATTTAATCCCAAACTGCTTGTAGCGCGAGAACGTTGGCAGTAATTTTACAGCAGAGAAAAAAAAATCGAATGAAAAACTACATACTTTTTGCAATTTTAATAACAACATTTATTTCGTGTGGAAAGACGAAAAAAAACAATTCTGAAAAAGTGGACAAGTCCGAAATAAAA
>CAUPJC010000063.1:0-4861 GCA_963511475.1 uncultured Flavobacterium sp.
AAGTTTAAAAAATTAAAGGTTTAAGAGTTTAAAGGTTTAAGAGTTTAAAGATTTAAATTTTAAACAATTTTAAACTTTTTGAACAGCTTTAAACCTTTTAAATAACTTTAAACTTAAAAAAACATATAAATGAATTGTAAAGGACAACTCATCGATTTATCTACACCAAAAGTAATGGGGATTTTGAATATTACGCCTAATTCTTTTTTTGACGGCGGAAAATATAAAAATGAAGGCGAACTTCTGGAGAGAGTCCAAAAAATGCTCAATGATGGAGTCGATTTTATTGATGTGGGAGCCTATTCAAGTAAACCAAATGCTGAGTTTGTTTCGGAGGAAGAGGAAATTTCGAGAATAATTCCTGTTGTGAATCTGCTTCAAAAACATTTTCCGGATATTATATTGTCAATTGATACTTTTCGTGCTGGAGTTGCAAAGATTTGTATTGAAAACGGCGCAGCAATAATCAATGATATTTCGGCTGGAAAATTAGATGATAAAATGCTGGAAACTATTGCTAAATATCAGGTTCCTTATATCATGATGCACATGAAAGGAACACCGCAGACGATGCAGACATTTACACAATATGACGATATAATTAAAGAAATGCTGTTCTATTTTTCGGAACGAATAGCCGTTGCAAGAGCACTCGGAATAAATGATTTGATTGTGGATCCTGGTTTTGGTTTTGCTAAAACATTGGAACAAAATTATGAAGTAATAAAAAAAATGGAATTGCTTCAAATGCTAGAATTGCCTTTATTAGTTGGAATTTCTAGAAAATCAATGATTTATAAAACATTAGAAACAAATGCTGAATCGGCATTAAACGGGACCACTTTCCTGAACACAATTGCTTTGACCAAAGGCGCAAAAATACTTCGTGTTCATGATGTAAAAGAGGCTGTAGAATGTGTCCGTTTATTTAATAAATTAAGTTAAAATGATGAAATATCTGTTTGGATTTGTATTATTATTTTGTTTTTCCTGCGGTAATAAAGAAGACATCTTATTGCCAAAAGCTGATAGAACTATTGTGAAAGAAGTTGTAGATCTTTCGCCTATTTACATTTTTTTTAGAGTGAACGGAAAAGATACTTTGGCAGAAGTAAACAGAAAAAACAGCATTGGAACAACCAATTGGGTTTTGAATATTGACAAGCGTCTGCCGTTGCGTCTGGTAATTCCAGAAGTGATCAAAATGCAGGAAAAAAAACGTGGAGACAGCGCTCATAAAAATGAAACTGCCGAAAATTATTATTCGTATGCAGATTCGATTGGCAAAAATCTGGCTTTTCTGCCTTTTACGAAAGTGCAATATAAAATGGAGAAACCAGCGTATGGAGTAATTGTATTTTTTGATAAAAAGAATACAATTTCAGTTAATAATGCAATTGTTAAAAGGGAAGAATTACAAAATTATCTGAATAGTTTACCAAGTGATAAGTCTAATAAATTTATTTTTTGTTTTGATAAAAATTTGCAATATGGAACTTATATTCAGAGCAAAATTTTCATCCAAACTTTAAAATTTTCAACACCTGATTTCAATTTGACTAATGTAGAATTCATTTACTAAATTCTGATAACTGCCTACTGCTATCTGATTTTACTGCTAACTGATCCTACTGATGATGATATGGCTCATTTCTCAAAATGGTAAATCCTCGATACAATTGTTCAATAAAAAACAAGCGTACCATCTGATGTGAAAAAGTCATCAGTGAAAGCGAGATTTTGCCATTTGCTTTAGCATAAACCGTTTCCGAAAAACCATAAGGACCGCCAATAACAAAAACCAGTGTTTTGACACCAGAGTTCATTTTTTTTTGTAATTCGGATGAAAAAGCAACGCTCGAAAAAGTCTTTCCGTTTTCGTCTAATAAAATAAGCTGATCTGTAGGAGTTATTTTAGACAAAATAAGTTCGCCTTCCTTTTCTTTCTGCTGGCTTTCCGATAAGTTCTTTCCGTTTTTGATGTCTGGAATAATTTCCAAATCAAACTTGATATAAAATGACAGCCGCTTGGTATAATCGTCAATTAAAGTTTGCAGTGATTTATTATCGGTTTTTCCGATTGCGATAAGTTTAATATTCATCTGTATTATTTTCAAAGGGCGAAGTTACAAAAAAGCTGTTTGTGTTCTGAATTTTGATATTTTGCTCGTATAATAATATTTGGGAATTTCTTTTTTTGCTCAGAAAATGACATTTGTTTTAATTGTTAAGCACAGTTTTTATTGATTTTTCAGAGTATATTTTTTAATACCGAAGCTTTTTATGTAAGAAAATCTGTTGTTATGTAATTTTTAACAAACTTATTTTAATTTTTTTTGCCAAGTTTTTATAATCTAGTAAGTCCATAGAGTAATTATTAAATTATCAATGACGGCTGTTAAAAATAGTTAATTTCTATAGTTTTAGTCGGATTTAAAATGATTTTGTCAATGGATAGCTCTTTTGAGTGCAGTTTTTAATCTCAAAACATTATTTTTTTTGCCCTAAAGCCATGAATTTAAGCTATTGACGCAGGTCACCTCACAGAGTTTGATGCCTGTACTAAAGTAGTTTTTCCTATTTTTGCAAAAAAAAATCATAGTCTCTTTTATGGATTTACAAGCAGGTTTAATTGTTGCAGGATTATTAGTTGGTTTTATTGTAGGTATGACTGGAGTAGGAGGAGGATCGTTAATGACTCCTATTTTATTGTGGTTTGGCATTCCGCCATCGACAGCAGTTGGAACTGATTTATTATATGCTGCGATTACTAAATCAGGAGGTATTTTAGTGCATAATAAAAAAAAGAATATCAATTGGACAATTACAGGCTGGCTTTCGCTTGGTAGCGTGCCTGCAGCTTTAATTACATTGTGGATTCTTCACAGCTTAAATGCCGATACTACAGCTTTAAACAATATGATAAAGTATAGTTTGGGCTGGGCATTAGTTTTTACTTCTGTTGCTATTTTGTTCAAAAAGAAACTGTTGGTTTTATCTCAAAAACATGCTGGCGATAAATTTCATAGCGAAAGCAAAACCCAAAATTTATTGACGGTTGCCATTGGTGTCATGCTGGGAGCTACAGTGACGCTTACCTCAATTGGCGCTGGAGCTTTAGGAACAGTAACCTTATTTTTCTTGTACCCGCTTTTGCCAACTCCTCGTTTGGTAGGTACCGAAATTGCTCACGCAGTCCCATTAACGCTTGTTGCAGGATTAGGACACGCATCGATGGGAAATATAGATTTGACAATTTTGGGACAATTATTGTTAGGATCACTTCCTGGAATTTACATTGGCAGTATGCTAAGCGGGAAGCTTCCAGATTTGTTGCTTAGAAATGCAATTGCTATAATGCTCTTTTTTGTTGGATTTAAGTTAATTAGCTAGTATTTAAATTTGTTTTTTTACGGTTCCTTGTAGTGAGTTTTGAAAAAAAATCTAAAAAAACAATTAAATTGTTTATCACTTATTTTTTTATTCATGCCCGAATAAACCCCTATAATCACCAGCAGATTTGTCTAAACATCCCAAATATAAAACCAATTTCCATTCGGTCAATTGCTCAAATCTGTTATACCTGTTAAGCTATGTTTTTTTCGAATCGATATTTTTTTTCTCGAAGCATAAAGGCATCTTTTCCTCCTTCGACAATTTCTGCAATATGCTCTCTGATACCCATAGATATTAATAAATTTTTTTCGATTTCGTTTATCGGAAATGTATCTTCAATAGCACCATTAATATAATCGAAAAGAAATTCACTGGTTGATTCTGAATCATTTTGCCCTTTTTGATTTGCAACTATAACATTTTCTGCATCGGAGTTAACGACAATATTTGCATTATGAGTGACTACAATTATTTGTCTTTCTAATTTTTTGTTTTTTAAATAGTTAACTAAATCTCTTGTGATAGACCTATTATCTAAATTATCTTCTGGTTGGTCAATTAATATTGGGGATTTAGATTTGCTTAAACCAATTATTAACATCAGAATAACAAAACTTGCCTTTCCTGTTGACATTTCTCCAAGTTTATCATTTTTGTATGTTATTTTCCAATAATCGAAGAAATAATCTTCTAAAAGAATTTTGATTGAATTTTTTTTCTCAATTCTTGGTAAAATAGAATAATTTTCACTCATAATATCGGTGAAAATTTTTTCAATTTCTTTTTTGATTATTTCATATTGAAAGCTTGTAGTAGCTTTTTTCTTTTGATTAAGAATTTCAGGGTATGAATTATAAGAAGCTTTTCTACCGTCGCTAATGTCATATATGTTTTTATATAATTTCGAAAAATTAAATTGAGCAATTCCTTCTATTTTTAATCCATCTTTTTCAAGTTGAATAGTTCTCTCTTTTAATTCATCAATAACTTGTGTGTATTCTAAATAACATTTATCATATATTTCAAAAATGTCTTCGTGGCATTTTTTAATAGACGCTTTTTTCTCTGTAATTTGCTTATTCAAAGTTTCAATTTCTAAAAGAAATTTTTTATCATTTGCAATGGATTCATTTAAAATCGCTATCTGTTTTTGAATTTCATTGTTTTTTTGGAAAGGTTTTAATTCTGAATTTATTAAAGTAGTTTCGGATTTAATTATTTCACTTTCGCTTTTGAATATATTTTCGTAAACGAAATATTTACTCTCATCTTCTTTTGTTTCAATTTTCAAATCTTCAATTAATTCATTAATTGTTTCTTTTAGTGTTTTGACCCCTATAAAACAAGAGTATTATTCTAAATTTCGATTATTATTTATGCGGTTAATTTTTTCATTAAAATTAGATGCTTATCCTGGTTCCATTTCTCTATTGGTGTAATGCGTCCTAAAAGGCCATGTAGCCTA
>CAUPJC010000064.1:0-4215 GCA_963511475.1 uncultured Flavobacterium sp.
AAATTTGGTCAATGATGGAAAGTTTTAAGTCAAAACCGATTTTTTTGTACTCAATTTTTGGACAGTGTCCTTTTTTTGTGGGTTCCATAGTTTACTAAAAGTGTTTAATTTTTAGTCAACCTATTTCAGGATTTGTCATGCGGTGCCATAGCCCATAACGTTCTCGCGCTACAAGCAGTTTGGGATTAAATTAAGCCTTATTTTCGGATTTGCCAAATCTTCCAAATACAAACCAATTTTTCCATTAAGCCAAATGCCCAAATTGCTTGTAGCGTGTGTTACTGGCTGGTTATTTTGTCGAAATTACAATTAAACCGCAAATTTTTCACGCTTCTGTTGGCAGTATCCAACTTTCACGTTTCTGCTTTTCTGCTCGTAATTTTCGGTTTATTATTTTCAATTATTTACTTTTAATTCTGCGCTAAACTTTTCAAGTTTCTGCTGACAAGTTCCGACTTTCACGCTTCTGCTTTTCAGATTCCAATTTTCAAGTTTCTGTTGGCAAATTCCACTTTTCAGGTTTCCACTTTTCAAGTTTCTGCTTTTCAAGTTTCTGCTTTTCAAGTTTCTGCTGGTGAGTTCCAATTTTTACGCTTCTACTTTGTAAACTTTTTGCGGAAACAAATGTTTTTTCCAAATTGGATTTGCCTGCGTAATTTCGGCATAACTAGCCAGTAACGTCCCCGCGCTACAAGCAGTTTGGGACTAAATTAAGCCTTATCTTCGGATTTGCCAAATTCTTCGAAATACAAAACCAACTTCCCATTAAGCCTAATACCCAAATTGCTTGTAGCGTGTGTTGTATGCCGTTTATTTTTTTATTAATGCGAAGTCAGTATTATTCTTAATTTCAATAATATCTCCTCCGTCAAAATTGTTTCCTCCACAAATTTCTCCTTCTTTATAAATTAATTTGATTGGGTCAGTAATCGAATAGGAAATATAATCATATTTATGTGAGTATAATCCGTCCTTACTTTTTGGATAATTTTTAAATAATTCTTTGTTGTAGTTCGGCTTCATTGCTTGAATCAGTGCCTTTTCAGCGTCTAAAAATATTTTTTCGTTGTTTGGAAAATTTTCACCCATCATAGTTTTTACCATTTCGTCAGTTTTGGAATCTTCCCCAAATACGGAAATTTCAACATTATCACTAAACTTAAAACATAAAATGGAAATTTCATGTTTAGGTAAATCTTTATATGTTATCGGGTTTTCAATAGAAAGTATATCTTGAAAAGTACTATGTCCGGTTAATCGCTTAAGAATACTTTGTTTTGTTGCTTTTCCAACATAATGAACTTTATATTCTAGAAAAGATTTATAATTACCTTCAATTTCACATCTTATTCTTTTTCGCCACCAATTAAACAATAATTTTTCTGGCGACAACCAAATAATTGTTTTTTCTTTATTTAAAAACTCGTTCACAATCGAAAAACCGTATAAATCAAAAAATGGTTGGCTTGTTTTTACATTTTCTTTGTCTATGAAATTAAGTGCAATGTTTATATAGCCTTTTTTTGATAATCCCAATTCACTTTGCAAAACTGGTAAAATTCCTTTAAGTACATTTGGATTCCCTCTTTGATGTATTTCAAAATATATATTCTCTTCGTAAATAAATAAATTTTCAAATGTTATAATTGGTCTCTGACCTATTACATATAGTGAAGCATCTTCAAGTGCTTTTTCTAGATAAAAATCCTCTTTTACAAGTGCAAATTCAAATCCTGTAATTGCTGAATAAGCCAATTCTAATTTATTTTCAATAATTTTTTTCATTAGAGTGTCTTCTTTTGCAGAGATTTTCTGTTAAATGGCATACAACGTCCCCGCGCTAAAAGCAGTTTGGGACTAAATTAAGCCCATTATTCGGATTTGCCAAATCTTCCAAATACAAAACCATATTTAAATTAAGCCAAATACCCAAATTGCTTGTAGCGTGTGTTATGGGTAGGTTGTTTCTGGCTGATATTCCTAATTATTAATCGATTTTAATCCAATTTTTGGCAGACTCAAAACCCAATTCTTGCCCAAATTCTAGCTAATTTCATTCCCTTTTATAATCGATTTTTATCCAATTATTGGCAAATTAATAGCCAAGTTCGAATCTAAATTTCAGCCAATTTTTATTCTTATTTTTTATTCTCAATTTGAGAATCAAAACGATTGTTTATTTCCATCAAACTCCAATATTCAAGTTTGCTTTTCAAATTCTGTATTTCAGATTCAGTTTAGAAACTCCGAAACTCAAGTTTTCAATTTCAAGTTCTATATTTCAGATTCAGTTAAAAACTCCAATATTAAAGTTCTGTATTTCAAGTTTTTGCTTTTCATTTTCAAAACATAAAATTCAAGTTTCAAAGTTTATGAATTTCGAGTTTCTCTCAATTAAATGCCTTTAAAAGTCTGATTTTCTTCGCAACTTACCCATAACGTTCTCGCGCTACAGCGGGTTTGGGACTAAATTAAGCCCTATTTTCGGATTTGCCAAATCTTCCAAATACAAAACCAACTTTCCATTAAGCTAATTGCCCAAATCCGTTGTAGCGTGTGTTAGCAGTAGTTGCTTTTATTCGAATAGGTTAAATTTATTTTTAATTACAAAATCGAAATTCAATACTTCACTTTCCCAAATTTTAAATAATTCGGTAAGTTTTTCCTTTTCAATAGATTCTTTTAAAGTTGGCGATATACACCAAAATTCAAATCTTGTTGTCACTAAATCTGAGATTAGTTTTAAAATTAAATTTTGATTTCCAGTCTGAAAAATATTAAAAACCTTGTTTGTCCAATTACATTCAAAATTTTTGTGTTGTGCAATCATAACAAAAGACTTTTCCTTATAGGGGAAAATATTTAAAACGCTTGTTGTGAAAGGATTATTTGTAACTTCTAAGTTCTCATTGTGAGTTTCTGTTAATGGATTTTCTTTATCATAAATGTTGAGCGGACCAGAAATGCAAATATCAATTTTGGGAATTTCACATATTTTGAAAATAAAATTATTTTCTTTACCGTTTATCAATTTTTCAAATTCTCGTTTGAAAAAGTTTAAATTTTTAATACCATTCAGTAAACCATTTTTAAAATCAGTTAAATACAAAATGAGTTGGATGTTATAATTTGTCTCTAACATTCCGTTGGCAATATCTAATGCTATTTCTTTTCTGCGTATTTCTTGACACAAAGTACGATATGAGAAAAGGCATATACTTAAATCACTTTCTAAATTTATGTTTTTTTGATTTTCAATGGGAGAGAAAATTTTAGCATCATGATTCTTACAAAAACCCGGAAATGTATATACATCATTTATTCCAACTCTTTTGAGTTCAAATTTTCCTTTATCTTCTATTTCAAAGCTGGAAGTATTGTTGAATTGAAATAAGTGATTCTTAACACTTATTTCTTTTAGAATGCCATTTTTCTGTAAAACGTGTGATTTGATAGCATTTTCATTGCAATTTTCATGCATACATTTCCTATTCTTGTTTTTGGAATTGCGTTTTACTGATTCAAATATTTGTATAAATTTGGTTTTTTCCATCGTTCGGAGGTGCAATTACTGCTAACGTTCCCGCGCTACAAGCAGTTTGGGACTAAATTAAGCCCATTTTTCGGATTTGCCAAATCTTCCAAATACAAACAAATTTTTCCATTAAGCCAAATACCCAAATTGCTTGTAGCGTGTGTTACAGGGCGGTTATTTTTGTCGAAATTACGATTTTCACACAAAACTTTCACGCTTCTGTTGGCAAAATCCAATTTTCACGTTTCTGCTTTTCTGCTCGTAATTTTCAGTTCATTATTTCAAATATTTTCTTTTCGTTTTAAAAATCTGCGCAAAAAAAATCAAGTTTCTGCTTTTCAAGTTTCCGTTGGCAAATTCCGATTTTCAGGTTTCTGCTTTTCACGTTTCTGCTTTTCAAGCTTCTGTTTTCAGATTCCAACTTTCCGACTTCTGCTATCGATTCCAATTTTCACGCTTCTGCTTTGTAAACTTCTTGCGGAATCAATGCTTATTTTCTGATTGTTTTCATCTGCGTAATTTCGGCATAACTGCCCTGTAACGTCCCCGCGCTACAAGCAGTTTGGGACTAAATTAAGCCCATTATTCGGATTTGCCAAATCTCCCAAATACAAAACCAACTTCAAATTATGCCTAAAACCCAAATTGCTTGTAGCGTGTGTTAGGTGCTGGCTTATTTC
>CAUPJC010000065.1:0-3539 GCA_963511475.1 uncultured Flavobacterium sp.
CATCGTTCATTTACTAACTTTTTGTCAAATCTTATTGCTGGAATAATTGCTTATAACTTTCTGCCAAAAAAACCTTCGTTGAAATACGAAACGGTTAAGACTAGCCAATTAGCCGTTTTTTATTAATCGAGTTCAGGTTTGTAACAAATAAAATATTAAAATTTATTTTTTACCTCATTATAGTCAATGTAGTGGCGAATGCTGACAGAAAATATATTAGTCAGATTACTGCGAAAAATGTCTGAAAAATTGTTTGAAAGGTCTTTCTCAATTTGATTGGTTTCTTCTAATTTCTATAGACTGATTATTTAACTGATGTTTTGGGTCTATACAATATTCATAGATGTGTATTAGGTTGATCATATTTAATAAACGAGATAAGTTAGAGGAATGAATCTATTCTAAATGTATAATTTCAGGCTGATACATTACGAAATCATATACTGTTTTGGTTGATTTTCAGGCTTATTCATTTAGTTTTCCATCAATCGAAATCTGGTAAGTAATATAATTCGTATGAATGATTTTTCTTTGTCCATAGATTTAGATAATATTTTAAAATTGTTAAAAATACAATAAAATTAAGGGTTAATGTTGTAAAAAACAGTGATTTATATCCAAAAGTAAAGAAGTCTATTAAAAAAAATCATTTTTGAAGTATATTTTTTTGGTCTATATTAATCGATTAAATGTTAATTTTATCGACAAAATACATTTTATCTTTTGATAAGTGATTATTGTTTGTATTTTTGAGATTCCTAATAGATTATAATGAATAGATATACAGTAGTTTATAAGTTAGTTTTTGCTTTGGTTTTTGTTTTTAGTTTTTTTGCATTTTCGAGAAATATAATAAATACTCATAAAAGTATTCCAAAAAAGGAAATTGCATCCGTTTTGAAATCTAATATAGATTCCAAAATTGAAAGCGTTTACAATATGCTGCAGGCAAATAAGTTTGAATTGCCAAACCAAGTATGTTTTGGTGAGGCTTTGAAAGGGTTTTATTCATTACAGGAAAAAGGGATAGTAAAAAGCAATATATTGACGCTTGTTGATTTTAGTTTGTCATCCAATGTAAAGCGTCTTTGGATTATTGATTTGTCAACTAATATAGTTTTACTGCAGACATTAGTTGCTCACGGAAGAAATACTGGTGAGGAATTTGCTAATAATTTTTCAAATACTCCTGAGTCTTTCAAGAGCAGTTTAGGATTCTATGTTACTGGAGAAGTCTATAATGGTAAACATGGTGTTTCTCTTAAATTGGACGGATTAGAAAAAGGCTTAAACGATAACGCACGCAATAGAGCGGTTGTTCTTCACGGTGCCGATTATGTTTCGGAATCTTTTATCAAAAATCATAAACGATTAGGCAGAAGCCAAGGCTGTCCAGCTGTTCCAGTAAAATTGGTTTCAGAAATTATAACGATAATAAAAGGCCAGTCCTGTTTGTATATTTATCATCCTTCAATTGATAGTCCAAAACAAAATCATTTAGTTTCGTAATTTACTATATAGATCGGCATCCAAATTGTAAATGTCCTTTCTAAACAGTAATTTGTTATCTTCACTCCACGCTGTCCAATACCATTGATATATTGCGTAGCGTTTTTTTATGCCTATAAACAGCGTTTTTTTAGTTGCAACAATAGAGTCCATTTTTTCTTTAGAGTATTTCTTGGGATTGTCTAACAGCAGCTGTGCCAGTTCCAGAGGATTTTCAATTCGTACGCAGCCTGAACTTAAGGAGCGGTTGTTGCGTTCAAATAAATTGCGGTGATTGGTATCATGCAGGTATACGCTTCGATTATTTGGGAAGTTAATTTTAACTACTCCAAGAGCATTATAATAGCCTGGTTTTTGTACATATCGATAGCCTCTTGGTCTGTTAGGATTCCATTTTGCTGGATCAATTTCATTGTTCTTTGAATCGTATATTCCAATTCCTTTGTTTTTTAATGCGTTTCTGTTTTTCATCATTTCAGGAATGAGGTCTTCTTTTAAAATGGTTGGCGGTACCGTCCAAGTTGGGTTGAAAACCACAGTCTGCAATACGGAAGTCAGTATTGGAGTCTTTCTTTTAATTGTGCCTACTACAATACGTTTGTTCATAGTTACGTTTTGGTCCTCGACTACGCTCAGGCTGTAGTTCGGAATATTAATCAGGACATAATTCTGAGTAAAGGATTTTGGATACCATCTCCAGCGTTCCAGATTAGCTATAATTTGATGTTTTCTTTCTTCTTTAGTAAAATTCAATGCAGTTACTGTGGTTTTGCCGATAATGCCATCAGAAGTTAATCCATGACGTGTTTGAAATTTCTTAACAGCTTTGACGGTTTCTGCATCATAATTGGAGGTGATGCTGTCCTTGCTTTCTAAATCTTTCCAATACAATAGTTTTTTCTTAATAGTAATGATTGTCGGATTAATGTCTTTGGGATTTATTTTTTCATCAGTAATAATAGGTTCTGTTTTATCCTCAGGAAATTCATTTATGAGTGATAATGCTTTAATCAATTTGGCATAGGTTAACGCTTTTGGCTGGCATTTTTTTATTTCACCAGCTAAAGAGTCTTTTTCCAAGGCATTGTCTAAAATCACTTTGGTGTCTAATTCTTCGATATTTAAATCCCAGTCGGAATATAGTTCTTTTGGGTTGAGTTTTCCGTTATGTAAATGAGTAAGGTATTTTTGAAAATTATAAGTTAGCAATAAATCATAGTTTACTTGTTCTTCTTCATTGAGTTCAATGAATTTTTTCTCTAATTCCAGTAGTTTCGTAATAGCATAGTCTGAAGGATTTAGTCCTTCTGATCCGCAGTTTTTAATCGTTTCAAGGATTGTTTTTCTGTTTTTTTCAGATTGCCAAACGGTTTCATTATTTCGTGAATTATAAAAACCGCTAAGTGATCTGCTTTTAAAAGGACTCATTAATAAAGTGTCAATTTCAATGATCTCTCCTTCTTTATCATTAGAATCGGATATCTTGAAAGTGTCCAAATTGAGAATGGATTCTTTTTTGCAACTCACAAGTGCTAGTAAGACAATAAATAAGCAGTATTTATTCATTTCTCTTATTTTGACATTAATTAATGTTCTGTATTTCTTGTATTTGAAATTGATTATCGAATGCAAAGATGGTATTATTAATTTTAAATATTGAAATAATTCTTGTTAAATTGTTTTTTAAAAATTATCAAAAATGTTTGTTTAATAACCAAATTTTAGTCTTTAAAATTGAATTTTTTTTCTGATTTTTACTTTTTGAGAGCTGCTTTGGTATTAAATAGCTGACTTAAGCTGCCATATCACTACAGTTTTGCTTAAGTTTAAACAAAAATAAAAGTATAACTTTTTAGTTTTAAAACTGTTGTAAATATTATTGAAATATGTTAATTTATTTTTCAAAAAAAATTTGCAATTAACTGTTTTTATTATTTATCTTTGCACCTCAATAATGCGAAAGTAGCTCAGTTGGTAGAGCTCCAGCCTTCCAAGCTGGTTGTCGCGAGTTCGAGCCTCGTCTTTCGCTC
>CAUPJC010000066.1:0-2631 GCA_963511475.1 uncultured Flavobacterium sp.
CGGAAAAAGTTCCAGAGTATTGATCGATTGCGATTTAAATATTACTTTAGCCATTGCTCGTTTTTTGTGCAACTCTAAGATAATATTTTAGATTAAAAACAGCAAAAAAAAGGCTGTCCTTACTTTTCGGACAGCCTCTTTATTGGTGGACTGTCAGGGAATACAATCGAACACCTGATCTCAGTTTTGACATTTTTTGATAACTTAAAATAGTTTTATTCAAAGTTAATATTCCATTTAAGTCAAAAAAAAATAAAAGTACTTTTCAAAGTGTTTTGCTTTTTTTAGATATTATCAAATCTAAATAGTTCCAAAAGCTATACGCTTTCTATTTTTTGTATTTTTATTCCCAAAATAAATTTTTAATATGCGATTCTACATCAATACAGAACATTTGAGGAATGAAATTGAATATCCTCAACGATATAAGTTTGAAAATCTTATCAAAAGCTCTATTGTTGTATTTCTTATCATTCTACTTTTTCTTTTAATGTTTAAACCATTTGGAGTTTATGATCCGGAACTGAAAATGCATTATTTCTTTATTTGTTTTTTACATGCTTTAGCTCCGGCAATAATTTTATTTGTTTATTTTGGAGTATTGAATTATTTCAGAAAAACGAAGAATCAAACTAAATGGACTTTACTTGAAGAATTCATTCAAATTGGAGCGCTATTAGTTTTAATTGGTACAGCAAGTTTCTTGATGCGAGATTTACTTTATAACAATCCAAACAACTGGTCATGGAATTATTTCTTTGAAGAAATCAGAAATTGTTTTGTTGCGGGTATATTTTTCTATTTTTTTCTACGATTATCAACTTTCTATTTTGAGTCAAAAAAAGGATCGCCATTTGTTCTGCAATTTACCCCGCTGACAGTTAAACCCGAAAAAACAGTTTTAAAATCTAATATTTTTATCACCACACAGGTAAAACAAGATGATTTTTTACTGGATATGGACCAATTACTCTTTGCAAAAGCAGATGGCAATTACATTGAGTTAACAAAATCGAATGGCCATCAAATGACTACAGAAGTAAAAAGAATTTCTTTAACTCAATTTGAAACTCAAATAACAGATTACCCGCACTTATTTAGATGTCACAGAACCTATTTAGTAAATATGTATAAGATCAAACAAGTAGCTGGAAACTCCCAGGGTTATGTATTATCATTTAAAGAAACAGACATAAAAATACCTGTTTCAAGAAAGCAAATCGATAACTTTAATAGCTGTTATCAGCAGCTTCAAAATAAAAATATTGCCTAAGCTTGTTGCTTATCACAAAAGCTAGTTGCTAGTAACAACCCTTGCTCTGGCTGTATTTTCTTGTTGTACGTTTGCCATAAATAACGCAAAACCTATTTATTATGCCAACTGCAACAGCTGTTTCAAATGAAGATTCTGGCTCTTTAAACAAATTATTATATATAGATAATATCAAAGTTTTACTGACAATTTTAGTGATACTTCATCACACTTTAATTGCTTACAGTTCTTCGGGAGGCTGGTATTATAATGAACCAAGCAGCTTTTTAGGTGCACGTGCTGTTATGACAATGTTCGTTAGTATCAATCAGTCTTTTTTTATGGGGTATTTTTTTCTATTGGCAGCCTATTTTACCGGTTCTTCGTATTCTAGAAAAGGAGCTTCAAAATTTATTAAAGACCGATTAACGAGATTAGGAATTCCTATAGTATTCTATTCTTTTATCCTTACACCATTCATGTGTTATCTGGTCTATTATTTTACAAAAAATCATATCACTTATTTTGAATATCTAAGCGGTTACGATAGTTGGATTGACTTAGGAGTTACATGGTTTGTGGCGGCACTTTTGCTTTTTACATTACTTTATGCAGCAGTAAAAAAAATATTCAAAATTAACTTCGACAAACCTGTGGCAGCACCTAACACGCGTGCCATATTATTATTTGCATTAGCATTAGGAATTATTAGTTTCTTGGTTAGAATTATATTTCCTGTTGGATGGGTTCTTGAACCAGTTGGATTTCAGCTTGGGCATTTTTCACAATATATTGCACTATTCATTATCGGATTACTGGCTTCAAAAAACAATTGGTTCAATCAACTTTCAGAAAAAACAGGCAGACAGCTGAAAAGATCGGCAATGTTATGTTTATTGTTTTTTCCATTATTTTTTGTCATTAGTTTCAAGCTAAACACACCCTCTTCTTGGTTTTCCGGAGGTCTTCATTGGCAGGCATTATTATATGCAGTTTGGGAACAATGGATCGGTATATCGATAATAACAGCATTATTAATTAAAGGAAAAAGAAACTGGAATATTTATTCAAAACTACTTACTAAAGTATCACGCTGTAGTTTTGCTGTTTACATTTTTCATCCGTTTGTAATTGTAGTACTTACATTAGCGGTAAGAAGCTGGTCTATTGATCCTGCAATAAAACTTCTAGCTATTGCTCCATTAATAGTGCTAAGTAGTTTTGTACTGGGATCACTTAGGATCAATACGAAAAGTTGTGGAGAAATATTAAAAATCAGATTTTTGTATTTCTAAATATTCAAAAATGAAAGCCTCTTTTATCGATCTACTCAAATTATTATTACCTGAAATCATAGTTGACTATTTTGAACTCACTTC